>NZ_SKCD01000003.1 GCF_006542765.1 Paenibacillus luteus
TTCCAAGACGTCATGTATTCACAACATAACCATTATTCAGAGGCCTCCTGGTAAGGGCGGCCTCCAAACTAAAGAGTGACATTTTCATAGCACAGTTAAGGTGACATTTTCACAGACGATTGACAGCGGTCCCGATTATAGCCGCGAATTATTTTTCGTTTTTTGGAGTGAAGAAACGGGCTATGGGGTGCTATAATAACTCTAACGAGAGGGCGCTAGCTGCGCAGCCCTCTTTCTTTGTTGTTTTCGAAATTGGTAGTAGATTGAGGTGTTTATTTGTTAAAGCTTACTAGATTTTTGAAGAAATATTGGCTGCCTGCCATCATTGCGCCACTGTTTATGCTGCTGGAGGTATGGATGGACCTGCTCCAGCCCAAGTTTATGGCGAGTATCGTGAATGATGGAATTATGGACGGTAATTTGGGGGCGATTGCCGGGACTGCGCCTAAAATGCTGCTTGCTGCGCTCATTGGATTACTTGCAGGCGTAGGCTGCACCGTATTCTCGACGATAGCGTCGCAAAGCTTCGGGGCGGATTTGAGGCAGGCGCTGTTTCAAAAAATTCAAAGCTTGTCCCTACAGTCGTTGGACCGCTTCGGCTCCGGCTCCATCGTAACCCGCCTAACAGGCGATGTTACGCAAATTCAAAGCTTAGTGCTCATTATCCTTCGTATATTTGCGCGCGATACGTTTATTATTGCGGGAAGCCTGATTATGGCCTTCTCGATCAGTCCTCGTTTATCGCTTATTTTGTTGGCCATGCTGCCGCTGCTGGTTGCTTTTCTGGTCATTACGACTCGGATCACCGTACCGCTATTCTCGCGCATGCAGCAGCGGCTGGATCAAGTGAACACGGTTATGCAGGAGAATTTGTCTGGAATTCGCGTGGTCAAAGCTTTCGTGCGCGCCGATTATGAGGAGAAACGTTTTAATGAAACGAATTCGAATTTGCTGCAAGCGAGCTTGAAAGCTGCCAAAATCGTTGCGCTGAATACGCCGCTCATGTCATTGATTCTTAACTTTAGCATCGTAGCCGCACTTTGGTACGGAGGCGTGCTATCGGAGCAAGGAGCATTGTCGGTCGGCAGCCTTGCGGCATTTTTGACTTATATTACGCAGCTCTTGTTCTCTACGCTTGGCCTTGGCAATCAGTTGATGGCTATTTCACGTGCTAAGGCTTCCGCAGATCGGATTAATGAAGTGCTGGATGTGCCTGCCGACAGCCGTAACAATGGGAACGAAGCGGGTACGGGGAAAAGCGTCATTCGCGAGGGCAGCCTCTCCTTCGAACATGTCAGCTTCAGTTATGACGGTGATTTGGAGAAGGCTGTGCTGCGGGATATTCATTTTACGGTTGAAGCGGGCGAAACGATAGGGATCGTTGGCATCAACGGCGCGGGAAAATCGACGCTCGTCAGCCTCATCCCGCGGTTCTATGAAGCGACAAAAGGGATGGTACGCATCGATTCACGACCGATCAACGAGATTGATCCGAAGGAGCTTCATCGTCAAATCGGGATGGTGCTCCAGCAGGCCCATTTGTTCAGTGGGACGATACGGGATAATATCCGTTACGGCATGCCGGATGCAAGCCAGCAGGAGGTAGAGGCGGCTGCGAAAGCAGCAGAAGCGCATCATTTTATTATGAAGCTGGAAAAAGGTTACGATACCGTGCTGGGTCAACGAGGGGTTAATCTCTCCGGCGGCCAGAAGCAGCGGTTATCCATTGCACGGACGCTGCTGCTGCAGCCGAAGATCGTCATTCTTGATGATTGCACGAGCGCGGTCGATTTGAACACGGATCTCCTCATTCGTAAATCGCTTCAAACGCTCATGGCGGATAGCACTTGTATTATCATTGGGCAGCGCATTGCATCGGTTCAGCAGGCGGATCGGATTATCGTTCTTGAAGAGGGTCAAATTACAGCGATTGGCACACACGGGGAGCTGCTGCAGCAAAGCGGTCTCTATCGGCAAATTGCCTTATCTCAGCAAGGAGCTTAACCAATGAATTCTATGCTTGCTACTCTAAAGAAAATAGGCGCTTACTTGCTCCATCAGCGGGGCCGGTTGGTTACGGTCATGGTGTTAACGGTAGTTTCGGCAGGGCTGACGCTGGCGGGTCCTTATTTGCTGGGCCTTGCATTAGATGACTACATTATAGCTAAAAACTACGACGGGCTGCTGCAAATTTGCTTACTTATGCTTGCGATTTATGCGGCTGGCAGCTTGGTAGGGTGGCTGCAGGCTTTTTTCCTGGCTGAGGTATCGCAGCGGACCGTCTGGAGCATTCGCAAGGATTTATTCACTCATTTGCAAAAGCTTCCCGTGCCGTTCTTCGCCAGCAAAAATCATGGCGAGCTGATGAGCCGCACGACTAACGATATCGATAACGTGACGAATACGTTGAATCAAAGCCTGATTCAAATCATTTCAAGCGTCATTATGCTCATAGGCTCATTTACGATGATGCTAATCCTGAACGTATGGCTGACGCTGGTTGCGCTTGTTGTCATTCCGCTTATCGTATTCGTGACCAAACGAATCGCGAAAATAACAAAACGGCAGTTCAAAGGACAGCAGCAGGAGCTGGGCGGGCTGAACAGCTTTATTGAAGAAACGGTATCCGGACAAAAGGTAGTTGCTCTCTTTCACCAGGAGGAGCGAATGGCGGAGCAGTTCGGCACCGCCAACGCGAGGCTGAAAAAGGTAGGGATCAAGGCGCAAATTTATTCCGGCACTATGGGACCATTCATGAATATGTTCGGCCATATCAGCTATCTGATCATAGCGGGGGCCGGCGGCTGGCTGGCGGTGCATGGCCATGCCTCCGTCGGGGTCATTATAAGCTTTCTTGGTTACTCCAGGCAGTTTAGCGGTCCGCTTAATGAAGTTGCCAATCAATACAATAACATTCAATCGGGCGTCGCAGGGGCGGAGCGGGTGTTTGAAATGATGGATGTTCCTTCGGAATACGAGGATGAATCGAAGGTGGCCAAGCATGGTTCAGTTGCCGGCAGGGTAGAGTTTAAAGACGTAGGTTTTGCCTACAATGACGGAACCGCGGCACTGAAGGACATCAGCTTCACGGCTAGGCCAGGAGAGACGATCGCATTGGTTGGACCAACCGGCGCAGGGAAGACCACGATCATTAATCTGATCGGGCGTTTCTTCGAGATCAGCACCGGCCAAATCTTGATTGACGATGAGGATATCCGCATGATGGACAAAAATAACCTGAGAAGCCAGCTGGGCATCGTGCTGCAGGATGCCCATTTATTCTCAGGCACCATTCGTGAAAATATCCGCTATGGCAGGCTTGAGGCAACGGATGCCGAGGTAGAGACCGCGGCACGCCAGGCGAATTCGCATGCTTTTATTGCCAAGCTTCCGCAGGGGTACGACACCGAGCTGACCGCGGAGGGCGGCAACATCAGCCACGGTCAGCGCCAACTTCTCACGATTGCGCGCGCGATCTTGGGCGAACCGGCGCTTCTCATTCTCGACGAAGCAACGAGCAGCGTCGATACCCTTGCCGAGCTTCAAATCCAGGAGGCGATGAAGACGCTGCTTAGCGGCAGAACCAGCTTTGTCATCGCTCATCGCTTAAGCACCATTCGCCATGCCGATACGATTCTGTTCATCAAAGACGGTGAAATTGCGGAAAGAGGCAGCCATGAAGAGCTGCTTGCCCAGAAAGGGCTGTACTATCAGCTGCATGGCAACCAATTTGTACAAAATCATCATTCTTAAGTTTACAAAACGCTTAGCTTCTCATTCTCATCAGGATGAAATGAATGTGGTACAATGAAACAAGCATTAGAATTAGGAGATGACAAACGATGACGGAACAATTGAACGAGCAAGAGCTTTTGCAATATATTGCAAACGAGACGAATGCGGATGAAAAGCTGATCAAGCTCGTATTGAAGCATGAGCAGGTTTTTATCAACAATGCTAAGGAAGACAAAAACGGTGAGGTCGACATTGACGGCGACGAGCTGGTAGACTATGTGCTGAGCCGTTCGGATGTGAAATCAAATGAGTTGGTCGTCGAGTCGATTTTGGACGCGGAGATGGATTATTTGATGGATAAAGGGCTTGCAGGCTTCGTAGATTAATATTGGAAAAGGATAAGACTCATGCCGGGGCGATTGCGGCTTGAGTCTTTATTTGTAATAAAAGTTATCCAAAGCCGTTCTGTCAAGGGATTGGAGCCGAAGTCTATGGCATATTTTCTAACTTGAGAACATTCATTTTTGAAAAAATGCCATTTTTGTGCTAAAGTCAGTAGAGTGATTCAGAAAAAACGGAGGTAAGGCTGTTGGCAAAGGCACACAAAGGGTTATCATTTTTCGAAATTTTTAAACGGTTTATTTTTATCACGATCGGCTCTGTCCTAATGGGTGTCGGCTTGGAGCTGTTCCTTGTGCCGAATCAAGTCATTGACGGAGGCATTGCAGGTGTATCGATCATGCTGGCTAGCTTAACTCCGCTTCCGCTAGGTGTTTATCTATTCATTGTAAACGTGCCTTTTCTTATTTTGGGGTATAAGCAAATCGGGAAAACGTTCGCGATCTCGACTTTGTACGGCATTATCGTTATGTCCATTACGACTTCCCTGCTCCATCACGTTGAGGCTTTTACGGAAGAAAAGCTGCTCGCGGTTCTGTTCGGTGGATTAATCCTGGGTGCGGGCGTTGGTTTGACCATTCGGTTCGGCGGTTCGCTTGACGGGGTTGAGATTGTATCGATTCTGATCTCGAAGAAGCTTCGTATGCCTGTCGGGCAAATTATAATGATCTTTAACGTCGTTATATTTATATTTGCAGGGTTCGTGTTTGGATGGGATTCTGCGATGTATTCGATGTTTACATATTATATCGCCATTAAGCTGATTGATATCGTCGTAGAGGGTCTGGATGAATCCAAATCGGTAACGATCATATCCGCCGAGTTCGAGGAAATCTCCCAAGCCATTATCGACCGTTTAGGCAGAACGACAACCTTTATTCATGCGCGTGGCGGCTATTCCAAAGAGAATACGCAAATGATTTATTGCGTAGTATCCCGTTTGGAGCTCGCTAAGCTTAAGTCTATCGTACAATCCATCGATGAGAATGCCTTTATCGCGATTGAGCATGTGTCCGACGTCATGGGCGGCGGCTTTAGCAAAGGCAGCATTCACTAATCAAATGAAAATCCGGCTGTGGCGTCATGTGACGCACAGCCGGATTTTTTTGTTTCGAGCTAAGGAGTTATCCAAGAGGAGGAGCAGAATGCCCCAGTGTCGGAATCGCTTCTGTGAGGTACTGCTTCAGAGGCTTGTCATCCCATACCTGCACTTCGATGTAACGCTCGGGACCATGTTGGCCGCTCCCGTTCCACTCTTGCGGCAGCCCGAACTCACGGATGATCCCTACAATTTCATTCGCTGTATAAACCTCTCCACGATAAGGCTTGCCGTCCGCATAACGCATGGTAGGGAACAAATCTCCATAAGTAAAGCTTAGCGTTCCTGGATCGAAAGCGTCGATTGCAATTTGAAGATCCTTGCCGCTTGGATACCAATCCAGCAGCCAAGGGCAGCTTCCTACGGTCATATAATGGGGCCGATGCCTTACCGGCGTGCCTCCTTTGCGAATGAACATCTCCCTTGCCTTTAATTCAAGGCTGCGCCTGATCTCAAGGTAATCTGGCGATCGTTTGCTGGCAAATCCCGTCTGCTGCTTGCGAATTTGTTCAAGGACAAGCGCTGCATCCTCCGAAGACAGATCCGACAAGTTACGAAAGGGTCCCGTCGATTGATCGTAATAGTGATGTAACATTAGCATCGGATAGATTCTCCTTTATCCTTAACACAAAGTAGTAAAAGCAAAGCAATGACCATGCCTCCGGAAGAAAAATAAAATAAGGCCGAATAATCGAGCCAATCAATCAAGCCTCCCATGAGAGGCGGTGAAGTAATGGCAGCAAGCGATGAGAATAAGTAATAAATGCCGGTACGTGCGCCTATGCTCTGTTCATCACCGAGCGAAATGATGAACGGATAGGAGTTAATATTGATCATGGCCCAGAATACACCGCCGAAGATGAGTAAGGCGCGCAGGGGAAGCAGGGCGTCAACAAATGAAATGGCGGCAAAAATAATGATTAATCCAATCACTCCTATGGTGATAATCAGCTTCTTGCCGTAGCGGTTGCCAAGCAGCCCGCTTGGGATGGCGGCAAGAACAAATGCAAGGGAAAAGAATGCAAGCGAGAAGGAAGCTTGGCTTTCCGTAAGTTGCAAATGGTTTTTACCGTATAAGGTGAAGAAGGCTTCGACTCCTTGATAAGAGAGAAACCAGAAAAAGATCGCTCCCAGCAGGAAAAGAGTAGGACGGTTCCATTGTCCTTTGAATGAGACTTTCTTCTTTTCTTCTGCGGGTATATAGGCGATCGTGTCCCGTTTTTCCTTGATGGTGAACAAAAGAATCATGAGGCAGACCAGCGTCAAAACGGATGCCGATAGAAACGGCAGCGAGGCGTGCTTGTCGTACAGGTACGAGCCACCCGCGAAAGCGAGAATGGAGCCGATTCCGCCCATAAAGTTAATGATTCCGTTCGCTTGCGTCCGCTTGCCTTCCTTGGTGATGTCAGGCATCAACGCGACGGTTGGCGAACGGTAAAGGCTCATGGATAAATTCATCAGCACCATGAACAAGACGAGCGTAAGCAGGCTGGTATGCCAAGGAATAAGCGCTCCGAACAAGGCGGCGAGCGGCATGCCGAGCAGGAGATAAGGCATTCTTTTGCCAAGGCGGCTATTCGTGCGGTCACTGCGGCTGCCGATCCATGGCTGTAGGAATAAAGCAAAATAGTTATCGATTGTCATCATAAACCCGATAAGCGCGGTGCTCGTCAAAAATTTCTCGAGAAAAAAAGGGACGAATGCGTTGTAGAGCGCCCATGTTATGCTGATGCTAAAAAAACCGAATCCTAGCAGCCATGTTTTTCTCATGCTTAGCGTGCTCCTCTCCTCTTCAGCAACTCCGCAAGGACATCCGGGTAATCCGTAATCATGCCAGCCACTCCAGCAAGGATAAGCTTCTCCATTTCTGCAGAATCATTGATTGTAAACGGGTGGTAAGCGATTCCTTTCGCAGCTGCTTCAGCTATCAGTTCTGGCGTTACGGCAAGCTTAAAGGCGTGAAGCGCATCGGCCTGCAGCGTCGCAGCATAATCTGAGGGATGGTATAAACCTTCCATATATAAAATGCCAGTCCGAATCTCTGGAGCCAATTGCTTGCACAAGGCAAGTGAATAATGATTGAAGCTGGAGAGGATGACGCGGTCCGTCATCCGAAAGTCTCGAACCATTTCGATTACTTTACGTTCGATGTCCGGGTATTGGAAAATTCCGTTTTTGAGCTCGATATTAAGGATCGTATCGGTATCTCGCAAAAGCTCGAGCAACTGCTCCAGTGATGGAATGCGTTCCGCATGGAATTCCGGAGCGTACCAACTGCCCGCGTCAAGAGTTGAAAGCTCAGCATAATCGGTATCTTTTACAAACTGGTTTAGTCCGGCTGTGCGAGCGAGCGATTCGTCATGAATGATGACGATCCGGCCGTCCTTCGTCAGCTGAACGTCGGTTTCAATGCCTGTTGCTCCTAGCTTCAGCGCTGTTTTGAAGGCTGCGAGCGTGTTTTCAGGGCAGCAGCCGCTTGCTCCGCGGTGGGCAAAATTAATCACGGTTTGCAAATCGATTCATCCTCTCTTGATTGAGTAGCGTTTAAGCAGTCATACAGGAGTAGTATTTTTGCAGAATTAAGTGCAAAATAACGAAATAAATACCACTCTGTGCCACGCGGTTCATATAGACTTGCAAATGACTGAAAGCGGTTCTTACTGGCGCAGCTCATGCGGTTATCAGGAGAGTCTTTGGCAGCTGAGAGAGTGGTTTATGAGGATCGTAGCATATTGCCATACAGAATAGAAGCGCTTATATGGGAATAATTAACCATTTTCGAAAATGATATTTACATACCCTTAGGGGGTATGCTATACTCCGATCAGAAGCAGATACCCCCTGGAGGTATGTTGAATGAATAATGAAGTGATAACGGGCAGCTCCGAGGCCCATGGACATGCTGCTGACTGCTGCGATTCGTCTGCTCCGCGAAAGAGTCATCACTCCGCGCAGACGAAGGATAATTTGACAAAGCGCCTCAACCGCATAGAAGGACAAATTAGAGGCGTGAAGGCGATGATTGAAAAGGATACGTACTGCGATGATGTGCTTAATCAGATTGCTGCTGCCCAATCCGCTTTGAATAGCGTTGGGAAGCTGCTGCTGGAAGGTCATATGAAGAGCTGCGTTGTGGAACGAATTCAAGCGGGAGAGAGCGAAGTTATTGATGAATTGCTTGTTACCGTTAACAAATTAATGAAATAAGAGAGGGGATTTTTTGAAATGGCAAACACAGTATTGAAGGTTGAGGGCATGACCTGCGGACATTGCGTGAGCGCGGTGGAGAAAGCAGTAGGCAATGCAGGAGCAGTAGGCAAAGTTGATCTGGCAGCAAAGAAGGTAGCGGTGGAATATGATGAATCCAAAGTTTCGCTTGATGCTGTCAAAGCGGCTATTGAGGATCAAGGCTACGACGTTGTTTGATTTTTCGCAGGTTAGACAAGGCAGAGGCTAGGAATAGCCTCTCTTTTTTTACAATAAAACATACCCCATGAGGGTATGTAGACAGTAGGTGGGCAGACATGGAAAAAGCACAAACGACGATTCAAATTACAGGAATGACCTGTGCAGCGTGTGCGAATCGGATTGAGAAGGGACTCAATCGGATGGAAGGCGTGGAGGCCAATGTGAATTTGGCGCTGGAACGGGCTTCCGTTAGCTATGATCCTCAGGTCATGGATGATAGCAAGCTAGAGCAGAAGATTATCGATTTAGGCTATGGAACGATCAAGCTGACAGAAGGCTCGAACGAAGAGGCTGGCGACTACAAGAAACAGGAGATTAAGCGGCAGAAGCTGCGGCTTGCCGTTTCTGTTATCCTTGCCTTGCCTTTGCTGTGGGCGATGGCGGGCCATTTCTCCTTTACGAGTTTTCTGCCTGTTCCGCAGCTGTTCATGAATGCTTGGTTTCAACTGGCACTGGCGGCACCTGTGCAGTTCATTATTGGGTGGCCATTCTATGTTGGCGCATATAAAGCACTGAGAAGCGGCAGCGCGAATATGGACGTTCTTGTCGCACTCGGTACGTCGGCTGCTTTTTTCTATAGTCTCTATGGTACGCTGCGAACGCTTGGTGCTTCTGGCCATGGCGTTCATGATGTAGAGCTTTATTATGAGACGAGCGCAGTGCTTATTACTTTAATCGTTCTCGGGAAGCTGCTTGAGGCTTTGGCTAAGGGCAGATCTTCTGAAGCAATTAAGACGCTGATGGGGCTGCAAGCCCAAACGGCAATCGTTATTCGTGAAGGCACGGAACAGCGAGTTGATATCATGGATGTGATCGCCGGCGATGTGCTGCTAGTAAAACCGGGCGAGAAAATACCGGTCGACGGGTTTGTGCTCGAAGGAGCTTCTACGGTCGATGAATCAATGCTGACAGGCGAGAGCATGCCTGTAGAGAAAAGCATGGGAGACAAAGTGATCGGCGCAACAATCAACAAAAACGGCGTGCTTCGCATGCAGGCTGAGAAGGTTGGCAAGCAAACGGCGCTTGCGCAAATTATTAGGGTCGTGGAAGAAGCGCAGGGCTCGAAGGCGCCAATCCAGCGGGTCGCTGATCGGATATCAGGCATTTTTGTCCCGATTGTTACGGCGCTTGCCGCGGTAGCTTTTGTAGTTTGGTATTTTGTTGTCGAGCCTGGCGATGTAGGCAATGCGCTTGAGAAGGCGATAGCGGTGCTCGTTATCGCATGTCCATGCGCACTCGGTTTGGCTACTCCTACCTCAATTATGGCGGGCTCGGGGCGCGCGGCAGAGCTCGGCGTATTATTCAAGGGCGGAGAGCATTTGGAGAGCACGCATCATGTCGATACGATCGTACTAGATAAGACGGGTACCGTAACAAAAGGCAAGCCGGAGCTGACCGATGTTCGTGCAGCGGCAGGCTTCGAGGAAGAAATGCTGCTCAGCTGGGTGGGAGCAGCCGAGAGAAACTCCGAGCATCCGGTAGCAGAGGCGTTGGTTGCCGGGATTGCTGCTCGATCTATTCCTATGCCTGATGCTCAGAAATTTGAGGCAGTACCAGGCTATGGGATTGAAGCAGAGGTAGATGGTCAACAATTGTTGATAGGGACACGCAAGCTCATGGAAAAACATAGCGTAGGCATACAAACCGTGCTGGAAGAGCAGCAGGCGCTAGAATCGGAGGGTAAGACGGTCATGCTTATTGCTGTTAACGGGGCAATCGCAGGACTTGTTGCCGTAGCTGATACCGTTAAGGAAACCTCCGCCGCAGCAGTTGCCAGCTTGAAGAAGCTGGGACTTAATGTCATTATGCTGACCGGAGATAATGAACGTACGGCCAAAGCGATTGCGGCCCAAGTTGGCATTGAGCGCGTTCTTGCTGAGGTGCTGCCCGAGCAGAAGGCAAAGGCGGTACAGGATCTGCAGGCAGAAGGCAGGAAAGTTGCCATGGTTGGTGACGGCATGAACGATGCTCCAGCGCTAGTCGCAGCGGATATCGGGATGGCTATCGGCGGGGGGACTGATGTAGCCATTGAAGCAGCGGATATTACATTGATGCGCGGTGACTTGAACAGCATTGCAGATGCGATTCGGATGAGCCGTGTAACGATGGCAAATATCAAACAAAATCTGTTCTGGGCGCTTGCCTACAATGTGATTGGCATACCGATCGCGGCAGCTGGCTTCCTTGCTCCATGGCTCGCGGGAGCGGCGATGGCTTTAAGCTCGGTATCCGTTGTATTAAATGCGCTTAGGCTGCAAAGGATGAGATGATTTTAAATGGTTAAGGAGCCTGTGAATATTATGAAATATCATAAACGAACGACAGCTGCAGCTGTAATCGTGCTTAGTCTGCTGGCCGCCGGCTGCGGCAGCGGCGCAAAGGACGAGCATGCGCAGCATGCTTCGCAAAACGGAGCAGAATCAGCAGCTAATGGGCATAGCGGCCATGGCGCTGTGGAGGGAGAGGCAGCGCCGGCTGGGACAGAAGCTGCTTCTAATCATAGTGAACATAGCGGTGGGCATGATGCCGAAACGTCTGCTGCGGATGATGCGAAGCTGGAATGGACTTATTCGCCGGAACAGCCTAAGGTCGGAGAAGAGACCCGAATCGAGTTGTCGCTCCGTGATTCAGCTGGCAAAAGCATAGATGAATTTGAGCTAAATCATGAGAAGTTGATGCATCTGATTGTTGTCAGCGAGGATCTGGCAGAATTCAGCCATATTCATCCCGAGTATAAGGGAGCAGGGAAGTTTGAGATCAAGACTACCTTTGCCAAGAGCGGGGAGTACAAGCTGTTTGCCGATTTTATTCCTTCAGGCCAATCGCAGATGACAATTGCCTCGAACGTTACCGTCGCAGGTAAGGAGCAGGCCGCCGAGCCGTTTCAGAAGGATGCCCAGCTAACAAGAATAGTAGATGGCGTTGTGGCTTCGCTTGCGGTATCCTCCTATCAGCCGGGGAAAGAAGCAGACTTAACCTTTACCTTGTCTGATGAGAAAACGAAGGAGCCGATTACGGATCTGGAGCCCTATTTGGGAGCCATTGGACATGTTGTGATCATTAGCGAGGATTTGAAACACTATTTGCATGTTCACCCGAAGAATGACAACGGAAGCGGGCCGACTGCAGAGTTTTCGACGGAATTCCCAGCACCCGGACTCTATAAAATATGGGGACAATTTCAGCGCAGCGGAGAGACGTTTATCATTCCGTTTACGGTTGAAGCTAAATAAGTGAAGTGGTATATCTGTAAAAATCACCCTTTATGGGGTGATTTTTTTTTGCAGGAAAGGCTGTTTTTCATTCAAATCGGGTGGGATTAAGGTGGCTTGAAGTCGGAATTTTGACTACAACGCGTAATGGGAATAAGGGTAAAGAGGAATGGGGCGGATGGGTTCCCGAGTGAGCTTCTGGAAGCTCAGATCCTGAAATACGCCTACGATTGTGCTTCTGGAAGCCGATGCTCTGAAATGCGCCCCCGAAAATGCTTTTGGAAGCTCAGGCTCTGAAAACCGCCTACGAGAAAAGCGGCTAGAAACCCATTCAAGGGGTTGAAAAGCTAAAAATACGTGTTAAACTAAACATATTGTATAACTTATTTGCTAATTGATTAATGTATTTGTTATTTCATTGTGAGACCTCTGATGAGATTTCAAGCGATATTTTTAGCCTATTGAGTATTTCATAAGTTCGCTAAATAATTGTTGAATGGATCTATATAAGTTCAACTAATGATTTTAAACTTAATGACTTTCTGAAAGCAGGATTCCATACGGACGCACAGTCGGTCAATGATAGTCCATTTATAATTGGGCAATTCCTCCATAAATAATCGTGGATGATACCCCCGACATCAAACAAATCTACTTCAGTGGCTTCAAAGGGGCAGCTTATGGCTGAATTTTGGAGACATAGATCTATTTTTTAGATCTAATCTGGCTCAAATAGCTGAAATGGATGAAATAGGTCTAAAAAATAGATCTAATCTAGCCCAGCGGCTTCAAATGGGCGGCGTATGGCTGGGTTTTGGAGACATAGATCTATTTTTTAGATCTAATCTGGCTCAAATAGCTGAAATGGATGAAATAGGTCTAAAAAATAGATCTAATCTAGCCCAGCTGCTTCAAATGGGCAGCGTATGGCTGAATTTTGGAGACATAGATCTATTTTTTAGATCTAATCTGGCTCAAATAGCTGAAATGGATGAAATAGGTCTAAAAAATAGATCTAATCTAGCCCAGCGGCTTCAAATGGGCAGCGTATGGCTGGGTTTTGGAGACATAGATAAGTTGAACGAAAGAAATGAAGTGTAAGCGAAGCGAGAAGAGCGTTCTGGAGAAACGAAGTGTTCGCCTTTGTAGCCAGATTCTTAACTCTTTACATGTCTAAGTCAATCAAAGAATCTGGTTACAACCGCGACCCTAAAGAATGATCTACTCGCGCAGCGACCAAAATGTGAAACTTTAGTTTAACTCCCTCAATAAATTAGCGTTTTCTCCGATTTCTCGCTTATATAGATAGAAATGAAGCTATGTATATAGTTAAAACCAAATAAACTAGAACAATTTACACTGGAGGACTGATAAATTTATGAGTATTCAAACATCGGAACAGTTGAGCAGGCAGCTGCGTAATCCCTTAGTAGAGCAGCGTGCGGATCCATGGGTGTATAAGCACACGGATGGATTTTATTATTTTACAGGCTCCGTTCCGGAATACGATCGTATTGTGCTGAGAAGAGCGGCATCGCTTGAAGGTTTAACTGAGGCTGTAGAGGTAATTGTATGGAAGAAGTATGAGGAAGGCGTGATGAGCAAGCATATCTGGGCGCCTGAGCTTCATTTTATCAATGGAAAATGGTATATCTATTTCGCAGCTGCCAAACAGGACGAGCCGTTCCGACATCGGATGTATGTGCTTGAGAGTGAATCGCCTAATCCGCTTGAAGGTAGCTGGACGGAGAAGGGGCAGATCGTCACCGGTTGGGACTCGTTCTCTCTTGATGCGACTAGCTTTGAG
Source organism: Paenibacillus luteus (assembly GCF_006542765.1). GTDB lineage: Bacteria > Bacillota > Bacilli > Paenibacillales > Paenibacillaceae > Pristimantibacillus > Pristimantibacillus luteus. The sequence goes on from NZ_SKCD01000003.1 coordinate 13,721, forward strand.
CAGGGTGGCGAGCAATATCTCGTATGGGCGCAGCAGGACCCGGCTATTCCAGGGAATACGAATTTGTATATCGCTACGATGAGCAACCCTTGGACGCTGAAAAGCAAACAAGTTCTAATTACCAAGCCTGAGCTTGATTGGGAAGTAGTCGGCTTTATGGTAAATGAAGGAGCGGCGGTACTTAAGCGGAACGGCAGGATTTTTCTGACGTATTCAGGCAGCGCCACGAATCATAATTATGCTATGGGACTGCTGTCAGCGGATCTATCGAGCGACCTGCTTGATCCTTCATCTTGGGTAAAGTCGCAGATCCCCGTATTTGAAAGTTGCCCGGAGACAAGTCAGTTTGGTCCGGGACATAACAGTTTTACGGTGACAGAGAATGGCGAGCAAGATGTCTTGATCTACCATGCTCGCAGCTATAAGGAAATTGTAGGCGATCCGTTATTTGATCCCAATCGGCATGCGCGTGCAAAGGTGTTCACTTGGAATGTCGACGGGACGCCGAATTTCGGAAAACCGCCTGCGGACACGGTATAAAAGAAGAGCTGCCCTTATGCAAAGGGCAGCTCTTCTGCGTTCGATTAGGATTGTACAGCCTGCAAATGCTCGGAAAGACGATCCCAAGTTTCGGTAATCCCTTGCTCCATTCCCATCTCCATGACTTTCTTGAGCTCGTCGACAGATGCGTAGCGTGACCGGCTGATCAGCTTCGTCTGTCCATCCTGCTCCAAAAAGGTGGTCGTAACATGAGCAGATGGCATCGTATCCAGTTCATTGCCTTCCGCGTCAGAGAAAAAATCGACATAGACGATTTTTTCGCCATCTACGATCTCCTTATATATCGCTTTGCCCCATGACTCCATTCCATAAAAATCTCCCTGATTCTTATCCAAGCATTTCATACAGTAATGCCACGCGCCCCCAGCCCGGAAATCAACGGTACAGGCGGAAAGCGTCCAGCCGCGCGGACCCCACCAATGTTTAAGATGTTCTGCTTCCGAAAAAGCTTTGAATACGAGTTGGCGCGGCGCATTGAAAACACGCTCCAGAATGAGTTCTTGGCCCTCAACTTTGGATATCATTTGGTTTGTCATAAAAAAATGCCTCCTTTAATTTTCGTTATTTGGGTTATCGCTGCCGGATTGCAGCTGCTGAAGATAATTATCCAGGCTATCAAATCTTTCTTCCCATATGCGGCGGTAGGTATTCAGCCATTCGTCCATGTCTTGAAACGGCTGCCTGTGCAGTTTATAATTCCGGCGGTTGGCGACAGCTTCTACTACAACAAGTCCTGCTTCATGCAGCACCTTTAAATGCTTGGAAGCTTGCGGCTGCCGAAGCTGAAGCTGCTCGGCAATTTCACCTACGGTCAAAGGTCCACTGCGAAGCAGCTCTACTATGCGCAATCGGTTAGGCTCGGCAAGTGCGCTAAAGGTTGTTATATCCATCATTCAGAATTTCTATCAATGAAAGGTATGTTTACTTTTCTTAAGTTGCAGCCTACTCTTTCAGTCCCAGTCAACGAAAGCCACCTCGCTTCTTCGGAATGTATCTTCCTTCTGAAATGAATATACCTCATATAGAATATTCCCGTCAAGGAATATTTAGATTTTATTTTTAATAGAAAGAAGCTTGAGCTAACGGACTTGCATTGTACGGGTGTGAGGAAAGAAGGGGAAAGTCAGCATGAGCAAATAAAAAGAAGCAGCAGAGCCACTAGGAGGAGGCCTAGTAGCTCTGCTGCTCGTTGCTATGAAAGAAGGATTGTGGGATAAAGCAGGACAGGTACAGGTGGTGTCACTAGTAAAGCTGGCTTTACACCGCCTGTAGGCCAGCTTGGTTAAGCAGATTCCACGGTTTGTTGTAATGCGGCTGGAAGAAGAAATCGACGTAGCTGAGTTCGTCCATCGTCATGCCGTTTTGGATACAAACCGAAAGAGTGTTAATCGATTGGGTCAGGTCGACCTTCGAGAGCACCTGCGCACCGACGATTCGGCCATTGTCAGCTTCATAGACAACTTTGAGTGTGAATTGCTCATAGGTCGGCATAAACTCGGGACGGTAGTTGTCGATGATTGTGACATTTTTCACATTCATTCCGGCAGCAAGCGCAGCGGCCTCAGTTAAGCCTGTCGACGCAATATTGTAATCGTAGATTTTAATTCCCGATGTGCCCTGCGTGCCCATATATTTGACTGTAGGCTTCATCAGGTTTTTCGCAACCAATGTTCCCATGCGGACGGCGTTCGTTGCCAGCGGGATATAAGCATTTTGTCCGGTTGGATTATAATGGACGGCACAGCTGTCGCCAGCGGCAAAAATATCCGGCTTGCTGGTTCTCATATATTCATCGATTAGAATTGCGCCGTTAGGAAGCATATCGACCTGCCCTTTAAGAAGCTCAGTATTAGGGCGGAAGCCTATGCAAAGCACGACGAGATCAGCCTCGTATTCACCAGCGGTCGTTACTACAGTCGTAACACTACCCTCTGTACCCTTGAACGAAGTGACCGTCTGTCCGGTAGCGATGGTAATGCCTTTCTCGAGCAGCGCTTGCTCAGTTACGTCCGTAAATTCTTTATCCAGGTATTTAAACAATATGCGCTCCATATTATCGATCAGCGTGACCTCTTTGCCAAGCTGTTCAAATGCTTCAACCAGCTCAATTCCGATATAGCCTGCTCCGATAACAGCGATACGATTCGCTTTTTTAGCTTTTTCGATAATCGTTTTCGAATGGTTATAGTTTTTGCAAAGCACGATATTTTCCAGGTCAATGCCATCCATCTGAGGGATGATCGGCCACGAGCCGGTCGTTACGACAAGCTTGTCGAATGTATCGGTAAAATCCTCACCAGTAACAAGGTTGCGGACTTGTATCGTTTTGGCATCCGTGTCTATAGCGAGTACATCATGGCGCATATGCGTGTGTACGCCAAGCGCGGCGAGCTGCTCGGGCGAAGCGTAGAACAGATCGTCGGCATTTTTTACAACGCCGCCGACATGCAGCGCGATTCCGCACGATAGAAACGAGATGTTGTCATTTCGTTCATATACCGTAATCCTAGCTTCAGGGTAAAGTTTGGCCATTTGAGTAATTGCAGCCGTACCTGCATGTGTGCAACCAATAACAGCAATGTTCATCGTCATCATCGAACGCCTCCTATTGTATGTGTAAAGTGCGCTTTGTTTGTGAGCAGCGATCTTTACAACGTGAATTATTTCACAAACTAGAGTATTATGTGAAAACATTCACAACCTTTTCTTGCTTTTATCATATGCTTTTCAAGTAAGGTTGACAAGGGCTATTCATGAAAAATGTTCAATGTTAATTAAATTTTCAGTTTATTTGACACGGGTTAGCCACAATTGCTCTCTAGGGGGGCAGTTAGCCCCTATTTTCTTTTTTGCAGCGGATGAATTACACTTTTAGGATAAGTATTAGACGAAGGAGGAAATTAAATGAAAGCAGCTTACACGGAGAAAAGAGTGCTGATTACAGGTGCAGGGGCCGGAATAGGGAGAGCATTGGCGCTTGCTTATGCGGAGCAGGGGGCCCTGTCTATTTTAGCCGATAAAAATGAAGCTGGTTTGGAGCAAACGGCAGCGCTGCTGCAGGAAGCAGGCTATGATTCGTTATCCTTCGTAACGGATATGAGCAAACCAGAGGAAGTAGTTCAGATGCTTAGGGACGTGGAGACGCTCGCGGGAAGACTGGACATCGTCATTAACAATGCCGGGTTTGGCATTTGGAAATCGCCGTATGACTTAGCGCTGGACGAGTGGGACAGTGTCGTTAATACGAATTTAAGAGGGACATTTATCTGCTCCAGAGAGGCAGCGAAGCTAATGCGGTCAACCGGCGGTGGAGCAATTGTCAATATCTCATCGACACGGGCGATGATGTCGGAGCCTAATTCAGAAGCGTATGCCGCCTCTAAGGGAGGCATTCTGTCGCTGACTCATGCGATGGCCGTTTCACTTGGTCCTGACCGAATTACAGTCAACGCGATCTGTCCGGGCTGGATCGAAACGGGCAAATATGACCTGCTGCGTGAAGCGGATCATACGCAGCATCCTTCCCAGCGGGTTGGTAAACCGGAGGATGTTGCACGTGCCTGTCTTTACTTGACTGACCCGCTTAATAATTTTGTGACCGGGACCCATATTACGCTTGATGGCGGCATGACGAGAAAGATGATTTACGAGGAGTAGAAAGAATTCTAATGCTAAGCATGCTTAATGTCATTTGGGCTGCACGAACTGGAAAAACATCTAGATAAAATGGTCAAATGGTTCATGTTGGATCAAGTGGCGTGTAACGGGCTGATGGGGCATCGAAAGGTCAATTACAGAAACGAGCTTAGCATAGCGGCTATGCTAACCGAACATAATAGTTCAAACAGCTATTATGAACAGGTTAGGAGCTACCCCATGTATACAGAAGCGGTATCGATTGTTGATCACAAAATACAAGTCATTGAAAGTGAAAAAGGCATTATTTATTTAGTTGGACCGATCTCGCTTCCTGTTAAGCTAGAGGATGGCGAGGCCATCTTTCAGTGGTATTGCTGGCTGCTCTGTAAAGAAAAGCTGGATGATGCGGAGCAAATGATTAAGAAGCTGTCTGCGAGCAACTTGGCTGAAATGCAGCAGTCGAGCGTACTGGTTTACGGCGATTTTGCACAGGCGGAGGAAGCTTGGATTCGAATGCACAGCATTTGCCACACGGGCGATATTTTTGGAAGCAAGCGCTGTGACTGCGGCTATCAGCTGCATGAATCGATGCGGATGATCGTAGAGAAGGGTGCTGGCGCTTTATTTTATTTGGCGAATCATGAAGGAAGAGGCATTGGCTTGTTCAGTAAAGCGATGGCTTATCTGCTCCAAGAACAAGGATATGATACAGTTGAGGCTAACGTTGAGCTAGGCTTCGCGGATGATGCCCGTAATTACAGTGATGCGATTCGCGTGCTTAACACGCTGCGGGAGAAGCCTGTTTCGCTTATCACGAATAATCCCAAAAAACTTGATGCCATGAAGATGGCAGGGCTCGACGTTATAAATCGGATTCCGCTTTGGGGAGACCGATCCGCGTACAATGAGCGATATTTAGATACCAAAATAAACCGGTCGGGCCATTTGGCTGCGAGTGGCTGTCCTAACGAATAAGGGCCATAAAATTGGACAGGGCTGCCCTTCTAACACCATAATGTGTTAGCGGACAGCCCTTTTTTGTGTAACTTATATTTAACCGGACCTCTTCATAAATGAAAGGCCGTTGGGAATCCCCTTGTTAACAGCAAACAGCATGTGTACCAAGTTGAAAAAAACTCGCATCCTAAAACAACGAAAGCCCTACCTCTCTTCCGTCCTCGCGGCTCCGATGACCGCGCCAGTGTGAATCAGAAATACATCACGTAACAGGCTTGAGAATTAACAGCAAAGAAATCAAAATCCGTGGGAAAAAGTTGAATCTTACTGGGGATTGGATGAGGTTAAATATAATACGTTCTTATTATCTTACTATAGCACAAACCAAATAGCAAGCTTTTTTCAAAATATGTCATAGCTGACCCATATGATGAATCTCATGTGCAATGACATGTCGTACAACCGAATGAGAAATGTTTTTCTGGATATTCTAAATTTGGAAGGGGGGATATTCAACATGCCAAGCTGGTTTGAAATTGTTCTGAGAACATTAGCAGCAATCGTTATTTTATTTGCGCTTACGAAGGTATTAGGCAAGCGACAAATTTCCCAACTGTCCCTATTCGAATATATAACGGGTATTTCGATAGGTAATATTGCCGCCTACATTTCGCTTGATCTTGATAACTTATGGTTTCTGGGAATGGTGTCATTAGGAGTATGGGTCAGCGTCTCGGTAGCTATGGAATTTTTGACGATGAAAAGCAAGAAAGCACGTGACATCATTGACGGCAAGGGTACAGTGCTTATTAAAGATGGCCAGCTTCTTAAGAAAAACTTACACAAGGAACGGCTGACTCTAGATGAAATGCTTGAGCAATTGCGCAAAAAGGATGTTTACCGAGTTGCCGACGTAGAATTTGCGGTGATGGAGTCTAGCGGTGAGGTCAATGTCATGCTGAAGAAGGAATATCAGCCGATCACTCCGGATGTTCTTGGCTGGCAGGTAGCCAATGAACGAGAGGCACTTACGGTCATGATGGATGGTGAAATTCAAATGGAAGTGCTAGAAGAGTCAGGGCATGACCTTAAATGGCTGGAGCATCAGCTCGAGAAAAGAAATTTGGAGCAGGAAGAAGTGTTTTTCGCACAAATTGACAGCAACGGAGAACTTCTGCTTCAAACTGGGGAAGAGTCGAAACAGCCGCAAAGCAGCCAAACAAAACCGAAAGAGCGGGTAACCATGCTTATCGAACAATTTGAAGCCGAGCTGCTTCGCCTTGAACGGTTATCTCGTAATGAAAGCGATCGTCGCGTTTACCAGACAGCTATCGACCGCTTTCAAGCGAGTACGAAATCATTGCCAGACCAAGCCATTAAGCCGTAAGCGAAGCCTTTGACTCAGCAGGGCCTAGGTCCAACGCGCTGACCATAGTTTCATTTCTTTTAAAATATGATGCAAATCCTCGCCTTTTGGCGTTAGCGTATACTCAACGGTTACCGGAACAGTAGGAAATACTTTGCGTTCAAGCACGCCCTTGTCTTCCAAATGACGGAGCGTGCTTGTCAACGCGCGTGGGCTTACGGCTGGAATGAGCCGCTGAATTTCCCCGAATCTTTTGGTGCCGCAAAATAGCTCTCTCAGCACAAGAAACGCCCATTTTCCTCCTATGACATCTAAGGTCCTCTCAATGTTGCAATCGATATGCGTGGGCTCTTTAGGGATATAATTATGAGCACTCATCTGATCATTCTCCTCTCTAACTACTACTATCATCAAGTATAGTATATATACTAAAGATAATAAAATGAAAAAAGATTCACTACTTTAAATAATGAACGAACTGCTATACACTACTATAAGAAAGCAGCGTGATATGAGTCGAAGGAGCGATTATAAATGAAATATAGGAAGCTTGGCAATAGCGGGTTAAAAGTTAGTGAGATCGGACTTGGCAGCTGGTTAACGTATGGAACGGCGACGGAGGCGCAAACAGCCCAAGAATGCATACATAAAGCTTATGAACTCGGCATTAATTTTTTTGATTCAGCTAATGCTTATAATAATGGTGAAGCCGAGAAGGTTATGGGCGATGCCTTGAAAGCGTATACGAGAAACAGCTACGTGCTCGCTACTAAAGTATTTTTCCCGATGGGCAAAGGCCCGAATGACCGCGGCTTGTCCAGAAAACATATTATGGAGCAATGCGAAGCAAGCTTGAAACGGTTGGGCACCGATTATATTGATCTTTATCAATGCCATCGCTTTGATTCCGATACGCCAGTTGAGGAAACGCTGCGGGCGCTCGATGATTTAACAGCGCAGGGTAAAGTGCTTTACACCGGAATCAGTGAATGGACAGCCGTACAGATCAAGGATGCAGCAGCAACGGGGAATCGGCTTGGTTTGCGTCCATTGATTTCAAACCAGCCGATCTACAATATGTTTGAGCGCTATATTGAGCAAGATGTTATACAAGCATGTGAACAGGAAGGGCTGGGACAGGTTGTGTTTTCCCCACTTGCCCAAGGCGTGCTGACAGGAAAATATAAGCCAGGCCAAGCGATTCCGTCTGACAGCCGCGCTGCAAATGACAAAACAAATGGCGTGATTAACAGCTATTTACGCGAGGATGTACTTCAAGTAGCAGCGAAGCTTGAACAGCTTGCTTCAAGCATCGGCGCATCCTTATCGCAATTCGCATTAGCTTGGGTGCTTCGACAGCCGAATGTAAGCTCAGCGATTATTGGCTCGAGCCGTCCCGGTCAAGTGGAGGAGAATGTGAAAGCCATCGACATCGAATTGACGGATGAGCTGCTAGCTCAAACGGAGGCTATTTTAGCAGAGGTTAAACATTTTGCACCAATGCGTTAATCGCAGTTGAAATATATTCAGCAAAAAAGGCTCTTCGCTGGAAGAGCCTTTTTTTTGCTATATATAATAGGAAGCGATTTTTTTATTGATCCATTTGGGCCTCTGATGGACTATAGGTTCCTGGCTGGGTAATCGGTTTCGGCATCTCTTTCCCACCGGCAAAATGATATTTGACGACCGTATTGAATTGGTCAATCCAAGGCATAAGCGGGCGCCCGCCCCAAGCCTCCTTGGCAAATTCATTGAAATAATTAACGAACTCCATATTAGCGGAAATATGAACCTCCTGAACGGTCGGGGCAAGCTCGCGTACCCTGAGAGCGACAGTTTGCTTAAGCTCATCCGACAGATTATTGATGTCATTGACGGAGAAATAAGAGTTATAAGGCGAGACGAGCGTCCGGCTGTTGCCGTAAGGACTGCCTGTATCATGATTGTAAACGCCCTCGCTCGTACCGGTATTATCCTGCTCGCTTTTGCCGCCAGAATTGCGTGTGCCCACGGCTGTCCAATCCGTCATCAAACCAACATATGCATTCTTGTCCGTCAGCATGACAATAGCAGATGCTATGCCATTTAGATCAGTAACCTTGCGAGAAATCATGGAGCTGTATTCAAAAAAGGCATTATCATGCTGGTGCGGATTATTCGACATTGGCCCATACGACTTGCCGCCAAGCATCTTCGGATCATTAGCCTGGCGGCTGCCATAATCGGTATCGCTGTTCTGAGCCAGCTGCTCATAATTACAGCCAGCTGTCGCAGAGAGGACAAAAGCGGAAAGCAGCAGAGCGGCCATTCGTTTCAGCATTAAGATGGGACCCCCATTCCTACGATAATGGCTTTAGTTTTTGTTTTAGCTCCATAAATATACGTTTTGGGAAGCATACATAATTGACCATGGGTTTGGTGCACAATGTAGGGTAGAGGGAATGCTGTTTCTACATAGCCGGACAATGCGGCTTCACATGCTTAAAAACGTTGAATTAATGCGTTTTTGACAGCTTTGAGAACAATTTGTGAACTCTCTGTGGAACATTGACAAATAGGGGCTTCAACTTTATATTTAATAAAGTGATTTAAGTTGCAGGAGTTGTAAAAACATCTGTGAAAACACGCAGCCAGCCGCATGCCACGTGAAAATCAGGCAGCTGCGAAAACGTCAAAAGTGGGGTTGATTAATGATGAAACGGTGGCGATTTGTAAAACGGCTTGCGCCGCTTATGGCCATGATGGTATTGGTGCTGGCGGCTTGCGGGCGGAGCGATTTGTCGACGCTGAATCCTCAAGGGCCTGTAGCGGAAGAGCAATTCGGTCTGATGAAGCTGGCAATTGGTATCATGTTAATCGTGATTGTTGCAGTATTCGCGATTTCTTTGTATGTAATTGTTCGTTTTCGCAGACGTAAGGGCGACAAAACGATTCCTAAGCAAGTGGAAGGGAATCATAAGCTGGAGATCATTTGGACGGTTATTCCGATCATCATGCTTATTATTTTGGGTGTTCCGACCGTACAATCCGTATTTAACTTAGCTAAAGATTACAGTAAAGACCCGGAGGCTGTTCAAGTTATCGTTACTTCGCACCAATACTGGTGGGAATTCGAGTATCCGGATTATGGAGTTAAGACAGCGCAGGAACTTATCATTCCAAAAGGCAAAACGATATCGGTTACAGCGAAATCTGCAGACGTGCTTCACTCGTTCTGGATTCCTTCGCTTGCAGGTAAAATCGATACAAACCCTGGAGCTAACGTAAATAAAATGTACTTCTCGGCTCCAAAAGAAGGCGTTTACTTAGGTAAATGCGCCGAGCTTTGCGGACCTTCGCACGGATTGATGGACTTTAAGGTCAAATCAGTGGACGAGTCTTCATTTGATCGTTGGGTAGCAGCGCTTCAAGAGCCTGTTGCACTTCCAAGCGATCCGGCAATTGCTAAAGCTTTCGAAAGCAAATGTCTGTCATGCCACGCCGTTGGCGATCTTGGCGGACCGGCTTATCCTAACCTGACTGGTATCGGTAGCCGTGAGACTGTCGGAGGTATACTTGTTAACACCGATGATCCGCAATATTCAAATGAAGGTTCAGTTTACGATAACCTGCACCGTTGGATCAAAAATCCGGACGAAGTTAAGCCGGGCAACCAAATGGGCAAAATCGATCTGACTGAGCAAGAACTTGAAGGTATTGCTAAATATCTATCTGAATTGAAACTTAACTACGAATAATAATTTATCGGTGATTGAAGGAGGTACCTACTTTGGCTCATGCGCATACGCATCCGGTCAAACGTTACAGCGGTCTGATGGACTGGCTTACAACGGTTGACCATAAGAAAATTGGAATATTGTATATGATCGCAGGCGGATTTTTCTTCCTTGTCGGCGGTTTGGAAGCAATCCTAATCCGGGTTCAATTATGGAAGCCGCTTAATAACTTTGTTAGTGCGGATACATACAACGAGCTACTGACGATGCACGGTACGACCATGATTTTCCTTGCGGCTATGCCGCTGTTGTTCGCGCTTATGAATGCGGTCATACCGCTGCAGATTGGCGCGCGCGACGTTGCTTTCCCTTTCGTTAACTCGCTGGGCTTCTGGACGTTCCTGTTCGGCGGTATCTTGCTGAATGTCAGCTGGTTTACTGGCGGAGCTCCTGATGCAGGATGGACGTCTTACGCACCGCTGGCTGGAACCACATACAGCGGCGATCATGGCGTGGATTATTATGTACTGGGTCTGCAAATCGCAGGTATCGGTACACTTATCGGGGGAATTAACTTCCTCGTTACGATCATCAATATGCGTGCTCCTGGCATGACTTTCATGCGTATGCCAATGTTTACATGGGCAGCATTCATTACATCGGCGCTTATCCTGTTTGCATTCCCGGCACTCGCCGTTGGCCTTGCAGCGCTAATGTTCGACCGATTGTTCGACGCAAACTTCTTTGATCCTTCGGGCGGCGGTAACGCTGTACTATGGGAGCATATTTTCTGGATATTCGGGCATCCTGAGGTTTATATCCTCATCCTGCCGGCCTTCGGCGTTATTTCCGAGGTAATAAGTACATTTTCTCGCAAGCGGTTGTTCGGTTACAGTTCGATGGTATTCGCGACCATCCTGATCGGCTTCTTGGGCTTCATGGTTTGGGCGCATCACATGTTCACCGTTGGCCTTGGACCTGTTGCTAACGCATTGTTCTCGATTGCAACGATGCTGATCGCTGTTCCGACAGGGATTAAGATTTTCAACTGGCTATTTACGATGTGGGGCGGCTCTATCAAATTCACCTCAGCGAACTTGTTCGCTGTCGGATTTATCCCAACCTTCGTAATGGGCGGCGTTACCGGCGTTATGCTAGCCGCAGCGCCAGCTGACTTCCAGTACCATGACTCCTACTTTGTCGTAGCGCATTTCCACTACGTTATCGTTGGCGGATTGATTCTCGGTATCTTCTCTGGTCTACACTACTGGTGGCCGAAAATGTTCGGACGCGTTTTGAACGAAACACTTGGTAAACTTACCTTCTGGACTTTCTTTATCGGATTCCACTTGACGTTCTTTATCCAGCATTTCCTTGGTTTGCTTGGTATGCCGCGTCGTATTTGGACTTATCTGGACGGTCTAGGCTTTAATGAAATGAATATGATTAGTACAGTTGGCGCATTCTTGATGGGCTTTGGTACAATCTTCTTCCTGCTCAACGTTGTTATTACAGCTTTCAAACCAGCGGATGCTCCGGCAGATCCTTGGGAAGATGGCCGTACGCTTGAGTGGACAATTCCATCACCTGCACCAGAGTACAACTTTGCTCAAACTCCGCTTGTACGCGGATACGATGCTTATTGGAAAGAAAAAATGGATGGCCACAAAGGCATGACGCCTGCGGAGCCGATCGGCCCGATTCATATGCCGTCTCCATCGATCCTTCCATTCTTCATGGGAGCTGGATTGTTCATTGCTGGCCTAGGATTTATGTATTCCCATGATTGGGGCGAACTGTTCGGCTTGATCAAAACAGGCTATGCCGTCGGAATTTTCGGTTTGCTGATCTTGTTCGGTTGCATGTTCTTACGCTCTGTGATCGATGATCATGGCTTCCATATTGAAGAAGAAGAAATCCTTAAAGATTTGGGGGGGAAAGCATGAGCGCGCATTCGCATGTAGAGGGGCAATTGCCTCATGAGCCCGAAAAGGCGACCCTCGAGGGACGCAATAAAGTATTAGGCTTCTGGCTTTTCCTTGGTGGCGAGACCGTATTGTTCGGGACGTTGTTCTCCGCGTTCCTGGCACTTCGTAATCAAGTGCTTGACGGTCCGCCAGCGCATGAGTTGTTCCAGCTGCCGCTCGTTGCTCTTGCAACGGCGCTGCTGCTTACATCCAGCTTGACCAGCGTTTTCGCTGTTCATGCCTTGCACACGAACCGTGTCAAAGCTTTAATTAATTGGTTAATTGTAACGGTTCTTCTAGGCGCTGCTTTCTTGGGTCTAGAGATTTATGAGTTTGTTCATTACGTACATGAAGGCCACGGTTTTACAACGAGTGCATTCAGCTCCTCGTTCTATACGCTTGTCGGCTTCCACGGTGCTCACGTAGCATTCGGTATTATGTGGATTACGCTCATCATTATTCAGTTAGCCAAAAAAGGCTTGACTGTCGTTACGGCACCTAAGGTATATGTTGCCGGTATGTACTGGCACTTTATCGACGTTGTATGGGTATTCATTTTCACCGTCGTTTACTTGATGGGAAAGGTGGTTTAATCCATGGCAAGCAATCAAACAGCCACAGAGGAAAGCCCCAAGCGTCATAAGGTCGAAGGACCGAAGAAGCATATTATCGCATTTATTTTCTCCGTCCTGCTTACGTTCATCGCATTTGCGACTGTAATTAGCGGAGAGATTAACAAAGACTTTATTTACATCATTTTGATCGGCCTTGCGGTATTGCAAGTATTCGTTCAAATGGCATTTTGGATGCATATGAAAGATCGTGGTCATACATTCGCGATTATCGGAATCTTGACTGGCGTATTTATCGTATTCACCTGCGTCATTATGGCTGAATACTGGGCTTGGTGGTAATTCACAAATTTGTTGGAGGAGAGGAGGGTCCCAAGGGTTGGGTCCCTCCTCTTTTGTAGAAAAAGGCTAGTGTTATTGAAAGGAGCTTCCACGATGCTTGGCTTACAATATTTTCGCTTCGAGGAATTGTGGACCCCGATGTTTCTGTTCGGAATGGCGGCTATAGTCATTCTATATTTCTACCTCATTGGTCCATGGCGAGAGAAGCATGATCCGCAGGCGCTGCCTGCGACACGATTACAGAAGACGATGTTTGTTTCCGCTGCCGTAATGTTATATTTGGTACACGGTGGTCCTTTTAATCTATTAGGCCATCTCATGTTTACGTTTCATATGATTAATATGTCTGTTTCCTATTTGGTTGTTCCTCCGCTTGTTTTACTAGGCATTCCAAGCTTTCTATGGATCAAAATGTTTTCCGCTCCGTTTTGGAGAAAGTTAAGTTTTATGATGCACCCTATTATGTGTCTTGTGTTATTTAATGTGTTGTTCTCTGTTTATCATGTCCCTATTGTCCATGACTATGTGATGACGCACTTTGCGGTGCATCGTCTTTATTATTTGATTCTCCTCATCACCTCCTTTATGATGTGGTGGCAGATTACCGTTCCGGTTCCGGAGTGGGCTAGACTGACCGATTTGAAGCGGATGGCCTACGTTTTTGCAAATGGTATGCTGCTTACGCCAGCATGCGCGCTCATTATTTTCGCGAAATCATCCATGTACGCCATCTATAGCGATCCGAACGTTTGGGTGACTGCCATGGGCTATTGCGTGTCAGGAGATCCGGCAAGACTGCTGGAAAGCTTCAGCGGACCGCAATTTTTTAACTTGATGGATGTCGTGGAAGACCAACAGCTTGGCGGGATTGTGATGAAGTTCGTGCAAGAAATTATGTACGGCATCATCCTTGTCTATATTTTCAAGCAGTGGTTCAAACGTGAGCACACGGAAGACGAATTGCCAAATTCGAATTCAAATCCTAATACTGGTACGGCTTAGTACGTACTAATCATTTTGTTAACAATAGGTGGGGTAACATTGAACAGTTATAATATTATGCCGACAATCAGCACCTTTTTTATCGTGCTAAGCGCAGTACTGGTAGCCGTAGGCTGGAGGCTGGCGATCAAACGCAGACTGGAAGAGCATCAGAAGGTCATGTTCTATGCTGCGGTAGCCGCAACGATCTTCTTCATCGTGTATGTTTCACGGACGATATTCGTTGGTAATACGTCATGGGGCGGGCCCGATGGCTTGAAGCCCTATTATCTCGTATTCTTATTATTCCATATCGTGCTTGCTACAGTAGCAGCCGTATTCGGAATTACGACACTTACACTTGGTTACAAGAAGAAATTCGCGAAGCATCGCAAATGGGGTAAGGTCACTTCGATGATCTGGTTTGTTACGGCAATTACAGGAACGATGGTTTATGTGCTGCTATATCTCATGTATCCAGGCGGTCATACGAAGCCGGTCATTGATGCCATTTTCGGTTAACATTGAGTCGCCTATATAGGAAGCTATGCTAGTGAAAGAGAACACTCTTTCACTAACATAGCTTTTTTTGATGGAAAGGGTTGACAATAGTGTATACAGTGAATATACTGTGTATAATGATATACACACTATAACGACTGAGGCTTTGAGAGGAGTAACTATCGTGGGCGTATGGAAAGGTGCCTGGTTTTTAGCAAAGCACGAGCTGGCTAAAGATCGTTGGAAAAGTCTTTTTACCTTATTGATGATTGGTTATGTCTTGCTTTTTACGCTCCCATTATTCAGAGATGTCATTAATGGAGAAAGCGAGGGATTGTCTAGCTTCGCAACAGATTTTATCTATTTGACGATACTGCCTGTGTTCGGATTCGTTATGAATCAAACGATGATGCGATACTGGAAAGATAACTCCTACACGAAGAAGATGGCACAATGGCGTACATTGCCCATTTCTTCTAGACAAATCGCATTAGGGCGGATCATTCAACTGACGATCGTACTATTTGCTGCTCAGCTTGTCTTTTTCCTACTTCAATATATTATGGCTCGGAATTTGGGCTCGGAAATCTCGGCTGGAAGCTTTGCACTCTACGCTTTAACCTGGTTCGGTTATTCCTTGACAATGGCCATTGGTTACGTCTACTGGGAGGTCGGCCATTCCGGCAGAACTTATTTCTTCTTTAATATCATCTATCTTTGCGCTATGCTGCTGATCGCACTTGGAATTTCTCTAATGAAGATGGGCAATATTGTGATGAACTCGCTGCAAGCGATTGAAGGCGGAAGCTGGTGGTTCCCACTCCTCACTCTCTCGATAAGCGCTGCAGCGTTTTGGATAGGGGTTAATCGAATTGAGAGCCGACTCGAGAATCGAACATATAGTGCTTAGTCAATAGGGAATGGAAGAAGGTGTGGCCCATGCGGCTGCCGATACAAATTAGCGAGCAAAGCGCTGAGCCGCTCTATCATCAAATCGAGGTTCAGCTTCGTGCCTTAATCGTTAGTGGACAACTCACCGAGGGAACACTGCTTCCCTCGATTCGCGAGCTTGCCCAAACCGTCAAATGCAGCGTTATTACGGTAAAGCGGGTATATAACGATTTGGAAGCAGAGGGCCTCTTGCGAACGCGGCAAGGAACCGGAACCTATGTCGCTCAGGTTTGTGAAAAGGAGCGAGACCGGTATAGGCTCGGAGCGGTGATGGATGCGTTGGAGCAGGCGGTAATTGCGGCAAAACGCGTACAATGCACGGAAGAAGAGCTGGAGAGTATGCTCAAGGAAGCGGTAAAGAGACATTTTGATTAAAGGATGGGAAGCATGATGAATGAATCTGCGATTCGACTAGATGGCATTGTACAGAATCGTTTGAATTTCAAGCTTGGGCCGCTCCATATGGATATCCCACTTGGCTATATTACAGCGATTGTTGGTCCGAATGGCTGTGGCAAGAGCTCAACCTTCCGCATGATGCTTGGACTCGATAAGCAGGATGAGGGTACGATTCAGCTGCTTGGACAACAGGTAGCGCAGGGGCTGGATACAGAGCTGAAGAAACGAATCGGTTATTTGCAGGATCAGTCCTCCCCACATGAGGATAGCATGAAGGGGACGGAGAAAGCCGCATTTCATAGGTTCTGGTACGACCGCTGGGATGTAAATAGATACAGAGAGCTGCTGCATAATCTTGAGGTAGACGATAATCAGGTGCTTGGCAAAATGTCTAAAGGAATGCGCCGAAAATTTGAGTTTGCGTTGTCTCTCGCTCATAACCCGGAGCTTCTTCTGCTGGATGAGCCGTCCTCCGGACTTGATCCGCTTGCATGGAAGACGATGATCGAAATTTTGCATCGCTACATGGATCGGGGAGACCGGACGATATTGATGACCTCCCATATTATTGAAGAGGTTAAGCGTCTAGCGGATTTTATCATCTTCATGGCCCATGGAAGAGTGCTTGGTGTATATGAGAAAGACGAGCTGTTCAGCAGCTGGTTCACCTTATTCGTAAGCGGGGCAGGACTGAATCCGAAGATAGCGGCTGCGATGCCGGGACAATGTGGAATCGAACATGCGGGTGGAACCACCTACCGAATTACGACAAACAAGACCAGCGAGTCTGAGGATTGGTGCACAGCACAAGGTTATCAAATTGTCAGCAGGCAAGCGCTTGAGCTGGATGAGATTATGAGCGCATTACTTATGCAAGACCGATTAAGTACAAGAGCGAACTAACTGAGGGGAGCATAAACATGAATCCATTAAAAGTAGAAAATGTAGTCAAGCAGTATGGGGATAAAACAGCCGTCAACGGGATTAGCTTTGAGGTAAGCGAGGGAGAAATTTACGGCTTGCTCGGCGCCAATGGGGCAGGGAAAACGACAACGATGCGGATGGTGCTTGGCCTGATCTACCCGGACGAAGGCACAATTTTGTACAACGGGAAAGGTTATAGTAATGATCAGCTCAGCAATCTTGGGTATTTGCCAGAAGAAAGAGGCTTGTATCCAAAGGTGCGTATCAGCGATCAGTTGATCTATTTGGGGCAGCTGCGCGGCATGTCGAAGAAGGATGCGGAGCAGAGCTTGAAGAAATGGCTGGACCGTTTTGAGGTGCCGGAGTATTACAATAAGAAGATTGAGGAGCTTTCTAAAGGGAACCAGCAGAAGATTGGATTTATCGCGAGCGTCATCCACTCACCGAAAATTGTTATTTTGGATGAAGCGTTCAGCGGTCTCGATCCGGTCAACGTAGAGCTGTTGAAATCAACGGTTAAAGAGCTGCGTGATGCAGGAAGCAGCATTTTGTTCTCCACTCACCGGATGGAGCATGTCGAGGAGCTGTGCCGGAACATTACCATTTTGCATCGCTCGAATGTGGTTCTCAAAGGTAACTTGAAGGATATCAAAAAGCAATTTCCGAAAGAGCGGGTCCTCCTTAATACGCCTAAGGAAGTAACGGGACTAGAGCGAATAAACGGTGTTACAAATGTGATTCGACATGAGTATGGCTATGAGATCGGCATTGCAAACGAAGCGGCAGGCGCGGACATTTTGCGTCATGCGTTAACACAGACAGATATCACAAGATTTGAAATTAAGGAACCGACCTTAAACGAAATTTTCATTAAAACAGTAGGTGGTGATAGCCATGAATAAATTTTGGACTGTTGTTGGCTTTACGTTAAAAAATAAATTCAGAGGCAAAGCATTTTTGATTACAACGCTCATTATCGCATTGATTATGACGATCGGCATTAATCTTCCTTATATTTTCTCTCAATTCAATAGTGGTGACAAGGTGACAAGCATCGGATATATTCAATCCGCGCAATCGGAAGGCTCAGCGACAGGCGACCAGCTTAAAGCCTATTTCGAAGCGCAAGAGAAGCCGGGCGTAAAGCTGGTTCCATATGAAGACAAAGGCTCAGAGGCTGATAATGAAAAGCAGCTGAAACAAGCGATTACCGATAAAGATATTAAAGGCTACCTGGCTTTTGGAAAAATGACAGACAGCGGCTTCCCGGAAATGACTTATAAATCCGAAAAGCTGCTCGCATTTCAGCTAACTACCTCTATCCAAAACGGATTGCAAGTGATCCGCCAGGGAACCGTTCTAAAGGATGCCGGCTTGAGCTCTGAGCAGCTGGCCCTGCTGAATGCACCGATTGAAATACAATCCGTACAGATTTCGGCTACGGAAGGCGCAGGCAGTATCGGCGAAGGGAAAACACCGGAAGAGCAGGCGGTTAATATGGGCCTTGTGTACTTCATCGTCATTCTTCTGTTCATGGCCATTATGATTACAGGTCAAATGATCGCATCTGAAATAACAGCAGAAAAAAGCTCGCGTGTCATGGAGCTGCTCATTACAAGCGTATCTCCGCTGAAACAAATGTTCGGTAAAATCGTAGGGATGTTTTTGGTGGGCCTTATCCAAATCACGATCTATGTCCTGGTCATTATTATTAACGTGAAATTACCGCATAATAACGAAACGCTTGAAAAATTCAATATCGATTTATCCCAAATTGATCCGATGCTTCTGATTTATTCGGTGTTATTCTACTTGACGGGTTACTTCTTGTTTGCAACTTTATTCGCTGCGGTTGGGTCCATTGTCAGCCGTACCGAGGATTTGGGCCAAGCTGTATTGCCAATCACTATGCTCTCGCTGGCTGGTTTCTATATCTCGATCTTCAGTATCTCAAGCCCGGACAGTATGCTGGTGAAGATTTCTTCCTTTATTCCATTCTTCTCGCCATACGTTATGCTGCTAAGACTTGGACTGACCGATCCGCCAATGTGGCAGGTGCTTGGATCGATCGGACTTCTGCTCGTAACCATTTACGCATCGGTATGGATCTCAGCAAAAATCTACCGCACAGGCGTGTTGATGTATGGCAAGCGTCCTACTTTTAAAGAGCTTCGCAAAGCGATGAAGGCTTATAAGATTTAACACACCAGAAATAAGATGATTTGCCACTGAAATAACCCCCGTGAATATACAGAAAGCCTGTATTTACGGGGGTTTTTCGGTTTTAGATTATGAATTGATTTACGAAGGAAAATGCCAAATTATCATGTTCGAACGATTCATGCATGATCATAAATTGTCACTTTCCATAAAAAGTGAATGGGGATGGCCAATGTTTATTATTGGAGAGAATATTCGGAAGTTAAGAAAGATGGAAGGTTTAACTCAAATTGAATTTGCTAAACAGATCGGGATTTCACAAGGGACATTGAGTGATATCGAACAAGGTAATTGTAATCCATCAGTTGATACGGCTCTTTCTATACATAGTCGATTTGAAATCGACTTGGATTGGCTGCTAAAAGGAGAACAGAATAATACTAATGCAGGACAAAAAATTGCGTCAGATTTTTCGGTTCAAGAAAAACAACTGTTTAAATTAATTTTGAAATTGAATGAAGAAGATCAAAAGGAACTAATAAAATACGTTGAGTTTAAATTGAACCGAAATAAATGATAATAATAGTTTGTAACATTGAATTGTTATCTGACTATATTTTCAACATATATAATACCACGAATAGGTGTGATTTTCGCAATCATCACATAGCGAAAAACGGATTCAAGCAAATATATAGCAATATTAATTATGGATGATGCACTTCTGAATTTCGGTCTGTTGATAACAGGCGGTAGTGGCTTGCGAAAAGCCGGTTAGGTTTTCCAAGGATGTCTTGTATACCACGGTTCTTCAGTTCATTTAGCACGCTGAGCCAGAACTTCGCCGACTTGTTCTCACCAAACCACATACTTCCCATCCGAAACTCATGTCATCCAGGAGGCCAACTTGAATTATACAACCTCTACATGTTCTTAAATTTTAAGAGCGGGTAAACGTATGGAAACAGCCGTCCCTATTCCCGGTTTACTATCAAAAGTAAGCCCGTAACCCGGACCATTGAACAAATGGATCCGCTCATTAATGTTTCGCAGGCCATATCCACTCCCTCTTGTTCGATTGTTAAGATCCTTCGTGAGTAGTTTCGAAATGATATCAGGAGACATACCTTCGCCATCATCAGAAACGATAATCACGATGTCTCCTTTATCCAATTCCCCTGTAATCCGAATCGTTCCTGATTCTTCTTCCGTGCACAGAATGCCGTGTATGATCGCGTTCTCTACGATAGGCTGCAGCGTTATTTTTAAAATTCCATAATCCATAATCCATAATCTCTTCATTCACCTGAATGTCCAGCTGGATTCTATTCGCGTAACGGGTACTTTGTATATGCATATAGCTGCTGACGTGAAGAAGCTCGTCACGGATGGAAATGAACGAATTTCCACTGCTTAAGCTAAGTTTGTAGAACTTAGAGAGAGAGGTTACAACCTGTCCTATTTCGTCAGTCATTCCATTCCGAGCCATCCATTTCATCAAATCAAGTGTGTTGTAAAGGAAATGTGGATTAATTTGCGCCTGCAGCGCTTTTAGCTCCGCACTCTTGATTTCTTGTCCGGACCGGAATTGATCCTCAAGCAATACTCCGATTTTGCCGACCATATAATTGTAATTCTCGATCAACTCCCCGAACTCGTCTTTTGATGGAGGTAAAGAGAGTGCTACGACATTGCCTTCTTGCACGTTACGCATTTTACGCATGATCTGGGTTAAGCGTGAAGTCATATAATTGGAAATCAGAATGGATAGGACAAAAGCGATTAAAGCAATAACGATGAGCAGGATGAGTGAATTCTGTAGCATGGCTCTGCTCTCAGAAGCAATCTCCTCTAACGGAATTACCGTAACCATATACCAATCAGTCCCTGGTATCATCCTGCTTTGGAGATATACTTGACGAGATGAATTCGCTAGTTTCACAAAATGAGAACCACTCTTAGCGGAGCGAATCACCTCATCCTTACTGATTTTATATTCCTGTTGCAGGATGAGATTCGAGCTGGCGACGTTATTTCCACTGGAATTCTCAATATAGGTCAGGCTGTTCCGGATTGGCGCGGTGTTCATTAATATATCAATGACGGTATTTACCGGAATGTCCAACCTAATGACGCCAAGAAATTCAGAATAATCATTGGGGTTACGATATGGGCGGAGAACTGCTAAAAAATCATTGCCGGTTCCATCGGATTCCGTGAAGTATGAGCTGGGAGCCCATAAAATCCCTTCGCCGCTGTCCATCAACCGCTTGAACCAATAGGTCTGACGTGCTTTTTGCAAACTGAATAGATTTACATTATCTTCCGAATAAAATAATTCCTCATTTACGAACAATTTGACGCTTTTAATATCGCGCTTGTCCTCGAAGGAAGATAAGAACGGCCGCAAATCAAGAAAATCTTTGTACTGCATGAAGAAATCATCGGTACTCACTTCAGAGGTCAATACATCGGTAAGCATCTTCTCCGACAAAAGAATATCGCTCGCTGTACGAATTTTTTGAAATTTATAGGAAAGAAAGGAGAATGACTGGTCGAAATTTCGCGCGAGCGAGAATGAGGTTCTATTCAAAAATTGCTTGTAAAGTTGCTCCGAAGACAGATAGAAATAGCCGCCGAGCGGAAGTACGATTAACACGAAGAAGGAAAGGATTAGTTTATGTCTAAGTTTCAGATCAGAGAAAAGTTGGGAAAACCGAACAGCCTTACATTTCATCCTCCGAGTCCCTCCCTGTATTCAGATGGATTGCTTCCTGTAATCTTACGGAAACACTTCGCGAAGTAGTCTCCATTGTTATATCCAACGCTTATCGATACTTCGGCCACTTTGCGCGAAGGATCTCGAAGAAGCTCTTTGGCCTTTTCAATCCGGTAATTCGTCATATAATGATTGATCGTTTGACCTGTTTCCTGCTTGAAGCGGTTGCACAGATACGAAGTTGTAAGCATCGTGTGTGCGCTGATTTGACCGATGGATAGATCTGCTTTCGCGTAATGATCATGCACGAATTGTAAGATGGCATTAACAATGCCGCTATAAGGGGATTGTTCCGTAATCAGCGTTGCATAGCGTTCCACCTTCATCACGAGGAAACCCTTCAGTTCGTTTAAGGTATCGAATTCGTTCATCATGTTCCATAAAAATCCAGAACTATCGGCATTGTCGAACAAGCGGATATCCCGATCTCCTGACGCCTGAATAAGTGTAATCAGAAGTTGGAAATATATTTCTTTCACACGATTCACCATAGTATTCTTATATTGCTTAATATCGAACGTCAGGCTGGAGATAAGTCGGAGTGCTTGCCCGATTTCGTTCTTGGATAAGAGCTCCCCGAACATGGTCACTAATTGGGAGTCGAAGGAATACGCAGGTGCCTGGTTTTCGTTGTAACCGTATACGGAATAGCCGTTATAAAACATATGCTGTAAGGCAATAACGGCTGTGTGATAGGATTGTTCAGCACCAGTCAAACCTATGGCCGGCTTGCCTAACGCGAGGAATACAATGTCCTTGTCCGGTAGGATATCAAATAAGTTTGAGGCAAATCGATCGGCAGTATCACGGAGGTTGTCCAAACTGCCGGATGTGACATATAAGTGGATGACGATATGAGACTCGTCCTTTACAGCGGCAATACCAGTCGTATTGGATTCCGTAAGCAAACCAATTACCAAACCATAAATATAACTCGCTGTAATTTCCATTTGTTCTGGTTTCAACATATTCTTTTTCCTAACTTTGATAAGCAACGTTTGCAGACGCATCCGTGTAGGAAACGTATATCCAGCCAGTGCCGTCAGCTCATTGATCCGCTCTTTACCGGATTGCGGTTTTGTAATCGCTAGGGCCAACTCGCTTGAGATGAGAGGCATAGCAGCAGAGATTGAAATCGGCTCGGTCTTGGCATTCAGTTTGGTCAATCGCGTCTGCGAAACCGCGAGCCGAAGAGCGTCCTGCAGTTCGCTTATTTCAATGGGTTTCTCGACATAGGATACGGCTCTAAGCTTAATGGCAGATTTCAGGTATTGCTTGTCAGAAAAGCCGCTAATGAAAATAATTTGACAGTTCGGATCTAGTTCCCGATAAGCGGTGGCGAGCTCTATACCGTCCATTTTGGGCATTCGTACGTCGGTTAACAACAACTGTGGGCGCTCCCGTCGTGCGATATCTAATGCCTTACTCCCATTGCTAGCCTTGAACACCTTCCCGATTCCGAGTTCATTCCAGGGAATTGCCGCAATAATCCCCTCCAGCGTAAAAGGGTCATCATCAGCGATTATAATCTTCAGCACGCAGAGTCCTTCTTTCGTAATACGTATTACCACCGATGGTACAATATATTTGGCTAAATTACAATTCTGTCGGGTTTAAGATGTATTGGTGGTCCGTCATACTAAAGATAACGTTTTCGTGATAAAACACTTATAGAATAGGAGGTTTCAACATTGAAAAGCGAATCGTTGTTCCGGCACCTGATTAAGAACAGGCTGTTGGTGATGATGTCTCTGCCGGCAGTCATCTTCTTCTTCATCTTCAGCTATTTGCCCATTGCCGGATTGGTTATTGCTTTCAAGCAATACAACTACCAAGACGGAATTTTCGGGAGCCCGTGGGCGGGATTTGACAATTTTCGATTTTTCTTCATTTCAGGCAAGGCTTTGCTTGTGACAACTAACACTTTTTTGTACAACTTTGCTTTTATCATCGTCAATAATATTCTGGAGATTGTGCTTGCAATCGCTCTTGTGGAAATTACGGGCAAGTGGTTTCGCAAGATTACGCAGTCGATGCTGTTTTTGCCTTATTTCGTTTCTTGGGTAACTGTTGGGCTACTGCTTTACGGATTTGCTGATTTTGACTCGGGCATCATTAACGGCTTCATGCGGTCGAGCGGCTCCGAGCCAATCGACATTTATAATTCTCCGGGATACTGGCCGTTCCTGATTATCCTTATCAGTGCGTGGAAGTCGGTGGGTTACGGTATGATCTATTACCTAGCTGCAATTATGAGTGTGGATCCCGAAATTTATGAAGCTGCTCAGATTGATGGTGCAAACATTTTTCGCCGAATTTGGCATCTGACCTTGCCGTTTCTTATCCCAACCATCGTCATTTTGGTGCTCCTTGCGATCGGGAATATTTTCCGAGGTGATTTCGGCTTGTTCTACCAGCTTGTTCAGAACAATGGCGTACTATACGACAAGACCGATGTTATCGACACATTCGTCTTCCGTTCCCTGCTAACTACTAGGGAGGAAGGCATGGCGGCAGCCGCCGGGTTTTACCAATCGGTACTGTGCTTCGTTACGATCCTTATTGCGAATTATATGGTCAAGAAATATAACAAAGATTACTCATTGTTCTAGAAAGGAGGCATCAGCTTGAAAAAAACAACTCCGGATATCGTGATCTTCAATATCGTCTCTTATCTATTGCTTGGAGTCTTTGCAATCCTGTGCGTCGTGCCATTTCTAATGGTCCTGTCATCGTCCTTGACCAGTGAGCAGGATATTGTACAGAACGGCTATACTTTAATTCCGTCTTCCTTTACGTTCGAAGCATATAAGGTCGCCTTTAAGAATCCCGAGATTATTCTGAGAGCTTACGGTGTTACGATGCTAGTGACCGTAATCGGTACCATTGCCAGCGTATACCTGATGGCGATGACGGCGTATGTCATCCATAAGCGTACATTCCGCATCGCGAATGGCTTAGCTTTTTATTTTTTCTTCACTACGCTGTTTAATGCCGGTCTGGTGCCCTGGTATATCCTGATCATAAAATATTTGAATTTGAAAGACAATTTGTTAGTTCTTATATTGCCTGCTTTGTTCAATGTCTTCTACATCATTGTTCTGAAAGCGTTCATGCGAGGGGTGCCGGAAGCACTGAGCGAATCCGCATTCATGGATGGAGCGAGTGAATTTCGCATTTTCAATTCCATTATTCTGCCTGTAAGCAAGCCGGTGCTTGCGACGGTTACGCTCTTCATTGCCCTACAATATTGGAACGATTGGTATTTATCCATGCTGTTTATTTCGGATGAGAACTTGAGACCGCTTCAACTGCTTCTCTACAATATGGTCACGAACTCCGATGAGCTGCGAAGAATCTCTGCTTTATCGGGCGGTGGAGCATCGATCGACTTGAGCAGCATGCCACAAAACTCGCTTAAAATGGCAGTCACCATGATTGCAATAGGACCAATTCTCTTTCTTTATCCGTTCATACAGCGATTTTTTGTGAAAGGGCTGACTTTGGGTGCTGTGAAAGGTTAATTTCGGTACTACCGATTTAACATATATTAATCATAGGAGGGTCAATATGAATTACAAACGGAACAAGTGGTTTATCGCTCTGGCAGTTGTTATGGTCTGTACATTTGTTTTGTCGGCATGCGGCAGTAACAATGGGAATTCCGAGACAAACAGTTCGTCCGAGCCGGGCGAAGGGGAGAACACCGCCCTGAAAGAAGTCACGCTTAAGATGATTCTGCTTGGGGACAAGCCAGCTGATGCTGATCTCGTTTATCAGGAATTAAGCAAAATGGCGAAGACAGATATCAATGCCAATATCGAAGTTACGAATTTAACATGGGGCGAGTGGTCGCAGAAGTACCCGCTCCTTTTCTCCGCGGGAGAGGACTTCGACCTGATCTACGCTTCAACTTGGACTGATTATCAAGGTTATGCCGGAAAGAACGGATTCCTGGAGCTGACAGAGGACCTACTGTCCAAAAACGCACCGATTACGTGGGAGAAGACACCGGCAGTTGCTTGGGAGCAAGTCAAAGTTAACGACAAGGTCTTTGCTGTGCCGCAGTCAGTGCAAGAGAGCGGGGCGATCGGATTTATGCTGCGCGGAGATTTAAGGGAACAAAATAATGTGCAGTCGGTTAAAGATATGGCAGGGCTGGACGCCTATTTAACGGCAATTGCCAAGAACGATAAAGGGATTACTCCATTCGCTTATCATCATGCAACAGAATCATACATCCAAACTTTGTTTGATCCAAATCCACAGGCCTATGAATCCGGAGTTGCAGCATCCAATATGGCACTGGCTTGGAACATGTTCAGCAAAGAAGGAATGAATGCTATCAATCACTTCACGGGTGATGAATATAAAAATTTTACACAGACTATGTACCGCTGGCAGCAAGCCGGTATTCTCTCGAAAAACGCGTTGTCGCAAAAGGAGAAATCATTTGAACTGTATGAGACAGGAAAATCTGCAGTAGCGATTTCGTCACTGGATCAGATTTCAAACATAGCAGTGGCCGTTAATAAAGCCCACCCAGAATGGAAGACGGAAATATTTATCCCAGAGAGAATAGAACCGCCTTCCAATTATATGCAAAATGGTGTCGCCATTAACGCACGATCAAAAAATCCCGAGCGTGCGCTCATGTTCCTTGACTTATTGAAGTGGAATAGGGCTTACTCGGATTTGACTTGGTATGGAATTGAGGGCAAGCATTGGGAGCCTGTCGGTGACGATCGTTTCAAAGCACTTGCAGATTCTGCTAATTATCCACCGGGATCGAATGATCCTTGGGGGTGGCGCGGACCGAACGAAAGATGGAGCGTCGAATCGCCCGACGAGATCGTTGAACAACTTCAGAGTTTTAGAAAGGATGTAAACAAATATCCATATGGCGGGAATTTTGTTTATAGTGATGCCAATGTAAAGAACGAGAATGCGGCGATTCACAATCTCGCCCAACAATATATGAGTCCGGCCAGTGTCGGTCTAATCGATTACGAAACGGCATATGCGAAATTTGAATCGGCTGCCAAGAAAGCCGGTTTGGATAAAGTGCTACAAGACCTGCAGGCGCAGCTCGATGAATACAAGGCTAACAACTCTTAAGTAAAGGATATATTGCCTAGTTATCTAGCCTGAAAGAAGCGTAAGGGATAAAGAGACCCGCGGCGGTTAAACGCTGCGGGTCTCTGTCATGATAAAGCTTGACCGGATTGTTTAATAAAAGTCGGGAAATGAACAACGAAATGTCTGTTGAAAGGCAGAGATAAATACGCGTATAAGTCTATTCTGGAGAAGGTCGAAGAATTCCAAACTCTATAGCTAGAAAAAACGTGATGAATCAATGATGAGCTTACCCATTCTTTCAGAAGCACTTCTTAAAGGATTTTAAAGGATTGACTATCGGCGCGGTTAAGCGTTGATCAAAATAATTTGAAGGGTGAGTTGATACGTATGATCGGTACTTGGCATTTTCTGCATAAAACAGCACAATCCAGTATTAAAATGAAGTTTATCATTGAGAGAAAAGAATTCTATGTTTTATCCGTTGTACTGGAGCCATATCCGTTCCCAATCAGCATTAACACATTGACGGTTGAAGGAAATGTTCTTTGGGCTCAAGGTACATCATCTTTTGTCCCGGATGAGCAATTTGGAATTGAATTGACCTTTGAAGAGCAGGAATTTCAAGGCAAGATCAAACTACCCTATCAGGATGAGTTTGAGGTGAAAGGTGCGAAAGGACCTGGCCCTACACTCGAAGATATGCTTATTTCAGAAATTGCTCCTTATCGGAAGCATGATGTGAAACAAAGGGATCGCGAAGAGATTAACCTAGCCGTAGAATCGCTCCTCAACAAGATGTCTATAACCGATAAAATCGGTCAAATGAGTCAGTGTATGTCTACAAACATCTCCCTTGGAACAGATATTGAATCGGAGACTCCGGAGAAATTGATTGAAGAGGGTCGTGTGGGTTCGGTACTTGCGGCTGTAAGTAGCTACCGTGTGTTTGAACTACAGAAAGTCGCAGTTGAAAAATCCACGCACGGTATTCCTTTACTATTTAACTTTGACGTTATACACGGGTTTCAGACGATTTTTCCCGTACCGCTCGCGTGGTCATGCAGTTGGGATTTGGAAGCCATTCAAGAAGCGTGCTCAATTGCTGCAAGGGAAGCTACTGCAAGTGGTATTACGTATAACCACGGCCCAATGGTTGATATCACGCGAGATCCGCGATGGGGCAGAGTCGTGGAAGGAGCAGGTGAAGACCCATATTTGGGAAGCTTGATTGCGAGAGCCCAAGTCGAAGGCTTCCAAGGTAACAGTTTACATGATCCAGAGACTCTCATTGCTTGTTTAAAGCATTTCATCGCATATGGTGCATCTGAGGCAGGACGAGACTACAATACGGTAGATATTTCAGAAGGCACCTTGCGGAATCTTTACTTGCCGCCGTTCCAAGCAGGAATTGAAGCGGGAGCCGGGTCAGTGATGAACTCCTTTAATACTTACCAAGGGGTTGCAGTAGCTGGAAACCGTTATCTGTTAAACGATTTGTTAAGAAAAGAGCTGGGTTTTGAAGGAATATTAATTTCCGATTATGGAGCCATTGATGAAATCATTGCGCACGGGAATGCAAAAGACAGCAAAGAAGCGGCAAAAAAAGCGCTTGATGCAACGATGGATATTGAAATGGTGACCCGTTCATATGATCATTTGCATGAATTAATCAAGCAAGGTCTCGTTTCGGAAGAGCAACTTGATGAAGCCGTCCGGCGAATCCTGACATTTAAATATAAGATTGGCATTATGGACGACCCATTCCGCTATGTACGGCCTGAGGAAGAAAAAGCATATCACTTCCATCCCAATCATTTAGCAGCAAGCCGGAGTCTTGCACAGAAATCTATTGTATTGTTAAAAAATAACGGTGTGCTTCCGATTGCTAGCAAAGAGCGGAAGGTAGCTATAATTGGTCCCTTCGGCGATAGCAAAGATATGCTGGGACCTTGGCAATGGACCCGATATTCGAATGAAACGGTTACGCTCCGGCAAGGAATTGAAGAGCAGGGAGTGCCGTTGGCACATCTATTGTTCGAAGAAGGATGCAAGGTTGAAGAGACGATTGTTGGAGGACTGGAGCGGGCGGTTTCTGCGGCGGAACAAGCGGACATCGTCATCCTTGCCCTGGGTGAGAACAGTGAAATGTCTGGTGAGGCAGCATCCCGCATGGATATTGCACTGCCGAAGGTCCAGCAGGAGCTGGCGGAGGCCATAGTTCGTGTGGGCAAGCCGGTTGTACTGGTTCTGACGAATGGCCGACCTCTTGTGCTAGATTGGTTCGAACGCCATGTCGATGCCATCGTTGAGACATGGTTCCTGGGGTCCCAAGCTGGATATGCCATTGCTGATGTGCTCTTTGGCCATTATAATCCAACCGGCAAACTGACGATGAGTTTTCCTGCCCATATCGGACAAGTACCCGTATACTACAACCACTTTAACACCGGAAGACCTGTAACAGAAAGTAATAAGCATTTGAAATTCTTCTCAAGGTATATTGATGGTTCGAATGACCCTTTATATCCTTTCGGCTACGGATTAAGTTACACGAGTTTTGCGTATTCAAATATTCGATTGTCTCAAACTAAGATGAAATCTTCGGAGATGATTGATGTTATGGTAACGGTGACTAATACAGGAGGCGAGCAGGGAGAGGAAACCGTTCAGTTCTATATTCAAGACCTCTACGGCAGCGTGGTCCGTCCGGTGAAAGAGCTTAAGGGATTTAAAAAGGTAACATTAGCAGCAGGAGAAAAACAAGAGATCAGATTCACCATTACCGAAGCGGTTTTAGCTTATTGGAACGCTGATAGGCAATATGGAGCTGAGCCTGGAGAATTCAAAGTGTACATCGGGTCCAATTCTCGTGATGTGAAAGAGTCATCATTCGAGCTCATATCATAAACAAAAGAGACCTCTTTATCGAAGAAGTCGAGAATTTCTCGTTTGAGCATAAAATCAGAGGACACAAAACGAAGTGTGAATAATTAGTGGGGAAAATAAAGTCGTATATAGAAACGGCAACAAATTTACTGGGAGGTAAAAAATGATCTACAAAGATGCAAGTAAGTCTATTCACGAGAGAGTCGAAGATTTAATTGGAAGAATGACATTGAAGGAGAAAGTATCTCAGCTATTTTGCGCAAATTCATATGGTGGAGAATCCGTTTATGATACCAGAACGGAAAAATTAAAGAATGGAATTGGGACCATTAGCTATTTGAATGACTCCTTTACAGGTGACATTAAAAAGGATAAGGAGACTATAAAGCATATACAAAAGTTCCTTGTGGAGGAAACGAGATTAGGTATTCCGGCGCTGATTCATAGTGAAGGAATAGCTGGTGCGCAAATACCGGGTGCCACAACTTTTCCACAGTCTCTTAATCTTGCTTCTACCTGGGATCCCAGCCTAGCTCAAAAAATGGGCGAGGTAGTCAAGAAGCAATTAGCGGCTTTTGGATTCAAGGCCGTACATTCCCCTCTATTTGACTTGGGGAGAGACCCGAGATTCGGAAGAATTGGTGAAACCTATGGGGAAGACCCCTATTTAGTTGCGCAAACAGGCGTGTCATTTGTCAAAGGAATACAAGGTGATAATGAAGTAATGGCTACCGCCAAGCATTTTGTCGGTTATGGAAATGCTGAAGGAGGAAGAGGTGGCGGAGAACAGCAAATTTCCGATAGAAAACTATTGGATAGTTACTGCTTTCCCTTTGAAGCAGCTATACATGAAGCAAACGTAAAAGCTGTAATGAATAGTTATGGGATGTTAAATGAGCAGGCAGTGTCTACGTCCAAATGGCTTCTAACAGACATTCTAAGAAACAAGCTGGGCTTTGAAGGGCTAGTCGTAGCTGATTATGGCAGTGTAACACATGCATATTTGCGTTATAGAGTGGCAGAAGATGCTAAGGAGGCTGGAATTCTAGCATTCAAAGCTGGAATGGATGTAGAACAACCTGGCAACCAGTGTTACCAGCACTTGGTAGAAGCTATTGAATCGGGTGAAGTAGAAGAGACACTTCTAGATATTTCGTTAAGGCGGGTTCTTGCGACCAAATTTACATTAGGACTATTCGAGAATCCTTATGAAGATGGCGATTACTTTTCTGAAATTAAAAAACCGGAGCACGCACAATTATCACAAGAAATTGCTGAGAAATCGATTGTTTTAGTGAAGAATGAGGACTCGATTTTACCGCTTAAAAAGAAACTAAAAGTAGCGTTAATAGGCCCCAACTCAGATACTAAAACCAACTTCTTTGGGGGATATTCATCCGTAGGATCGGCTAGTACAAAAAGCAGTGATTTTGATAAATCCGAAGAGGATAGCTTCTTGAGAATGATTTATACAGGGACGATTACCGACAATAAAGAGTCATTAAAATCTATGGGAATTGAATTTGAGGATCAGCCAACCCCTTAGCAAAAAGAAATGATCATGAATATGCTCAGGCAGAATTTAAATTCTGATGAATCCTCAAATAAAGTTTATAAAACGAATGAAGAATTTGTACAAATATTTTATCCGGATTGCACATCTGTAAAAGAAGTTTTGGAAGGAGAGTTTGGTAAGGACCAAGTGCTTCACGCGAATGGCTGCAGTATGTTCAAGGCCATAGATGGGGGAATTGAATCAGTAAAATCTGCGGTACAACAGGCGGATATTGTCATTGCTGTATTAGGTGGAAAAGAAAGCATGATTGATCCTGAAGCTACTTGTGGTGAAAACAAAGATAACATCAACATTGGTCTTGAAAAGCCTCAACTTGAAATGATGGAAGAAGTATTTAAGCTGAATAAACCGGTTATTTCAATTATTATTGATGGTCGGCCGTTATCTACACCTTTTATTAGTGAGCACAGTAAAGCGGTTTTGTATTCATGGCTTCCGGCACAGTCTGGAGCTGAAGCCATTGTGAATATCCTTACAGGCAGGAAGAATCCTAGTGGAAAACTGCCGGTTACGATTGTAAAAGAAACAGGACAGATTCCAATGTATAATAGCAGATTGCCGCTCTATGTTGATATTAATGAGTGGGCTGAATATATTAAAACCAACCAGAATGCGCCGTTATATCCATTTGGACATGGATTAAGCTATACACAATTTGAATACTGTGACTTGGAATACGACGGAACGGTTCGGACAGACGGAGAATTGAATGTAGAATTGAAGCTGAGAAATGTGGGACAGATTGCCGGGGAAGAAGTGGTTCAGCTATATATCCGGGATAAAGTAAGCAGTGTTGCAAGACCTGTGAAACAATTGGTCGGATTTGTAAGAGTTGCCTTGGATGTTAATGAAACAAAGAAAATTGCTTTCAAAGTGAATATGAAGCAAATGGCCTTTCATGACTTGAACATGAATCAAGTTGTGGAACCAGGGAAAATGGAAGTATTTATAGGTGCTTCATCACAAGATATTCGATTAAAAGGAGTCTTTGAGATAATAGGTGAAAAAATTATTGTTGAGCGGAAGACATTTTCGTCAAAGGTAAAGATTTCAGAAATGTAAAAAATGTCGTAAGATTTGATTCATTTGAAATAGATCAACACAAATGATAAGAACGCAACAACGGCAAATTCTTGCATAGAGAATTGCATGGCATCGACATGAAAGCTGAATAGCCTCTAGCAAGAAAGGCTCGAGACGTTATCACACGTTTCCGAGCCTTTCTTTAGTCATTCGCTGCAATATTGTCGAGATGTGCTTTCAGAAGGCGTCAGCTTGTTTTGCAGGTCGTCAGATTCACAATGAAAAGTCGTAATTACGGTGGAACGGTTCAATAAAGCATGGTCCAATAGTATGGTAGGGAATTGAATTGAATCAAGCTGAGCAAAGCAAATGAGCTTTAACTTTAGAATATATTGACGGTCATATTCACGGCAGGTTTTCATAAAACAGGAGGATCTTTTATGAGTAGACGTTTCCCGCATATTTCTTGGAATTCCATTCGGCTAAAGCTGGTTTTAGGATTATTCCTCGTTACAGTACCACTTCTAACTTTGCTCATTTATAGCAATTATTACAGTATTAACGTCGTGCATAACCAAGTAGCAATATCTAATAAAAACTTGATCTCTTTATATATGGGCCAGATCGATACTCAACTGGAAGCTGCGGAAAAAAATATACTAGGCTTGACCACAACGAATTATGATATTCAGTCCATGGATACACCTATATCTGAAGACGACTATCAGCTTGCAAAATACAATTTATCGCTGAACCTATCCAAAAATATTCTTTTTTATAAATCAATTGATGCCTTCTTTATCTTTCATAGTGGACGTCAAGATATGCTTGAAGTTTTCCAATCTACCGTTACCTATTCGGAAAGAGTAGTTGTTGAGAATTTTCTTGTTCACCATCTTAACGAACTTGCGAATTCGTCAGAGCCGACAGCTTCTAATTGGTATGTCAAAGAAATAGAAAGCACCCACTACATTCTTAGGATAATCAAATTCGGTAACCTTTACATCGGTTCTTGGGTTAAAGCCCAGACGCTTCTAAGTCCTTTGAACTTGATTGATTTAGGTACTAAAGGCAGCGCATTGCTCATTACATCTAAAGGGAAGGCAATGAATAACACAAATTTTTTACAAGATGAGCATATTGATCTCACACGGGATTTCCAGCAGTATTATTTAACCGGAAGCAATGAAAATATGCTGGTTGTCGGTGAGAAATCGCAAAAAGGCGACTTTAGTCTGACCGCAGTCATACCCAACGAGCAAATCCTTCAGAACTTGCCAAAAATAACGCAATTAATAAGGTGGTTATCATCTGCAGCCATTGTTTTATTACCACTGAGTCTATTATTTATGCATCGTATATTGTTGGTTCCGCTTAAACGTCTAATCATAGTCATGAATAAAATCAATAAAGGGTTTGTTAATGTCCGAGCAGAAAACGACAATGCCTCTGATGAACTTCTGCTTGTGAACCAAACCTTTAATAGGATGATGTCGCAAATAGAGGAACTAAAAATAAACGTCTATGAAGAGCAGTTGAGTAAGCAAAAAGCGGAGTTACAGCATCTTCAACTTCAGATTAATCCACACTTTTTCATGAATTCTTTAAATATCTTATTTAATTTGGCGCAAGTAAAAAATTTTGAGCTTATTCAGGAGATGACTTTATGTTTAGTTCGTTATTTCCGTTTTATGTTTCGTAGTAATTTATCCTTTGTTTCCTTAAAGGAGGAAGTCCAGCATGTGCGCAACTACATCCGAATTCAAGAATTACGATTTCCTAATCATTTGACATGTACAATCGAATATCCGGATTTTCTAGAAACCATTCAAGTTCCCCCATTGCTTATTCAAACATTTCTAGAAAATTCGATTAAGCATAGTGTTACATTGGAGGAGCCATTGCATATATCCGTAGGTCTTGATTTAAAAGAAACGGGTTTAGCTCCATATATCGATATTCAAATCAGAGATACAGGTAAGGGATTTTCAGATGATGTTTTAGCAAATATTCGTTTAGGGAATCGAATAGTTGACGATGAAGGGGAACATATTGGGATCTGGAATATAAAGAAAAGATTATCGTTTCTATACGGTGAGGAAGCAACGTTATCTTGCTATAACGGCTTCCCGCAGGGTGCTGTAGTGGAAATCAAACTTCCTTATCAGGAAAAAGAATAGAGAGGTGGGATGCCACATGTATCAGATATTAATTGTTGATGATGAAATCCACGCTGTAGAAGGTATATGCTCTGGCGTTGATTGGGACAAGCTAAGGATTACAGCCGTATTTAAGGCTTATACGGTAAAACAAGCCAAGGATGTATTCGAGCAAGAGCGTATCGACATTATGCTTTGCGATATAGAAATGCCGCAGGCATCGGGATTGGAATTAACCGAATGGGTTAGGGAGCGTTATCCGAAAACCGAAACGATTATTTTAACTTGTCATGCAGATTTTAAATATGCTAAGCAAGCTCTTCAGCTTGGAAGTTTTGATTATATTTTAAAGCCGGTGCCTTTTGGGGAGCTCGAACAAGTCATTGAAAGAGCCAAGGAGAAATTAAATAAGGAGTCAGAAATGAATCAAAACAGCAAGTTCGGTCAATTCTGGTACCAGCATCAACCGATGCTAATTGAGCGTTTCTGGCAGGATATACTAAACCAAACGGTTCCTTCAAATCCGAAATCCATTAGTCGCGCCGCGGCAGACCGAAATATTCCTTATGTTGAGGATATGAAATTTATACCAATTCTCGTAAGCATTCAGAGATGGCACAAGCCTTTAAGTCTAAGGGATGAAAAACTGCTGGAATATGGACTTAAAAACTCAGCAGAGGAAATCCTTCTTAGTTCCCGGCAAGATCGATTATTTTTTTCATTGAGCAGTACAAAGATGCTGGCCATATTCTCAGTCGATGGTCATCAACAATATTTATCCGAATTGGAAGAGGCAGGTCAACGATATATTGAGGCATGCAGTCGTTATTTATATTGTGATATATCTTGTTATATTGGTGAAAAAGTCTATGGTCATGAAATGTTAGGACTCGTGACTAAACTCAATGAAATGGAAAGAAACAATGTTGCATATAGCAATAAAGTTTTCTTGCTTTCAACTCCTCATGTTCATTCCTCTCAGTATAAGCTAGCTGATATCAGTTTATGGAGTGTAATGTTAAAGGAGGGAGCATTTGATGAGGTATTAATTGAAGCAATACATTACATTAACGGACTGGAGAAGGAAGTATGGAATGCGGATCTTCTGAACCGATTTTATCAGGATTTTCAACAGATGATGCATTATGTCCTCCAGACAAAAGGAATCCAAGCGCACCAACTTTTTAGCGATCCCTACTCTCAGGAAATAGGTACAAACGCAAACCGTTCCGTTACTGATTTGCAAGAATGGGTAAAACATATCGTAATTAAAGCTAAGGAGTATGTCATTTCACTCGATCTGACCCAGAGCGTGGTACAGCGAGTCATACAATTCATCAACCTTCATATTTCAGAGGATCTTTCACGAGAAGAAATCGCTAATCATGTTTATCTTAATCCTGATTATTTGACTCGGATTTTCAAAAGAGAAACTGGAATGGCTATATCAGATTATTTGTTTCATGAGAGGTTAAAGATTGCGAAAGAACTTCTCGCGAAAACGGATATGCAAATAGGTGCTATAGCATCTCATATTGGATACGCAAATTTTTCCTATTTTTCAAGAACATTTAAAAAGCATACAAATCTGAACCCCAATGAATATCGGCAGTTGTATCAACGTTCCTCGGATGGTATCGACAAAAGCATTGTATACAAGCATAAAAAATAAAATTGCCCTCTTACTGCTCTTTTCGGCCAGGTGGAGGGCGATCTTTTTATGTACTTCAATGGAAGTCGTCAGTTCAACAATGAAAAGTCGTTTGAATAGCAGAGCCAAAGTATGGTTTATCGTAAACTATAACTATCCACTAAGTAGTTCTAATGGATACATGAATAGAAAATCTATTATTAACGGGGGAGAACTATGAAGACAAAAATCAAGATGTTAAGTATGCTGCTTATCGGTTCCATGTTGCTTTTATCTGCATGCAGCAGTAACAACAACAGCAGTGATGCAGGAGCGACGTCAGATTCGAGTGAATCCTCGGAACCTGCGGGAAAACCGACTGAATTAACGGTCGCGTTTCCAATTTTTTCTGCACAACCGAAAGATATGACTTTGATTGAAGATGCCCTTAACAAAATCACTATTGAGAAAATTAATGTTAAGGTTAAATTGATGCCAATCAGCTTTTCGAATTGGATGCAGCAAACGAATTTGATGTTCTCTAGCGGTGAAAAACTTGATCTAATGCCTACTATTTCTAATTACAATCAAGCCGTTGTACAAGGTCAATTGATTCCTCTAGACGAACTTCTAGAAAAACATGGACAAGGAATTACCTCAGCATTAGATCCTGCTTTTCTAGATGCAGCAAGAGTGAAAGGCACTATATATGGCGTTCCAACCTTGCACGAAATGGCATCTGTTAATGGCATTACGATGAAAAAGGAGATTGTTGAAAAGTATCAAATAGATACTAGTAAACTTCAAACAATTGAAGATCTGGAGGATGTATTAAAAACAGTTAAAGCGGGCGAACCCAATATGGCTCCTTTACTACCGTCGACTATAGGCGCATCTATACTAAATGACTATAAAACATTTGACGAACTCAGTAATTTTCTAGGTGTTCTTCCTAGTTTTGATAATGATCTAAAAGTGGTCAATCATTTTGAGACAGAAGAATATGCAGAGCAGCTTAAACTGATGAGAAAGTGGTACGAAGAAGGTTTGATTCTTCAGGATGCTTCGACCAACCAAACCAACCCGCTCGATCTGGTGAAATCAAATAGGGGTTTTGCATTCTTGCTAAGTGCACATCCTGCAGCACTTAGTGAAGGTGCCGCTGGCGGTGTACCTATGAAAACCGTAGCATTCTCGCAACCAGCCGTATCCACGACGTCTCAAATAACAAATACGATGTGGGGGATTACTGTAAACTCTAAAGCTCCGGAAAAAGCGATGGAATTTCTTAATCTGATGTACTCAGATAAAGATATTGCAAACGTGTTGATTTGGGGAATTGAGGGGAAACATTATGTAGTCCAATCCGGGAATGTCATTGATTTTCCCGAAGGTGTGGATGCATCGAATTCGGGTTATTACTTAAATGCTGGATGGCTATTCGGTAATCAATTCCTTTCCTACGTCTGGAATGGGACAGACCCCGATTTGTGGGAGAAAGTGAAAGCGTTTAATGCGTCGGCTACTAAATCGAAAGCATTGGGTTTCACGTTCGACCCGACACCGGTTAAGACAGAGGCTGCTGCCATCGGAAATGTGATCACCCAATATCGCCTCCCTCTTGAAACGGGGAGCGTTGATCCAGATAAAGTCCTGCCGAAGTTTATAGAAAACTTGAAAGCAGCAGGTATAGACAAGGTCATCGCTGAAAAGCAAAAGCAACTTGATGAATGGACAAAAGCAAAGCAATAACTAGGTTTTCTTAATGGTAGAAACGGTCATGGGACTACATGACCGTTTCTACTTCCTGCCTGTGCTTTAAACGTTAGTTTAAACGGTTGAGATCGAAGGGAGTGCATTTAAAACGATGAGTGTCAGGCTGGAAAATGTGAGAAAGAAGATATGGAAATTTAGTCCCCTCTATTTTATGATGCTGCCGGGGCTTGCATATTTGCTCATAAACAACTATCTGCCTATGTATGGTATCACAATTGCGTTTAAAGATATTAATTTTGCAAAGGGTATATGGGGAAGCGACTGGAACGGTATGCAAAACTTCAAGTTCTTATTTTCATCATCTGATGCCTATCTCATTACTCGTAACACGATTCTATATAATGCAGCTTTTATTGTGATA
This sequence comes from Paenibacillus luteus, assembly GCF_006542765.1. Lineage (GTDB taxonomy): Bacteria > Bacillota > Bacilli > Paenibacillales > Paenibacillaceae > Pristimantibacillus > Pristimantibacillus luteus. The sequence goes on from NZ_SKCD01000003.1 coordinate 52,026, forward strand.
GGTATGACCGTTGGTGTTGGAACTGCTATTCTCTTGAATGAAATAAAGAATAAACTGGCAGTCAAGTTCTATCAAAGTGCTTTACTGCTTCCGTATTTGATTTCAATGGTACTGGTTAGCTATTTGGTGTATTCGTTATTAAGCGTTAATGTTGGCTTTATGAATAAGACGATACTGCCAGCACTCGGGATAGACCCCATCTCCTGGTACAATGAGCCTAAGTATTGGCCATTCATTCTAGTTTTTGTTAATTTGTGGAAAGGAATTGGCTTCTCCTGTGTGGTTTTTCTGGCAGCCATTATTGGTATTAATAAGGAGTATTATGAAGCGGCTATGCTGGACGGGGCGAGCAAGTGGCAGCAAATACGAAAGATTACGATACCGTTGATAACTCCCATCGTCATCATGATGATGATGCTTAGTATAGGGCGCATCTTTTACTCGGACTTTGGATTATTCTATCAGGTGCCTATGAACTCGGGAGCACTATTTAGTACAACTAATGTCATTGATACGTACGTGTTCCGGGCACTCATGCAGCTCGGGGATATAGGGATGTCGGCTGCGGCAGGTTTGTATCAATCCGTAGTTGGTTTTATTCTTGTCATCCTTTCGAATTATGCCGTTCGAAAGTTTAGCAAGGATAATGCTTTATTCTAGGAGGGAATTATTATGTTTCGGGAAAATCGTGTATGGCAATGGGGTTCTCATATCATGTTGCTGCTGTTATCTCTTGCCTGTATAGCTCCATTTTTGCTTCTTTTCACAGCATCTTTAACTGATGAACAATCCATCATTCAAAACGGCTACTCCTTTTTTCCGAAAGAGCTAAGCTTGGCAGCTTATAAATATATCTGGGAGCAATCATCATTAATATTTAATGCCTACGGAATCACTATTATTGTCACCGTATTCGGAACAGCAAGCAGCTTGATCATAACCTCAATGCTGGCTTATCCGCTATCGCGCCAAGATTTGCCTGGTGGAAAGTTCTTTGCTTTTCTTCTATTCTTTGCTTTGTTGTTCAACGGCGGACTGGCTCCGACTTATATTATCTATACCCAGCTGTTTGAGCTTAAAAATACACTGGCGGCTCTTATTATACCCGGACTATTAATGAATGGGTTTAGCGTTTTGATGATGAGAGGCTTTTTTATGACGACCGTACCGCCCTCTGTTCTGGAATCGGCGAGTATAGACGGTGCCTCCGAGTTTACGATTTACCGTAAAATCGTAATGCCACTCTCTTTGCCGATTTTGGCGGTGGTCGGCTTGTTACAGGGACTTATGTATTGGAATGATTGGTTCAATGGATTGATTTACCTTACGAATCCTAAACTCTACAGCTTACAAACCGTGATGAACCAACTAATGAGCAATATTCAGTTTTTGGCCAACAATAGCACCGTAGGCTCATTGGCAAGCGGTTCAATGCAAGAGTTGCCGAGCGAAGCCTTCCGCATGGCGATTGCCGTGATCAGCATCGCTCCGATCATGATTGCTTATCCATTTCTTCAAAAATATTTCGTAAAAGGGTTGGCAATTGGCGCGGTTAAAGGTTGACCTAAATATCAAATTTGTTCTTGTTCCTGTATCTCTTCGGTGTTAAGCCGATATACCGCTTAAAGATCTTAATGAAATGGTTCTGATCATAAAAATTCAACTTTGCAGCAATAGTAGCAATAGGATCTGAAGTTAATTCTAACAATTTCTTTGCCTCTTCTACTTTTTCTTGTTGAATAAATTGCGTAATGGTAACACCGGTTTCTTTTTTAAATAGCTGCGATAAATAATTTTCCTGTAAACCGACTTTGTCCGCTAAATGGGACAAGGGAATGTTTTCATACAAATGATTGAATATGTATTCTTGGCATGTCGCAATAGATTTGGAAAGATGTTTTCTTTTACACTCAGAGACTCGATCCACAAAGTCTATCAAGGCATCACCGATGGCATTTACCACTGCGCGATAGTCACGAAGTTCTTCAATATATTGAATATGGAGATCACTGAGGGTATATCCGATCTCAGGGTATAAACCGCCTTCAATCCCCGCTCGGGTTGCAAGCGCAATCACATATATGCCGAGATTTTTGATGTTTCGCAACTGGCTGTAGTTCGAAAGGATGCCAGGGCCATCAAAATTAGTAGATAACGTCATATTGTAAAAGGCGGTTTTGTCCCCATTCCGAATAGATCTGAGCAGTTGTTTTTCAATCTCAAAGAGATCTCGGAATTCTAATGATTCCCGTCGGTCGGAAATAACGATTTCAGCATGCTTTTTTAAATTGGTCGGTTGCTCAAATTGGAATTTTGTTTCGGTGATGTCTGTTACATCGAGCATGACTCCGTTCAATAAGTGATATGACAAAATACCAATATGATAAAGTCTTTTTGACGATAAGAGTGGTAATTGCAGAAGATAGGAAGTCCATTCCAGTGTCTCGGTGATATTAAAATCTCTTAGCATGTCTTGGATGATTTCGTCGGTCATTCGTAGTGTTACGGCAGGACCTATAACAACAATCGCCATCTCAGCTCCTTCTTGAAGTAGAGGAACGATAATGAAGGACTCTCCGAAATTGGTGGTATGAATATTTGGTACATTCGAATGCAGAACTTGTGGCTTCAAAAACTGAACAAGCTCCGATTGGTTATCAAATAATGGATTGCTCTGTATCTCATTCATAGAAAAAGAATGGATTCCGTCATCACCGTTCATCAACGTGTAAAACACGGGTAGCTGTAAGCTTTCTAGAAGTAGTTTGCATGATGAATGGAGAAATTCGTTAAGGTCGTCTGCTCTCATAAAAATTCACACCCTATTATTTCATAAAAACATACTGTTTTAATAATAATCGTACCATAAAAGATGAATTATGAGTATTAAAATTAATAACATATTTGATATGGAGGTAATGAAAATGACATTTACAGAAAACTCAACTTTAGGTGAACTGCTCTCAAACGAAACGACCGTAAAGATTATGGAGAAACATCTGCCGGGCATCTCGACGAATCCGATGGCAAGCATGGGGAAGAGCTTCACGTTGAAGCAACTGAGCGCTATCCCTCAGGCGAATATTTCTGCAGAGATCCTCTCCGCGATCGTATCAGATTTATTAAACATCACAACAGCTGATGGTGATCCAACGAGTCCGCAACAGAACATCCAAAACGAGAGCCCGCAAGAGCCTCTCACGATAAATGATTCGGTGGCGATCGTGACTGGAGCAGGTGGTGGTATCGGTCGTGCTTCCTCGCTTAAGCTATCACAGGCTGGATTCAAAATCGTCGCTGTTGATTTCAATACGGTGACGGGAGAAGAGACTGTTAATATGATCCGCGCACAAGGTGGGAAAGGACTGTTTATTCAAGCCGATGTATCCAAGGAAGAAGACGTTGAACGGTTCACGAAATCTGCCATTGATACTTACGGCCGAATCGATGTCTTTTTCAATAACGCCGGTATTTTGCAAAAGTTCTCTTTGCTTGAGGACCTCGATGCATCAGAATTCGATCGTATTATGAATGTAAACGTTCGCGGCGTGTTCCTAGGCTTAAAAAAAGTGCTTAAAGTAATGAACGCCCAAGGGTACGGCTCAATCATTAATACGGCGTCCACCGCAGGGCTTCGCGCCGAGCATAGTATGGCTGCTTATACAGCAAGTAAGCATGCCGTCATAGGCCTAACGAAGGCGGCGGCGATTGAATACGTACGTAAGGGGATCCGAGTGAATGCGATTTGTCCAGGTGGAGTCGATACGGCGCTTACTCAGGCAGTTCCTATGATGATGCAAGAGTCTGGTTATACACCAGAAGAGTTTCCAAACATGAGGATTGGGCGTTTTGCTGAACCTACAGAGATCGCAGAAATGGTCGTGTTCTTGGCGACAGAGAAATCCAGCTACGTTACAGGTTCGATCATCACTGTAGACGGCGGCTTGACCTTGTAAGAGGCAGTTAACTGAAGCTAGAAGAACGAGGTAACGATATCCATAAGTTTTAATTTCTTGATAAACAAGGAGGAATTTATATGAAACAGAGAATTAAAATCGATAAGACTGCTCCGAATAAAGGAGTACTGGACTTTTCCTATCTGTTGGATGCCCCTGCGGGCAAGCATGGTTTCACAGAGGTTAGAGACGGTCATTTGTACTTTGCGGATGGCACCCGCGCGAAGTTCATCGGCTTCAACTTACCCACTCGGTCCAATACACCTGACCACCATACCGCGGAGCTATTGGCTGAGCGCTTTGCGTCTCTAGGTGTCAACGTCATCCGTCTTCATGCTGCTGATGCCCCCCTCGGTGCTTCTGGGTGGAGTTCAAGCCTCGAAAACCCATTAATCGATTATGACAGCGGTTCGAGTCGATTCTTCAATGAGAAGGGTCTTGATCGCTTTGACTATTTGGTTGCGAAACTGAAGGAGAAAGGCATTTATCTACAAATAGATCTACTGGTGGCTCGTGTCTTCCAAGACGGGGATGATCTGGAATATCCCGATGCGCCGACAGGCTTCTATAAAACGTTTTCCCACTTTAATGAAAGATTGATTCAACTTCAGCAGGAATTCGCAACTAAGCTTCTCTGCCGCGTGAATCCCTATACTGGACTGGCATTAATTGACGATCCGGCGGTCATGACCATTCAGATTAATAACGAGGATTCTGTTTTTCGCGGTACAGAAGACATTAAAAATGAGAAGGGCGTGGAGCCGTATCGGCAGGAGTTGCAACGCCGCTTCAACCGATTCCTGCTTGCCAAGTACGATACCAGAAAGCATTTGGCTGGAGCTTGGACGTTCAACGGTGTCTGTGCTCTTGGTGAAGAGGAGGATCCAGAGGCGGGAACCGTTCATTTTCCAGAAGGCAGTTTCTACCAGGTTAACAATAATCCGATGGGGGAATGGATGGGCGGTGTAAGCCCCGCTCGCTATGCTGACTTCATGGATTTCGGTATTAGTGTAAATCGTAGATACTACGGTACAATGATCGACCATGTTCGTTCCTTAGGGGCGAAAGTACCTATTAATACCAGCAATCTCTTAAATGGTGCTGCAGACGTATATTCCCATACGGACGGCGATATTATGATGAACAATACGTATTTCAACCACCCGATGCCACCTTTCCATCAGGAAACGCTAGTTGTGCCGGGGATGCGGGAATATGTCACGTCTAACCCATTGACTGTGCACAAGGATGGTATATTCCTTCGCACCGAGATGTTGCAAATGGCCACTACGGCAGTGGTTGCGGGTAAACCATTCATCCTGAGCGAATGGAATGAATATGGTGTTAATCCTTTCCACTCTACAGCGTTTATATCTATGGCGGCTTATGCTTGCCTAAACGATTGGGACGGTCTTATGCTTTATTGCTACCATACGTCAGAAAGCTGGAACGACCAGCCCGACGATGTTATTACTGATATATTTGACGCGTATAATGATCCATCTCTTATATGTCAGTTCGGTTTTATGGCTGCATTATTTCTTGGTAGTCTGGTACGCCCCGCTGAGCATCAGGTGGATCTGGTCTTCACGAAGAACGATCTTAAGACGCTGCCATCTTCGTTTAGCATGCCGAACACTTTCCTGCCTTACATCACCAGTATGCGCAACGTATTCCTGGAGCAAGGGGATACCTATACTGGCGATGCGGACGTCGCTGTTACCGCGGGCTTTGTGAATAATGGTGATCTATCTCAGGCAAAACACGCCGTTTACTTTGCTTGGTCACCTTACCGGGATGCGATGAGGCATGCAAGCGGAGAAGGACGATTGGAGAGACTTGCCGAGCAGACTGATGAAGAATTGTCGGATGCGAAGTTAGGAGACAAGCTCCTAGTGTTTAATGACATCGCATCTTTGGCAGGACATGGTGATTATACCGCTTTTGCGACCACCATGGATGCTGCATTCAAGCGATGGGGTCTACTGCCTAACGACCGTGGTCTTGTCGGTAATGCCCTTGTCTCTGATACCGGCGAATTGTCCTTTGATCCAATCGCGGGAACCTTCCGTATCAACACCGAAGAATGTTCCTACTTCAGCGGTAATCCAGATGGCGGTATCACATTAACGAAGGATATCACCTTGAATCTCAGCAACGAGCGTATCTCTGCGGCTTTGCTCCCTTTGAATGGGGTTTCCGAATCTTACACGCTTACATTGATTGGCCCTACTGGCATGGACGAAACGATCTTTACTACGGATGGCTTTATTACGACAGTCGATCATCAGGGTAAGTTGTATGCGGATACCCCTGAAGGCTCCCTTTTCGTACGAAGTAAATCCGCAACGCTTACTGCTTTGGATACGGTAGGCACGCCTATCAGCCACATCGAAGGAACACCCGTTAATGATGGTGTAATCTTCGGACTGGACGGTACAATTCCTGCTGTTAACTTCCTGTTGAAATTGAAGTAAACGGAGTTCTTAACGAAGGCTTCAGGATACATGTATGGATAGGCTCAATTTGAAGTAGTCAAGCAATAACTTGATGAGTAGACGAAAGAGGAACTATGAATGAAACCGGTCAAGCTTAGCTTGATCGGTTTTTATTCCCTTAACCGTGCATAGGAGGACAGAATTTAGATATTGGCTGTACAATATATTTGGCTAAAGTACAATTCTGTCTGGTTAAATTTGCGCTGTTTATCCGTCATGATAATAATAAAGCTTTCGAATGATACGAAGTAAATAATTTAATTTATGAATTGAAAGTTAACAGATTGAAGACAATGAACATTTTAATTTCAGGAGTATCGAGATGGTTAGGCTCCTGCTTGACTAAGAAGTTTTTGAGCTGTGGACATAGCGTATTTCTAGGGGTCACAGTCAAGCTGTTCGGGGGGCAGGTACCATTAACGTCAATTCCTGTTCTTCAGATAGCAAAAAGCTGGCTTTTGTAAGCTATAAACTGAAGGAATAGACATCTCATTATGCTTAAAATCTATGGAACATCGAGAGGAGAAAGACAAATAATGAAAGCAGTTCGTATAGGCATTATTGGTTGTGGAAATATAAGTTCCATCTACTTCGAGGCAGGATCAAAGTTTCCCATACTGGATATCGTTGCATGTGCCGATTTGGATATTGAGCGAGCACGGGCGCAGGCAGAAAAATACGGAATTCCGCATGCCTGTAGCGTGGAAGAGCTTTTAGCAAAACCGGATATCGAATTAGTTTTAAATTTGACTATCCCTTCAAGCCATGCTGAAATTCATTTAAAGGCTTTAGACGCAGGAAAACATACCTATGGTGAGAAACCGCTTGCTATCGAGCTGAAAGAATCGAAACAGATACTGGATTTGGCCGCGGAGAAAGGGCTGCTCGTCGGAACAGCTCCAGATACTTTCCTAGGTGGCGTGCTACAGACGGGACGTAAGCTGATAGAGGATGGTTGGATCGGCAAACCTATCGCTGCCAATGCTTTCCTCATGTGTCATGGGCCGGAGAGTTTCCACCCTAATCCGGACTTTCTTTACCAGAAGGGAGCTGGTCCGCTCTTTGACATGGGACCGTATTATTTGACGGCGCTCATTCATCTTATGGGACCGGTCAAGCGAGTTACAGGCTCGGCAGCGTCTTTTGCCAAGGAACGGATGGTCACGAGTGAGATTAATTACGGACGGAAGTTTCCAGTTGAAACGCCTACTCATGTAGCTGGTGTGCTTGATTTTCAGAACGGTGCAATTGCGACGATGGTCATGAGTTTTGATGTTTGGGGGACAAGACTTCCTTTTATTGAAATTCATGGGACCACTGGTTCAATGATCCTCAGCGATCCAAATGAGTTCGGAGGGAAAGTGCTAGTCAAGCGGCAAGATTATACCGATTTCGTCGAAATGCCGCTGACGCATGGCTTCACAACCAATAATAGGGGTATAGGTTTAATGGATATGGCTTTTGCCATCAGAGAGGGTAGGGAACAGCGTGCCAGCGGCGAACTTGGATATCATGTATTAGAAGTTATGCATGGTTTTTACATCGCTTCAGATAGCGGGCAACATTATCAGCTGAACAGCGTCTGTAAAAAGCCAGAGCTCTTGCCGCTAGAGTTGACTCATCAGGGATTCAATATATTGGAATAAAGAATATTTCCAAAGTAAACAGCAGAGCGATGATGCCGATCTGCTGTTTTTTGCGTAGAAAACCAAATTCGATCTTTGAAGGCCTCCAAGAAATGACGTACAGATAACTTATTCATGTACGCCATGCTCCTTATGTATATAAGGCCACGTACGAAAGGGCAATTATGAATTGTACTAAAGTACAAACAATTAGCTAAAACTCCTATTATAATGTATGTACAAAGAGGTGATATCTTGACTGAGAAGAATCTTATCAAAAAACACTTAAATCATTACAGTCAAACTAATGAGTTATCTGATGCAAGAATTCCAATCATACTCTGGGTGACATTGGTTTATGCAGCTACTATCATCTTACAAACGATATCTGAACCATTATTAATTCAGAGTCTTATTTTTACAGGACTGATATCGTTGCACGCGACACTGCATTGGTATACTCATTCGATTGTAAGTTTTCGTCCATGGCTATACTTTTTAGTTCAAGGTATTTTAATCTTTTTTAGCGCATTTCTGATGCCGAGCGGGTTTCCAGCAGCCCTTCTTGGATTAATCCCTGTTTTGATTGGTCAAAGTGTAGGTATTTATTATCAAAAGACTAAGATCTTCTTTGTATCATTGCTACTTTATACTTTATTCTGTTTAGCTATTATAAGTGTAAGTAAGCTTGAGAATTTAGCCTTATATATTCCCCTCCTGCTCCTTATGATGATCGTAGTCATTGCATATGCGATGCTTTTCTTTCAACAAGTGCGCGCAAGAATACGTACACAAACCTTTCTTCGTGATTTAGAGCTTGCCCATAAGAAAGTCGAAGAGCTTACTTTAGCGAATGAACGTCAACGTATGGCCCGTGATCTGCATGATACGCTGGCACAAGGGCTTGCAGGTCTTATCATGCAACTTGAGGCAATCAATATTCATTTGAGTAAGGATAATGTAAATAGAGTGAAAGAGATCGTAACACATTCTATGCAGCAAGCTCGTAAAACACTTGCAGATGCTCGTGGAGCAATTGATGATCTTCGTTCAACTTCCATTTCAGAAATAAATTTCACAGAATCCGTAAAAGAGGAAACGACAAGATTCACTGCTGCTACCGGAATTCATGTTTCTTTGCTCATGGTTATTAAAGAAGATATGCCCAAAATGCTGGTTGAACACAGTTTGCATATCGTTAGCGAATGTCTTACTAATGTAGCTAGACATGCCCATGCACAAAATGTTTGGGTAACGATATATGATAAACCGAATAAGGTTTATATTGAAGTCAAGGATAACGGTATAGGTTTTCATACTGATCTCATTGGTAAGCAGTCAGGCCATTACGGCTTAATCGGCATATTGGAACGTGTTCGTTTAATTAGAGGCGAGATTAAGATCAGAAGCATACTAGCTGAAGGAACATTGATTGAAATAGAAGTTCCTTTATTAAAAGGAGAATAATTATGATTTGTAAGATATTAATTGTTGATGACCACTGGGTTGTTAGAGAAGGATTGAAACTCATTTTGGAAACGAATGATGTCTATCAAGTTATTGGGGAAGCGGAAAACGGAGAGGTAGCTCTGCGTCTCATTGAGGAGCTTAAACCTGATGTTATACTAATGGATCTGAACATGCCTATCATGAGTGGATTAGAGACTATGAAAGCGATGAAAGTAAAACAAGATGAGACGCCTGTAATCATTCTTACGACGTACAATGAAGATGAGATGATGATACGCGGGTTAAGCTTAGGGGCAAAAGGATATTTATTAAAAGATACTAGCGGAAATAATCTCTTTAGAACAATTGATTCTGCGTTGAGAGGAGAGACTGTATTACAACCGGAGATATCGGCACGGGTATTTGCTGCAAGAGATACCCTCCCTGTTATGCGTAACGAGCAGAATCTTCTTTCTGATAAAGAACAGGCTGTATTGCAATATGTTGCGCGCGGATTCCGGAGTAAAGAAATCGCTAGTCATCTAGGTATTGGAGAGAGGACTGTAAAGGCATATCTGACAAATATTTATAACAAGCTAGGTGTGGATTCCAGATCACAAGCAGTTGCCATAGCCTCTGAGCGCGGTTTTCTTAGAATCTAAGATTTGATGGAAGGAGCCAAACCTATGATTGATCAATTGCATACAGGATTTATTCGCATATCAAATGATGTTATCTCGAAAATTGCTGGTAAAGCAGCGATGTCTACACCCCAAATTACAGCAATGTCTGGGGGGATTTCAGAGGGTATAGTGAAGCGTCTGAGTGGAAAATATATCGCCCGAGGAGTATCCGTTCAAGTAGATCAAATGGAGGTTGGCATTGATCTTAAGGTCATTGTTAAATATGGATGTAAGATTCAAGAAGTTTGCCGCATGCTTCAGCAAAATGTACAAAAGGCTGTTGAGAACATGACAGGATTGATGGTTTCAGCAGTAAACGTGAAGGTTGAAGGTGTCGATCTGCATGAAGCAGAAGAACAGAAGCAACGAACGGTAGATCATATGTAATTTACAACTGAAATGAATAAAGAGGCTGCTCTCCTCCAGCAACAAATTTCTGTATATAAGATACAATGAAAACGTGAAAGCTGTAATCACTTTTAAGAAGTGATTAATAGCTTTCATTTGCGTTTTAGACAAGAGATTAGATGAACGATCAAGGACTGTATTGCCCGAACGTACATGAGGACATTGCCCTTTTGTACGTTTTTTTTGATTCTTATATCTTTTAAGATAAATGTATGAAGAAGGAATGATTACAAAGCAGCTAATACTACTAGTATTTCATTTTTCAACATCATGTCATGCACAATCATTAGATTTAGAAAGGAAGAATGTAATGGCAAAGATATTATATCGACTCGGAGGTTGGGCTGTTAGGAAGAAAGGAATGGTACTGTTTGGTGGATTAGCCCTAATAGTTATAACTGCAATACTTGTATTAACCATGGGGGTAAAGTTTAGCAGCGATATGTCCATACCAGGAACACGTTCTGAAATGGCTGCTTCAGTATTGAAAGAGGAGTTTCCATCTTCTGATTCTGTTAAACCGGGCGGAGAGGTATTGCTTATTTTAAAAGCGCCGGAAGGATTGACACTGGAATCGAAAGGAATAAAAACAATAGTAGATCAAAAATTAAATGAAGTTTCGGCTTATCCTGAGGTAGCATCTGTCGTAAGCCCAAATAATAATGGTTCCCTTACAGAGAATAAACAATACGGTTATGCTACAGTTACCTATCGTACACCAGCTGGTGAGGTCAACGACAAGGATAAGGAGAAAATCATTAAGGTAGCTGAACAACTGACCGAGTCTGGTGTTCAAACTGAATTATCTGGTACAATCGCATTTTCTGAAATGGAGATTGGAGGTATTGGCGAAGCAATCGGAGTAGTGGTAGCCTATCTTGTGCTTGTGGTTACATTTGCTTCTTTTTTAGCAGCAGGAATGCCGATCTTGACAGCAGTTGCGGGACTAGGTTTGGGTCTCCTAACCATTATGGTAGGAACAAACTTCCTTGATATTCCTTCTGTTTCACTATCACTCGCTGCAATGCTTTCCTTAGCTGTAGGAATAGATTATGCCCTATTTATTATGACCCGCTTTAGGCAGGAAGTTGGGAAAGGACGTACTGTTCCTGAAGCCATTGCAATCGCTACAGCAACTGCAGGAAGTGCAGTCGTATTTGCTGGCTTAACCGTTGTTATAGCGCTTGTCGGACTTGCGATAGCAAAAGTACCTTTCTTGACAATGATGGGTATTGCCTCGGCACTTTGCGTCATCATCGCTATTGTTGTAGCCGTCATCATAGTACCAGCCGTTCTGGGCTTTGTCGGACATCGGATAGCACCATCAAAACAAAAAGTTTCTAAGACTAAGTTTAAAGCCAAAAATCGTTGGGGTAAACTCGTAGTTAAACGTCCGGTTCCAATTGCACTTGCAGGAATTGCATTGTTAGCTGTAATTTCCATCCCATTCTTTCATATGGAACTTGGGCTTCCTGATAACGGATCAAAATCACAAGAAACGATTGAACGTCAAGCGTATGATCTGTTAAAAGAGGCGTACGGTCCTGGCTATCATGCGCCGCTTGTAATTGTAGCGCAAGCACAAGGTGAAGCAGACCCACAAGAATCTATCAACAAAGCAGTTGAATCTATTAAGGATTTGCCTCAAATTGAAAGCATGTCACCAGCGTACCCAAGTCCTGGCGGACAAGCGGCAATGATTACAATTACACCCAAGACCGGACCTAATGATACGGAGACAAAGGAACTAGTCAATCAGATTAGAACACAAGCAGAGACGATTCAAGATCAAATGGGCGTCACCTTAATGGTAACTGGAGCGACCGCCGTTAATATTGACATATCTCAAATGTTGAATAAAGCTTTGCCCAAGTTTGCGCTTGTTATCGTAGGACTCGCTATTGTATTATTGACCATCGTATTCCGCTCTTTGTTGATTCCGATTAAAGCTGTTGCAGGTTTTTTACTATCGTTAGCAGCTACACTTGGTTTTGTCGTATTCGTTCTGCAAGATGGTCATTTACTTGGATTATTTGGAATTCCAGAAGCAGGTCCTGTATTGAATTTCTTGCCCGTCATCGTCGTTGGGATACTATTTGGTTTAGCGATGGATTACGAAGTGTTCTTAGTGAGCCGCATGCGCGAGGAATTCTCGCATACGGGAGATGCTCGTCAATCGGTTTTGGCAGGAATGGGACATAGTGGTTCAGTCGTAACCGCCGCTGGATTGATTATGGTTGCTGTATTCGCAGGCTTCATTTTTGCCCACGATCCCATTATTAAATCTATGGGATTGGCTTTGACATTCGGTGTGCTCTTCGATGCTTTTATCGTACGCTTGGCCATTGTTCCAGCAATTATGACGCTTATGGGGAAATCTGCATGGTATTTACCCAAATGGCTAGATCGAATTCTTCCAAATATTGATATAGAAGGTGAGTCTATATCAAAGCTGTTAGAAGCAAAGCATCAGGATAATCTTCCTAATCAGGAACTTGAGAATAAAAAAAGTCTCATCGTTTAGCAGCATAAGGGTAAGTTGCAAATAGTCATTATTCAAAACAACATTAGAGTTTTGACAGGTCTTATAAAGGGGCTGCCCAATCGCATATGCGAGGGTTGCCCTTTTGTACTTTTTTTGGGGAGAAGAGAACGATATCATCGCGTGGCATGGATTAGTCGAAATTAATAAACTGAATCGGCTACAGTAAGTTGGACAGATAAATTGAGGGCAGTAGAATGAGTAAAACAGACAAGGAGTGAAACTACAATGTCGTAAGGAAGGCGTACGTTTACAGCTGAATCTAAGAGTCAGATGGTTCAACTTTACGAGGGCGGTAAAGCACGAGGCGACGTAGTTCGGGAATACGACTTAACAGCATCTGCTCTTGACTGCTGGATTCAACAAAGCGAGCAGTCAGGCTCATTTTTCGAGAAAGTCAGAAGATAAAGAACTCCTAGCTTTACGTAAGGAAAACCAGCGATTGAAGATGGAGAACGATATTTTAAAGCAAGCCGAGCGCCTGTGCCACGACGCGTGAACGAAACAAATGGCTGTAACGCTGTTTAGGGCCAACAAAATCATACGCCCAACCAAAGCCGAGTTTACAATTTACGCAGTACATGCGGATGCTCGGTACGCACAAGTAGGCTTTCTTATCAAATACAGCAAGATGCCGGATCTTACGCATGTCATTGTATCCTTTGCGAATGACCGCTTGATCCGACTTGAAGCAGGGACATTCTTGCTTATGACCGACAGGTATAGCTTCCATATGAAGCTCATCCCTACCGGTGAACAGGATTTGGCTGATCGTAAGTTCTGGTAAAGCCATATTAAGAGTATGGTAATTTGGTGCAAAACAAGAATTTTAACTTAACATTATTATTATTGGCAAAAAGGACAACCAAATGAAAAAGGGGCCTTTCAAACTAGGTTTATGATTATTTTGAAGAGCTGACCGGGAAGCTAATGAAGAAGCCGGTGAAGAGGTTAATCCTTTTCCAAAGGCAAATAGGGAGTCTTTAGACGAGTTAATCCGTCTGAAGACTCCCTATTTGTTTGTTTCATTAATGTTTGCTTTAGGATTGAAGTGCGTAATTTACTTGAATTCGGAATCATGGTGATGATCCTGGGGGTGGGAATGAGACTCAGAATGAGAATGAGAATGGCTGTGTTCATGATGATTATGGTTTTCATGAGAATGTTGATGTGAATGAGGAGTGGCTGCGAAAGAGGGTTCCCAGATCCCGACAATGACACGCAGAACATTAGGCCGTTCTGACAAGTCTCTAGTACCTGCGCCATAACCAATGGACGTAACCGTCATGCTAGGAAGCGATACATGGAACTCATCCACGAGTGCACTGACGATGCCAGCTCCCGTTGGTGTCGTGAGCTCCTTCTGAATCGGTAAGGATGCCAGTGGTATGCCCTTCAATATCTCTAGTGTCGCAGGGGCGGGAATGGGATAAATGCCATGTGCGCAGACAACAGTCCCATAGCCAAGAGGTATGGGGGAGCACCAAATAGAGTCTATCTGGAGCGACTCCAGTGCTAATGCGACACCAACTGTATCTACAATGGAATCGACGGCGCCTACTTCGTGGAAATGGACCTTTTCTAAGGGAAGGCCGTGAATTTTCCCTTCTGCAATTGCGATTCGTTCAAATATGGCCAGACTTCTGGCTGTGACACGTTCAGGAAGGCTGGCATCACGAATCATCTGTATGATGTCGCTGTAATGCGTATGATGTGCAGGTGGAGAATCGGGATCAACCTGGACATCGGCTTTGATGGAGGAGATTCCCTTTTTGTTGACGCGATTCCATGATAGCGAGAAAGGTGAGACGGAAAGCTTTGCAAGTTCAGTCTCAATGTAATTGGAATCGGCGCCCGCGTCGACAAGAGCTCCTAGCGTCATATCACCGCTAATCCCAGATATGCAGTCTAAATAAATGATTTTCATGAGGTTAGTTCTCCCTTCGTATCTGCTTGTGAATGGATGCGGCGGCGTAAGCTGCGCCAAATCCGTTATCGATATTGACGACTGTGACGCCAGGGGCGCAGCCATTCAACATTGCTCCCATCGCAATCAACCCGTTCAGGCCGGTGCCGTAGCCCACGCTTGTAGGGACAGCGATCAATGGCTTTGCCACCAATCCGCCCAGGACACTTGGCAGCGCACCTTCCATGCCGGCAATGGCGATAACGACATCGGCATCCTGAATCACATGTAGTCGGGCGAAGAGGCGGTGTATGCCTGCGACACCAACATCGGTGATTCTCTCCACGCGGCTGCCCATCATTTCAAGTGTAATAGCTGCTTCTTCGGCTACGCGCAGATCTGAGGTGCCTGCGCAGACGACTGCAATATAACCGTCGCGACCCGCAGGTGGTACATCGCCAAACCCACTTAGCACATGAGCCTCCACATGGTGAATAAGTCCCGGCACGCGGGAGGTCACAAGCTCTGCTTTCTCAGAGTCTACCCGAGTAATTAGCAGTCTTGAGGTATGTTCCCTCATCATTTCGGCAATTCCAATTAGTTGTTCGGCAGATTTGTTCTCTCCGTAAATAACTTCAGGAAATCCTAGGCGCCGTTCTCTATCGATATCTAAGTTGGCATACTTCGCAACCAGAACGTCTTCGAGACTTTTGTCAGCCATCATGTTTTCCTCAAGGAGAGGGGGAGGGTTTCATTCATGCTCCCAGTCCGATAGCCTTGCAGGTCTAAGGTTACGTACTTGAATCCATAACTGCGCAAAGCAGCGGTGATTGAATCATGATGGTCTATGGCTTTTATCATGTCCTGTGGCATCAATTCAAGGCGGGCAATCTCCCCGTGATGCCTGACCCTTACTTGGTAGAAGCCGAGATCGAGCAAGTATTGCTCCGACTTGTCTAACTGGTTAATCATTTCGAGTTCGATTGGAGTACCGTATGGAATTCGTGATGATAGACAGGCGAAGGAGGGCTTGTTCCATGTAGGTAAATCCAACTCTTTGGACAAGGTGCGAATGTCGTTTTTTGTCATGCCGGCTTCTACAAGCAGGCTGCGGACCCCTTCTTCTGATTTGGCCGCTAAGCCCGGTCGGTAGTCACCGAGATCGTCTATGTTGGTACCGTCAAGAATATAAGGCAGAGCATGCTCCGCAGCAAGTCGCCTCAGGTGTGCGTATAAGCCTTTTTTACAATGGTAGCAGCGGTCGGGTGCGTTGGCCACAAACTGTTCGTTATCGAGTTCGGAGATTTCAGTCAACAGATGGGGAACGTTCATATCGGAAGCTAATTTCACGGCAGCGTCGAATTCACGGCTCGGGAAAGTTTCGGAAGCAGCTGTAACGGCGGTCGCGTGGACGCCTAGCTCTTGCTGAGCCCGTCTTAATAAAAAAGTGCTATCAACGCCCCCAGAGAAGGCGATCAAAGCACTGCCAAGAGAACGAAGCAATGAGCCGAGTGCGGCGTCTTTTTCCGCTAAAGATAACGTTGCAATGTGGTTAGTCATAACAATCCTCCCAGTCATAACACGAATGTGTAAGTGAAATTTTAATGAATAAACTAATGAATAAATTTATGAATTAATGATGAATCGCTTAGGCAGTACATCATCCGACTTACTCAGAGTATAAGTTATACCTTGTTATATGTAAATAACTTATTAAATAAGAAAAGTCTTTTATTCTTCCTTCTATGCTGTTAGTATATGCGTATGAAAGCATCATATTAATTATAAATCTTATTCATTAAGAAAAGGTGGAATTTACATGGCGGAAATTAAAGCAGTAGTATTCGATTTCGATGGAACTGTATCCACTCTTCGTGCGGGTTGGGAAGAGATCATGCGACCTTTCATGTTTGAGTCCATTGTTGGTGATAGCAAGCTGAGTGAAGAACAAGTAGAGGCATTGGTTCGGGAGATCGATGAGTATATTGATCAGTCGACAGGCATTCAAACGGTTTATCAGATGCGCTGGCTTACAGCTACGGTTAAGGAAAAGGGGTGGAATAACCGTAGCTTGGACGAGTGGGAATATAAAGCGATCTATAACGAACGATTGCTGGAGCGAGTTGAACATCGGATTAAACATCTAAGCGAAGGGAATTTAAATGCGGAAAACTATCTGATCAAAGGGGCTGTCGCTTTTATTCAGGAGCTGCACACTCGTGATATTAAAATGTATGTGGCGAGCGGAACGGATCATCCCGATGTCGTTCGTGAAGCTAAGGTGCTTGGCATCGCTCCTTATATAACCGAGATAGTCGGCGCTCCAGTAGGAAAGGCAGAGTGCTCTAAGGAGAAGGTACTGCAGGAGCTTATTCGGGAAAAAGGATTCTCGGGTCAGGAATTGGCGGTAATCGGTGACGGCAAGGTAGAGATTACCCTTGGAAAAGAAGCGGGAGGCATCTCACTAGGACTGGCGAGTGACGAGGAAAGAAGAGAGGGGCTGAACACGGTGAAACAGAAGCGGCTAGAAGCGGCTGGAGCCGATTGGATCTCAGGAGATTTCACTAATCGGGACGAATGGCTTGCGCAATTGGGACTATGACCATGTCTTCCTATTACAAACGTTATCGCAATCATGGCTGCCGTGTGATGGATGATCTGCAATACAAGGGGTATCGCAGCATTCTATTGGAAAATGACTTGATACAAATTATATTGTTGTTGGATAGAGGTGGAGAACCCGTCCGTTGGCTTCATAAGCCAACGGATACTGATTTTATCTGGCACACAAGAATGGGACTGCTTCCACAGCACGCCCTTTATCCCGACTATCAAATGACTTACATGGGTGGTTGGCAGGAGATGCTTCCGGAAGTGAGCCAGACACATGTCTATCGAGGTGCAATGGTACACAGGGGGGAATCTGCCATTACACCGTGGGATTACGAGTTGATTCGGGAGGATGAGGAGGAAATTCGGGTACGTCTGAGCAATCGTCTCCGTTCTTTACCCCTTAAGGTGGAAAAAACATTCATTCTGAGGCGTGGTGAAACAATCGTACGTTTGGAAGAAACGGTGATTAACGAGTCGCCGAAACCGTTGGAATTCAATTGGGGGCATCATCTGGCTTTTGGCGCACCTTTCCTCAATGAGCATTCGACGGTTGAGTTCGAGCACGGTTCAACGGTAGTCAATATGGAGACGGGTGAGAGAAGCGAGTGGCCGAGAATGCCCGGGCATTATGGCAACATTGATCTCTCTTTCTTGGCAGCACCTGGAACCTCAAGACCGCTGCTTGCGGTTGAATGCACAACGGGAAACTATCGCCTGAACGGTAGCTCGGAGGGATTAGCGCTATCCGTTAGCTGGGATGCGGCGATATGGCCATACACCTGGTATTGGCAGAACTTTGCGGCCGACTCCGACGCTCCTTTCTTCGGATGCGAGTATAATATTGGGCTGGAACCGTTCAATGTACCCCAGAAGTGGACTTTGGCTGAAGCGGCCGCCCGAGGAGCGGCCTTGAGGCTTGATCCCTACGGAAGCTTATCTGCTTGGCTAACGATTGAAGTCATTTGAAATGATGGAAGGTGTAGGATAATGAAACGTCATGGACAGCTGTCTTTCGATGGGATAAAAACGAGTTCTGTGTTTGGGCGACGGAATTTGGTTACGATCCGCAATATGGCGCAGCCTCATGCGGACACTCCAGAGGCATGGCCGCAAATGCCAACAGAACAAGAGGCATTTGGTCAATTAATAGATAACATTATCGAGGCGAGATTGGCGGGCAAACCCGTCATATGGTCCATGGGCGCACATGTGATTAAAAACGGCATGTCTCGCTATGTAATCGAAATGGTGCGACACGGCATTATCACTCATGTTTCGGGTAACGGAGCAACGAGTATTCACGACTTTGAATTGGCTTTTTTGGGCGAGACGTCTGAAGACGTCGCTACTGCTATTGAAGATGGTTCGTTTGGGATGTGGGAAGAGACCGGGCGTTATATGAATGAAGCAATCCAACAAGGGGTAATTGAGAATTTAGGGTATGGGGAAAGTTTGTACCATTACTTGAATCGCAATCCGGAGCGATTTCCTCACTATGAGGATTGTGTATTTGCGCAATGCCAACGTTTTGGCGTTCCGTACACCTGCCATATCTCCATCGGCACGGATATTATTCATCAGCATCCAATCGTCGATTTCAAAGCGCTAGGTCAGACCAGTGGTAAGGACTTTGACACGATGTGCCAATCGGTAGCGGAGATGGCAAATGGAGGTGTCTTCTTGAACTTTGGTTCAGCCATATCAGGTCCGGAGATTTTCCTTAAGGCAGCCAGTATCTGCCGGAATGAAGGGCTACCCATGTCATCGATCGTAGCAGCCAACTTCGATATCGTTCCGGTCTACGCGGATCATGTGCCGGAGACAACCGTCTCCGAATATTATTACCGTCCGCGTCGTAATTTCATCGATCGTCTCGGTCAAATTGGTGGCAAGGGCTATTTGTTCCATGGCTTACATCAAGTAACGATTCCTCAATTATTCCATCGGATTCTTGAGCGCAAGCGGGAGCTGGGTGCCGTATTTCCTCCTTACAAGCGTATGGAACGTTTGTCGCACGGCAACCGGACACTGTATCCGATAGCGGAGCGGCTTGGTGCCCTAACTGTTGAAATGTTGAAGAAACAATTACCGTACAGGGAGTTCAACTGGCTCGGCAGCCGGGAGGGGGAATTTGATAGGCTCATCTCTCGTATCCAGGCAGCCCGCAATAGCGGAGGCCACGTCATCCTATCGCTGGGCGGTAACGTAATTGGAAGCGGCGTGTCACCTGATCTAATCGCATTGATCGAGCAAGGGTTCATTACTCATTTGGCACTTAATGGAGCTGGGGCTTTTCAAGATTTGGAATTGGCAGCTTTCGGTCAGACAGAGGAGCTTGATTCTGGAGCTTTGGCAAACGGCAGGCTCGGTATGTGGAAAGAACCTGGAGAGCTTCTTCACCTGGCGTTGGAAGAAGGATATCACAAAGGGCTGGGCTATGGGGAAAGCTTGATCGATCATATGAACCGCCATCCTGAGCTGTATCCATTCTCCACATTTAGCTTGCTGAATGCCTGTGGTCGGAAAGGGATTCCTTGTACCGTTCACATTACACTGGGTACGGATAACATTCATCAGCATCCGGATGTCAATTTCTCCATACAAGGCGGCGCAAGCGGCCGAGACTTTCAAATATACGCGAGCACGGTTACCCAATTAGAAGGAGGCGTATACGCCAACTTCGGTTCAACGGTCACAGGACCTGAGGTGCTTCTCAAAGCTTTGTCTATTGCTCGCAACTTAGGACACACGGTAAGCCGAATCACAACGGCTAACTTCGATATTGTTAAACTGGGCGACTATCACCGGAAGGTGGGTTATGAGGATTGGGATTATTACTATCGCCCCCGTAAAAATATTATTCATCGTCCAACTAGTCTTGGCGGAGAGGGGTTTCATTTCGAAGGTTTGCATGAGCAGACCATTCCGGCTATTCGATATGCTTTGGAAAATGGTGAGGACAGAGGGAGATCAGAACATGGAATTCGTGAATAAACCATATAAACATTCAGAGCAAATATTTATGCATCGTGCTGAAGAAATGACCGAAGCGCGACTTGAGCAGTTACTAAGTGGATTTGGCTCACTGCGCGCTGGTGTAATTGGTGATGTCGGTCTTGACGCTTATTGGGTGGCGGACCTCACTCGCAGCACATTGTCGCGTGAAACACCTCATTATACATTGCCGATTGTTGAAGAACGGTACTCGCTTGGCGCAGGTGGCAACGTAGCGGCGAACTTAGTTGCTTTGGGCTGTGGCAAAGTGATGATCTGCTCGGTTATTGGAAATGACTGGCGAGGTGGATTGTTGGGGGAGCTGTTGCAGACTCAAGGCATCGATACCTCTTATTTGCTGTCAGATTTGAACTGGAATACAACCGCTTTCTGTAAAACAATTCGAACAGGCTTGCAGGATGTGCAGCAAGAGGACGCCAGGCTGGATTTTCAGAATTTCATGCCGCTGCCTGAAGCGCTTGCAGAGAAGCTTGGCGAAAAACTGGACCTACTGGCCGCACAGTGCGATATTATAGCCGTCACCGACCAGCTGCCGTTTGGTGTTATTGGAGATGGAATTCGCAGCAAGCTGACCTACTGGGCTTCGAAAGGCAAAATTATTATGGTGGATAGCCGTGAACGAATAGGAAAGTATCGCGGAGTTATTGTGAAGCCGAATGAAGTCGAAGCAAGCTATTGGTTTAACGAAGACCCGATGTCCAAGACTCCTGGAGAATGGGCCGCTATGGCTCAGCGTTTGTCTGGAGAAGTGCAAGGCGCATGCTGTATGACGCTTGGCTCCGAAGGAGCGATCTGGGTGGAGGGGGAGAAGTGCGTATACGTTCCTACACGTAAGGTTGAGCCTCCACTTGATATTGTTGGAGCTGGAGATGCGTTCGCAGCGGCGACACTAAGTACACTTGGTGCCGGTGGGTCAGGAAGTGAGGCGGCTACTCTGGCAAATTATGCATCCTCCGTCGTTATTCGTAAGATTGGAACGACAGGTACGGCCTCTCCAGAAGAAATTAGGGAGGCAATGTCTAGCCGTATAACCCAACTTGCTAAAGAGAGGGGAGTTAGAGATGCTCTCTAATCTATGGATTGATCGTTGGATGCTAGAGTTAACAACCAAGTACCCCGATTTGTCGAGTTGCAAGGACGATATCGTAGCAGCTTACCATTGTCTTTCGAGGGCCTTTCGCACTGAGGGTAAACTGTTGGTTTGCGGGAACGGTGGGAGCGCAGCTGACAGCGATCATATTGTAGGGGAATTAATGAAGGGCTTTATGTCAAGAAGACCGTTATCTGCGGATCGGCGAGGCTTGCTTGAATCTGTATTCCAGGAAGATGGTTCCTATCTTGCTGATCATCTGCAGGGAGGGCTGCCTGCAATCTCACTCGTCAGCCATTCCGCTCTCATGACGGCTTATTCCAATGATGTCGCGGCAGACATGGTGTTTGCCCAACAGGTTTATGGACTTGCGAAGCCGGATGACGTTCTAATGGCTATCAGTACGTCGGGGAATTCCGGCAATGTCATTCGCGCCGTTCAGGTTGCCCATGCGCTTGGGGTACCGACCATTGGACTGACAGGAAACGGCGGAGGGCGCTTGGCCGATCTGTGCACGGTTATCATCCGAGTGCCTTGGGATAGGACTCCTGACATTCAAGAGCGTCATCTTCCCATCTATCACACCTTGTGTATGATGGTTGAACAGGAATTTTTCGACGATCAAAAGGGATTGGCGGAAGTAGAAATATCTGAGGGGGAAGGTTATGTTTGAAGAGCATAAGCTGGAGCATAAAGAATCCGGAATGGTTATGCTGCAGACGAATATTGACGACATGAACCCTGAGTTCTGTCCCTATGTGAGCGAGCGGCTGCTCTCGGCAGGCGCTCATGATGTATTCTGGATTCCCATTCTAATGAAGAAAGGACGTCCGGGCTTCTTGCTGAATGTACTAACGCATACTAAATATCTGGATGTAATGGAGACGATCATCTTTGAAGAAACGACTACACTCGGCATGCGGTACGTTTGGACAGAATGCAAACGCCTCGAACGTCATACGGTAGAGGTAGAGACGGCTTGGGGTGAAATCAGTGTCAAGGTTGGCGTCATGGGTGGGAAAACCGTACAATTTGCTCCCGAATATGCAGATTGCGAAGCAGCGGCGAAAGCGCATGCTATCCCATTGAAAAGGGTGTATGAAGCAGCAAAAAGAGGTTATCAAGATTTGTATCCATTGCCGCCGCGCTCTCCCAATCCGTCGAATGAATAGAGACTCTCGCCGCTCGGCAGAACGGCTGGGCGCAATGGAAGAACCTAACAATGAATCGGGAACTTTCGCAAAGAGGGAGTAAGCTTATTCCTCTTTAACATTTTCCAAAGATAACATCTGTAAGGGTGAAGTTAGAAGTTGTTCGAATACGAGTGCAACGGCCCCTTTGGCATTCTGGGAAGAGCCGAATGTTGCGTGTTCAATTCTCAGTTGATTCCTAACAAAAGGATAAATACGCTCCCTGACGCGGACTCTTATCTCATCCATATACATAGCGAGATAGGGATATAGCCTTCCGCCCAGAACGATGATCTCAGGGTCATATACATTAAACAAAGTCGTTAATGCGGATTCGAGGTCGCTAATTGTATCCTTAAGACATTGCACTGCATGTGGGTCTTCTTGGTGAACGGCATGGAAGAAATCATCAATGGAATCCCCGACCGACCAGCGTCGCAAGATGCCGGGAATGGATCCGACCGTCTCCCAACAGCCTCTATTGCCGCAATCGCACAATAGGCCATTGGGGATGAGCGAAATATGGCCAACCTGTCCATATAGTCCGTTCGCCCCTTCAACCAGCTCGCCTTTCGTGATGACGCCGCCTCCGATGCCCATGCCCATAGTAATAAATAGCGAATTCTGCACATTACGTCCAAGACCGTACCACCGTTCGGCCAAGGCGGATGCTCGGGCATCGTCCTCGACAAAGACGCGCAGGCCGAATTTCTTCTCTAGAGTGGAAATAATCGGGAAGTTCTCCCAGCCTGGAAAATTGGGAGGGGTGCGCAGCTTGCCTACTTTACGATCGATTGGCCCAGGAATGCTGACGCCTAACCCGATTACCGTCATTCCCTTTGTGGAGGCGTGATTAATCATATTTTGGATAAGTGGAACAATTAAGTCTAGAATTTTCGCAGGTTGATGGATGCCTACCGTATTACCTTCTACAGATTTAATTACTTGTCCAGCCAAGTCTGTGAGAATAAGCTCGTATGAAGTTCTACTGATATCGATGCCGATAATCATGAAGTTGTCGGTATTATACTTTAGCATGACGCGTTTGCGTCCAATTGCACTAGAAGAAGTAGCGTACTCCCGTATTAATCCTAATTGAATAAGCACCTGTGTAAGATTGGTTACGGTTCCAGAGGTTAACTTGCTCAAGGTAACCAACTCAACTCTGGAAATACCTTCATGTTCCCAAATTTGCTGCAAGAGCACAGACATATTATCCTGTTTGATTTTTTGGAGATAAATCGGTTGCTCGATTGTCATGGTCATATTCCTTTTACTTTTTTATTAAATTCTTTATTGTTATATGTATTATAAATGAATATTGCTTATTGTGTAAAGAAAGTGAGTTGAGCTTTAACCTGCACATCTCATTATATTATTGATATAACTTAATCATTAAATATATAAAAATCTAAAAGAAAGATAGCGAAGTGAAATCTTCACTTTATCCTGATTACGCGGCCTTTGTCTTGAATTTTTTGGGACTTTAATTTTGCTTGTAATCGTTCGTTATTGTAAAAGTGGATATAAGCATCAATATCTTTTTGAAGCTTTTCGAAGGTATTGTAGGAATGCAAATAGTACCGCTCACATTTATCCTTTATAGGGAGCATATTTAGAAGGCCGGCAAGACCATAAGAGTGGTCTTGCCGGTTTCTTTTATACAGGGCAGCTTCACATATACTTCATACTACACTAACATTGCGAAAACACTTTACCGTTATAGTCATCTAAACAGCATATTTAGGGTAGAGACCACGAGAAAACCCAAACACAAATTTCTGTCAATTGGCAGGAATCTGTGTTGGGTTTTTTTGTTATGCCCTTCGAAATGCTTGCAGATTTTTAACATGGGCGTGACATATCGCGAACAAAAGAGGTTTACAGTGGTAAGCATCAAGATTGAGGAGGAGACAACATGGCGCAACTTACGATTAATCAACTTCCAATTATCGCATCCATCACAAAATCAGAGCAAATTGGTGCGGTATTGAAAAGCCGTGTGCAACGAGTAAATTTGATGACTGGCGACATCCTCAAGCTAGCTGGAATCGTTCGTGATTTGCATCAAGCAGGCAAAAAGGTCTACGTCCATATCGAAATGGTTAATGGCATTGGCAGGGACAATTCAGCGATTCAATATTTGGCGGATACCTTCTTGATTGATGGCATTATATCAACGAAGACAAATGCGATTGCTGCTGCAAGAAAAGCGGGGATCCGCTCCATTCAGCGCATATTCGCTATTGATACCGCTGCCGTTGATTCTGCTATTAAGATAGTGGGACAGTCGCATCCGGATGAAGTGGAAATTATGCCGGGGCTAATGCCCCGTGTAATTAGAGAGGTGAAGGCAAGAATCAAGCAACCTCTAATCGTAGGCGGATTAATTCGCAGTGAGGAAGAGATCCGGGAGATGCTGGGTAGCGGAGCTGACTATGTATCGATCGGAGATGCAAGGTTTTGGCAATAACAGACCATTCCAGAAATGAGAGGTATATAACCCATGCTCACACAAAAAATCGGACGCTATAGCGGGTATTTGAAACCTTATCTATATCTTGCTCCCACCTTAGGGCTTCTGCTGCTATTTGTTTATTATCCCTTTATCAAAACCATTTTGCTCAGCTTCAGTTTAACTTCACCTGCTGGTCAGCTTGTGAAATGGGTGGGATTGGAGAACTATTATTCTATTTTCACGTCTCCTCCATTCTACTCGATGCTTCTGGTCACGTTTAAGTTTTCTGCGGCAGTTATGTTCGTCTCGCTGATTGTCGGATTATTGCTTGCCCTGCTTGCTCAATCGGATGTCAGAGGCGGCTCGATCTTCAAAACTTTATATACACTGCCGATGGCTGTTTCCTCCGCAGCTGTTGCTATAGTATTCAATTTCATTCTGCATCCGATGAACGGGGTATTGAATCAACTGCTCGGGACCGATATTAATTGGCTTAATTCCTCAGGCTGGTCTATGACAGCGGTCATCGTGATTACCGTATGGCAGAATGCCTCGATGAACTACATTATTATTTTAGCCGCGATTAAAGGGGTAGATCACAGTCTGTATGAAGCAGCGAACGTCGATGGGGCGGGGTATTGGAAAAAACAGCTCATCGTGACGATGCCAAGCATATCTCCGACCTTGTTTTTTCTCATTATCATTAATGCGATCGTCTCCTTTCAGGCGTTTGCGCAAATTCATGTGTTAACTTCTGGCGGGCCTTATAACAGTACGACGATTTTAAGCTACAGCATTTATATGGATGGTTTAAGGAAAAGCCAATACGGGCTCGCTTACGCGCAATCTGTTTTCTTATTCCTCGTTATTATGGTTATTACACGCATTCAATTTTATTTTGAGAAGAAGGTAACGTATTGATATGAGAAAACAACTTCGTTCATCCATGTGGATTTTGATTCATATCGCTGTCAGTCTCATTGTAGCCTTCCCGATTATTTATGCCTTTTTAATCAGTCTCATGTCGCCATCACAAATGTACGAGGAAGGCATTCAATTAATCGCGAATCCGATTCATCTTGCGAATTATGCTGATGCTTTCTCTATGGTGCCGCTGCTCCGGTTTTTCTCGAATTCTGTGTATGTATCGTTGATGATAACCCTGTTGCAGCTCGCTGTCGGGATATTAGCAGCATTCGCATTTACCTTTTTTGACTTCAAAGGAAAAAGTGTTTTGTTTTACTTGGTTCTATCTACGATGATGATTCCTGCACAATCGATTGTGCTTTCTAACTTCACGATCATCAGCCAATTGAATCTGATGGATACGTATACGGCATTAATTATTCCTTCGGCCGCCTCGGCCTTCACCGTATTTAATTTAAGGCAAAGCTTTATGCGCCAGCCTTCTGAGCTGAGAGAGGCTGCTCATATGGACGGCTGCTCCGACTTTAGATTTATGTGTCAGGTAGTTGTGCCTATCAATCGCCCGATGATCAGCTCTTGTGCGATTATTGGCTTTATCTTTTCATGGAATGACTATTTATGGCCGCTACTAGTTACGAATGACATTAGTAAACGTACGGTTCAAATTGGAATATCGATGATGAGTGACACTTTCTCCACAACCTATGGCCCTATTATGGCAGCAGTATCGATAACATTTCTACCGACGGTCATTACGGTTTATTTAGGGCAGAAGCAGCTCATATCCGGTCTTTCATCGGGTGCAGTTAAAGGGTAGCGATCTCGGTTACTTAGGTGAGGAAGGGAGGTGAGGCTTGAGGGCAGAGTGATGACTAATGGGATTTCCGCTTTACTCTATAGATTAAAGGAATGACGAGAGAGGAGATGGACCAGATGACAGCCATTAAAAATATTGCAACGATGGGCTTCAGCACCTCATATCCTGAGAATACGATGCTGGCCGTTGTACAAGCGCTCAAAGCAGGTGCAGACACATTGGAAGTAGATGTCCAGCTAACCAAAGACGGCGTAGTTGTGTTAAGCCATGATCATCAAATCGATCGGATGACTGACGGCGTAGGCGCGATCAGCGATTACACATACGAGCAGCTAAGCCGCTTTAATGCAGCTTCGCGCTTTATGGGCGGCAACGAGTTTCAATCCATTGGCTATCGCTCCAAAGGTTTCGAGCATTTATCCTTTACTCCAACTGTGGATGCGAAAATGCTGACGACCATAACGTTTCAACCGATTCCTAGGCTGGTGGATGTACTTGCGCTGCTGCAAACGGAGAAAGCCTCTTTAATTATCGAAGTAAAAAGCCACGAAGGCGCAAATGCCGGAATCGGCGAGCATATTTGCGATCTCATTAAGCAGCATGGATTAGAGAAACGATGCTTTATCTCCTCATTCAATCATGCTTATATTCACGAGCTAAGTGTTAAAGAGCCTAGCATTTCTTATTCCATTATGTTTGTAGGACAGCTGTTCGAAGCTGGGAAATATGCGAAGGAGCTTGGAGCATCGGCCCTGCAAAATTGTTTTATAAGCGCCGAGGATACAGTCGTAACAGCTAAGTCCTGCAGAGCAAATGGCATTGAGCTATTTGTGTGGTCGATGGGGCGAACGGATACACGAGCATACAATGAGCAGCTATTAGATTATGGTGTTCAAGGGATTATTACGCATAATCCCGAATTGTTGAGCACGGTACTCATGAATCAAGCGCACAATTAGAAGTTAATGAGGCAATGGACAACTACTAGTTTATATTTATAATCCCCCACATGAGACAGGAGCATAAAAGAGATGAAAAAAGGATTTGCACTAATAATAACGGTAGGTTTGTTGTTGATGATTGCTGCTTGCTCGGGTAATAGCGCGAATGTAGCGAACCAGTCAAATGGAGGCTCAAATTCAGTCACAAATACGGCTGCACCGGAGAGTAATGGAAAACCGACTGAAATTGTTTTTT
This sequence comes from Paenibacillus luteus, assembly GCF_006542765.1. Taxonomy (GTDB): domain Bacteria; phylum Bacillota; class Bacilli; order Paenibacillales; family Paenibacillaceae; genus Pristimantibacillus; species Pristimantibacillus luteus. Next base: position 80,400 of record NZ_SKCD01000003.1, read on the forward strand.
GGAATTCGTTTACCGGCGAAATTTACAAGTCACTTGAAGAGATTATTGCTGACTATAACAATTCTCAGGATAAAGTTCATGTGACAAGCCAGTTCCAAGGAACATATGATGAAACGCTGACGAAGTTCAAATCTTCTATGGCAAGTGGCTCGGGTCCCGATGTGTTGCATATGTATGAAGCGGGAACACGCTATATGATTGACAGCGGCTACGCATTGCCGGTTGAGGATTTTGCTAAAGAAACAAACTTCGACCTGAATCAACTAAACGATATGGCTAGATCCTACTATACGATTGATAACAAATTATGGTCCATGCCGTTCAACTATGGACAAGCTCTATTGTTCTACAACAAAACGGCGTTTGAAGAAGCTGGTCTTGATCCGAATGCGCCTCCCCGCACGTACAAAGAGTTTGCGGAATATGCAGATAAACTGATGATTAAGGACGGCGGCAAGGTTACCCGCTATGGCGCGACGATTGCGGTGTATGGTTGGTTTATGGAACAGCTTATTGCTGGACAAGGCAAATTCTATGTAGACAGCGATAATGGTCGTTCCGGTAGAGCAACGGGACTTGATGCGGATGCGAATGAGGCATTGCTGAACGTGTTCACAAACTGGAAATCATTTACTGAAAAAGAAAGCGTCGTTGACTTTGGTAAAAACTTATCTTCAGGCTATCAATCCTTTACAGCAGGAAAGGTTGCAATGCTTCCCTTTGTTTCAGGCTATTACAATTATGCCAAACAAGCGATTAACGGTGCTTTCGAGCTGGGCGTAGGCTACTTCCCTATGCTTGAGAAAACCGAAAAAGGCGGTTCTTTACTAGCAGGTGCATCATTCTGGTTAATCGATCATAAAGATGAGGCTAAGAAACAAGCTTCATGGGACTTCATGCAGTACATGGCTTCACCTGAGGTACAAGCGAAATGGACGTTGAAAACAGGGGATATCGCTATTAACAAAAAATCGTACGAGCTGGCGGAAGTTAAAGCATATCTGGAAGGCAATCCGGCGATTCAAGTTGCATTGGAGCAGGAGTCTGCTTATCCAAACAATTTCTATACGCAGGGTGCTGTATTTGGGGTAATGCCTGAGGCTCGTCTCAGCTTCGAGGAAAATATGGATGCAGTCATTGCTGGTGTTCAGACACCACAACAAGCGGTAGATAAATTCTCAGCTCAGGTTGGTAAATCACTAAAAGATTATAATACAAGCATGGGTAAATAAGAGATAGGGAGGCTCACAATGTTTCGAACTAAAAATATTGCAGCGATGGGCTATAGCGGAATTTATCCAGAAAACACAATGCTGGCTTATCGGAAAGCACTCGAAGCAGGTGCAGACGGAATTGAAGTAGATGCCCATCTTACCAAGGATAATGTCATTGTCCTCTGTCATGATGAATATATCGACCGTACAACAGACGGAACAGGCAAGATAAGGGAACTAACGTATGAAGAATTATGCCAATACAATGCTTCCCATTCGTACATGAATCCTGAAGCTTCTGCTGTTGTACAGTTGTTTGTATCCCAGCCAAGACAGACAGAAAAGGCGGAAGAAATAGGCTTCCAGTCGATTCCTAAGCTGGTAGAGCTTCTGGAATTGGTGAAAGAAACGGGATGCACGATTATCGTGGAGATGAAGGGAACGGCGGCATTATATCCGGGCATGGGTGAAGCGATTGCTGAGCTGATCATTGAGCACGGATTGGAGCGTCAATGCAGCATTTCAAGCTTCAGCCATCATTATATTTATGAATTGAGCCAGCAATATCCGGATGTTTCGTTTGCTGCTGTAACGACAGTAGATCAGCTATATAAACCGGCTAAGTATCTTAATCAGCTCCATGCCAAACAAATTCATCCTTATTCAAGTGCGGTTACCAAAGAGCTGGTTCAAGCTTGCCATAGTGATGGGATTGAAATCATTGCATGGTCCGTAGGTGAAACGGATGAAGAAACAGGCATTCAGAAGCTGATCGAGCTCGGCGTCGATGGCATTATGACTCATTATCCGCCGCGTATGTATGAAATAGGTCAGGCATGAGCCCCAAAACAATCATTATCGCGCATCGAGGCGCATCTGGAGAAGCGCCGGAAAACACGATGGCCGCCTTTCAATTAGCCGAGGAGCAAGGTGCCGAAGGGATGGAACTGGATATTCACCTATCAGCGGATGGGGAAATCATCGTGTGCCATGATGCGACTGTGGATCGAACGACTAATGGGACAGGCAGGATTGAAAATCTGACCGTTACTGAATTGAAACAGCTGGATGCGGGCAGTTGGTTCCATTCTAAATTTCAAGCAGAAAAGCTTCCTCTATTAGAAGAAGTATTCTCCGTTCTGAAGCCGGAGACGTTCCTTAATATTGAAGTGAAATGTTCATACAGCCAGCTTCTGGAGGAGCGTTTAATGGAGCTTGTGCTTCAATACGGCCGGCTGGAGCAAGTAGTTGTCTCTTCGTTCGAGCATAAAACATTGGTTAAGCTCAAGAAGCGGATACCTAAAATACGAATCGGTCTATTGTACTCTGCAAACTTCCAAAGTCATTCGCTTATGGCTGCATCATCAGGAGTGGAGGTATATTCTTTGCATCCCCACTTTGAGTGGTTGGGTGCTGAGGACATTGAGGATGCGATTCAGCAGGGAGTAAGGGTTTATCCGTATACGATAAATAGTGAAACGGATGGAATTCCTTTGTTTCAAGCAAAGGTATCGGGCGTTATAACGGATTATCCTGCTAGGATAAAGGCAGTTAGAGATTCATTTTATTGAATCGTTAAAACGGGTATACGCACAATTTTCTCAACAACTCAAGCGGTCTTCCTTTTTTTATGAACGTAAATGTAATTTTCAATTCATACCAAATGCATTGCTGCCAGGTAAGCTTCCCTTTTCATAAGGATGCTTACCTGGCATTTTTTTCGGATTTAAAATAAAGAATAGTCTATCGCTTTCCAAGCCGAGCCTTTAGGTGTAGTTCTTGTCGAAGTTTGTCATTTTACTGTCATTGAGAGTTGATATAGTTATCGTAGCTATGACGAAAATAGTAATTTATACATGTAGGAGTGTATGCGATGCCAGGTAGTTACGTACTTGTACCAAGAAAGAAAAGGTTTCGAAGCTTTATTATCAGATTAACGTTGTTTGCATTGCTGTTCACATTATTTCCTTATCCCTACGTAGCGAAGGCAGAGCCCGTTGCGAATGGAAAGCCAGACTTATTGTCAGGGATACCGGTCAATTCTATTCAGAACATGGCTGCTCCTTATTTGGCTAATGCCAATTACGCGACGGACGGAGATGATACGACCTCAACGGATATGGGTGCGGGTTATTATAATTCGTATTCGTTAACGTTCCCCTCGCCGACTAATATCGGGAGAGTTCGAATCGTCGTCAACGATTATTCCAAGCTTTACTATAAAATGATCCGTATGTGGCACCAGGACGGTTCCTACACGGACCGTTATTTGACGCAGAATACGTATACGGATATTTGGAATATCAGTAATGTAACGATGATCCAAATTCCATTGGTGCAGGTAGTTAGCTCAGATGATCCGTTCAAATTATTTACGTTCGAGGTTTATGAAATGAATCTGGTTCCGCCAACCGTACCGGAGTTTACGACGACGGCAGCGGGCAATGGACAAGTGAGCTTGAACTGGACCGCATCTGAGGACAATGAGAATGAATTGGCAGGCTATAACATCTACAAAGATGGCAGCTATCTGGCGAAAGTGGACGGCGATACGACGGGTTATACCGTAACAGGTTTAGCTAATAATGTCAGCCATACGTTTCAAGTGTCAGCTGTTGACGCCTCGAACAATGAGTCAGCCAAGAGCACGCAGGTTTCGTTGATGCCTATCAATGCTGATGTGCCGTCAACCCCTACTGCTCTGAAGGGAACACCTGAAGAAGGTGCTTTGCTGCTCCATTGGGCAGCTAATCCGGAGAACGATATTGCGGGCTATAATGTCTATAGAGATGGTATGAAGGTAAATACGTCATTGGTGGTCGGCTCTAGCTATTCTTTCAGTGACGTGATCGCAGGCGTTTCCTACGGGTTTCAAGTAGAAGCGGTTAATACTTCGGGACTCGTTTCAGCGAAATCTGATCTTTGGAAAATGGTATATCAAAAGAAAGATTTGCTTAAAGGCATTTCTCCTTCCTATTGTTCGCCCGCAGATCCAACCTATGCAACAGATGGAGATGATACAACCGCTTTAGGAGCCCATGATCTGTACGGCAACTGTAATTTTGTTTTTACGAACGGTGCAAAAGATATTGGCAAGATCAGAGTGCTTGTGGATGATTACCGTAAGTTCTGGGGGGTAGCCATTCGGATTTTCTATGCCAATAATCAATATTATGATTTGATGGTGAACACGGATATTAGGTCTAATGATTTCACCAAATATGTGAACTTGCGTGGAGTAACAAGAATAAATTTTGGTCCAAACTCAGGTTTGACCCCTGAAACGGCGCTAAAGCTATTTAGCTTTGAAGCTTACGCTATCGATGATGTACCGCCTTCCGTACCTGCTATTGTGTCTTCTGCTGTGGGCAATGGTCACGTCGATTTAACATGGTCTGCATCTACAGATAATGAAGACTTCCTGGCAGGCTATAAGATTTACAAAGACGGTCAATACTTGACGAGCCTGGACAGAAACACGACAACCTACACGGTAACAGGCTTGTCCAATAAGGTTAGCTACAATTTCGAGGTGTCCGCCTATGATTCAGTGAATAATGAATCTGCCAAAAGCGCAGCCGTATCATTGACGCCTACGAATGAGGTAGCGCCAACTGCTCCAACTGAATTTAGGGGAACCGTCCAGAATGGTTTCATCACGTTGAAATGGAAGGCTAATCCCGAGAATGACTTGGCTGGCTACAACGTCTACCAAGATGGAGCGAAGCTTAATACCACGCCAATCATTGGCGAAAGTTATTCCATTAAAAGCCAAACCTACGGAGTTCCCTATGACTTTTATGTGGAAGCCGTAAATACTTCGGGACTCGTATCGGCAGAATCGGACACGATTCGTATTACTCCGTACTACAGGCCTGATTTATTGTCAGGATTATTAGTAAATTATATCCAGAATGTGTCTGCTCCTTATTTGGCCAATGCCAATTATGCGACGGACGGTGACGATACGACCTCAACGAATATGGGAGCAGGTTATTATAATTCATATTCGCTAACGTTCCCTTCGCCGACCAATATCGGGAAAGTGCGAATCGTCGTTAACGATTATTCCAAGCTCTACTATAAAATGATCCGTATGTGGCACCAGGACGGCTCCTACACGGACCGTTACCTGACGCAGAATACGACTACGGATATTTGGAATATCAGTAATGTAACGATGATCCAAATTCCATTGGTGCAGGTGGTTAGCTCAGATGATCCATTCAAGTTATTTACGTTCGAGGTTTATGAAATGAATTTGGTTCCGCCAACCGTACCGGAGTTTACTACGACGGAAGCGGGGAACGGCGAAGTCAGCTTAAACTGGTCCGCATCGATGGATAACGAAAATGAATTGGCGGGCTATAACATCTATAAAGATGGCAGTCTCCTGGCGAAAGTGGATAGCAATACAGCGAGTTATACCGCGACAGGGTTAGCTAATACGAAAAGCTATAGTTTTCAGGTATCGGCTTTTGACGCTTCAAACAATGAGTCAGCCAAGAGCACAGCGGTTTCATTAACCCCTGTCAATACAGTAGTGCCGACCGCTCCTGTCAATGTTGCGGGCACGTTTGAAGAAGGGGCTATTCTTCTCAGATGGGCAGCTAACCCGGAAAACGATCTTGCAGGCTATAACGTCTACAACAACGGAGTGAAAGTTAATGCGACGCCGATTGTCGATGTAAGCTATTCGGTTAGCGACGTAACAGTTGGAACTTCCTATGGATTTGAAGTGGAGGCGGTAAACACTTCTGGATTGGCATCGGCCAAATCGACTAAGCTAAATCTAGTCTATCAAAAGCCGAATTTACTGAGAGGCATGTCACCTTCTTATTGTTCAACCATCAATCCCACGTATGCAACAGATGGGGATGATTCAACCGCTTTGGGAGCTTATGATTTATACGGCAACTGTAATTTTGTTTTTGCTAATGGGGCAAAAGACATTGGTAAAATTAGAGTGCTTGTTGATGATTATCATAAATTTTGGGGCGTAGCCATTCGGATCTTCTACGAAAATAATCAATATTATGACTTGATGGTGAACACGGATATTAGGTCCAATGATTTCACAAAATATGTGAATCTTCGTGGAGTAACCAGAATAAACTTTGGTCCAAACTCAGGGTTATCTCCTGTAACGGCGCTGAAACTCTTTAGCTTTGAAGCCTATGAGATTGATCGAATCTCACCCTCGATACCTGAGATGGTTTCATCTGTACCGGGCAAGCGGAAAGTGAACCTGGAGTGGACGGCATCTACAGACAATGAAGGATTCCTATCGGGCTATCGGATTTATAAAGACGGCCAATACTTGACGAGCGTGAACAGCGCTACGACGAGCTATACGGTAGAAGGCTTATCGAATTTGGTGAGCTACAATTTCGAAGTAACCGCTTATGATTCGACGAACAACGAGTCTACCAAAAGCGAAAGGGTTTCCGTGACACCAATCAACGCGGTAGCGCCATCTGCTCCTGCAGATTTAACAGGAACTTCGGAGGATGGGGCTATCGCTTTGAAGTGGACGGCTAATGACGAGGATGACCTTGAAGGCTATAACGTCTACAAGAACGGTGAAAAGCTTAATGCAGTTCCACTTGTAGAAGAAAGCTACTACATCGAAAGTTTAACCAATGGTATTTCATATGACTTCCAAGTAGAGGCGTTAAATGATTCGGGCATTGTATCAGCCAAGTCGGATACGATAAGCATCGTTCCTTATGATACAGTCGCTCCTTCTACGGTTAAGGGAATAAACGTTGAAGTTGGCGTTGCTTCCGGAACAGCGAAATTGACATGGGCTGCCAACGCAGATGCGAATCTGCAAGGGTATGTCGTATATGTTAACGGGGTTAAGAGTAACTTGGCGACAATAACGGACACCTTTTACCTAGTGACTGGTCTTATCAATGGAGTGGAATACAGCTTCCAGGTATCGGCAGCGAATGGCTCGAATATGGAGTCCGAGAAGAGTGAGAGTATTTTAAAAACTCCGCTTAACCCTGAAGCGCCTGCTGCTCCGGCAGCTGTAACGGGTATGTCTGGGGATCATCAAGCATTGATCTCATGGACAGCAAATACGGAAAGTGATCTGGTCGAGTATAAAATATACCGCGATGGAATTGAAGTGGGAGTAGTGGATAAGAACACCACTTCGTTTGCAGCGCTGGAGCTGCCTAACGGCATCAGCACTGCCTTTACGGTAACTGCCAATAATACAAGCGGCTTGGAATCAGATCAAAGCGAGCCGGTTACGGTTACTCCCGTTTCGTCAAATGCAGCTTTAAGCGATTTGGATTTAAGCAATGGACAAGCCTTAAACTCGGCGTTTGATGCGGAGACTGATCATTACACGTCCAATGTGGGATACGAAGTGACGAGTTTAACGGTAGTGCCTACTTCAGCAGATGAAGCGGCAACGATCACGGTGAACGAATCGGCGGCAAGCGAGCCAGTCAGTTTGAATGTTGGTTCTAATGAGATTACGATTGTCGTAACGGCGCAAGACCAAACGACCACAAAGACCTATACGGTAGTGGTGACGCGTGCGCAGTCATCTAATGCAAGTTTGAGCGGCTTGGCCTTAAGCGGCGATGAAGAGCTAAATGAGACCTTTGCAGCGGAGACGGCAAGCTATACAGCAAATGTGAGCCATGCCGTTACGAGCTTAACAATTGTGCCGACTGTTGCGGACGAAACAGCGACGGTCTTGGTCAATGGATTAGCGGCTAGCGAGCCAGTAAGTCTGAATGTTGGTTCAAATGTGTTTACTGTAGTTGTAACAGCGCAGGATGACAAGACAACAAGGAGTTATACGGTGACGGTAACACGGGCAGCGGCAAGTACGCCACCACCAACACCAGTAACAACACCACCAACAACGCCGCCTACATCGCCATTGCCAGTAACAACACCAACAACGCCGCCTGCATCGCCAGTGCCAGTATCAACACCAAGTCCTAAGCCAAGCAGCACACCAGGTGTTACGCCAACTGCTGCGCCGCATGCAGCCGTCCATGTAGATTCAAGCGCTAACGCTGTAACAACAGCTACAGGTGCAGATGGGCATGTAACAACTGTTGTGACACAAGATGCGGGGAAGCTTGCAGATGCATTTAAGCAATTGGCAAGTGAAGCGACCAATAACGGTGAAGTGCCAAAAGTTAGCCTATTAGTCAATAACCCTGCTGGTACAGCTACCACAGTAAAGCTTCCGCTATCGGTTCTGGCGGATGCTGCGGCTAAGACGGGAAATGCAACTATTGATATCGAATCCAATGATGGTACTTATTCCTTGCCGCTTAGTATCCTTGATTTTACTGCCATTGCCGAAAGCTTGGGCACAACGGATACGAATATTAGCATCCAAGTGAACATATCGCTGGTTGAAATGGAATTAAGCAGTGAGCTTGGCGATCATGTTGTGATGCTAGGAAGCGCAATTGAATTCTCGATTACTGCAACTGGCAATGGACAAACCATTGAGCTAAACAATTTTGGATCGACGTATGTTGAACGCAGTGTTCAATTAGCGACAATAGTTGACGCAGATCATACGACAGTTGCGCTATACGATCGGACAACGGGGAAATATTCTTTTGTGCCAGCCTTATTTGAAGAACAAGCTGATGGGACGACTAAAGTTACCTTCAAGCGGAACGGCAACAGTATCTACACCGTTCTTTCTTCAACAAAAACATTCAATGATGTAAGCAAGCATTGGGCAAAAGCGGATATCGAACTTCTCGCTTCTAAGATGGTTATTGGCGGGGTGAACGAGAGCAGCTTTGCTCCTGAACGCTCGATTACAAGAGCAGAATTTGCGGCTATGCTAATACGTGCTCTAGGGTTAACGGTAGAGACGGCTTCAGTACCGTTCACAGACGTTAAAGAAGGTAGCTGGTATGCCGGTGCAATTGGGGCAGCGGTTAAAGCAGGCTTGATTGCCGGCTTTACAGATGGAACCTTTAGACCCAACGAGTCCATTACGCGTGAACAGATGGCGGTTATGGCAGCCAGAGCTGCCTCAGCCGCAGGTATGAGCATCAATGTTTCAGGTGCAGAAAATGAGCTCTTAGCTAATTTTCAAGATAAATCATCTATTGGCAGTTGGTCACAAGCGTCCGTTGCGAAAGCTGTTAAAGCAAACATTATAACAGGGATCACGAAGGATACGTTTGACCCTGCAGCGAATGCGACAAGAGCACAAGCTGCAGTCATGCTGAAACGACTAATGCAGTATGCTCATTTCATCAATTAACAGGCTTTTGATAATTAACTGTTTTGCTTAAGAAAGTGTTAACCTTCGGGTTAGCACTTTTTTGTTTATCGATTATGATGAAAACAAAGAAATAGCGACGTTTGTTACAGAGTGGAAGAAATAGAATCGTCAAAGATACGGATGAAAAAAGAAGCTTTAGCACATCTTAGAGGAAAAGCATCAAGGGGGTGTATCATAATGGCAAGAAGACGACGGTATGCAGTGCCGGGGATTGAACAGGAGATGCGAACTTTTAAAGCGGATGTCATGAGGCGTGAAGGTTATGCTGTTGACCCGAATCGTCCGGATGACGTGAAATATGAAGTGGCCAAGGAGCTTGGCATACCTCTGCAGCCTGGCGATAATGGTGATTTAAGTACGGAATCGGCTGGCCATATTGGCGGTAAAATTGGCGGTTCCATGGTTCGGGAAATGATCCGCCAGGCCCAAGCTCAGCTTATTAATGAAGATAAATCGTAAAAAAAGGTTGAATTCGCCTGATCTTATAGGACGAATTCAACCTTTTTTAGTATAACGATCATTAAGTTGGTCCTAGCTTCATATTTTTTTCAAAAACGAAAATGAAGCTACCGGAGAATAAAGAAAGTGCGTCTGCCGGTCAAAGTGGCCGGCAGACGTTTTCATAACAAAAAGACAAGATAATTGATTTAATGTTTGATCTGATTATCATATGTTCAAGTTCCCTTAAATGACTAACTCAGACAACAGCTAGTTGAGAACTAGAAGTACATTGTATGAGAGCGACAAAATCCAAACATAGATAGATTATTTTTTGAAAATAACATTTAATGACAGGTGGCAATTTACTTGCTTTGGCCATTAAGATTTGTTGATGCTTTCGAAATATTCACGCGTCTCTTTGCGCGACTGTGGAGTTAGTACGCGGTCAAGCTCTTCGTTTAGCCAAGTAAGAGTCCTGTTACGCAGAACACTACGCATGCTTTCTTCAGCTTCAATCATGGTCATATTAATGACACAGGGAGATGCGGCAGAGCATGCTCGATAGTCTTCATCACGACATAAATATGTGTTATCTTTAATGTTTTTACATTGGAAGACTGGACTGACACCCTCAACAGCTTCAACTACATCCCAGAATGTAATATCTCCAGGAGGCTTGGCCAATTTATAACCACCCTTAACACCTGGTACAGAACTTACGATACCGGCCTTGGCAAGTTTACCAAAAACCTTAGAAAGATAAGTCTCCGAAATACCTTGAAATGCAGCAAGCTCTTTAATGCCAATAATAGCATCCGGCGGAATATCAATTAAATATACCAAGCAATGGAGGCCATATTCAACGCCAATACTATATTGCAATGCAAAGACCTACTCTCTGTTAAAAAAGTTATTAATAATCATCTTAGGTCTATTTAAAAACCTTGTCAATTAAAGACGGCTTTATTTGGATTTCCAAAAAAATGTCTGTGAATTACGATTGACAGCCATGAAGATAAAAGTTATATTGTTGACAATGTTAATCGGCGATTAATGTTGTCGACATTTTGAAGTATCGAGAATAAATTAAATTGGAGGAGATTATGATAAGGTGGATTCTAACTAAGAGGTAGTACACTTTCGTATTACGATGCTCGCAATTGCCCTTCCTGAGCTTATGAAGCGCAAGGTTTAACGACTGGTTTAATCTTGGAATCAAGCAGAATATTTATGGTCATAGTATCAGAGCACGTATTTTCCAAAAGGTAAATTGTATTCAATAACAATCGAAGGAGTGTTTGAACAATGGAAATGAGATTAGATTATATGAAGGTACAACCGGAGTCTTTCCAGACGCTGTTTAAATTAGAAGGATATGTGAAAAAGAGTGGTCTTGACCATAATTTGTTGGAGCTGATTAAAATTCGTGCTTCTCAGATTAATGGTTGTGCCTTCTGTCTTGATATGCATACGAAAGATGCTTTAGCAATGGGTGAGACAACGCATCGCTTGTTCCTGCTTAACGCATGGCGGGAAGCTCCCTTTTATACGGAAGCAGAGCGAGCTGCGCTGGCCTTAACGGAAGCCGTAACGAAAATTTCGGATGCTGGCGTACCACAGGAGTTATATGAGCAAGTTCGTCAACATTTTGACGAGGGTCAATATGTCAATTTGATTATGGCAATTAATGCGATTAATAGTTGGAACCGTATGGCCATTTCCACAGCAATGGTGCCTGGCGGATATCAGCCGGCTGTCCGTAAGTAATATTAGATGCGCAATCCCTGTACATCGATGATGGGCAGGGATTTGCTGTGTTCCAAATTATCATACTTAGGAGGAACAATGAGTTACAAGATACTTCTATTTGATCTCGATGATACGTTACTGGATTTTAGAGCAAATGAGTCGGATTCGTTAAAGAAGTTATTTCAGCAGTACGGCTATACGTTTTCGGATGAGTTGTTCCATTTATATAATTCCGTCAACAAACAATTATGGGGCCAATATGAGAACGGATCTATAACACTCGATATTGTGCTGAATTCGAGATTCTCGGAAACGATGTTGAAGCTTGGTAAGGTCGTAAACGGCGTTGAATGGGAAGATTTTTATAGGAAACTATTAGGTGATGGAGCACAGATTCTGATCGAAGGCGCTTTAGATGTCTGTCGACAATTATCTGAATCTCATCGGCTATTTGTAATCACGAATGGAATTACCCGCACACAGATTAAGAGATTGAAGCAATCCGGCCTTTATGATTTTTTTGAAGAAATCTTTGACTCACAAAGTATTGGTTATCAAAAACCTTCCATCGAGTTTTTCGATTATGTTATGAACCAAATTCCCAATTCTAATAAACAAGATACGCTTATCATTGGAGATTCATTAAATACGGATATCAAAGGTGGTCAGTTGTCGAGTATTGATACCTGTTGGATTAATAGAACGCAGCAAAAAAGTCCACCTGCCGTTCAAAGCACGTACACGATATCGAGTTTAACAGAACTATTTAAAATCTGCTCTGTGAAAAATTAGCGCTCTTACGATTTGGCAACACATTCCCGTCTTTAGAAAACCGAAGGTGGTTATCCAGCAAGAATCTTTTATGAAATTTTTATCAATTTGAAACTCGATGATTTTTTAATCTGCTGCGATGATGCCGCAACAAAACCACATGGCTTTTGTTCCTAAAATGATAGAGAAACGAACAGTTATTATAAAAAACTGCTGATGAAAACAGTGGCCACTGAAAACAAATAACCTTCCAGTAGGATATTGGAGGGTTATTTGTTTTCCTCCCGATATTGGGCTGGCGAGAGGCCGTATGTTTTTTTGAATAAAGTAAAGAAGTAGGTCGTATTCAATACGCCCACTTTCTCGCTAATGACGGCGATGGGTTCATTAGTCGTCAGAAGAAGCTTTTTCGCCTCCTCCAGACGGATGTTTTTCAAATAATCATTAAACGATTGCTGGGTATGGCTGCGGAACAGCTTGCCGAGGTAGCCAGGCGACAATTGGACGTTATTCGCTATGCTTTCGATGCCCAAATCAGATTCATGGTAATGCTCCTGCATATAAGCGCAAACCGAATCGATTAAAGTGTCCGTCTTGGTCGTTTGTTTCTTATCGGTCAGTACGCGTATGAGGCGGCAGAAATTGCGCAAAAGCAATTGCACCTCCGGTAACGTTTCCTGTTGTTGCAGGAGATTAACGGTATCGTAATACTCCTTCGAATAATCTTGCGTAATAGGCAGCGTACCGTCAAAATCGCGCAGCAGCGCATTAAGCAGTTGGTTGGCAGTCGATAAAGCCTGATAATAACTCATTTGGCCCATTTCCTTGGCGAAGTGGTCGAGAGCCTGCTCCACTTTATCGGCATGGTTTAAACGGAGCGCCTCGCACAGCTTCTTCTCAGCCGCTACCGGATAAGCATTTGCTTCGTCTTGCTGTCCACGTACCATATCCGCATGAATGATGGACTGATATCCGTAGAAAAACCGATAGTTTACATACTCCTGCGCAGATTCAAAGGAATGATGGATTTCCGTTCTTTCATTAACCATGTCTCCGATGCTAAAGGTGACGGTGAAATGGAAGTAGCTTTCAACGACCTCTTGAATTTCAGCGAGCGTCAGCAGCATATGCGCAGGAATGGCTGGTGACTCCAATAAGAGTAAAATAGCTAGCGTCTGCTCATCGACTACGATCGTTTCGTTTTTGGTATGCTTTTGCAGCAGCTCGTTGCTGATGTTGCTGACGGAGAAGCGGAACAGCCCTTGTTTCGTTTGCGTATGCAGCAGCTCGAACTCGGCATAACGATCAATTTGAGCGACAATAACCGCATAATACGGACTTTTAAAATGCTCATCTATGGCGGGTTGAATAACATGGGTCGCAGACAGATCATGCAGCGTACCTCTTAATAAATACTGGAGATAGGTTTTTTTGAGCACCGGCATAGACTGCTGCTTCTCCATCTCACTGGTGGTAGCTTGATCAATGACATTGGAGAAAGCCTCAGAGAGAAGGGCAAACTCATTCTGGTTTTGCTCCTCGCTTGACGCTTTGCTGCCGGTAATTCCATGTACCTTGCTAATCAAGAGTCCAAGCGGATTATAAAGCTTGTTTGTCGCAAAATAAACCATCCATACACCAAGAATGATGATGGCGAGCGCAATGAGCGAAGTGAAGCCTCTAAGGGCAGCAATGTCGGAAATTAACGTATTATACGGCTTAATGCTGACGAAATACCAGTTGAGCTGACTGGATTTGACAAAGGTTACAAGCTGGCTGCGTCCGTCCACTTTCGCTTTAAAATGATGCGATTGATCAGACACTTCCAGAATGCGTTGAATATGGGGCATAGCCGCAAAATTTTGCATGAACTGCTTCGGATCGGTATGAGACAGAATAAGTCCCTCTGAGTCCATGACAAATACGTCGTCGCTGGCGCTGCTGATCGATTTGATCGTGTTCAAAATATACTTCTCGTCTACATGTATGACGATTGCCCCTTTATAAGCCGAGGTGAGCGCGTAATTTGGGCGCAGGATAAACGTAAGAACATGCTCCGGCATTTTGGAGGAGGAGGAGAACGACGGTGGCAGCTTTTGCGTAAAAAAAGTCATGTACGACAAATCTACGCTATCCGTTATACGCTCCTTCTCCAAGTCGTTTAATTCGTAAGGAGAGCCTGCTGTATTCAAATACCGCTTCGTATTATCGTTATAGATGCCCATGTATTTAATGAAAGGATAGGTCGATTGAATGTCGATCAAGATATCCATGGCGTCGCGCTCTTGCACATAATCTAGTTTATTGTTCATTAATACGGAAATGATACGGTTATTGTTTAACAGATGATTGCCGATCGTCTCGATCTGCTCATGTACTATGCTCGATGTATAGCTTGTCTGCATAAGCATGGATATCACATTGCGGCTGATCGTTTCTTCCGTTTTGGATGCAAAGAAAAAGTACAGTGTACTGCTGACGGTCAAAACGGCTAAAGCGACGAGCAGAACAAAGTTTATCAACATTTTACGGTAAACGGAGTAGCGGAATAATCGATTTCCATTCATCTTGCTTATCCCCCATATTCTCTTGCTTGCTAAATCGCTTACAATGATCGATGTTCAAACTTTAAAATAGATGTCTCTATTTTGCCATGATAGTGGCTTTCTTTCGAAAAAATTAAAGGTATATCTAATAATTAAAGTGTCTAAATCCTTTGATTTTAAACGCTTTTTAAAGATTTTGACTACACAGCCCAGCAGCCCCCCGCGCATACTGAAAACAGCGAAAGCGAACACGAAATGAGCACGGAGGGGAAAACAACTATGGGCAAGGCAAAGCTGCAATTTGCTAAACGATATACCTTTTTTACCGACATCCGAAAAAATCCGATTTCTTATTTGCTGGTTCTGCCGGCGTTGCTTTACACATTTGTATACGGATATATGACGCTGCCTTATATGGTTATCGCCTTTCAAAAGTTCAATTATACGAAGGGAATTTTCAATAGTGAATGGGTAGGCTGGAAAAACTTCGAGTTCTTCTTCCATTCAACAGCAGCGACGATGGTCACTTGGAATACGATTAAACTAAACTTTCTTTCTATACTATTCGGAACGGTTGTCGCGCTATTATTCTCAATCTTATTAAATGAGATTCGCTCGCGCTTATTTAAAAGAGTATCGCAATCAACCTTATTATTCCCACACTTTCTATCGTGGATCATTGTCAGCTATATCGTTTACAGCTTCTTTTCCACCGAGCACGGCTTGATCAACAATCTACTGCAGACGTTTGGTTTCGATCCGTACAACTGGTATTCTGATCCGAAGCCGTGGACATGGATTTTAGTCGGGCTTAGCGTCTGGAAGGAAACAGGGATGTCCGCAGTCATTTATTTGGCAGCTATTACGGCTATTGATGATTCCTTGTATGAAGCAGCGAAGATTGATGGAGCCAACCGCTGGCAGCAGATCAAATCTATTACGATACCAATGCTGATGCCTACGCTTTCCATTCTTACGCTTCTCGCAATTGGTAAAATATTCTATTCTGACTTCAGCATGATATATGCCATTATCGGAGACAATGGCATGCTCTATTCGACAACAGATGTAATTGATACCTATACTTTCCGCACGCTAAGAACATCGGGGAATCCGGCAATTGCCATGGCAATCGGGCTTTATCAATCCGTGGTAGGTTTCGTGCTCGTTCTATCGGCGAATTGGATCGTGAAAAAATTTAATAAAGATAGCGCGATGTTCTAGAGAGAGGTGAATTCAAGTGAAAAAAGCTGATAAATTTCAAATAGCCAATACGATTTTTATTTTCTTGTTTGCAATGTTTTGCACGCTTCCAATTTTGCTCGTTTTGATCGTATCCTTCTCTGATGAAAATTCGATACTAAGAAAAGGATACAGCTTCTTCCCGGACAATTTCTCGCTGAGCGCCTATAAATCGGTTTTTTCAAGCAATGAACAGCTGTTTCAAAGCTATGCGGTTTCCATCGGAGTTACCGTAATCGGGACGCTGGCCGCGGTCATTATAACAGGGATGGCCGGCTATATGCTTGCAAACAGGCTGGTTCGCTACCGCAATCCAATTGCTTTATTTTTCTTCATTACGATGCTGTTTAATGCTGGATTGGTTCCGTGGTATATGATGAATGATTTGCTTGGCTTCAAAAACAATTTGATGGCGCTTATCATCCCGACGCTTATATTCAGCCCATTTAATTTGTTTCTTGTCCGAAATTTTATGCAGGAGCTGCCTGAGGCCTTGCTGGAATCGGCTAGAATCGATGGGGCGAGCGATGCGTACATCGCATTTCGTATCGTTTTCCCGCTATCCTTGCCCGTGCTTGCCACGGTAGCATTGTTTTATGGGCTTGGGTATTGGAACAACTGGTTTAACGCGATTATGCTAGTCGATAAAGAGAGTTTGTATCCGCTGCAGTATTTATTGTACAAGCTGCAATCCGAGATCAATATGGTCAACCAGATGCAGGGGGTAGCTTCCTCCAACATAACGGTTCCGGCGGAATCGTTCAAAATGGCAATCGCGATTATTACGATCGGCCCGATTGTGCTGCTCTATCCGTTCCTGCAGCGCTTCATTATTAAAGGTCTGATCGTCGGAGCAGTCAAAGGCTAGATATATCGCTGCAAAGCTTTATATAAATCAAGATTGAGAGAGGGGTTCAGAATGATGAACAAGAAGAAATTGCGCTTTATTCCTGCAAGCCTGGTTATTGTTATGATGGTCGTTCTTATGATGGCATGTAGTAATTCCGGCAGCAAAGAGGGTTCAAACGGCAATGCTGCGGGGGAACAAGGAAATGCTGAAGCTGTACTGCCCCTTCGCTATGTCATTCCAGGCACGGCAAAGCCTCATTCGGATGAAGTTGTGAGCAAAGTAAACGAAAAGCTGCAGGCTGACGGCGTTAACGTAAAGCTGGAGTTAAAATATATCCCTTGGGATGCTTGGGATCAAAAGACGAATCTCATGCTCAGCACCGGCGAGGAATTCGAAATGATCCACGTGATGGAGAATGGCTCCGTTCCTACGGGCTCCTATGTCGGGCGGGGAGCGCTCCAGCCGCTTGACGAGCTTATTGACCAATACGGTCCCGAGCTGAAAAAAATCATTCCAGACTACGCCTGGGAAGCAGCAAAAATCAATGGAAAAATCTATTCCGTCCCTGCCGTATGGCGTTATGAAACATCAGGTAGCGGTGAGATGGGTACGCTTGGCTACCGCAAGGATTTGCTAGAGAAGGTGGGACTTCCTTTCCCTAACACAGCAGAAGAGATGATTGCAACAGCTGAAAAAATGCAGCAGGCTGCTGGCAAGAAGCTCTACATTCAAACGGAGACAGACGGCTCGCCGGTCTTCTTGCACCGTACCTATGAAGCTTGGCCGTTCTATGTCGACTACAGAGACCAGATCATTAAAGTAGATCAACAAGGTAATGTTTCCTCATGGCTCGAGAGCGAAGAATTCAAAAAAGATGCGGATTTCTTCCGTCAATTGTATGAGAAAAAGCTGATTAACCCGGATATTCTCACCTATAAAAAAGAAGAACGCGACAAAGCGATGACGCTTGGCGATTTTATTTATAGCACAAATGGCGCTTTGTACTCATCGATTGCGATTGCGAAGAACAACCCGACCGCTAAAATTGCCGAGGATTACCTGTCTGCAGAAAAACCACTTCTGCAATACTTGGCTTTCGGTAATACAAACGCCGTTCCGGCAACTGCCGAGCACCCCGAAGCGGCAATCAAGTTTTTGAACTGGCTGTACAGCAACAAGGATAATCACAACCTGTTCCTTTATGGCGAAGAAGGCACTCATTATAAAGCTGTGGGAGAGCGTACGGCAGATTTCATCCGCGACGCGAACGACCAATCGTATTACTTCGATTCATGGATGATCGGCAACATCAACTACATGCTCTTTGACGTGAAAACGCCGGAGGATTATTTAAAGATGCAAACGACTGAGCCGACGAATCCAGTTGAATTCTCGCCGGTGCTTGGCTTCCGCCTGAATACGGAGCCGATCGCGGTTGAATACGCAAACGTGCTGTCGGAAGTGAAGTCGAAGATTATTCCGATCAAGATGGGTGTTCAGCCGTATGATAAATTTTTCCCGGCTGCGCTTGAAAGCTTGAAGGCTGCAGGACTTGATAAAGTGATTGATGAATACAAGAATCAGTTCGCTGAATTTCAAGCAGCCCAAAAAAAATAGCTTCAAAAGAGAAATCCGCGGTTGCAGCTGCGGATTTCCCTTTTACTACTTACAAGGAAGGAGCTTGTAATGATGAGTGGGAACAGCAGCATTTATTCGGGAAATCCGATATTTCCTGGCTGGTACGCCGACCCGGAGGCAAGAATTTTTGAAGGGAGATACTGGGTTTACCCTACGTTTTCCGCGCCCTATGACGATCAAGCTCACTTTGATGCTTTTCACTCCGAGGATTTGGTGGAATGGACGAAGGTGGAGCGCATTTTGGAAATGAAGGACATTTCTTGGGCTAGGCGCGCGCTTTGGGCTCCTTCACCTATTTCATGTGGGCGGAGGGCGGATGGGGAGGCCCGGGCTATTCGGTCGCTTACGCGATATCCTCGTCACCTATTGGGCCTTTCATGCGTGTCGGGAAGATATTGCAGCAAAACCCTGTCGTAGCTACTGGTGCAGGCCATCATGGCATGATTCAAGTACCGAGTACGGACGAATGGTATATCGTATATCATCGCAGACCTTTGACGGAGTCAGCGGCGGAGAATCGTGTCACTTGTATCGACCGTCTTTACTTTGAACAGGACGGCACCATTCGACCGGTGGAGATGACTTTTTCAGGTGTAAAGGAGCATTCTTCGAAAAAAAAATGAAAGGGGCAGAATGAGAATGGCGATTCATTTTTTAGAGAAACCCAACGATGTTTTCGTTGAGACCGAGCAGGGTTGGCATTGCTTACAGGGAGACAAGAAGGGGCGGTGGAGCGGCAATAACTTGGAAGTGCAAGCTGTTGCGAACATGCAAGGGCTGCCCATAACGTTGGAGGCGGTTAACGAAGCAGTAAAAACTGTTAAGATAAGCTGGTATATTCGCTCAGAGGGCCAGCTTCAGGTGCTGGGAGACCACTGGGAGCGCTCATATGGAGACTTGGAATGGCGGGGCATCGTGCCTGAAAGAATTATGCCTTGGTATTTTCTTACTCACGATGGCAGCGTAACAAATGGTTATGGTGTTCTCACAGGTTCGAATGCTTTCTGCTACTGGCAAATGGATAAGGAGAGCGTGACGTTAACGGCTGATGTTCGGAATGGCAATGCTGGCGTTAGGCTAGAAGGCAGACGGCTTAATGTGGCGACGATCGTCGAGTATCAGGGAGGCAGCGGGGAATCGTCCTTTAATGAGGCAAGGCGCTTCTGCAAGCAAATGTGTGCACAGCCTATCATGCCCTCCGATCCGGTGTATGGAGGGAATAATTGGTATTATGCTTATGGAAACAGCTCTCATGAGCAAATTTTGAGTGATTCAAGATTTATCTCATCCCTTGCCTCGAACGCGAAAAATCGCCCCTTCATGGTTATTGATGACGGTTGGCAATTGGCAAGCGGCGGCGGAGCTTGCAAAGGCGGTCCTTGGACAGGCAGTCCCTTATTCCCGGACATGGCCGGCCTTGCTAGTGATATGAAACAATTCGGCGTTCGGCCAGGCATATGGTGCCGACCGTTAATGGTATCCGGTGACGTGCCGGATGAGTGGGTGCGTTTCGTAACGGACGATAACGATAAAGTGCTCGACCCCAGCGTTCCCGGTGCGCTTGCCTACATTTCGAAATCCATTGAACAAATGTCGAATTGGGGCTATGAGCTAATCAAGCATGATTTCTCGACGTATGACCTGCTAGGCAAGTGGGGCTTCCAAATGAAATCAGATATGAACGGACAACCGCATGCCTTTCGTGACCGCAGCAGAACGACGGCTGAAATTACGCTTGATTTATATAGAACGATTGCAAAAGCATCCGGAAGCAGCATTGTGATAGGATGCAATACGATTAGCCATCTTGCTGCCGGATTGTTTGAAATACAGCGTACGGGAGACGACACAAGCGGCAAGTCGTGGGAGCGGACACGTTATATGGGCGTTAACACGCTTGCCTTCCGTATGGCTCAGCACGGCACGTTCTACAGCCATGACGCCGACTGCGTTGGCATCACGGAGCATGTTCCTTGGGAATTAAACAAGGAGTGGCTTGACTTGCTCGCCGGCAGCGGGACGCCGCTGTTCGTATCCGTTGATCCGGCTATCGTAACCAAGGAGCAGGAGCTGGCGCTTCGAGCAGCATTTGAGCTTGCAGCAAGGGAATTGCCACTAGGCGAGCCGCTCGATTGGATGGAAACAACCTGCCCAAGCCGTTGGTTATTGAACGGAGCGGAACGATCTTTCAATTGGAATCGGAAATCACTTGAAACCTTGTCTTTGAACGATAATCATTGGTGGCTTTAATTAGAAGCGGCTAACCAATAACAGAGAGAAGTGGAGGGAGAAAAATGAAATTTGTATTGATTGGTGGAGGCAGCTTTGTGTTTGCGCCCACGGTTCTGGAAGATATCATTGTCAAACATCGGTTGTCGGACGATGAATTGGTGCTCGTCGATCCGAACGCTGAAGCCGTTGAGGCAATGGCGGGAGCGGGACGGAGAATAGCTAAAGAGCTTGGGGTTTCCGTACGGATTAGCTCTGTTACGGAACGCAGCGAAGCTCTAAGCGGCGCGAATTATGTCATTGTATCGGCTTCTCCGCAAGGAGCGCAGCGCTGGAGCATGGATTATGAAATTTTGTCGGAGCTAGGTATGGCAGATCAAGCCCGGGAGTGCGGCGGTGTAGGCGGTCTTATGAACGCTTTCCGTTCCATCACGCTGTTAATGGCGGTATGCAGGGACATGGAGAATTTATGCCCTAATGCGATTTTGCTTGATGTGACCAACCCGATGCCACGAGTCGTAACGGCAATCGACAGGTACACTTCGATCCGTGCCGCCGGCTTCTGCAATATTGCCTATCAAGGGCCTGACGGCTACGCCGTACTGCCCAGATTAATTGGGCGAGAGCCCGAGGATGTAGAGATTGTAACGGGTGGGCTTAACCATTTTGCTTGGCTGCTTGCTATGAAAGACAAGCATACGGGAGAAGACTTGCTGCCGGCTATTTCAACCTATATCCGGGAAGGAGACTGGTCGTCGCAAAATGAGAATAAATGCCGGGAGCTTACTGTTATGCGCCGCTGGTTAGAGGAATACGGAGCCATTGCGGCTGGCGCGGTTGATCATCATGCCGAATATTTGCCTGTGCAGGACGATATTAGCTACACGGTGACGCCCCCGTATCATGGAACAGAAGTTGAACGGAGACAAAGGCTGAGTGAGCTGCAGGCCATTTCTGCTGGTGAGCGTGACTGGAATGACCTGTTCCATCATGGGAGCTGGGAGCATCCGGTAGACGTAGCGCTTGCGCTAACGAGAGGTGTAACCGCGAAAGTCGATATTTTGAATGTTCGAAACAACGGCGCAATACCGGAGCTGTTGGATGAACGAATCGTCGAGGTGTCTGTCTCCATTTCGGAAGGCGCATGGAAAACGATTGCGTTGCCCTCATTACCGCCTGCCCTAGTAGAGCTTTGCAGAAAAATTTCCGACGTACACGAATTGGTCGCTGAAGCGGCTGTCAAAGGAGATGCAGCTCTTGCGCATCAGGCGTTAGAGCTTGATCCCGCTATTACTGACAAGCAGGCAGCCCATATTGCCCTTGACAGGATGTTATTGGTTCATGCCGATTTGCTGCCGCAATTTCATTCATGAAAGGTTTAGCACTTTTTTGTGCACATGGGAAAAAACTCAAAAGCCACGACAAGCGGATTCAATGCATGAATAGTCTGTGATTTTTGGACTTGCTGCATTTTATGAGGTGATATAAGTCCTTCATAAAATGCAGCGGGTCGCTTACCCAAGAGGCTGCGCTTGTCCTTGAGAATTAAATGATATTTTTGTCCATCGCCTTAACGATCAAGGTCGCAAATAAGCTGTTGGACCAGGCGAACCATTCACGGGAGAAGTCTGCCGGATTATCCGGGTGGAAGCCCTCGTGCATAAAGCCCGTATCGGCGTCCGTATCGATCAGCACTTGAATCAGCTCTTTGATCTCCGCGTCATTATCCGAGGTTAATGCCTGCATCGAGAGTGCCATATGCCATACATAGCCGCCAGGGGTATGGGGGCTGCCAATGCCTTTAGCATGCTTGCCCTCAAAGTAGAACGGATTATCGAAGCTAAGGGCAAAGCTACGCGTATTCTGATAAATCGGATCATCCGTGCCGACATAACCAATATAAGGGATGGAGATAAGCCCTGGTGTCCCCGCGTCATCCATTAGGCAATAATTGCCGAAGCCATCTGTTTCATAAGCATAGATTGGACCATGGGTCGGGTGATTCACGATACCGTAATGGCGGATGCCAAAATCAATCTCTCTACGCAGCTTTTCTGCCCGCTCTGCAAGGCGCTCATCCTTATAAATCTCGGTTGCGATTTCAATAATATAGCCTAGCACAACGACAGCGAACATATTTGAAGGGATGTTATAGCCAAACACATTGGCATCATCACTTGGGCGAAAGCCAGACCATGTCATGCCTGTGTAGTTAGCAGGCATACCGCGTCCATCGTTTGGCAGCGTTTCTGTTTCTTGTTTGGTCTGTCTATTAAAATGGTAATTGGAACGCTCTTGATGATGTTGCTCCGTGATCATGACTTCAACGATGGAGGTGAGGGCCTGATAACATTCATGGGTGAATATATCCGTTTGTCCCGCTTCCTTCCAATAGGAGTATAGGAGCTGAACAGGAAAACAAAGCGAGTCCAGCTCGTATTTGCGCTCCCACATCCAAGGATTCAAATGGCAGTCGTCGGTGTCGCGATAATGGCGGTCATTGGCCGTTTCATTAAAAGCATTGGTGTACGGGTCAATATTAATATAGAAGATTTGTCTGGCGATCAGGCCGCCGATGATGCGCTGCAGCTGCTCGTCGTTTTTGGCAAACGGTATGTAATGGCGAACCTGCTCGGTAGAATCACGCAGCCACATGGCTGGTATGTCTCCAGTGAATACAAACGTTGTACCGTCATCCAATAATTTGGTTGTTGTTTCTAGTGTGTTAGGAAACGTATTACGAAATAATTGCTGCAGCTTGGGACGATGGCCCAGACGCTTGTCGGCTTCCTCTAGATAAGTTGTAATCGATTTTGGCAATGTCATGGTATGGGCCTCCTGAAAGTTGGTCATGTCCTAACTTGATCTACCCAACAGGATGTCACAAGGCCGTCAGATCGGCAATATGTATAATATGCAGTGCGGAATCTAGGTTCAAAAACAACACAAAAGCGCCTACAACGCATTGCTGCAGGCGTGTCAAATTTGCTTTGGTAAAGCGGTCAAACCCAGTTACATCAAGGGTTTGGCCTTTTTTTTCGTTTGCTTCAAATACGACATATTTATCCTTCCCAGATAGACGCCTATAATTTGGAGCAGAGTGGTACAGGAACAGGAAAGGGGCATCAGAAAATGAACGGTAAAGGACAGCAGGCACTGCAAACGCCTCCGCTGCGAGCGTCAAGCGGGATCGCCAAGCGAATGATGCAAAACTGGGAATTGTACTTATTTATGCTTCCCGCGGTTGTATATTTTGCGGTATTCCACTATGCACCGATGTATGGAATTCAAATTGCATTCAAAAATTTCATTCCGTCCAAAGGTATTTTTGGCAGTGAATGGGTCGGCTTTCAACACTTTGAACGTTTTTTTAATTCGCATTATTTTTGGGATTTGCTCTGGAATACGCTGAGTATCAGCTTCTATGAGCTGGCTCTCGGATTCCCGCTGCCAATCATTTTGGCATTGGCATTTAATGAAATCCGCAACGGCTATTTCAAGAAAAGCGTGCAAACGATTACTTACGCACCGCATTTCATTTCTATTGTGGTCATGACCGGGATGATTATTTCATTCCTTTCTCCGTCAAGCGGGATGCTGATCCGCGGACTTGAGGCACTTGGCATCGATGCGCCACAGTTTCTTAACGATCCTGCTTGGTTTAAGACGGTCTATGTCATTTCCGGCGTATGGCAAAATACAGGGTGGGGAACGATCATTTATTTGGCAGCGCTATCAGCGGTTGATCCGCAGCTGCACGAAGCAGCCATTGTGGATGGTGCAAGTCGATTTAAACGGATGCTTCATATTAACCTGCCAACCATTATACCGACCATTACGATCCTGTTGATTTTGAACACAGGCAATATTTTGGGTGTTGGTTACGAGAAAATTTTACTGCTGCAAAATTCGTTGAATCTGAAAAGCTCAGATGTCATTTCAACCTTCGTTTACCGATCAGGTCTCGTAAGCGCGCAATACAGCTTCTCGACTGCCGTTGGGTTATTCAATTCGGTTGTCAATGCTCTCATGCTGATTACGGTGAACCAAATTGCCAAACGTACAAGTGCAACAAGCTTATGGTAAAGGAAAGGAGAGGTTTAAGATGGTGAAGTCGATGAGGGAATCCACCTCGGACAAGCTGTTTCTGGCAGTAAACTATATTTATTTGGCCCTTGCGCTCATTGTTGTGCTCTATCCGCTTATTTATATCGTCAGCGCTTCAATCAGTACGCCAAAGTTCGTCAATTCAGGGGAAATGTGGCTGCTGCCCAAGGGCCTGACATTGGATGGCTATAAGCTTGTTTTTGCGAATCCTAAAATATGGAACGGCTATGGCAACACGCTTCTTTATACCGTAGTAGGAACCTTGCTGAACCTGGCAGTCACTTTGCCGGCAGCCTATGCCCTCAGCCGCTCCGATTTTGTAGGACGCAACTTTTTTATGGCGATGTTTCTCGTCACGATGTTTTTTAATGGCGGCTTGATCCCTCTCTACCTGACAGTCAAAAATCTGGGGCTGATCAATTCAATGGGAGCATTGATTCTCCCTGTTGCGGCATCCGTATGGAATATTATAGTGGCGAGAACCTTCTTCCACTCCACGATTCCGAAGGAGCTGCAGGAGGCTGCGCATATGGATGGCTGTACGAATTTAAGGCTGTTCTTCCAAATCGTGCTGCCGTTGTCCGCTCCGATTATTGCCGTTATGGCCTTGTTCTATGGCGTTAG
Organism: Paenibacillus luteus; assembly: GCF_006542765.1. GTDB lineage: Bacteria > Bacillota > Bacilli > Paenibacillales > Paenibacillaceae > Pristimantibacillus > Pristimantibacillus luteus. The sequence goes on from NZ_SKCD01000003.1 coordinate 106,101, forward strand.
CCACTGGAACAGCTACTTTCCGGCCCTTATCTACCTGAATGATGAAATGAAATATCCTCTGCAAATGGTGCTGCGCCAAATATTGGTGCTGCAGGAGATGTCGGCAGAAACGACGGGAGCGGCGATCAGCGGCGATATTGCCCAGGCCATGAACAACAAAGCTGAGATTGCCTCATTGGTCAAATATGCCGTTATCATCGTATCCACCCTACCGGTTGTCGCTTTATATCCGTTTTTGCAGCGGTATTTTGTGCAAGGGGTCATGATCGGTTCGGTCAAAGGCTAGAATCACCGCTACAAAGTGGTAATAGATGCATGCGGGTACCGGTTTCACCTTGGTGAGGCCAATGATTTCGCAATCATTTGTTATAGCGTTATGATTAGATAAAAGGGAGGATTTAAAATGCAGAACAAGAAAAAAGGCGCGGCAGTGCTGTTGTCTGCCGCTCTAGTGGCAGGCTTGCTGGCGGGCTGCGGAACGTCGAATGACAAGGAAAAGGCAGAGGTTGAGGTAGTGGTAGCCAAGGAAGGCTTACCCATTGTAAACGAGCAGATTTCGTTAACGCTGACAGCACCTGATGTCGGCATTCAGAACTGGAAGGACATGGATGTCCTGAAGGAAATGGAGAAATTGACGAACATTAAGATGATTTTTAACAATGCACCGAAGGAAAGTTTTGATACGAAGAAAAACCTTATTTTCTCCAGCGGTGAATATCCGGATGTATTCTATGCAGCGGGTCTGACCACAGCAGAGCAAATGAATTATGGCGAGCAGGGAATTCTCATCCCGCTAGAGGATTTGATTGAAAACTACGCTCCAAACGTCAAAAAGGTACTAGAGGATAATCCAGAGGTGCGCAAGTCCATTACTGCGCCGGACGGTCATATTTACTCCTTGCCGGTTATTGAGTTCAATCAGCCATGGTACCGCAATCCGATGTGGTATAACGGTGATTTTCTGAAGGCGCTTGGCTATGACAAGCTGCCGGAAACAACGGAGGAGCTATATACGTACCTTAAGCGCGTAAAGGAAGAGGACCCGAACAAAAACGGAGCTGCGGACGAGGTGCCGTTGTCATCCGTCAATCTGCGTGATATTCGCACCTGGCTGCTTGGCGCCTACGGTATTTACGAGGAAGAAATCTATGTCGACGATAGCGATGTCGTTCATTACACGCCAGTTGAGGATGGCTATAAAGAGTATTTGATCTTTCTGAACCGTCTATGGACAGAGGATCTGCTGGATCATGAAACGTTTTCGCAAACGGCTGAGCAGAAAAAAGCCAAAGCCCAAAACAATCAGGTCGCGCTGTTCTCCGATTGGAATGCCTACATGACCTTGGGCGGCGAGCCGAGCACGGATGATCCCATGTTCCTGCCAGTCAAGAGCGAGATGGTGGACAAGGCCGTCATCGCCAAAAGCAAGGGCGTAACGACAGGAGCTTTTGCCATTTCCAAAACTAACTCTTATCCCGAAGCTTCGATGCGTTGGGTGGACTACATTTATGGATATGAAGGTGCCATGTTATTCAACAAAGGGCCTGAGGGCGTTTTGTGGGAATACACGGACCGCGATAGCTTGACCAAGAAATATTTGCCGGTTCCAGGCGGTGGAGACCGTGAAGATTATCGCGCAACGCTGACGCCGAACTACGGTATTCCAGCACCGACGATTTCGATTCCTGAAATTCAACTGGGACTGACTACCGAATTTGATGAGTGGGTGATGAATGAATCCAAGACCAAGCTATTGGATAACGGTTCACGGATCCCATACCCGACTTTGTTCCTCACAGCAGAAGAGCAAGCAGAGGTAACGACACTGACCTCGGATCTGACAACGTATGTACGTCAAATGGAAGCCAAATTTATTACAGGAGCTGATACGTTCGACAACTGGGATAAATATATTACTACGGTAACCAAAATGGGCGGAGACCGTATGAGCCAAATCTATCAAGCCGCTTATGACAGATGGAAGCAAAGCTAACGATTAGAGCATAAACCGCTATTCTAAGCAAGCCAAAGCGATCAGATTAACAGACGATCCAGATGGAGTGCATTCGCCGGCTGCGGCATCATCCGCAGCCGGCATATGGCATGAAATCTGATCATTTAGGAGAGGTGTGCTTCCGGGTGGACAAAGTTAACAAGCAGGCTGAAGCGGGGAGGAAGGCACAGGATCTGCTTGCTCTCATGACGATTCCCGAAAAAATCGGACAATTGATACAGCCCTTTGGCTGGAAATGCTATGAGAAGCAGGAGGATGGAAGCACTCGCCTGACAGACGAGTTCAAAGAGCAGCTGCGGCAAGGAGCGGTTGGGTCGCTGTACGGCGTACTGCGGGCAGACCCCTGGACAGAAGTTACGCTTGCCACAGGACTGTCTCCCGAGCAGGGGGCCAAGGCTATCAATGAAATTCAGGAATATGCGATGCAGCATTCCCGCCTCGGGATTCCGGTGCTGTTCGGCGAGGAATGCTCACATGGACATATGGCGATTGGAGCGACGGTATTCCCTGTACCGATTTTGCTTGGAAGCTCCTGGAACGTAAAACTGTACAAAGAGATGTGCCGTGCGGTTGCCCTTGAAACACGCAGTCAGGGAGGCGCCGTGACTTACTCGCCGGTGCTTGATGTTGTCCGTGATCCACGATGGGGCCGAACAGAGGAATGCTTTGGCGAGGACCCTTATCTCATCTCTGAGTTTGCGGTTGCGGCAGTTGAAGGATTGCAAGGCGAGGATCTTGCTGACGAGAACAGCCTGCTTGCAACGCTCAAGCATTTTGCAGGTTATGGCAGCACAGAAGGCGGACGCAACGCACAGCCCGCGCACATGGGGCTGCGCGAGCTGCGTGAGGTCGATTTTCTGCCTTTCCGTAAAGCGGTTGAGGCCGGCGCGCGTTCCATTATGACGGCTTACAATGAAATTGACGGCATTCCATGCACGAGCAATCCTTATTTGCTTAACGAGGTGCTGCGGCAGGAGTGGGGATTTGACGGCTTTGTCATTACGGATTGTGGTGCGCTGGGAATGCTTGTGAACGGGCATAATGTCGCAGCAAGCGGCGAGGAAGCGGTTAAGCTGGCGCTGGAGTCCGGAACGGATATGGAAATGTCGGGGGAGATGTTCAGCAAGCATCTGCTGGCCGCGATTGAACAGGGGCTATTGAGCGAGGAGACGCTGAACAAAGCGGTTCTGAGAGTGCTAAGCTTGAAGTTTGAGCTGGGATTGTTTGATCGTCCCACGGTCGATCCCGCCAAGGCAGCGCAGGTCATCGGCAGCCCGGAGCACAAGCAGCTAGCTCGCCAAATAGCAGCTGAAGGAATTGTACTGCTCAAGAATGAGCGGAAGACCTTGCCGCTGAACAAAAATATTGGCAAGGTTGCTGTGATTGGCCCCAATGCGAATGCTCCATATAATCAATTGGGAGATTACACCTCGCCTCAGGAGGAAGGTCAAATCACAACTCTTCTGGACGGTGTGCGAGCTGCGTTAGGTGGGGAACGGGTTCTGTATGCTCCCGGCTGCCGCATTAAGGAAGAAGCGCGGGAAGGCTTAGCGACTGCGATTGAATGCGCACGTCAGGCTGATGCCATTATCGTGGCAATCGGCGGCTCAAGCGCCCGAGACTTTGGCGAGGGAACCATCGATCTGGTGACGGGAGCGGCTGTAGTGACCGACAACGCCCTAAGCGAAATGGAGTGCGGGGAAGGCATTGACAGAATGACGTTAAACCTGCTCGGCTCACAGCTGGAGCTGGTGCGAGAATTACGCAAGCTGGATAAGCCGCTTATTGTTGTTTATATCAATGGACGTCCGATTGTCGAGCCGTGGATAGTGGAGCATGCCGATGCGATTGTGGAGGCTTGGTACCCGGGACAGGAGGGCGGGCATGCGCTCGCCGATATTCTGCTTGGTGACGTGAATCCATCCGGCAAACTAACCGTGAGCATTCCTAGACATGTCGGACAATTGCCTGTCTACTATTACAAGCGCCGTACACGGGGCAAACGTTATCTGGAAATGGACTTTGAAGCTCAATATCCGTTTGGCTACGGGCTTAGCTATACAAGCTTTGAATATTCGGAGCTGCAAATCGAGGATGCCGCCGAGGACGAAGATGGTTATGCGGCGGCGGTTGTAATGGTCCGCAATAGCGGCCATATGGCTGGGCATGAGGTTGTGCAGCTATATGTTACAGATCATGCCGCCACGGTTACGCGTCCGCAAAAATTGCTCAAGGGCTTCCGTAAAATCTGGCTGGAGCCGGGAGAGAGCAAGCAGGTGCGCTTCGTCATTGGAAGAGAACAGCTGGAGTTTGTCGGCCAGCAGCTGCAGCGAATCGTAGAGGATGGAGATTTCACCATTAGAGTAGGGGCAAGCAGCCTGCAGTATCTGGAGGCGCCGCTGCGCGTTAGCTTGGAGGGAAGATTATCTTGAAATCCGTTCATCGTTTTGTCCGCTGGCTGGAGCAGCGGCAATGGGTGGAGCAGCTTCAGCTAACCCATTGGCATTTGAATAAGCTGCGCTATATCGAGCCCGGCGTTTATGAGCCTATTTCGGAAGGCTGGGAGCTAACAGATCTTGCCCAGCTTAATGAAGGGCATGGCACAACCTATATGCTACATCATCAGGCGGCATGGCCTGAGAGTTGGCAGGCGGGAGACGCCGCCCTTCTGTATCATGGCGGCGGCGAAGGTTTGCTGCGACTGGGCGGAGCGCCCTATCACGGTCTGGACAACAATCATTGGTTTGTGCCGTTGCCGCAATCTTATCAAGCGGGAGACGTGCTTGACCTGGAGATTGAATTGTATGACCCAATCCCTGAGCCGGTAGATCCACTTAACCGGCAATCCAAACAAAAGCCGCCGATCAACGGCGTTTCGGTCTCGCTGGTACGGGTGAATTGGCCGGTCTACCAGCTGCTTCATACCGTACGTGTGGTGCAGGAATCGGCTGAATTGCTTCCAGAAGGAAACCTGCAGCAAGCCCAGCTAATCTTGGCGCTGGAGGAAGCAATCACAAGTCTATATGAGCCTAGTGGAGATGCTTCCATTGATCTACCTGCTTGCCAGCAGGCGGACGCTGGGCTGAGAATGGCAGCGGAGGCTGCTCAGCAAGCAAGCGGCAATAACGGCCTGATGCATATGGTTGGACAATCCCATATTGATATTGCTTGGTTATGGCCGATTAAGGAAACCGTCCGCAAGGCTAGCCGCACCTTCTCAACCGTCTGTGCGCTGATGGATCGTTATCCTGATTTTTATTATTCGCAAAGCCAGCCCATTCTGTATGCGTTCGTTAAGCAAAACTACCCGGAGCTATATGAAAACATCAAGAGGCGGATTGCTGAAGGACGCTGGGAGCTTGTAGGCGGCATGTGGGTGGAGCCGGATCTTAATCTACCAAGCGGAGAGTCGCTTGTTCGCCAAATTTTGATTGGCCAAAGGTTCTACGAGGAGGAGTTCGGCCGGCGCTCCGGAATTGAGTGGCTTCCCGATACTTTCGGCTACTGCGCCTCGCTGCCGCAGCTGCTTAAGCAGGCCGGGATCGATTATTTCATGACGACCAAGCTTGGCTGGAATGATACGAATGAATTCCCGCATACGCTGTTTAACTGGGTTGGCATTGACGGCACCAGCATTGTGGCTTATCAGAATCACGGTTTGAACGAGCATACTCGTCCGCAGGATGTGCAAGAGCATTGGCAAGCTTATAAAGAGAAGGACCGGCACGATGAGCTGATGCTTTTGTATGGCCATGGTGATGGCGGCGGCGGAGTCACGCATGAAATGTTGGAGTACATCGAGCGCTCTGCCTGTATCTCCGGCCAGCCTCAGGCGAAATACTCGACTGCTCGGCAGTTTTTTGACGGCATAAGCAGCAGCGGGGTTAAGCTGCCCGATTGGCATGGCGACTTGTATTTGGAGCTGCATCGCGGCACCTACACGACACATGCGAAGAACAAGCGAAGCAACCGTCAGGCCGAGCAGTTGTATCGCGCTGCCGAAATATGGCTAAGCCTCTCCGGCCTGCTTGACCCGCAGCGCCAAAGCCAAGCGGGAAAGCGGCTGGAAGAGGGCTGGAAGCTGCTGCTGCTCAATCAGTTTCACGATATCATCCCTGGCACATCCATACCGGAGGTATACGAAACCTCATCTAAGCAGTATGAGGAGATAATGAGGCTGGGCAATGCTGCCCTAGAGGAAGCGATGGGGATGCTGGCCGGCCGTATGCAGACAGAGAACGAGGGAGCTGCCTACGTGGCGTTTAATAGCCTTGGATGGGCAAGGGATGGATGGGTTTATCTTCCGATTCAGCCAGGCATGGAACAACTGGCGGCATATGATACGGCAGGAGAGCTACCGTGTCGTATAGAAGCTCCATTGCAGCCGGGAGAAGCCACGCAACTGGCTGTACGGACGGGGACGATTCCTGCATTCGGCTCCAAAACGTTCTGGCTGCGCCCGGTGAATAGCGCTCCTCAGGATATGCGCTCTGGTGAGGAAGAGCAACACTCTGCGGGACAAGCTGCGGAAGCTGATAAATCTACCGGCATCGGCGTATTTGAAACCGATTATTATACGATTGAACTGGACGAGCAAGGGCTTATTAGCCGCTTGTACGACAAGCCTTGCGATCGCGAGTTGCTGCAGCAAGGGCGGCGCGGCAACGAATTACAGCTATTCCATGATACGCCGCTGCTGTGGGATGCATGGGACATTGCGCATGACTACGAGAGCAAACGCGCTGACGAGCAGCAGTTGACGGGCTGGAGCATATTGGAGCATAGTGCCGAACGAATCGTAATCGAGCTGAATTGGCAGCTAAGCCAGTCGCGGATCAGGCAGCAGATGATCATCCCTATTCATGATCGCTGCATCGAATTCCGCACTTACGTCGATTGGCAGGAGAACCATAAGCTGCTTAAAGCTGCTTTCCCGCTCGGGCTGGTAAGCGCCAAAGCGACTTATGAAATTCCGTTTGGCGCATTGGAACGCACAACCCATCGCAACACCAGCTGGGAGCAAGCGCAATACGAGGTATGCGGCCACCGCTGGGCCGATTTGTCCGAGCATGGGTATGGCGTAAGCCTGCTGAATGATTGCAAATACGGCTATGACATTAAGGACGCTGTCCTGCGGCTTTCGCTGCTGCGCGCTCCGGGCTGGCCGGATGCGGGCGCCGATCGGGGCGAGCAGGTGTTCACTTATGCGCTATATCCGCATGAAGGCAGCTGGCAACAGGCCCAGACCGTTCGTGTCGCAGCCGCGCTCAATGAGCCATTGCGGACGATCAAGGCTGATTCTGTTTCCGTTACCGCCAAGGAAAGCCTGGGCTTTGAGCATTCCTGGATTGATTTGGCAAGCGAACAAATCATTCTGGATACGGTGAAGCCTGCGGAGGACGGCACGGGAATCGTATTGCGGCTATATGAAGGAGCTGGCGGCCGCTCGGATGCGGTTATCGGCTTGAGCGGAAAGCTGCTTGTCCCCGGTGAACGGTTCGCTGTCACTGAAGTCAATATTTTGGAAGACCGACTCGCGGACTTGACGATGAGCGATGACAGACTCTGCTTAAGCTTCAAGCCTTTTGAAATCAAAACAATTAAAATAACGACAACATTATAACGTGGCGACCTTCCCCAAAAAAGCGTTGGTCCTTATGGGCTACCGAGGGGAGAGCGCTTGGCAGGAGGAGAACAATCATGCAAATTACGAGACATCCAAACAACCCGATTGTTGTGCCGGGAGGCTATGACTGGCGGAAGGTAACGGTTTTTAACCCGGCGGTTATCATTGATAATGATAAATTTTATATGATCGAAAGAACTGCGGAGTCACTGACGCCGTGCAAAAACTTTTTGGGCTTGCTGGAAAGCGAGGATGGCGTGAACTTCACCCATGTGAAGGACGAGCCGATCGTAACGCCGGATATGCTCGGTTTTCCTTATGGCAGCGTACAGGACCCTCGTCTGGTCAAGATAGACGGTACCTTCTATCTGAATTATGCGCTGCGTCCGTGTGCGATGAGCTATTATCCGACAGGCGCTGGTGTGCCTGCCAGATCCATTCCCGAATACCCGGATGGCTGGGGGGAGCAGGAGGGGCATTGGCTGACTCGCTCCTCCATTTTGAAATCGAAAAACCTGCTGGATTGGGAGTTTGTTGCCGATACTACGCCGCTGGATATCAACGATCGAGACAATATTTTGTTCCCTGAGAAAATTAACGGCAAGTTCGTTCTGCTTCGCCGGCCGGAGGAATACGTAGGCGAGCAGTACGGGACTGAAAAAGCGGCTATGTGGATTACCTATTCCGAGGATCTGATCCATTGGGAAGAGCCAAAGCTCCTTATCAAAGGGGAAAATCCGGAGTGGGAATCTCGCAAAATCGGCGGCTCCACGCCTCCGATTAAGACCGACAAGGGCTGGCTTGTGCTGTATCATGGCGTGGACGAGGAGATTGTGTACCGTGTTGGCGCAGTTTTGCTTGACCTGGAAAACCCGGAGAAGGTGATCGCGCGTACCCGTCATTACATTATGGAGCCGGAGGCTTATTATGAGAAGTTCGGCTTTCAAATTCCTAATGTCATATTTCCGACAGGCAATGTCGTCAAGGATGGGCTTCTATACATTTATTACGGCGTGACCGATACGGCGATTGCACTGGCCACCGTGCCGCTGGATGAATTGGTAGACTATATTTTGAACGAGCCGGCGCAATAACAGAAAAGTAGGGGCAAGTGATCCGGCTTTGGCCATTCACTTGCCCCTGGTCTGTTTCGGCTGTTAATAGGAAGGAGTATTGCTCTGGCAATGCTGCTTGCGGAATTGCCCCGGGGTTAACCCGCTGTCCTTCTTGAACTTGCGGATAAAGTTGGGGGCATCCAGATAGCCTACCTGCTCGATAATAATTTGAAGCGGATCGTTAGTAGCGATAAGCAGCCTTTTCACTTCGTTCATGCGCAGCAGCCAAATATAGTGGGTAAAATTAATACCCGTTTTTTCTTTGAAGCTGCGGCTAAGATAAGAGGTGGATACGGAAAAACGCAGGGCAATGTGCTCTAGGCTCAGCGTATAATCAGCATAGTTCTGGTCCACGTAGGCAACCAAATCATCAATCAATGAGGGCTGGCTGGTTTCCGTCTGATGGTTGGCCTGCCTACAAACTTCGCCTGCCAGCATGGCCAGCTTGTTCTCGAATTCCTCCAGCGTGTCAAAGGATGCGAGCGCAGGTACGCGGCCAAACACGTCGCCCATACTCAAATCGGCTGCGGTTCGTAAAATCGTGTTGAGGATGTCGAAGCATATCAGACGCAATATAGGAACGGAAAGCGACTCCTGCTTGATTTCCTGCACCATGCTGGACAGCATGGACAGCGCTAGCGGCTCGTTTCCTTGCTTTAGGCTTTGCTCCAGCTTAAGGATCGTTTTTTTGGACAGCCAGAACGTGGTTTGCGACACGGCCTCCTTATTTTGGAGCTGGTCAAAGAAGGTTATGCCCGGCTCTCCCGGCTGCCGATAATCAAGGGCGGTAGAGGCTTCAATAAAGGATTGGTTGATCTTGGACAAGCTCGGATAAATGGTGCCTACGCCTATATGCGGCAGCGTATCCGTCTGCTCCAGCAGCATCGCCCGAATGTTCTCAAACAGGCGGTTAATCGCAGCCTCCTGCAGTTCGGGGCTTTGGTCTGGCAGCAGCACCATAAGCGCAAAACGGTCACGGACAGAAAATTCAACGCCGTATACTTGAACCCCCAGCTCTGGAAATGACAGTTGGCTGAGCAGCTCTAACTGCAGCATATGATCCGGCTGCTGAGCCTCGTCTTCCGGTGGAGAATCCCAGGAGAGTACGGCTGAGAAATAAGCTCCTTCGGCATCCGGCGGCTCAAGACCCGTTTCCATAATCATCCGTTCGATTTCGGGATCGTTTGGTTTGCCATGCTTCAGCAGCAGCATCAGGCATTGATTGCGGACATACGGCGTCTGCCAGTGAATACGAGCCTTATAGTCGCGAAAGGTCTGGGTGATCCATTCCCATTCGTTGCGCACCTTGAGCGCTTCATCACGGCTGCCGGTTTGCAGCCTAGCAAAGTCTATCAGATTTTTAATCGGATGATACTGGCGTCTTGCCAAAATAATTGCGACCACAATCCCGGTAAGAGCAGCGATAGCAAATACAAGCATGATCAGGGTTTTGATATGAACCACACTCTCAAAAAACTGGTAAGTTGGCATAGTGGTCGCGTAGCTCCAGCCGTTTTCGGTCGATTTCACCACTACGACGGATTGTGCCTCCTCATCCAGACGGATGCTGTGTATGCCTGTCTCAAGCTCTGCAATGTCAGTCAGTGCTTCTCTAGAGAGCGATGTTCCGTTCGCATTGGAGGTCAGTACCTCGCCGGTGGGGGACAGAATGTAGCTGTTGCCCTTGTACTGGTTGAGTATGGTATCCATAAGTCCGGTAAGCTTGGATTCCTTGAGCAGAAACATGACCGACCCGTACGGGTAGGAGTCATTGGGCTTGATCGGGATGAGCAATGTAAGCAGAGCTTCCTCCCTCGAATAAATAGAGACAGGCTCAGCAGGACGAATAAGTGGAGCAATGGACTCGTTAAGCGCTTTCAATAAGCTTGCGCTGCTCCAATTATGATAGGTATATACCTTGTTGAAGAGGGTAGTAGGATTGGTCATGCCTTCATAGGAATAAATTTCGTTCCTGTCATGGTAATAGAGAAAGAGCTGCTCCACAATGCTGCTGTTGGCCGTGTAGCTCGCGAGCGTGTTAATGCCTTCCCGGCTGCGATAGGGATCGCTCATCATATAAGGAGTCAAATGCTCATCATAGGATATGCGGCTGGCGATTTCGTAGAGATCAGACATATGGCCATCAATTGTCAGTTTGGCTTGTGTCATTTGATTAAGATTGGCGCGTTCAATTTCGGTGCGCAAATTGTAGGCTGCATTTTCATAAATAAAGATCGTTACGACTGTAAGCGGAATCAGAAACATGAAAATGTAGGAGGCCGCATATTTGAACAGCAGGCGAGACTTGTATTGGCTCCAATATTTGCTAATGAACTGAGTCAGTGTATTTGCTTGTATTTTGAAATGATGCACAGGTACGCTCCTTTTTCTTCAAATATAGGAAAGTATATCCTTAGGCTGTACATTCTCTATATTTCTCGGAATGAAACGCGCCGCGCCGCCAAAGGACGGCGATAGCCGTTTTACCTTGACCTTGATCCATACAAACATTATAACGTTATATTTATTTTGGCGCTAGATTGTGTTACGCTGTTTTTTGAAAAAAAGTTTGGAGCAGCTTTTCGAATGGGCATAGGGTTAATGAGCCAGAGAGGGGCAGAGATGAAGTGAAGGATTTTATTTTGCACAATGTCAGGCTATTGTCAGGCAAGAAGACGGCGATTGTAGTCAGCGGCGGGCGAATTATCGATATAGCGTCACAGCTCCCGGCAGATGCGGCAGGCTGCAGAGTGGATGGCAGGGAGGCCTACGTTTCCAGCGGCTGGATCGATTTGCATGTTCACGCGGATGCCGCGCTGGAGCCGTACGGAGATGAGATCGACGAGATTGGCATTGCTCAGGGCGTTGCCACGATTGTGGATGCGGGCAGCTGCGGAGCTGATCGCATCGGCGGTCTGCATGCAGCAAGCGAGAAAGCGCTGACCAATGTACTTGCCCTGCTGAATGTATCGCATATCGGCCTGACACGGACGGATGAGCTCTCGCAGCTGGCCTGGTTAAACGAACAGCTGCTGCGTGAAGCGGCTAAGCGGTATGGCGAGTTTATTGTGGGCTTGAAGGCGAGAGTCAGCAGCAGCGTAGTCAAAGAGCAGGGAATTGAACCGCTGCGCCTGGCTCGAGGCTTTGCTGATCGGCTTGACTTGCCGCTAATGCTGCACATCGGCTCGGGGCCACCTTCCATCACAGAGATTCTGCCTTATTTGCGCGGCAATGATATGATTACGCATGCTTTCAACGGCAAGGCTAACGGCTTATTTGATGAGCATGGAAGAGCGATTCCCGAGCTTGTCGCTGCAAGGGAGCGAGGCGTGCTGCTGGATGTCGGACATGGCACGGCAAGCTTCTCGTTCAAGGTAGCAGAGCGTGCGCGCGCGGCCGGGATTGCACCAGACACAATCAGTACGGATATCTATCGCGGCAATCGGTTGCATGGGCCTGTGTACAGCATGGCGCATACGCTTGATAAATTTCTTCTTCTTGGTTATTCGCTTGAAGAAACGATTGCACGGGTGACTAGCAGGCCGGCAAGCTGGCTGAAGCGCCCGGAGCTTGGGCGGATACAGAAGGGCGACATCGCAAATTTAACCATTTTCTCAGTGCAAGATGAAAAGGTGTCCCTGACAGATTCAGAGGGAGAGACTCGTCTGGGAATGCAGCATATCAGACCGGAAGGGGTAGTCGTAAATGGCAATTACATTGCAATCTAAATATGGCCTTAAGCGAGTTGTGAATGCGAGTGGGCGCATGAGCATTCTTGGCGTATCCGCTCCGACGGATAACGTGATGGAAGCGATGAAGCAGGGCGGCCAGAGCTATGTTGAAATCGCTGAGCTGGTAAAGCGTTCCGGCGAGCATGTCGCTTCAGTGATGGGCGCGGAGGGAGCGGTCGTTGTTAATTCGGCTTCTAGCGGCATTGCGTTGTCTGTTGCGGCTGTAGTGACAAGAGGTTCGGAGCGTTCCACCCTTCGGCTTCATCAGGATTCAATAGTGAAAAATGAAATCATTATGTTCAAGGGCCACAATGTCCAATACGGGGTGCCTGTCGAAATGATGATCTATTTAGGCGGAGGGAAGCTGGTCGAGGTTGGCTACGCCAACGAAGGACGAGCGGACCATCTCGAGCAGGCGATTGGCGAGCGTACAGCGGCTATCCTATTCGTCAAATCCCATCATTGCGTGCAAAAAAATATGATAGGCCTAGAGGAAGCGCAGCAGGTAGCCAAGCGTCACGGGATACCGCTCATTGTGGATGCTGCGGCGGAGGAGGATCTGTACAGCTACGTTAAGCTTGCGGATTTGGTCATTTACAGCGGCTCTAAGGCTATTGAAGGCCCGACTTCGGGCATTGTGGCCGGTCGCAGTCCGTATGTGGATTGGGTGCGCATGCAGCTTCATGGCATCGGCCGAAGCATGAAGGTGGGCAAGGAGGTCGTTTTTGGGCTGTTGGCTGCTCTTGACGAGTATCTGGTCAAGGAGGATAAAAGCGGGCAGGAGAAGCAGGCATTAGAACAGCTGAAGGTGCTGGCTGATTTGCCGGGAGTGGCTGTCGCTATCGTACAGGATGAGGCAGGACGTTCCATTTTCAGAGGCCGGATTCGGCTGGATTCATCTATTGCGGGCATTAGCGCGGGCGAAGTGAACGATCAGCTTCGTGATGGGGATATTGCGGTGTATACGCGCGATTATGGCGTGCGCCAAGGTTACTTTGATTTGGACCCGCGATCCCTTCAGGGAGATGATCTTGCAGTAATCATTGAGCGGATACAACAAATCGTAGGAGGGACAACACATGTCTAAGCTGGAGAAACGCCTATATAGAAATAGAGCGGCACTTAACGTGCTGACAGGATCATTGGAAAATACGATGCGGGTTTTCGCTGCGGCAGAAGGGCATGTCGTGGTTGGCATTTTGTCCAAGAGCTACAGCACGGTCGAAGCAGCCGTGGAGGCCATGCGTGTTCATGGATCGCATATTGAGGACGCGGTATCGATCGGACTAGGCGCAGGCGATAACCGCCAGGCGGCGGTTGTCGCTGAGATCGTTCGGGAATATGAAGGCGCGCATATCAATCAGATTTTCCCTGCTGTAGGGGCTACTAGAGCTAACCTTCAGGATCGGGCGGGCTGGATCAACGCACTTGTATCTCCATGCGGTAAGGCGGGCTATGTGAATATTTCAACCGGCGTCCACAGTGCGCCTCTGGAGCAGAAGGCGATTGTGCCTGTAGAAGCAGCCATTGCGTTGGTCCGTGATATGGGCGGCAATGCCTTGAAGTACTATCCGATGCATGGGCTGCGTTACGAGGAGGAGTACCGTGCCGTGGCGGCGGCCTGCGCCGAAGCGGGATTTGCGCTGGAGCCTACTGGCGGCATTGACATGGACAATTTTTCCGCTATCTTGGAAATTGCGCTGGAGGCGGGCGTGCCTCAAGTGATTCCGCATGTGTACACTTCAATCATTGATTCGGCTACTGGCGAAACAAGGCCTGAGCAGGTGAAACAGCTGCTAGAGACTCTCAAGCATTTGGTGGATAAATATGAGTAAAATTGCTGCGTTCGGCGAGGTCATGATGAGGCTTGAGACACCTGGCTACAGCACGCTTGAACAGGAGAATCAGCTTAAATATTCGTTCTCGGGCACCGGTGTCAATGTCCTATCAGCGATGTCCCGGTTTGGCCATGAGGCTTATCTCGTTTCTGCGCTGCCTGACAATGCGCTTGGCGAGGCGGCTATAGCGAACTTGCGCAAGCTGGGCTTGTCCACCTGCCATGTTATGCGCTCGGGTAAATATCTGGGCATGTACTTCTTGGAGAAGGGCTTTGGCGCAAGGGCAAGCAAGGTAACGTATAACGACCGTTTAGGCAGCAGCTTCAATACGGCAACGTTTGGCGATCAGCAGCTGGCTGCAGCGGTCGCCGAGGCGGAGGTGCTCCACTTTTGCGGCATTACGCTGGCGATGAACGATCAGGTTCGCGGCAGTATGCTCCACCTTGCTCGTGAAGCCAAGCGACAAGGACGGAAGATTGTATTTGATTGCAATTACCGCCCTACGCTGTGGGGAGAAGCTGGTTATGAGCGGGCAAAATATCATTATGAGCAGATGCTTCAGCTAGCGGATATCGTGATGATGAACGAAAAGGATGCCATGTTCGTGCTGGGTATGCCGACGGCTGCGCTTGAGCGGGAGCAGCAGTTAAAGGAATTGCTTCCGGCAGTAGCGAAACAATATGATATCCAGATAATCGCAGGCACTCATCGCCGCATTAACGGAGACAATACTCATTCGCTAAAGGGATTTATATTCAGCAATGATCGCCTCGTTATGGGCAGGGAGCATAGCTTCTCTGTTCATGATCGCGTAGGCGCGGGCGATGCGTATGCCAGTGGTATTATAGACGGTCTGCTGCGCGGGCTTCCTTTGGAGCAAGTGGTTGAATTTGCAGCGGCAGCTGCAAGGCTGGCTCACACGATTCCGGGGGATACGCCGATGTCGACGCGCGAGGAAATTGAGAAGGCCATCCATAACGAGACAGGTGATTTGGAAAGGTAGGGGACATTCGGTGTCCATTTCGCGAAAAAAAGGTCCGCTATATTTGCAAATCAAAAAAATTATAAAGGATCGGATCATGCACGGAGTGTACCCGCTTGGGACTTTCATCCCGGCGGAGCCGGTGCTGGAGCAGGAGTTTCAAGTAAGCAAAATGACCGTGCGCAATGCCATTCGTGAGCTGTCTACGGAAGGCTACGTCGAGAAAAAGAGCGGGGTAGGCACAATCGTGCTGCGCAATACGTCCTCCACCAAACTATCCAAGGGCAAGCGCTTCACAGAGCTGCTGGTGGAACAGGGGCATCGCATGGAGAAACGGCTGCTCGGAGCAGAGATGGTGAATACGAAGGCAGACGCAGAACTGTTGGAGCTGTTCGGAGAGAGCTGCCAACGCATTGAGCGGCTGTATTTGCTGGATGAGCAGCCCTATATTCATTTTCAGCATTACATTACGCCGGGCGTCGCACTAGTACAGGCTGAGAACGATAAAGGTGCATTATTCTCTTCCTTGTATGAATGGCTGGAGGAAAAGGATATCACGCTGGACAGCTTCCGCGATCGTTTTCTGGTAGAGTCGGCAGCGGCGGAGACCGCAGCAGTTCTAGGGCTGGAGCCGGGAGCGCCAGTGCTCAAACGGCTGCGGCGCTCATATGATAGCGAAGGCAATCTCATTGAATACAGCATCGGAATTTACAACACGCAACTGCACCCCTACTTGGTTAGCTACGACGCTTGAGTAGAGTTGGAGGTATGCACCTATGCACCATACGCGGAGCAGTAAGCTAGCTGCGCAAGGAAGAGCTACCGTAGAGCACATTTGCTTTGCGAGAGGGCTCTTCTTTTTTTATATACAGACTATTGTGGTTATAGGTAGAGATATGTCCGATGAATAGGGGGACAAATGCTGGAAAGCCGCGAAAAAAATCGCGAAGTCTTGTAAATCTTCGGTCATATACCGCTCTAAACGTGTTACCTATGTCTATCCCAGCGGTAAGCTTTTATGTGCTACCTTTTTGATATGGCAAATTCAAAAGTGAAAAAAGGATACATTCAGGTTTTATTTGCAGGAATGGATAAAGGAGAAAATAGATGATTACGATCCGCGATGTTAAAGCAATACTGACTGCTCCAGAGGGAATTAATCTGGTTGTCATTAAAATTGAAACTTCAGAGCCCGGTTTGTATGGCCTGGGCTGTGCTACATTTACACAGCGTTATTTGACCGTAGCTTCGGCAATTGAAGACCACTTGAAGCCGTTCTTAATCGGTAAGGATGTGCACCGTATCGAAGATATTTGGCAGACAGCAATGGTCAGCGGGTATTGGAGAAATGGACCGGAGTTTAATAATGCTTTGTCCGGGGTAGATATGGCCTTGTGGGATATTAAAGGAAAAATAGCCGGACTACCTGTATATCAACTGCTCGGTGGGAAGTGTCGCGAAGGTGCAGCAATCTATAAGCATGCCGATGGCAGCAGCAAAGAAGAAGTTGAAAAAAACGTGCGCGCCTGTCTAGAGGATGGCTATCGTTATGTTCGCTGTCAAATGGGATTGTACGGTGGACGTGATCACAAGATCGTGAAGCCGGATCATGCGTTGGATGGTGTCTATTATGATCCTAAGGGATATATGATAGGCATTATTGAAATGTTTGAACATTTACGAAGTACCATCGGTTGGGAAGTGGAGTTGATCCATGATATTCATGAACGACTGACACCAATCGATGCGGTCGGCTTTGCTAAGCGAATAGAGAAATTCCAGTTGTTCTATTTGGAGGATGCACTGCCTCCGGAGCAAATTGAATGGTTTAAACTGATCCGCCAGCATACAACGACACCTATCGCGATGGGCGAGTTGTTCAACAATCCGAACGAATGGATGCCGTTAATTTCAGGACGTTTGATTGACTATATTCGTATTCACGTAAGCCAAATCGGCGGAATCACACCAGCCCAAAAGATGATATCGCTTTGCGAGGCTTATGGCATTCGTACGGCATGGCATGGTCCTGGCGATGTTTCTCCTGTAGGACATGCGGCGAACGTGCATTTGGATGTCAGCAGCATCAATTTCGGTATTCAGGAATGGAATGGTTTTAAAGACGAGATTTACGAAGTATTCTCAGGTATACCTGAGTCCAGAGATGGATATGTGTACCCGAATGAGAAACCTGGCCTAGGTATTGATATCGATGAGAAAATGGCTGCTAAATTCCAATGTGAGAACGTGGTTCCCGCTTGGACGTTGGCCCGTCTGCCGGATGGAACATCCGCCCGACCTTAATAACCAACATGAGTCAAACGGCAATTCGAGGGGCAAAAACACCCTAATAAAATAATAACGGCAAAGCTGCAGAAATAAGGCTTTGTCGTTTTTTTTATTATACCCATTTCCTGCTTTCAAGATATATAGATCCACTGTTTTCAATTTAGCCCCGCTAGAGTTTCCATTACAAAGAACAAGAAATTAGTCATGGTATGATGATTATAGTACAGGGGGGATTTTAACTAGCGAGATTAAGAATCTATTATTTTTTGGGAGCGTGCAGTTCTATGTTTTTCAACATGAAGGGAAAGTTCAAATCATTTCTTTATGAATACCTGACCTTGAAAAAGAGGATTATTATTATCTTCTTACTTAGCTCGTTGATTCCGTTTATTAGTATAGGCTTAATTTCTTACTATACGATCTACTCCATTCTTACCAATAAAATTCAAAATGGCATTCAAAGCAATTTAAACCAAGTTGAACTTTCGTTAGAGAACACGATCAGTAATTTAAACCATGTATCCCAACAGCTTGCTTTTGAAGGCAGTGTAGGCAAGAAATTAGATGAATTGTTATCAAGTGAAGATCGTAAACCATTCGAACGATACAAAATGATAAGCAACCTGAGGGAAGAATTAAGCCTCATCACGTTTACGAATCCTAGCATCGGATTAACCTTGTATTATTTCCAAGACGATCATTCCTATGATCTTGAAAATTCGGGAGTCAAGGATAACTTTTCTCCGGAAAAATCGCCATTGCTTGCCGAGTATTCTGGAATTTCCTATTATGGGCCGCATGTAAGCAATAACCGTTTTGAAAATCAATATGTGTTGTCTGCTTTAAGAAAAGTCGATCTACCTAATCGAAATGATGTTTATGTTTACATAGAAACAGGATTACATTTGACGCAAAGCATCCTTAGCAATGATCAAACCGGGGGGAAGAACTCCCATATATTTCTTGATAATGATGGTAGAATTGCCTATAGCGAATTACCGGATACATTTGCAATAGATACAACATTCCCTAGCATTGAAGAGGGAAAGCCTTTCGGTACCCACAATGGGTATAAATGGTTTAGGAAAGTAAGCAGTCAAGGCTGGAGCATTGTTTCCGTGATCCCTAAAGCAGACTATAACAAAGAGATGAATCGATGGTTCGTTCAAATTTTGCTATTTTCGATTGTTTTTTTGGGACTGAGTCTATTTTTGGCCTGGCTATTGTGGAAAATGGTGTATCGACCATTGAATGGCTTCAATAAAGAAATTAAGCTGATGGCTCAAAATGGAATTCAGACGGGTATAGCAAGAACAAGAATACCAGAGTTTGACTTTCTCTTGGATCAATTTCGGCAAATGAAAGTACAAATTTGGGATTTGTTTGCGGAAGTTGAACAGAAGGAGAGGCGCAGAGCGGATCTTGAAGTCGAGAAGCTGCTCTATCAAATCAATCCTCATTTTTTGATGAATACGTTGGATACGGTGCATTGGCTGGCTGTCATGAACGGGCAGAACGAGATCGATCGTCTTGTATCGTCATTAAATAAACTGCTGCATTATAATTTAGGCAAGCTAGGGCAATCTTCAACGATCCAAGAAGAGCTCGAGGCATTGAAGCAATATCTTATTTTGCAGCAAATTCGTTATGATTTCCAATTTGATGTGCAGATTCATATGGATGAAGAGGTATTGAAAATGCCGATTCCGCGGTTCATCCTCCAACCACTCGTGGAAAATTCCCTTTATCATGGTTTAAGCGATGAGGGTTTCATTCGAGTTGATGTGAAATTAACAGAAATGATCCATATTTCTATTCATGACAACGGGTCAGGGATGTCAGAAGAAACCATCGAAAATTTGTTAAACAGCTCAGAAGTTGAAAACAACAAGGTTGGCATGGGCATAGGGATGAACTATGTGAAGCGCATGATTGAATCCCAATATGGCGAGCGGGCAGAGTTGAAAATTAATAGTGTGCTAGGGAAAGGGACGAGCATTTTTTTAAGCTTGCCCCTCATGGAGGTTGAACCAAATCATGATTAAAGTGATGATTGTTGATGATGATAAATTAGTCCGAAAGGGACTTATATCGGCAATGCCTTGGAAGAATTACGATATGGAGGTTGTTGGTGAAGCAAGTAACGGCAAAAAAGCATTGGAATTTTTAGAATCCAATAGTGTTGATTTACTGCTCACTGATCTTGCTATGCCTGTGATGTCCGGGATTGATTTAATAAAAAATGTCCGTAAAGAGTTTTCCCATATCTATACTGTAGTCTTAACGCTCCATCAGGATTTTGAGTATATCCAAGAGGCTCTCAGATTAGGCGCGATTGATTACATTGCTAAAGTCCAGCTTGAAAAAGAACGTTTTGAGGAAGTGCTTGAAAGAATCTACAACCGAATTGTGCAAGAACGAAAACGAGATCTAAATGCAAATGAGATTTTTGCAATGGATCGAGGTTATGCATTGCTCTCCATTAACAGGGCTGTTGGAGCGCATTGGATAAAGGATTGGAGCGATAAGGCAGACCAATTCATGATTGAGGTAGATACTAATCTTTGGTTCTGGACGCAGCCGATAGAGTCGTCAAACGAATTATGGTTAGAACGGCTTTCAAAGGTAACCTGCACTAAACCGGGGTGGAATCTGGTAAACCTGAATGGCCTTTACGGCAAATTTCATAAAGATGTACATCGCCGGTTAAGAGAATATAGAGAGAAGGATTTCTTTTACGATTATGATTCGCATGCTAGTGTTCGGTCTATTTTGCTGCAAGAGTGGGACATTTACAAGGAAGTAAGACCTGAAGAAAGCATAAATCTAGTGAAGGAGCAATGGTCGTCTTACGAATGGATTTATCAGGAAAGCTTATTTAACGATCAGCTTCATGCTTTGAAGTTGATGAGGCTGCCTCAAGCGATGCTGTTGGGGCTATTGTATTCGTTAATCGATAAATGGAATCGTTTATTCTATCCAGTGAGCTTAGTGAAAATTCAACTACCGGATTCATTTGATTCCTGGGATCAAGTGGATACATGGTGTAGAACCATACGTAATAAGATCCGCAGCGCTATCGTTAAACCTGCATTTTCCCAAGAGGTTGTCGAGAGCATCATTAAAGCGGTACATATTGCTCATGACGAGATGAATCAGCAGATTACTGCGGCTAACATTGCTAAAAGGGTCAATATGAGTCGAAGCTACTTTAGCCAATGCTTTAAAGAAATTGTTGGTATGAATTTTAGTGACTATTTACGTCAGGTTCGCATTGAAAAAGCAAAAGAGCTTTTGCTGTATACCAACAAAACCATTCTTTGGATTGCAGAAAACGTTGGTTATATGGATGAAAAGTATTTTAGCCGTACCTTTCGAGAGCAAACGGATATGCTTCCGAGTAAATATCGGCAAACGCATGATAAAGCGAATGATATAGGTAGAGATTTGACCGATAAATAGGGAGGGAAATGCTGGATAGCGATGAAAATAATCGCAAAGCTTTAATCATTTTCGGTCATTTACCTCTCTAAACGTGGTACTTATGTCTATCTAAACGAGAAGCTTATGTGTGTTACCTTTTAGGTGAGGACAAATACAAAAGTGAAAGAAGGAACACACATGAGCAAGTCTAAAAAATGCATTCTAATGTTACTTGCAGCAATGTTAGTTGTATTGCCAGCATGCAATAATGCAGGCTCTTCCAAAGAACCATCAAAGCCTGCAACGCAAGGAGCACAAACAGGAGAGAGTCAAGAGGAAGCAGATCCTTTTGGGAAATCCGTGGAACCTATCGCGATTAGAATTGGAAAAGAAATTGATGCGTCGGATAAAAGCTTACCAGCCGGGGATTCTCCTGAGAACAACCAGTATACCCGTTATATTAAAGAACAATTGAATATAGATACGAAGATTGTTTGGCAGGCTGCTGCAGGCAAAGATTACGAACAGAAGATAAATTTATCCATTGCCAGTAATGACTTGCCTGATGCGCTAGTTGTGAAAGAGACGCAGTTTAGGCAAATGGTAAAAAGCGGCCAGCTTGAGGATTTAACCGATGTTTATAATAAATATGCTTCGCCAACCATCAAAGGCATCGTTGAAACAACGAATGGGCTGGCACTCAAATCAGTCACAGTGGATGGGAAAATGTATGCCTTGCCAAATGTAACACCGGAATCAGACATGGTTCATTACATGTGGATCCGCAAGGATTGGTTAGATAAGCTAGGACTAGAACCACCAAAAACGATAGATGATCTGGAAAAGGTGGCTAAGGCTTTTGTCGAACAGGATCCTGACGGAAACGGGAAGGCAGATACGGTCGCTATCTCGGGCCCGCAATTGGGAGGAAATATCAATGCGGATTTCATGAATCCGAATAATAACAATTATGGGTTTGACCCCATTTTCGCTTCTTTTCATTCCTATCCCGGATTTTGGGTGAAGGATACTGAGGGGAAAACAACTTATGGTTCTATTCAGCCGGAAACAAAGCAAGCGCTTTCCAAGCTGCGTGATTTTTATGCAAAGGGTTTAATTGACAAGGAAATGAGTATTCGTAAGAATGCGCAGGAATTGATCAAGAATGGAACCGCAGGCATTTATTTTGGAGTATGGTGGTCAGGCGGGTATGGCCCGTTATCGGATGCGATCAAGAATAACCCAGAAGCAAATTGGCAGGCATATGCTGTACCTCTTGATAGTAATGGTGAATTCACTCCACATATGGGCAACCCATCGAATCAATATCTTGTTGTCCGAAAGGGCTACGAGCATCCTGAAGCAGCAATTAAAATGCAAAATCTATTGTATCGCGACGAATCGAAATTCGATGTGAATGTTGCAATTAGCAATTATCCATTGCGTATGGTCTATGCCTCGATGGATGTAATGGATGTTACCTACAATATGTTGAAAGAGGTTTTGGCGGGTACGAAACAACCGGAAGACTTAGATCTTCCCGGATATAACTTATTAAAGGCCGATGCTGAAAACATCAAAAAAGTTAAATTGGAGCCTTACGACAATTATGATATTCAATATTGGAATCCGAATGCGGATATAGGCGTATGGAAACGAATGTATTCTACATTTGTCGGCATATCCCCTTTGCAGCAGCCTTATAAGAAAACATACAGTGTTACCTATTCACAGACCAAAACGATGGAAAGAAAATGGTCTGCATTAGATAAATTGGAAAAGGAAACATTCCTCAAAATTATAATGGGTGCAGCGCCGTTAGATTCCTTTGATCAGTTTGTACTCGATTGGAAGAAGCAAGGCGGAGATGAGATTCTTGCAGAAGTAGACGAATTTGCAAAACCGTAAAATCCCTAGAGGCGTCAGCGAAATCTGCCGCCTTTTTTTAATCAAGTGAGAATGGAAGTGATTCACAAAATGAAAACCAAGGGTTATGCCAAGCATTACTATCTCATGCTCCTACCCGGATTTATTTGGTTGACTCTTTTCAGTATCGTTCCTATGTTTGGGATTATTATTGCTTTTCAGGACTTTAATCCTGGCTTAGGCATGTTTCATTCTGAGTGGATTGGTTTGGAAAATTTCAAATATATGTTTACGCTTAATGATAGTAAAACGATATTTTTTAATACCATTTTTATTGCTGTGATGAAAATTGTGGCGAATTTGATCGTACCGCTTATCTTTGCCTTGTTATTGAATGAATTGCGCGTGACCATTTTGAAAAGATGGATTCAGACGATTGTGTATTTGCCCCATTTTTTATCATGGGTTATTCTTTCGGGTATTCTTCTGGATATCTTTTCTTTCAATGGGCCGATTAACGCTATTTTGTCTGTGTTCGGTATAAGTCCTACTTTATTTTTTGCCAGAGCAGATTTGTTTCCCTTCATCGTTGTTGGAAGCGATGTTTGGAAGGAGTTTGGATTTAACACGATTATTTTTTTGGCGGCTTTGACGGGAATCAATCCTTCTTTATATGAAGCGGCTGCCATCGATGGTGCGTCGCGCTTGCAGCGTTTGCGAAATATCACACTGCCTGGAATGATTACAACGGTTATTTTGCTCTCTGTGCTAAGTCTTGGCAATGTCTTAAATGCGGGATTCGACCAAATATTTAACCTTTATAATCCGCTTGTTTATTCAAGTGGAGATATCATTGATACTTGGGTATATCGAACCGGCTTGTTGAATTTACAGTATGGATTAGCAACGGCAATGGGGCTGTTAAAATCTGTTATTAGCTTTACTTTAATTACGACTTCCTATTTCTTGGCTGCTAAGTTTGCAAATTATCGTATTTTTTAACCGTAAGATCCGTCTTTCACGACGACACGTTTAATATAAAGGAGCAATACTATGGTTATTGAAAAAACATTTGGCTCCAAAGCATTTGATGTTTTGCTTGTTGTGCTTCTGGGTGGTATTGCACTTTTGTGTGTGCTTCCCTTATGGTACACGCTTGTAGTTTCGTTAAGTGAGAATGCGGCGGCTTCCGCAGGTCGGGTTGGATTATGGCCGGTGGGGTTTAATTTTGGTGCGTATCAAGAAATTATGGGCGACAGCAAGTTTTTTAATTCGTTTTGGATTTCAATACAGCGTGTAGTATTAGGATCAAGTCTTAGTTTTGTAATCATCCTTCTCTTAGGTTATCCTTTATCCAAAAATTCCAAAGATTTGCCTTTTCGAAATGTATTCATGTGGATTTTGGTGTTTACTATGCTGTTTCACGGCGGCTTGATTCCTTGGTATCAAACGATTAAATCACTTGGCTTGATCAATAATATTTGGGCACTTGTGCTAGGGCAAAGCGTTCCGGTATTTAATGTTATTCTCGTTATTAACTATTTTCGCAATCTGCCTAAGGAAATAGAAGAGGCGGCGTTGGTAGATGGAGCGGGGCCGTGGCAGATGCTTATTAAAATTTTCACTCCTCTGGCTGTTCCGGTGCTGGCTACGGTTACTTTATTCAGTATAGTCTATCATTGGAATGAGTTTTTTAATGGTCTTGTACTGATGTCCAATGCCGATCATTATCCGCTGCAAACCTACATTCAGCAATTGGTCGTCATCATTGATGCGCAAACCATGACTGCAGAACAAATTCAAAAGATGAGCGAGCTTTCTAATCAGACATTGAACGCAGCCAAAATCTTTATTGCGATGATTCCTGTTTTAATTATTTATCCTTTTTTGCAAAGATTCTTTATCAGTGGGATCACGCTAGGATCAGTAAAGGAATAATCCATATTCTTGTAAGCCGTGTGATG
This sequence comes from Paenibacillus luteus, assembly GCF_006542765.1. GTDB lineage: Bacteria > Bacillota > Bacilli > Paenibacillales > Paenibacillaceae > Pristimantibacillus > Pristimantibacillus luteus. The sequence goes on from NZ_SKCD01000003.1 coordinate 130,949, forward strand.
TAAATCGATAATCGGACAAAGGAGATACAAAATATGCTACCATCACTCACATTTCTTAAACGTCAATTGGAGGGGATTTTACGAAACAAATTCGAGCAGGGGTATCAAACCTCGGGTTATTTAGCTAAGCTGGCACAGCTTCCCGAAAGCTATGATGCCTATCTGGAATTCGCAAATACTTTGGCTGCCATTCCAATGAGGGATCATTGGGCTTACTATGAGCCAAACGATTTAGAGGAGATATGGCTGGAATGTGATCCGACAAGGCCTCTCGGCCAGGTCGGAATCCTGAATCTAAAGGAAAGTGCCAAGCGAGTAGAGGCGGCATTTCTCGCATCCGTCTGCGGCTCCATGTTGGGCAAGCCTATTGAGATAAACCCCACCCTATCGGAATTGCGTCAAGCACTAACATCGGTGGGGGAATGGCCGCTGAACGATTATATTTCTGATGAAATCCTCCATGCGTTGGGTCGTCGTCATTGGTCTTGGCATGAGACGGCACGGGGGCAAATTCGTTATGTGGCACCTGATGATGATATCAATTACACCTTAATGGGAATGATTGTGCTAGAGCAATTCGGCGAAGGTTTTACGAAAAGAAATTTAAGAGATTTATGGATAAATCATCTTCCGATAAGTACAACTTGGGGTCCGGAGAGAGCCATCTTGCTGCGATCGGGGATTAGCTATTTGGAACATGATAGGGACATATTCAATCATGCTGAAATAGAGGCTTGGCCCGACTTCATGGTACAGGATACGGAACTATGCGGAGCAGCGATTCGCGCAGATGCTTACGGCTATGCTTGCCCTGGTCAACCAGCCCTTGCTGCGGAGCTGGCATGGCGGGATGCAAGTTTTACACATCGCCGTACCGGTATCTACGCAACCATGTTCATTGCCGCTGCGATTGCTGTCGCGCATGTGCTTCGCGATCCGATTGAAATCATAAGTACTGCACTGCAATTCGTACCTAGAAGGAGCCGATTTTATGAGGTTACTCAGGATTGCCTGCAGATGGTAGCGAATGCAGATAACTGGCTGGGAGCCTATCAGAGCATTAATCATAAGTATGCGAATTATTCCCACTGTCAGGTTTATCAGGAAATAGGCACCTTAATTAATACCTTTCGATTTGCAGAAAATGTCGGTGACGGGATATGCAAGCAGGTGATGCAAGGCAACGACACGGACAGCTTTGGGGCAACAGCGGGTTCACTTCTCGGCGTTTATTTCGGTTCTAACAGCTTGGAAACAAGATGGCTTCAGCCTTTCGAGGACCGAATTCATACGGGGTTATCTTATTTTCATGAGCAAAAACTTTCCCGTGTGGCTGAGCGGATGGCGCGTTTGCCAGAACTGCTGCACACCGGCCAGCATCGGATTGAGCCGAGCGAACTCTATGTGAACGAAAACATGGATTTGAGCCTTTGAAGCTGATGCAAAACATCATAAAATGATTTGAGGTGTGTACTTATGGCAAAAATACTTGTAATAGGCAGTATTAATATGGATGTAGTGAATCATGTATTGAAACATCCTCTCCCTGGTGAAACAATTAAAAGCTTGAAAACTGACTATAATCCTGGAGGAAAGGGAGCAAACCAGGCAGCAGCAGCATCTCTAGCTGGCGCTCAGGTTATATTCATTGGAGCTGTTGGAAATGACCCATTCGCTTCGCAGTTATTGTCTGCTATCCATAGAATTGGTGTCCAGCCAGATTTTTTGTTTAAAAAAGATGGGAATTCAGGTTTAGCTTCAATTACAGTGGATGCATCAGGAGAAAATCATATTATTCTTACTGAGGGAGCTAACGGGTTGTTAACCGTAAATGATATAAAAGATTCTCTTGAGTTGTTTGATTCTGCCGATATTGTGATGCTTCAAAACGAAATAAATTGGGAAACTACGAGATATGTGATGGAAGAGTCCCATAAACGGGGAATCAGTGTTTATTTTAATCCCGCCCCAGCATTACAAATACCGTTGGATATCCTTCATTTCATTGATGTATTAATTCTTAATGAATCTGAAGCCGAGTCCTTAACTGGAATTACTGTATCTAATGATATTCAAGCCATTCAAGCAGCTGCAAAATTAATAGAGGGAGGAGCAGGGAAAGTCGTACTGACATTAGGAAATAAAGGCTCATTGTTTACTGATAGTAATGGTATGGTTATACATGTCCCAGCCTTCGATGTTCAAGCCGTTGATACGACAGCAGCTGGGGATACCTTCATAGGAGTATTGGCTGCAACGACCGGTTCAAAGAATATTTCGGAAGAGACTCTACGATTTGCTACTGCTGCAGCGGCAATTAAAGTTACACGAAAGGGTGCCCTAGATAGTATTCCGAATAAATCGGAAATCGAGGAATTCTTACGCTGAGTGTTTATTTGCTTGGAGTGATCGTGAAAGCTTGTTAATTAATTTTGTAAGCAAAAACGCCTTCGGCGTCCTTTAGACGCTGAAGTAGCTTTGACGGTGAAATTTAAGCCCTTTATAAGCTAACAAACTTATAAATTCTTATATTTCAAGAAAGGGTTAACCATCTCAAATGGTTAACCCTTTCTTGATGTAATTACCGTCGGAGCCTTGAAAATTATACGATCCGTTCAATCAAGACCCCCACTTGCTCTGCCATTACACGAGGTGGCTCAGGCATTTCGTTCTTAAACCACCATTCGACGATCTCAACGTAAGCTCCAGCGACAAAGCGAAGAACGATCTCTTGGCGTAATCCGTGGTTTTTGCTTTCCTCTGAATTGACTTCTTCCTTTAATCCTTCCAGAACAAACTCAAGGAACTGGTTTCGAAAAGAAAGAGCACCTTGACTAGCTAACATCGTCGAGAAAAATAAAAAATTACGCTCAAGGTATTCAAACCATATGAGGCCCCCATCAATAAAATCCATTTCAGAGGACGATTTCCGCAATTTCCGCAGCTCGTTAATATGTTCTTCAATCAGTTTATCCAGCAAATCATATTTATCCAGGTAATGAAGATAGATCGTCCTTCGGCTAACATTCGCGCTGTCGGATATGTCCTGTATGGTAATCTGATTAAAGTTTTTTTCACCCATCAGTTCGATAACTGCTTTTTTGATTGCTTCTTGTGACTTAATGATTCTTCGGTCCACCTTAGACATTGTAGGGTCACCAAGCTTTCGTAAAAATAATAATCATTTTGAATCAAGTTGTGCACTAATGCTCGGAATCTGGAATTTTAGCAATTGGAGATTTATTTATTCTAATTATAATAATACACAGGAGTTACTTATTAAATCACGCGGATTTTTCCATGGGCACTAAATGAGGAACAAAGTCGACCCATGATCAAAAAGGCTCTTGCATTAGGTATCAACTTCTTTGATACGGCGAATGTGTACTCTAACGGATCGAGTGAGGAGATTACGGGAAGGATTCTAAACGACTATGCCAATCGGGATGAAATTGTACTGGCTACCAAAGTTTTTTACCCAACATCTGATGGTCCGAATGGTGCTGGCCTTTTCCGGAAGGTCATTATGAATGAAATCGATAAAAATATCGAAGATGCAGTGGCGGCACTTTCGATTACATTTTCAACGGAAGAAATTGCAATTCTGGAAGGGGCATATGTGCCTCAGCCGGTGCTTGGCATGACATTCTAATCGTTTCCCCATTGGCATATCGGATAAAATAAACCATGTTGAATCAAAATTTCTTTACTCACTAAACGTTAAAATATCCAAAAAGGGGTTTTAAATATGAGCAATGTATTAATCCTTGGAGCAAACGGTGGAATTGCTCGTACTGCCATCGATTTATTCCTTGAAGAAACGGATGCACAATTGACACTATATCTGCGTAACTCGCACAGACTTCATAATATGGAATCTACTCGTGTACGAGTCGTGGAAGGCGATGTGATGGATAGTGAAAACCTTAAGAAAGCCATGACTGGACAAGATGTTGTTTATGCCAATTTGGCAGGTGATTTGGAAAAGATGGCAAAGAATATCGTGTTGGCTATGAATGCGACTGGTGTCAAACGTATTATTTTTATCAGCTCCATGGGTATTTACGACGAGGTTTCTGGCGAAAAGTATGGCAGCATCCTAAATCCATTTCGCAAATCTGCTCAAGTGATCGAATCCTCTGACCTCAACTATACGATCATTAGACCAGCATGGTTTACGAATGTAAACGAAATTGACTACGAGACAACAGTGAAAGGCGAGCCTTTTAAAGGTTCTTCCGTATCGAGAAAGAGCGTTGCAGACCTGATTGTTAAGCTGGCGACCAATCCTGAATGGGGTGCTCGCAACAGTTTAGGCGTGAATAAACCTGAATAAAATGAGCGGGTATAAGTTAAAGAGAATGTATTAAGGAAGGGGGAGAGCAGTGGGGAAATCTTTAAAATTAACATTAGACGGAAGAGAATTTACTGCGGTATTAAACGAAAACCTTACTGTAGATGATCTATTGAATATGCTACCGTTGGAATTGACCCTGCAAAGATATGCGGGTCATGAATACATGAGTCACAAGCATATTAAAACATTTTTTTTCAGAGATAATAAACAATGATTAAGATATTGTTCACTAATTAACAAATCTCATTCATCTAACAATTGTAGAATTTTTGTATCAAGATATAATGATAGACGGTAGTGCATTAATGTATTAAGAGTGATTTTATTCAAGATTGGAGGATTTGATATGCAAAAAGTCATTTTGAACAATGGCGTAGAAATGCCTATACTGGGCTTTGGCGTTTATCAGATTCCAGATCCAAAGGAATGCGAACACAGCGTTTATGAGGCTCTCATGGCTGGTTATCGTCTGATCGATACCGCTTCAGCTTATCAGAATGAAGCAGCGGTTGGTCAAGCGATCAAGCGGAGCACCAGCTATTTGGCGATATCTATGGTTCCTGGCGCGCTATGGAGGAACTATACCGTGAAGGGAAAATCAAAGCCATCGGCGTAAGTAACTTCCAGATGGATCGTTTGGTTGATTTGATGGCTCATCATGAAGTCATTCCGGTTGTAAACCAGATTGAAACCCATCCTTTCTGCCAACAAATTGAAAGTGAGAAGCTGATGAAAGAAAATCAGGTTCAGATCGAGTCCTGGGCGCCATTTGCTGAAGGAAGAAATGAAATGTTCCTGAATGAGGTATTAGTCTCATTAGCTGAAAAATATAAGAAGTCTGTTGCACAAGTGATCCTGCGTTGGCTGACTCAACGGGAAGTCGTTGTTATTCCCAAGTCCGTTCGTAAGGAAAGAATCATCGAGAATTTCAATATCTTTGATTTTGAATTAAGTCAAGAGGATATGGAGATAATTTCTGCGTTAGATACGAAAACAAGTTTGTTCTTCTCCCATAACGATCCTGAAATCGTAAAATGGATCGGTACAGCGAAATTTGATATTTAATCCTGTTACATGAATTAGTCGCGGAAGTAACCGTCTTGAGTCGCCGCAAACCCTGATGTCGATGCTTAGTTGTCCTTGCTTCGCGTGGACGGCACGCTTGTAGGCGGCATTGCAGAGACTCAAGAGATAATCGATTTCTCCGCCTAGCATAGCATTGCCCCTAAAATCGAGATTATTGCATACCTCCAGTTATGCGATAGAAAGGTGAAATTCGGAGCCGTCCTTATCCTAGTGGGATGTATCGAAAAGAGAAAGGAGAAGAAGATGACTCGCGATTATCAAGACCAAACAGAGCAAAGTTACTCTAAGGCCAAGCAGACGAGTGTGGAATCTATTCCTCGTTCAAATCAGAATGCGGCTCTCTCGATCATACTGATCAGCTATTTGATGATCGTTCTCGACATCTCGATTGTTATTACTGCACTTCCGGAAATGCAAAGCGATCTTGGCTTCTCGGCCACGGGTCTCTCCTGGATACAGAACGCTTATACGTTGGCCTTCGGCGGATTGTTACTGCTTGGAGCGCGAGTGGGCGACATCCTTGGCCGGCGTCGCATGTTTATCACTGGCATCGCGCTATTCACATTAGCATCGCTGGCCGTTGGCTTGTCGCATTCCGTAACTTGGCTGATTGGCGGACGCATATTACAAGGTATAGGTGCCGCTATCTTAGCGCCATCGACACTCGCTCTGCTGACAGCGAGCTTTGCTGAAGGTAAAGAACGCACTCGTGCGGTTGCTTACTATGGCGCTGTTGCAGGTATAGGTGCCAGTCTAGGACTAGTGCTCGGCGGAATTCTAACCGACTGGATCTCTTGGCGCATTGGTTTCTTTATCAATATTCCCATTGGGATTGCCATGATGTTAGCCGCGCCAAGATATCTTACGGAAACCAAACCTATTCCAAGTCGGTTTGACGCGATCGGCGCGATAAGTTCAACCCTTGGCATGACTGCACTTGTGTATGGCATCGTTCACTCCGCCACTGCTGGATGGGGGGATTTTCTCACCGCTAGTGCATTAACAGCCGCTATCGCGCTGTTAGCGCTCTTCATATTCAATGAGTGGCGTGCAGCACAGCCGATTATGCCGCTTCGCTTATTCAGAAGTCGAGAACGAACGGGTGCTTATATAGCGCGATTTTTGTTTCTTGGGGCTATGATGGGTTTTTGGTTCTTCATTACTCAATTTCTCCAAGGCGTTAGAAATTACAGTCCGTTCGAGGCAGGTATCGCCTTTTTACCGATGACGGTCATCAACTTTGTTATTGCTGTTAATGTCCCAACATTTACGCGGCGATTTGGCAATGCGCGTCTGCTCGCCAGCGGTCTTATCATTACGCTAATCGGAATGGCGTGGCTTAGCCGCTTATCAGCAGATAGCTCATATCGCATGGGTATTGCGCTTCCAATGATCTTGATAGGGATTGGTCAGGGTGCTTCACTTGGACCGCTAACCGCTTCGGGAATTTCAGGAGTCGAACCCAAGGACGCTGGTGCCGCATCGGGGCTCGTGAATGTCGCACATCAACTCGGGGGTTCCTTGGGATTAGGCATACTCGTCATCCTATTCGCCGCTGCCCGATCAACCAATATGAACGAGAAAGAGCTTTTGGCTCATCGCGTCTCGAATGCGCTAACAGGAGGTACGCTTATGCTTGCGCTAGCCTTCGTGGTCGTTGCACTGCTAATTGTTTGGTCTGGAAAACGCTCTAAAGTAAAGCTTAATTAAGCACAAAAGGAGTTCGACTAGGTAAGATGGGACTGCAATTAGGCGCCTGGTGACTGCATTACCCCTTGACTTAGAGTTAACTTCAGATGAGATAATATAAACTATCTACTGGAAACAATCATCTGAGAAAACGATATTCGATGGGAAAATACGATTTGGAAAGTGGGCAAATAAAATGGAATATGTGAAACTCGGAAATACCGGATTGGATGTATCGCGTCTCTGTCTTGGATGCATGAGCTTTGGGGTAGCCGAGCGGTGGACACATCCGTGGGTACTTAATGAAGAGAATAGTCGTCCGATTATCAAAAAGGCGTTGGAACTAGGAATTAATTTTTTTGATACGGCTAATATTTATTCAACTGGATCAAGTGAGGAATTTGTGGGGCAAGCTTTGAAGGATTATGCCAATCGAGATGAGATCGTTATTGCTACGAAAGTTCATTTCCGAATGCATCAAGGACCCAATGGTGCAGGCCTTTCCCGAAAGGCAATTATGAGTGAAATCGATAAGAGCCTGAAGAGACTAGGCACTGATTATGTTGATCTGTACCAGATTCACCGCTGGGATTACAATACACCGATTGAAGAGACGATGGAAGCTTTGCATGATGTAGTGAAAGCAGGGAAAGCAAGATACATCGGGGCATCTGCCATGTACGCATGGCAGTTCCTTAAGGCGCTGCATGTTGCTGAGAAACATGGATGGACCCGATTTGTATCCATGCAGAATCATCTTAACCTCATCTACCGTGAAGAAGAGAGGGAGATGATGCCGCTTTGTGCGGAAGAAAAAATCGGTGTTATTCCGTACAGCCCGCTTGCTTCAGGAAGATTGGTCCGCGATTGGTCCGAAACTACACATCGTTCCGAAACCGACCAAGCCCAGAGAATGAAATACGATGCAACAGCCAATATTGACCGGTTAATAGTAGATCGTGTAGCTGAGATCGCAGAAAAACGTGGTGTTCCACGTATTCAAATTGCACTTGCCTGGTTATTGCAGAAAAAACCAGTGACAGCACCCATTATCGGTGCTACAAAATTAGTCCATCTCGAAGAGGCAGTAGATGCTCTTACAATTACGTTATCGAATGATGAGATTGCGTCGCTTGAAGAGCTGTATGTTCCCCACTCCGTAGTTGGCGCGCAGTAAGTCAGTAAGAGAACAATGATAATTGTGTGCTTGTAGGGGCATTGAAATAAGAGATAAGTAAGGTAGAGGCTCCGGTGCGCAAAGTCGCCTTAGGGGCCTCTATTGAGTATTGCCCCTGGTACTTTCAAATTCACCACTTGCGATTAAAGTAACGGGGGAATATTCTTTAAATGAGGTGACCTAAGCATGCATGATATATGGCTTGACTGTGATAAGCTACCGTTAATCAGGGATATAGGTGAATATGGGGCACAGGAACCAGCATGGGCACATCCGGACAGATTAATGGACTATCATCTGTTTTTATTTGTTACGGAAGGCCAGTTGACCCTGTGGGAGGACGAATGCGAATATATTTTGCAAAAAGGACATGGACTATTTTTGAAAAAGGGAGTCCGTCAATGGGGGCAACCTATTAATGAACCTGGTTCACGCTGGTTTTTCATTCATTTCTTTGAACATTCTCCGAGTCTCCTCCACAAACCGGAGATGATGCCGCTCTCCTTTTTAAATAAAGGGGTAAGTTGGTTTTCACCTGATGTGTATCAAACCTCGTTCAAATTACCGAAAAAAATAGAAGTCTCTAATGCTGCTCACACGGAAAGAAAATTAAAGGAAATGCTGCAGCTATATCAATCGGGCAACGATCTACGTCATCTTCTGCTTAGCATGCATACTCTAGCGTTTTTTCTAGAGCTATACCAGCAATCAGAGGCTCGCAAAATAAATTCCAAGGCGGATATCACCGTTCATAAAATCATCGAAATTCTCGAGAAGAATAGTGAACGTAAAATCTCGGGTCCTTTTATCGCTTCAATCATGAAGATGAATTACAACTACTTATGTGAAGTATTCAAGAAAAAAACAGGGTTAAGTATCCTAGATTACCACCTAAGGTTAAGGATAGACAAATCGGCGGAAGTATTGAAGAGCGGGAAGCTTACTATATTTGAGGTAGGGGAGAGGTTTGGATTCTCGAGTCCGTTTTACTTTAGCCGAATTTTCAAGAAGGTAACTGGATATTCTCCATCTGACTATCTAAAAAACCACTATATAAACTGAAAATCAGACAACAACTCTGTGGATCGCTGTATTCTCCTACGAGCAGTCCATTGCTAAGATTAGATTGTAGTTAAGTCGAGTAGGAGGAATTATTTCATGACACCATCTAAATCTAATAAATCGCTAGCAGAGCATTACGTGGAATTTAAGGAGAAAGGCTATACCTTATTTGAGGGAGTTTATACTCCTGAGGACATTGAGCTGCACAAAGAGACGTACCATCGTTTATTTGAATCGGTCAAAGGTACAGCATTTGAGACGCGGTGGTTCGCCAATACCTGTGAGCTGGCTCCAACACAAATGCTTCCTGCTGTAGCCAACCCATTGATTATGGATTTTGCAGAACTCGTTCTAGGTCCTTTCGTTCAATTGGACAATTTATCTTTGGCAGGGTTTCCTCCCACATCTAAAGCTGAGGCTCAAGGCAAAGTAAGCGGTTGGCATCGTGACCGTTGGGCAGCCTTCCCATCGACCGAAGACTATGTAAGTCCACTTTCAATTAATGCCATCAGTTATCTGCAGGAATTGACTGACGAATATGGGCCGTTAAGGGTAATTCCTGGTTCCCATCGCCAGAAAGTCTACATTAACAAAGAAGATCGAAATAAACCGCATAGGGATGAACAAGTCCTTAATCTGAAAGCTGGAGACGTTGCTGTAACACACAATGGACTCATTCATAGCGGTACGCCCAATACATCGGGTGATACCCGATATTTTTTCAGCGTCTATTACAACAAAAGCTGGCTTAAACCTACGGATAATCATAACGGACCGAATGTACAAGGGATCATCAAGGATGCAAGGAGCCGTAACGATCATCGCATTCTGCGGTTATTCGGAGTGGATGAGCAATTGGATGTTCGTGCGAATTCTGGATTTCTAGATGCGGATGAGCAGCTTTGGGCGCAATGGGCTGCAGCAGATAAAGCTGCTATAAGGATTGGCGAAGGGGAAAGATAGGTTGGATATCCAGAAAGATTGATTGCTCGCATTCGGTTGCCGGAAGATCGACCACAGAGATGAAGCTGGGAATCATATAAGATTAGTTGTGAAATTAATGAAGAGAGACTCCAAGGCACTTGCCTTGGAGTCTCTCTTGTCGTTTTGATACTTGCGTTTTACATTATACGAAAGCTTGGGTTTGATCCTTCTTAATTCCTATCAAATCCAATCTAAAATAACGCCAAGCTTCGCCTGTTTCGAATCCAATATTAAATCCCATGCTTCCTTTGCCTGTTCGACAGGAAAGTGATGGGTAACAAGTGATGTGGTTTGAAGCCAACCTTCTGCGATCCCTCGCAAAGTCTCATCCATAGCTTCTTGGCTCCAGCCGGATGGACAATGCAAAGTGACCTGTTTGGTTCGCAGCATTTGGATATCAATCCGGCCATCCTCGCCGAGAAATCCAGCCGAAACTAAGTGACAGCCGTACTGCGCGAATGAAATTAATTCGGTTACCGTTGCTAATGATCCCACCGTATCCACGATGATCGAGAATGTATCCCTGACATCCTGGAGGGCTTCCTTAATCGAAGATACTTTCGTATTTACTTTATGAATACCTTCAGGAAGCAGGTCCAAGCGGTCATTATGTCTACCGAGTACAATAACATGAGCTCCACGATGCATTAGCGTTTGAGCAGCCCATTGCCCAACCATTCCATCTCCAATAACGACTGCATAATCGCCTTTCTTAACGGGTGGACACGTGCCACAGTTGTAACCAACCTGAGTTAATACGAGCCCTGAATAAGCAATAGGATCAGCTTCAGCCGGCAGCTTCCATACCTGGCTTTCATGGGTGACAGCAGGACTGACATGTCCTCCAGTAGAATAAAACATTCCATTAACCTTACTGATCGTAGCAAAGACTCGATCGCCAACTGCAAAGCTTTGCACATCTTTTCCCAGTGAAGTGATTATGCCAACCTTTTGATACCCTGCTACTTGTGGAAAAGGAAGCGAATCACCATCCCTGAACGGTGTTTCCCCATCTATTCTCTCGCCTCGGAGAAAAGAGGACTCCGTTCCATTGCTAATCCAAGAATGCTCGATGTCTATCAAAACCTCATCATCCTGTAGAGCAGGTATGTGGACATCTTGATAGGCTACCTTCAGTTTTTCAGTAAAAACGACGCCTTTTCCTATCATAGCGATTCACCGTTAACGAAAGTTTCTTCGAAGTCCTCTTGGGGGTGGAAATAAACCTTAATCGCTTTTTGCTCTCTTAGGAGTTGCACGGCTTCATCATATTTAGTAAAGGAACCATGATGGGTTTGGAGGCACTCCATGTTTAAGCCTTTATTCGCTACCAGGTCGATCAACAAATCATGATCTCTTTGAACAAGTCCTCGATATTTGTAAGACTCCAGCTTGAAGCCTTTAAACCATAAATGGTCGGCGTATTTCAATTCCCCTCGTAATACGCCAAAAATAACGATATGCTCCTCTACGAAGTTGAATAGATTTTGCACGGAAGGTGCTGCTCCTACACAGTCGTAGCCAAGGTCGAACTTTTCAACGGTCAAATCGCTAACTAGCTTGGCTTCAGCAAGACCAAGATCATTGATGAACTGAACACGTTCTTGGTTTAAGTCAATCCCAACAACACGGGAAGCTCCCCATAATTTAGCCATTTGTACAGCCAGAATTCCTGCAGGTCCAAGTCCTGAAATCAGTATGGTTTTCCCTTTCAAATCCCCAAGCTGCAGCATTCCGATCATGACGCATTTAAGCAGCTCAAATGAAACCGCTTGTTTATAAGTTATAGAGTCGGGCAGCTTCAGTAAATCCTCTTCTCTAAAGCAAACACATTGCGCATAAGCACCTGGAGCATCTCCAATATGTTCAAGCGCTGCAACACGATCACCCACTTTAAATTTACGAATCCCACTTCCAATCGCTTTAACTACACCCGCCATTTCATGTCCGGGAAAACCGTATGGCAAAGGATACTCGGGAGCAATCGAATAATCGAACATATTCACTCCCCCAAGCATATTCATATCCCAGCGTGGACAAGTCGAAACGATTTGAAGCTCCACCAGTATTTCGAAGTCTTTAACATCAGGAATTGCAGTCTCAATAATGGTATACTGCTCTTTTCCTACAATTTGCAATGCTTTCATATTACAAGCTCCATTCTATAGCTAATGTGTGGATATCATTCCAACTTCATTGTAAGAAATATAGCCTTCGAAGTATTTATTAAATCTTACTTGAATTCACGTAAATAGCTGTTAAATTCTACTTATTCAACCCCTATATATATTTTATATTTATATAATATTTCACTCCTTCACAACTATGAACTTGAAAATGGTTTACAAGCGAATGGATTTTAACTAAAGTTAGGAATAAAGATGTGAGTGGAAAAGGGAGGTGGAATGAATTGAAGTTAAGAAATTATGGTAACGTTTATCATGATTCTAATGTTTCTATTACACCTGATTACAAAACGGGCGGCATACATCCTACCCATGAATTGCTTTATCTTGCTTCTGGTTCTTTCCAACTGCATTGGCTAGGTCAACAATACGAAGTCTCATCTTCTTCTTTATTTATTTTGACGCCCAATACCCCTCATGATTTAATCATCCACTCCAAAAAAGCTGTTTTTTGGTATATTGAATTAACAGGTATTGAGGAAGAATCGTATCTCTCCAAATTACAAAATATTTTATTATGGAATAGGTTACAATCCGGATTAGATCCTCACTTCACATCGGCCCCTCTCTTGCAGCTATGTCTGAGTGAAATCAGCCAAATGCTGGACATGAAGATTCACGATCAGTTCTGTGGCGAACAACTACTGCTACTAAACGTACAAAAAATTTTACTCCTGGTTAGGGGTGCGCTCGAGTTGTATGGAAAAGATATGAAGTTGAGTAACAGCAGCACTGCACTCTCATCAGGTTATTCTTTAAGCAAAGAAGTAATCAAAACGTTAGCATGTTATATGGAGTCCACCTATAAAAGCAAAATTACATTAAATGATTTAACGCGTATTAGTAATTTTCAAGCAACCTACTTAATTAAAAGATTCAAAGAGGAAACGGGATTTACTCCGATTGATTACTTATTGGAACTGCGAATGGAAGCAGCCAAAACGTACTTATCCACTACGGAAATGCCGATCCAAAAGGTAGCAGAAGAAACAGGCTATCCGAATATCCATCATTTTAGTGGAGAGTTCAAACGAAAAACAGGTCTAAGTCCTACAAACTGGCGAAAGCAGAAATAATTAGAGGTTATAATTGCAGCTAGTGAAGTATTAGGATGCCAAGCACGGTGTATAATGGGGAAAATGAATTCAAATAGGAGGGAGTATGTTTATGAGCAATCATGATCAAACAAAACCAGAAACTGATTTGCCCCAAATAAGCCAGCCAGCCATTCGTGCACTCTCAAACGCAGGCATATATAGACTTGAACAATTCACAGCTATAACGGAAGCAGAACTATTGAAGCTGCATGGCGTAGGACCTAAAGCAGTGAGGATTCTGAATGAAGTGCTTAAAGAGAAGGGACTGTCCTTTGCTCCAAAAGGGTAACAGATGAATGAACAACTCGAATGTCGCTATCTTTTGAAATTGTTCGATAAAACGTAACTAGAAGGGAGATTTTCACCTCATGTACGAACAGAAAACAAAAGAAACCGACAACAGTGTCATCGAGTTTCTTGATCTCATCGAGAATGATAAGAAGCGCGAGGACGCCTATAAGCTGTTAGATATTTTTACGGAAGCAACAGGGTATCCAGCTAAGATGTGGGGACCGAGCATCATTGGGTTTGGTTCCTATCATTACCGCTATGACACGGGCCACGAAGGGGATGCACCGCTGGCGGGATTCTCGCCAAGAAAAGCAAAAGTCAGCTTATATTTTGCGACCGGCGATACGGAAAGAGCTGCATTGCTGCAAAACCTTGGAAAACATACTGCAGGAAAAGCCTGTGTCTATATCAATAAAGTTGCGGATATCGATGTTGCTGTATTGAAAGAATTAATAGAGCAATCGGTTGCTTTTCTGAATGAAAGATTTCCGAATGCTTAATAGAAAATAAGGTTAGGAGGGAACAACATGGAAGTATTTGCAGATTATTTAGCGAAAATTGATAACCCGCTGCATCAGGCCCGTACGGAAGAGGTTTTGACTTGGGTAACGGAGCAATTCCCGAGTTTATTGCCGAAAATAGCGTGGAAACAGCCTATGTTTACCGATCACGACACCTATATTATTGGCTTTAGCGTATCCAAACAACATTTGGCTGTTGCCCCTGAAAAGGCAGGAATCACTCAGTTTACTGATTCGATTGTGCAGGCTGGTTATGATCACACAAAGCTGCTGATGCGAATTCAGTGGAATCAACCGGTTGATTACGCCTTGCTTGAGAAAATGATTGAGTTTAATATTTTGGATAAGGAAGATTGTTCCACTTTTTGGCGGGAATAAAAATAAGACAGTCCTTAGAGCCAATGTACGAGCGATAGGGATGATCACCTTTATTCCATCACAACGTATTTTTTTATTCGGAATTCCTTGTCATATGAAGTTTCCGGTAGCTCTGGGGGCTTTGCCCATACTTTTTTTTGAAGGCTTTGCTGAAGTAGCACAGCTCGGCGAAGCCTGCTTGTTCCGCCACTTCGGATATGAGCGAACCAGGCAGGAGCAGCAGCTCCTTGGCTTTCTCAAGGCGGATCTGGTTCATTCGCTCTACAATGGTATTCCCCGTAAGCTTCTTATATTGGCGCGACAAATGCCCATAGCTCATATGCAGGGATGCGGCTAGCTCAGCTACGCTCAGCCGGCCCCCCTGAAAGTCCTCCAGGTAGACCTCCACTTTGCGTACTAGCGGTTCCTGAGCGGTTCTCACTAATTCAACTTTCCCCCCGGCCGACTGCTGCAGCAGACAAAGGCTCTCGAGCAGCCGCACAAGCAGGAGCTGAAGTCCAAGCTCCGAGCGGTTTAGACTGGCTTCTTCCAAGAAATGAAGGAGCATCTTGCCAAAGCCTGCTTCATCGTGATAAGCACCGGGTTTCCATTTGTGAAGAAGCTCGAGCTGAGCATATAGTGACTCCTTAGGCTTTCCTTCCAGTTCTGGCTCGGCACGGCTAATCCGCCACCTGAAGCAGAGGCCTTCATGCGAATTGCCGCGGGTATACGAATGGGAATGGACCATGCCTGGCGGGATGAGGAAGAAGCCACCCTTCCGAACAGACAGGGAATCCCCGTCAAATCGCGTTTCCATTTTTCCTTCGAGCACATAATTAAATTCAAACCAGGTGTGGGCGTGCGGCGGGCATTTGCTGGCTGTGCCGATTTGTTCAAAAATGATATCTACCCATTCGATGATAGCATCTTGGATTCGAATCTCCCGGCATAAACGATTGAATACAGGAGGTAGGGTGATTTTCCAGTCGTTAAGGTCCATATCGGTTTAACTTCATTCCGTTTTTTCTCCCGATTATATCATAATAGGACAAATATATGCTTGAATTGGAAATGTACTTGGCAACGCTGCGGCCTCAAAATAGATCATACAGATTAGCTATCTTATTGAGGAGGCAGCAACAATGAAGAGATTACATTTGCTTAGCAACGCCCATCTTGACCCGGTATGGCAATGGGAATGGGAAGAAGGGGCAGCAGCAGCCGTATCTACGTTTCGCGCGGCGGCGGAATTTTGCGAGGAATATGCTGGTTATATTTTTAATCATAATGAAGTCATTCTCTACAAATGGATCGAGGAATACGAGCCCGGATTATTTAAGCGCATCCAGCGGTTGGTGCAAGAGGGCAAGTGGAATATCATGGGCGGCTGGTATTTGCAGCCCGATTGCAATATGCTGTCCGGCGAGTCCTTCGTACGCCAGATTTTGCTGGGCAAAGCCTATTTCAAGGAGAAGTTCGGGAAGGAGCCGACGACAGCCATCAATTTTGACTCCTTCGGCCATACGAGAGGGATGGTTCAAATTTTGGAGCAGGCCGGCTATGATTCCTATCTCTTCATGCGTCCGGATGAAATGGAGGAGCTTCCTGCCATAGACTTTATATGGGAGGGGTATAACGGCAGCAAGGTGATGGCCCATAAAGTTCAGGGCGGCTATAACACGCTGATGGGCAAAACCCGCGATAAAATAGAGCAATGGCTGGCTGACCATCCCGAGGAAGAAACGAGTCTGGTGCTGTGGGGCGTAGGCAATCACGGCGGTGGGCCGTCACGCATCGACCTTGAGCAGATTCGTCTGTTGATGCAGGAGCGCGAGGACTATGAGATTATCCATTCTACGCCGGAACGGTATTTTGAGGACAAACAGAAGGAAGACCTGCCTTCCTATGCCGGGGATTTGAATCCGCGCTTTGTAGGCTGCTACACCTCCATGATCCGCATTAAGCAGAAGCACCGCCAGCTCGAGAATGAATTTTTTATGACGGAGAAAATGCTCTCAACCGCAGCGCTGCAAGGGCTGCTGTCTTACCCCGCAAGCGAGCTGCACGAAGCGTTATGCGATTTGTTGACTGCGCAGTTTCATGATATTTTGCCGGGGTCGTCGATCCAGCCTGCAGAAGAAGCATCGCTGCGTTTAATTGACCATGGGCTTGAAATCGCAGCACGGCTGAAAGCGCGAGCGTTCTTCGCCCTTGCGACCGGCCAGCCGAAGGCAGCGCTTAAAGAATATCCGATCTTAATTTATAATCCGCATCCGTTTCCGGTTAAAGGGATATTTGAATGTGAATTCATGCTTGAGGACCAGAACTGGAAAGAAGAGTTTTCGATGCCGCTGGTATACCAGGACGGAGAGCTCCTGCCTTGCCAGCCAGAGAAGGAACGCAGCAACTTGAATTTGGACTGGAGAAAAAGAGTCGTCTTCGCAGCTGAGCTTGCTCCTTCATCGATGAACCGTTTCGATTGCCGAATCAAGATGCTCGCTGCCAAGCCGCTGCCTGTGCTGAAAGAAAAGGAGGGCCGCTACACGTTCGAGACGGCGGAGCTACGGGTGGTTATTAATGCGCAAACGGGGCTTCTTGATGAATACGTGGCAGGAAACGTCTCTTTCTTGCGCCCGAATGCGTTTGCGGCATTGGTGATGAAGGACAATGAAGATCCGTGGCGGATGGATACGAATGTTTTTGACCAGATCGAAGGCAGCTTCTCGCTTATGAGTCCGGAAGAGAGCAGCCTTTTTTCAGGTGTGAACAGTTCACTGCCTGCCGTGCGGGTGATCGAGGACGGCGCGGTTCGCACGGTCATTGAAGCAGTATTTCAGTATGGCAGTTCTTCGATCTGCCAGGTTTATAAGTTGCCGAAGCAAGGAACCGAGGTGGAGATCGAGCTGCGGGTCTACTGGAACGAGAAGGACAAGATGCTCAAGCTGTCCATCCCTACCGCTTTGGAGCAAGGGGATTTCTTCGGCCAAACGGCCTTTGGCGTCAACCCGCTGGACCGGGAGGGCAACGAGACCGTATCGCAAAAATGGATTTCGGTGGAGGATTCTGCTCAAAACCTCGCAGTTACTTGTCTGAATAACGGCATCTACGGCAGCGATTTCCGCCAAGGTGAGGTGCGGTTGTCGCTGCTGCGGAGCGCCGGATATTGCGCGCATCCGATTGGAGAAAGGCCCATTATGGTTCAGGACCGCTTCCAGCCGCGCATGGATCAGGGCGAGCGCAGCTATACCTTCTGGTTGAATGCGGGAGAGCTTGCAGATCGAAGACAAAAGGTAGACAGGGAAAGCCTGCTTCATAACGAGCAGCCTTATGCGTTGTCGTTCTTTCCTTCGGGAGAAGGGGAAGGCCTCGATTCGTTCCTTACGCTGGAGGATGACGCTATTCAGCTTAGCGCCTTTAAGAAAGAGGAGCAGGGAGATGGCTACGTGATACGCTTGTTTGAGCCGACCGGCCTGGGCGGCTCGACAACGGTCAGCATCCCCAAGCTTGGCATACGCGAAGAAGTCAGCTTAAGCGGATTTGAGGTGAAGACGTTCCGTATCGCGCCGGAGTCCGGAACGCTTGAGGAAGCTTCACTCTGTGAAGGTTAATATGCAGTAGGATTAAGCTAGAAACGTATTCCGGGCCATGTTCGTCGTGTCTTATATTTTCCCGGGGTCTACCGAAGTTAATAGCACCGAAAGTTTCGTAAGCGCCGAAAGGCGCTTATTTTTTTGAAAGAGAGGCATCCTCTGGTAGTGGAATCGGTGTATACGATTTGGTTGCTGCTTTTCGAAATATGAGATATGCCCCGATATGCTTCAATAGATATACCCCGAGACAAGATGACAAAATAATAAACAACGGCATAACGGTAAAATTGTAACGGTACTCCGGTACGAACAAGAGTCTAATCAGCGACATCACGATGATCACTACCGCCAGCATGACGGCCGGATGCCGCCATTTCCGAATCAGCGCTAGCAGCGGGATAATTGTGCTGTATAGGATAAGCAAGTGCAAATAGGCGACATGCGGGTAAGCGTAATAGATAGGCGAGTGCCCGGAGCCGAAGAACATATGCGTATACGTATATTTCAGCTTGCCGACGGTGTACCATTTTACGTATTTCCAAGTTTGCTGGGTAAAGCCCGCTTTGATGCGCGCCCAAGCATATTCGTTTTGCGACATGCCATTGCGTTCCACAATTTTATCGGTATAGTCCTTGTCCGGATACGTACCTGCACTAAACGGATTGGACTGGGAAGCCGTCAGCACGAATTCATTCAGCGTTACGAGGTTGCGAATCCACCAGGGCAGCATCGTCGCGGACAGGCACAGGCCGGTAATGACACCGAGCAGCGCGACTTTTTTGAACATCGCGAGCTTTGAGGAATGGGCCTCTTCTTGAGGAGACTTAGCCCTAAACCATTGCTGAAGCAAAAACACGCCGTACAGCGGAACAAATAAAGGCAAAAACTCTGCGCGGACCAGCACGGTAAGCCCAAGCAACACACCTGCAAAGGCGGCGTCGCGCTTCCGCTGCGTTCGGAAAGCATAGAGCTGCATGGATAAATAGGCCATTAACAAAAATAATGCAAGCGATTCGGTCAGTACCGCCCCGTTCGTCCAAATAAAAGGATGATATATCGCCGAGATCAATAGCGAGATGATTGCCACCCATTTATTTTGGGTAGCCTGCATCGCAAGCGTATAGATGAGCAGCATTGCACCCAAGCTGATCAATACTTGTACCCATCGTATCAGTGGAAACGGGTCAACGGAAAGTTGGTCCGCAACCACATAAAGGCCAGCCATAAATAAAGGATAGCCTGGCGTTACCCTTGCATTGGGAACTTCTTCTTTGTAAGAATAGATGCCTTGATCGAGCAGCCGGTGCACCATTTCATTATAATACTTCGTGTCGTGTGAGATAGAGTGTGTAACCGAGGTAAGAAAGTCAGCCCTTAGCCAAAAGGCAAGCATAAAAATAAGAACAATCGCAAGCGACCAAGCTTTGTTTTGTTTAACCCATTGCACGTTCTATAGTCCCCCTTCATCTTCCAACAAATAGTGGTCCAGCCGGATACAGGTGGTCCGCCTCATTTGTTTCTTCCTATTCATAAGGCAAGTATAGAGGGCTGTTCTTAATAAGTGTGCGATTATCTCCTTATCAAATCCTTAAGATCTCCTTAACGATGCAAAGAGGCTAAGTTTGTGGAATGAGACCTCATTAACGCCTATCCAAGTTTTATCTGAGAATGATCGTGGATTGCAAAGTTCTCTGTATTGAAATTGCGAATGCGTTGAAATCTATGTAAGCGTATAAAATACGAATCTTCAAGTGGCCATCCCATGAGTCATTATATTGACGATGGGATGGCTCTTTTTAACTTAGTTTGAGCAGCAAATTGAATCAACGAATTAGGATGGTATCTCTTCATATAGAATGACCGCTGATGCTTCTCCAGATTCATTCAAATGCTCCGTCTGCCTTTAACCTGTTCATCAAAATCTCAAAAAGAATCGAAATTGAAGAGGTGAAATATCGAAAATTATCGAATATACATACATAGATTTGTTCTGTCGGAGGTGTATGTATCTTTGTTTATACAAATTAAAATTGAAATTCCCCAAGCTCGCAAATCCATTGTATCCAGGCCAGGGCTGATCGACAAATTAAATGACGGATTGGAGTCCAAGCTTACGCTTGTTACCGCACCGGCCGGTTATGGCAAAACGACAGCGCTCAGCACATGGGCCAAACAATGTGGATCTCCAGTAGCGTGGGTTTCCCTGGATAAACTGGATGACGATTGGGCTTCGTTCTGGAACTGCGTATTAATCTCCATTCGTGAGAGAATTCCCGCTTTCGGGGAGATGCTGACATTACTTACGGATGCGGAGTCAGCTGCGGCGTTCAATTCGGGAATATCCGCGCTCTTGAATGAGCTGAATCAACTGAATGAATCGCTTATCCTCGTTCTAGACGACTATCATGTCATCACTTTGCCGGCCATTCACCATTCCCTGAGCTATCTGCTTGAGTATTTGCCTCCCCATGTCCATCTATTTATTTCCAGTCGTTCGGGGCTTACTTTTCCTACCGCCAGACTAATCGCTAAAGGCGAGATGCTGCAGCTCGATATGAAGGATTTACAGTTTAGTTTGGACGAAGGTGTTGTTTTTTTTCGAGAATTGATGAAAATCTCATTAACAAATGAGCAGATACGCGAACTGTTTCGACAAACGGAGGGATGGGTGAGCGGACTTCAACTTGCGGCGATTTCGCTTAAGAACAGCAGCAACCTTGCTGCTTCCATTCACCAATTCAACGGACAGCAGCGGCATATCTCCAGATTCCTGCTAGAAGAGGTATATGGGAACCTGACGGAATCGATTCAGCAATTTTTACTTGCGACGTCCTTGCTCAGCCGGATGAACCGGGATTTGTGCCAGGCAGTCACATGGCACACAGACAGCCAGGAGCAGTTGGATCGACTGGAGCAGCTCAATTTGTTTCTCATTCCATTGGATGACAGGCGTGAGTGGTATCGATACCATCATCTGCTATCGGATTTTTTGCAGCAGCTTGGCGCCAAAGAGCATCCAAAGAAGTGGATGAAATTCCATGTTCGCGCCGCGAATTGGTTTGAAAAACAAGGATTCATGGAGGAAGCAGTGGAGCATTATATCAAGGCTCAGAAGGTAGATGATGCTCTTCGATTAATTGAACATCTTCTTCCAGAGCTCATGCATTCGAAGGTACATGTGCTAATAAGGTGGATTACGTCCCTACCCGAAGGCAGCTATGAACACAAACCCACGTTCGAATTATTCTATATATCCAAGTTAATGGAAATTGGGAATTGGAACAAAGCCTTGCAACGAGCTGAACAAGCTGAGATTCGGTTTGAAACCCTCCGGACTGTTATTCCTGAACAGGAATGGAAGCATTTGATGGGCAATCTCTATTATTGCTGTGGAATCATCTGTTATCTGCAAAGAAACTTGACTAGAACGTCACATTATTTTGAGCAGCTTGATTATTATTTGCCGGAAGGCAGCAGCTTTCAGAATATAAGAAGCAATCGATATCAAGACTATTATCTGTTCACGGATCTACTCTCGCTTAACAATGATCTTCAAGTCGTGGAGCAATTCCTGTTGAAGTGGATTCAAGCCTGGGAGAAGAAAGAGCATTATCCGTTTATTGGTTTTCTATATATTCCTTATTGCATGCTTCTCTACGAGCAGAATCGTCTGGAAGAGGCTGAACTGTATCTTGGACAGGCGATGGAAAGAGAGGATTTACAGCATAACATGTGGATGAGAGTTCAGCTTCATCTGATTTCGTCATGGCTAGAGCAGGCTCATGGCAGAGATCGTGAAGCCATCGAAGCGCTGGACCGGTTCGGTTCACGCATTGAATCGCCAGATCATGATCTAATTATGCAGATTATCCAGAAAGAGCAAGCACATCTGTTGCTGCGTCAAGGTCATATCCAGAAGGCTATCGATTGGTCGGAACAAAGCGGACTGTTGCATACCGATGAGGTCACACTGCAGCACATGGAGGAATATCTGGTGCTGGCAAGAGTGCTTGCGGCAAGTAAACGGATGATGGAAGCGTATCATTTAATGAATATACTGGAACAATTGGCCGAGAAAGAGAAATGTTTAAGAATTCATATCAAGCTGTTGGTAGTGAAGAGTTCTATTCTTCGGTATTCGGATCAGCCACAAGCCGCACTTGTACCCTTGAAGACGGCTCTGCAACTATCAGAACCGACGAATTATATTCGCAGTTTCATCGATGAAGGACCAGTGGTGGCCGAGATGCTCATTGATCTGTTGGAAACTCAGCATGAACAGCAAGTTGAGGCAGTGTCCCTCAGGTATGCTGCAAAGCTGCTAAAGGCATCCCTCGCCATGCATACAGACGTGCTGCCCGCTGAAATGCGATTGACGGAGCAGGAGGCGAAAGTACTCCATTGGATCGCTGAAGGATTAATTAACAAGGAGATCGCCCCCCGAATGCAAATCTCGCTTGATACTGTGAAATTTCATGTGAAAAACATTTATCGCAAGTTAGGCGTGCAAAGCCGCTCCCAAGCGATTCTGAAGGTGAAGCCATATCATCATCTCATGTAACGCGATAGCTACCCGTTTTCCCCGTCACCCTACCTATTTAGGTAGGTTTTTTTTTATGACCGACCATCTTAGAATATAGCTAAATGGAACTTCAGAAAAGCAGGGGACGGCGCTTAAGGCTTAGGCCAAAATCGTAAAGTCACTAATAAGCAACTTCTGAAATGACAATGAATAAAAAGGAGTGCTTTTATGTCTATAATCTCCAAGGATTTAGTTGAACTTGTACAAGCCATGCAAAACGAGCCTACAACCAATCAATGGGATATCGTCTGTTCCTACAATGTTGAGCAATTAAACAACTTTTTACTTGCACAGTATGATGCGGGGAGTTTGGCCAGAGAGATTCAACTAAGTACAGATCGCGAAGATCCATTATCGGGGTCAAAATATACAATTCGTTACCATATTCAATTTGCTTCTCCAAAGCTGTCATTTGTCAGCGGCAGATCCGGCTATGCCAGCTTAATTATGCCTATCATCGAGGCAAGTTCCTATTCTATTCTACCTGAAGGCTCGGATAAACCTACTAGAACAATTGAGATTCCTGCCGGCAAATATAGTATTCATGCGATCGTCCCGCTTGCAGCGATTTGCGGCGATACAGGCAAAGTGGTTGAACAAGGCGGAATTATCGAGTTCAATGACAGTAAAGAACATGATACGCATGTCATTATTCATTTTAGAAACGAAAAAGGAACCACCTATGCCATTAAACCAGATCCGGAGCCTAAAGATAGAGACCCGCTTGTCACTTACTTTTTACCGGTTCTAAGCGAATATTTCCAAACAAAAATTAGTGAAATCGATTACGCGTTGTCCACGTTAAACAATAAAATTCCGAGCTCCGGCCAAACGGTTCTAACGCCATCGTCTTTCGTATTTGCCTCCATGGGCGACGATGAAGACGGGGTTCTAAGCTTATATATCCAAACAAAGGAAAGCGGCAATCCTCCCGGTAGCTTGTCGCCTGCATTCCAGCCTAATGATCAATCCATGTCTCCTATACCAATTGGCTATTCAGCTTCCTTGATCCTTTCTAACTCTTTGGTGAATAAAGCATTCCTACAACCGGAATTGGCTCAATTAAGATATGAATATCCTGATGATACCGGACAAGAAGGCATAGTCGTGAAACCAAATCCTCCCATTGCTGCTATCGCTGGAGTAACAGATTTAACAGGAGTATCAGGGCCAAGGGGACCTTTCATACATGATAAATGGGAGTACAAACAAATAGGTGGAAATTATGAAGCCGATTCCCTTCATTTGGAGATACAAGAGGGGGAACTGTACCTTCATTGGAGAGTAGTAGCACTTTCATCTTGGTTGGATATTTCAAGAATACTAGATAATAACGGTATAGTAATGGGAGAAGTAAGGATTACTGTAACGTTAAACAAAGGACCGATACCTATTACCCTAGATGAGAATGATATCATTCGTCCAGTTTTAAATGTGACACGTGGCGACTTTATACTTGAATTTGAAAAAGTGAAATTGGATTCGGATATTTTAGGTGGTAAAAGCAGTATTCCTCCCTTGTATTCTCAAGAACTTCCTTTGATTATACCTTCCATTTATCTTGAATTTCATGGGTTGAATTTTCTCAACACAACAAACTTACTGGCACCTGGCAAACATATGATTCAATTTGACAAGTCGCAAGGAATTAAAACACCGTATGACTTTATTATCGTAGGACAAGTCGTCCAGGGAGAAGGATAATCATGCCTAGATTAAAAGATGGTATCAGGTTCAGAGCTTATTATAATGCAGCAGTAGCGGTCATTAGGAGAACAGGATTAGAACCTTATACGACGCAATTAAATGAAGGACAAGCTTTATACCGTTATACTGGTTTTTGGGAGAACAAGTCTACAGCACCAAGAGATATAGTAACAGTAAAGCTTCCACCTCAACTAGATAAAGGTAATCGTTGGACCGGTGTGGATGAGAAAGATAATGATGGCACTCAAGGCGTATACTTTTCTTCAGAAGCAGAAGGACATCTTGATACGAACTTCCCTGAATATCAACGATATCAAAATCCCGCTGGGAAGACGATTGTTAAAATATGTGTTCTGATACACAATCCAGGAGAAAAACCCCGTTGGCAAACACTCAATGCCAATGATGCAAAATCAATGGCTCTAGTTACTGTTTCGGACCAAAAGACTCTTTTAAATTTGACTCATGATAACAATCCAAGCAATATAAATAACAAAAAAAATAAAGAAAATATACATCATTTAATATTTGAAGAGGCCAAGAAACAGAATCCTGAAGTTTTTAAACCAGATGAAACGATAGATGAGGTATATAATGATTATGAGATTGCCGATTACAATCGAGCAATAGCTAAAGCCGTATTTGATGAAACGCCAGTTGACGGTATATTGGTAACATCTGTACAAGATGTTGAAAGTTCAAATGTAGTGATAAAAAGTGAATATAACACGCCTATTGATCGTTTGAAGGTGCAGGGTATAATGACCTGGTATCGTAATAATGAAACAGGTGAATATACGAAATCATACACAGTAAATGATCTGAGTATTAACAAGAAAATTGGAACTACAGAGTATGAAGGCAATATGGACAAAGAAGAGATGGACGAAATTTGGAGTGATCTAGCTGAATCCGCACAGCAAATTGGTGAATATTTGGACAGGGGAAATGTTTGGGTAAATGCATGCAAAGATATTGATAAGAGAATCCATTCAGAAGTAGCTAAGAGATTAGAGGCTATGGAGGATCCATTTACTCAAGACATGGATCAAGTGGAGGAGCAACTGTTAAATTACGATCTTTTGGAGTCTGTACAAAAAGAGATTAGTGATTTCGTCATCCAATCGGCAATGGTAAACGAAAGTGTATTTAACAGCCTATTTAAGGAGATTCATCTTGATGGTGTTACTAGCCTACTTAATGAAGAAATTGTAGAACCTCAGTTTAAAAAACTTGATACATTAGACGCTTCTCAAAACTACATTAGAATGAGGGTTCGAGAAGAATTAGTTGCAAATAAAGCTCACTGGTTGGAGGAAAATGCTTCAACCATTCAACAAAAGCTGACGCAAGCAAACACCACTATAACCGAAACAAGTGAAGAGTTGCAGACCAAGCGAAGCTCCTTAAACGAACTTAACGAAATGCTAACAAAAGAACCGGAAGATGATATGGACAAAAATTATATGCAATTGAAAATGAATCTTCAAAGCGAAATCATGGAATTGGAAAGGAAGGCAGAGGAAGCTAATTCAGAGAGAGAAAATGCAGAACGTGAGCTGGAAAAAAAGGAAAGGGAAAAACAAGAAAATGAAAATAAACGAGGGCAATGGGATGATGTGATCGAAGAACGCCGACGCCTATTTGAAGGGGGTGTACATCCAAATGAGTAGTGATACAATTCTAGTTCCCAATATACTTCTTTCTCAACCGCTTGAAGATTTTCAAATCGTTAAGATCAACAACAACCTGATTGTTGTGAGTGTAAGAGATTTACTGCAAATTGACCCGCGAGCTGAATTCGGCGACGATTATTCGGATAGAGACCATGTATATATTTATACCGAGGGTATGCTATTATCGACTGCATTCCGATTGAAGAACGGCGTAATATCCGCCCACTCTCTTTCCGTTGCCGGCAAGGGCGTGCTTGATGTTTCTGGAAAGCAGGGAAGCAGTGAATTGATTCGAAAATCGATCGAGTCAGGTATAAGCGGAGGTGATGGGGAGTCGGGGGGGAACTTATCTATTTATGTAGAAACGGCAGATGTCCAATCTCCGATTCTCCATGTTTCAGCATGTGGTGGATCAGGGGGCGCAGGCCAGAGCGGATCAGTACAAGGCGGATACGGGGGAAGCGGCGGCAACGGCGGCAACGGCGGTAACGTGGTAGTGCTTATGGGATCGTCTTATTTAGATTGGCTTTCCAGGCTTAGACAAATTGATCAGCTATCGACGTTAGACGGAATACAAAATGGAATAGTTGAATTGCTGACGCTGATCCCCGATGCAGAAGATCTTTCTGACATAAGAGAAACTTTAGCCGGTGCATTGAGGGAAGCTGCAGTGGTGGAAACGAATCTCTTTACAATACCAGTTGCAATGGAAATTATCCATTCAGCATTTGAAAACGTTTCATTTACGCTTCAAGGACTTTTAAGGAATTTGAATATGTCCTTACAATCGTCTATTGATGTATCTGGCGGAAATTACGGCGTATATGGAGATGGCTTAACGAATGGCGATAATGGAGATATGGGAAAGCCGGGCACTTTGCAGAATATCTTATTTGATAAACCACTGAACCTGATTGAAAAATCATATTCGCCCTTTATGATGATTCATCCGAGTCAATGCACCCGCTTACTGGAAAAGATCAAGTTAATGTATTTGACCATCGATCCCGTATCAAATCCGCAAGGCGTTAAGGATATTCTGATTTTACTTCTGCGTTTGCAATCCCGTACAGCCTTATTCAATAGCGCGAAAGACGATTCCGAGCTCGTGAAATTTTACAACGAGAATGAAGCGATGATTGGTGCAGTGGGTGCCGTTACACAATTAAGAAATGTTTACAACCAATCCACGAACTTCCTTAATCAACTTAAGAACGGCATGGATATGTTCGGCTTTGATAGCACCCACGTGCCGTTAGTGTCCTTTGAAGTCTATGAGAAGACATTAGATGAGCTCATCGACAACTTTGGTATGCTGCAAACCGTATACAACAACTATTTTCAACAACTGAAAGACAATACAGCTGAAATGGAGCATGTGAAGCAGGCAAGAGATTCCATAACTATCATTAAAAGAAATGCGCAAGATGACATCGATCAATTAAAACATCGTGTTCTAAAATTGGAGAAGGTGATTGATAGCTATCAGTATATTTTGCCTCCCTTGAAAAAAAAGCTGTTAGATGCCTTAACTAGTCTTGAAGTAGATATTAAAGAATACTTTGATTTTAATATAGATAATTTGATTCATTCATTATCAACTTTAGCCTTTGCCCCGGAATCTGTTTTTATGATCGCTGCTACGATCGGTGAGTTTATTCACAACGCAGAGACAAAAATTACGAACGACAAGGGTATACCGGTAAATAAGAAGTATATGGTTAGGCAGATAAGTACGGTAGAAGCTGACATAAACAGTTTAGAAGAAGGCTATAACTTACTGAATAACGGAACGTTATCTCCCGACGATCCTTCTGCGGGAAAGTTGATTGCATCCGAAAAAGAACTTCTCAGCTTTTTAGACGATTTTTATGAAAACTTCCCGAAACAATTAGACCATTTAAAAAAAGTATTTCAAGATTACATCACGCCGATTATTGCAAGAAACAATGAAATCTTATCTTATAACGCTAGCGTCGTTCTCATGATGAAAAAACTCGAATTGATTGGTAACGCAGATGCTCAAAGTCAACAGCTAAATGACGTTGTTCTGGATCGTATGTCTCCGGATGTTCCGGATCTCGTCACTTTTATGTCCAGTACAATTTATTTGGCAAGGAATCAAATCATAGAGATGCTGGATTTAACGGCTCGCGCTTACCGGTTCTGGTCTCTATCCGATCATCATTCGCTATCTAGTATTTATCAAGGCAAATCACTTCCGCAAATCAATTACGCAACGTTATTAGCAATAAAAAACCAATTAATTAGCGCTTCTCTGAGAACGGAAGAAAGCTTCGGAACGGATAGCTCAGCATTCAAAGGTTTAATTTATGAGCTTTCACCAGAAGCTGTCGATTTCTTCATAGAATCGAAACAAGCTATGATTCTTATTCCAACCGTTACGTTAGGAACAACTCTTAAGAACGGCGACAGCATGAATCCATTTGCGAGAATGGCCAATGTAAGAGTAAAGCAGGTTAGAGTTTGGATCGATGGGGTAAAAACGGCCGATAACCAGGTAAGGGTTCATATTACACATTCGGGCAAAGAGGAAATTGTCAGCCAGTCCGGTGAAGTATTCAGCTTTACTCATGAACCAGTCAATAAGCCTTTTATTTACAAATTAGATTCGTTAGAAGTCATTGAAGAAGTCAATTTCGGCATGAAAGAAGGCAAATCAAATTATGCAGCGTTAGGTCCGTTTACAACGTGGAATATCTCCGTTAATGACGACGACAATAATCAACTTGATTTATCCGAAGTTACCGGCATTCGGTTTGAATTCAGTGGAACTAATTATGATTTCGATAGTAACTAAGCAAGGATCTAACGCAAATACCGGATCGATCCGCCTCTTTTTGTAGTCAAGAATCTGCTATATGCAAATAAAAAAGCCGCTGAATCGGCTTTTTTTGATGTCTATTCTATTTGTATTGCTTAGCGGAGCTTAGAGCGATGCGAGTAAGTCCTGACAGAATGGGCGAACATCAGCCGTGGCAATACCGATAACAGACAGCGCCTAACGTATTGCAAGGATTGCTCCGGTTGTGGCAGTCGGACGTCCGCGCATATTTCGTCTACAAAATGGCGCCGGAACATTATGCAGGCTTGCCTGAGAAGGATCGGCGCCCCGCCAACAGATAATTTATGGAACTTGCGATTCAAGGACCTTATTTTGAAGCACGGCGCCAATTTATACACTAAGAACTACAAGGGCTATCAA
Source organism: Paenibacillus luteus (assembly GCF_006542765.1). Taxonomy (GTDB): domain Bacteria; phylum Bacillota; class Bacilli; order Paenibacillales; family Paenibacillaceae; genus Pristimantibacillus; species Pristimantibacillus luteus. The sequence continues at coordinate 160,537 of NZ_SKCD01000003.1, forward strand.
TATGTAATCTGTGCCTCCGTCAACGACGTGAACGCACATGGCTTTCCTTCAGATATCCCACTTGAGGAAGGAGATATCGTGACGATCGACACGGTCGCAGAGCTTGACCGAGGTCTCGTGTTTGATCAGTCTCAGGTCCTAAGCTATAAAATCGCAGAGGAAACGCAAGGCTTATATGGCTTCGATTGAAAAATCAAGTTTCCTCCACAGCGTGCCGCTTGGCTTCCATCGCGGATTTGGATTCGCTGCGCATACGCTGCTTGAAGATCCTTGGCGAGCAATGATTGTGCCGTTTGAATAGCTTATAGAACTGGGCGAGATTGGAGATGCCCACCTCGTAGCTGATCTCCATAATGCTGAGCTCGCTGGTCAGCAGCAGCTGCTCGGATTTTTTAATCCGTTTGTAATTTACGTAATCGACGAAGGAAACGCCCATCGTTTTTTTGAAATATTTAATAAAATAATGATAGCTCAAATTGAGCATGGCACATGCCTCTTCCACGACGAGCTTCTCGTTCAGTCTTGCGTCGATGTCATCAAGCACCGGTCTTAAGCGGCTAAGCTCGCTTTCTTCCGTATCGTTCAGCAGATTCCGGTTATCGCTCCGCAGCAGTAGCAGCAGCAATCTCTTGATCGCAGAGCTGATGGCGATTTCGTAGCCTCTCATCCTCGTTTGTGACTCATTGAAGATTTCGAGTATGTAAGCATGTGCCTGCAGCTTGGCCGGCGCGTTTTCCGCAAAAATATAATTTAAAATATCGAGCGGCTGAGTCAGCTCCGAGAAACAATACAAATACGGCATCGTGCTCTGGTCGAAATGCTTGCCCAGATCAATTTGAAAAACGATATAATAAAGCACCGTATCGGCATTAGGCTTATGTGATCGATGCGGCTGCGAGGCACCCAATACCATCACGTCGCCAGGACCGAGAACAAGGTAGCCATGCTTGCTTTGCACGCCTAAGCTGCCTTCAATGACGGCAAGAAATTCGACTTCTTTGTGGCAGTGCCAGGGATGCTGCTCCAAGGTGCTGGATTGGCCTGCTTCTCCCCGGATTTCCCATATTTTTAGAAACAGCAGCGGGTTTTGGTAGACGACTTCTTCATTCACAGCCTCGAAATAGGCTTCTCTTGTCGTAGGGTATACGGACATGGACATGACCTCCACTCTGAGTATAGCACTTTTGAATAATAAATAAGCATCATTTAGCATTACGCGTAAGCAGCGGTTTTTTTATACTGGGATTAACAAGTTTTCGAGGAGGATCTTACAATGGCAAGGATAACGGTATGGAACGAGAATCGTCACGAGAAAATTAATCCGCTGGTAGGACAGATTTATCCCCAAGGCATTCATGGCGCAATTGCACAATTTTTAACGGAAGCGGGCTTTGAAACGGGCACGGCTACGCTTGATGAAGCGGAGCATGGCTTAACCGATGAAGTATTGCACAGCACCGATGTGCTCGTATGGTGGGGACATCTTGCTCACGGTGAAGTAAGTGATGAGATCGTTCGTAAAGTGCAGCAGCGCGTGCTGGATGGCATGGGCTTGATCGTCCTGCATTCCGGTCATTTTTCGAAAATTTTCAAGCTGCTGATGGGTACAAGCTGCGACTTGAAATGGCGCGAGGCAGGGGAGAAGGAGCGGCTTTGGGTCATTGCCCCTAGCCATCCTATCGCGGAAGGAATCGGCGAATACATTCAGCTTGAGGAAGAAGAAATGTATGGCGAGCACTTTGATATTCCTGCACCAGATGAAGTGATCTTTACCAGCTGGTTTGAAGGCGGAGAGGTGTTCCGCAGCGGCTGCACGTTCATACGCGGGAACGGCAAAGTATTTTATTTCCGGCCGGGCCATGAAACGTACCCGACCTATCACAACGCCGACATTCAGCGCGTCATCACCAATGCCGTGAAATGGGCGCAGCCCGTGGGACGCCAACGGCCCGTTTACGGCAATGCGCAGCCATTGGAGAGGCTAACGGCAAAAGCGGGCGTATAGAGCAATAAGGGAAGCAGAACAGGATCATTTATTAATACGTATTTTTATTGCTTCATTAATAAAGCAAAACAACCAACACGCTGCAAGGGCATGTTGGTTGTTTTTGTTGTGTCTGTTATTTCACTAATTTGAACGCAAGCGCCGTTGTCTGCTTGCTGTTTGGTCCAACGAAAGCTACAAATTCACCCGCATCGCTAAAATGCTGAAGGTCGGAGTGATAATAGCGCAGTTGGTTCTCGGTTAGCGTAAATTCGATTTCTTGGCTTTCGCCCGGCTGAAGCAGCACTTTGCGGAAATCCTTCAGCTCTTTGACAGGGCGTACAACCTGGCCGGAGATGTCGCGAACATAAAGCTGCACAGTTTCCTCGCCTGCAACCTTGCCTGTATTCGTCAGCTTCACGGTAACCGTCAGCGGTTGCTCGGCTGTCATTGTGTCCGAGGAGATGCGCGCTTCGCTGTAGTCATAATGGGTATAACTTAGCCCGAAGCCGAAAGGAAGAAGCGGCTCATTCGGAATGTCCAGATATTGCGATACATAGCGCACTTGAGCGTCAGCCGCGCCTTGCGGGCGTCCGGTGTTGAACGCATTGTAATACACAGGCACTTGTCCAACGCTGTACGGGAAGGACATCGTCAAGCGACCGGATGGGTTAGCGCCGCCGAACAGCAGCTCGGCTACCGCATTGCCGCCTTCGCTGCCTGGGAACCAAGCTTCCAGAATCGCATCTGCTTCATGATATACACCATGTAGGTCAAGCGGACGGCCATTAAACAAGACAGCAACCATCGGTTTGTTTAATGCTTTTAGCTTGCGGATCAATTCAAGTTGAACCGCAGGCAGCTGAATGTTTGCTCTGCAGCCAGCTTCGCCGCTCATATCGGAATGCTCGCCAAGCGCAAGCACGATCACATCGGCAGCTTCAGCCGCTGCGCGAGCTTCCTGCCATTGCTCTTCTGTTGACGTCTCGATATCGCAGCCAGCCGCAACGAGCAAGGAGGATGGCTGGCTCAGCTTGTTCTTGATGCTGTCGGCCAAACGGACAACAGCATCATGCGAGCCGGTCCAAGACCATGGTCCAAGCAAATCGCCGCTTTGGGCGAACGGGCCGATAACGGCAATCTTCTGCCCAGGCTGAAGCGGAAGAACGGATTCATTTTTAAGCAGCACGCAAGATTTCAATGCCAGCTCGAACGATGCCGCGCGGTGATCATCGCAAAATACGATTTCTTTCTCGCGTTCCGGATCAGCAGCACGGTAAGGATTTTCGAATAGGCCAAGCTTCTTCTTTAAAGTAAGGATGCGCATAACCGCTTCATCGATAAGCGCTTCGTCGATTTCATTTTTTGCCACTAAATCAGCAAGGTTCTTCGCATAACAGGAGGTCATCATCTCGATGTCGACACCTGCTTTGAGCGCTTTGGCTGCGGCTTCCGTCTCATCGGCAGCAATGCCGTGGGCAATCAGTTCTTTAACCGCTCCCCAATCCGAAATGAGGATACCGTCAAAGCCCCACTCCTCGCGGAGCAGCTTGCGCATCAAATTCGAGTTGCCCGTCGCCGGAATGCCATCGACCGTATTGAAGGAGGTCATAACCATTTCACAGCCTTCATCGAGTGCTGCTTTATAGCCTGGCAAATAGAACTCGCGCAATTGACGCTCCGACAAATCAACCGTGTTATAATCGCGGCCGGCTTCGCCTGCGCCATAAGCGGCAAAATGCTTCACGCATGCCGCTACGCGGTCATAATCGCCAGCCAGGTCCGTTCCTTGAAAACCGCGAACGAATGCGCGCGCAAATTCGGCATTCAGGTAAGGGTCCTCGCCTGTGGATTCCATCACGCGACCCCAACGCGGATCACGGACAAGGTCAACCATTGGCGCGTATGTCACGTGGACGCCGGATACAGCTGCTTCTTTAGCGGCAATCTCAGCGCTAAGCTCTGCCAGCGGAAGATCCCAAGAGCAGCCGATCGCAAGCGGAACAGGGAAAATTGTTTTAAAGCCGTGAACGATATCGGCCATCATCAGCAAAGGGATGCCTAGACGGTTATTTTCCAAATGCGTGCGCTGTACGTTGATGACGTCTTTGGCTCCGGCCATCCCCAGCACGGAACCGCTGTTGCGGACTGTGTCTTCGGTGATGCCAAGCGATTCCATTGGACCTGTAATCAGTCCGGCATCCTCAGCTCCCTCATAGAAAGGAACAGCTAGCTGAATGAGCTGCGCAATTTTTTCGTCAAGCGTCATTTTCCCGATCAAGTCGTTCAAAGTTATAGGGTTACCACCGATTTGTACGGTTTGGTTCGTTTCGTTAGACATATGTTTTGCAGCCCCTCTAGTTCGTAAATTCATTGCTGTTGATTGGTATGGCACTTCTATAAATGTGGAACAAAAGAAATGTAGTGTAAGCGAAGCGAGAAGATCGTTCTGGAGAAACGAAGTGTTCGCCTTTGTAGCCGGATTCTTACCTTTAAAGGTCTTAGTCAATCAAAGAATCTGGTTACAACCGCGATCGTAAGAATGATCTACTCGCGCAGCGACCAAAACGAGAAACTTTAGTTCAACTTATATAGTACAGCAAGCTATTCTTTTACCGCACCGATAACGATCCCTTTGACGAAGTAGCGCTGCAAGAACGGATAGACGATTAGAATCGGCAACGCTCCGATGAAAATTTGGGAAGCGCGAATCGTACGCTGCGACATATTCGCTACCATTTGCGGATCGAATTTGGTCATATCCGCTTGGACGATAATCGTTTGAAGGAAGCTCGCCAGCGGCAGGTTCATGGATTCTTTAATATAGATCAAGCCGTCAAAATAAGCGTTCCAATGCATAACCATCGTAAACAAGGAAATCGTCGCGATCGCCGGCATGGAAACCGGAAGATAAATCTGAATAAAGCTGCGCAAGTGGCCGGCTCCGTCAATAAAGGCTGCTTCTTCTAGCTCCTTCGGCACCGTGCGGAAGAAGTTGAGCAGCAGAATAATATTGTAAACCGACACCATAACCGGGAGGATTAGCGCCATCAGCGTGTTCATAAGGCCAAGCTTCAGAATTAGAATGTAGCTTGGAATCAAGCCGCCGCTGAAGAGCATCGTTACGACAAAAAACCAGAGGTATACGTTGCGCGCCCGGAAAATGCGCGAGTCCTTGGAGAGGGCGTAAGCAGCAACCGCATTGACGATCATCGCCAGTGCCGTTCCGATTACGGTCCGCTGCACAGATACCCACAAGGACGATAGGAAATTGGCATTTTCAAACGTTTTGGCATAAGCCTCAAATGTGAAGCCGATCGGCCAGAAGGTAACCATGCCGGCATTGGCCGGCGCAGACGAGCTTAAGGATACCATTAGCAGGTGAAGCAGCGGAAGCAGACAGACGATCGAGATGATCAACAGCGCGGTATTATTTATGATACTGAATATACGGTATGGTATTGTTTTGTGGTACATATGCAGTCACCCTTTCTAGAAGATCCTGTAGCCGGCGAATTTGTACGCAAGTCGGTAGGAGATAACGATCAGTATCAAGCTGATCATGGATTTGAAGAAGCCGACGGCCGTAGCAAAGCTGAATTGTCCGCTGAGCAAGCCTTCGCGGTAGACAAAGGTATCGATAATATCGCCTTGCTGATAAATGAGAGGGCTGTACAGGTTGAATACCTGGTCGAAGTTGGCGTTAAGCACGTTGCCAAGCGCCAGCGTGGCTACAACGATCAGCATCGGGATCAGCGAAGGAATCGTAATATGCATCGTTTGTTTCAAGCGGCTTGCGCCGTCAACCTCGGCTGCTTCATACATCGCCGGATTAATGCCGGAGAGCGCAGCAAGGATAATGATCGTGTTGAAGCCGAATTCCTTCCAGACGTCACTGGATATAATCGTAAATCGGAACCATGAGCCGTCACCCAGGAAGAAAATCGGCTTAATGCCGAACACGCTATTTAAGAATTGGTTCACAATGCCGGTTTGGGCAAGCACGTCGATCAAAATACCGGATAGCGTTACCCACGACAAGAAGTGGGGCAGGTAGACGAGCGTTTGAATGGAGCGCTTCAGTCCCATGTTGCGCACCTCATTGAGCAGTAAGGCGAACAGGAACGGAATAATCAAGTTCATCACAATCTTGGAGCAGGCAAAAAATAACGTATTCCATGTAATTTGCAAGAAGTATTCATTCTCGAACATATATCGGAAATGCTTCAAGCCGACCCATGGGGAGCCGGATATTCCTAAGCCGGCCTTATAATCCTGAAATGCCATTACAAGTCCCGTCATAGGCAAATAAGCAAAAACAAGGACGAGCAGAACAGCTGGCAGTACCATCAAATGAAGCGTCCAGGGCTGCTTGTAGCCGCGATCTTTTTTCACTTTAGGGGCGACGTTAGGGTTTGCTTGTTGTAGGGTATTAGAGTCCATAGTTCTCCCTTTCCATAAAATCATATTTGTGTATCCTGTGAAACCCTGATATAAATAGTAACAAAGTGCGTAAGCTCGAAACTATAAGACAATGTTAGGATTCATAGGTTTTTGTTAGGGAGATCATTTGGAGGGGTAGGATCATGGTACTAAATAAAAGCATGCCTTTTTTCAAAAAAAAACTAGGGGCAAGGGTCAGTCTCTTTGCCAAAATGAATATATTAATCCTCTTGTTGTTCATTCCGATTATCATCCTATTTACCTATTCCAATCAGGTGGCATCGCATGTGATCAGCAAGGAGCTGCAGGCGTCGAACATTAAGCAGCTTTCGTTCCTGTCGAGCCAAATTGACTCCAGAATCAATCAGACCGTGGACTTTGTCATTACGTTCTCGAAGGACCCGAATGTCGAGAAGTTTAACGGGCTTAATCTTTGGGATGACCTTTACGACAAGATGCAGACTCGGTATGTCGTACAGGAGAAAATGATGCTGCAGTCAGGCGTCATGAATATTTGGCCGGTGACCTATACGGTTTATTCTCAGCAGAACAAAGAGGCGATATCTAATAATAAAGATACCGTCAAATATGACGAGGACTATCTGAAAAATAATATGACAGGGGATTGGACCTACGGGGACGGAAGAGTGGCGACAGCCGGGACGCAAAAATCGTTTAATTGGTTCTATACCGATTCTTTTGGCCATCAGGGAACGCTTAAGGGCAGCAATCTCGTCGTGCAGGCGAGCTTCGGACACGAGAATATTCAAAATATGCTGGACACGTATAAAGCAGGCGGACAAGGTGATCCTATCTTTTACCATGAAGGGGAAACGCCGATTCTGAACCGAAGCGCCTCCAAGAAGCTGGCTTCTGAGCTGACGCTTTATTTGGATGGCAAGCAGCTGGCGGATACGAATCAAGAGGTGGTCCTGCTCGATCATAAAAATTATTTGGTAAGCGCAGTCAAATCGCCGCAGCTAGGCTGGTATCTGGTTGATATTGTGCCGCTGGATCAGATGCTGGGACCTATTTCATCCAGCCGAAATTTGTTTTATTTATCGATGGTTTTGCTGTTTGTGGTCGGAATATCGGCTTCTGTATTGCTGTACCGCAATGTGCAGCGTCCGATTATCAAGCTGATTCGCGGCTTACAGAGCGTGCAGCGGGGCGATTTCTCCGTGCAAATCAAGTCGAACGTGAATAATGAGTTTGCTTTTTTATTTTATCGATTCAATGAGATGTCGCGGCAAATTCAAGATCTGGTCGAGAAGGTGCTAGGCGAGAAGCTTCGTGCGCGTGAGGCGACGTTAAAGCAGCTCCAGGCGCAGATTAATCCCCATTTCCTGTACAATTGCCTCGGCTATATAATTAATATGGCGCAGATGAAGGAGCAGGAAGCTGTAGTTTCCATGGCTTATAACTTGAGCGCGTATTACCGCTACACGACAAGGATGGAGCGGGAGACTGCGACCGTTGCAGAGGAAATTAAGCTGCTGGTCAATTATTTGGATATTCAAAAGCTGCGCAATGAAAGAATTGAATACAAGATCGATATTCCGGATGAAATGCTGAAGCAGCAGGTTCCGCGGCTCATGCTCCAGCCGATCGTCGAGAATGCCGTCATCCACGGCGTCGGCAAGTCGTATTCGTCCGGCGAAATTCGAATTAGAGGCGAAATCTCCGGCGGCTGCTGCCGCGTCTATGTCGACGATGATGGGCCAGGCCTGAGCGCGGACGGGCAGGAAGCGCTGAACCGCAAGATGAAAGAGCCGCTCCAGGAAGAAATGGGCTGCGGGCTATGGAACACCAATCAGCGGATTTACCATCAGTTCGGAGAAGGATCTTATTTACATTTTACCGCCTCGCCGCTTGGAGGTTTCCGGACCGAGATTATTTGGCAGACGCCTGCCGCAGCAGAATTATCTCAACCATCAACTCAACAAGGAGATACACCACATGCAAATGATCATCGTTGATGACGAAGCCCACTGGGTAGATAATCTGTCCATGCACAAGCCTTGGCATACACTGGGCATTGAACAGGTACACAAAGCTTATTCTGCGCGGGAAGCGCTGCAAATTATCGAGACGAATCCGATTGATATCGTCATATCGGATATACTCATGCCGGAGATGACAGGCATCGAGCTTATTGAAAAGATACGCGAATACGACAAACGGATCAAATGCATCATTTTGTCGGGGCATTCCGATTTCGATTATGCGAAGGAGGCGCTCCGGCATCAGGCGGTCGAGTACCTTCTTAAACCGCCAACCGATGATGAACTGTTCGGAGCGGTAAGAGTCGCCATTGATCAACTGAAGGAGGAGTGGGAGAGCATTAGCTCCCATGAGCGCACGGAATATACGCTGCGTGAAAATCTGCCGCTGCTGCGCGGACAGCTGCTGCTTGACGGATTGCGCGGCGAGAAGATGGCTGCGGAGGAATGGAGCCGGAAGCTAGAGAATTATAGCTTGCCGATCGTATTCGGAGACTGTGCTCTGCTGCTTGTCCGCATGGAGGATGAATTCAGCCAGTACCGGCATAACGGTCAGCAGTTGATGGAATATGCGATTATTAACATTGCAGAAGAAATTTTTGGGGAATATATGAAGGTGTGGGGCGTCAAGGAAGAGCATGGTTACTTGGCTTTCCTGCTGCAATTCAAGGATGAATTCCCGTCAGCCAAGCAGGATTTGCTGCTAGAGAAGCTCGCAGTGCAGCTGCAGTCCAAGGTGAAGCAGTTCCTCAAGGGCTCGTTGTCGATTGTGATCACGGAGCCGTTCTTGTTTCCCGAGCAGCTCCAGGGCAGCTATAGGCAGGCTTCATCTTCCTTCCGGCAAATCGTCGGCGATGAGCGTGAATTTGTGATGCGTGTCAGTGAGCTGAAGCAGCATGTATCACAAGGCGCTTTGGATGCCATCCATGCGCCTCCTACGCTGAACAATCTGCTGGAGGCCGTACGCTGGGATGCGCTTGAGGAGAAGCTGCTGGGCGTATTTGCCGAGCTGGACGAGAAATGGTCCGATTCTTGGGAGCATTGCATGGAAGCTGGTTTTCTGATTGCTTCCTCATTTACCCATTTTGCCCATCGGAACGGGCACACCCTTGCGGAGCTGCTCGGCTCAGATATGGAGCTGCTGCAAAGCGGAGAGGCTTTTTCCTCGATAAGCAAGCTGCGCAATTGGTCGATCGGAGTGATCGGCAAGCTGAAAGAGGGGACGGCCAATGAAGTGAATGACATTCGCTCGTTGTACGTCAAGAAGGTTCAGGATTTTACCGAAAAAAATCTTCATCTGGACGTATCCTTGCGTGTGCTGGCTGATCATGTGAATCTGCATACGACGCATTTATCTAAAATTTATAAGATTGAAACTGGCGAGGGGATAAGCGATTATATTTCCCGGCTTCGGATGGAGCGAGCATGCCACTTGCTGAAAACGACCGAGAAAAAAGTGTACGAAATCAGCACGGAGATCGGTTATTTGGAGCCAGCGTACTTTATAAAGGTGTTCAAAAGACAGTTCGGCGTGACCCCGCAGGATTACAGGCATGGAAACTAACAACATGACAGAGTCCTATGGAAACTAACAAAATCATATAGATGACCTCCCCGACAAGTTGGTAAAGTAGCATATGTGATCATCTTACTTCAAAGGGGACTTAAACATGAGTAAACTTAGAAAAGCAGGAATGCTGCTCGTTGCTATGGCTTTTATCGTAAGTGCTTGCAGCGGAAATGCCGGCAAGAACGATAATAAGGGCACGGACAGCGGCGCAACTACCGGAACGACGACAACCGCCTCCGATGAGGCATTTGCTAAAGGGAAATACGATCCGCCAATTGAGTTCAGCACGGTTATTATGCCTAAGAAATACACGAATGGCGATACGAAAGAAGACAATGTCCATGACCGCTGGATGCTGGAGCAATTCGGCATGAAGCACAAGGACACTTGGTACCCAGCCGGCAACGATCAATACAAGCAGAAGCTTCAGCTTGCCATTGCATCCGGCGAGAAGCTTCCTGATTTTGTATTCGTGCCAACGGATGCAATCTTGACTAACCAGCTGATTGATTCCGGACAGTTCCTGCCAGTTGACGAACTATTCGATAAATACGCGAACCAAACGTGGAAAGACCACGCTGCACAGCATCCGGAATTATGGTACCCGTTCACGAAGGACGGCAAGAAGTGGAACATTCCAATTCTTGAGTACACCGACAATGACGATACGCTTCTGTGGCTGCGTGAAGACTGGATGGAGAAGCTGAACCTTGAAGCTCCGAAAACCATTGCTGACTTAGATAACATTCTTGATAAATTCAAAAACGAGAATCCTGACGGATTGGCAGCTAAGGATGTATATCCGCTAGCGATTTCTTTGAAAAACAACACTAACACTTGGATGGGCTCGCTTGATTGGTTATACGGTGCTTACGGCACAATCGAGGAGCAATGGAACAAGGATGCTGATGGCAACCTGGAATACGGCTCCGTTAATCCTGGAGCAAAGCAAGCTCTTGCTAAGCTGAAGGAATGGATGGACAAAGGTTATATCCACCCGGATGCGGCTTTGTGGGATGAAGGCAAAACAGCTGAAATTTGGACGAACGGCAAAGCAGGCGTACTGCCAGGCGCGAACTGGGTTCCTGACTGGCCGGCACCGGATCTGCTCAAAAACGTAAAAGGCGCTAAATATAAAGCTTACCCCGTTCCTGCTGGCCCTGATGGCCTGATCGGAACGAAATGGCAAAACTCTGGCGTAAACAGCAGCTTTATGGTCAACAAGGATGCAAAACATCCGGAAGCGTTCTTCCTGTACTACAACTATTTGCTTGATAACTTGGCTAACCCTGCCGCTGGAAGTGCATATGAGTATGGTTTTGCTAAGGGATATGACTGGGATGAAGTAGACGGTCAGCCAACGAACAACAAAGACAAAATCAAAGATTTCAACAATGAGTTCCCGTTCCTTACTGGACCTGCGCGTATTCCTGACCTTTATATGAAAACGCTCGTGAAGCTTGCTGACGGAGCGGCGCCTGAAACGCCATATGAGAAAAATACCGCTGAATTCCGTAAACCGGAAAACTGGTACTCTGCAAAAATCGTCATGTCACAAATCGATATTCGTAAACAAAACTTCTTTACGGGAGCGGCAACAACGACGATGATTTCAAAATGGAGCCTTCTGCGTCAATCCGAGCTGGAGACGTTCAACAAAATCATTTACGGAAAATTGCCAATCGACGCCTTCGACAGCTTCGTAACGAACTGGAAAACAAACGGCGGAGATCAAATCACTAAAGAAGTGAATGAGTGGTTTACGTCGGTATCGAAATAATCTGTAATTGTGTTGAGGATGCGCGATAAGGCTGCGAGCAGCAGCTTTGCGAGGACATCCTCGATGGTAAAAAGGGCTAACCCGAGTTGTCGGGTTGGCCCTTTTTTTGCGATCGTTTTTAGCAGCCTTTTTAGTATGGAGGCTTTATAGGGCGGAGATCTAAAAAGTAGATCTATTCCACCCTCTTCTACCAAAATGGCAGGTTGGACACATTCTATGGCAGGTCGGACACAACCATTGCATAATTTTCACAATGAATCATAATAAAAAAGAGCATGCAGAGGATGAATGATACGGCTCGGTGTGTTCGTTAAATTTAGTTGAAAGCTAGGTGCTACATAGATGACGAGAGTGATTGCTTGGAATGAGGGAATCTGGTCGACAGAGCCTGTGTCTTATCGGCACGAGGGCACGGGGGTAGTGGTAGAGGCGGTCAAGGGGAGCGATTACTGGCAAAAAACGATGTACGGCTTTGAGCATGATAATGGCCATGCACTTTTGGCTCCGTGGAAAGAGCAAGAGGCGATTGAAATCAGCTTTGAATTAAAGGGTTTCACGGAGCTCTATGACCAAGCGGGCATTATGCTCTGGCAGAGCAGGACAAGCTGGATCAAAGCAGGCATTGAGATAAACGATGGCGTTCCTCATATAGGGGCCGTCGTCACGGATACTTATTCGGATTGGTCCCTCTCGCCGGTGCCGGAATGGATGGGAGAGCTTGTAACGATCCGTGCCTCCCGTTCTCAGGATGCAGTTATCCTCAGGGCAAGGACGCAAAATCATCCATGGCGAACGATTCGGGTTGCCCGATTCTTTAATGAAGGGATTCAGCAAGCGGGTCCGTTTCTTTGCGCGCCAACAAGGGCAGGCCTAAAGGTGGCTTTTACACGCTGGACTGGAACGGCGCCCGATGAGGATATCCATATCGATCCGCCTGTGAGTGATTGATAAGCAGCAAATGCCGGGAACGTCTCATCAGACGTTTCCCGGCACGAGAATAGTTCTGCCATGTGCTAAAGTTTCATATTGCTGCTGTGCCCTGGCGAAAGCTTGGCTGTAGGATCCAGATAGACTTTGGCATTGTTGATCGCCGTAGGAGCTTCACCGAAACCGACCGCAATCAGCTTCAGCTTACCGGGATAGGTTGTAATATCGCCTGCGGCAAAAATACCCGGAATATTGGTTTCCATCCGCGTATCCACACAGATCGAGCCGTTTTGAATATCCAGCCCCCATTCCGAAATGGGACCGATCGAAGAGATGAAGCCAAAGCTGACAATAAGCTCGTCGCATTCTATTTCATGCGGCTGTTCGGATTTCTCGTACCTCACCGTTATTTTCTCCAGATAATTCTCCCCATGCAGCTCTGTAATCTCCGCCGGAGTCACCACCTTAACCTTGGAATTCAGCAGATTTTCCACGCTATGCTCATGGGCACGAAATTTGTTCCTGCGATGAATGAGGGTAACTTCTTTCGCGATGGGCTCCAGCATCAACGCCCAATCCACGGCCGAATCTCCGCCTCCGTTAATAACGACATGCTTGCCTGCGTACATGCTTAAGTCGTTCACGAAGTAGTTCAGATTGGTTTTTTCAAACCGCCGAGCCTCCGGCAAGTCTAAACGACGCGGCTCAAATGCGCCTATTCCAGCGGTAATTACGATAGATTTGCTGTAATGAGTCGTTTTATCCGTGATGATCTCAAAGTGATGCTCCGCTCTCTTAATTACTTGCAGTACTTTCTCCTCAAGACAGGTTTCCACGGGGAAATGCCTCATTTGTTCAGTAAGATTATGGACAAGCTGCTGCGCGGTTATTTTAGGAAACCCCGCAACATCGTAAATGTACTTTTCGGGGTAAAGCGCAGCCAGCTGTCCGCCAAGCTGCGGCATGCTATCGAGAATTTTGACGCTGGCCTGACGCATGCCCGCATAAAAAGCCGCAAACATGCCAGCAGGCCCGCCGCCGATAATCGTAATATCCATAAATGGAGTTGATTTCTCTGTTGTCACTAACGTTTCTCTCCTTTAAACGGTGTAGAGTGAATGGCTAACCATTAAATAAAGATATTTGTTTATAAAGTAACGATAGAGGTTTCAAACCACTTTGTCAACTTTCTTGTTTATAAAGTCAAAGGCTAACTATTCCCCATAAAAAAACAACCAGCTCGCCAACAAGAAGGCTAAATGGTTGTCATATGTTTATTTAATCGATTGATATCTCAAAATTTATTATAACCCCTCGGAAGCTTGCTTAAGCAGCGTTCCCAGCCACTCGTAATCGACAGCTTGTCCTTCGCCAATTTTAATCGTTTTTCTCTCTGGCGGGCCCTCGAACTTATCTTCGGGTAAAGTTAACTCTGCTGTATTAAAAATCGTAAAGCTAACTGCTTTTTTGGAAGGAGAGATGACGGCAGCATATTTTCCATTTTTAAGAAAATGAGGTTTTTTGTATTGAATGCGTTCCGCAGCATCGGGAATGGCTTGATGAACCATTTGCCGGAGTCCATGGCTGATTTCGACCTGCCATTGTAAGGGGTTGCTCTCAATAAATTCGGTAACTTCCTGATTCATGTGATTACCGCACACCTTTCTCGTTCGGGTTGAGAGCAATTGCTCCCTTGGATTGTATCTTACCCTGGATCACTATCTTTCTCTTTACATTAGCATAATTTGGATAGCAGCTCAATCGGGTAGGCATTCATTTAACCGACAACTATTTCCACAGGGTATGACATATTCACACTAATTTTTGTCATAAGTTAATTTTAGAAGAAATTGGCGAAGGATGTGGACTATGCCTTTTGTGAATCGTTTTTTGCTTAACGCGAATGGAGGAATAACCTTTACGGGAAATACGCTAGGCCTTAGCCGTTCGAATACGGTTGGCGTTCCTGGAACAGTGGACAGTATTGGAGCCTTTATTACGACGGATACTACGCAGACCTTTGGCACTTACCCGGCCGGGACTACGGGCAATTTTGCTGTAAACTCCTCTTCGGCAGTGCTTGTGCTTCCCGCAGGAAGCTCTATTTTGTATGCGGAGCTGATTTGGGGCGGGACGTATATTGATAATGGAGTTGATTTGAGCGCATTTATTGACAATGACGTTCAGTTTACAACGCCAACCGGATTAGTGAACGTGGCACCGGATCCGAATACGGCGCAGAGCGTTCTTTTGTCCAACAGCGCGCCGTTCTCGCCTACCTTTGCTTATGTTCGATCGGCACAAGTAACTTCCTTGATTCAAGCTGCAGGAGCAGGCACTTATACGACCGGCGGGGTGGTAGGAACAATTGTTATACCTGATCCGACCTCCAATCATGCGGGCTGGACACTTGCTGTTGTTTATCAAAACCCAACGTTCCCGCTCAGAAACCTGTCAATTCGGGTAGGAGCAACGGTAATTCTCAGCTCATCAGGGCCTGTCAGCACAGTCGTTAATGGGTTTGCGACGCCCGTCATGGGCCCATTGAACGGCCGTGCCTTTTTAAGCGCGCAAGAGGGCGATGCGAACAAGACGGGGGATCAGGCGCTATTTGGTCCAGATGCGGGAAGCCTGACGGTACTTTCGGGTCCTAATAATTTTGCCAACAATTTTTTTGCATCGCAAATTAACCAAGATGACGGAACCTTGAATATGAGCGGAACCTTCGGCAACAGAAACCAAGTGAATGGGAATCCGGGCACTAATATCGTAGGGGGCAGGCAAGGGTATGACATTACCGCGGTAGATGTCAGTGGAACCTTGTTTAATAATCAAACCTCGGCTGTCCTTCAATTGACGACCAATGGCGATGGTTACCTCGTCAATGCTAACGGACTGCAAATCAACATTAATACGCCACTGGTGAGCGTCGTTAAATCCTCGAGCCAGATTGATGCCGTTGTTGGGGACACGGTTACTTATACCGTGGTGGCCACAAATTTGGGTGTAGTGGATGCCATTGATGCCATGTTCTTTGATATCGTTTCCGCTGGTGCCGCATTTGTGGCAGGAAGTGTAACCATTAATGGCGTAGCCGATCCTGATGGCAACCCAGCGCTTGGCGTCCCCATTGGCAACATACCGGCGGGCGGAATGACCACCATTACTTTTAAGACAACTGTCGTTTCGGTTCCGAATCCTTCAAATCTGGTTCATCAAGCGAGAGTAGCGTATACTTATCAGCCTACCCCGACAAGTCCTATTATTTCGGACTGGATTCCGTCCAATATCGTAACGACGCCTGTTTATGATCCCAGGCTGCAATTAACTAAAAGTGCAAGCGAAACGGTTGCTACGGTTGGAGATACAGTTACCTTCACCTTGCTTGTAGCGAATACCGGCAACATTGCTGTCACAGGCTCGGTAGTCGATTCTATCCCAAGCGAGACCGCTTTTGTATCAGGCAGCGTCACAGTCAATGGTGTTTCACAGCCAACAGCATCACCGTCAGCTGGCATAAACATTGCTACGGTTGCTGTTGGAGCTACTACAACAGTTGCCTTCCAAGTTACGGTTATCGGAATTCCGGCATCCGGAGTGATAACGAATGAGTTTAATGTGCCATTCGCAGCGATGCTGCCGGACGGGCGGGTTCTTCAAAGCACAGCCATGTCCAATGTAATTGAAATACCGGTTTTTGCACCTGTTGTACTGGTTAACAAGCTGGTGAACGCGATCGATGCTGTCATCGGTGATGTATTGACATACACCATTAATGTTACGAATAATAATGCTGCCCCGATCAATACAATATCTGTCACGGATGTCATTCAATCGGAAACGACATTTGTATCGGGCAGTGTAACAGTGAATGGATTAGCTCAGCCTTCTGCCAATCCTGCAGCAGGCATTTCTATAGGCAGCATTGCACCAGGTGCTACAGTTCCGGTTACCTTTCAAGTGACCGTGGTGTCCTTGCCAAATCCTGCGGTAATTACAGATCAAGCTACGGTCAATTATATATTTGGGGCCGTACCTGAAATGGTGCTCTCCAACACGGTAACGACTCCGGTATTCCAGCCTGCGCTTACGGTAGTCAAACGGAGTGACTTGAGGATTGCTGCAACAGGAGATACCGTGAATTTTTCATTTACCGTGCAAAATACAGGTAACATAGCAGTGGTTGGCGCGCTAACTGACGTGCTGGTACCTCAGGAAGCTTTTGTGGCAGGGAGCGTCCTCGTCAATGGGGTCTCTTTACCGGCGGCTGATCCCGCAATAGGGATTCCGCTTGGTTCCATATCACCGCAGCAATTCGTATTGGTTTCCTTTAACATCGTCATCGTTAGTTGGCCACCCGATCAGCTTCTGAACAATCAGGGTACGGTAGCCTATACCTATCAACCGCCCGATGGCCGGATACTAAACGGGAGCACGCCGTCCAACATCGTCACGATTCAAAATGTGTTTTCTGATATTAATCTGGTCAAATTGGT
Source organism: Paenibacillus luteus (assembly GCF_006542765.1). GTDB lineage: Bacteria > Bacillota > Bacilli > Paenibacillales > Paenibacillaceae > Pristimantibacillus > Pristimantibacillus luteus. The sequence continues at coordinate 177,740 of NZ_SKCD01000003.1, forward strand.
ATATGATCCGATTGGAAGCATCGGAGACAAGATTACCTTTGTGGTTACTGCAACGAATACAGGAACAGAAACGGCAACCTCTATTATCGTTAGGGACACCATAACGCCGGGAACGCAATTCGTTGCTAACAGTGTGACGGTCAATGGAGTGCAAGTAGCAGGCGTGAATCCGACGACGGGCATCCCCGTTCCCGATCTAGCTCCTGGCGCTGTAGCGACCATTACTTTCGAGGAAGAGATCATAACGATTCCCGAGCTAACTTATATTTTGGATACCGCAAATGTTTCGTTCCTGTCGGGCACCTTGCCGCTCACTTTCTATTCAAATACGATTAACGTGCAGGTTGCCCAGCCAATTATTACGGCTTTTAAAGTCGCAGACCGAACCTTTGTAACGATAGGCGATATTATCCACTATACGGTTTCTGTAACAAATTCAGGTACGTATAACGTAGAAACCATTTTCTCCGATCCAATTCCTGCGGGCACGGTCTTTGTAGAAAATAGCGTGATAGCGTTCGGTGTGCCATTGCCGGGAACGAACCCATCCAGCAGCATTTTCATTGGGACATTGGAATATAATGAAACGAACCTGATCACTTACCAAGTGCGTGTGGTGTCCGTTCCTCCTAGCGGTTTTATTACGAATCAAGCTAAAATTAATTTTTCTTACACGCTGCCGAATACTCGCAACTTTACGGGTTCGACGACGACGAATACCGTAAATATTCCAGTCTTGGGCCCGCCTGTTCCTACTCTTACGAAATCAGCTAATACGAGTGAAATTGAAGTCGGACAGACGCTAGCCTTCACGATTGTAGTTCAAAATCCGAGTACGCTGTCGCTAAGCGACGTCGTATTGACTGATTTACTGCCAGCGGGTCTTGTCCTTGAAGCAGGCAGTGTTACCATTGACGGGGTCGCATTCCCTGCGATAAATCCGACTGCTGGAATTGCGCTAGGCACGTTAGCCGCTAAAGCAAGCACAACGGTTAAATTCCGGGCAACGGCGGTATCCGAGCCGGATAGTCAAATTTTTGTCAATCAAGCAGGCCTTGCTTTCCGATTTGCTTTCCCAGACGGTCGGGTCCTATCGGGCAGCGCTACTTCCAATCCGGTAACGATCAACGTTATTGACAATGAGGAGTAGACCGCTAATTTGTTAAAGAGTGATTGATGAAAAAATCCCTGATCGTCTCAAGGAAACTTGAAACGTTCAGGGATTTTATGTTGGTTGGGCAGAAAATAATGCCTTATGAAGATGATTTGGTCTTTATGGTCGCAATCAGCTTCATGGTAGCGACATCATCCGGCCGATAGATACGGTGTTTATTCTCTTGCGCTCCGCACGCGGGAGCAGACCGATTTTCTCAAAATAGCGAAGCGTATCCTCCGTGATCCCCGTTTGCTCCGCGGTTTCCTTAATGGTAAGGGGTTGAAGCGCGCTCAACCATCTCACCTTCCTCTTTGTTTGTGTGACTATAGACTGAACACATCACTGAGAAGTAAAACGAAGCTGAACATATTGAGTGAGGACATTATAATGAAAACCAAACATGGAAAAGGAACGGCGCTTATAACAAAAGCCAGCAATGGAATCGGGCTGGAGCTGTATCAAGCTGATTTGTCCCATTTTGATCAATTAAAGCGAGCTCTATCTGAGAGTAAGGCCAAGGAAGAGAGGCTCGATCTACAAGCAGGAGTTTGCGGCAGATGCCAAAATAAAAATTCAGTAGCGCAAGATATCAACATTTCTACGCAGGAATTTAACACATTTTCAGCCTTTGTCAAGCTATAATCAAGAAAAAAAGCTGGAGGCTACAAGGATGAACGTCACTTATTGGAATGAAATCATGGAACGGCTTGATAAAAAAGTAACACGAACGATTTCGCAAATGGGCGATAAATGTCCGCATTTTGCTGGCGAGGACGGCAAGTTTGACGATATTGGCTCCGATTGGTGGACGACGGGCTTCTGGCCAGGGATACTCTGGATTATGCACGATATGACGGGAAAAGAGCATTATAAGAACGCGGCTTGGCGCTGGGATGAGGAGCTTGAGCAATGGTTTATTAAACCAACGGTAGAGATGCATCATGATGTAGGGTTCCAATTCCTTTCCACGGCTGTCATTAAGCATACGATAACAGGCGATGAGGACGCATTTCGCCGGGGCATTGAAGCGGCTAACTTCCTAGCTGCCCGATATAATCCGGCAGGCAGATTCATTCGCGCATGGAATGGAGATATGTATGGCTGGGCCATTATAGACTGCATGCTTAACATATCGCTGCTCTTCTGGGCGAGCAAGGTGACTGGCGATCCGCGTTATAAGCACATCGCTATTGCACATGCGGAAACGACGATGGAGCATGGCATCCGTGAGGATGGCTCGACCAAGCATATTTTATCGTTTGATGCAGAGACAGGTGCCTATATTGAGAACTTCGGCGGGCAAGGGCTGTCCGCGGAATCATCATGGAGCCGCGGGACATCGTGGGGGCTATATGGCTTCATCAATGCTTATCGCAACACTGGCGATGCTCGTTTTCTAAATACGGCGAAGCGGATTGCACATTATTTCATCGCAGCTTCTCCCGAGGATCATGTACCTTATTCGGACTTCCGCTTTGAGTCGGTGGAAGGCCGCTACCGAGACAGCTCGGCAGCCGCAATTGCCGCTTCAGGATTGCTTGAAATCGCTGAGGTCGTACCGGCAGGGGAGAAAAGCCTTTATGCTGGCGCAGCAGAACGCATTCTTCGGTCACTTACGGAAAATTACGCAACGTGGGACAATTCAGACCATGAGGCAATTCTGCTTCACGGGTCAAGCAGTGTATCCGCGGAAGCGGAAGGCTCGCTAATCTATGGCGATTATTATTACATCGAGGCTATCGCCAAGCTGAGTGGCTGGAAGCATCGCATCTATTAAACAGCAAGCAGCCTTTCCTTACTTTTAAGGGAAGGTTGCTTTTTTAATCGTGGAACAGAACCTGACAACGACTTTAAGGAATTGATTTTCATTCGTTATCTTGCTGTTCTATTACGAGATAAGCACAAATGTAAGTTGGTAAGGTATAGTTAGCTTAATGTGATGGATCGGAGGCAGGGCAAGTGGGAGGCGTAATAACGAAGTTTTTTGATTATGGGCAGGAGGAAATCGATACTCTCAAAAGCTTGGACAAAGAGCTGGGGGGAGCGATGGAACGGCTTGGCAAGGTGGAACGCTTGATCATTCCCGATCTGTTCGCCGCTCTTATGCATGCAATTGTTGGCCAGCTTATTTCGGCGAAGGCGGCACATACCATATGGCAGAGAATGCTGGACAAGCTGGGCGAAATATCACCGCAAAATATAGCAGGGCAGACTGTTCAAACGATACAGTCTTGCGGCGTAACGATGAAAAAAGCCAGCAGCATGATTGCCATTGCGGAGAAGATCGCGCACGGCGAATTCCAACTGGACGAGCTGCATCAATTGCCCGATAAGGAGGTTATCCGTAAGCTCGTGACTTTGAAGGGCGTCGGCGAGTGGACAGCCGAGATGCTGCTCATTCACGCGTTGGAGCGCCGTGATGTCTTAAGCTGGGGCGATATTGCCATTCGACGCGGCATGCTGAAGCTATACGGACTCCCTGCTCTTACGAAGGAACAGTTCGAAGAATACCGGAAGCGGTATTCGCCGCTTGGCTCGATCGCATCGATTTATTTATGGCAACTATCATTTGAATAACGAAAGGGGAACTTTAATGGAACAAAGCATAAAAGAGCAATTGTTGGGGATGGCTGAAACGGATTTTCAGAAATTTACTGCGGCACTGATCCCGAACATTGATAATGTGCTAGGGGTGCGGCTGCCGCTGCTTCGCAAGCTGGCTAAGGTCATTGCGAAGGGGGATTGGCGGACCTATCTGGCCAATGCGGAAAACGATTATTTTGAAGAGGTCATGCTGCAGGGCATGGTGATCGGCACAGTGGATGCTGAAATCGAAGAAATGCTGCGTCATGTGGCGGCGTTTGTTCCGAAAATAAACAATTGGTCGGTATGCGACAGCTTTTGCATCGGCCTGAAATTTACTATCAATCATAAGGAAACGGTATGGGAGTTTTTGCAGCCTTATTTGGCTTCTGATCTAGAATACGAGATACGCTTCGGAGTCGTCATGCTGCTCGACTTTTATATCGAAGAGCCCTATATCGATTGGGTACTTAGGCTGTTGGACCAGACCAAACGCGAGACTTATTACGTTCAAATGGCGCTAGCGTGGGCCTTATCGATCTGTTACATCAAGCTGCCTGGGCCGACGCTTGCCTATTTGGAGAATAACTCGCTAGATGACTTCACTTACAACAAAGCTCTGCAAAAAATAACGGAATCGTATCGAGTAGACCAAGCTGCGAAGCAAATGATTCGAGGCATGAAGCGGAAGACAAAAGGAAAACGATAAGCTTGCGGATAGGTTGATTGGCCCTATTGAGGTTTTCATGCATGAAAAAAACAGGCTGTCCTTATTTTGTTCAGGACGGCCTGTTTAAGCCTATTATTCCATATGCTGCGGCAAATTGCACTAAGGCTCAAAGCCTTGCTGACTAATATAGATTTGTTCCTCGGGGAAAACTTGCTTCAACCGTTCATACACTTTTTGGTATGCGGAGGGGTGATACCACTCTTCCAGACCGAGCTGCTCGTACAGGGATTGAATCGCCATCTGACGGGTTCGCTTGCCGCCGCTTCCATCTCCCATAAAATAGTCATCAAGGCAGACCCGGTCGACGAGCGGACGCAAAAGTTCGGGAAACCGTTCGCTGCTCGGCAGCATAGGGGCAATGGCTGCTTGCGCTGGAACACCAGCCTCGGCAAGAAGCTCGAGTGTCTTTAACCTGGCGCTGATCGGCGGGGCGCTTGGCGAAAAATGCTTGCGAATATCCTCGAGGTCAGTCTCCACCGTCATGCTTACCCGCACTTTATCGCCTAGGCGCAGAAACAGATCGATATCTCTTCGGACAAGTGGACTTCGCGTTTGCACCAATAAAAAATCAGGCGGATCATCGGCCATCACCTCAAGCAAAGAACGGGTGATTTGCTCCTTGTGTTCAATGGGCTGATAAGGATCGGTGCTGGAAGACATAAAGATCGTGACCGGCCCTTTGGCTTTGGCCTTTTTTAGTTCCTTTTGCAAAATGGCGGCAGCGTCTTTTTTGATATCGACCCACGTTCCCCATTCCGCACCTCTAAACGTCGAAACCGGCATTTTCCGAACGTAGCAATAGGAGCAGGCAAACGAGCAGCCCGTATAGGGATTAAGCGAGTGGCTGTAACCGGACAGAAATCCGGTTCCTTTGTTCAGAAGCGTCTTTGGCTGTTTGGTTAAATAGTCTATGTGCATATAAAAACCTGTTCAGAGGTTAATGATTGAATGACTGACATTAGCGTTCCTCCTTGGGCTCGCGATCATGCTTTATTTGGCATTATGAAAAATCATGCCCAGAATTAGCATGTGCGGGAGCGGATAGCTCTAATATTTGTATTCGCCTTGCCCGAACCGGTATCTGGACTTATTGATGCTGCTTCAAAAATACGCGGCCCTATCATAGGTAACTATTACTTCTTCGCATTGCTGTTGTGTTAATAGAGAGGATATCTTTGCGAAGCCATGCTCGTCAAGAGAATGCTGAAGTAAGGTGAAGCTTTGGCGTAATCCTTGCAAATATTCAATGAGCTCTTTTTAGTTGGTATGCTGCATTTGCCGATAATCGGCAGGTGTGCTGCCTGTCTTTTTTTTGAACAAAATAATGAAATAAGGCGTATTGTGCAGCCCTACGTGGGAGCCAACTTCAGCAATGAGCAGGCTGCCATTTTTCCTCTGTCCATTCCTCGAAAAACCGCGACTTCATAGGGCTCACCTCCATAAACAGTATAACCCTCAAAGTGAACGGATGTACCCCTTTTTGAGTGTAAGAGCAAGATAACGAAACTCTTGAAAGGTAAGCGGAAATAATGAATTTAGAAACGATATTACATCAGCTGAATATTCCATACCACTTCCGAAATCTAAAGGATAGGATTCCAATCGATGCTCATTATACGATAAACTTCTATAAATAGTAGGATGTCACTTTACATAACGACAGGAGGAAACACCCTTGATTCAGTGGATGAATGGCCATTTCAGAGAAAGCAACCTGCGTACAAGGCTGTTGATCCTGTTCACCGTACTTATACTGCTGCCGCTTAGCCTGCAGGGCATGGTGACTTATCGTCACTTCTCGGCAACGATGAATGACAAGACGGAGCAATATACGATTGACATTGTTCGGCAAATCAGTGCCAATTTGGATCGGCAGCTCAAGGACTTCGAGAGGCTGTCCCTTATGCCGCTGTACGATCAGATGGTGCTGTCCATTCTGGCCAAATACAATGGGTCCATGGGCTCGGGCACGTGGGTACAATCCGATGATTATATGAAAATGAAGCTTTATACCTCCGGGCAGGCATACGATCGCCCCGAGATTCGCGGCATCCATCTGATTAGCAACAGCGGTGTTCTATTCTCGAATGTCGATGCGATGGCTATTGATGCCGTATGGGACGGCAGGCAGGATGACTGGTTCACGTCGCTTGCAAGATCGGAAGGGGAGTGGAGAATTATCCCTCCGCATAAGCCTTCCTATTATAGCGGTTCCGATGCGGAAGCCTATATCTCGGTTGCCAGAGTGATTCGCGAACCGAAGACGCTGGCCCGGCTTGGTTATATATTGATTGATGTGAAGCTGGAAGCGTTCGGCGGCATTTTATCCAATCTGAATGTGGAGAAGGAAGCGGGGCTGATGATTGTGGATGGCCTGCAGCGACTATTGTATGAGCGAGTGTCGGCGGACGGCATTTCCGCCTATGAGGAGATCATGAAGCAGGGGCAGCCGCAGCAATTCGAAAGCGGGCATAGGAAACGGCTGGGCAGCAGCGACTACCTGTTCGTTCAGCATCATTCTTCGTACTCAGGTCTTTCGGTCATCGGACTAACGCCAATCGCTGTTATTCAGAAGGAATCGCGCGAGATTATGAAGTTCACCTTATGGTTTGCTGTTGTGTGCGTCGCCATAGTGATGATACTGGCCGTGATGCTTTCCTACCGGATAACAAGGCCGTTGATTGTCCTAAAGAAAAATATGGCAAGCGTCGAACAAGGCGACTTCAACAAGCGGGTGACTCCGCTTACCAACGACGAATTCGGCCAGCTCGGACGTGGCTTCAACAAAATGATGGAGGAAATCAATCGCCTCTTTCACGAGGTTTTTGTGCTTGGCATACGGGAGAAGGAGGCGGAGTTGTCTGCGCTTCAGAGCCAGATTAACCCGCACTTTATTTACAATACGCTGGAGTCGATCAATATGATGGCTGTTCAGCGGAAGCATGCCGAGGTATCCGACATGGTTTCGGCACTCGGCAAGCTGCTGCGTTATACGATCGACAAAGCCGGCAGGCTTATTTCGCTGCAGGAGGAAATCGATTTTGTTCAATCCTATGTGCGAATTCAGCAGGTCCGCTATGGGGGCAAGCTGCAGGTATTCTATGACATTGATGATGAGGTCCAAGACTGCCGAATACCGAAGCTGATTATGCAGCCGCTCGTCGAGAACGCCGTTTATCACGGCATTGACGGACAGGAAGAGGGAGGCACTATTTGGATCTCGGCCCTGCGATTTGAAGACGAGCTGCTCATTACCGTGCGGGACAATGGCAAGGGAATGGGCGAAGAGGAGATCGATGCGCTAAACGAGGAGATAAGCAAGCTGCCTTCCTATCAGTCTTTGCAGCGCAATGACGAGGATGAGCTGGGGCTGAACAATATTTATCAGCGCATATTGCTGATTTACGGCGAAGGCGGCAGTCTGACGGTGGAGGGAAGTTTGGGGCAAGGCTTGGCGGTTACGATAACGATACCCTTACAGGAAAAGGAGGCAGAACAGGATGTATAAGGTGCTGCTCGTAGAGGATGAGCTGGTCATACGTCAGGGACTGCGGGAGCTGATTCGCCAGTCGGCACATTCGTTCGAGGTGACGGGAGAGATGGCAAGCGGCACAGAGGCGCTAGCTTATTTGAAATCCGACATGCCTGATGTCATGATTACCGATATTCGGATGAGAGAGATGGACGGGCTGACGCTGATGGAGAAGGTGAAGCAAATGTATCCTGATCTGCTCGTCATTATTTTGAGCGGATACGGAGAATTTGAATACGCGCAGAGGGCGATTGCATGCGGGGTGTTCCACTATTTGCTGAAGCCGATCGAGCGTCATGAGCTGGTAGCCGTGCTGCAGAAGGCGCGCTTGCTGTTGGATCGAAAATATGGTGTATCTGCGCCGCAGCTCGAAACGGATTCAGACGCTATGGAGGCTGGCAGGGATGCTAGAAAAATTATCCGCGATGTGAAGGAGTATGTAAAGCTGCATCTAGATGGCGATTTGCGCCTGCAGACCGTCTCTTCCCAAGTGAGCCTAAACGCCACGTATTTGAGCCAGCTGTTTAAGGGAGAGACGGGAGTTCTCTATTCGGATTACGTGTCGGAGGCGCGTATTGAACGCGCGAAATGGCTGCTGACACATACGCAGCTCAAAATTTATGATGTGGCGAGGCTGTCCGGGCATCAGAGCCCTAAACATTTTATGCTCGTATTCAAGCAGCAGGCGGGGCTGACAGCAGGCGAATACCGCAATCAATTTAATCCGCATAGCAGCTTAAGTTAGATAAAGTGACAAAGAGATAAATAAAACGAACCTTTCCTGTAATCTAAGTGATTTAAGAGCTGCAAGCTCCTCCGATATACTTAAGTAGTCATCACAAACTAGCGACCGTTAAGGGGGATTTTATGAAAAAGGCAGGTTTGGCACTCATGGCTACCACGCTGCTTGTTACGGCGATCGGATGCAGTTCGAATACCGACAAAAACGTAAACAGCGCAGCGGAGAAAAAAGAAGATGTTGAGTTGAAGTTTCTCATGTGGGGCAATCAAGGGCATATGGACGTCTACAACAAGCTCATTGATGGCTTTAAGCAGGAAAATCCGGGAATTCAGGTGAGGATGGAATCGGTGCCTTTCGCCGAATACCAGCAGAAGATTTCGGTGCTTGCAGCAGGCAAATCGCTGCCGGACATTGCATGGGTATCCGAGCGGATGGTTCCTCAGTTTAAGGCAAACGGAATTTTGGCGGATGTGTCGGAATTTAAAGATGATGCCGATTTTAAGCTGGATGATTACATTCCAAGCACGCTGGATCTGTTCCGCGATGGCGATCAGCTGTTGGGTCTGCCTTTCTCTACGCCGCCCGTTGTTATGTTTTACAATAAATCGTTGTTTGATCAAGCACAATTGACCGATCCGAATACGCTGGCTGCCAAAGGCGAGTGGACATGGGAGCAGTTCGAGCAAAGCGCAAAAGAGATTTCGAGCAGCGATGCCAAAAACCGCGTGTATGGCGCAAACTTTTTCCGTGATTGGAAAACCTGGGCCATTCTCTCTTCGTATTCCTGGTCCAACGGCAGCGGCCCGTTCAATGATGATATGACCGCCTTTACTTGGAACGACCAATATGGCGTGGAGACCTTCGAATTGCTGGAGCGCATGATGTTCACCGAGCTCTCCCATCCGAAGGCTGGCGAGCAAGTAAGCTTTGATGCGGGCAACGTGGGCATGTTCTTCGACAACTACAGCTATGTTTCAAAAGCTAGAGAAATAACGAATTTCGAGTGGAGCATTGCGCCAATGCCGTCCGGTTCGCAGGGCAGCGTGCCTATGCTTGGACAAGCGGGCTATACGCTGTTTAAGGACAGCGAGCATCCGGAGGAAGCGAAGAAGCTGTTGAAATATTTCGCAAGCCAATCCGGTATCGAGCAGACATCGACTTTCTTCGTACCGCCGCGTACGTCGGTGTTGAATTCGGATCTGTTCCTGAATCAGCCGAACAACCCGCCGAAGGAGCATATTATTCAAGCCGTTATTGACGAAATGCCAAAAGCCCGTATTATTCCGGGACATATTCGTTGGCAGGATATCGACAATACCGTGCTGCAGGGCTTTGACCGGCTGTTTGGCCGTTCGGGAACCGCGAAGGACAATTTAGCTAAAATGCAAACCGAAGTAGACGCTGTACTGAAGTAAGCAGAGGATGCGGAATGTCCGGTCCGCTTCGCGACCGGCTTTCCCTCCAACCAAGCAAAGGAGTGGAACGCAGTGGGGAAATTACAGCAGCGAATGAAAGACCATGAATTATCCTTGTTCATCAGCCTGCCCGCGAATGATGCAGTGCTGGCTAAAGCGGCACTTGAAGAAGGCGCCGATGCGCTTAAGGTCCATTTTAATGTGGGGCATCGCGCAAGCGGTACGCACTTTGGTTCGCTCGATGAATACGAAGCGGAATTCCGCAGCATCCGCGAACAGTTCGATGGACCGTTTGGGGTTGTGCCGTCCGGCAGTCTTGAGGGCGTTTCCAAAGAGGATATTATGCGCCTCGCGCCTCTTGGCTTTGATTTTTATTCGATTTATGCGCATCATCTTCCTTCGTTCATGCTGGAGAACCATGGGCTTGACCGGACGTTTGCCATCAATGAGCAATACGATTTGGACCTTGTACAATCCGCCAGCGATTTTGGGTTTACGGCTTTGGAAGCTTCCATTGTGCCGGGGAGCGAATATGGCACGCCGCTCAGCTTTGCGGATGTGATGAAATATCGGTATTTGGCGAAGCATTCGGGACTACCCGTCTTTATTCCTTCGCAGCGGCGTTTTGTGCCCGGCGATATTGCGGCACTTCGGGATGCGGGCGTAAAAGCGGTTATGCTGGGAGCCATTGTGGTTGGAAAGACGGAGGATGAGCTCCGGAGAGCGGTAAGTGAGTTCCGCAATGCAATGGATAGACTGAGCTAGAGGGCGGTGTACCTTGATGAAGAAAACGGGCAAAAAAAGAAGAGGGCCGCTTGCCCGGGAAGCGCAATGGACCGGCTGGTTGTTTATTTCGCCAATGGTATTGGGTTTTACCTTGCTGCTGCTGTTCCCCATGGGGCAGGCGCTTTATATGAGCTTGACGGATTGGCCGCTGCTAGGCGATCACAAGTTTATTGGGCTTGAAAATTATCGGAATATTGCGACAGATCCTATGTTTTGGAAAATATTCGGGAACACGGTCTATTTTACGGTGGGCCTGGTCCCGCTAAATATTGTGCTGGCACTGCTTCTCGCCCTACTGCTATCCAAAAGCATGAAGGGAATCGGACTGTTCCGCACGGCGATTTTTGTACCGGTCATGACTTCTCTGATCGTATGGTCCATTGTCTGGAAGTATATGTTCGCAACAGATTCAGGCCTAATCAACCAGCTATTGCTGCTGGTGGATATTAAGGGGCCGGCGTGGCTGTATGACGAGAAGCTGGCGATGCCGGCGGTCATCGTAACGAGTGTGCTGAAAAATGTCGGCCTCAATATGGTGCTTTTTATCGCCGCTATTCAACAGGTGCCGCGTTCGCTGTACGAGGCTGCGATGCTCGACGGCGCAGGCAAGAGCAAAAGCTTCTTTAATGTGACGCTGCCCATGATTACGCCGACGTTGTTTCTAACCGTAGTTATGACCGTAATCGGCTCACTGAAGGTGTTTGGCCAAATCTATGTCATGACGCAAGGAGGGCCGAGCAACAGTACGAAGGTGCTGGTGTATTATATATGGGAAAAAGCGTTCAAACTGTTTCAAATGGGGTACGCCTCGGCACTCGCATTCGTTCTGTTCTTTGTCGTGCTAATCCTGACACTGCTGCAGTGGCAGCTCAGAAAGAGGTGGGTGTTCAATGAAAGCGACACCTAATTTGGACAAGCGCAGGCCGCTTGAGGCGTTAGGCGTGTATGCGGTGCTTAGCGTTATCGCGTTTATTATGCTCGTGCCATTTCTGTGGATGCTGTCCACCTCCTTCAAGGAGCCGCAGGACATTTTCACCTATCCGCCAGAGCTGATCCCATCCACGTTCAGGTTTCAAAACTACGCTGATGTATTTCAGCTGATCCCGTTTCACAGGTTTTATTTCAACAGTGTATATATCGCATTTCTCGTTGTAGTCGGCACCGTGTTTTTTGCTTCGCTGGCTGGCTATGCGTTCGCGAAAATCCCGTTTAAGGGCAGAAATCTCGTATTTCTGATCTTGCTAAGCGCCATGATGATTCCTCATGAGGTTACGGCGATTCCGATGTTTCTATTTATGCGTCAATTGAATTGGATCGATACGCATCTGCCGATCATCCTGCTGCCGATCTTCGGCGCAGGCGGCGTGTTCGGCATTTTCGTCATGCGGCAGTTTTTCATTACGGTGCCAACGGAGCTGGAAGAAGCGGCAATGATCGACGGCTGCAACCGGTTCCGGATCTATGCGCAAATTATGCTGCCGATCGCGAAACCGGGCCTCGCGACACTGACCATCTTCACTTTTGTGACGGTATGGAATGACTTTTTTGACCCGTTGATCTTTATTAATTCGCGTGAGCTGATGACGCTGCCGCTTGGCTTGTCGCTGTTTACAGATGAAGTAGGCACATCCTGGCATTATTTGATGAGTGCGACCGTCATGGCGACAGTGCCTCTGTTAATCGTATTTTTTATGGCGCAGCGGCGCATTATTGAAGGGGTAGCCATGACTGGGCTTAAGGAATAAGAGGAGCGGCGAAAGGAGAAATTTGCGTGAACAACACAATAGAAGCGGAAGTCGTCGTCGTTGGCGGCGGTCCAGCTGGGATAGCGGCGGCAATTGCCGCCGGACGGCAAGGCGTCAAGACGGTTCTGATCGAGCGCTACGGCTTCGTAGGCGGTATGTCCACTGCCGCGATGGTCTATCCGTGGATGACCTTTCATACCGATAGCGGCGAGCAAGTCATTAAAGGCATCGCACAGGAAATTGTGGATCGGCTTCAGGAGCGCGGCGGCTCGCCGGGACATCTGAGGGATACCGTCGGCTTCGTGCATACGCTGACCCCGTATCATCCAGAAATTTATCAGGTGGTTGCGGCCGACATGCTGCGCGAGGCAGGCGTAAAGCTGCTGCTGCACAGCTTTGTAGACGAGGTTGTCGTTAAGGATCATTTGATTGAAGGCGTATATGTTACGAACAAGTCAGGCCGCTCGCTAGTACGTGCCCAAACCTTCGTTGATACGAGCGGCGATGCCGACGTTGCCCACTTGTCCGGAGCAGAAACGCTGCAAGGGCGCGAGGGAGACAATCAAGCGCAGCCGATGACGATGAAGTTTCGGATGCGCGGCGTTGATCTGGCTAAAGTGAAGGATTATATGATTGAGCATCCGGAGGAGTTTTACAAAAAGACGCCCATTGCAGAGCTGCCTCACCTGCCTCTGACTGGCGTAAGCGGATTCTACTCGCAGTGGAAAAAGGCGAACGTGCCGATCAACCGCGATCAGGTGTTGTTTTTCACCGGTCCTGCCGATGATGAGGTGCTCATTAACTGCACTAGGGTGCAGGGGCTAGATGCGACCAGTGCCGAGGATTTGACCGAAGCGGAGCAGGAGGGACGCCGTCAGGTGCTGATGATGGCCGAGTTTTTGCAGCGCGATGTGCCGGGCTTTGAGCGTGCTTCAATTTCCGTGGTTGCCCCGCAAATCGGCATTCGGGAATCGCGACGGATTGTCGGCCACTATTTGTTGTCGAAGGAGGATGTAGTCGCAGGCCGGAAGTTCAGCGACGTGATCGCCCGCAGCGGCTACCCGATAGACATTCATGATCCTTCGGGCAAAGGCGTGACCGCCGCCTTCATCTCGGGAGATGGCGCTTACGATATTCCATACGGCTGTCTGTTGTCGCGCAATGTGCGCAACTTGCTGGCAGCAGGAAGATGCATATCGACCTCGCATGAGGCGCTTGCGACCACCCGGCTGACGCCAAGCTGCATGGCCACTGGCCAAGCGGCGGGAACGGCGGCGGCCCTGGCGGTGCTGACCAAGGTAGATCCGGCCGATGTCGCCATTGCGAAGCTGCAAGAGGAGCTGCGCAAGGAGAAGGCGGCGATTTAGCAGTATGCGCAAGAGCATTTGGATGCAAGTGAAGGGAAGCTAGAAAGCTAAAGAGAGAAAGAGAAAGAGAGTAGAGAATCGCTTTAAATCATAACATCGACCAGTAGACCGCTCTTATGAGCGGTTTATTTGTTTTTTTATGTGGAAGGATTGTAATATGAATTGCGACACCAAATAAAATTGGAAATGACTATGGAACGAACTTAAGATGTTGGCTAAATTAACAAGTAAAACTTAAACCTGAAGGTTTAGCGAAGCGAGAAGAGCTTTCTGGAGAAAAAATTTGCTCGCCTTTTTAGCTTAATTCTCAGCTTTAAATGTTAATGAAACCAAAGAATCCGGCTAGCGCCGCGACCCAGAAGAATGGTCTACTTACGCAGCGACTAAATCGTAAATATCTATTTCATTTTATTGAGTTACGAAACAGGCACAATTGGAGGATGAATATGGCTGAGCCACTCGTGATTACCCGCGTGCTTCATGCGCCGCGTGAATTGGTATTTAAAGTTTGGTCTGACGTTGAGCATTTGAATAAATGGTGGGGGCCGACAGCGCTGACTATTGACTATGCTAAGCTGGATTTCAAACCAGGCGGCAAGTTTCATGATAGGATGGTTTCACCAGAGGGTGATGAGATGTGGGGCAGATTCGTATTTGGAGAAATCATTGCCCCGGAGAAAATCGTATTTGTTAATTCGTTCTCAGATAAAGAAGGAAATGCTGTCCGTGCAGCATTTAATGAAGCGTTCCCTCTAGAAATTGAAAATATTTTAACTTTCGAAGAGCATGACGGCAAGACAACGCTGACGCTGCGCGGCGGACCAATCAACGCTACTGAGGCAGAACAGCAATTTTTCTTAGAAATGTTCGATTCCATGAAGCAAGGTTTTGGCGGCACATTCGATCAACTGGAAACGTATTTGGCATCCATACAAGGGGAGTAAGGGAAGCAAGAAACAGGCCAATGCTCCCAATGGTGCATCACAATCAATTCAACAAAGATCCCCGCAGCCTCGAAGCTGTGGGGATCTTTGTCTTGTCTGCTAAGCGCAGAAGGGGCTCTCCAGCAAGATCACCTGTTTCGTTGCAGGCTTTAATTCGACGATGCACCCAAGCGGCAAAATAAGCTTAGGGTCCGTATGGCCGAAGTCAAAATCAACAATGACTGGTATATGTTTTGCGCCAAATTCGCCATGTATGATCGATAATATAGTTTCGTTCAGCGTTAGCTTCTCTTCTTCGTTATAGTCCTTTGCCCTCCCAAAAATAACCCCTTTAATCTTTGAAAATATGCCCTGCATGCCATAATTGCGAAGCATATAGCCAACCTGCATGGGGGTAGGCTTTTCTTCCGAGGTTTCGAAGAACAAAATTTTATCCTCCCAGAACCAAGGGCTCGGCCAATAGGCGGTTGCTTTCATAAACTCCAATACTTCAATGCATCCGCCCCATAAACGTCCTTCCACGGGGGATTCCCCCTGCAAATATGTCCATCCCGTCTCATTGGCATGAAACGGCAGACACTCGCCGAGCGTCTCCTCTATGCCCCAATCTTTATAGCCGTTGGTCCAGTTCGCATAAGGAGCGTAGGCATAGGGATACTGATCCCCCAGCAAAATAGCTTTTAAGTGCTCCGTGTACTCAGGTGGAAGACTTTGCATTTGCGCAAAGCCGGCCATGACCGAAGGGCCGTAAAAGGTGACCAGACCCAACTGATTGAAATAAGTAAGGAAAGTCGTCGCGTCGGAAAAACCCATAACGAATTTGGGGTTAGCTGAAATGAGCTCCTTATCCAAATAAGGAAGTATTCTAATCGATTCATAGCCGCCGATGGAAGTGATGATGCCTGCTATGGTGTCATCCTTAAAGCATTGATTAAAATCATCAGCCCGTAATTGCGGTTGGTTGTACAGCTGAGTTGGAGACATTCGCGCACTTGGCATCTCAACGACTTCGAAGCCCAGAATGTCCTGCAAATTGCGAATCCCCAGCTCGTAAATGCCCGGGAACAAAAATGGCAAGCCGTTTGAGGGCGAGAGGATGGCAATTTTAGATCCAGGTTGCAGCCGAGTAGGTTTAAGCATTTTTTTTCCTCCTTAACAGGGTTTTATGTCCATTTCCAATTATGTCTGTTGTTTATCTATTATTGATGTTCGGGAGATTAGAAGCAAGCTAAAATCAGGCACTAGTTAGGCTGACGTATGGTGGTCATTATGGTAACCTTATATGGAGTAAATTGGAATTTATTTATGAGAAGGGAGATACCCATGTTTCAGCTTGTTTTTCCGTACATCATTGCCTTAATTGGAATTGCTGCCGTAATAACTTTTGCTGTAAGAAGGAAGGGGAGCTATCGAAAACTAACAGGGAAACAAAAAACGGTCTTTTTTATATGCCTCATTCTGAACTTGATTGTTATGATGGTTCCGTTCAAGGCGGGTGATCTATTGGCAGGAGCATTCATTGCTTCGAATATCTCCATTGGATTTGCGCTGCTAACGATGTTTTTGGTTTATTTTCAAAAAGAGAAATACCTGTTCCACTGTCTTACGGCAGCCATCATCTCAGGAGCTGCAGCTATACTATTAAAGCAGCTTTGATAAAGCAGCTTGCCATGGCTGCAGGAGCGGGCTTCGGCGGAATAGTGGTAGGGCAGGTAGCCTTATTGGTCATTACTTGAATTGACGCTCTAGGTGTCGCCATCGCTATGCTTACTGCATTCGTATTATCAAGGCTATTCTGGCATAATTACTTGGCGGAGGTATATGATATGGATATAAATTGAATGGGAGGATGAAATCACCGATGAGTTATGAAGCCTATTTTCAAAACATAAGGGAACAGCAGTTGGACGAGCTGAAGCAATGGTTGTCGATCCCGAGCATTTCTGCTCTGTCCGCGCATACAGCGGATATGAACAAAGCGGCCGAATGGCTTGCGGACGCGCTCACCCGCGCGGGACTCGAGAATGTGGAAGTGCATCAAACCGACGGGCATCCGATCGTGTATGCCGATCATCTGCATGCTCCCGGTAAACCTACCGTGCTTGTTTACGGCCATTACGACGTGCAGCCAGTCGATCCGCTGCATTTATGGACGACGCCTCCCTTTGAGCCGGACATCCGGGATGGTAAGTTGTACGCGCGGGGCGCGACGGACGACAAAGGCCAGGTATTTCTACATATTAAAGCGATAGAAGCTATATTGAAGCAGGAAGAGCAGCTTCCGGTCAACATCAAGCTGTGTATCGAGGGCGAAGAAGAAGTTTCTAGCCGGAGCCTCCCCCCTTTCTTGACGATGAATCGGGACAAGCTGGCCGCTGATGTTATCCTGATATCGGACACCTCGCTGCTCGAGCCAGGCAAGCCCGCCATCAGTACGGGACTTCGGGGATTGTGTTCGCTTGAGGTTACCGTGAACACTGCGAATACTGATTTGCACTCCGGATCCTATGGCGGAGGCGTACCTAATGCACTTCATGCCCTCGTCTCATTGCTTACGACTTTGCACGATGATCGGGGCCGCGTAAGCGTTGACGGATTCTATGAAGGCGTGCCAGAGCTTTCGTCGCTCATGAGAGAAGAGTTCGCCAAGCAGATGCTGGATGAAGATCAATTAAAGGCAAGTCTTGGACTTGACGCATTGTACGGCGAAGATGGCTTCTCCTTTGTGGAACGCGTCGGAGCAAGGCCGACGCTTGAACTGAACGGCATTTACGGCGGATTTCAGGGCGAAGGCACCAAGACGGTCATTCCGAAGGAGGCGCATGCCAAGATCACTTGCCGCCTAGTTGGAGATCAAGACCCGCAGGATATTCTGGACAAGATTAAACGGCATTTGCAGAAGCATATTCAGGCCGGTGCGAAGCTGCATGTCAAAGACGGCGAGAAGGCCCGTGCTTTCAACATCGATCCTTCCGACCGAATGCTGCAGTTGGCTGCGGATGCTTACGAAGATGTCTATGGCACGCGAGCGCTGTTCACGAAAGACGGAGGGTCGATTCCGATCGTTGAAACCTTCTACCGCGAGCTTGCGGCTCCTGTCGTTATGATGGGCTTTGGTCTTCCGGACGAGAATCTTCATGCGCCGAATGAACATTTTAATTTGTCCAATTTCGACAAAGGGCTTCTGACGATCGTATCGTTCCTGAAGCGGCTATAGGTATGAGAAATCGCGAAGCAGCGGGCTTCGCGATTTTTTTTGATCATAAGGCTGTTCAACGGAAATAAACGGTTAGACCGGTATCGTTGTGGATGTTGTAGACTAGGAAATAAAGCTTAGGCTGGAGAATGGCATCGAGCGAGGTGGAAGTTAAAGTTAATGAAGGAATTTTACGGGGCACCCCCGAATAATGAGAAATATCTTTCAAAAGAGTTTAAAGAATGAATGATATAGAGAAGAGGTACAATGAATGAGTGAATTTACTTACGGCAATATTATTCGGAACGTTGACCAAACCAAGCTTGTCGAGCACTTGCCTAAAGGTACGCCAACTCTTAAGCTGAGCGAGGATTGGTTTGCATTCTTTACACCAGAAGACGGGGAGTTTGTAGCTCCGCTGCTGCTTGAGAAGTTATCCGAACGTTGTCCGATCTTGTATTTTACCCACTTAGAGGATCATGGCTGGGGGTTTGATATCTTCGATAAGGGAGAGGCCATATCGAGCCTTCAGGTGTTGTATGAATTGATGGACGACGAAGACGAAGAAATGATGGATGAAGATGAGGAAGCGGATGCCTCGGTTTTGAACGGATACATGAAACTACGTCCTCGTGCCGAGGCCTTTAGCGTTTTCGAGCTGGAGAAAGAGCAGATAAAATCACTTGAACAACTATTTGCCGGCAATCTCGCGTTCGATGAGGAAGAGTTTGTTGCGGTAGAGACGTTTAAGGAGCTGCTCGGTATTCAAGAGATGAGTTGGATTCGATACGAGCGTACAGAAGGCCGAGAAGAGATAGAGTACGTTTAATGTAAGCCGGAAAGCAGAAAATTTGATGACAGACAGGAGTTGGATACGATGATAAAAGGTTTCGGCGGAATATTTTGGAGAACTAAGAATCTTGAAGCGATAAAAAAATGGTACAGCGAAGTACTAAAGATTGAAATAGAAAATTGGAATGGGACTGTGATAAAACCTGAATTAGGAAATGAGACTATCTTTTCTTTTTTTACCGAGAATGACGATTATTTTCCAACAGAACAACAGGTGATGCTGAACTTCCAAGTCTATGATCTAAACGAGACTATTCAGCATTTTGAACAAATTGGCGTACCCCTTGCGAAGAAAAAAGAGGTTAGTGATTTTGGCAAGTTTATTTGGATTGAAGACCCTGACGGTCGACTGATCGAGCTTTGGGAGAAATAAGGAGCACATGTGAAAAAAGTTCTTATCATAGGAATTGTAGCTAGTGGCAAAACAACATTGGCCAAGCGATTATCGGAAAAGATAAATATTCCTTGGCATGAGCTGGATTCTATCGTTCATCATCAAACGGCGGCTGGACGAGTTAAACGCACGGCAGATGAACAGGTCGAGGTCATTTTGGAAATGGATAAAGACGGAGATTGGATATTTGAAGGAACAGATCGTGCATCTTATCAATGCTTATATGAAATGGCTGATACGATCATCTTTCTGGATACACCGTTATGGAAACGCAGAATTAGAATATTCGTTAGGTTCATGAAGCAAAAGCTGGGTATTGAAAAGTGTCACTATAAACCGGATATCCAGATGTTGAAAATGATGTATAAATGGACGAAGGATTTTGAGAGAGACAGAGATGAATTTGAAGCCAAGTGTAAATGTCAACATAAACATGTACACTTTTGCTTGTTTAAGGATGTACAAAATCACTTGTCCTCTTGAACGAAATGATCCTTCAATCGGTACGATTCGCCTACAATAGTTACGACAGTTGCATGGT
>NZ_SKCD01000004.1 GCF_006542765.1 Paenibacillus luteus
CTTTTACAATCGAAAGAGAATCCATGGTTCTTTGGGTTACGAATCGCCGGATCGATTTGAGGAAATGTACTACAACAAGATTAACTAAATACTCTTATTGAGTGTCTACTTTCTTGACAGAGGACCATATATGTGCTTATCGCACCGAAACTCATGCTTCGCGCACGCTGGAAGAACCTATATGCGCTTACAGGCACTCCATAGTTGCAAACAAACTTCGTTTTCGCCTTTTAAGCTCGCCAATGTGCTCATCAGGCCCTAAATTCATGCTCCACGCGTCCATTAGAGACATATTGCTTACATACGCTCTCCACTTAATCGCAATCGCCTCATTTGAATTTCTATATTCGGCTGCTTGCAATAGTTCACAAACTCCCCATTTATTTGCCCAGTTGCTTCCAAAATCCCCTCGTTAAATGAGTAAAGGCTGCCGATCTCGGCAGCCTTTAAATGTATTTGAAGCAAACGACCATCTCTTCTATGCACAATAACTAACAGTACAAAGGATTAGCTCATCAGATGATATCAATATAGTTCCTCGCCATGACCTCAATTTCTTGATGACGGCGCAGCCAATTTTCGTACTGAACTTTTTGATTCAATGTCTCTCTATTTAGATCAATATACGTTACGATTTGCTTAACATCCGAATTTAAAATAGACAGCCGTTCTATTTCCAGCTCTTTGTATACAGCTATTTGTTCCACGGTAAAACGATCAAGCTCCCCTTTTGTATCATCCATTTTTTCTTGCAATAATGCTGTTACATCATTGGCCTCAATTAAACGGCAACTCCATAAAATATCAATGGCTAACAAATCAATATCCTCATGTTCATCTCTATTTCGAGCAAGCTCCAGTAAATTTGAAGTCAATTTTGAGACAAGGTCCGGCTCCCACTCCTTGAGCAAATAAGCAAGGATGTTATAACTCCAAACGTAATCATTTTGAGAAAAAATGCTTTTGATATGGGGGATCGTCTCAACCTTATACTTGAGCAATAGTTCGACCATAGCAGAAGCAATAGGCCAATTTATATCCTGCAACCAAATCAAAAGATCCGGAATGAAAGGAACAACCACTGCTCTATCCATACGGGCCAGCACTTCAACACTTTTAATATCCTGTTTATCTTTGGGGAGAATTCTGAGATTCATCTGCTTGCCCTCCATAATACTATTCATTCACTTCAATCTTCATTGCAAATGAATCAACAATCGTTTCAAATTCCTCTTTTGCTAAAGGAGGGGTTTGACCATGGAATTCATAAATATGCCCATTGCCTACATAAAATATATTCTTCAAATTGGAAGTATTGGTAGGCTCTACATAGGATGATTGCAACACATATCTGTATATCACAAAATCACCCTTTGTTTCTGTTGTTATATCCTCTATAAGTTTATTATCAGCCTCTTCAAATGAAAGTGACTTTTCAATCTTATTGTCCAACCATGTTTCTACACCTTCGTCAGGAATAGGATATGTCCGAAAAGAGATATATTTTTCAGTAGCGCTCTCTTGCAAAGTATTATCCGTTATTTTATCCCATGATTTAGGGTATTGAATAGTCCAACCGTCTTTATTTTGATATTTCAAAAGTACGGAAGATGCATCAGTAGGTACAGCAAGGTCATTAGATACACTAGTTTCTGATTGAGCATCTATCTGTTTTACTTTCAGTTCATCCATGTTTGAACAGGCACAGAAAAACATGACTGACGAGTATATCACTACCATCCATAGCTCACTTTTCATCCCTTTCCTCCATTCTTAGAACCTTTTCTCCTTAAACGAATAAAAAAATGATTTAGTTGCATAAATATTCCAGATATAAAAATCAAAAAAATAGCCTTGGTATCCAATTCCTTCGGAATCAAATAGCCAAAGCTATCGTCATTACTTATTTCCGCCCGCGCTTATTCTCGCCTTTTACCATAACGACCTCAACATAGGGACGAATGCGGTCCATAATACGCTGCCCTTTATGCAATTCATCGCCGTCCTTGCTCGTGAAGCTAAAGTGCTGCTCCAGCGCTTCCAGCTCGTAATTCGAAGTGTAGAACGTCGGCTTGCGCTGCATCCGGTAATTCAAGATCGCTCCAAGCACATGATCTCGAACCCACGGATTCAAATTCTCAGCACCCATATCGTCAAATATAAGCAAATCCGTTTCCTTCATCATTTCGACCGTTTCCTTCAGCTTGCCCGGTTCATGCATCAGTGCCTTCAAATCCTCTACAAAATCAGGCATATAAACGATTACGCCCGAATAACCGGCTTTGGCCAGTTCATGCAGCATGTAGCACATCAGATACGTCTTGCCGGTGCCAAAACGCCCCGCGAGGTAAAGCCCTTCCTCTTGCAAGCCGTTCTCCTTCGTACGATCGATATAACGAAGAATCTGTCCAACCGCTTTTGTCCGCGCACTGTCACTTTCTAAAATCTCAGCCAAGGAGTAGCCGCGCTGCAGGGCTTTCTCGTCAATATAGAAGCTCCGCACCCGGCTGCGAATCTGGTCCTCGGTTTGCCGGGCAATAAATTTCTTGCAAGCTACCTTACGGTCATTTAGCTGTGTAAGACCGTTTAACGATTCCGAGCTTAACAACGTATAATGCCCTTCAAAATCATTCGGGCAAAGGTCGAGACCTGGACAATTCGTACAATTCCGATACTCTGTAACATATTGGTATACGCGGTTCAAATTCAGACGAATCGTCTGGTCATCCAAATCCGGATATTTTAATCTCAGCTTCTCGACAAGCGGCTCTGCAAGCAGTTCGGTCAGCTTAAGCTCCGCTTGCTCTGTAATGGCTTTGCCGGACGGCCAAGCCTTCAGCAAATCGCCCATGGATTCCATCATCTGCTCACACCGCCTTTATCTAGGATCCTTTGCCTTCTAATTTACGCGCTAACTTGCGCAGCTCTTCGAGCTCGTCGGCCGATACCTCTGAGGAAGACTGATCCTCCTGCACAATAGGAATCGAAGGCTTCCGCGACGTTCCCCTGCTGCCTGCACGAGCCCCGCCCTTCGAACCGTTAAATCCGCCACCCGCATAGCTGAGCGCTGCTTCCTTGCGGCGTTCTTTGTCCTGCTCCACCTGTGCCTGCTCCCGCACATAGAATACGGCTTTCTCGAAATTGTCGATTTGTTTCACGAGCATGTTAGACGCGACTGCATCCAAAAAGGTTTTCGTCACGCGCTGAGCTTCGTTTGCCCCTATAACATAATGAATGAGTACATTGATGACTGGCCCTGCTAATTTATAATTAAGATCAATCCGCTCGAACACTCTCTCGATCCAATCCGGTATGGCCCCTGGAAAAAAGCGCTGTAAGAAGCGCGTATGCGGCTCATTTCTCATCAGCATATTATATTGCTGCACGTCGCAGCGTCCAAGCAACTGGTTTGGCACTTCCAGATAATGCTGCTCCTGTACTTCAAATTCCTCTGTCAGCTCGTCCGAATCAGCAGGCTCCTCGCTCGCCATAATCTGTGTGCGCGACAGCGCGCGCTCGCGCTCGCCTTCTCGCTTCTTGTCCTGCCTGTAAAACTGATTAGCCCGAAGCTGAAGCTCATCGATGTTGAGCGTTCCGCCCTCACTAAAAATACCGTCTTCATCCAGCAGTCGGCAAATATCCACGACCACCAAATTGTATTTATACGCGACGTAGTTCACCTGGGCGAGCTGTTCCTCGTCACTCCGCAGCCGCTCAACGAACCGCCGGTTAGCCGAATTTCGTGGGAAACGCAAAATAATTTCGCCATATGGAATACCTGCGGTTGCCTGCGCTGGCCTCGCTGACGATTGACGCGATGGCGCCACCTCCGTCAAGGCTTGCTCCAGCTCCGTGTCCACCGATTGCATATTAAGCTTAAACAGCTCGTAGAAAGGCACCGATATATTTTCTTTCGTTAATTGCGCGCCTGCGAGTTCATCCGGTTCATTCGCGCCAAACGATTCGCGCAGCGATATAACGGCATATTTGCCCACCTTGTCGCGCAGCAGCATCGTTAGATGCATATTGCGGAAAAATTCCGCAGGCGATAACGGCTGAGCAAGCTCATATTCATAAATAACGTCCGCATTATCGGGCAAGCCTAATCGTGATGTCTGCAAAAGACCTACCGCCTCGAGCTTCGAAGCCTGCTCAATCAGATGCTTGCGGCCGCGCTCGTTCATCTCAAGCCCCAGTCCAAGGAACAGCTTTCGCTGTGGTTCTATTGAAGAATATCCCGATGTTCCTTCCGCTATTCCATGATAAAGCTGCTGATAAAATGCGACAGCAAAAGCGCCAATCATCGGCTGATAGATTAGCGACAGCATTTTATAATCCAAGCTGCTTAGCGAAAAATCACGAAATATGTAATATCGATGATGTTCCGTGTATTGCAATATATTATTGATGCGCATAGCATCAGCTCCATCCTTTACAATCATTCTATCATTTTAGCATAAAAACAACGGTTCATGACGGAGAATAAAATAGAAAAATCCCCCGGATGAGGGATTTTTCGATTAAAACATTTTATAGCCGCCTTTGCGCAGCGCCTGAATCGCCCAGCCGCTTACGTAAGCGCCGACTAGCGCTCCAATAACCGGTATGTAGTCGATAATTGTATAATGGGCGAAGTTTTCGATCGTTGCTGTCGCTTTCTTGTCCCAAGGAGCCCATATGCCTAGCGGAATCAAGACAAGAATAAATAAATATATCGGAAACCAAGTTGTTTTTAAGAGCATATTCAGTATAAAACCGATACCGAACATCATAACTAAAAACAGCACTGTTGCGATGACCAATTGAAGCATCTAGACTTCCCCTTTCAGACTCTCGTTTATTAGTTTAATTAATGACCAAGTGGAAGTCAATCAACTGCAGCCAATTGTCACAAGACCGCCATTTGCTCAGCTTGCCTCCATTACGATACAATGATGAAAGCATCATTATGGAGCTTGAGAGGAGCATTAATTCAATGAGTGAAGCAGCACAAACATTAGAAGGCTGGTACGCACTGCATGATTTCCGCAGTATCGACTGGACCGCATGGCGCCTTGCCGATGAAAGCGAACGCAGCCGCGCGCTGGACGAGCTGCAATCCTTCTTGCAGCAATGGACAGCCGTAGAAGAAAATAAAGAAGGCAGCACGGCTGTCTATTCCATCGTAGGACAGAAGGCTGATTTTGTCTTCATGCATCTGCGGGAGACTTTAGAAGAGCTGAACGCGATTGAGACAGCGTTTAACAAAACGACATTTGCTAGCTTTACATACCCTGTGCATTCCTATGTTAGCATCGTAGAGCTTAGCAACTACATGGCACAGCCAGGTTCGGACCCGATGCAAAATCCGGATATTATCGCAAGGCTGAAGCCTACCCTGCCGAAAGCAAACCATATTTGCTTCTATCCGATGAACAAACGACGGGACGGCCAGGACAATTGGTATATGCTGGCAATGGACGAGCGCAAGACGCTTATGCGCAGCCACGGCATGATCGGACGCTCATACGCCGGAAAAGTGAAACAAATCATTACCGGCTCCGTCGGCTTCGACAACTGGGAATGGGGCGTTACGCTGTTTGCCGATGACGCGCTGCAATTCAAAAAACTGATTTACGAAATGCGCTTTGACGAAGTAAGCGCTCGTTACGCTGATTTCGGTGATTTCTACGTCGGCAATATTTTGAATGGCGAGAAATTCACTGCTCTGCTTGCGCTATAATCTAGGATAAGCTAAGACCGTACCTGCCTCTGAAAGAGAAGGCGTGTACGGTCTTTTTTGTATGACAAGCCTTACAAGGACCTATCGATAAATGTAAGCGCGCTTCGGTAATTATGTTCTACAATTTCCCTAGCAAGCTGCTGATTAGGAAATCCACGATGAAGCAGCTTTAAGCCACCTTCCGTACAAGAAAGATGATGAAACATTTTATAAAACAACATCCGGTTGTGGTCGAGTCTGCTGCTTCTTAAATAAGCATAGGCATCACCAAAGCGGAATTCCAGAAAGCTGTGCTCATACTCCAAATCGTAAAACAAGCAACCTTCGATATCGATCACGTAGGGCTCCAGCTTCTCATTCACCATCACATGATCAGGACCCAGCTCTCCGTGAATAAAGCTATAGCGCTGTCGCGAACCAATTCGGGCTGCAAGCTCATTTAATTGATTTAGGAGCTTTTCTTGCTTCGTTTCGATTTCGCTGATATAGGCTGCCGCATAGGAGAGTGAGAGCTTTGCATCCGCAAGCTCCTTCAGGTAGCAGCAATCATTGCTTCTACCCTTGTCTTGTATTCGTCCATAAGTGGGGCTCTCCAAGCCATGCATATGTCCCAGCATCGATCCGATACGTTCGAATACAATTTGATAGGTTTCTGCATCCGAATTCAAATAATGAGCAGCATCCTGTCCGTCCACATACTCCACTACCGCATAATCAAACGCATAACGGTGCCGTTCCTTATTTAAATAATAAAGCGCAGGCGTCCGGATGCCATGTTGGCACAAAAAAGCATGGTTCGCTTCAAATCGTCCGCTTCCGAAAGAGCGCTCATCCTCAGGCTCCGCTTCAATTTCCTCTTGAAAGTAATTGCTAGCCATATCCCATATATAAAGCATGCAGACAAAGCCATTCGTACACTCGATTTTGTAGACGACCTTTTGAGCCCCGCCATGCCGATTGACTACCCGTTGAATCCTATAGTCGGAACCGAATATATCCATTCAAGCATCCTTGCTGATTACGTGGTGCTTTTTTCTATATTTAGGAAGTAAAAATCATGGCGTCAGCTGTCTGCACAGGCATTTTTTTTAACTTTGCGGCCTCTGCGATTGGCTGTTTTCCAAAAGCGCATCCAGTATAGCGTGGCGGCCAAGTGGCGTCCAGCTCATTAAAAACCAATTCGGGATCGTGAATACAGCATTATTTTTAACAGCCGCTATGTCGTTCCAAGAAGTCGATGCAATCATTCGGGAATACACGCGCTCACTCCCCGCTCGGAGGTGATGCTTGTGTACGAATATACGATTTGTTTCTAGGTTCGGCAAAGATTCCGGCGGCAATTCGAGTCGCCAGTCATCCGTTGGCACTGGTGAACCAGGCTTTAGTCCAAGCTCTGCATGCAATAGTGTATTAAGCGGATGATTGGTTGTGCCTTGTATGCCTACACTCCGATGGTTCACTTGAATAACCGTTACCTTCTCCTCGCCCCAAGCCGCCCTTAACGCGCTCCTGACATCCGCAATGCGTAAATCCAAACGGTTTAACACTTGTTCTGCTTCTCTTTCCCTGTCAACCAGTTCGGCCATCGTCATATAAATCACGCGCCAATTCCATTCTGGAAATTCCACGAACACATGAGCCGCAAACGGCTTAAACAACTCACGGTATTCAATGTGATAATTGTCTCCAATAATTAAGCTTGGCTGGGCCTGCTTTAATATTTCCATTTGGGAATCATACAATTCTTGATATTCCTGATCATCCATACCCGGATACCTGTACAAGTCGATAACGGCAACAGGTTCTACCCCGATGGCCGCTAGATTGTCTTGAAAACCAAGCGAAGAAGCAATTGCAACTCTCAGCTCACCACGCTTCATGTATATGCTCGGCGAAACGCCCACAATTCGATGAAAGGTTCGGCTAAAATAAAACTCGCTTCGAAAGCCGGTTGCAGCTGCTACCTCCTTCACCCTGCTATCCTTTTCTCCCAGCAGCCGTTTTGCGGTGTCAACTCGCAATCTAGTCATATAGTCAACAGGCAGCGCACCTGTAACCAATCGAAATAAGCGTGAAAACAATACCGGAGGAAGCTCGGCTGCCTGTGCCAAGTTCTCTAAACTAATTTTGCCACGGAGATTTTTTTTCATATAGGCAATACTGCGATTTATTCTAGGGTCTCCGTCTTCCTTCTGCATCGACATGTCCTTGATCAGGGATTGAATCAGCTCTTCAAGCTGCAAACGAAGGGAGTAGCGCCTGCTTTCTGTCTTCCCCCTGCTCTCTTCATACATCTGCAGAATTCGGTGAAACACTTCTCTTGTATTACGAATGAACAATCGTCCAGGCATCAAGCTCTCTGACAACGCGGAAATGGGAGCGACGGAGAATCGTTCCTCTGCTTTATGAATGTCCAATGGCTCAAACACGACAGCATAATATTCAATTCCCACCGCTTGGCTAGAAGTTTCGATCGTCATTCCAGGAACAAGCAAATAAAGCTCGAAGGGCTCGATACGGCATATCGATTGATTAAGAAGCAGAACCCCTTCGCCTTTCGTTACAAAGCACAATATATAAGCAGGAACCTTATAGGTTCTTGTGCTTCGCAAAATGGGAAGCTTTCGCTTGTGAACAGAAGAAAACATATAAACTGTATCTGTTTTTCTATGGTGTACGGCCATCTGTATGGGCACCAACCTTTCCTTTCAAAAAGAAACCTAACAACGGAATTGGAGTAAATTCCTATTTTTGTATGGTGCCAAAAATTTTACAGAAAGAACAGCCTTTTTTCAAGCTTCACATCGATCGGATCGGGTATAAACAACGTCCATCCTTGAATGTCTAAATATGCTTCTTGCGATACAACACATAAATCATATAAGGTGCGCCTACGAGAGCCGTTATAATTCCTACTGGAATTTCGTAAGGCTTAAATAACATTCTACCCAGCAGATCCGCCAGCATGACGATCGCCCCGCCCATCAAGGCAGCTGTAGGCAATAATTTTCTGTTCCTATTCCCAACGAGATGCCTAGCCATATGAGGTGCCATTAAGCCGACAAAAGCTATCGTACCCGCCATGGAAACAGCCGATCCCGCCAATCCGACGCTGACCAAAATGAGCAGCAGCCTCGATAACTCGAGCCGGAGTCCAAGTGCTTTGGCCATTTCGTCCCCCAACTGAATTAAATCCAATTGCCTTGCATAATACAGGCTAATGGGAAACAGTATGAGCAGCCACGGCAGCAGCGGCCAAAAATGCTCCCAGCTTCTGCTATATAGACTCCCAGCCATCCAGATGGAAGCCTGAGTCACTTTAAAGATACCGCCAAGTGTCAGCAAATACGTAACGACGGCGCCTGCCATCGCTGATATGCCTATGCCGACAAGTAGCATTCGAGTAGGAGAACTGCCTCTTCTCCAGGAAAAAATATAAATAAAGACGGCCGCAAGCAGCGCACCTCCGAATGCAACAAAGGGCAGCTTGCTTGAAGGTATCGAAGGGAGAAGTACAATAACAGCAACAACAGCTGCGGCCGCTCCGGCATTAAGACCAATAACGCCTGGGGAAGCAAGCGGGTTGCGTGTCACGCCTTGTAGAATCGTGCCTGATAGAGCAAGACTGCAGCCAACCAGAAACCCAACAAGCACTCTGGGCATTCGCAGCTTCTGAATCGTAAAGCTATACTCCGAACTCCCTAGTCCAAAAGCAGTTTGAATAGCTTCCATAGCCGGTATCGTTCTCTCTCCAAGCGTAATGTTGGATAGGAACAAAATGACATTGGACAACAGAAGGAGCCCGATGACAAGCAGCCAGCGGTGATTAGAACGACTCATCTAAACTCCCCTTTTCTTTGGGCCAAATAGATAAGGAACGGAGCGCCTAGAAAGGCAGTCACAACACCTGCAGGCAATTCTTCTGCAGGCAGCACAAAGCGGGCTCCAATGTCAGCGGCAAGCAGAAGCAATGCTCCGAGCCCCGCCGAATACGACAGTATCCACCTATAATTTACTCCAACCATAAACCTGGCGATATGAGGAACGGCAAGGCCGATAAACCCAATCGGCCCAGCGATCGCAACTGCGCTGCCCGTTAACAGCATAATGATCACAATCAACAACAACTTCGTTAGAAATAGCCGTTGTCCCAAGCCTTGTGCAACCTCATCCCCTAGGCTAAGCAAATTAATTTGCTTGCCCATGGCAAAGGTGCACAATATCCCTATCAGCATATAGGGAAGCACTTTCAGAAAAAGCTGCAAATCACGGCCGGTAAGCGAGCCTGCCAGCCAGAATCGCATCGTATCCAGTGATTGCTGATTAAGAATGAGCAACCCTTGCGTGAGAGAGGCCAGCAGTAAATTCAAGGTCGCTCCGACAAGCACCAGCTTTACCGCTGTTAACCGCTCTCTCCCGAATGAACCAAGCAAGAAAACGGCTGCTCCAACAAAACCAGCCCCGATAAAAGAAGACCATGCGAATAAATCCAAGGAGGTATAACCAATGACATAAGAAGCGATAACCGCCGCTAAGGCAGCTCCGTAATTAACGCCAAATATTTCTGGTCCCGCGAGCGCGTTTCGGCTCAGCGCTTGCATCAAGCATCCGGCAAGAGCAAGGGATATGCCAACCATAACGGTTATCAGTGCTCTTGGAAGCCTAACGGAACGTATGATCATATGCTCTCTTGAACCGTCAAAAGATAAAAAAGCATCCAGGATGACCGGCAATTTAATCGTCACAATGCCATATGCGATGCTGGCCCAAAAACCGATGATAACAACGATAAATAAAGCGAAGAGACCTGCAATTTTCATTCTCAGACCAAGCACCTCCAAAACCTGACTATGCACTCACACAGAAAGATTGGGCTGCCTGTAAGGACAACCCAATCTTTGCACCTGTTTATTGTTCAACAAGATAGTTGAATAAATCATCCACGACTTTATTGACGGCTTGGATGCCCAAACCGCTCATCCACGTTTCCCAGTCTACCTGATGCACTTGTTTAGCCTGTACGCCTTTTAATGTCGCCCATAACGGACTTTTTTCTATCTTTTCAAAGTCGCTATTACTTCTGGAAAACCAGAACATCACATCTCCATCCAGATCTGCGATCTGTTCTTCAGTTAAATCTTTCGAGAATCCCTCCGCGGTTTGCGCTTCCGGCCTCTTGATGCCGGCATCCGACATTATGAGTCCGCTAAAGGTTTCCTGCAAATAAATTTGAATTTTATCCTCACGCGGACGGAATAGAGAAACTTCAAGCGGTGCAGGCTTACTTTCAATCTTCCCTTTAAGTTCAGCGATTCTTGTTTGGTAGCCTTCAAGAAGCTGCTTCCCTTCCTCCGCCTTTCCGACTGCCTCTGCATGGACTAATAAGTTCTCTTTCCATGTAATCCCTAGCGATTCTACAAAAATCGTTGGAGCAATCAGAGCCAGCTGATCGTGAATTTGTTCATGTGTGTCCTTGTTCCCAATAATCAAATCGGGCTTCAGAGCATCAATAGCTTCCAAATTCGGCTCGTTCACCGATCCGATATTTTCAATGCCTTCCGTGTTTTTCAAATAGGCAGGATACGGATCTCCCGGTGCCAGAATGGAAGGAGCACCTACAGGTTTAACTCCTAGCTCAAGCAAGTTATCCAGTGCCCCAATATCCAATACAACGATACGTGCAGGCGCTGCCGGTACCTCTACATCGCCGTATGCGTCTTTTATCGTTCGGGTTGTTTCTTTTGTGTCTGCTGCCGCTGTTGGCGGCACTGCTGTTTCAGAGGTCCCAGCAGCATCTTCTCCATTATTGCCTCCACAACCGGCAATCAGCAGTAAACAAAGGACGATCATACCTACACTTGCCATCACATTTAATTTCTTTCTAGCACTCAAAAACATAAAAAAAGTCCTCCCTATTCTCTATCAATAATGATAATCATTCTTAAATAAAGGATATCGTATCCGTATTTTTATGTCCATGCACAAACCTTTTCATCTCATTCACTTTTTTTGGATGTTATGGCTCGGCAGCTGCATTTGTTTCCACTGGAAATAAGAAAAAAAGGCGCTCGCCCTTTAACAGCATCTAAGCTGCTTCCAGTTGCGAGAGCCTTTATTGTTAGTTATTGTCGTCTTCCTCATCATCATCATCATCCAAGCCGAGACGTTTGGATTCCAGATACTCCTGCGTCGCGCGATCACGTTCACGGCCTTTGTCCTTTAACCGTTCGATGGCCGGCTGTATAAGCAGGTCTACTTCCTTCTGCACCGTATAAGCCAGGTCATAGCGCGTCTGCGACTCAAGAAAAGAACCGACCTCCATCAAAGCGTTATAGCGATCCAGCTCATCCCTTGTCAGCAAACCGCGTACTTGTACGCTGCAGTGTCTCATTATAGGAACTTGCCTTTACGAAGTACTAGTGGAATACCACCGATAATGAACAGGTAACGAAGGTCGATGGCTTTTTTCAACCAAGCGGCAACGCGGCCTTTGTATTTTTTGCCGAAAGCAATACCAATCGCTTCGCCTTTGCCAAGCGATGCCACGGTACCCTTGTTGCTGAACGTGAAGCTTTTCGGTGGCTGGTTGCGAATCGAAGCAACCAGGTTATGGGCACACACAACGCCTTGCTGCATGGCAATTTGAGCGGTTGGCGGGTACGGACGTCCTTCTGGATTAAACATCAGAGAGTTATCGCCAACAATATAAATATTTTCGTTATTTGGTGAACGAAGGAATTCATCCACCTTGACGCGTCCACGCATCGTCTCGAAGCCGGCTTCCTCAATCAAACGGTTGCCGCGAATACCGCCGGTCCAAATGACGGTAGCGGATTTGATTTCCTCTCCTTCGCCGACAACGACGCCCTCTGGCGAGCATTCCTTAATAGCCGTTCCAATCCGGAACGTAACACCCTTCTTCGTCAATACGTCCATGCCGTATTCCACAAGTTCAGGGTCAAAGCCAGGAAGCGCTGTAGGTGCTGCTTCAATATTGTAGATTTTCACAAGCGCTGGATCGACATCAAACTGCTTGCACAGCTCAGGGATGCGGTCCGAGAGTTCCCCAACAAACTCGATACCCGTAAAGCCAGCTCCGCCAACAACGAACGTCAAATAATCAGTACGGTGAGGTTCACGCTTGTAACGTGCAAATTGATACTCGATATGTTCGCGGATCAGACGAACCGAGTTAATGCTGCGAATGTTCATTGCATGCTCGCCAAGGCCAGGTATGCCGAACGTTTCCGGCTCTCCGCCAAGACCAATCACCAAATAATCGTAGGAAAGCGTGCCATCCTCAAGGATTACTTTTTTATCCTGCGGACGAATTTGCACGACAGTCGATTTCACAAAGTCAATTTTAAATTCATCGATCAGCTTGGAGATGCTGACACGAGCATTTTCCGGATTGTCCGTGCCTGCTGCAGGCATATGAAGATGAGTCGTAATATAATGATAATCATGTTTATTTACCAACGTAACGTCAGCTTCATTGTAATTTAATTCTTTCTGCAGTCGGAGTGCTGTCAAAATCCCCCCGTAACCTGCGCCAAGAATGACGATTTTAGGTATGTTGCTCATAGTATGATCCCATCCATTCCTCTTATCTTTGTCTTTACGGTTTGTGAAAAATTACACAAGCTAAACCGAATATCTATAATTATAAGTTCAGTGTGTTCTAAATAGTGCGGTTTTATCAATGAATCAACCGCTAATAAGCGACAGCTTTCGCCACCGTTTGCAAGCAGTCCCGTGCATAACATACATCAGAAATTTTACATAGTTTTCTTTGAAAGTTCAAGGGCAAAATATACGAAATTGTTTAGAACTCTATACAAATTAATTATTTCCTTCTTCTTCCTCGAAGGACTATAATTGAAATCGTAAAGCTTAAAATGTGGAGGTGGCTACAATGTCTAACTCTGAATTTGCTGCAAGCCCCGTCGATATTCTAATCATCGGAGGCGGGCCGACAGGATTGTTCGCGGCTTTCTACGGCGGTATGCGCCAAGCCTCAGTCAAGATTATCGAAAGCATGCCTCAGCTAGGCGGCCAGCTTGCTGCGCTATATCCGGAAAAATTTATATACGATGTTGCGGGCTTTCCCAAAGTGACGGCGCAAGAGCTGGTTGACCGACTGAAGGAGCAGCTTTCTCATTTTCAGCAGGAAATCTGTCTCGAAGAGAAAGTAACCAATGTCATCAAGCATGATGATCGCCTCTTTGAAATTATAACGGACAAAACCACACATTATGCCAAAGCGGTCATTATTACAGCGGGAGTGGGTGCATTCGAGCCACGGCGTTTGGAGCTTCCTGAAGCAGCTGCATTCGAAAAAAACAATCTGCATTATTTTGTAGGTGATTTACAGCGGTTTAAGGGGCAGCGAGTGCTCATAAGCGGTGGTGGCGACTCGGCGGTTGATTGGTCATTAATGCTAGAACCGATCGCAGAAAGCGTGACTCTGATTCATCGGCGCGACAAATTCCGGGCGCATGAACATAGCGTAGAAAACCTTATGAATTCTAGTGTAAACGTGCTTACACCATTCGAAATTACGAAGCTTCATGGAGATAAGAGCATTACCCAGGTTACGTTGTCCAATGTCAAAACAATGGAAACAACCGAACTTGAAGTTGACGCCGTCATTGTAAACTTCGGCTTTATCTCTGCTTTAGGTCCGATTGCGGAGTGGGGAATTCGTCTTCAAGGGAGCTCGATCATCGTAGACACAAGAATGGAGACGAATATTCCGGGACTCTTCGCCGCTGGGGATATTACGACGTATCCCGGCAAGCTGAAGCTGATCGCTGTTGGCTTCGGTGAGGCACCTACAGCCGTTAACAATGCGAAGGTATATATTGACCCAAGCGCTAAGCTCTCGCCTGGTCACAGCAGCAATATGAAGCTTTAAAGCCAAAGACCGCTTCTGTCATCTTAAAAAAATAAACATAAGGGTATCCTAACCTTGGCTTGTTAATCTCAAACACCTACTGCATACATATGCCAGGTGTGCCAAGGAGGATACCCTTATGTTTTGTCCGGTTTGCAACGGAATTCAGTCTTTGCATGTAAGCTGCTCCTCTTGCGCTAGCGCAACTGTGGATTGCGGCCGTTCATCTGATCTGACAGGTCCATATGCTCCCTATGAGCAGATCAAGGACGAGCCGCTCTTTAGCGATATGCATTTGTTTGACGCTTCATCCTGCAAGCATCTTCTATATTGCTCTACCTGCAATCAAACATCTGAGGTTACGGTTAACGAGTGGTAATCAGGTCATGGTAGCGGGAGCACTGTGTGCAGTTCAAGCGGTAATTTTGACCGCTTCCGGATTTAGCCGCCTTCGCTTCATTTCAATCGCTAACATGCGAATGAATTCGGGCTCCAATTCAAACTGAATAGCTGCATAATAAGTGTCTACTAGCATTTCGTCGGACAGTAGCTCCATACTACACACCCTTTCTTCCATCCATTGGTTATTTCTTTATCATAGTAGCATGGCACTATTAGAAGGACAACAGGCCTAGTTATACACAAGATGTTGTGGATACGGTGTGTATAGTGTGTGCATACACGTAGAACAATAAGCAAATTCAGCGTGGATAATGTGGATAGAGTTATCCACAGGTCATTTTCCACTTCATCTCTATAAAAAACTTTAATCGAAATCTATAAATCTATTAATGGAATATATTGACTCTCTTACATAAAACCTTCAAACCTGTCCCTTTACGTAAGAAGAAACGCCTGACGGCGTCCTTTCTGTAGACGCCATCGTTTCTGCGAAACGTATAAAGAAAGTATTAGCAAACTCCTATACTTTCCTATACGCAAAAAAAAGCCCGAGTCGGCTTTTTTTTGTTCCTCTCACAGCTTCATTTCAAATACAGCCGCCGAAAGCCAAGTCGAGTTTGCAAAATTTCTGCCCCGTACTACGACCTTATCGTTATAAACGTCTACATAATAGCCTTGGCTGCCTTCTTTGTATTCATCCTCATTTGTCCACAGATAAGCGACGGAAGCAGCGTTAAATATCGTTCCCATCCCTTCCTGCTCCCTATAGCAGGCAAGCCCCGCTTCCAGTTCCCAGTGTGTATGTCCGTTGAACATAATCACCTGAGGATGCTTTGCAAGAATCGCTTTCAATTCCTCATCCTGCGTAACGCCATACCAGCCCTGCGCCTCTAGCGAGCCTGCGACCGTATTTTTCAAAGGCTGATGAAGAAATACAAATACCGGCTTCAAGCGCGGTACTTCTTCACTTAGCTTCTCATCAAGCCAGGCTAATTGTTCCTCCGTCAAATAAGCGAAATCTTTCAAGCCTCTCTCCGAGCCCAGAAAAATAAATTGAAAGCCGTCCAGCCATACATCGTAATAAGGGCCGTTCATCCCCGTAAACCGTTCATAAAGCTTCAACTGATTACTCCACTCACCCAGAAAAATATCATGGTTGCCGTACGTAAACCACATCGGAGGCAAGCTTGCTTTATGCTCCTGCCAAATGCGGGTGAGCTCCTCATACTCTGCCCGAAGCCCGCGATCCGTAACGTCGCCGACATGCATGATGCCTACGCTGCTTGCAGCATGGGCAGCGATATCCCGCAGCGCTTGGCCAAAATGCTCATTATGGATATGGTCACTTTCCGCAGTGACATGGGTATCCGTAATGACCTGAAAGCTAAGAATAGGCAAACTCCGACCCTGTTCATCTCCCGGAGCTGCTTTTTCCTTAAATGGCTGGCTTTGCATCCTAATACTCCCCTCCCTTTCATTTGCTTAGTGACTTTTCACGCTCATATTCAAGCCAACCACGCCTGCAACGATCACAACGATCCACAGCAGCGAGGTGAGTGGCAGCTTCTCATGAAAGACCGTAAAGCTAACCAATGTGATCAAAATAATGCCTATACCCGACCATATGGCGTAAGCCACGCTTACATTCATATACGCAAGCGCAAAATTCAGCATCGTGAAGCTTGCGCCATAGAAGATAAACATGAGCACTGATGGCCATAACCGGGAGAAGCCCGCCGAATATTTCATGGACACGGTTCCCGAAAGCTCCAGCACAATGGCCAGCAGCAGAAAGGTCCAGCCCCAGCCCGCATCACCTTTCATGAGCATGCCTCCTGATGGACAGCTGCCCATATCCTTCAATGACTTCATCGGCATTGGGGAACCACGCCGTGGCAGTCCCCTCACGTGCCGCATCTGCGATGCCAATCGTAACGGCAGCCCCGGCCGCCTGCCCCATCCGCATATCTCCGTTCGTATCGCCGATAATCGCGGTGTCCGAGCATGCCAACCCCAGCAGCCTGCAAGCCAGCACCATCATGTCCGGGAACGGTTTTCCTTGCTCGACCTGGTCTGTGCCAATAATGACGTCAAAATATTGCTTGATCCCAAGCCATTCCAAATGCATGATTGCGGCTTCCGTATCGTCTGCGGTAACCACGCCTAGCTTCATGCCGTTCTCCTTGCAGCTTTGCAAGAAACGCAGCGTTCCCGGCAGCGGACGAGCTGGCCGCAAGCGCGCCAGCTCTAGGTCCGCATGTTTCCTCGCATACTGCACAAGCTCCATCGCTTCCGCCCAGGAGAGACCTGCCAGGTAACCTTGCCAAGCAAGCACGGCGTAAAGGTCCTGCATGGATCCCATCGCAAGCGGACCGTTACGGTCGTAATCAACGATATAGCCTGCCTCGTCATGCCTGGAGCCCCACAGGCTCGGAATGACCTCCGGATCGAAGGCGAGCCCCCGGGACCGCAACTGCTCCCCAAACGAATGAAATACCGATTCGCTCCAGCAGCCCCACATCGCAATAAAGTCAAGCAGCGTACCGTCTTTATCAAACAAGATGCCTGTCACCTTGTAGGTTCGGTTGTGTATGATTAAGTCAGGCATAGTGTTCATCACTCCTGCTTTCTATTTCAATCGGTCTAGCTCCTTCTGTGCGGTCGCCTGAGCTTCCTTAAGCGCCTGCTCCGCCGGTACGTTCGCAATTTGAACCTTGTCTGCCGCAATCGTAAGCGCATCATTGATTTTGCCGCCAGTTGGGTCTTGGAACGGCGCGGACGCATGAGCAGCCTGCATTAGCGGAATTTTAATTTGCGGATTTTGCTCGCTGAACGCTTTGTAACTCTCATCCTCAAGGGCGGATGAACGAACGGCGATATACCCCGTGCTGATCGACCATGAAGCGGTATTCTCTGGTTGCGAGAAGAATGTCAACCACTGGTAGGCAGCGGCCTTCTGCTCGTCGCTCACGCCTGCTGGAATACCCGCCATTATGGCCGATGCTACCGGTTTCCCTGCGCCAACGCCTTCCCAGCCCGGTTGTTCCATTGCCGCTACGATATTAAAATCGAGATCTCCTTGGTCGCCGCTTGAGCCCGTGTAGCCTGCCGCTTGGCCCTTCATGACGTCATCAATTGTTTTGTACCAATATTCCCAGCCTTGTCCGCCTGAGTGAATGGACATGATCTTGTCCTCATGAATCCATTTGCGGAACGCTTCCCAAGTCTCGATCCATTCCGGAGAATCAATCGTAACGGTTTTGCCGTCTTCGCTTAGCACGCTGCCGCCTTTACTGAATACCGCATCCATCATATTGTCCTTGCCCCACATCGGTTCCCAACCGAAAAAAGTTGTTTTGCCGCCTTCTTTAGTGGTCATTTTGGCTGCTGATGCTGCAAGTGCTTCCCATGTCTTAAAATTTTCCGGCGTTAGCCCGTTCTTCTCCAGCGCGTCCTTGCGGTAGTACATGATCTGGGTTGTCCCGTACATCGGAAGGAAATATTGCTTCCCATCCAGCTGTCCCTGCTCCAGAAAGGTTTGGACAAAGTCTTCGCTATGGAATGAATCATCCGCTGCGATCAAATCGCTCATATCAGCGAATAAGCCTTTGCCCGCCCAATTCATATTGGAGGATAGAACAGCAGCGGGAGCCTGCTTCGCCGCAATGGCAGCCTGAAGCTTTTGTTCTGTTTCGGTATAGTCCGCCTGCGCGATTCCTTTGACAATCACGTCTTGCTGCAAGCTGTTGAACAGCTCGATCTTCTCCTTCATCGTATCGCCGAGCTTGCCGCCCAGACCGTACCAGAACTCGATCGTTACCGGTTCTTTTGGCGTAGGGGCCTCTGTAGGGGCAGCCCCTCCGTTTGTCCCCGCATTCGTGCCAACATTCGTACTGCCGGAAGTTTGTCCACACGCCGCAAGCACCGTAAAGCTTAACACCATCGATAGAGCTAATCCCTGCTTCATCTTAACCATCGTTTTTCATTCCTCCACTCTATTTGTGTACTGCTGCAAAACAAGACTTAACCGGGTTTACCCTTTGCTCGCGCCGGCCGACATATTAAAGCTCTTCATAATTGTCTTCTGAGCAAAAAGAAACAAAACCAGCAGCGGCGCGATCGTAAATGAGCTTGCTGCCATAATGAGCGGCCATTTCAGCCCGTAAGCCCCTCCTTCCACAAAGAAGCTTCTGAGCCCCGCCGATACGAGCTGCAGATCAGGATTTTTCGTAATCAACATCGGCCAGAAGTAGTTGTTATAATGATCAATGAACGTGATAAGAGCGAGCACAACGAAAGAGGATCGCGTGACCGGGACCAAAATTGACCACAAAATCCGCATATGCGATGCCCCATCGATCTGCCCTGCTTCTACCAGCTCATGCGACACCTGCAGGAAAGCTTGTCTGATTAGAAAAATTGAAAAAACGCTGACACAATTGGACAAAATCAATCCCGCATACGAGTCCAGCAGATGCAGCTTGGCTAGAATCATATAGCTAGGCAAGTAAACCGCCGTGCTCGGAATCATATAGCCAAGCATGATGATTGCGGTAAAAGCTTTCTTCAGGCGAAAGCGCATATGTGTCAAGGCATAAGCCATCATCGCCGAATTCAAAGCCTGAAGCAGGACGATAACGCCAGCTACGACGATACTGTTCGTTAAATACCTCCAAAACGGCGCTTCCAGCCACGCCTCCAAATAGTTGCCCCACTGCGGCGAGCTTGGCCAAAAGGTGGGCGGAAACTGCCAGATTTCATCATTGGTCTTGAGTGCGCTTGTGACCATCCAATAAAAAGGGAAGGCCATCGCTCCGCTAAAAAGCAGCAGGAAAACGTGATGAAGTGTCCGGCGAACATGATGAGCTGCTTGCATGCCAGCCATTCTCCTTTCGATGCTGCATTGCAGCTATGAACTGTAATGAACGGTTTTGCGGCTGATTGCGAAGGACAGGATCGACAGCAGCATGCAGGCGATGACCAGCACGACCGCGACAGACGAGGCTTCGCCGATATCAAACGATTCAAAGGCTGACTGATAGTACATATATAGCAGCGTTCTCGTGGAGCCTGCCGGTCCGCCCTGTGTCAGAACATTAATTTGGTCGTACGCCTGAAGCGCGGAAATCGTTTGTACGATAAACAGAAACAGCGTGGTCGGTGAAATGAGCGGCAGCGTGATGTGCCTCAGCTTGCTCCAGCTTCCCGCGCCGTCAAGCTCGCCGGCCTGCAGCAGCTCGCGCGGCACATTTTGCAAAGCCACAATATAAAATACCATCGTCCAGCCGATCAGCTTCCAGACAGTGACAATCAGTACGCCTGCAAGCGCCCAATTGGTATCCTGCAGCCATCCGACTCCCTCCAGCCCAAACCAGCGCAGCGCCGTATTCGCCATCCCGACCTTTGGCTCGAATATCCATGACCATACAATCGATACGGCAACTGTCGGCGTCACCCATGGCGAGAACATTAACGTCCGGTACCATGCCGCGCCCTTTAGGGAGCGATTCAGCAGCAGCGCAAGCGCCAGACCGCCAGCCATGACCGGCAGCACGCTGCCGAGGCAGAAAAAAATCGTTACGCGAAGGGATTGATAGAAAGCTGGATTATCGAACAAATAAACATAGTTGTCGAAGCCTACGAATTGTTTGACCGGACTCATAAAGTCCCAATCCGTGAAGCTTAGATAGAAGATGGTTCCGAGAGGAATAATCCAGAACACGATCAACGGAATTATAGCCGGCAGCGTAAAAAGCAGAGCCTTCCATTCCTTAGCCATATCGCTTGTCATCAGCTCCTCTATTAGATTCAATTTTCTTTTAATATTTGCTATAATTGTCGTATATCGTACCCCTTCACCTCTATCGTACAAGAATTATTGTACGTTCAGTGTATGATAGTTACGTTATCGCCACGTCAACATTTATTAAATGTCTTGTAAATTTCAAATGCAATTCGGAGTGGTAAATCGATACGAGTGTCATAGGAATCATAAAATCCATGTTATGCAGGTGAGAGATGTGAAGAGAGCTTCGAACAGCGAATTAGAAGGTACGCCGGCCACGCAGGAGAAAATCAGAGGCAAAATTATCGATGCGATTGCCCAAACGATGGATTTGTACGGGGCGAACTATTCCTTCGGACAGCTTTACGGGATTATGTTTTTCGAGGACAAGCCGATGACGCTCGAAGATATGAAGCAGCATATGAATATGAGCAAAAGCAATATGAGCTATGCCGTTCGCTCCCTCACGGATTCCAAAATGATCATGAAACTGGATGAAAAACAGGAGCGCAAAGACTTATATGTAGCGGAAACTAACTTCTTTCAGGCATTCCAGAACTTTTTCGCCACCAAGCTGCAGCGCGAGATCGATGTGATGTTAGGTACGATTAATGAGGTGATACCACCGTTGTCGGAAATGATATTGGCGGCGGAAACGCCGGAGGAA
The DNA here is from genome assembly GCF_006542765.1 of Paenibacillus luteus. Taxonomy (GTDB): domain Bacteria; phylum Bacillota; class Bacilli; order Paenibacillales; family Paenibacillaceae; genus Pristimantibacillus; species Pristimantibacillus luteus. Next base: position 21,473 of record NZ_SKCD01000004.1, read on the forward strand.
GAGCGCCAGCTTGGTTTAAAGGACCTCCACAAGCTCCGCCATGGCGTGGAGTATTACAATTGGCTTCAGCAATTCGTCGACGGTCTGCGGAACGGGGAGTTTTTCCAGCAAAACAGCGACCTGGCAGGCAGCAAGCCGCCCATCGGGTAATTTTAACTCGCTCCTTTTAGATGCGAAATCCACAAAAAAAGACAAAGCAGGGCCTCAAGGGTACTCCCCTGAAGCTCGCTCCGCCTCATCAATAGACATTCATTTATTCTAATCTGATCCGTATAGCTAACTTATCTACTTTCAGACCTGAGCGTTCAGCTTTTTCGCATTCAGGTCTGAATATCTATCTTTTCCGCATTTCATCTGGCCTGCTGACTATTCCATCCTTGAATCTTCCGTTATTGAGGCCTCGTATTTACCTCGAATATCCAAATCTTCCCGCTCTTATCTATGCCATAATCAAAGCCCAGTTGGCCGATCCCGGGATACTTCGTTTCCAGTACGCCCGTGGAAAGCACAGTAAGTTCCCTCATCTTGCCTTTCTTCTCCGCTACCGCTCCGGAGGACAATGAGCGGCTAATGCCTTGTGCGGCCGTTACAAGAGTGCCGCCGCGGCATAAATTCGTTACAAACAGTCCTTTTTTGGCAATCCGGCCTACGATCGCTCGGTATACCCAGCCTTTTTCCGTTTTCACGTATTTGACGCGGTAATCAATCGGCTTGCCATCAACCGTTGCCAAATGGATGCCTTTTTGAATCAGATAAGCGCGGCCTTTGCGTTTTTTATTAAGCGCAGCTACTAATGCTCCAAAACTAGCAAACCGTTTTGTCTGCGCATAATAAGTATAGGCATAACCGCCTTCACTACGGGTAACCTTGATGACACCGTGACCGCCGGCACCAACCACCGGCTTGACGACGACCATTTGATGCGTATCCAGCATGCTTCTGAGGTGATTCGCCGTAAATCGTTTTGTGGGAGGAATATGCGGCGCGATGCTGGGATGTGAAAGTAATATCGCAGTTTTGGCCCATTTGCTAGCCAGCTGCCTTCCTTGCTGTTCACCCAATGCAATCTATCCCCTTTCCTATCGCTTCATCCATAGCATATGACAGAGTAATAGCTGTCTCTTGGATGAATGACGGAGGCTAGAAGCCTTATTTATCAAGCTTTTTAACCACCGCCTGCCATTTGCCCCCTAAATTTTCTCCGATTGAAAAGCTAGATTCGGTTATCACTCTCACTCTAACAGCAACAGCAATAGAAGCCTCCCTGATAGAATAAAATAAAACACCGGCTAGCCCCCCAAAGCGGACATGCCGGTGTTCAAACTATTATTTCTCGGACAGCTTCTCCATCGCTGCTTTGAGCTTATCGGCCATGCTGTTCGATAGCGATGTATTGTCGCTGTACTGCTCGATCAGCTTTTGGTTTTGTTTGCGGTTGACCTTCCCGCCCTGCTTGTCGCCAAGCATCTCAATCACGTTGCATGGCTTGCATTGCGCAAACTTACCGGCCTTGCCGTCCTTAATCTCCATTTTCTTATGGCACTGCGGGCAGCGCATGTTGGAGAGCATCGGCTCAGCCGAACGGCGGTATCCGCATTCACGGTCCGAGCAGACGAGCGATTTGCCGCGTTTGCCGTTAATTTCGAGCAGCGGCTTCTCGCAGTCCGGGCATTTCGAATGTGTTAGATTATGCGGCTTATATTCCTTCGATTCCGCAATGACCTCAGACACCCATTTGGCTGCCTGTTGACGCACGTTTTTCATAAAAGCAGTTGGATCACCCTTGCCTTTGGAAATGCGTTCCAACTCCTGCTCCCATTTAGCGGTCAAATCCGGACTTCTCAGCTCGTTAACGACGAGCTCGATCAGCTGTTTGCCCTTGCCGGTTGGCATCAGCTTGTTTTGCGTACGAGTAATCGTATCCGTACCCAGCAGCTTCTCAATAATATCCGCTCGCGTGGCAGGTGTTCCAAGGCTATGCTTCTCCATTCGGGTCAGCAGAGTTGCCTCCGTATACATGGCTGGCGGCAAAGTACGAAGCTCGCGTACCTTCTCCTGCTTCACAGTCAGTGTTTGCCCAATTGTCAGCGGAGGAAGCAGCTGTGTAGGCTGGCGGTCCGCTTTCCCTTGCCCGGAAGCGCTGCCCTCGCCGTCATCCTCATCCTCGTCGTCCATGCTTGAAGCATGCGAGCCGGATTGATAAATTTCCTTCCAGCCCTTCTCCTTCTCGATCTTCCCCTTGGCATACAGACGGTCTTTCCCTGCCGCGAGTACGACGCTCGTCTCATCGAAACGGTAAGGGCCGTAGAACAAAGCGATAAACCGTCTGACGATGAGATCGTAAAGCCTTCGCTCATCGTTTGTTAAGGCGGATAAATTAACAAATTGCTCTGTCGGGATGATGGCGTGATGATCGGTTACTTTACTGTCATCGACAATCCGTTTCGTAACCGGAAGCTGCATCCGGACCAACTTTCTCGCAAGCTGAGCGTAAGGTCCAACCGCTATACTTTCGAGGCGCCCCTTAAAGGTCGGCACCATATCACTAGTTAAATACCTTGAATCGGTACGCGGGTAAGTCACAAGCTTATGCTGCTCATAGAGCTTCTGAAGCACATTAGAGGTTTGTTTAGCTGAGAAGCCTAGCCGTTTGTTGGCGTCCCGCTGCAGCTCCGTCAAATCATAAGCTTGCGGGTGCGGCTCCTGCTTCTCCGTCGTGCGCAGCTTATCCACCTTCGCGTTTCCGCGCTTCAAACGCTCGGCAACCGCATCCGCATCTGCCTTGCTCCAAATCCGGCCATCATGAGCTTCCTGTTCGCGCCAAACCGCCGTGAACGAGCCAAAATCAGCGGATACCGTCCAATAAGGTTGCGATTGGAACGATTGGATTTCCTGTTCCCGCTCCATAAGCATAGCGAGCGTTGGCGTCTGAACGCGGCCAGCAGCCAGCTGAGCGTTGTATTTGGTCGTTAAAGCTCTAGTTACGTTAAGGCCGATAAGCCAGTCCGCCTCTGCACGGCATACCGCCGAAGCATACAGATTATTGTAGTCCTTGCCCGGCTTCAGCGTGTTGAAGCCATCTTTGATGGCCTTGTCGGTCTGGGACGAAATCCATAGCCGCTTGAAGGGCTTGCGCCAGTGGACAAGCTCCATAATCCAGCGAGCGACAAGCTCGCCCTCACGCCCTGCATCGGTAGCGATAATAAGCTCGCTAATATCCTGCCGTTTGCAAAGCTGAGCTACCGTGCGGAATTGCTGCGACGTTTCCTTCATGACCTTCAGGTTCATCTTCGGCGGGAGCAGCGGCAAATCTTCCAAATTCCAGGTTTTGTATTTCGGATCGTATTCCTCCGGCTCAGCCAAGGTAACCAAATGGCCAAGTGCCCAGGTGACCACGTACTTCGGTCCTTCCATATAGCCTTTATGCTTCTGTCCGCAGCCGAGCACACGGGCAATTTCCTTCGCCACGCTCGGCTTTTCTGCCAGTACAAGCGATTTCATCCGATTATTCGCTCCATTTCTTATTGATGCACGATTTCCTTCAATTGAATGCTAGGAAAGGCATCATTCACTATGACGAAACGATACCATAGGCTCGCAGCCTGTGCAACGCCTTCTACGACTTGCGGCCTCCAGCCAAGCAGGTCAATTCTCCCAATCTCGCAATTTTTGCTGCGGCAACTTCCGTGTGATATAGTAAATTCAGCTTATAAGTAAGCAGATTAATAGCCAGGGAGCGTTGATGAATGAAGCTGCGATTTATTGCTATTATTTTTTCCGTGTTGCTCGTATACAGCGGCATTTCCTTCTATATCGGCTGGAATGGCTGGCTGCTCTTGTCCACGGTCTTTCACTGGGAAAGCGCTGGCTGGTATACGCTCGCCGCTGCCGTCATTGCGTATTCGTATATCATTGGCCGCGCTGCCTATTCTTCGCCGCTGCGTCCCGTTGCCGAAGCATTTAAACTGATTGGCTCCTATTGGTTTGCGGTGCTGGAATATGCTGTCCTTATTCTGCCGGTTGCCAATATCGCGGCTGTGCTGCTCAAGGCAGGCGGCGCCGACAGAAACGTTTATATCGTTGCCGTAGGCAGCATCGCTGCGCTAGCGATGGCCATCCTACTGATTCGCGGCAGCTTTAATGCGTGGAGCCCGATCATTCGCACTTATCAGGTCCAGATCCCGAAGGCTGCGGGAGACATGAAAAAGCTGCGTATCGCCATGGCATCCGACCTGCATTTGGGAACGATCGTCGGAAACCGTCATTTGGAGCGTTTACTGGCTAAGGTTGAGGAAATCCGTCCAGATCTTATCCTGCTGCCCGGCGACATCTTGGACGATGATATTGAACCGTTTCTCCGCAAAAACATGTCCCGCGTGCTTGGCAGGCTGAAAGCTCCGCTTGGCGTATACGCGGTAACAGGCAATCATGAATATATCGGCAAAAAAGTTCCTGAATTCATCGCGGCGATGGATGCCATCGGCATCCGTGTGCTGATGGACGAGAGCGCGCTTATCGCGGACAGCTTCTATGTCGTCGGCCGCAAGGACAAAGCTTCGGGTGGCTTTGGCGCAGAGCGCAGGCTGCCCATTGATGAGCTAATTGCTCCGCTGGACCATTCGCGTCCGCTCATTATGCTCGACCATCAGCCATCTGATATTGCGAAAGCAGCTGAGAGCGGCATTGACTTGTCCGTCTCCGGGCATACCCACCGCGGTCAAATGATGCCGAATCATTTGATCACAAGACGTCTGTTCGAATTGGATTGGGGCTACCTCAAAAAAGGCAGCCTGCATGCCATCGTGTCCTCCGGCTTCGGCACTTGGGGACCGCCTGTAAGGATCGGCAGCCGTTCGGAGGTTATCCAGATCGAGGTGGAGTTCATTCCCGCGTAACAGGGGCATGCTCCCCTTACCCCAACAATTATAAAAAAAGCGGCAACGTTTGTGCTTGATCGAGTATAGTGCCTAATGCCACTATACTCGATCAAGCGCCTCGTTGCCGCTTTCTTCTATTCCCCTTGCATGTATTAAATCTTCCTTAATCCACGTCAGCAATGCGCCATTCCGCTCCATCTTCCTTACCCTTCTGAAAAACGTATACTGTGGTGCTCTCGTCTCCATTATCCCTTGCCGCAACAACCCTCGCAACCGCTTCATACAAGGAGCGTTGTTCTTTAATCGAGATATCGCCATCTAACCGTATGCTTGTAACCGTATAGCCTGTATAGCTCTCAACGTCTTCATATGCTTTGCGCCTGCTTTCCGTAAACAGCTGGGAATAGTTCTCCCAATCCCTTTCATGTATCACTTTAATGCGCAAATTAATAAGCTTGATAAGCGCCTGCTCATCGCCTGCAAATGCAGAGCTATCCAAATACGCGGGCGTGTACGTTCCGTCAGCCGGCGAGGAAGGAACGGGCGCAAGCGTCGGCGATTCTACAATGGCAGGTGAAGCAAATTCTCCCGGGGAAGGAGAAGGCGACATGCTTGGCACATCGGGCTGCATCCCATCCTCCAGCATCGCAGCGTCCAAGTTAATACTGCGTTCATCTCTATTCCCGCCCGGCATTTCTGTTCCAAAATGAGGATAAGCTTGCTTCAGCAGTTGTTGAATTTTGTTTGTTGATTTTGAGCTTAAGCGATAGAGCGTCCCTGAATCCTCCGGCTTCATAAAGTTGCCAGGCTCATTCTTTTCCGATATCCATAACCAGTAGCGCTGCTTCCCCAAGTAAACCGAATAAGGCGGTGCAGCGATATCCACCTTCCCCTCCTGCTTCTTTCCAAACCGAAAAGCATATTCGAAGGTTCGAATCGCCCCGCGATCCTTCCAGACATATTGGGAATTAGACTCTGCTTGTTCAAAATCAATCATGCGCATGACGGTTACGCGGTCCCCGTTAATCCGAAATATAAAGAGCAATGCTGCGGCTACAACCACTGCCAAACCGATTAAGAACCAATACTTACGCTTCATGCCAAAGCCCCTTTCTTCTTTATCACCTTAAAGACGAGTTAATATGGAATAAAGTTCCATGCTTCATAAAGGGGTTATAGCTATTGTTGGTTTTTACTTCATAAACCTGAAGAAGTTGCATGCAGCTAAGGTATGATTCCATCCGTTTTGCACACGATATTAACAATACATGCTGTATATCGCTGAAATGTGAGCTTGCTTTATAGAATTTTAAAATATTAATTGACAAATAATTATTTATGTGTTATAATAAAATATTTTACTATTTACATAAATTATCGATACTGTTACTATATATTTTGTCGTCGACGTTGCACCGATGCCAACCATTCTAACCTAAAAGCGGAGGGTAATGATGAACATTTCTGAAGGAGTTCAAATGCTGCCGATTGCAGCAGTCATGATGGGACGGATGGAAACCGTTTATCCAACTTTGCTATGGGATAACGAAGCAGCCCTATTAATCGATACAGGCTATCCGGGCCAGCTTCCATTAATCAAAGAACAGGTCGAGAGAGCAGGCCTCTCCTTCGACAAGCTTACCCACATTATCATCACCCATCAGGATATCGATCACATCGGCAGCTTGCCTGCTGTTTTGAAGGAGCTACCTCATCCGGCAAAGGTGCTGGCAAGCGAGATTGAAGCTCCCTATGTCCAAGGGGACGCGCAGCCGATTAAGCTTACGTCAGAAGCGATCGAGAATGCAGTAAACGCCATGCCGGAGGAGATCCCGCAAGAATGGCGGGCTTCCTTCAGAAGTGTACTGGAAAATCCACCATGCGCTCCTGTCGACGTCATTGTCGCTGATGGCGAGGAGCTGCCCTACTGCGGAGGGATCATCGTTATCGGTACGCCTGGCCATACACCCGGCCATATTAGCCTCTACCATAAAGCCAGCAAAACCTTAATTGCGGCAGACGCGATGGTGGTCGAGAACGACCAGTTGATGGGCCCCACGCCCCGTCACTGCATCGATTTTGAGCAGGCCAAGCACTCCCTCAAGAAATTAACGGAATATGACATTGAGACGGTGGTCTGTTACCACGGTGGGCTATATGCGGATCATGTAAATGAACGTATTTTGGAGCTTGCTGCCGATTAACGATCAAAGAGAGCTGCCTACGCAGGCAGCTCCCTTCGATCTGATTATACAGAAGGAAGCGAATCAGATCAGCCTCTTCTAAATCCTGATTATGATTATGGCAAGCTGACATGCATAGCAACACTCGACTGAAGCAAGCCGATCAAATCCTCGTTCATATACTCAAAATCATCTGGAATGTGGAGACAGATCAGCCTTTTGCCTGCAAGCTCGCTGCCGAACTTCTCTTGCAGCCTTCGGACATGTTTTTTCTCCATGGCAAATACCAGGTCCGCCCAGCCAATATGCCCCGCCGTCACCTTTATACGGGCTTGGGACTCGGTGCCTGCCGACCTTGCCTCATGACCGCCCACTCCCTGAAAAATAGTTTCCGCCGTTAAGCTTCGCCACTTGTTTCTGCTGCAAATAAATAATAATCGGACGCTCTTCACTCTCCCTATGTTCCATGAAACGGTTACTCTACGATTTCCGATAAGTTGTAAAGCTCATGATAAAGCTCTAATTCCTTTAACACTCGCTTACAAAGTCCATATACTCGCCTGTCTGCTAATTTTTTGTGAAACTGCGCTTCACGGACAAATGCCAGCTTCGCTTCGGCACCAGCATCCTCAAGATAAGCCTGAAGAGCATGCCTGTTCTCCCAATTCTGCGGCAGCGGTTCGGCGGCACCAGGCTGCTTCGGCGAGCCTGACCGTGATATCACCCCGATCGTATCCTGTGTATGAATGCAGATGGCTTGTTCTCTCTTTTCGTGTAAGTCCCGCATATATTCGGCCAAATCAGCCACCTCTGTAAGGCCAAAAACCGTTTTCAGCTTGCTCAGCGCTAGCGAGAGCCCCTCCCATTGTTCCTGCCTTTCCTTCGCCGTTTGGAAATAGGTTTCAAGCGTCCGTGGGCTATGGTAAAAAAGCGAGCGATCCGTGCATAGGATGCGCAGAAAGTCATTCAAGTTTCTCGCGATCAAGCTAACTTCAGATCCAAAATCCATAGGAGATACAATGGCGATATAAGCATCCTCCAGGTGATTAACCGCTCCAAAATCGGTAACGAAGCAATAATGGATACCGTCTACTCCGGAGCTCGCAAAGGGAATAAAATCTGGAGGCGTGGAAGGATAACGCCTATCATATCTTTGCATAATCAGGCCCAGTTCCGTATCCATATCACTGCCAAATTCTTCCTCAAGCTCATACAAACGATGAATAGCAGGCGGTACCTCGTAACTACCGTACTGACGATGAAGACGAGGCTCTTCCACAAAATGCTCATTTTCTGCAAACGTACCAAACGATACACGAGACGATAATTGTCCACTTTCCATACCTGCATACATGTCTATGACGTCCGGAACATACAGTCGGGTCAGCCTCATGCCTGACATGATATTGAACAGCTGTTCAAGGTCTAGATCAGCCCACCCAAGCAAAGCTTCAGCAGTTACATCGCCCTTATAACTAAAAAAACGAAGCAGCCCCGCAGCCAACTGTGCACGGGACTCTTCATCAATCATATGGTATTCTTCCATAATTAAAGCAATTCTCGCCTTATTATCCATCCTGACCTCCAACCTCTCCACATGCTCGTTTGGCCTTATGGTAAAATCACCCTAATTGTACCAAATAGCGATAGGAGAGACTAGCCTTGAATACGAGACCAGCTTTGAATATTAGCAATCACTGAACCTTTTAGCTCACTATGCTGCCCTTTTAACCTTAGAACCAATTGATGCTCATATAGGTCCAGCTCGAACAACTGCTCTACATGAAAAATCCCTTGAGGAAGCTCGTTCTCATACACTGCCTTCGCAACCACTACAGCCGTCATCGCTGTTATTTCGGCTTCCCTTGCCCCTTGAAGCCCGAACTCGGCTACAACATCAACCCCTGCCCGCTTCCCGTATCCAGTCACCTTAACTGCATAACGAGCCGAGCCAAAGCGCAGCTTGCCAAACGCCATTATCGTCATTTTCCGGATAGGCTTCATCCCTAACAAACGTCCGAATCCCACTGCTTTCAGCAATTGCATCAGGCCAGTCACCGGACGGGAATCGAAGCAAAGCCTCGTCGAAACGGTCGGGATCTTGAGCGTACGGGCCAACGTCTGCTGGTCGGAGAATGGAAAGCGATAAGCTGTCCGCTCTCCCAGCTCAAAACCAAAATCCGTGCTGCTACCCTCCGTGAAGCTGTTAACGGTCCTGCTGCTTCCCCTTTCGGTAATCACAAAAGACCGTGCCAGGCTGTCCACCGTCCATTCGATAGCGGCTTGACCATGCGCATCGCCAAGTCCGAGCATGATGGCAATGTCGACACGACTGGCTACATCCATCGACTGGGCCGCCTTTAGCGCGAGCAAATTGGTAAGGCCAGGAGCAAGGCCGACGCTTAATACTGCCGTTCCTCCCAGATTATTTTCCTGCTGCTTCAAACGCTCCATTGCCGCAAAAAAATCACCATTTGCCGATACATCCACATAGTCAACCCCAGCTGCCAGGCATGCCTTTGCAAATGAGGTGTCCTCCTGATCCAAGCACATGACGATGAGCTTTACCTTCTCCAATTGTTTCTTATCAAGCGGCTCTCCAACTGCAATGCGAAGCGGCATAACTTTACCGTCCAACTGACTGCAAAATTGCTCTGCACGCGCCAAGCTTCGACCGGCCGCATATACCTTTCCAGGAAAGTATTGCGCCAACTGCACGCAAATTTGTCCGCCTACATGCCCGTAACCGCCTACCACGATGATGTCTGTTTTCATAGCTGATCTCCGTTCTTTCTCTTGATGGCAAAAAAACCATCGATTAAGAGCCTGACCCTACCGCCAAGTCCAGCCTGATGAATGCGATGCTCCGCGGCAGCGACCATAGGCTGAGAGGTTTCAACTCCCGTAAAGCTCCAAGGGAATAACCCGGAGTTTTCAACGCTATCGTCTGCCCGTAATTTGCCGCGCTTGGATGACTCCAGTCCATAGGCGAGTGATCTTTGTTCAACTTGCATGCTCCTCTCCCGTCCCGGTCTATTAATCTTTGCTTTCATTAGGTAAAATAAACAATGAATTACCTTTCATTATATAGATGAGCATATAAACCGCTATCCCACAAATGTGGGGTTTTGCATAAAGGAGCTCTGTCATTGATTAACAACAAAGAAGCAATCCGGCGACAATTATTAAAATTAGACGAAGCTCCTATGTCTTCGTACCATTACCGCGAAGCCGCATTATCCATCCTGAGAGAAGCCGTGCCGTTCGCTGCTGCATGCTGCACCTCAGTCGATCCCATCACGCTGCTCTCGACCGGCTCCTCGACGGATGACATCATCGAGGCGATCCACCACCAGCTATTTGACTATGAGTACGGACATGAGGATTACAATAGCTTCGAGCAGCTGATACATTCGGAGATACCAGCTGCGGCCTTAAGCGGCGCAACGGAAGGCCAACTGGAACGAAGCGGCCGATACCGAGAAGTGCTGCGGCCAGCTGGACTTGGAGATGAACTTCGGGCGGCTTTGGTTTCCGAAGGAACGTGCTGGGGCTATGTGACGTTATTTCGGACAATCGACGAGCCTCTGTTTCTGGAAGAGGAGGGTTTGTTTATAGCATCGGTTTCACCTTTGCTCGCAAAGGCCTTGAAACAAAAAAGCCTAGAGCTACCCTCCATGACCGCTCGCGGAAGAAAAGATGAACCTGGCATCCTTGTGCTTTCAGAGCTGCTCGAGCCTCAATCTCTCAGCGCCCAGGCAGGTTATTGGCTTAAGGAGCTGCGAAGCATGGAGAATATCGGCAGCGACACGCTTCCGAGGCCGATTCGGGCGGTCTGCTCCCGAGTGCTTGGGCAGGACGGACCCAAGGCTGATGAGTCCAAAGATGCCAAGGTATGCATTCGCATGCCCGACGGCTTATACCTATCCCTTCGGGCGAGCAAGCTCGAGGGTGCTCATGGCCAGATTCAGCTCGCGGTTTCCATTGAACCTGCGAAACCCGCGGACATCCTGCCTTTCGTCGCTCAGGCGTATGGCTTGTCTGCACGGGAGAATCAGGTCATTGAGCGGATCATTAGAGGTTTTTCCACGAAGGAGCTGGCCCAATCCCTTCACATATCCGCCTATACGGTCCAAGATCATCTCAAGTCCATCTTCGCCAAAACTGGCGTTAACAGCAGGCGGGAACTGCTCTGGGAGTTATTCTCTAGACATAACTGATTGCTACGCGGGTTCGCGTATGTATTCGTTTATCCGTACCGATCTCCATTCCTGTTCCTAGTTAAAGTTAGCCATAGCTAAAGCAAAGAGGCTGCGGGGTTCCGCAGCCTCTTGTCGATATGGTTTCTTGCGTTTGCGATTATTCAGCGTGAGGCGGGACCGCATTTTCATCCATGTGAACAAGCTCCCACAGATGGTCATTGATATCTTGAAAGCTCCAGCTGTACATAAATCCATGGTCAATGGGCTCATTGTATGGTTTAGCTCCTGCAGCCAGTGCTTTGTTAACGATCTCATCCACTTGCTCCCTACTGTCGGCTGACAACGCGACGATAACCTCAGTCGTTTTTGCCGCGTCGGCAATTTCTTTTTGGATAAACGTTTTGAAAAATGGCTCTACCAGCAGCATCGCGTAAATATTTTCGCCAATAATCATACAGGTCGCATTTTCGTCTGTGAACTGTGGATTAAACTCAAATCCGATCTGAGTAAAAAATTCAACCGTTTTATTCAGATCCTTAACCGGTAAATTAACAAAAATGCTTTTGGACAAAAACGCCATTACCTATCACCTCGTCAGTAGATTGGAATCGATTTGATTATAGCTTTATTCTAGCAGGATTTAAAGCGAATGGTTTCTTACGGATTGCTATTTTCGGATCATTCGCATGCCATGGGCCTCATTTGAAAAATGAAGGCCGTTTTCCTGCATACAGGCTTTCTAACTCGTCCAACTCCTTTGAAATTTGTTGAAGCCACAGCTCGTCATTCGTCATGCTAGCGACGCTTCCGTAATTGTATTGTTCGGCAAGCCTTTGCGCATATTTGGCATTCAGCTTTAAACAGCTATCCAACTCGGCGTTTTCCTCTGCTGTCAGCCTCCGTTTCTGCTGCTGCAGCCACAGCTCAGCCATCCTCCAATGAATATTCATCATCCCGCATCATTCCATTCGGTCGATATAAGGTTTACTGCACCTTCTTTCATTCTCTCCTATTTCCCTTTAATTTAGCCCTACTAGAAGCGCTATAGTTTCAACACTTTCAAAATTGTGTTAATGCATAGAAACGATTCAGATAAGGAGTGAAGGTCATGGCAGAGAAACAAACGTATTATGTATCCATATCGGGAAAACGGGGGCGCGGTAATCGATCGAATGACAAAGAGCGCACCCCTTCGTTAATGATGGGGTGGCGCTCTTTTTAGCATTTACACGCAATGTTCTCAAAGAAATGTAGAGAAGGGATAGCGAAATGACATATTCCCCTATATTTTAAATAAATGAATGGCCTTCTCCTTGACTTCCTCCAGCATTTTCTTGCGGGCAGCATCATCGATTTGTGGCACGCTGCCAAAGAAAAGATGGCCCACCGGCTTGATGCCGCAAAACTCATAAATGCCTGTATCCGACGTTATTTTCAGCCCATCGTACATGCCGGTCTTGCTGTAAATTTCCGAAGGCGTGCCATGCGTATTAATAATAAGCCCCTGCTTGCCGGCAAGCAGCTTGCTGATGCTGCCATCCTTGGCATAGGCATAGGCGAAGCCATACGAGAAGACACGGTCGATATACCCTTTAATCAGTGCAGGCAAGCCCGTCCACCAGATGGGATATACCATCGTGAAGGCATCCGCCCACTTCACATGCTCCTGCTCTGTCTTAATATCCGTGGGCGTATTTCCCTCGCGCATCGCTTCAAAATCGCTGGCTTTCAGCACCGGATCAAAACGCATCGCGTACAAGTCACGCACAACAACCTCATGGCTTTGTTCCTTCAACGACCCGATAAAAGCATCAACGATAGCATTGTTAAAGCTGTCTGGATTCGGATGACAATAAACGATTAAGTGCTTCATAAAAAGGCAACACCTCCGCAGTGCAATGATAAAAAATCGCTCCGCGTTAGTGTTGCCCATTTCCTTGGCATTATGTAAGTCCAACCTGCTTCTCGCTCCAAGCCCAAAACCTCACTGCCAGTTCGGGGTCATTCGTTCTGCCTGCGGTCGGTACAATTTTGTTGTCCACGTAATAATGTCCGCTTTGGCGAGCAACTTCCTCGCTAGAGGCCAAATATATCGCTGTTTGCGCACCTTCAAGCGCCGTACGAAAAAAAGGACGCAGCATCCGGTGCACCGTCTTGCCAAAGCCCGTCTTGCGGTCCACACCGATGTTGGTAGCAACCGCGCCTGGGTGGACGCAATTTACGGTAACCTTCGTATCTGCGAGCCGCTTTGCCAGCTCCTTCGTAAACAAAACATTGGCTAGCTTCGACTGCGCATAACCTTTTACCACGTTGTACCCCTTTGTTAAGTTAGGATCGTCGAAATGAATTTTCCCAGCTTTGTGGGCGCCTGAAGATAAGTTGACGATCCGTCCCTGCGGAGCATGCTTAATGAGCTCAAGAAGCTCATTCGTCAGCAGAAAATGGCCTAAATGGTTAACGCCGATTTGCGCTTCAAAGCCATCCGAAGTCGTCTCACGCTTTAAGGATACGACTCCGGCATTGTTGACTAATACATCAAGCTGGCTGTACCTGTCCTTAAATGCCGATGCAAAGCTGCGTATGCTGGCCAGCGAGCCTAAATCGCACACCATCAGAACGATATTCTTGCTGCCGCTCTCCTGCATCGCCTGTTCCAGAGCGCGCTTCCCCCGCTCTTCGCTTCGGCACACCATAACGATGTGGGCGCCCTGCTTTGCCAGTTCCACGGTTGTTGCAAGTCCCATGCCTGAATTAGCGCCGGTAACGATTACGGTTTTTCCAGCCATTTTCCCCATTCCTGCCACCTCCGTATATTCCATACCTACAGCTTACCATGGGCAAGAAACGTATGTCGCACAAATTCAATAAATGAGCGCACATGCGGCGATAATTGATCTTCGTTCCGGTAAGCCAGGCAAATATGCCTTTGGTTGATATATTGCGGCAAATCACGCATAACCAGCTCGCCAGCATCGATTTCTCGAACGACGCTCCTGCGCGGCAGAATACCGATACCCATGTTGCATTTTAATGCTTCCTTAATCGTTTCAATCGCCCCTAGCTCCATCACGCTTCCCCACTTTAACCCGGCGCTGCTAGCCCATTCGTCTGACAAGGTACGGGAGGTGGAGCCCAATTCATGCAGCAAGAAGGTTTCCTCAATCATGTGCTCGACTTCTATCTTCGAAAGAGCTGTTAAAGGATGTTCAGGCGCGAGCAGCAGCTTTAATTCATCCTCAATTAACGGCTGGATGATTAGCCCTGCCTCGGATGTCTCTCCTAGCGATACGATGCCAACGTCAATCTCATAGCTGCGCAGCATCGCAAGAACAGATGCTGCTTGCTTGACCATCAGCAATAAGCTTACCCTCGGATACAGAGCACGGTATGCCGCTAGATGCGGAGGCAGCACGTAGGTGGCGGGTGTGTAGCTTGCTCCGAGCCGAAGACGGCCTTCGCCGAGCTCACGGCGTTCAAGCATGGCTAGTCTTGCCTCCTCCATTAGGAAGACGATGCTTCGTGCATAAGGGAGCAGCTCCAATGCCGCCTCGCTTGGGTGAAGACTTCGGGATTGCTTGCGGAACAGCTCCACGCCAAGCTCCTCCTCCAGCTTTTTCAGATGAAAGCTAATCGTAGGCTGCTTTAATCCAAGCTTGTCCGCAGCTTCGGCCAGCGTTCTCCCGCTGCATACTTCCATAAACACATGAAGCTGCTGTACGTTCATCCTCATCCGCCTCTCTTGCTAGTCGTCTAATAATATAGATGAAATCTATATGTATATCAATACCTATCGAATGTATTTAACAATATCTCGACATAGCGTTAACAATCGTCTGACAATCCGTTGCTAAAGTGAAAGAGTAAACAAAACAGATCGCGGAGGGGAAATAAAAATAATGAAAACGAATAGGAAACATTGGATCGGAACGGTTTTACTTGCTGGGCTGGTCGCCTTGACGGCAGCTTGCGGAAACGGGAATGCGGGGAATGGCACTAACGCGGCAGCAGCCAATAGCGGAAACACGGAGACGACGACACCGACTGAAGCGGCACAGACTGAAGCGCCAACGACGAAGGATGAAGGTACGCTCACCGTTTACTTAAATGATTTTGACAGCATCATCGCTCCTTTGTTCGAAGAAGCAACAGGTTTCAAGCTTGAGGTTGTCGCTGGCAACGGAGCAGAGATTATGTCACGTGTGGAAGCTGAGAAAGGCAATCCGCACTGGGATGTCGTTTGGCTGGATGCGATGCCATCCATATATGGACTTGGCGCAAGCGGTCAACTGATGGAAGGCTGGTCGCCAAACAATGTGGCTAACTTAACTGATTATGCCAAAGGATTTGTACCTGAGAAGCAATGGTATGTGCCAACTGGCGCACACGCGGCAGGCGTTATTGTCTACAACAAGGATAAAGTCAAGGCAGAGGATGCTCCAAAATCATGGGAGGACTTCTCAAACGGCAAATATAAAAATTTGATCGGCATGGCTGATCCGGCGATCGCCGCTCCCGCTTATCCATTCGTGTCGTTATTCTTTAAGGAAAAGACCATTGAAGGCGGCCAAGCTTACTTCAGCTCACTAATGGACAATGGCCTGCGCGTCTACCCGAAAAACCCGAACGTCGTCAAAGCACTAGCCGCTGGCGAAATCTCGATTGCCGCATTGCAGGAGAGCAACGCCTACTCCATGAAAAATGACGGTGAGCCGATTGAAATTATTTGGCCGTCTGAAGGCGCGCCCGCTTCGGTTCGTGTAGCAGCTATTCAGAAGGATACTAAAAATCCGAATGCAGCCAAAGCATTTCTCGAATTTTTGCTTGATCCCAAAACCCAGCAAGCGCTAATTGATCAAGGCGACGAAAGCTATTTCCAGCCTTCTGTTACAGGCGTGAATGCCAAAGCCGATCGTTCACCCGATGCGAAGCTCGTTGCAGCCGACGCTTCCTGGGCATCTGAGAATGAAGCAGCCATTAAGCAATGGTTCGCCGATCAATCCGTTAAATAATCGATGCGCATCTTTATGAAGGATCGTCTGGGATGGTTCGTCAGCATCATTCTATTCGTCCTCGTCTTATATCCCTTGGCGGCAGTCATTATTCAAGTGCTGCTGCCCGGGGTTTTCTTCGGCAACTGGCAACTCGGGGATCTTAAGCTGCTGCTTGAAATTTTCAACCGTCCCTTATGGCAAAAGTCGCTTGAAAACTCCGTCCTGCTTGGCCTTGGCACAACGCTGCTTGCTACAGTGCTTGGCGGCATGCTGGCAACCATTCGTTCAAGCTGGTCTTTTCCTACTGCGAAACTGCTTGATGCTTCTGTATGGCTGCTGATTATTACGCCGTCGTTCATCTTGGCGCAAGGCTGGGTTCTCTTTGCCGCAGGCGGAGGGATTGCCGTCAATGTGTTTGGGTGGCACTGGATAACAGGCGCGATATTCCAGCCTGCCGGACTTATCTTTATCATGACCTTAAGCAAGTTCCCATTCGCCTATCTAAGCGTCCATGCCGCTATGGAGTGGAAGGTTGATCAGCTATCTCAAGCTGCGCGGCTATCAGGGGCGTCACCCCTTACCGTGTGGAGAACAATCCAAGCTCCACTGCTTATGCCCGCCGTTTTCGCTGGCGCGGCGCTTGTCTTCATGGATACGATCGGTGATTTCGGGCTTCCCGCTTCAATCGCGGCCGTGTACCGTTTTCCAACATTGCCTTATTCGATTTATTCCGCCATTTATACTTCGCCAATCCGGTTTGACATGGCAGGCGTGCTTTCATTTTATTTAGTTTTGCTCATAGGCATAGCGATGTTTGTGCAATTTTATGCGATGCGCCGTTCGCGGTTCGATTTCCTATCAGCACGTGCGGAGCGATCCATACCGAAACCGGCTGGCAAATACGCAGCTCTTCTTACGACACTAAACCTGCTCTTTCTTGCCGTCGTAATCGGCATTCCAATAGGTGCAAACGTGCTGATGTCCGTATTTAAAACCCAATCAGCGGGCCTTAAGCTCAGTAATTTAACTTTGAATCACTATCGTGATCTCTTCGATAGCTCAAGCTTGCTGCTCAAAGGACTGGGCCACTCCTTGATGATTGCGGGAGTCGCCGCTCTGCTCGGCTTACTATTTGGGTTATGCGTCGCCTATGTGCTTACTTATTCGCAGTTTAAATTCAAGCGAACCATTGAGGTCTTTTCCATCGTCACCTTAGCGGTACCCGGGGTCGTGCTGGGGATTGGTTATATCTTCGTCTGGAATCAGAAATGGCTCGATTCGATTGGCCTGCTCCTCTATGGCACGCCTTGGATACTCGTGCTTGCCGCGATCGCAGGCGCCATTCCCGTCATTACAAGGCTCATGGTTGGGGCAATGGCTAAGGTGCCGCACAGCTTGCTTACAGCTGCACAGCTGCAAGGCGACACGTTTATCGGCAGGCTGCGCTTGATCCTGATACCATTAATCCGCGGCGCTCTGTTGTCCGCGGGGCTCGCCGCTTTTGGCTCCAGCGTATTCGACCTGGCCGTCAATTCCATTTTGTTTCCGCCCAGCTTCCTTACGCTGCCGGTTACGATCAACAAAGCCTTTGAGGATCTGGATTTTGGCTATGCATCGGCAGCCACGGTACTCGGATCAGGCATCGTAATTTTAATCATACTGGCGGTTGAGCTGCTGCTCCGCCGCAAGGAGGCAACCGCATGACATCAACGACCTTATCGAAAAATACAACTCTTTCCCATGAGCAAGTGCGCCATGCTGCCGATCCCGCCAAGCTTCTGCTTACCGCTAACGCTTTAACCAAAAGCTACGGCGCATTCCAAGCGCTGAAAGGCATCTCCTTCGATATGCGCGAAGGGGAAATCATTAGCGTGCTTGGTCCCTCCGGCTGCGGCAAATCCACATTGCTCCAGCTTGTTGCCGGATTGTCAAAGCCAGACAGCGGCACACTTTCCTTGGGTGAGGAGATTATCGCCTCCCCAACCGTCATGCTTCCGCCAGAGAAGCGCGGGGTCAATATGGTGTTTCAAGATTATGCGCTATGGCCGCATATGAAGGTGCTTGATAATATTGCCTACGGGCTGCGCAGAAGCAAAATAGGCCGTGAAGCTATCCAGCAGCGCGTTCAAGAGCTGCTAGCGATGCTTCATTTGGAAGGCTTGGAGCATCGGCTGCCGCCTCAGCTGTCCGGAGGTCAGCAGCAGCGCGTCGCCATTGCTAGGGCGCTGGCGACGCGGCCAAAGCTTATGCTGCTCGACGAGCCGCTATCGAACCTTGATATGCGCCTGCGCGTAGAAATGCGAACGGAGATGGCTTATTTGTTTCGAAAGCTTGGGATCAGCGTCTTTCACGTCACCCATGATCCGGATGAGGCATTTGCGATGGCAGATCGTCTGCTTATTCTTCGGAACGGGCAAATCGACCAAATCGGAACGCCTCAGCAATGCTTTACTAGACCCGCCAGCCGCTGGGCAGCTTCGCTGCTTGGAGCGTATAACAACTTGCGGGGGAAAGTCGTTCATCAGGGCCCAGAAACAGCGGTCCGCATCGGTTCATCGCTTGTGCAAGGACTGCTCGCGCCAGGGCAACAAAGATTGTCCGAGCATTCCAATGCCCTTCTCATGTTCCGACCCGATGATATCGAAGTGATTGAACATCACAGCGGAGCCGATTCAGGCACTATGCTTACCTTAGCTGGTTCACAGGAGCCAGCTGGCAATACGCTGATTCTAAAGGTGCTTCACTGCACCTTCGAGGGCAATCGCTGGCGCGCAGTCGCACAAACCAGCTGCGGCCAGAAATTGTATCTTGTGCTTGCCCATCCGCTTGAGGCAGGCGAGCAAGTAACGATCAGATTATCCGCAAGCTCAGCTTTCATTTATCCGGATGAGGAAGAAAGGTAGTCGATTCATTTGCCCACTCCTACAAAAAAATACTCAAGACTTCTGGCAGCTGCCGATATTCATGGTTACAAGGATGAGCTGTCACTGCTGCTCAAAGAGGCAAATTATAATCCGATACAAGATCAGCTCATTCTACTGGGCGACTACATTGATGCCGATAATCCGGCCACTTGGGGCACGCTGGACACGGTTCGCCAGCTCGCTGCCGAAGGCGCTCTGGTTCTGCCAGGCAATCAGGAGCTTCGAGTATTAGCAGCTAAGGAGCATCAGCCATCCCTTCCTTCAGATATTCTCCAATGGCTGGAGCAGCTTCCGCTGTACATCGTGGAAGGGAATTTTTTGTTCGTTCATGCCGGTCTAAGGCCAGGCATTCCTTTGAATAAACAAAGCGCGAAGGATCTTACTGAAATCCGCGATGATTTTATTAATCAACCATTGGCAGAGCAGGACGAAGCTCTGGCATATGTCATCATATTCGGCCATACGCCTACGTTTAAGCTTGGTGCGCCTGCAGGAGAGTTATGGGTTGGCAACCGCCGCATGGCCATCGACACGGGCGCCAAGCATGGCTGCCGTTTGTCGCTGCTTGATGTTGGCCAGCTTATTCGATATTCATGTTCGACTGCAGCCCATAGCCGCTGCGGTGACTTGCGATTGGAAACCTTGGCATATCAATTTTGATAGTCACCGATGATTAAAGAGGCAAGAGGGAGCAACCGCATGCGGTTGCTCCCTCTTGCCTCTTTTCCATATCCCAAATTATTTCGGCAGCTTAGGCAACCGCACAAACCCTCTCCTGCCTATCTGCATAGTTATAGACAGGAGCACAGTTTATTCACAACTGGAGGAATGGTTATGAACTCGTCTTTCCCTACCCAAAAATACCCGTACGTTCGTCATTCCAAAGAGGATTATATGCTTGATATGAAGCGAGGAGATGTCAATGGTGACGGTATACCGGATCATGTCTATCTATTTGGAAACAAACCTGACGGCCCATCCGGCATATTCGCACAAAATATAACGCTGGTGATTCTCGATGGCTATTCTCAGCAGCACACCGTCGTTCCTTTGCAGAACAACGCAGGCTATAACGCTTCGCTGTTCCTCGGAAATTTCGATCCCAATAAAGCCTCCGACATTCTGGTGAGCATCGATGCCGGAGGAAGCGGGGGGTACGGCATCTTCTACCTCTATTCTTTTGTGCACAATGAGCTTCGCCTAATGTTCGACTCGGAGCAGTACAACCAAGCTCATCCATTCCGTGTCCAATATGAGAATAATTACAAAGTATCCGTAGCAAGCCCCGAACTAGATATACTGTTTATTATTGATCTCAGCAGCCGCGGATATAACTATCTGTCTACTTATTATAACGAGGACGGCACGCTCAAAAATCCGGTACAAGGAGAGGTGCTTGCGCTCGCAGCCTTAAATCCGATCGTATCCAATGAAAACCGAGGGGCTTTTAGCCTTCTCGCCCTTCAACGAATCATCGGTCCCACAAACGCGGATACGCTCGGTTATGTGGAGAATCTGCTGACCTGGAACGGTGATGCCTTCCTATCCTCCAGATTGACGGTTGCGATACTTGGCAGCAAGCTTATCAGTCCTTTCTAACGCCTTGGACGAAGCTAGGAAAGTGCAGTTCCCCCTCTCGCCTGCAACTGCCTTGTGCTTGTGTCAACTCAATCTTCCGTACGTTCGCCCAATCCAAGTAACACGCTACCGCATACGATGCTTTAGCCTAATTCATAAGGAGTGATTTTTGCATGGGATTATTGCCTCCGTTTGGACCTCCGGGTTCGATGGGGCCCATGGGACCGCTTGGACCTATAGGACCATTCGGACCAGGACCGCAAATACCACAAGGCCCTCAGGGACCTCAGGGACCGCAAGGAACGATGGGGCCGACTGCTCCTCCACCTCAGTTCACGCCACCTCAGCCAGCGGTTACGCCGTTTGCCGTTGATCCGGGTGCCATTTCCGGCTGTTTGTTCCGCAACACTTATATATGGCTTGCCAACGGGCAGGGCTTTTGGTTTTTCCCTGTGTTCGTAGGCCGCAACTCCGTTTCAGGCTTCCGCTGGTTCGGCAGATCCTGGCTTTATTCGGGAATTGATTTGCGTCAAATCAATTCATTTACATGCTTTTGAGGAAATAATCATGATGAAACGGCTTTCCTATATTTCAAGAAAAAACGGCCCCTCTCGCAAGTTGAGAAGGAAGCCGTTTTTTTTGTTATTACGCGGTCGCGCCGCGAAGCATAGTTTTCATGTAGCTGCTGCAGGCAACCAGGAAATAAATCGTCTGCATCGCAATATAAATCCCGATGACGACGAAGGAGTAAATCCAGTTGGAGGAATCCATCATATTATCCAGCGCTTTCATAGCGAACAAGGCATGCAGGATGCCGACGACGACAGGGACAAAAAAGACGATGCCGACCTGCGTGACGACAATTTTACGCATCTCGTTTTTGGTCATGCCAATTCGGGATAATGCCTTGAACTGAGCTTGATCCTCTTGGAGTTCCGTATACAGCTTGAAATAGATCATGCTGCCCGATGCGATGAAAAATAGAAGGCTGATGAACATGCCGATAAACAAGGTTAACGATACCGTTTCATTCATATTGGCCAAGTCGCTTGCCCGGCGGAAATCAATTTGCGGCTGCAGCTCTTCCGGCACTAGATTTTTCAGCTTCTCTGCCGTAGGAGCGGATTTCTCCCAATTGCTCAGCTCAAAGCCGTAGATCACGTTCCATTGGTCTTCAGGAATGCCTGATACCAGCTTCACATAAGAAAAATCATCCATTACAAACGTATAATAATTGTTTTGCATCGAGTTCATGACCTTTGTGTCCACTACGCTGCTAATCTCAAACTCCTTGTTTTTTCCGTTGATGTCGCCTTTGACATAGCCTTTATAATTACGAATCACCCTACCATAGTTCGATTGGGCTAGCGTCAGCTTGCCATTCTCGGGCAAAATGCTCGGCTGTCCGGTCATCTCTGCAAGCTTGTTATATTCCGTAGCCGAAATAATGACAGCATCCGAATCGAACTCGCGGTATTCTTCATCATCCCACTGAATGGCGTAACGGCTTATGACTATACTGACTGCCTTCGCCTCTTTGGTAATCTTGAAGCCGTCCTCGGTGACGATTCGCTTCAGCTCCGCTTGATCGATCACCTCATGCGTATTTAACCCTTTCTCGCTATAGGCCAGCGTAAAAGGAGAACTTGCCAACAAGCTTTGTTTACTTCCGATTTGCAAAATATAAACCGTGCCGAGCGCCGTCATCACAACCGCGCTTAAAATCGATACGATAAACAGAATTCGCGCATTATCTCTTATTTTATAGCCTAGCTGAGCAAACACAATCATATTGGTCCGCTTATAATAGACCGCCGATTTCTTCTGGATAAACGTTAACACCAAAATGCTAAGCTGCGTGAACAGAAAATACGTTCCTGCGACTACGGTAATTAAGATAGGCAGGGAAAGTACAACAAACGTATCGCTGTTCATAAAAAAAGCCATGCCGTAAGCGGCAATCAGACAACCTGCGGCAACGAAAACCAACCAACGCGAAAAGACCAACTGTCCTTTTGGCTTTCGTGCCGCTTTCAATAAATCAACGATCTCCGTGCGGCCAATGCGAAGCGCCGTCCATATGGAAATAATCATAAATAAGGCAAAAAATCCGCCTGCCGTTATTCCGATTGCTTTGAGAGGCAGCGCAAACGGAATCGGTTCCTCCAGCTTCAGCAGCACGCCCAGCGCCATAAAGAACAACTTGCTGAACAGCGTGCCAAGTCCAAGTCCTACCGCTACTGCCAGAGTGGCAATCGCTGCATTTTCATAGAGAACCAGCTTACGAAGCTGTGCCCTGGTCATCCCGAACAGAGAGAACAATCCGAATTCCTGCTGCCTTGTTTTTAGAAAGGCGGAGTTCGAATACAGCACGAACAGAAACGAGAAAATGACGATAATATACTCGCAAAATTCCATCCCTTTGCGTATCTTTGAAGCCGCCATAATAAAGCCGCTCTCTACATCCGGATGGTACAGAAAGGCAGCATAAATGTAAAAAATCATAACGGAAAACACGCTGCTCAGAAAAAATGCGCTGTATGACCGCCTGTTGCCCCGGATATTGCTAAGCGCGAGCGAACGGAACGTCATCGAAATTACCTCCCAGCACGCTGAGAGCGTCCAAAATTTGTTGGAAAAATGCCTGCCTGTTCGTTCCTTTGCGAATCTCCGAGAAAAACTTTCCATCCTTAATGAAGACAATCCGCTGGCAATAGCTCGCTGAGAACGGATCATGCGTAACCATCAGTACCGTCGCCTTAAACCGCTCATTCATATCTTTAAGCGAGTCCATCACGTCTTTCGCCGATTTGGAATCAAGGTTGCCCGTCAGCTCGTCAGCAAGCACAAGCGAGGGTTGGTGAATAATCGCCCGTGCAATGGCTGCACGCTGCTTCTGGCCGCCTGACACCTCATACGTTCGTTTTTCAAGAATTGGCGTTATTTGCAGCAGCTCGGCTAGCGGATTTAGCTTCTCTAAGATTTTTTTTGGAGCCATGCCCTCTAATACAAGCGGCAAAATGATGTTTTCTTTAATCGATAGCGTGTCCAGCAAGTTGAAATCCTGAAAAACAAAACCAAGCTCACGGCGCCGAAACAGCGCCAACTTCTTGTCGGTCAGCTTGCTCGGGTTGACGCCGTTAATTTCAATCTGGCCGGAAGTTGGCCGATCAATGGTAGACAACAGATTAAGCAGCGTCGTTTTGCCGCTTCCCGAAGGTCCCATTACCCCGACAAACTCTCCGGCCTCCAGCTTCAGCTCGATATCCTCCAGCGCTTTGTATGCCACGTTTCCTTTTGAACTATATATTTTGCCGAGCCCTTGTGCTTGTAGTACACTCATTGCGATGTTCCTCCCCAAAAAGTCTGTATACTTGTTTCGATAGCCTTAGTATAGACCAGGGGAGAGTAAGGAACCCATCGATTTCTCTTTCAATCATCCGAAGCAAACCTTACAAATTTGTCACTTAACTGCCACTATCCGACCCCTCGCCATCCATAATATGGATGGCGCGCGGTTCAAACGTTAAGGCGATGGTCGTACTCTCGCCAAGTATGGAAGAGATCGTCATCACATGCCCAAGCCTGCTGCATACCTGTTTAGCCAAATAGAGCCCCATCCCCGTCGACTCACCAGCCGTACGTCCATTTTCTCCTGTAAAAAACGGGTCGAATACTCTCGGAAGATCATACGGCGCTATCCCAATTCCTTCATCTATGACCTTCAGTGTTCCGCTGCCGCTGGAAAAAGTCTCCATTTGGAACAAAAGCTTTTTGGAGCCCGGCTTGCTCTTGCTATATTTAATGGCGTTACTGACGAACTGATTAAACAAAAACGTCATCCATTTCTCATCCGTCTCCACCCAAGCCTCCCCCTCCACCCGTGGAAAAATAGAATGGCGGATACACAGCTTCTTATGTGCATTAATTACTGTACGCGCAAGCTCATGCAGGGGCGTTTGCTTGATATGCAAATCAATCTCAAACTTGTCCAAACGAGCGGTATAGAGCATCATTTCCAGCCCACGTGACATGCGGTCCGTTTCTTCTTGAACGCTAAGAGCAAGAAGTTTGTGTTCCTCTGCCGAAGGAGCGCTCTGCTGCTGTGCTTGCTGGGCAAGCAAATCGATCACAGACAAGGGGGTTTTCATATGGTGAACCCATTGCAGCACAAAGTGGTTATGCAGCTCCTGCTGACGGCGGTATTTGCCAAGCTCATTAAGATACGCTCGATTTTGCTCCTCGAGGAGGCGAGCGACAAGTTTTTGCTCTCCTGTAATGGTAGATTGCACGATTTTCGCGGCTTGCAGCTCATCTGATTTTTCAATGGCATCGGTTAACTCTTTATAGTAGGTACGTTGGCGCAAATAATCAATCGCCAGCCATACGCCTAAAAAAAACAAAGAGAGCACAATAAAATAATAGATTGTCCCCTCTTCAATGTAGCCTGGATAACGCTCTCGTTCCAATAGCAGCAAGCTGATGGACAAGCCGATAATAATTAGTGCCATAATAATAAACAGCAGCCGGTCACGCAAAAATAACGCTAGCGTCATCGCAGCGTCCCTTCTTCCTTGCCCGCGAGCGTCAGCTTATAGCCTTGGCCACGCACCGTCTCGATCGCTTTCGCGAGGCCAAGCTCTTCCAGCTTCCGCCGAAGCCTTGTGACATTGACTGTCAGCGTATTGTCATCCACAAATTGGACATCGTCCCAAAGTGCCTCGAGCAACTGCTCACGCGTTGCAATTTCTCCTGGCTGCTTCATCAGGCATTCGGCAAGCAATTGCTCGTTTTTCGTCAGCTCGACTCGCTGCCCTTCCCATTCCAGTTCATTGCGGTTTAAATAGAGGCGCAGACCTCCAGCAACCAGCTCGGCATGGGCCGTCACCATACTGTCCGTAGCTGCTGCCGAACCAGCGGCGTATTCGCCATATGCGCGCCTCAGCACGCTTTTCACTTTGGCCATCAGCAAATCCAGATGGATGGGCTTCGTAATGTAGTCATCTCCGCCATTCTCGATCGCCATCACCTGATCCATCTCTCCTGCCCGGGCTGAAATGAATAGGATCGGCACGCTGGAACGAGTGCGAATCTGCCTGCACCAATAATAACCGTCGAAATACGGCAAATTGATATCCAGCAAAACCAAATGAGGCCCGAAGGCCTCCAACTCCGGCATAATTTCACGAAATTGCATGACGCTCTCCGCTTCGAAGCCGTATTTGTCCATATGGCTCTTCAAAATGGACGCGATCTTATCGTCGTCCTCTACGATAAAAATCCGATACATGAAGTGCCTCCTCCTGATGTCGTTATGTCTGCTGGTCTTTAGGCACCACAAACCGCACCGTTGTGCCCTGCCCCGGCTCGGATACAAGCTCCAAGTGCCCGCCAACGCTGCGCGCCCTCTCCTCCATGCTGAACAAACCAACGCCGCGTCCGATCCGCTCCGTGTTAAAGCCTTGGCCGCGGTCAATAACAAAGACCTCAACCTCATCCAGATGCTCCTTCAGCGTCACCTCAGCTTCCGCAACCTCTGCATATTTTGCGATATTCGTCAGCGCCTCTTGAATGACGCGGTAAATAGCCGTTTCTTTCATAATTCCAAGCCTGCTCTTCAATTGGTTCTCCAGCTTCAGTTGGATGCCAAAGTGCTGTGAATAATTGTCCACGTAGGTTCTAATTGCCGGCCCAACACCAAGATCATCCAGCACTGATGGGCGAAGCTCCCATGCCAATCCCCGTATATCCTCCATGATGCCGGATACATCCCCGCGCAGCTCGCTTAGCTCCGTTATTTGATTATGCTCGCCGATCAAACGGTCCAGTTGAATCAGCAATGTGAATAAGCTTTGGCCGATTCCGTCATGCAGCTCGCGCGAAATCCGTTTCCTCTCATCCTCTTGAATCTCAATCACCTTGACCATCATTTCCTTCAGCTTCTGCTCCGCCAGCTTGCGCTGGGTCACTTCACTGCGAATAGCCAAATATTGATAAGGCTTGCCCTCTTCGTCCAGAAAAGGAACGATCGTTGTGCTTACCCAATAAAAGCTTCCGTCCTTCGCCCGGTTTTTGATTTCTCCACGCCATACCTCGCCAATTGAAATCACATTCCAGAGCTTGCGGAAAAAATCACTGCCATGAAATCCTGAATTAATGATGCGGTGGTCCTGTCCGATCAGCTCATGGCGTTCATATTTGGAAATCTCGCAAAACTTATCATTCACGTATTCGATTTTCCCCTTACGGTCCGTAACCGCTACGATTGAAGATTCGTCCAAAGCAAACTTCACGTCCGCAAGCTGCTTGAGCGATTGATTCACTTGCGCCAACATAGACTTGTCATCAATTTCGCCCTCAAGAACAGACAGCAGGTACTCGACATCCGAGCCAATAATTTGCCGGTATTTCTCGCCGTTATGCTTAATCAAATTGCAGCAGTCCTTTCTTCAGCGCGAACTTGATGAGCTCCGGGCGCGTACGAAGCCCCAGCTTATCCATCAGATGGCTTTTATGCGTTTCCACCGTCTTGACGCTTATAATCAGATTCTCTGCAATTTCCTTATTGGAATAACCCTTGGCAATCCAGCCTAAAATCTCCTTCTCGCGCTCTGAAAGCGTCTCGTACGGTCCACTATCCTCGCCGCCCTGCTTTAGCTTCACAAGGTACTCGCTCATCAACCGCTTTGTCGCCGTTGGATACAGATAGGCATTGCCTTGCGCAACCGATTGAATGGCTGAAATCAACTCATCATGCGGTGCGTTTTTCAATATATATCCTGAAGCTCCGATATGGATCGCACGGAACAAATATTCATCATCATCATGCATCGTCAGAATGAGTACAGCAGTATCTGGAAGCAATTTTTTCAGCTCAGTCGTTGCCGTCATCCCATCCTTGCCGTGCGGCATGCTCAAATCCATCAAAACTACATCGGGCAAAAGCTGCTGCGCCAACTGAATCGCTTCATCACCTTCGGATGCTTCCCCCACCACTTCAATATCATGCTTGCCGTGCAGCAGCATCGCGAGCCCGGAGCGGACCATCGCGTGGTCATCGCAAATCATCAGCTTAATCATTTCCTTCTCCCTCCGCCGGAATGCGTCTTGCTCCCTAAAATTCCAACTTTTATCATTATCACACTATTATAGCTCACATTGCGCTATGCAGCTTTAGTTTCCGTCAAAAAATCCGTTCCTGCAGCAAAATAGCCGCCATCTCTTTAGCGATGCGGCCAGCTTCCTCAAGCTCAACTGACAGGTAGGCTTCCTCCGAGCGCCTGCCCATTAACAATACGCCGCAAACGTCCCGCTGCTTCACGATTGGTATGCTGGCCGCGATCCGCAACTGCTCAGCAAGAAGAATCGGCTCTCCTAGCTTAAAACGTTCTGCATCCGACAATGCCGTGCCTGTGCTAGCCAGCCGAGCAGATCGTATGGCCGTTCCGGATAAGCCTGCGGTAGGCTTTTGCTCCACAAGCAGCGTCCGCTTGCTCATGCTTCCACTAGCGTTAGACCAACGCAGCTTTCGTTTACCTGCATCAAGTGAGCCGAGTACCACAAAATCACTCCCTGTATCCCGCTTCAAGCGCTCAATGCAGGCAGTAATATTCGCTTCCCTTGTCTCCATTTCCGTTCCTCCTCCCGGATTACAAGCCATCGTTGATTTTCATTATAAAGCTATGTAATGGCTTTGTATGTCAGGGAATTCCCTGAATTAAAGCGGTGAACACAGAAATATTTCCTGAGTCAGGCTCCTTGAGATCAGATAGCGCTGTTTTAACTTAGGCAGACATAGAAAAAGGAGCCCTTTTACAGGCTCCTTCTTTGACGGTGTTTGATCGAATGAGTTTCTTTGCATCTAACACTTCACATCATTAAGATTACTCGGGCACCGCTCGATTGCTATCCGTTTTAATGGTTAGCGCGCAGCGTGTGTGTTCAGAAGTATTCTGCGACACAACCCCTCGCTTTCATAAAAGCTAAGTGATTAAATAAGCTCCTCTTGTAGCCCTAGCACCAATTGGTCCAACGGAACCACACCTCTCTTCACACCGTCAATACTAATATGCACATAATTTAAGCGAGCTATACATGCGTTCCTCATTTTTTTACAGCTTGTACAAATTCAGAACAGACAAATGACTGGACGCCTCCGTCTTCACCTCATGCTCAGCGCTTTTCTTCTCTTCCTCCTGAGTATGGAACATATAGAACATTTCACTTGCGATAAAAAGGATGGTGAAGCCGATCACGAGCATAATTTTAATGCTTGTCGCCTTGTTTCTTTTCATAAATTCATTATTTTCCGATTTGAATGCCCACGTCCGCTTTCCTTTGCCAGCTGTACTCGCAGATTGACCGCAGGGACAGTTGAGAACCGCGTGAA
The DNA here is from genome assembly GCF_006542765.1 of Paenibacillus luteus. Taxonomy (GTDB): domain Bacteria; phylum Bacillota; class Bacilli; order Paenibacillales; family Paenibacillaceae; genus Pristimantibacillus; species Pristimantibacillus luteus. The sequence goes on from NZ_SKCD01000004.1 coordinate 50,617, forward strand.
ACTCATATCCCTGAGGGGATATGTTGTACCGCCCTTTTTGAACGGTATGCTTGCGACCGCACGAAGGGCATCCAACCTCAATAAAATGTCTATAATCACGTATAAACTCCATGTGCCATTATCCTCCAAGATGATCGATTCATAGAAGCAAAGCTCGAAAACGTATATAGGCTTATATTCGAACAAAAAAAACTTCCGGAATGCATATGTTGCTCATACGCATTTCGGAAGATACCTCTGAACGCCCGTTATTAACACTCGCCGGCAGCAGCCGGCTTCCCTGCGTCGCTAGCTGTTCGGAACGATGATCCGCAGCCGCATGTTGCGCTCGCATTCGGATTTTCGATCGTAAACCCGCCACCCATCGCAGATTCCTTGAAATCTATAACAAGCCCATTCAAATATTTAATGCTGTCCTCATCAACGACAACCTTAAGGCCTTCCATATCAAGCGCTTTGTCGCCAACTTGCTGCTCGTCATCAAAGCCCATCCCATAGGAGAAACCGCTGCAGCCGCCTTCCTTTACGCCAATCCGCAGGAAAAGCTCAGGACCGCCTTCTTCTGCAAGCATTTCTTTTATTTTATCAGATGCTGTATCACTAATTGTGATCATGCTACATCCCTCCGTTATCCATCTAGTTCAGAGCTTATTCAACTCACTTACTTATTTACAGTATAACGGAATGTTAATGCGGTATCAATCGGCAAGTTGCTGAGCACTGTTCATTTTATTGCGAATTCACCCAATATGAGGGCTCTAACCAAATATGACGAACTTTAAATCTTGCTTCTTTAGATATTTTATGATGGCAGGCAAAGCCTCTATGGTCTTCTTTTTCTCATGTTGGTTGGCCCAATATACAACCGTGCTCGCTTGAAATTGAGCTTTCGATTCGGATCCCACTTCTTATATAAAGACAGCCTAATAAAAGTAGTACTAACTATTCATAAATTCCTGATAAATAATTATTTTCCGTTTCATTTTATGATTTACATTTAAATTTTAGGTAGAGGATATTGCCCCTGCTACGTATGAGGTTTATAATAGTTACAGCTTCTTTAATCGGAAAAGAAAGTTCTTTTTTTCACAATCTTAAGAAATTGAGGTGCTAAACCATGAACGTCGTTATACCGACAGAGGATACAAAAATGCAGCACATTATTGAAAAAGTGCGTCATGGACAGCGTTTATCATTAGAGGATGGCATTTACTTATATGAATCCGATGATTTGCTCACCATTGGGCAACTAGCTAATGAGGTTGCGATTCGCAAAAACGGCAAAAAGGTTTATTTTATTGAAAATATGAGTCTTTACTTTACGAACGTTTGCGAAGCGCACTGCGCCTTTTGCAACTTCCGCAAAGATGAAGGCGACGAAGGCGCGTATACACTAAGCGGCCCAGAGATGATTGAATACGTCGAGAAGCATTTCCACCCTGGTGTTCGTGAGTTTCATATCGTAGGCGGCCACAACACGAACGTTCCATTCCAATATTACGTAGATTCCTTGAAAGCCTTGAAGGAACGGTTCCCAGAAGTAACCCTAAAAGCTTACACCGCTGCAGAAATCGACTTTTTCTCCCGCATCAGCGGCCTTTCGTACAAAGAGGTGCTGCAGGAGCTTATGAAAGCTGGCCTTCAATCGCTTACTGGCGGCGGTGCCGAAATCTTATCCGATCATTACCGCAAAAAAATGCGCGTAGACAAAGCAGACGTTACCCAGTACTTAGAGGTACACCGCACCGCGCATCAGCTTGGCTTGCGCACGCATACGACGATGCTCTACGGCTCCATTGAAACCAAAGAAGACCGGATCCGCCATTTGATGCATATCCGCGAGCTTCAGGATGAAACGAACGGGTTTCTTGTCTTTATTCCGCTTTCAATGCAGCCAATTAATCCGCGTGCCGGCATCAGGCGCCGCAACTCCGCATTCGAGGATTTAAAAACGATTGCGATCAGCCGTTTGATGCTTGATAACTTCCAGCATATTAAAGCGTATTTCATCAACATTGGCGTACAGCTGACCCAAGTTGCTTTGACAATGGGCGCGTCGGATGCTCATGGAACAATCGTTAAGGAAAAAATAAGCCATGCAGCCGGTGCTTTGACTCCGGAGGGTATTACACGTGAGGATTTGATCTGGTTAATTAAAGGCGCTGGGCGTATCCCGGTAGAACGTGATACGTTTTACAACGAAATTAAAGTTTACTAAATGAGTAATCATCAGCGCGAAGACACAAAATAGAGTTATCATCAAGAGGCGTGGAGTTGGAAATCATATGAGAAAATTGATCATATTGGGCGGAGGCTATGGCGGACTCGCCATCGCAAATGAATTGCTGGAGAAACAATTGCCGATTGATGTCTCCATTGTATTAATTGATCGGATGCCGTTTCAAGGCTTGAAGACAGAATATTACGCGCTTGCCGCTGGAACAGTCTCCGATTTGGAGCTGCGGGTAAAATTCCCGGTTGACCCAAGAATAAGCCTCGCTTATGGCGAGGTTACTGACGTTGATATGGAATTAAAGCTCGTTCATATGCAGGACCAGGACCCCATTGAATACGAATGGCTAGTTATCGGTCTTGGCTGCACGGATAAGTATCATGGCATCGAAGGCGCGGAAGAATATTCGACAAGCATTCAGACCTTCTCGGCAGCTAGACAAACCTATGCTCAGTTGAATGATGTTAAGCCCTATGGACAAGTTTCGATTGTCGGCGGCGGTCTAAGCGGCGTAGAGGTTGCTGCTGAGCTGCGAGAGAGTCGGCCTGACTTGAATATCCGTATACTTGATCGCGGCCCTAAGGTGCTGTCAGCGTTCCCTAGCAAGCTGCAAAGCTTTGTTGCGGAATGGTTTGAGGAGCATCAGGTGGAAATGCGGGGTAATGTAGGCCTTACGCGAGTAGAAAATGGAATTTTGTATGATGGCAATTCAACATCCCCGATCTATACGGACGTAACCGTATGGACGGCAGGTATCCAGCCTGTGCCGCTTGTGCAGCGAATGGACTTGCCGAAGGACAATCAGGGAAGACTAATCATTAATGAATATCACCAGCTGCCGGACCATACCGACGTGTTTATCGTTGGCGACTGTGCAGCGCTTCCGCTGTCTCCGAGCGGTCAAGCCGCTGGCGCGCAAGGCAAGCAAATTGCCGAAGTGCTGCAGGCGATTTGGCATGATAAAACGCCTCGACTCGGCAAAATTAAGCTTAAAGGCGTGCTCGGCTCGCTCGGCAAGAAGAGCGGCTTTGGTTTAATGGGCGGCACCGCCATTATGGGACGCGTTCCGCGTCTAGTTAAAAGCGGCATCCTCTGGCGGTCCAAGCGCCACCTTGGTTAAAGGAATGCTATAGATCATCCAGCAGCTTGTCGAGTGCTTCTTTGTCCGCTTGCTGCTGGACGATTGCTTTTAAAATGTTGTCATGCAGCTCGTCTACCGTTTCGGCAGAAACGATCTCGCCATCAACCAAGGCAAATGGATTCAGATAACATTCGCCGCAGTTGCCCAAGCAGCCATATTCGGTCACTTCGTATTCATCATTTTGTTCGAATAAATTCATGATACGGTCCGTTCCATGATGCATATTGCTGGCACAAAATTCGATCATTGGTTTAAACATCAAGCTTCACCTAACTTTACTTAGTTACTATCCATTTTCAATTGCTTCACTTTGTACTATAATAGGGGAGAAAGGAGATGATTGCAATGAGTGAACAAGTACAAGACACAATGTACGATGAGGTTTTGGACGTACTCGATAAGCTTCGTCCGTTTTTGCAGCGCGACGGCGGCGACGTTGAATTGGTTGATGTCGAGGGCGGCATCATCAAGCTTCGTCTAATGGGTGCATGCGGAAGCTGCCCAAGTTCGACGATCACGCTTAAAGCGGGTATCGAACGTGCCCTTCTTGAGGAAGTTGAAGGAGTAATCGAAGTCGTTCAAGTATTCTAAACCTATAAGCACGAATTATGCCTAGTTTGGCATAATGAAATGATGAAGAGTCTTATCGCGCAAAGGAGCTTTCTCCCTGCTTAACGATAAGACTCTTTTTTTTGTTTGCCTGTTATCCCTCAGTCATGCCTGTTAGAACATGCCTTTAATATTAGCCACAATGGGATCGAAGCCGCCTGTGACATCAATGACATTACCCGTTAGAAAATTTGATTGCATGGCGCAGAGAAACAGGACAACCCGAGCTACATCCTCACCTGCTCCTGGCCGGCCGATTGGGGATTCCTTGTCGTACTCTTCTTCAACCTCGGCAATGGAACGTTCCTTGTTCACACCTCGAATATCACCAGGCCCAATCAGATTGACCGTTATGCCATGCGGCGCCTCTTCCACTGCTAATGACTTGGTAAAGGAAACAAGTCCCGTCTTTGCCGCCGCGTAAACGGCACGATGCGGCCAAGCCCTTGCTTCGCCTGCATGCCCAAAGCCAAAATGGACAATGCGCCCCCATTTGCGCTCGCGCATGCCTGGCAGCAGCCGATGATCCAGCAGCATAACGCCTAATAAATTGCCATGCAGCAGGCGAATGATCGTTTCTTCGTCATATTCACTGAACAGCCGCCTCTTTCGCACGAACGGCCCCGCATTATTAACGAGAATATCGACGCCTCCAGCCCAGCTCTCTGCTGCATTCGCAAGCTTCGCTGCACCATCAGTCGTAGCAATATCTGCCTGCACGGTAATAGCTTTCACGCCAAGCTGCTCAATTTGAGCCTGCACTTGTCTAGCCTCAAGCTCGCTCTCATAGTAGTTAATGACAACATTGCAGCCTTGCTCGGCGAGCTGAAGCGCCGTTCGTTTCCCTAGCCCCTTTGCACTGCCTGTAACTAATGCTGTTTTGCCCTTCAGTCCCATGAGTTCCCTCCCCCGGGATTATGGTTGCTTGGTCCGCATGATTTTGCATGCGTATTGGAACGTGAGCAGCAGCGACTCCATTGCCAGATACAGCCCTTGTGTCAAATCAGCGGATTGCTCTGCTACATTCTCCAGCTTGATTTCTTCACCGTACATTCGGTTGCTTTGAATCAGATCATCCTGCATTTCCGAGTTCATGTAATGAATCTCGGTATTCCTGCGCTTGCGCAGCCTGGTCATGGATTCCTTGTATTTTTCCTTCACATCGTTCAACTTCCAGGTCAGCTCCGGATGTGCCTTCTTCTCCCGCATGTTACGCAAAACGGTAAAATAAGAGAAATGGGATTTGATTCGCTCGGTCCGCATATCGAGCAGCTCGTTCAGCAATGTCCCGAGCTTGTCCAATAATGAAAAGACGCGAATAAAAGCGTTTTTATCAAAGTAGATATAACGATTATACTGAATTCTTTCCTCTTCTGTCATTTGTTTCAAGGAGGAGGATTTGATGTTATGCTGAAAGCGAAGTGCGACGTAATGGCTTTGCTCAAGCTCATCTAGTGATGAACGCAGCCCCAATGTCCAAATTTCATATTTACGCAGCTGCTGGACACGATCACCGCCGTCCTTCATCTTGCTGGACAATATTGTGACGAACTGATCCATTAATTTAAACGTCTCAGCAAGTGTTCCTTCCGCTTCTCTTTGAGGTTCATTGAACAGGAAACGCAGCATCGGTGAGCAGTCCCTTCTGTCAAAAAAGATGTTACCGCAAGCTTAGCGGCGCCCTTCCCTTAAACGCCATGAACGAATCAATAGATCCATTAATATGCCGAACAACCCCGTAACAATTAAATTGTGCAAAAGATTCGTAAACAAAAACCAATTCGTATTTGTGATCGTTATGGTAAGAAGCGCACCGCTGAAAATTTGGGTTACAACAAGACCAAGCGTCCATGCCGAAACCTTCGTCAAGCCAGATCCCCCAGCGCTCACTTTGCGAATATGAATATACAAGCCTGCCAAGCTGATAGCCAGCAGCAAGGCTGCCACGCGGTGAATGAAGACCGCTCCGGTAGCCCCGGTAATTTCCGGAACAATCTCTCCATTGCAAAGCGGCCAGCCAACGCATCCGCCACCTGACTCCGTATGCCGGATAAATGCCCCCAAATAAACAACAACATAACAGAAAAGGGCTGTAAGCAGCACACGGGGGAAAATCGATCTTGGTACTTGGAAAACAGCCGGCGGCCCATGCTTGGCTCTAAACGTCCAAATGACAAGCAGTAACGTAGCAGCAAATGCAATTAGGGATATGCCGAAATGAATAGCCATAACTGGCGGCGATTGCGGCCACATAACGGCCGCAGCCCCCATTAGCGCTTGAATAATCGTAAACAGCAGCGCTCCACCCGCATAGAACAAAGGTTCTCTAAATCCCGATTGATTCTTTCTGTACTTCAGATATGCCGCAATGACCGTCGCAAGTACAAGCAGTCCTTCAAAGCCCGTAATCAGACGATGGGAATATTCAATCAGAGATTCAATCGTATAAGCAGGTATAAATTTCCCGTGGCACAACGGCCAATCATCACCGCAGCCGCGGCCTGAATCTGTATTCGTGACTAGTGCACCGCCGAGCAGTACAAGAAGCATTCCGATGCACGCAGCGATAGCTAACGCGCGAAAACGCCCGGTTACCATAATAAAATCACCTTATTTCATGTTTTAATAACAGTTCAATTATAGCCATAAAAAAAGGCAAAAGCCATGTTGAAAATGTGACACTTCCGAGTAGAAACATAGCAAAAAAGGAAAGCCCGCGCACAGGGAAAGCTCTCCCTGCTGCGCGGACTATCGTTTACTTATGGGTCAGCGCTTCGCTGACTTGTATGGCCCGTTCAACAAACTCCTCTATTTCCTCACGTGATTTACGCAGCTTATTTACGAATCGAACCAGTTCCTGACTGCTGCGGAAAGCAATGAAGCTTGGAATTCCCAATATGTTCAACTCTGAGCATAAATCCGGCAAATCATCGCGATCAAGTTCAACGAATTGGACTTTGCCTTCATATTGCCGCTCCAGATCCGGCATAAATGGATCAATAAAGTGACAATCCTTGCACCAGGTCGTTTTAAATACGGCAATCGTTAGCCCTTCGCTAGCGACCACTTCGCGAAACTCGGCATCCGTTACTAATTTTTTCATTTCGCACCCCTAACAAACATTTTAAATACTTCACGCGCGTCCTAGCTGTTCTTAGACTTCCCGATCAAGCGTAAAAATTCTCATGTCATCGCTAAGATCAGTCCAGCCAATCTTTGCTTTAAGAGCTGTCGCCAGATTTCTTGCCGGAACATACGTTACACCATCAATCACGGTTGCAGGGAAGGACCATTTCACGGTTTTGCCATTGACGACAGCCGTGTCGCTTCCATTCTTGATCGTTATCGTTGTGTTCGTCGCTTCGTCAACGATTTTCAAGTTTTTTGTTTTGGCATCATAAGTGAGCTTCCCACCAAGCTGCTCAACCGTGTCGCGAAGCGGAACAAGCGTAATATGATTTGCAGTTACGATGACCGGATTGTAATACTCATAAGAATACCAAGTAATATTTTGTTTGTTAATGTGCAGCTTATTTTTCAACAAATCATAAGCAACAGATTTGTCATCAAAATGTTTTAAAATTTGGTAGCCTTGCATATCCATTAGCTTCTCGACCGAAAGATCCGATTTAGAAGCAACAGGAGCATCGGCTTTAACCGTCCCATTTACGTTCCACGATTCGCTCTCGAGCTTGATGCTCAGACCTTTAAATGGAATAACGTCATACTCCAGTTCACCAGATGGTACATAAGAAACTTCAAATGATTGTTTACGGATATCAAGCTTATTGTCCACGTAAACATCCGCTTTAACAGTCAGATCCTTCGTAAATATTTCATCCAGCGTTTCTTGGTCTTCTTCCTCCATCAGTTGAAGCTCCCCTTGCAGCTCAGTAAGAAGCATCGCAAGACCGTCTGTCGTTTCCTTCAAAATCTCTTCAGGAGATTGGGTGTCCAGTCCGCCTTCTTCAAACGGATTGATCGTTCCAGCAGCGTTCCAAATATCCGGGTTCGTCTTCAGGATTTCAAACACGCCTGCTACCATTTTATCCAATCCTGCACGGTCAGCGACTAATGCATCAACATATTTCTTCACCCATGTCCAAAGCTCAGGACCATTCAGGTCGAAATGAACATGCATCATGGATGTCGAAGTGCCATTAATCGGTTCATTAACAGGCTTTACCTCAATTCGCTCCGGATTAGGCAGATTATCAATAACAAACGAACCTACTGTATCCAACAGTTGGTGGCCCAAAGCGGTTAAGGCTGCTTCATCCAGTGCTGGAGCAGCTTCAGTTGAATCATCTACAGGGAGGTCCTCAAAATCCGAGAGGCCTGCTAATCCCAGTAAGCCCTCGCTCGTCAGATCAAGCGTGAAAGGCTGCTTCGCACCCTCAAGCTCTAGAACAGCCAGTGTATCTGACATTTTCAAATTAAATTTAATGCTTGCCGCATTGCCAAGAATCAAGCTTCCATCAAGGGAAACATGAGAGCTGTCTTGCGCCTTTATATTATCTAGCTGCAGCTTCAGATTCGATACCAGCTTCATTAGTGCCAGTTCCTCTTCTGGAATACCCTCGTAAAGTGATTCATCCAGCAGCAGCTTAAGCTCTACGGATTGTTTGCTCTCACTTGATGTTACTTTCATAGCATTCTTAAGCACCGTATTAAAATCAAGGTTGGAAATGGCTTGACAGCCAGCCACAAATACGAGCGTAAAAGCCAATAGAAGTATCATTAATTTACTTGGTCTCACTGTGAATTTTCTCATCCGTTCGTCTCCTTATAATCTCATATAGTAGGGCATCATTACTGACAAACTCTACTTATTGTACAGGAGACTTTACTTATTGTAAATGTATGGAAAGCACTAGTTTTGTCGAAAATCCGAGAATGGCCAAGCGGCTCAGGCTCCTTGCTGCGTCTTGATTTGAACTTGTTTTTTGGCGTTGTTCCAATGGAGGCTCCAGCCAGCAAACTCGCAAAAATCACGCAAACCTATCATTTTCCCTTGTCCAAGAGGCTCATTAACATAGCTAATCCCCATGGCCTCATGACCATCGATAAACAACAACTCTGCTTGATTGCCATCGCCGCCAAGATGCTTCATTCTCTCCATCAGCTCATCCTCCGTCTCACCTTTTTGAGCTCCATTAACGCGGTAGCCGTTGCGGTGAAACTTTGAATTTTTGCCTTCTCTTGTACTGAACGTAATCGCAATGCCCGCCGCATTCGTCAATTGTATGAGGGCGTCATTAAAAACCCCATACGGAAATGCGAGCGCACTCTGTGTATTGCCAAGCTCCGTACGTAATCTCTCTTCAGACTTCTGCAAATCTTCGGCTATTCGTTTGCTGTACTCTTCATTCGTTTCCAGCATATCCTTCTCTTTGTTATATAGCATACGAACCGTGACCGGAGATTCATCACCTTCTTTATTAACAGCCCCGTAGCGATGCTGAGCATAGGTATGATTGCGGAAACTCATCCCCGCCGCCTTCATCTCTCTCATCTGTTCCCAGCTGAGCTTCGGCGTTCCTGGCACCTTGCGGTTGTCAATTGAGGATACGATTACAAAGTTAACTGCCGGATAGCCGAATTTCTTCAGAATGGGATAGGCATAGGTATAAAAGCTTTCGTAGCCATCATCGAATGTAATTAATACGGCGTTATTTGGCACTGTCGCATCTTCAAGCATAAAGCTTGTATATTGCTCCATACTGATTACTTGGAATTCATTATCCTTCAACAGCTGCATTTGGCGTTCAAAGCGATCTACCGCAATAATTCCATCGCTCTTCGGATTTGGCTCCATATCATGGTACATCAGCACAGCTACTTGGTTGGAGTAGTAAGCGGTTCCATCTTCCGGCTTTTTCACAAGCCAGTCTACCTGCTTGTTAAACACGGTTTCAATATAGTTCTCCGACACCATCAGCCTGCCATTATTCATATGAATGGGCATCTCTTCGTTTATCTTTGCACCGTCCAAAAAAAGTTGGGCACCCGTCGTCCCCCCTTCTTTGGTACAACCAGCCAGCAGCCAGCCCATCATCATTGCGACAGCGACGATTGTTGCAATCATGGTTTGCTTCGTTCGATCCATGTTTTGTCCCCTCCATTATCCCTTTAAAGGATAGTGTAGAGGATGGATCTTACCAGGCATGCTCGCTAACGCTTAAGATAAGCTTAACGAATGCTTAAGTTAATCGCGGGTTAGCGGGAAACTTGTTTCAAACACGGTTTCCTTGGCTGAGCTTCTAGCCGTAATGCGCCCGTTTTGGGCTTCCATAATGCTTTTCGTGATTGCAAGCCCCAGGCCCGTTCCTCCCGATTCTGCTGTACGCGAGCGATCTACGCGATAGAAGCGGTCAAAGATAAAAGGCAGGTCCTGCGCTGGAATTTGCTGTCCGTAATTAGCAATTTGAACAACCGCCTCGTCCTGCTTCCGATCAATCCGCACTTCAACAAATTTCCCTGCATAGCCGTACTGTATGGCATTGGCGATCAAATTGCCAAAAGCGCGAACGAGCAAATCTCCATCTGCCATGATCATCAGGGTGTTCTCCGCGGTGAGTATGCGGCAGCTCATTCCCGCCTTCTCCAAACTAGGAACAAATTCTTCAGCCAGCTGTCCCATAAAATCCACAAGATCAATTTTCGTTAAATCCAGCGGCATTCCGTTATTAAGCTTCGTGTAGTCGAACAGATCATCAATCAGCCGCTTCAACCGAAGCGATTTCTCATAGGCAATGTTAACAAAATAACGAAGCTCTACTTCATCTTGATAGCCATCCTTCTCTATCAGCTCAAGAAATCCTAATATGGAAGTGAGCGGTGTCCGCAAATCATGGGAGACGCCGGTAATCAGGTCATTTTTTGTTTTTTCTGCATTTCTCTCGTCCTCCAGAAGCTTGTTGAACTGCTCGCTTAAGACGTTAATGCTCTCAGCGATCTCGCCAAGCTCGTCTGCTGATTTAACCGGAATGACATAATCGAGCTTGCCGGAGGAAAGCTGCCTAAGCCCGAAGCTGATCTCCTTCAAGTAAGAAATCATATTTCGGCTTGTCCAAAAAAACAGAGCTAAAAAAACGACGCAGCCGAATATGGCCATAACAGGCGTTGAGCCAATGTTCTGGATGATCCAGCGGAGCGGCTCATTATAGGTTGTTTCCTGAATAAAGTAATACGCGAGCAAATGGCCAATGATCAATATAGCAGCCATAAGTCCAAGACTTTTGAACAAAGCGACCATGAACGTCCAGCGAATTGTACGGAACACCTTATTGCTTACCGTTTGCCCGTTAGCCTCCGCTCTTAACTTCACAAGCTGTACATAGCAAATCGCGAAACAAACAATGCCTGCCACAACCATAATCGGAATCGATCCAACGTTATTGATTAGCCAAATAAATATATCGGCGTACGGAGGAACCTGCATCATGAAGCTTACAATGAACCTGCCTACAAATGCCGCAATAACGGCTGCCGTTAGACTTGCCAATGTAACAATAAGATTTTGCTTCTTGAACATAAAGCTACAGAGCCTCCATTTTATATCCGATTCCCCATACCGTTTTTATATATTTCGGATTTTGTGTATCCTTTTCTATTTTTTCGCGAATTTTCCGGATATGAACCATTACTGTGTTTTTTGATTCCATAAAGGGCTCGTTCCAAGCCTCTTCATAAATTTTGTCCATGCTAAGCACGATTCCCCGATTAACGGCTAGCAACTTAAGGATGGTAAACTCCAAGGGCGTCAGCTTGATCTCCTGCTGGTCCATCGTAACGGTATGCGTAGCTGTATTAATAATGAGTTCATCAATAATAATCTCATTTGCATTGAGAGTCGCTTTGGAATGAAACTGTCTTGCTCTTCGAATATGCGATTTAACGCTTGCCAGCAAGACTAGCGGGCTAAACGGCTTCGTTACATATTCATCAGCTCCAAGGCTTAATCCCGATATTTTATCGATATCCTGCGTTTTGGCTGAAAGCATGATAATCGGTATATTATTTTGCTCACGAATTCTCATGCATGCCTCCAACCCATCCATTACAGGCATCATGACATCCAGAATAATGAGATCAACTTTATAGTTTTTCAACTGCTCCAGCGCTTCAAGACCATTAGATGCCTGCAGCATGTTGAACCCATCATTTTTAAAATAAATTTCCATCAGCTTCAAAATTTCCTTCTCATCATCCACCATCAGAATGGTTTCCCTGTTCATGCTTGTACTCCCTTTCATCCATTGCTTAGTTCACGGTAAGGGTAATGAAATGATTCTCTCCTCTTCCCGTAGCATTAAATATAACATGTTAAGCAGCATTAGGTAATTTAACAGTCTTACCCAGCGCAAAAAAAGGTATTCCTTGCCGCAGTTTTAACTGCGGCCGGAATACCTTTTTTCCAATTAGATGTACTTATTATTTCCCACTCTTGGCATCTTCAAGAATGGTAAGATCAAGGAACTTGCTCAGATCAAGGGTATCCACCGTAACATCCTTGATATAGCCGGCTTCGATCGATACTTTAGCCATTTCTTCAATCGCAGCCTCACTGACGTCTGAAGTTAGCTTCATGTGGGAAAGCGCTGCTTTAATCAAAGCGATGTCCAAACCTTTTCCGCTCAACTCACTAAGGCGTTTATTGATCAGCTCATAAGACTCATCCGGATTGGCATTGATGAAATCAATAGCTTCAAGATTTGCTTTTACTGCTGCTACCGCAAGATCTCTGTGCTCGCTAATGAATTTATCGCTAGCTACGAGAATAACGAGTGGGTAGTCGCCGTTGTTAGGAGGAATTTGATCCCAAGGCACAATCACTTTGCCAATGCCTTCTTCTTCAATTTGAGTTCCCCATGGTTCAGGAATAAGTGTGGCATGAACCTCATTTTGGCGAAGCGCTACAAGTGTATCGGAAGGAGCACGTGCAACGATTTGTGCACCGGAATTATCCGTTGTAATTTTCACGCCTTCTTGCTCAAGCAGCAAGCGCAGCGAAATTTCGTTAGTGCTACCTTTAGTCGGAATCGCAATCGTTTTGCCTACCAAATCTTTTACCGTAGTAACACCGGAATCTTTGCCGGCTACAAGAACAGCTCCACCGTTATCTGCGCCAGAAATCACTCGGAAGTTGCTGCTTTTCAAAAATTGGTTAGTGGACGGTCCAGGACCGACATAACCCAAATCAATTTGGCCAGTTGCAATCGCTGTCGAGAAATCAGAACCATTGTCAAAGGCTTGCACTTCAATGGTTACATGATCGCCTAGCTGCTTCTGGAAAAATTCTTTTTCGAGTGCAATATATCCTGCTGCATGAGTTACGTTTTTGAAAATACCAAGCTTCACGGTTACGGGCTTAGCCGATGTTTCTTTAGTAGCTGTACCGTTACCATCAGCAGGCGATGGACTCTCTGAAGCGTTGTTTTTGCCGCCGCAAGCCGCAAGCGTTAATACGAGAACCAGTGTTAGAATGAGACCCAATGTTTTTTTCATGTTTGTTCCTACCCTTCTTTAATTCGTTTTCTCTCTAAAACCTTACTCCAACTAATTCTATCGGATTAGTTAAATTTGTCAATGCTTTTTTATTTTGTATGACTTTCCAATCCGTAGCGGATAAGGAGCTTGTCTTCCAGCTTCTTAAAGCAAAAATGATCGGAAATCGTACCTAACACCGCAATAATAATAACGACGTTCAGCATTAATGCCGTGTCTCCGAGCCCTCTGCCATCCTGCAGCAGTTGGCCTAGACCTGCACCGTTCGCAATCAATTCCCCAGCCACAAGAGCACGCCAAGCAAATGCCCAAGCAACCCGAATTCCCGTCATCAAATGCGGGAAAGCACCTGGTACCAACACTTGCGTAAACATGCGCCAGCCGGTGCCGGTGCCAAGCGTCTGCGCCGCTCGAATGTAGATCGGGGAAATGTTCTTGATCCCTGTGCGGGTAGCGATAGCCATCGTCCAGGTAGCGCCAAGGGCAGTTATGAATATAACGGACTTGTCATTAAAACCAAACCAGATAATCGCAAATGGCAGCCAAGCAATACTTGGTACCGTTTGCAGTGCGATAACGACAAACCCTAAGGTATCATCAATGACCTTCGATCTCGAGAACATCAAGCCAAGCAGCAGCCCTATCGATATGGATATGGCAAAAGCAATGAGAAGCCTGCGAAGTGAATTGATAATGGCCTCCAGCAGTTGTCCGTGAGCAAAGCCGTTGTAGAAGGATTCCACCGTCTGGAATAAAGAAGGAAACTTCCACGACTCCCAGCCAATCATTCTATATGCCGCTTCCCATACCACCAAAATTCCGATCAGAAATATTGTTCTTCTTAAAACTGTAGGTGTCATCGCCCATCTCCTCCTTTACGACTTTCTCCAGCTCATCGGCCAGGCATTCCATAATCGAGCGCTCCACATGATGGAGCAGAGGATCGGAGCTTTCGCGCGGCCTTGCTGCCTGCACGACAAACTCCTTCTTGATCGTTCCCGGTCTCGTGGACATGACAAGCACACGGTCCGACAACATTACCGCTTCCCTGATGTTATGAGTAATAAAAAGAATCGTCTTGCCCGTTCGCAGCCAAATCTCTTCCAGTTCCTTATGCAGCACCAGCCTCGTTTGCTCATCAAGCGCTGCGAAGGGCTCATCCATGAGCAAAATTTGCGGATCCATAATGAGGGCACGCGCGATCGCGGCACGCTGCTTCATGCCTCCGGACAGCTCATGCGGATAACGATCAGCGAATTTGCTTAAATGAACGGCGCGGATTTGCTCAAGCGCAAGCTCCTGCCTCTCCTTCTTGCCGATTCCTTTCTGCTTTAGCCCAAATGCAACGTTTTCAAGAACGGTCAGCCAAGGAAACAAGCCATGCTCTTGGAATACGACCACACGATCCGGTCCTGGCGCCTTAATATCGCCGCCATTGACTTTGATGACGCCGCTGGTGCTTTTATCAAAACCCGCTATTAAATTCAATACGGTCGATTTTCCGCAGCCTGACGGTCCAAGCAAGGATACGAATTCGCCTTCCTTAATGGATAGGCTAATTGAATCTAATGCTTGAAAGCTGCTGCCATCTCGCTGATTGAATTGTTTGCTGACCTTATCAATGACAATCATTATGCCTTACCTCATTTCATTTCTTAAAATTAGGAATGCCATTTATGATGTTCTTGGATGTCTTGGGGGTTCAACGATTAATTTAAACATATAAAATCTATTCTTATGGGATATCTATGGATTGTCAACCCAGCTTAAACCATTAAACAATATTTTAGCAAAAAAGTCTCGTTTTCTTTCAAAAAGTTGTTTCTTTATGCGAACTAACAATTGCATTTTGTTCGCTGCGCGAGTAGATCATCTTTTAGGGTCGCGGTTGTTAAGAGATTCTTTGATTGACTTAGTCATGTAAAGGTAAGAATTCGACTACAAAGAAGAATACTTCGTTTCTCCAGAACGATCTTCTCGCTTCGCTTAAACTTCATTTCTATTGTTCAAAGCATATATCGCTGCTCGCAAACAACAATAGGGTATCCCTCAAGGCCAGAGACCTTGAGGGATACCCCTTTTTTTATGCAAAGTGCATGGATGGAAACACGTCTTAATCCAAATGAAAAAGCTTGCAGCAGCCAAGCAAGGCATGAAGCCGTTCAGCATTCATACCTCACGCAGCAGCGCAGCCTATCATACTGCTTTCTTGTAGAACGGCTTGAGCAGCAGCGTCATGCCTTTGCGCAGCGGCCCAGGGAATGAACGGACATCCTCAGGCGTTATGACGCGCAGGGCTGCAAGCAGCAGCAAGTAAAACCCGCCTACGATAGCTGACGTCACTGCTGCTGCCAGAAGGTAGGACAGCTTGTCCGGCCAAGCTTTTGTCCATTCCAGTACCCCATATTCAGCGGCCCAGCCGGCAAGAGCAGGTACGGCAATCGCAGCGAGATAAGCGAACCATTTGCTGCCAAGAATATTAAGGCTGACTTCCTTGTTGATCTGTCTAACATTCAGCAGCGTTATGACAACGAAACAAATGGTAGAAGCAATAATAAGTCCATAAACGCCGAATACCGGCGCAAGCGCCAGACTGAACACAATCTTCAGCCCGAGACCGATAAAGGTGTGGTACATAGGCAGCTTAGATTTATTCAAACCATATAAGATTGAGTTAGAAATCATCATCGTAATTTGAAAGATCGCGCCCGCGGTCAGCATCGCAACGGTTCCGCTTCCTTCAGGGCTTGTAAACAGAAGCCCCGTAACGGAAAAAGAGGCTACGGTCAGGAGCAAGGCCACCGGTACGCCGGTAAAGCAGACGATTCGCATGACGAGCGAGGACTGACGCTGTACTTCCTTCATATTGTTCAATGAAAACGCAGACGAAATGACGGGAATGATTGATGCGCCAAGGGCAATCGCCAAAATAGGCGGAATGCCGGCAATCCCCATCGCTTTCGTTGTATAGTTGGCTAATACTTCCGTTGCAGCAGATGCATTATAGAAGGAATTCGTTAGCCGCATAAACAGCGTCATATCAAAGAAATATAAAAATTGCACGGTCATAGCCGTAACGACCGCAGGGATCGAAGTAGCTAATATTTCCCGGTAAATAGTACGGTAAGGCAAAGCAACACCTGACTTCACAGGAGACTTTGGAGCGGCTGCTGCTGCTCTAGCCTTCTCTGTAACGTCCTGCTTCTTCAGCTTGCGCCAAAACCACATCATGACCCCAAACGCCCCGATGCTGCCTAGGACGGAGCCAAAAGCAATCGCCGCGGCACCATACTCATCGCCCCAGCCCCAACCCAGCACGATGAGTGCCAAGCCGATACCGCCGATCAGCCGTAAAATTTGTTCCATAATTTGCGAAATACCGCCAGCGGACATGATTTGCCTTCCCTGAAAATAGCCGCGCATCATGGCAATGATCGGAAACAGAAGCAGGGCGGGAGCGATGGCTCGCAAGGACAGTACCGAATCCGGCACTTTGGATATTTTCTCATACGCAGGAGCAAAGACGAACATGGCTGTTGCCAGGAGCACACCCGTCACCGCTCCAAACATCAGAGCTGCCTGGTAGATCCGCTTTGCTTCATCCGGTCTGCCTAACGCGTAGCGCTGCGAAATCATTTTGCTAATCGAGAGTGGAATTCCCCCGGTTGCAATCGTTAGAAGCAATAAATAAATGGTGTTCGCAGAGTTAAAGGC
The DNA here is from genome assembly GCF_006542765.1 of Paenibacillus luteus. GTDB lineage: Bacteria > Bacillota > Bacilli > Paenibacillales > Paenibacillaceae > Pristimantibacillus > Pristimantibacillus luteus. Next base: position 67,824 of record NZ_SKCD01000004.1, read on the forward strand.
CGCCTGTCCGGCGGACCCCAGCATGTAGTCAAGCGGTATGCGCTGAAATAGACCTAGAAAACGAACGATCAGCGCAGCGGCCGCCAGTATAAGTGTGCCTTTAATTAATGAGTCTTTTTTTAGCATAATAGTTTATACAAGTCTCCCTATCCTTTATTGCCAATGGGCTCCAACGGCTGATGATTGCCACGAACCGGTACAGCGGCATGTGATGGGGCAGCCCAGCGAACGCCATTCTGAATAACCTGAAGCACCTGCGGGTTATAGTAGGTTGGATATGTTTCATGTCCCGGGCGGAAGTAGAAAATCTTGCCTTGTCCCCGGCTGAACGTACAGCCGCTGCGGAACACCTCTCCGCCTTCAAACCAGCTGACGAATATAATGTCATCCGGTGTGGGAATATCAAAATGCTCGCCATACATTTCCTCATGCTCAAGCGTAATGTACTCCGGCAAGCCTGCGGCAATCGGATGCGATGGATTGACGACCCACAACCTCTCTTTCTCGCCTGCTTCCCGCCATTTCAAATCGCAGCTGGTACCCATCAGCTTCTTGAATATTTTAGAGAAGTGGCCGGAATGAAGGACGATGAGCCCCATCCCTTCCCATACACGCTGCTGAACACGCTCTACGATCGCGTCATCCACACGGTCATGCCCCATATGTCCCCACCAAATTAAAACGTCCGTATTCGCCAAACGTTCCACCGTTAGCCCATGCTCGGGCTCCTCCAGCGTTGCAGTTGCCACTTCGATCTCGCCGCTGGCAATTCCTTTTGCGAGTGCCTGATGAATGCCATCCGGGTATACGTTCTTCACTTCTTCATGAATTTTCTCATGCAAAAACTCGTTCCATACCGTTACTTTAATCATCGCAGCATCCACCTTTATGATCATTTAGAATACAAGCCATAGCACAAATACCACAATCATTGCCAGTTGCAAAATCACTTTGACAACTACACTTGTAAACAAGCCTACAACCGAACCAAGCCCTACCTTAAGTGAATTTTTTAAGCTTGTTCCGATAATAACCTCCCCAATAACGGCACCGGCAAATGGACCGATAATCAGACCAAACGCAGGAATAACGAAAGGACCAAGGATGAGACCGATCGTACTGCCTATAATAGAAGCCTTAGAGCCGCCAAACCGCTTGACTCCCCAGGCGCTGACGGCATAATCGGCAATAAACAGCACGATGACAATAACGGTCTGAATGAGCCAGAACCACAAGCCAAATTCTTTGAAAGAAAAGAACCAACCATAAATAAAAAACGCGCCATAAATCGCAAGCGCACCGGGGAGAATGGGATAGATCGCTCCGGCCATTCCCACTACGAATAATAGGATAACGAGACTCCAGCCTAAAATATCCATACGTTTCTCACCCTTTCAAAACGTATCGTTTAATTACCTCTGCAACGCCATGCTCGTTGTTGGTAAAGGTAATAAAATCGGCGGCTTCCTTGACGGCCTCCTGAGCATTGCCCATCGCCACGCCAAGCCCCGCCTCGCGAATTGCCGCAATATCATTTAGGCTGTCGCCTACGGCAATCACTTGCGACATTTCGATGTTAAGGAGGCCGCACAGTTCTTGCAACGCGCTAGCCTTGGATACGCCTAACGGGTTAAGCTCCAAATTCCAAGGAGAGGAATTCGTAATCTCGAGTGCGCCCCAGCTTTGTACTTCGGCGAGCAGCTTGGCTCTGATGCTGTCATCCTCGGTATAATAACCAAATTTCAGCCAGTGATGGGAATCATAATCATCGGCTGGATTAATCCATTTTTCTTTATTGAAAATATCATTAGCGGTATACGCCCAGAACCATGGCTCGCCATGCGCGAGTGCCAGCTCATGCAGTCTTTTCACATAAACGGAGCTCAAATGCGTCCGTTTGTGCAGCACATGCGGGCGATGCCATATTTCGCTGCCGTTTACGGTAATCATAGGCGTTTCCAGCTTAAGCTGCTCCGCGTAGGGCAGTGCGCTGCGAAAGCCACGTCCTGTTGAAAAGCTGACAATAACCCCTGCATCAAGCGCTTTTTGAATCCATTCCGCATTTTCTGCGCTAATTTCGCTTTGCTCATTCAGAAGCGTCCCGTCCATGTCGAGCGCAACCAGTTTGTAGTCTCCCAATTTTGTGCCTCCTCGTAAAAGCCGATTCACTGTTGTTATCTCACTAGTAAATTATTTTAGCACATTTGCGGCAGATTCCAAATGAAATTGAAGTTTAAAGAAATAGACCGCATAAAGTGAAGCGGCTATCGCCTTCCTTTGGCGGAGCGGTTCATTCCGATAAATATGGAGAATGAATGGTCTAAGGATATACACTCCTAATATAAAAAAAAGAGCAGCCTCCGCCCAATGGCGAAAGCATGCTCTTCATTTCTGATCCGTTATTGCGCCTCAACCGTAACGGATGTTGAAGCCCCGCCCTCTACCGAAGGCACATCTGCAGCTGCGTCATCCTTCACCGGATCTTCTTTCAGGATCATTTCCTGCCCTTGGACCTGAAGGAGATCAAGCGCAGCATCAAGCGACTGTTTGTCATCCTTCACCTTCTGGAGCTCCGTCTGAGCAACTGCCATAAATTCATTCCAGAAATTTTGCGGCAGCTTGTCATAATCCTTGTAAGCATTAAAGCTGCTAGGCTTCAAATTATAATAAGCGGCATAATTGCGTCCTTCTGTATCTGTAATATATTTGGTTCTAACCGGCAAGCCATTGTAATTGTTGGATTTGGACTTCACTCTCGCATATTCATCACTGCTCAAATAGCTAAGCAACTGCCATGCGGCTTCCGTATTCGTCGCCGTTGCGCTGATTGCAAGCAAATTATGGAAGGCTGTCATACTTGACTGATCGGGATTTTGCTGACCAACGGGCACGGTGACGAGATCCCAGTTTTTCACAATCTGATCCTTAACCTTCTCATTGCTGCTGGCTTGCTTGATTTGGTTTACAAAACTGCTGTCTCCAATCGCCATCGCAAGTCGCCCAGAGACAAAGGGATCTCTCAGCAAATAGTCTTCATAGCTGCTGGCAGATGGTCCATCGGTTGACTGCTCGTACATGATGCTGTCATAGAAAAGAGCCTTTGAAGACAGTGCATCGAGCGCTGTTTGGAATATATTTTTCCAGGAATCCGAATTGATCGTCACCTGCTTCTGTGCGGGATTCACATAGCTGATTCCTTCAGAAGCCGCAAAGACACTGGCCATTTGAAACAGATCATCATTATAGCTCATTTTCAGACCGTATACGCGCTCTTTAGGTTCGCCTTCTGTTGGAAAACGGCGAGCCAACTGCAGCGTCTCACTCCAGCTCATGCGATCGGTTGGGTACTCGATTTGGTATTTATCAAATAAATCCTTATTATAGTACAACACTTGGCTATAGAAGCTCGGCGTCATCGCATATAATCTGCCGCCGCCCTGCTCGCGCAAGTAGTCCAGCATGCCAGGGATTAACCCTTCGGTGTCGTATTTCTCCTTCTCGATCATCGTATCGAGATCATACAGCTTGCCATCCAATGCCCATTCTTTGTACTGTTCGCTGCTCAGCATGAGAATATCAGGCTGCTTCTCTTCGATAAACTTATCGAAGGCTGCTTCATAATCTTCTTGCTCTCCAGAGTAAATGCTTTGCGTGCTTAAAACTTCAATGTCAATATTTGGATACAAAGCCGAAAAAATCATTCCATAATCTTGAAAAAACGAACCTTCATCATAATACATTACCTTCAGCGTGGATGGCTCGTTTTTATCCAGCCCCTTGTTGCCGCCTCCAAAGCTGCAGCCTGTTGCCACTAAGGCAGTCAGAGCGATTGGCGTAACCCATTTAAACCATGCTTTCATCTTTTCTCCCTCTCCCCTATCACTATATCCTAATATGTACCAAATATAGTACGTAGGTTACTGAAAAAAAGTTGCAGTTTTTTTCATTTTTTGTATATACACAGCAAAAAAAGCATTCGAGCTCCGAATACTTTTTTTGCTGAAATAAATTTTTTAATATACGATTAGGCTAGCTTTCTGATCCGCAGTTTCTTGATGATAATGCCCTGGGATGGCGAGAACAAAAAAGCAAGGACAAACAGAAAGCCTGCCGCGCACACCATACAGCCTGCAATAGAGGCATCTAACAAGACCGCTGTCCCGTACCCGAGGAACGTGCTTGCTACCCCCACCGCGACGCTTAAGGCAATCATCAAACCAAGGCGGTCGGTCAGCAAGTAAGCGGTCGAAGCCGGAATAATGAGCAAGCCTACGACCAAGATAGCTCCTACGCTCTCGAAAGAGCTGACCGTAGCCATAGAAACAAGACCCATCAACAAATAATGAAAAAGAGCTACCGGTATGCCAATCGCGGCCGCAAGCGCCGGATCAAACGCGCAAAGCTTAAACTGTTTGTAGAACAGTCCGATTACCGTCGAAATAATCAGAAGGGTTATGCCTAGCAGCCATACGGCTTTTGGCCCCATATTTACGCCGCCCAGCTCCCATATATTCCAGTGCACATAGGCGATTTCACCGTACAAAATCGCATCCTGATCCAAATGCACCTGGCGTGCATACAAGCTAACCAATACGACCCCTATAGCGAACAAAGCAGTAAACACTACACCAATGGAAGCATCGGACTGAATCCCGCTTTGCTGAAACATTTGAATCAGGAATGTTGTCAGCAAGCCGCAAAGCAATGCCGCAAACATCATAAGCAGCGAGTCCCGAGAGCCGCTGAGCAGAAACGCAATAACAATACCTGGCATAACCGAGTGGCTGATTGCATCACCAATCATAGCCATTTTGCGAAGGACGAGAAATACCCCAAGCACACCGCAGCAGCTCGCTACAAGCGCGCCTGTTAGCAAAATCCAAAAATCACTCATAAGGCTGCCTCCTTCTTTATGCTGCCCTCAAGCTGAAGCTCGTTCTCCCGCTGGTAGCGCTGCTTGACGCTTTTGCGCAGCAGCCGTTTGGCTACCAAGCCGCGCTGTGGCCCAAACAGAATGGATACTACAAATAGCAAAGTAGCAGCAAGCACCGTTACAGGGCCCGTTGGCAAATTAGATACCGAGGCGCTTATCCACGTGCCAATAGCTCCGCTGACTGCTCCGAACAAGCCCGACAATACGACCATCAGTCCCAGTCGGTCCGTCCAATACCTAGCTGACACAGCCGGTGTAATAAGAAGCGCCGCAACGAGTACAACGCCTACCGCCTGTATTCCTGCTACCACTGCAACGACAATAAGCAGCATCAGCAATTGCTCCAGAAAAGCAACCGGATAACCAAGTCCTCTAGCGAACCCAGGATCAAAGGAAATAATTTTAAACTGCTTAAACAGCAGTGTACAAATCGTAATAAGTGAAATACATACAATAGTCATCGTAATGACATCCGAAGCAATCATCGAAGCCGCCTGCCCGAACAAGAACTTATCCAGTCCTGCTTGGTTGCCGTAGCTGCCATGCTGAATTAAGGTCAGGAGCACGATACCGAGACCAAAGAAGGCCGATAGCACAATTCCCATTGCCGCATCCTGCTTCAGCTTGGAATTCCGAGTAATATATCCGATGCCAAACGTAGCGATGATTCCCGCTATACCGGCACCTATCAGAAAAAGTCCAATCGATTTTATGCCTGTAAGCATAAATGCGATACATATTCCGGGTAAAGCGGCATGCGCCAGCGTATCCCCCATGAGGCTTTGTTTTCTCAAATAAGAGAAGCAGCCGATAACGCCGCTGCTAAGTCCTAGCAGCGTACAGCCTAGGAAAATCCACTGCATATTCGGATCAGCCAGCATTGACCATATGCGTTCCATACTTACTCACCCTTTCCGTCTAACCGGGACGGTGGCTGAAGACTGCGGTCCAGAAAAGCAAGCCTACCGCCATAAGTATGCTGAAGCAGCTGCTGCGTAAAGGTTTGCTCGGTCGGACCGAAACCTTGAACCTCGACGTTTAGCAGCAATACCGAATCAAAATAATCCTGAACCGTCGCAAGATCATGGTGAACGACAATAACCGTTTTCCCTTGCAGCTTCAGCTCCTGCAGCAGGGTAATAATCGCTTTCTCCGTAGCGGCATCCACGCCTGCAAAGGGCTCATCCATAAAATAAAGCTTTGCGTCCTGAGCAAGCGCCCGGGCTAAAAACACACGCTGCTGCTGTCCGCCGGAGAGCTGGCTGATCTGCCTTCCTGCATAATCGGCCATACCGACTTTAGCCAGACATTCCAGCGCAAGCGCCTTATCTTTGGCCCCTGGTCTCCGAAACCACCCTAAATGGCCATAACGTCCCATAAGGACAACATCAAGCGCATTCGTCGGAAAATCCCAATCCACCGATTCCCGCTGCGGCACATAACCGATCACCTTCCGCTGCTGCTTATAAGGCTTTCCATACACTAGCACTTCGCCGCCAATGCTTGGGATAAGACCGAGAGCAGCCTTCATCAAGGTTGATTTGCCTGCCCCATTCGGACCGATGACGCCAATCAGCTCTCCTTCGTTTACTTCAAAGGACACATTCCGAAGCACAGGCTTCTTCTGATAGGCCACACTTAGATTCTTTATGCTGAGCGGAGCAACTGCAGTTTTCCTTGATTTTACTGGTGCAGGTGTTTGAATCATCGTTATCACTCACTTTCGTTGCCTTTGTATTTGCTATTTCAAAGCGGCTACAATCGTATCCACATTGTGCCGTACCATTCCGATATAGGTGCCTTCCACCGTTCCTGCATCGCCCATAGCATCAGAGAACAGCTCGCCGCCAATTTTAACCTCATGGCCTAGCTGGCGTGCACCTTCAATGACCGATTCAATCGACTTTTTCGGAACACTGGATTCAATAAATACGGCTTTGATTTTCTTCTCAACGAGATAATCGCGCAGCTTACTTACATCCTTCGAGCCGTATTCAGACATCGTATTCATTCCTTGCAAACCCGTGACAGTTAGACCATATGCCTCGCCGAAATACCCAAAAGCATCATGAGCAGTGACCAGTATGCGGCTTGCTTCTGGAATTAATGCAATTTGTTCCTTCGCATAAGTATCAAGCTCTTCTAGCTGCTTAATATAGGAATCTGCCTTTTCTTTGTAATAATCAGCATGGACGGCATCCTTCTCAACCAACGTATCGCGAATGACCTCTGTAGCAGAAATCCAAAGCTTCACATTAAACCAAATATGCGGATCATGCATGCCTGCTCCTTGCCCAGGCGCTGCGTGCAGCTGATCTTCCGTCAAATATTCGGATACCGCAACCGTCGGCTTCCGTTTCTCCAGCGCTTCAAACATTTCCGCCATCTTGCCTTCCAAATGCAAGCCGTTGTAAAAAATAATGTCGGCGTTATCCAGCTTTTTCACATCGCCTTGCGAAGCTTTATACAAATGGGGATCAATTCCCGCTCCCATCAAGCCGCTCACCTCGACATATTCACCGCCAACGTTTTGCACAACATCGGTGATCATACCTGTCGTTGCCGTGATATTCAGTTTGCCGCTCCCATCGGTTGTTGCTTTATCCCCGCAGGCAGAAGTTACGATTGCCGTAACTGTCAAAAAAACAATGGTCATAATAAATCTCCGTAAAGCCGAATTTGTCTTGTACCCCTTGCGCATGAATAAAAACCTCCCAGATCCTTGTCATTTTTTATATGCGTAAATATTTGCCCTTATGAATCTTAGTTTGCCTAATGCCTTTTTTTTAATAATACACAAAAATGTTTCTCTAGTGCAACATTTATTTTGAAATGGGCCCTTCGTTTGTTTTCTTGCTTAATTGGGAAGGGCTTTAGAGTCAGACTGGAGAGAACAACGCTTGCCAATAAAAAGAACCTTCAACGCAGCTTTTAAGCGGCATTGAAGGTTCTTTCCGAGCTACCATGAAGGCCTAAATCGCCCATTGCAACACGGGGGAAAAAAGATAAAATCGTTCCATGTTCATACCTAATCGTTTATTCATTGTTGCCAAGAGCGGTATCTACCCCATCTGTTTCATTTCCAGAAGCTGTACCATTATCCGCAGCACCGTCAGTATCGGTCGTTGCGGATTTTTTCTTTGGTACGCCATTCAAGCCGACTTCTTCGTCATACGCATCGAAGATTTGACGCGCAATTGGCGATGCTCCGTAGCTTCCGAAGCCGCCATCCGGCACAACTACGGCTACTGCCAGCTTAGGGTTCTCAGCAGGCGCATAAGCAATAAATACCGCGTTCTCTGCCCGTCGCTTGGCTACATCCTGCTCAGAAGTACCCGTCTTCCGCCTGTACGTGTAGTCAACGCCTTCAAAGCCTTGCGAGCTTACTTTAGACATTCCAAGCTCAATCTCTTTCCAATATTCTTCTCTAAAGACCACTTCGTTCAATATTTCAGGAGTAAACCCTTGCAGAAGATTTCCTTCAGCGTCTTTAATTTCATTAACGAACTGAGGTCTTAGCCGTTTGCCATGATTCGCAAGCATCGCTGCATACTGTGCAAGCTGCAGCGTCGTATACCGCCCTTGCTGGCCAAACGAGGCTTGAATCAGCGCTGACTGCGAGCTTCCTCGCTCAGCCTCGCCGAAGTACTCGATAACCCCTTTGGACTCACCGAACAGCCCGCTCCCCGTAAGTATGCCAAGCCCGAACTGCTTCATGTAGTCATCCCAAATCTCCACGCTGCTTCTTCCCTCAACCGTACCGCGCATATACAGCCTATTGCCGATTAATTCAGCCATAAACGTGTTCGAGGAATATTGAATCGCACCCGCTGCATCGATATTGCCATACACATGCCGCTGTGAATTTCGGATAAAGGTTTCATAGCCCTTCTTACCATAGGTGAATAAACCTTTATCATTGTAATAGGTATTTGTGGTGAACAACTTCTCGTTTAACCCGATCAGGACGGAAAGGGGCTTCATCGTTGAACCGGGAGGAACGATCGAGGAAGGATGTTTTTTCCGTTCTTCCTCTGAATCATATTTCCCGTACACGCTGCGAATCGTCCCGTTTTCCAATACGTTCGAGAAATTCTCGTAATCCTCCGCGCTGATCCGGCCGCCTGCCCAAATGTTCGGGTCGTAATCCGGCATGCTTGCCATCGCAACGATTTTTCCTGTATCCACTTCCATGGCGACAGCAAAGCCCGTCTTTGCAAAATCTGCTCGTTCATATTTATTCGATGACGTCGTTATCTTTTTCAATTGATCCATAATGGCTTGCTCGGTTTTGAGCTGGACGTTCTTATTGATCGTCAAATATATGTCTGAGCCCTTTTGCGGATTCGTAATTTGCATGGGGCCGATGACCCGCTCCGCATTGTTGACAGGGTAGGTCTTCAAGCCATTCGTGCCGCGCAGGACATCCTGGTACATAAATTCAAGGCCATCCATGCCCACGTCCTCTTCCTCCAAATATTGAAGAGTCGCATTTTTTTCCGTCGTTTTTTCCTTATAGAAATCAACGGTTTCCCTTACGCCCTTATATTTTTTCAGGTAGCCTACCAACTGCACGGCGATGGAGTTCGAATCATAATTCCGAACACTTTCCTCCATAATTTCAATCCCTTTATAAGCAGCTTGGTTCTCCATTAAATAGGCGATTTCTTTGTTTGTTAATCCCGATTTAATGCGTCGTGGAGTCGAAATGTTGTTTCTTCTGAAATCAAGATCCATTTGGCGAATAATATCATCAACCGTCATCGCTTTTGCTGGATCCCCGTATTCCGTAAACACCTCAAACAGCTTAGCAGCCATCACCCTTGCATTGTCCTTGGCTGCCTCCAGCTTAAGCTCAGGCTGAACCGTAAAATAAAGGGATTGCGTCGAGGTAGAATAGGCGATAGGATACCCTGTGGAATCATAAATATTGCCCCGAATAGGCGGAATTGGCACGTTGCGAGTGCTCTTGTCGATCCCCTCCGCGCTGAGCATAGGCCCCTCCACAAACTGCAAAATAGCGAGCCGAACGATCAAAATACTAAATAATGCAAACGTAATAAAGAAAAATAAGTTCAATCGGAACGAAAAATGGCGCCGATTTATAATTTCTCGCTTCTGCGGATCATCTTGCATACTTAATCACCTCATGTCTTTTAAATAAATGAACCATATCTTACTTACTTAAGCCTCGCGTATGTGTGTATCGTCAAAAGCTGGCGGATTAAACCAGTCCCCTGCATTGGCCCAAGTGGCATCTAGTGGAATCCATCCTGACTCGCCTTCACCAATCTGCACCTCGTTCCAAGCATGTGGACCAAAGCCCCCGCGGCCATCCGCTCCCATTCCCGTCACGACCCGCACCTCTAGACCTGCTGACCTTGCCATGACGGCATATAAACGTGCTATATCTATACATACGCCTTTTCGCGTATCAAATGTTTCGGGCGGTGTCTGTTCCTTCCAAATGCCCTGCTCCTCGTAATTGCGAGCTTTGTCGTAATCGTAAGCAATTCTGGTGCCAAGCCAATCGTAAAGGGCGCGTGCCTTCTCTTCTTTCGTTTGCGCATCCTTCGTGACATAAAGTGCCGCCTGTTCGATTTCCGCAGGAATAGCGTAATCGATAATCTCATACTTGCGTTGTAAAATCTGCTTAAACTGCGATTCAACCGCTTTGGTTAGCACAGGCCCTTGCCCTGCCAGAACGTCACCCGCAACCGGGCTCAGCCACTCAGCTGCGTGGGAATAAACCTGTGATTCAGATATTTTGTCGACAAACCAGCCGTTTGGCATCAAGGACACATAAACGAACAACAAAGCAACGAATATAAAGGATCGCCCCGCACCATGCGCAGCTCCAATGACAGCTCCAACAACGCGGCTTGCGCTTCTCTTTCCTCTTAAGCCAGCCACAGGCTCTTCCCTGCCGCTGCGAAGCAAACCTTCAACAGAGCGCTCGATAAGGGGCTCAATGAAAGCCGCCAATACACGCAGCAGCAAATAGCCAAGAATAAATAGAACGGCATAACGAAGCAGTGTAAAATCACGTAGGCTTGTGAGCAGCGTATACCAGGCTTGCTCCAGGCTGCTAAGCTCTTCGAGCGGCACCTTTACGCGGACAGTGAGCCAATTGGCCAGCACGGGCGATAATTTATTCGTAAGCTGCGCGGCCAACACCAAACATAGGACAACGACAATGCCCTCCCATACAAAAAAGAAAAGACGCCTCGCAGATCCCGATGCGCCTCTTCTGATCCCCTGCACAAGAGAGCCAAGCAGCAAGAAAAGCACAATAACGGCAATAGGCTCCAGCTTGCTCAATGGTTCAATCCAGCTTGTCATAACCGTTACCCGTTCTGCTTAGCTTTATCGATGAAGGTTTGTATCGTACTGTCAATCTCCCACTTGCCGAGCTGGGTGCCCCGAAATGAAACCGCAACTTCGTTCACGCCAGGCTCTCCGGAGAGCTCTACATTTTTGGTTTTGACGGTAAAGGTTCCGTCTCCGTTATTGACGAACGTGGCATCCTTCGCCTCGCCGACCATCGCATTAATGGCTTCTTGCTTGACTGTATCTGCTACCTTCGTTCCGATCTCTTTCAAGTCATCCATACTGTAGCCGCTGTATACGACAAGTCCCAGTACGATCGCTGCTACGAGCGCCCATTTCAGGACGGTCTTCACAATACGCACAATAATGAGCAGAACGATAAGCGCAATAACCAGTACAAGCCAGTGTTCCTTGAAAAAAGCTGTCCATGTGTCCAAATCATAGGTCGAAAAATTCAAAAAATCCAAACGCGATCCCCTCCATTATACCTCGTACACTTTCCCATTACAAAATATTATAACCTACGAAATATAGGGCGTAAACGCTTGCTTCCTTTTTATCCAGACATATCCTGTCCCATTTAAACGTACAAGTATATAAGTATTGTATTTGCAAGGAGGGCAGCCCTGTGAAAACCGCGGTTTGGCTTTATTTATTTTTGTTTGTCGCCTTTTTCGATTTGCATGCGCAATATCCGATTTTAACGCCCTTTGCTATCTCATTAGGAGCAGCCCCTTCCTTTATCGGACTGATGATGGGCATGTACTCCATTACTCATTTGCCGGGCAATCTGATCGCAGGCTTTGGCGTTGACCGCTATGGCAGCCGATTTTTTATCGTATTCAGTCTCATGGCAGCAGGGATCGTGCTTTTGTTCCAATCACATGTAACCAATCCTTGGCAACTGCTGCTGCTTCGATCCATCAGCGGCTTCGTGCTTGCATTTCTATCGCCGGCGTGCCTTTCCTTGCTTGCCAAAATGACTAGCGACCGCGCCGAGCAAGGCAAGCTCATGGCGGGCAACGGCCTTGTCCATACCCTTGCTTCCGTAATATCGCCAGCTGCCGGTGCGTATTTAGTAGCCAAAATCGGATTTACAACCGCTTTTACCCTGCTTGGTTGGATTCTGATCGTTACCTCGGTCTGCGCTCTCTTTTTTATAAGGGATATCAAGCTGAACGCTGATCCAAATCCGGCTCCAGCCGGGCATGCAAAAAGCAAAATAAAGCTGCCGCTCGAGAAGCCAGTCCCGATTCCATGGCTCGTGTTCCTGCTGCCGGTTGCGCTGAGCTGCGCACAGGGCATCCTATCCTTCGAGCTGCCGCTGCTCGCCAAGACGCAGGAAGCAATGATGACAACAGGGCTGCTTTTCTCTGTGGTAAGCATAGGCGCACTAGTGACGCTAAGCATGCTTTTCTTAAACCGCGTATCCGCATATCAGCGAACATTATGGGGCTCCCTTATTCTTGCTATCGTCTATTTTGGCATTGCATCTCAAGTTCCATTGCCGCTCATGGTCATGCTGCTTTTTGTCGGGATGGCCAAAGGGGTCATCCTTCCTGCCTTGTCCACCTTGCTCATCGAGCTCAGTGGAGGCGCTAGGTATGGCCGAACTTTCTCCGTCTTGTCCATCGCCTTTTCTGTCGGCGCGTTTATCGGTCCGATGGCCGCTGGCCAAATTCGAGAGCATGTATCGCCTTATTATATTGCCTTTATCGCACTTATGATTGCTGTTACCCTGCTGCCTTTGCATATTTCGCGCTCCCATTCGTCCCGCACCCATTTTTCATGAAACTGGGTAGGAGCACAGGGCTAATTCCCCTCCGCTACATAGACTGCATTATGGCAAATGACTAGCCAAGACAGCACAATCATGCTGATGGCTCAGCGCTCTTTTGCAAAGAGAAAAGGGGTGAATCCAAACATGTCTGGACATGTAGCTTCCGTAAATCAAGGTTGCGGGCACAACGGCCACCACCACAATAACATTGGCATTATCCTTGTCTTGTTTATCCTGCTCGTGATTATCGCGTGCACTTGCTTGTACTAAACGATAACGGCCTGCCTCGCGCAGGCCGTTTTTTCCCCTTTGTACAGAATATCAGTAAAATCTAAAATAGGTGGTACACTATACTTAAGAGCAATACCCCTTATTCTAATTCATTCGTACCCGAGGTGATCGCTATGGATATCGCCATAATTGTAGAAGGAAAAAACGACAAATCGAGGCTTAGGCGCGTGCTTCATGAGGAGGTTCCAATCTATTGTACTTTTGGTACCCCTGGCTCGGAGCAGTTGGACAAGCTTCGCAAGCAGGTTGGGCATCATCAAGCCTATATCTTCACTGACAACGATTCTTCGGGCAAAAGAATCCGTTATTTGCTGCGCGACGTTTTTCCTGACGCCGAGCATATTTATACCCGCAGAGGTTATTCCGGCGTGGAACATACGCCAGAAGAATATCTAATTGAGCAATTAGAAAAGGCGGGCCTCGACGCGCATATTAACTATGCTGCGCAGAGCCCCGCCTCCCTATGGATCAAAGATGAGTTCTAAATAATTTTGTTCAATTCGGCTAAGATTTCGTCTGCCGTCAGCTCTTCCTTGCTGCCGTTAATCCATTTGCGAATTTGGCCGTCTTTGTCCACGATGGTAATCACGTTCATGTGGGTATAGGAGCCATCATCTTCTTTCCGCACGGCTACGCCAAAATCCTTAGCGAGCTGAAGCGTGCTCTCTTCTTCTCCACGGAGAAAGCGCCAGCCGTTCAAGGCCGCAAAGTTGCGCTCTGCAAACGCACGGATAACCTCCGGCGTGTCACGCGTCGGATCGAAGGTAATCGAGATCAGTTCAGCCTTCGTGCCAAGCTTCCCTTGTGCTTCGAGCTTCTCCTGTACCTGCGAGAGCAAGAAGGTGGTTGGCGGGCATACGTCTGGACAGTTCGCAAAGTAGAAATACACGATCCGAGCTTTGCCGTTGGTTGATTCAAGCGACACAGGCTGACCGTCGATATCGGTCATCTCGAAGGCTGGTGCAGCCATCTCGACGGGCAGAGTCTGCTTCGGCGCCATGCCGTAAGTAATAAATAAATAAATGCCCATAGCTGCGCAAAGCGCAAGTACCGCGATTTTGAAGCTATGCTTCTTCACAAACGCCACGTAAGTCACTCCTCAAAAAATTGCTTAAGATCCTGTCGTATTCAAAATCATAACTAAAAAGATAACCATCAAATAATTAACTGAAATAAGAAAATTTGTTTTTGCCCATTTTTCCGTGTCCTTAGCGCCTGTCCCACGCAGCGTATGAACTAGCCATACGAGTCCGCCAACAACCGAGATAATTAAGAAATAAATGCCTACATAACCATACGTGTAAAAGAAGATTCCCGTTGGCAGAAGCAGTACAATATAGGGAATCATTTGCAGCTTCGTCCGTTTAATTCCTTTAACGACAGGCAATAATGGGAAGCCTGCCTCGCGGTATTCCTCTACTCTGCGAATTGCCAGCGACCAGAAATGAGCCGGCTGCCATAAGAACAATAGGGCAAACAAAATCCACGCACCTGCATCAACCTCGTTCGTTACAGCACAATAGCCGATAACCGGCGGCATCGCCCCCGATATTCCCCCTACCGATGTGCTCCAAGTCGATGTACGTTTCAACCACATCGTATAAATGACAATGTATACGAACCATCCGAGCAGGCCAAGCCAGCCCGATAGCGGATTGACAAGCAAAAACAAAATAAGCAAACCAACGATTCCCAAAGTAATGCCGTAAGCCAATACGGTCCCCGGCTGCATGCGGCCGGTAGGCAGAGCACGGTCTTTCGTCCGCTCCATTTTCAAATCAAGCTCCCGGTCCCAATAATTATTAATTACGGTAGCTGAGGCAATTGTTAAGGTTGATCCAATGAGCGCCCATAGGAGCAGCATGAAGTCAACGTTCCATTTAGAAGCGACCAAAAAACCACCTAGTGCAGCAAACACATTAAGTCGAAGTAGCCGCGGTTTTGTCAATGCAATTAAGTCTTTCAGCACGAAGCGAGCCTCCCAAGTTATGCGACAAGACGCCTGATACGTCTATCATCCATTGATGAATCGTTCTTAATCATACCGAAAAAAGGTTGCGATGACAACGTTCGACGGCTTTGTTCATCATTTTGCCACGCAAATTGTGACAAATCATTTAGTAACCAATTGGCTGGGCGCAGAGTACACTGACTATGTAGTTTGATGCCCAGATGAATCAGCGCATCAAACCTCTCAACAGTATGCGAAGGGAAGTGACCCATCCAGTCTATGGCAGTCATTAAAACCAACTCCGAGGATACTAAAATGCTGGCCCGCCTTATGCGTGCCGAAGCTGAGGGCGAAGGTGAGCTCGGAATGCTGATGGTTGGCAATGTTGGCGTAAATCGCGTCCGCGGCAATTGCCTGGACTTCAGAAATATCCGCTCCATCCCGGATATGGTGTACCAAAGCCCTGGCGGGTTCGAGGCAATCACAAAAGGTTATTTCTATCAGAGCGCACGGGACAAAGATATCCGCTTAGCCCAAAGGATTATTAATGGAGAGCGCCAGCATCCTGCTTCCAATGCTCTATGGTTTTTCCGTCCGGCAGGCGACTGCCCTGACACTTGGTATGACCAATCCAACAGCGGAAGATACAAGGCCCACTGCTTCTTCATTCCAACGCAGGAGGATTGCCCTTCCGTTTATTAAAATCAATTATTTCTAATGTGTGAAAGCGAGGAATTTCAACATGTCTAATGGTTATGGCTACAAAAATCAGGTAAGTCCCGCAAATACAGGTCCAAACCAAGGCTACGGCCAAGGCGGCTACGGTCACTATAGTTATCCAATGGGCATGCAGCAGCAGCCAATGGCTATGCAGCAAGCTACCACATTCCCTGCTTTCCAGGCGCAAGCTCCACAAATGATGCCGCCAATGGTTCCGAGCGGTTCATTTATTACGCCATCAGGGGGCAATATCGTTACACTCCCCGCTGTTGAGGAATCCTATGTAGAAAACATATTGCGTCTTAATCGCGGCAAGATGGCGACTTTCTACATGACATATGAAAACAACCGTGAGTGGAACGCTAAAATTTTCAAAGGCATTATTGAGGCTGCCGGTCGCGATCATATCATTATCAGTGATCCTTCGACTGGTATGCGTTACTTACTCTTAACGCTCAATCTTGATTATGTGACCTTCGACGAGCCAATCGCTTATGAATATCCGTTTCAAGGCGGCGTCGTAAGCTCCTCAACACCACTTGGAACGGCAACCCTGGGCACGGTCAATTCTAGCCGTTAATTTCCTTGACTCCGCCATGATGCGCCGGTTTAAAGGTCCAGATATGCATTTTTGCCGCACCTCCAACGATCCACTCCGATATGCGAAACCAAGAAGAACGCTCCCCGCAGCGTTCTTTTTTTATTTGCTCCGCTTCCTCGAACGTTGCAGCGTTCCACACCTCCACGAACAAGCCTGGCTGATCTGTTCCTTCATATAAATAGAGGTTAGACACGCCTTTGAGCAGTTCGCTTGTGTACGCCAAATATTGCTCCCGCCTTTGCGGCACTATACGGTATTCTGCAAAACAGATATACATTTCCCTTCAGTCTCCTTTGGTTGGTATTGATAAAGTTCCCTTTCTCCGTCGATACTAAACGTGACCATTATGAATACAGGAGGAATGGACTTGGATACTGGCACACATCTCGTCATGGGCATTGGCCTCGCCGGACTTGCAGCCGTCGATCCTATCGTTGCAGCAGATACATCGATTCATACCGCTGTATTGCTCGGTACAGTAATCGGATCGCAGGCTCCGGACTTGGACGGGCTGCTGCGATTAAAAGGGAACGCGGTCTACATTCGCAATCATCGCGGAATTTCCCATTCTCTGCCTGCCATTGCTATTTGGACTTTATTAATAACCGGCATTCTGCAGCTCTTTTACCGTGGCTCCTTGCCATGGCTTCATATAGGTGGCTGGGTGCTGCTTGCCGTATGCGTCCACGTGTTTACGGATTTATTTAATACGTATGGCACGCAAGCGATGAGGCCTTTTACAGAAAAGTGGATTTCGTGGAATATCATCCATATTTTTGATCCCATTATTTTCACGGCACATGTCATAGCTATTTTACTGTGGGCAGGCGGCTTCGTAAATCCTGCATTTCTGTTTCCTCTGATGTATTTGTTCCTAGCCGCCTATTTCGTATGGCGAACATTGACGGCTAGAAGCACCGTCCAGAGAATGAAGAAGCTTGATGACGAATTTGAAGAAGGCGATGTTTACATCGCGATCCCAACGATCTCCTTGTCTGTATGGAATATTGTGAAGCAAGCAAAAAGCGGTGGCTTCGTCATTGGCAATTTGCGCGGCAGCACTTTAAAATGGCTGGACAGAGTCCAGTGCTCTGAGCATCCGGCCGTAGCCAAATCCAAAAGTGATCCTGCGATTCGCTCCTTTTTATATTTTACAAGCTTTGCTTGTGCTGACGTTCGGGAACATCATTGGGGCTTTGAAGTGAGATGGTGCGACGTTCGATATCGTCACCGCAAGCAATATCCTTTCGTTGGCGTGCTTCTCATGAATAAGAAATACGAGACGATCGGTTCTTATGTTGGTTGGTTAAGCGACGAGCGTTTGATGAAGAGACTTCGCATGGATACTTATTGATATTGACGCGGGAAAGCCCTTGGCGCAAAATAGAAGGGGCTTTCTTTTTTTTGAGGTTAATCGTGCTTAAACAGCAAAGAAACCCAAGGCATGCCTTGGGCTTCAATTCTTCATTGTGTATTAGTAGTAATTAGCGGTTGCCGCCAGAAAGCTGTTGTTCAGCAATTTGGACTAGCTTTTTCGTAATGTAGCCACCAAGGGAGCCTGCATCGCGAGTTGAAACGTTACCGTAGTAACCATCTTGAGGAATTTGCACGCCCAGCTCTTGTGCTGCCTCAAGTTTCATTTGTTGTAGTGCTTGGTTTGCTTGTGGTACAACGAGTTGATTGCTTCTGCTTCCTGCCATAATGTATTGCTCCTTTCGTCCTCTGCACTTTGATGTGTGTTGCAAGCTTGCAAACTTATTATGTGCACGGTCACAGAAACTATTCTTAAATCTAAAAAAATATATTGACGATTTGTGAAGGAGAGAAAATACCATGTCCAAACCGCTTTCTTTGTTCTTCTCTGTGCTAGCCATTCTCTTTATGAGCGCGATGGCTGTCTCCATTAGTTATAGTGGCTGGCTGGTATTGTTATTCGGGTTGCTTAGTCTTTTCACCATAGGAGCAGGCTTCATTGTGAAGGCGCGCTTGCGAAGAAAAAAACAAGGCTGACGCAAGCGTCAGCCTTGTTTCTTCAAGTATCTATTATGCACGGGGTGCAAGAAAGCCCATAAGCTCTTTCACTTCAGCAAGCGTACGATCTGCAATAACAGAAGCACGCTCAGCCCCTTGTTTCAAAATCTGATGAATCTCGCCCGAGCTGCGAATCTCATGATACCTAGCTTGCAGCGGCTCAATAACCGAAACAACATGCTCTGCAAGCTCCTTTTTGAACGGCCCATAGCCTTGCCCCTCATAACGAGCCTCTATTTCTTCAATACTCATGTTGGCACAATGCGAATAGATGCTGATCAGATTGCTGACTTCCGGCTTGTTCGCAGGATCATATTTAACTTCACGGCCCGAATCAGTCGTCGCCCGGCTGATTTTTTTGCGGATAACATCCGGTGGATCAAGCAAAGCAATAAAGCTGCCCACATTCGGATTGCTTTTGCTCATTTTTTTGCTGGCATCGTCGAGAGACATCACTCTGGCGCCAACCTTTGGAATATATGGCTCTGGAAGCGTGAAGTAGTTGCCAAATCTTGTATTAAAGCGGTGCGCCAGATCGCGAGTCAGCTCCAAATGCTGCTTCTGATCGTCGCCTACAGGCACGAGGTCTGCATTATAGACCAAAATATCGGCCGCCATCAGCGTTGGATAAACGAATAAGCCTGCGCCAACCGAATCTTTGCCTGACGATTTATCCTTGAACTGCGTCATTCTTTCCAGCTCGCCCATATTGGCAAGCGTCGTAAACAACCAGCCAAGCTCCGCATGGGCCCTCACATGAGATTGAACGAATACATTGGCTTTCAGCGGATCAATGCCCGCTGCGATAAACAAAGCGGCTACCGCCTCCGTCTGCTCTCTCAGCGCAGCAGGCTCCTGAGGAACCGAGATTGCATGAAGATCTACAACCATAAAGAAACATTCCTCCGTATGCTGCAGCTTTACGAAGTTTTGCATGGCTCCGATATAGTTTCCGAGTGTAAGCTGTCCGCTTGGCTGAATGCCGGAAAGTACCTTTTTCATTTTGATTCTACCCCTTTTCATCCTTAATTTCTGGACTAGCCAGCTTATAAAAAAACGCAAAAAATCCCCCGCCGCAAGGGACGAGGGACCGTGGTGCCACCCTAATTCGCTTATGGAACGCTTGTTATAGCAAAGCGCTTGTTCATCCATAAGCCTTGATGCTCCGTAACGGGGAGCTGCCGTACAAACATATAAAGGAGGCGTATGGCCGTCCGTTTCCGCATGTAGGCTCCGGGCCCCATTCAGCATCGATGCTTGCACCGGTTCGCACCATCCACCGGCTCTCTGCACGCAAAACAATCGAGCTTACTTATTCCCATCATTGCATTTAAAACGATTATACCTTTGTGAAACATAAAGTCAAGCGGATAAAAATTTGTCCTATTGTAAGGTGTACAAGCATACGCTATACTGATAATCGTAATCTTTACAATGAAGAGAGGGTATTACACTATGCGCAAATTTTCATTTCGCTTCGTTACTCCCCTAATAGCCGCGGGATGTCTAGTCATGCTGGCTCTTATCTTAACGAACCGAGAGCTTCCCGCACATCTTTTCAGCGGTGCCAATCTGCAATCGTTCAAGATATTATTCATAAGCATCATATTAGAGGCTTTTCCCTTTATATTGCTTGGTGTCGTTTTCTCGGCTCTGCTTCAGGTGTTTGTCACCGATGCTATGATAAAAAAATTCACCCCCAAAAATCCCATTGCCGGCGTTCTATTCGGCGCCTTGCTCGGACTGCTTTTCCCTTTATGCGAGTGCGGCATGATCCCCGTTGTCCGCCGCCTAATCCGCAAAGGAATGCCTGCTTACATAGGTATCGTTTATTTATTGGCCGGTCCCATCGTCAACCCTATCGTTTATGCTTCGACGTTCACAGCCTTCAGGACGACACCGGCTATGGCTTACTCCAGAATGGGACTAGCTTTTGCCGTTTCCGTCATTGTCGGCTTGCTGCTTTACAAGTTCATGCGCACGAGCCCTCTAAAATCAGCGACTCATACAAGGTTTGCCCCTCACGGGCATTCGCATAGTCATGATCACGATTCAGCTGGCAAGCGCTTCAGGAGCCGTGTCGCTTCCATTCTCTCTCATGCTTCAGACGAGTTTTTCGAAATGGGCAAGTATTTAATAATTGGCGCTCTTCTAACAGCCGTGCTCCAGACCATCATTGACCGCAGCACCCTGACTGCGTTTGCTGACCAGCCCTTATTTTCATATTTGTTTATGATGGGTTTTGCTTTTATATTATCGATCTGCTCCACCTCTGATGCTTTTATCGCGTCGTCATTTAGCGGAATGTTCGATTTCGGTCCACTGCTTGCCTTTCTCGTGTTCGGACCAATGATCGATCTCAAAAATACGCTCATGCTGCTGACTACGTTCCGTGTTAAGTTTGTATTGATCCTTATTGCTTTAACCGCAGGCCTGACCTTGGTTGGTGCCTGGATCATGGAGGTATTGCTATGACACATCATCTCATTCGAGCAGCCATCTTGACCGGATTTGCCATGTTTATCGTCTACTTGGACCGCACTGGAGAAATGATGCTTTATATCGCGCCCAGAATGGAGCTTTATGTTAAACTCTCGGCAATAGGGCTATATGCCGCAGCCATTTACCAGGTCTATGCTGCTTTGCAAAAACGGATTGGCCAAGCCTCTCCGGCGTGTGATTGCGAGCATGATCCCTCGCCGTCCGTCTTCAAAAACATCATCATTTATGGGCTGTTTATATTTCCTTTACTGCTTGGGTTTCTCGTGCCCACAGGAACGCTTGGCAGTGCGCTTGCCTCCAAAAAAGGGGTGAGTCTCACGGGAATCATCGGATATGAGCGAACATCCGCTCCAAGCCCGTTAGCTCCAAAAGATGAAGCTTCAATAGCGGTGTCTCCTGTACCTGCACTGCAGCCCGAAGCGACCACCCAAGATCCATTGGTTGCGCTATTTCCATATGACGAATATACAGAAGCCCACGCGGCATACGGGAAGAAGCTATATAGGCAATCGCTTATCACCGTTCCTGAGAAACAGTTTATCGAAACCTTAACAACACTTGACCTGTACCGTGAAGCGTTTATGGGCAAAGAGATTGAAATTACAGGTTTTGTCTATCGTGAAGAAGAAATGGGCCATGAGCGCCTTGCCGTCAGCCGCTTTGCCATGAACTGCTGCTCTGCGGATGCGCTTCCTTACGGTTTAATGATCATTTGGCCAAAAGCGATAGATTATGCCGAAGATGAATGGATCTCTGTGAGAGGAACCTTGACCACCTCCACTTACATGGATAATGAAATCATCACGTTAGAGGTCGTCAAAATCGAGCGCATCCAAGCGCCTGAATCACCCTACGTGTATCCCGATCTGGATTTTGGCTGAGCAATAAAGGAGGAGCTGGCACCAAGTGCCAGCTCCTCCTTTGCTGCAAGTCTATTGTGAATCCCATAAATCATTTTTTCTCGGATAATAGCGTGAGTTCCAGTTAGCCATATTGTAATTAGACTCAAACAAAATGCTTGCTGACCATGAATTGGCACTCGCTCTTACTGAGAAATCATAAAGAATTTCGCCATGCGTCCAATCCTTCCGATACCTCAGGGATTCGATCGCCATTTGCTTGAAGGCTTGTACCTGCGCTCCTGTCAATCCTTTATCCACGCTCTCAAACTTTCCGTTTTTGCTCTCAATCGGATGATGCCTGACGCCAAACTTCCCCACCGCATTATTTCTGATATGAATTAACACAGTGCCCGCTGTCGCATTAGTCAGTTCTCCCTCGAGCTGTCGAAACACAAATTCCACTTGCCGGGTAAGTGATGACGAATCCATTTGCATACTAATTATCCTCCTTTATGATTTTTTGGATATGAGTTTCCAATTATCCCTCAACGCATATTATATAGTTCATTTCTATCATTTTCAACAAATAATTTAATAACATTTTTAAAAATTTATTATAATTCGACACAAAAATTTTATTAATTTACTTACTTTTACATAATTAAATAGAGACTTAGATTCTATTAAGCTAAAATTGAATCTTTTGTCGTATGTTTCAACAACCGTATTTATAATCTAAATCCCCGTCTTCGAAATCACGACTTTTGACGTAGGTTTAAAGATAGATTAGATTACAATATTCTAATTACAGTATATAAACAATATATAATCTCTTAACGGTAATGGTATCATTTTCTAATTAGTGTTACACCGAAAAACGGTTTAGTATTTTCCGAAAAGCCGCTTGCGGTCCGTCATTTATATTTATTTTTTATGAAACGACAATTATAGACCAATTTCGCGACGGGTGCTATAATATGGATATTCTAATAAAAGGAGCGCTTACATAATGATCCAATGGTACTATTCGCTTTCCGTGCGCAATAAGCTGCTGATCACTTCTTATCTTAATTTAGCGGTGTTTGCCCTCATTATGCTTTTCATTTTATCCGTATCAGGTGGCTCGCTCATTGCTGGTATTGTTGTTACAATCATTATGGCCATCCTTACTCTCCCGTTTGTTTCATTCATTGAGAGATCCATCAACAACTCCTTTGATGAAATTAAAGGAACGGCGCTTCGGATTTCCAAAGGTGATTTCACGCAAAAAATTGATACAAGCTCATCATCCGCGCTAGGCGAGCTCGGACATTCCTTTAACAGCATGATCGATAAGCTTCGCGATATCCTAACGGAGACAAGCAGCATCATCCGTCATGTATCGGATACCAGTCACAGCATTTTTGACAAAAACAATAATATTCAAATAGCCATGCAGCAGGTAGCTGCGAGCGCCAATGAGCTTGCGACGGGTGCAAATGAAATTTCTGAAGATGTCTCGGACATGAGCGAATCCATTACCGAGATCGAAGAGAAAGTATCTGACTACGCTACCTCCACCAAAGAGATGAATACGCGTTCGGAGCAGACTCTACAGCTCGTAGACAAAGGCATGAAAGCACTAGACGTCCAAGCAGACGGCATGCGCCGCAACGTAGAGGCAACGGAGAAGGTTTCTGCAACGATCGAGGAGCTTGCCCGCAAAGCGAAAGGCATAAGCGCAATTACGACAACGATTTCAGATATTGCTGAACAGACGAACCTTCTGTCACTGAACGCCTCTATTGAAGCAGCTAGGGCTGGCGAGCATGGCCGCGGCTTCGCAGTAGTCGCTCAGGAAGTCCGTAAGCTAGCAGAGGAATCCAGCGCGTCGACCAAAGAAGTGTTTAATTTGGTTAAAAGCATCGATGAAGGCATCAAACAAACCATTACCAACATGAAAACCAACGAAGAGGTTGTAAAGCTGCAGACGGAGCATATTAAAGAATCAGAGATGGTATTCTCGGAAATCGTCCAAAGCGTACAATTTATTACGGACAAAATCTTTGTTTTCTCTCAGGAGAGCGATGTTATGCTTGAGAGCGCGCGTAAAATTTCTGGCGCTATACAAAATATATCCGCCATTACACAGCAATCAGCTGCGGGTACCGAACAGGTGTCAGCGTCCAT
This sequence comes from Paenibacillus luteus, assembly GCF_006542765.1. Lineage (GTDB taxonomy): Bacteria > Bacillota > Bacilli > Paenibacillales > Paenibacillaceae > Pristimantibacillus > Pristimantibacillus luteus. Next base: position 91,974 of record NZ_SKCD01000004.1, read on the forward strand.
GAACGAACAGATCGCTTCCGTTCAGGCCGTTGTAGAGGAGACGGAGCGGATGCGCACAATGGCCGCACAATTGCTCAGAACCATTAGCGTTTTCAAAATGAAATAATCTATAACAATAAAAAAAGACCACGCTCTCACGCAGAAATAATGCGAAAAGAGGTGGTCTTTTTGTCGTTATCCCCTTATTTAGCTTGCTGCTCTGCTCTGTATTCTGCGCGCCTTTTGTCACGCTCAGCTTCTTTCAACCGTGGGCAAGTATAGCAGTAGTAGCCGCCGTCAACCAAATAGTACAGGCAGCAAGCTGCTTTCATCCGCACCTGCTTATCAGGGGATGCCAGTGACTCAGTCATACGGATTTTGATGTTAAACGGATTTTTGCTTCTGCCAAATACAGCACCGTCCATTGCCTTCACAATACCGTAGTTTCTCGTCGCCTGCTCCTTAACCGACTCACATTCATCGGATTCCATCAACCTCTCATACCCGTACTCAAGCGAGGTGGGGATCTGGCTCCACAGCATGCCCACTTGCAAAGTGCCTACTTTCGCAATCGTCTCAAAAACCGGTCGCAACGTCTGCGAGATAAAGCTGCCGAGCTTCTCTTCCGCCCAGGCGGTCTGCTCTAGTGGGTCGTCAGGTCCAGCATGAAGCTCCAAACGATTCAGCAGAAAGTTAGTTGCATAATATTCATGGCCATTATAAGATGCTTTATACATTTGAACCGTTAGATTATCCAATGAGAGATCAGCTGTTTTATTCCATGCAGATAACATATAAAGAAGTCCAAGGATAGGCCCTCTAAACCAGCCGGTCATATATACCTCTCCAACGGATGGATCCGTCCCTTTGACAAGAGGCGTGTAAAGTTCTAATAACTGCTTTATTTTGATCTCATCGGTCAATTCAGCAGCTGGACAGCTAAACACAGGACTCTCTTGCTTTTTGACCGTTAGATCAAAATCATTTTCCAGCTTTTCCAGCATGGATTCATTCAGCACCTCGCACGTCCCCTCATTTCTTCCCCTGTACAATGAATAACAATTGTATTAATTATACATTGGCCGACAATGATTATCAATGAGAGTCAACCATGGTGATCGTCAGCTCGCCAAGCTGCTCAATCTCTACAGTGACCACATCGCCTGCTTTCAAATAGACGCGCTCATCTCTTGGATACCCGATTACTACGCCTTCTGGCGTTCCGGTCATAATGATATCGCCTGGCACTAGAGTCATGTGCTTCGAGATATAGCTGATAATGGCCCGACACGAGAATATCATATCCGCTGTGTTGGAATGCTGTTTACGGATACCGTTAACAGTGCAAGCGATCGTTAGAGCATCTGGATCGATCACTTCATCAGCAGTTACGATATAAGGTCCGATAGGCGCGAAGCCGTCGCAGCTTTTGCCAAGCATCCACTGCGAGGTGCGACGCTGCAGGTTTCGTGCAGATAAATCATTAGCACAGCTGTATCCGAAGACATAGTCTAGCGCGTCCGACTCCTCGACGTCCTTAGCCGTTTTGCCTATGACAATCGTAAGCTCCGCTTCATAATCGACCTCGTTACTCTTAGTTGGAAGCTTCACAGCATGACCGTGTCCGGTAAGCGCATTCGCAAATTTATTGAATAAGATTGGCGACGTTGGAATATCCGCCTTCGTTTCCTCTGCATGCTTGCGGTAATTGAGACCTACGCAAATGATTTTCTGCGGAGTGGAGACGACAGGAGCAAAGGAAATTGTTCTCTCCTCCATCACGCATGTATGACCATGCATAGCGCTAACAGCTCTCACAATCAAGCCTAGTTGAGCCAACGCCTCAGTCCCGCCTTCAATTAAACCTTCCATCGTTGCTGGGACAGGCAAGCCTGTAGCCAGTGAGGCTGCTTCAACATTAATAATACCCTGTTCCGTTTTGATGCCCAATTTCACTTGATTCTTTTCCTTATATTGCAGCAGCTTCATCTTATGCTCTCCTTTGAATGGAAATAAGAAAATATTGTTCTTTCATTATCTTAAGCTCGTCCTTTTTCAATGTAAAGCGCATGATTAGGCGCCGTTTGGTTAAAATAGCGGCACAGAAATTTTATTATGAAGGATAAGGATGGATGTGGTATGTGGAATGCAACACGAAAAAAATGGCTTCCGATGATGACCACCGCTTTATTAGGTTGTTTACTGCTTAATGTGCACGCAGATTCCGCTGCGGCATCTTCCGACACGCATATGCAACGGCAGATTAAACCCGCAGCAGAAGCGAAAAAACAAAGAGCAGCCGATATGTCATGGGTAAAGCTGCACAAGCAATTTCCAAATGCTTTCCTCCTGAATGGACCTCGCCATGCCAGAAGAGTCGCTCTAACATTCGATGATGCTCCCGACTCCAAATATACGCCTGCCATCTTAGATGTGCTTGCCGAACATCACGTTTGTGCTACTTTTTTTGTTGTTGGAACACGTGCCGCCAAATATCCGGCAATGGTAAAGCGAATACATAATGAAGGGCATGTGATCGGCAACCACTCTTACAATCACGCGGTTTTGTCGACATTAACCTTAACCAATTATAAAAAACAAATTGGGAAAACCGATACCATTATCAAAAATATCATTGGTTACTCTCCTCATTTTATCCGGCCGCCCTATGGCGAAATGCTGCCGCAGCAAATCAGATGGAGCGAGCAGGCTGGTTATACCATCGTCAATTGGGATGTCGACTCCGTGGATTGGAAAAACAACCCTAGCAGTGCAGCTGTTCTGAAAAACATAAAAAAAACGCTGCAGCCTGGCTCTATCGTCCTTCAGCATGCCGGTGGTGGAAACGGCCAAAATCTATCCGGCACGCTAAACGCTTTGCCAAAGCTTATTTACTTGCTTAAAAGCAAAGGGTATGAGCTTGTCACCCTGCCTGAGCTAGTTGGCCAGTCAGCCGCGCGGTAAGCAGCCTACACAAAAAAACGTTAACTCGCTGCTTTGCGCGAATTAACGTTTTTTTAATACAAGCCTATTCCAGAACGAATACTTTTACATTTTGAATGCCGAACGACATCGCTTGGCTGGATACGCCTGGTACAAATATATCAATACGGTTGCCTTTGATCGATCCGCCGATATCGGTTGCCGTAGCAACCATACCGCCTTGAGGCAATCCGTTATAGTCATAGCCGGTAACATAAAGCTTAGTTCCTAAAGGAATCATTTTGGGATCAACTGCAATTGTTCCTACTTTAAGCTTGTCCCCAAAATAGTCAACCGCTCCCCACTTGCCGTTCTCTGAAGCGGCAGAGGTATATGCCGTAGCTTGTACGATAAGTGCTTTGGAGTAAGCGTATTCTTTACCATTCATGGCAGTAACCGTTTTGGAGTCATCCGCTTCAGCTGTTTTTGCCGTAACCGTTTTTTGTACAGCAGAAGCATCAGCTGCAGCAGTTGGAATCGTAAGCTTCAGGCCTTTATACAAGTTAAGTGGATCAATCTTTGGATTAGCTTTCATTAGCGTGTCCAAAGGCAAATTATATTGTTTGGATAAATTCCAGAATGTATCATTGTCTTTCGTTGTATGTGTTTGGGAAGCCGCACTGACCGTTCCTGCTGCCATCATGACGGATAATCCGATAACTGCTGCAGCTACATTACGTTTTTTAAACATTAAGGTAAATCCTCCTATGCTATTCCGAAGTTTCACAACTTCGGCAGCGTTTTTGTCAAAAAAAATGGTTAAGGGCGACATGCGCCCTTAACGTTCGAGCTTCATCCAATGAGAGTCGGTAAACTAGCCTGTAAATTCTTGAACCCACTCGCCGTTTACATAACCAACGCCGATTTTAGTAAAGTTTTGGCTAAGAATGTTTGCACGGTGACCTGCGCTGTTCATCCATGCTGTCATTACTTCTTGTGGCGTACGTTGACCCGAAGCTATGTTCTCACCTGCATAGGAATAAGTGACGCCGAATGAGCGCATCATATCAAATGGAGAGCCGTATGTTGGTGAAGTATGACTGAAATAGTTGTTATCGTCCATGTCTTTCGCTTTTGCTGTAGCTACTTTAGTCAGCAGCGCATCCGTCTTCAAAGCCGCTAGACCTGCTTTCGCACGCTCTTGATTCACAAGTGTAACCACTTGGGATTGATACTCGCTCATAGACCCGGTATCCGTGCTGCCAGAGCCTGTGTTGCCTGTTGTAGATCCATTGCCTGTGCTGCCTCCAGTACTAGGCTTTGTCGTAGTACCAGTACCTGTGCTTGGTTTCGTTACTGTACCGGAGCCTGTACCCGTGCTTGGTTTCGTTACTGTACCAGAGCCTGTACCCGTGCTTGGTTTCGTTACTGTACCAGAGCCTGTTCCTGTGCTCGGGTTCGTTGTGCCTGTGTTGCCGCCTGTTGATGGAAATTGAATAGTTCCGCCGTTTAGCAGCTTACTAAGATCTATGCCATAACGATCTGCAATCTGTTGGATTGTATCTTGGCTAAGTGTAAAGGCTTGGATGTTGGAGTAGGTTTTCACAGCCGGTGCTGCACCTGCCGTTGGAGCCGTAAACCCTGTACCGATTACTGTTGCTGCGATTAGGCTGGCGACACCTACACGTATTGGTTGCATCTTCATGAATAATTCCTCCTAATAAGATAAGTTTTTTTATACAAAGCGACTGACGACTGATGATGATTCTAGCAGCGCATTCGTTTTGTTAGCGTGTTGTTCTTCCTGACGCCACTTATCTTACCATGGGGTTTTGGCCGTTTCATGACACAAAAACTGGTAACCTACTGAAAACAGCTAGCAAAACAGCACTGCTACTGCATTGTGAGAATATGCTCATCAACGATTTTGGACGAATATTAGAGTTGACCACTGGCTTTTCGCAGCTCATTCGCCAAGCGGTGAATCTCATCACGCTCAGCTTTTGTAGCCGCCGCGAACCATGCAGGAGACAGCCATTTAGCTATAATTTTATTGGCGTCGTTTGGATTCATCTCGACCTCCCTCCAATCGCGAACAAGCTCTAGAAAGGCCGGTTTACTTACGCTGCTTCCCGGACAAGTTTTGCCTGGATTCATTTCGCGATGGAACTTGATCTGGCTCTCAGGAAGCTTCCACAGCGCAGCAATGCTGCTTGTCAGCTTAACGGCCGTAGCCAGCTGAGTTCCTTCAAGCTTCTCCGCCCCCACATCAAAATTTCCGATCATCTCGAACATAAACGGATGAATCCGGTCATCATCCGAATCGTTGTAGCCTACTGCCGAAGCAGGAGCTTGAAGCAGAGATCGGCCTTCCCAAATGTATCCGTCCGGATCAATGGTCGCGTGCTGGGCGATATCTCCCCAATTTTGCGTAATGGCATGAAACCTCCACATCGCTTGGATGATCTTAATCTTATCGGTTGCTTTGCGGTAATCCGCAATCGTCGGTTTCCAGGTCCCGTGCACATGAACCTGCGAGAACTTGACCTTTGTCAGGTAGGGCTTCAGATAATCCATATATTCCGCATAGGTGAATCTACGGAAGTTTTTGCGTTCAACAGCCATTTTGCATCGCTTCCTTTCGGGAAAACCTCTCTTATAGCATATGCTGCGTGCTGAGTGCCGAAACGGCAGATACACAAAAAAGCAGGCTATGGAATTTCCCACAGCCCGCTTCTTTAACCTGAATAAACTTATAATTGTCTAACTTATCGTTTACCTAGCTTTATGTTTCCGGTATCCGACTCCAATTCGATCTGAAGGTCTCCGCCGCCAATCACTCGTTTTACATTACTTTTCGAGTCACTGCTCTCCGACAATCCCTCCCACTCAATTTGAGTTTTCCCGATCTCCTTATTAATTAAAATGGTTGCCGATGTCGGCTGTTTATCAACGTTGATCGTAATATTTCCAGTATCCGTGCTAATCGCTATATCATTTTTCAGCTCTGCTGCTTCTACGCGCACATTGCCAGTATCCGTCTCTCCCTGAAGCGTTCCTGTTCCGTCTTCGAGCTTCACGTTGCCTGTATTGGTTTCGAATTGAATATCAGAAACCGTATAATTAGATACTTTCAGGTCACCCGTGTCGGATTTCAGCGAGAGCTTCTTGGCTTCCAATTGACCGATCGCAATGTTTCCGGTATCTGTCTCAAGCTCTAAGTTAGCTGCATTCAGCTTATTGATGTTAATTTTCCCGGTGTCGGTTTCAGCCTGAAAGTTGTCCCACAGCTTCTCTGGCAGCTCGATGGTCATATGCAAGTTTACGATGGATATGCCAAACGAAAAAAACTGATTTTTCGTATTGCTTTTTATATAAAGGGAATCACCTTTCGTTTCCGCGGTAAATATGATTTTATCCATCAGTTTTTTCGAAACGTTGCCCTCCAGGCGCAGCTTTACTTCATTAGAGGTACCCTGTACATACGTTAGGTCAAAGGTGTCCGTTTCCGTATAGATGGACTTTATAGCGGTCGCATCGATCGATTTTTCCTGTAAATAAGGATCGCCTTTCAATTTAACGAAATCATTTTTATCAAATACAAAGAAGGCACAAATCACTCCGATGCCAAGCAATATAAGAGCAAGAGCAGCAAGCTTTTTCATTTATTATTCCCCCTGATGATTCTGGTGTTGAATTTCAAATATTTTAAAGTCATTTTGTAGAAGGCACCCGTAAGGGCCTTCAAACCGATCACCAGCAGGATCGTCAAGGCACTGATAATTAATCCGATGGTTAGAGCCTGAGGAATCGTAAAGGTATCATTCAACCAGCTTTCCACAATAACTCCTACGCTCGCAATCCCCATAGCGACAGCAGAGACCCAGAGCGCAAGCAGAACAGCAGCCAAGGCTAGATAAGGGCCCAGTATGAAGATGACATTAAATAATCCGAGGCTCACCGTCGAAAAGACGGCTTTAGAAAGCTTGCCAAAGCTGCTATTCGATTCGGCCTGGTTAACCCGGTAACCTAACAGAAGCTCATTAGCGATGATTTTGGGGTCGCCTAGCTCCCGAGCAGCATCCTCTTCGCTTTGTCCGTTCTCAACGGCAAGCTGAAAGTGGATGTAATAATCGTATAACCATTCCTTGCGCTGCGCTTCTGGGATTACCTTAAGCATGCCTTCCAGCTCCAGCATATACCGATCTCTTGTCGTCATGGCTTTAGTCCTTCCTCTACAATTTCATTTACGGCCTGGGTAAAATTTTCCCATTCCGCAATTAAGTTTCTCATATGATTCCAGCCATCCGGCGTCAAATGATAATATTTACGCGGAGGGCCTTCTGTCGATTCCTTCAAATAAGTCGAGAAATAGCCATCCTGCGTCAATCTGCTCAGCAGCGGATAAACGCTGCCAACGGCTACTTCAAATTTTTCAGAAATTTTCACTGCCAGCTCATAGCCGTAACGGTCACCTCGTGTTGCTAGCACAAGCACGCATATTTCAAGTACGCCCTTTTTAAATTGGATGTTCATTCCTTGTCCTCCAGTAATGAAGTGAAACCTATGCGGCTCGCATCCTGCGATATAAAGCATAGTTCACTATTCACCATTATAGTATAGCGGGGCATCGTGATTTGCTGTTTTTTACAATTTACCACATGCTATTCTACAATGCAAGATAGTGTTTAAAAAAGAATACCTCCGATCGGACGAGACAAGCTCGACAACCGGAGGTATTTGGGTTTATTAGTTAACCGAAATGAACTTGCCTGTCGCTTGCGATTCGAAAGCGCACAAGATCACTTTCAAGGAAGCACGGCCGTCTTCACCGCTTACCGCAGGCGTAGTGTTCGTTAGAATGCTTTCAAGGAAAGCATTGACAACGCCGCTTGATTCTTGCTTGTCATTCGTGGAAATCGCGCCTACTTTATGTTTCTCAATCGTACCGTTGCGAAGCTCAACGATCACTTGATCGTCATGATGCGTACCGATCTTCATTACGCCGTTCTCGCACCAAAGAATCGTGCTGTTGTCTTCACCTTTATAGTAAGTCCAGCTTGCAACAAGCGTGCCGATTGCGCCGCTCTTCATGCGAAGCAAGCAGGAAGCATTATCGTCTACGTCCGTATCTTTATCCAGCGTGCCTACAAAACCGGCAACTTCGGAAACCTCATCATCGAGCATCCAACGAATCAAATCGGATTTATGGACACCCAAATCGCCCATTGCGCCCATAATCGCTTCTTTCTTGCGGAAGAACCAGCTCTCTGCACCGTCAATGCTCCAGCCGTCTGGTCCTGGGTGGCCAAAGGACGTGCGGAATGTTAATACTTTACCAAGAATGCCTGATTGCAGGACTTGCTTCGCCTTCACATGTGGAGGCATGAAGCGTTGGTTGTGGCCAACCATCAAATGTACGTTGTTTTTCTTAGCGGCTTCAATCATGGCTTCCGCTTCTTCGTCTGTTACGGCCATTGGTTTCTCAACCAGCACGTGAGCTCCAGCATTGGCTGCAGCAATGGACATAGGCGCATGCAATGCATTTGGCGTACATACGCTAACCGCATCCGGCTTTATTTCTGCCAGCATCGTTTCGAAATCAGCAAAAGCTTTGCCGCCATGCTCGTTAGCATAATGCTCTGCACGCTCGATGATCGGGTCAACAAAGGCAACAAACTCTACATTTTCATGGGCTGCATACTCTGGGATGTGACGGTATTTCGAGATAGATCCGCAGCCAATCACTGCAACGCGTACTTTAGACATGTTATTATTCCCCTACCTGTTCTAAGTTAGAATATTTTTATTTTATAATTATTTGCTCAAAAAATTGCTTTTCATCCATTCCATGCTTTCAGCTACAGCCTCAAGCGGCGGGTTCGCGCAAGTGTCCTGCTCTACGATGAGCCACTCTACAGAAGCTTTCGAAGCCGCATCGATAATATCCAGCAGCGGCAAATCACCACGACCAAGCTCGACCGTATCGATTTGCTCGCCTTTTACGCCTGCACGGAAATCCTTCAAGTGAAGAAGCGGCAAACGGCCAGCATATTTCGCGATATAGGCAAGCGGATCTACTCCCGAATACTGCACCCAACCGATATCCATTTCAACCTGTAAATACTGCGCATCAATACGCTCGTACATCGCATCAAATACGATTTGGCCATCGATTTCCACTTCGAATTCAAACTCATGGTTATGGTAAGCAAAAGTAATGCCTACTTCACGGAAACGCTTTCCATACTCTTCGAATTTCACGAGATGTCCGCGCCATGCATCCGTATCGCGCGCGTCAGCAGGCAACCATGGACAAATCGCATATTTCGCACCGATCGTTTGAAGGTATGCAATTTCTTCGTCAAGCTGGCTCTCAAGGAGATGCAAACCAATGTGGCTTCCGATTGCTTTCAGGTTCAGCTCTTGCAGCAAGTCGCGCATTGCTTCCGCTTTGATATCGCCATATCCTGCAAATTCAACGCCTTCATAACCCATTGCAGCAACCTTGCGAAGCGTGCCTTCGAAGTCCTGAGCTGTTGCGTCGCGTACTGTGTACAACTGCAAACCTACGTTCATTCGTGTCATGTGAGCTGCACTCCCTTATATTTTTGATTTTAGTGTATTGGATTTTGCTTTACGCCTTTCATTATATCGACAGTCATCTATTAAAAACAGCTGTTTTATTATCCTTTTCTTATGCGATTTTGGTCAAAGCTTGTTTATTTCGCTTAGAATACAAGAGCAGCCCTGCGAAAGCCATCCTACGGCCTCGGCAGAGCTGCTCTATCCTGTCATTTAGAGATGAATCGTGAACGCCAATGATTTTGAGCTTGGTGAAAGCTTGATCACATTGCCGGTTACTTCAGCCTGTACGCCATTTACGGAAACGATGTCGCCATGCCCTTTGATGCCAAAGGAAAATGGTTTGCTGCTTCCATCAACCTTCACAGAAATAGCATTACCATCTCGGCTTGCGGATACCGTAAGCTCCGTCGAGCCTTTAACGTCACGCACAAGAGTTTCTGCAGTTTTGCCATCCTCCAGGTTATGAAGCTCAAGCAATACACCGTCCGCGTAATCGTAGTCTGGACGGACGTCATTAGCACCCAGTGCGATAATCGAATTCGGACGAACAAACAAAGGCAGGCTGAAAAAATCATATTTCTCCTTGCGCCATGATCCGCCTTCTACCACCTCACCCGTCAGTAAGTGCGTCCATTTGCCGGCTGGCAAGTAATACGTAACATTTCCTTGCTCATTGAATATAGGAGCTACCAGCAAGGAATCGCCCAGCATATATTGGCGGTCCAAAATTTCACTAGTCGGATCTTCAGGGAATTCTAGCACCATCGCACGCATGGAAGGCAAACCAAATTCAGTTGCCTGAACGGCTGTATTGAACAGGTAAGGCATAATGCGGCATTTCAGCTTCGTGAAGAAACGCGTCACATCTACCGCTTCTGTATCGTAAGCCCAAGGCACCCGGTACGATTTGCTGCCATGCAGACGGCTATGGCTCGATAGCAAGCCGAAGGCAAGCCAGCGCTTGAATACATGCTCAGGTGCCGTATTTTCGAAACCGCCGATATCATGGCTCCAGAAACCGAAGCCGGAAATGCCGAGCGACAAGCCTCCGCGCAGACTCTCTGCCATTGATTCATAATCCGCGTAGCAATCTCCGCCCCAGTGTACAGGGAACTTTTGGCCGCCAGCCGTAGCTGAACGCGCGAACAAAGCTGCCTCGTTTTTGCCAAGCTTCTCTTCAAGCACTTCAAATACAACTTTATTGTAGAGCTGCGTGTAGTAATTGTGCATTTTCATCGGATCAGAGCCGTCAAAATAAGCAACATCAGTTGGGATACGCTCGCCGAAATCTGTTTTGAAGCTGTCTACGCCCATGTCTACAAGCTCACGCAAGTAACTCGCGTACCATTCGCACGCAGCCGGATTGGTGAAGTCAACAAGAGCCATGCCTGGCTGCCATAGATCCCATTGCCATACATCTCCGTTTGGTTTTTTGACCAAATAACCGTTTTGTTTTCCTTCTTCGAACAAGCGCGAACGCTGCGCGATGTAAGGATTGATCCAAACGCAAATTTTCAGCCCTTTTTCTTTCAATCGAGTCAGCATGCCAACCGGATCCGGAAACACACGCTCATCCCATTTGAAGTCCGTCCAGTGGAATTCGCGCATCCAGAAGCAGTCGAAGTGGAAGACGTGCAGCGGCAGGTCGCGCTCAGCCATTCCGTCAACGAAAGAGTTAACAGTTTCTTCATCATAGTTCGTTGTAAAGGATGTCGTCAGCCACAATCCGAATGTCCAAGCCGGCGGCAAGGATGGCTTGCCCGTCAAATCCGTGTAGCGGTTAAGAACTTCCTTCATGCTTGGGCCGTCGATGATGAAATATTCAAGCGATTCGCCAGCCACGCTGAATTGTGCTTTTTTAACTTTTTCCGATGCAATTTCGAACGAAACAAGCTCAGGATGATTAACGAATACGCCATATCCTTTGTTTGTAATGTAGAATGGGATGTTTTTGTAGGCTTGCTCGGAGCTAGTGCCGCCATCTTTGTTCCATAGGTCTACGACTTGTCCGTTTCTTACAAATGGCGTAAAGCGTTCGCCTAGACCATATACCCATTCGCCAACGCCAACATCCAGCTCCTCGCGCATAAAGGTATTCCCGTTGTCTTCTTTAATGTAAGCCATCGATTTCTGCGTGCTGCCTGTAATGCGTTCGCCGCCGCGGAAGAAATCAACCGCCCAAACCGGGCCTTTGCGAATATGGACGCTCAAATTCCCGCTGGTAAGCACCGCTTCGTTTTCTGTTTCTTCTATAATAACGTGGTCGCCTGTCGCCTTGGACAGCTCGAATGCCGGTCCTCGTTCCGCAACTCCTGCGTGATGTACAAGTTTAACGCCAATAATGCCTGGCAATGGAGAATGGAAATGAACCGTCAGCAGCATCGTATCTAGCATATTTGACCGGGTAACGATCGGCTGCGGCGAAGCGTATGCCGTCAGCTTGCCGTCTCTTTGTTCAAAATCATGAACCTGTACCGCTCCTAATACTGTGTATTCATCACGAATGAGCCAGTTGCCGTCTGTAAATTTCATGGACTGAACCAACCTTCCTGTTTTGTTTTATTTGCAATCCTTCATAATTGCATTATACTGATAATTAATCGTACTAATCTAACAGAATACTGCTCATCTATAGCACTATTTTGACGATCTGCCTCTGATGAAAGCCAAACCTAACGATATCTGCGCAGGAGGCTGTAACAAATGGATCAAACCACTCGTCATTCATTGAAGGAAGACCGCTTGCATGGCGACAATATGTTCCCGCTTGCCGCTTATTGGATTGAGCATCCCGAGGCTGGCATACCTGTACTGGATTGCCACTGGCATGCAGAAGCTGAATTTTTTTACGTGCTTGAAGGCGAAGTGCTATTTCAGGTAGATACCGATTATTTTCCCGTACGAGCGGGCGAGGCGGTGTTTATCGACGGCGGCGATATCCACGCGGGCCATGCCCTTGGAGACGATGCCTGCTCTTTTTGCGCCATCGTGTTTGATACCCATATGCTCGCAAGTGCTAGTTATGATGCTGCGCAGGAGCGTTTTATCTCCCCCCTGCAGGATAAGAAACGTACGTTTCCAAGGCATATTACACCAGACACTGAATGGGGACATGCCCTGCTCCAGCATTTGCAATGCATCATGAAAGCTTATGAGAGCCAACCCCTCGGCCTTGAGCTTGCCGTTAAGGGCCGTTTGTATCTGATGCTCCAAGAAATCGCGGAGCAAGGCTGCTTCTGCAACCGCACAGAGGCAAGCATGGCCGACACGACCAAAATCGACAGGCTGAAGAAAGCTATTGTCTATATGCAGCAAAATTTCCATCGTCCGGTTCGCATCTCTGAAATCGCCGACCAGATTCCCATGAGCGAAGGACAATTTTGCCGCTTCTTTAAGACGATGACAAGACAGACGCCTATTGAATACTTAAACGCGTACAGGATCAGGCAAGCAACCGAGCTGCTGCTGAGGCCCGAGCTCAAAATATCAGCGGTGGCGCTAGATGTCGGTTTCGATCACATCAGTTACTTCGTTAAAGTATTTCGCAAAATGATGAAATGTACACCTTCCCAGTTCCGAAAAAAACAGTTGGACGTGTCAGAACGCCGGGGATAACAAGTTAAAATGTAGGCGCAGCACGCTTTTTTGCCAAAAGTTACAGCTTTGTAACCAAATTCTCACCGAATTTTAAGAATTATTTAATAATTGTCAGTTACACTATAAAAAAAATACTTTACACTATAAAAAAATCCTTAACGGGATGGAGGACCATACCATGAAAACGATGCTGATGTTCCAAAATAAAACGATACCCGTCTACTTAACCGATACGAATAAACAAGCCATTGAAAAACTGTCTACCGTTCTTAATCGCAAACTGACCACTGGCAAAAACGCCTTGAAAACCTGTCTTAAATCTTTAATTAGCGTAGAGATTGTTGGCAGCGAAGCAACGCTTCATTCCTATTTTGAGCGTGATACATTAACAATTTCACTTTACTAATATGAATTGGCAGCCAAAGATGCCCCGCAAAGTCATATCGACTGAGCGGGGCATCTTTTTGTTGTAAAGCAGCCTATACAGCATGTTTGCTGCAACTATAGTGAACCTAAACATTGTATCATTAACTTTTGGGTTATATACTAAAAGAAACCAAACGGAATGAGGACTTGAGTCGCATGAACATTGAGGTAAACAGCCGCAATCTCAAATTTCTTGAATGCTTCGCATCAGAAACAAGAATCAAGATGATCGAACTATTAAATCATAAACCAATGAACATCAAGGATCTGGCAGAGGCGCTCGGCATATCATCGGCGATCGTCACCAAGCATATTCAAAAGCTTGAAGAAGCAGCGATCGTTACGACGGAAAGCGTGCCAAGCACTAGAGGCAGGCAAAAAATTTGCCATCTCACGCTGGATTCGGCGACACTGCAATTTCGCGTAAAAGAGAAGCCCGATCAAAACCGCTACGCCGTTTCGATTCCGATTGGGCAGTATTCGAATTACGAGGTCAAGCCAACCTGCGGACTTGCGTCAAGCACCAAAATTATCGGCATGGTCGACGATCCCCGTTATTTCTCTGACCCCGAGCATGTGAAGGCAAGCCATCTCTGGTTTGGCAGCGGCTTTATTGAATACCGCATTCCTAATTACTTAGTTGGCAAACAAACCGTTAGAAGCTTGTCCATCTCGCTTGAAATCTGCTCGGAAGCTCCTCATTACAACGAAAATTGGCCCTCTGATCTTTCCTTTTACATCAACGACAGATGTCTCGGCACCTGGACATGCCCAGGCGACTTTGGAGCCGTAAGAGGCGTCTATACGCCAGAATGGTGGGATCTCGGGACCCAGCATGGGCTGCTTAAGCAAATCACCGTCGACTCGGAAGGTGCCTTTATCGACGGCATCCGCATGTCCGACACTGCGGTAAACGATCTCAGCCTAAGCATCGGCGAAGATATCCGGTTCCGCATTAGCGCGCCGGAAACGGCGGCGCACAGCGGCGGCCTCAGTATGTTCGGAAAGCAGTTCGGCAATTATGATCAAGATATTCAGGTTTATGTTGCTTACTAATAGTTGCACAGGATAACCTTCGTGCAGCAAGGAAAAAGCCGAGCGGATCGTTCCCATCCACTCGGCTTTTAAGGTTATTTTGCCATGTAAGCCTGACGCAACACCGCTTTTATTCGTTAACTGGAGCCTCATTCGCAAGCAGCTCGGGACTAACGGAATGCCTTTCGAACTTGACAGCATCAACCCTCGTATAGATCATATCGGCAGGAAGCGTTGGCGGGTCAACCGTTGTAGGAGTAACTCTGGTTAAGCGAACATACTCGCTCCCGTCTCCCGTAAAGTCGAACGTTCCTAGATTAAGCCATCCCGATGAACCGACTGTTGCATCGATATAGCTGACCTCGGTACCCGACTGATGCTTCACTTCCACTTTCACATGATTATCGTTTGCCGTTGTATGGACAAGCTTGTAGATGGAGACCGTATATGTCCCCTCTGGGAACTGGCCTTTCCACGTGGCTGATGATCCTTGAACGGTAGAATAGCGGGACTTCACCCCAATTTTGTATCCGGCTAAATTGCTTTGGCTCCAAGACCCTTCGGTCGTGTATAGCCCCGTTGTATTTGTACTGTCGACGATAACGGTTAGGTCCTTGATCGTTATGGCCAAAGGCGGTGTTGTTAAGGTTGCTCCGTCAATCGTGACCGTGGCCCATACCTCAATGTGATCCGTTTCCCCATCGAGATGCAGTAGGGTCAAGCTACCGCTGCTGTCCACTTCGGCCAGATCCGTACGATCAACGAAATACTCCACACTGGCCTGTGTCAGATCACCGATCAGACCGTTATCCAAATAGCCCGTTACGCTCAGTTGTGCGGTTTGAGTCATCTGGAGCTCGTTCCGATCGGACAGAATCACCGCAGACTCCAATTGCGGCATCCTGTTCGGGTCCACCCACATGATTGCATCGGCAACTACCCGCGACTTGTTGGCCTTATTGGTTAGCTCCACATACCCGCTATCACCTGCAGCAAAAGGATAATCGCCTAGGTGCACCCAAGTGCCATTCGCCGTTGTCTCATCAACGGTAACCGTTTCGGAGCCCCCCCTATAATAAACGGCAAATGAGGCATTCGTTGCCCAATTTTCACTCGCAGCGGTTATTTGCGGAAGCTTGTAATACACACTGTAAGTCACGCTTTCCGGCAGCTCCGGCCGCCACACGATTTTGCTTGTAGCTGTGCCGGCCGTCGATTTGGCATACACATAATTATCATAGTAATAATCGTTAGCCGTCGTATCTCTTATCCAGGCTCCTTCTGTCTCCGCCTCCGTATTATCCACAATGATAGACGAACCATCCTGCCAATCGGGTTGGACCGGAGTTTCCGTTACCTGATCAGGCAGATAGAGTGTCCGCTTGCGGGTCTGTTTCCCCTCCGATTCCACGTAATAAGTGAAGGTTTCGGATAAATCGTTCACCCGAATCGACCATTCCATCGGATAGATCGTATCCGGGATGGTCGTATACGTAGCCCCACCATCCAAGGAATAATGGATGGTCGCCGGTTTGGTCGTTTTTGCTTGCACATAAGCATCATAAACCGTTTCGTCAGGCTTTACGATCAGCATGCCTTTAACCGCATCGATTGGACTATGGATATCGAAGAAATAGCTTGCATCCGATGAATCGGCCGTTCTTACCTGATGCAGCGGCACGTCAATATTAAGTCCCTCTACGATGATAGCGGTTATTCCCTTGCTCGATACCGTAGCTTGTATGCTTCCGCCGCGCATAACCGCTTGCTCTGGTGTGCCATTATCGCGGATGATGGTTACGGTATAATCCTGTGCCGGGTTGAACCCAATGATTTGCGCATTCAATTCAATCGAAGTCTGAACTTCCTCGGACGATGAATTGCTTAGCCCGATGTAAAATTTATCCCCGCTCTCTCCCGTTATCCAGTTTAATTGAGGATCGTTCGTCTGGATAATCCCCTTGGGCATCCAGAGCCAAACGTCGGAATTGCCGTAGAAATGACCTGGTTTATTGCCATAAAGGTGATATTTAAACCATAAAAAATTCGTTTCGAATACGGAAGGAAAGGTAATGCTCCCATTCGATTTCAAGGATTGTTCACTGATCAAATAATCCATCGTTTGCCCGAGCTGCCCCGGAATATGGTGATAATAGATGGATGTAGCCCCACTTGGTCCTTCCAGAGGAAAATCCGGTTCAAGTTGGCTGACGGCAAAGCCCTTATAGTAATAACCCGGATAGCTGGAATATCGTCCAATAACCGCATTATGAGCAATATCCTGCAGCAGTTTATCACCGGTATAGAGCGACAATCTCAGCATGAATGGGGCTTCCTGGGCATTCATCCGATAATAGCCGGTTGTACTTCCCGCTTCAAACGTCAATCCGCTCGGAGAAACAAGCCAACTATCCGCTTGTACGCCTCCGGCTACGTCTTCTGGGAGCTTGCTCCGAGGATATTGGTATTTCCCGCTTTCCGGCCAATGGAACGACTCCGCGTAATTATACGTCTCGGGCTGCGGAATCGTAACGGTGCCTTCAGGAACTGGACGGGCAACGAACATGGTGGCATACCGTTTGGCTTCCTTGTATGCGGCATTCAAATATTTGGGATCCTGAGTTTCCTCGTAAAGCTCCAAAATCTCCATCCACAGCTTGCTGTAATAATAGATGAACTCATTTTTGCTCACATTGATGGATTCAGGAGTATCGATATGCTGCAGGATGTAGCTGTCGGCTGCATCCTTGGCAGCCTGTAAATACTGCGCCTCTCCCGTCATACGATACATCATGAGGGGCTGAATGACTGGCCCCCGGTCTTTCTGGTCAGGATCGCGCACGAGGTATTCTTCCTCTGCCAGCGCCCTAATTCCTGCCGAAGTGCCCATCATCTGATTAACAGCGGCTACGCTTGAAACATCGAACGGCAGGGTGGCCATTTTCCATAACGAAGGCACCCCGTATACTTTCTTCTGCGTCGGCGACCAGCCGATGCCATTTCGCGATACGCCATACTGAACGGACGGCAATGCTCTCGTATCGTAAAGCTGGTCGTCCCCGGTCAAATAGTAAGCCCCCAGAAGAACCGCATTCGAACTTGTTCGAACACTATCCTCGTTTTCGATATCGATAAAGCCCTTGGCACGGCTCCACCACCCGCTAGGTGACGGGACAAACTGAACAGAGTCGTCCCCTTGCGGCTCTACCTTTAGCAGATCGATCATATTGAACATCGCGTCGGTAAGCGACAGGTCTGAGACATTTTCCCGATATGCCGAATAACCGTACTCATTGCGAAGAATATCCGCGTAGGACTCATAAAGGTTGCCGCGCTCCGCGATTAGCCCCATATGAAATTGATAGGTGCTTTCTGCGGCCATTTGCGAATAAGTCCCCAGCTGTGGGGCATAAAGAATCGGCTGCACGCTGCCTTCGTTGTTGACAAGGCTCATGCCAAGCCGCTGTTTCGTAACGCCGCCCGTCGGTTCAAATTCAACCGGAAGCTCTTCCGAAGGTACAAATACCCCATAGGTCAATGGATTTCCCGCACCGTCATTCTTCTCCACCAGACTCATCGGAGCGCTCAGCTCCCTCAAGCTTGTTGATTCCACCGTACCTACCATTTTTGCATGCGACCTGAAACCATTTAACACTTCATTAACGCCAGAGATTAGCTCTGTTGTGAAGGACTGATATCCAATCACATAATTGCCATCGCGGCGAGGCGTAAAGTTGAAGGAAACATCTGGTTTATTCCCTGCCATGGACCAGTTCACTTCAAAATCGTAATCGCTTCCATGCATAGCATCGGTTAATACCGCCGTTTGGCTGTTGGGAAAACTAATCCCGTCGAATGTAATCCAGCGTGTGTTCATCGTATCGTAGTAATTGGTTCGGCTCCCTGCATTACCATCCAATAAAACCCATTGCTCCTCAAGCCTTTCCGCCACATTATGGATTGGCATCCAATTTCCCGTGTCCGCGTTCTTGTAGAACATGTCACGAACGATGGATTTGCCTCCATCCCATGTTGCCTCATAGAAGGTCGCCTTATAGTTTGCATTTTCAATGCTCCCTTTTTCCGTATAGCTGAGATTCGTTAATGTGCGGCTCCGCAAGGCGGGCAACGGCGGTGCTTGCTGCCGGATATTCCCTTCAAATTTGACTGCATCGGCCCGGGTAATAATCGTGCCCGTCGTAGGCTGCGTCCGGGTCAGCCTGACAAATTCGGTATCGTCGCCACTAAAATAATACTCCCCCAAATCCACCCATCCGACCGATGGGCCCGACGAAGGCCTAAGATCCATAAACAAAACATCCGTAATCCCATTGTGAACAATCTCAATCTTTACATTACTATCTGCTTTATCCGCCCAATCAAGCTTATAGAACGATATTCTTGCCGTCCCTGCTTCCAATCGCGGATTCCATGTGATGCTTCTGCCTACGGCATCCGTATATTTGGAACTGGAATTATTGTAGCCCTTCACTCCTGCGCTTGTGGTCCAATAAGGAGCAGAGAACCCGTTACTCGCGTTACCTGCATCAACGGTGACCACATGGTCAATCGTAAGGCTTCCATCATCAATGATGATCGTCTTATGAGGCTCTTTCTGCTGAATATTCCCTTCGAATTTGACCGCATCAGCGCGTGTAAGTATCGTGCTCGTGGTGCCGGTAGACCGGGTCAATTTAACGAATTCTTCACCAACCCCGGAAAAATAGTACTCTCCCAAATCAACCCATCCCGCAGGATCGCCAAATGAGGGCCTCAGATCCATATAGAGCACATCCGTCGTTCCATTATGAACGATTTCGATTTTCACATTGCTGTCTGCCTTATCCTCCCAGTTAAGCTTGTATAACGATATTTTCGCCGTTCCTGCTTCCAAGCGCGGATTCCAGGTTATCGATCTGCCTGCTGTACTCGTATATTTGGAGCTGGATTGGTCATACCCCTTCACCCCTGTGCTTGTGGTCCAATTGGGAGCAGAATAGCCATTGTTCTCGTTACCCGCATCAGGTGTCACAACATCATTAATCGTGATGCTCCCGTCATCGATGATAATCGTTTGATAAGGCAAGGTCTCCGCATAAGCGGTCCTTATTCCTGCTAGGCTGAAAGGAACTACTATCGTCACGATGAAAACGAATAAGAAAAACAGCTTCCTTTTGACCAGTCCTTTGACCAAACCACTCACAGCCTCTCCTTTTAATGATAACGCTTCCAAAATAATAATGCCCCCTTTGCTAAAATGATCGTAAAGAAGCAATTAGCCTTATCCTGCTGGCTAACCCCGCTCCGTCGTTTTTATCATAGCATGTCGCCCCATCATGAAATTTCTTTCATTTCAACAATTTCTTATAAGATTTTA
Organism: Paenibacillus luteus; assembly: GCF_006542765.1. Taxonomy (GTDB): domain Bacteria; phylum Bacillota; class Bacilli; order Paenibacillales; family Paenibacillaceae; genus Pristimantibacillus; species Pristimantibacillus luteus. Next base: position 111,898 of record NZ_SKCD01000004.1, read on the forward strand.
AGGAAATGATATCCTGTCCGATATTTCAAGAAAAAACCTACATCCTAATTGACCGCTCAATTGCAGTCAGATAGAATGTAGGTTTTCCAAGTGGACAAATCAATTATAATGGCGGCTGCACCACTAACAGTTTTCCAAGCTGAATGACCGTTTGATCATACCAAGCTGGATGCTGCCGAACATGCTCCATGCTTCGTTCATTGCCGCCTGCCTCAAACATGGCCGCTTTGTCTGTCTTCTCGTTATCGATTTCAAAGCGAACCGTATGTTTCCCATTCGGTAGCTCTGGCAAGAAAACATACTGATTTCGATTATGATCGTTATAGGGTGTGAATCGATCGATAAGGAAGGATTCACCTCCATCCACCGACACCTTCAATCGGCCGGAATCAGGCCCTCCGATATCGAATAACCCGATATGGGTCCCCTCGAATTGCACCGTGATAGCCTCTCCAGGATCGACTGCTCGCCAAAGGCCCGGGAACAACCAATTGTACTCGCGCACTAAAGCAAAATCATCGGGGGTCATGTAAGACCATCCTTCCGAAAAAAGAGCAACACGATCCAGCGGCAGCATGGATGCATACTCCCAAGGATTAGCCGGAACCAATGGATTCTGGGGCAAGTGATGTTCCGATCTTTCTTGATCGTCGCGAAGCTCGCTTATTTTCTCAAATGATCGGGTAATCGTATCCGTGTAAATCTGATGCCCTTCGGGAATTGTCGGATGGACCGAATCATGTGTAAAAATAACGGCTCCCGGAATGAGCTGATCTGCCCTAGAGGTGAAAATGAGTTTTCCCTCGGATACCAACTGACTGACCGCTACGCCCAGATGAATGGAAGGAATGCCGTAATAATCGGCCACTTCCTCCTGCATATGAGCCCCCTTCTGGTATTCGCCGGATTGGAATAAGGCCACATCCCGCTCCTTCAGCGTATAAACGAACAAAATATCGGTAAATGGGTTTCGCTTGCGGATTTGACGGACAATCCCTTCGATCCGTGCCTTCGACTCGGAAACGCCGCCATCGTTACCAACAAACTCAACAAACACGAGATCGGGCTGATGACGCAGCACATCCGTATCCAAGCGGGCGCAGCCGAGGTCCGATCCTGTCCCATCAATGCCTGCGTTCACAGAGCGGATTTCCGCATGGGGATACTTACCTTGAAGCCACTCTCCCGTCATGACCCTATATCCTTGAGAACGCGTATTGCTGCCGCCAAAATAGACGATTGTCACGGTTTCCCCGTTTTCCAACTTCGAAATGACATTAGGCAGCCCTCTTCGAGAAAAAAGTTCCTTCATCGCGACTTCACCTGCCCTCACTTATTAATTTCGGAGCAAAGCATTTTACAGCAAACACTTCATAGTAAGGAGAACCGTAGGTTGCGCAGAAATGAATTCGGATTCGGGTTACGCGTTTCGCGTCCACCTTATGTTTATTCAGCGTGAGATAATTACCGCGGATGAAGATTTCACTCTCGGTTCCGTCTTCTAAGGTCAAGGTCACATCATAATCTTGGATAAGGAGTTCGATCGGATCGTCAAAATGCTCCAAATCCAGCCGTGAATTGAACACAAGATGGATTTCCTCCACATGTTTGGGGCTTGCAAAACACAATTCCAACCATTCCTGTCCTTCCGTACGTTCAGATATCCAACCGTTCGGCAGACCATAAGGCCTGGAGAAGCCGTTGACGACATTCTCGGGGCTATACATATTTTGGGCTGGCAATAGGTCTTTGAAGCAAATGCTCTTATTCAGCTTCTTCAGCTTAGACGGCACTTCAGGCCTATAATGAAAGCTGACCGCTCCTGTCAACCTTTCTTCATTGCCGTATACGGCAAGGCTCGCCGCACCTTCCAGTACGATGTAGATTTTGTCGTCAGCCGGCTTCTTGCAGCCGAGGTCCAGCGTAATCCAGTCATCGTGACCTGCTGCTATAACTAAGCAGTAATCTTTCAGCTCGCTGGCGGGAATATAGTTTTCCTTCCGCTCCCCGCCAAACAGCTTCACCTGCAAAGTTTCCGCTTGCTCGGATTTATTTTTAATTTTGATCCGCACGCTTTCAGCCATGGATGTCTGAATCGGCAAAACCAAACATAACGTTTTCTCCAAGGAAATCTCTTCGGTTGGATGAAGATTATCATAGCTGCGCTGAGACGAGGCACGAATCGTTAATCCGTCGGCGAAATAAGGATCCAACTCCTCTTGAAGCCCCACAATCGTTTGCCCGTCCCGAAGCAGCTGCGCCTGAAGCTCACCCATATGGGCTTTGACTATGTCTGCGGGGTCTGCGTCGTATTTCAAGCATAACGCAGCCGCCGTTCCTACCGCCTGCCCCATACAACCGCAGGTTGCCATGACCCTTGTAGATCCGAAAGCCACATGGGTAGCGCTTATATTGCGGCCAGCAAACATGAGATTAGGAATATTGCGTGAATACAAGCTGCGGAAAGGGAGATTGTACAATCCCGGCACGAAATTCCATGCTGTAGCCGGCCCCTCATCGTAGATGCCTTTATTCGCATGCAGATCCATATACCATCCTCCGACGGATACTGCATCCTCGAAATGAGGCTTTGCTGTAAGATCGTTCTGCGACAGCATGTGCTCCCCTATAAACCGCCTTGACTCCCGCTTCCCCGGTATCGGGCATACATAATCCAAGATAAGATTGTCCACATCATCAAACTCGCCGCTATTTTTGATATAATCCCAAATCCCGTACACCAATTTCCGCAGTTCCAAGGCGATGTCTTCATTATTTTGGATAATATCCATATGTCCGCCGTATTCCAGCCACCACAATCCGCCAAGCCCGTTAATCTTCCTCGGAAAAGACCGATGGTTTAAGCCTTTTCGGATACTATCGAAAAAAGGCAGCTTCGTAATATCATACGCAAAGCCAGGCCTTTTGTAAGGAACGGAATAGTCTACGTCACGGGCTTGAAACAAAATCGTATCTCCCATGGTGTAATGGTCCGCTACCTCAGGAGCCAGCTCCTCGTTGTATTCATGCTTCGCCTCTCTTCCCCATCGGAAGTGAGCGCCTGCTTGATATCCGACAATGCCATCGCCTGAGCAATCGATGAAGGTTCGGCTTGCAAAACGAAATTTTCTTTCGGAAGCGAGTTGAATGCCGTCCACCCATTGAATTCTGCCGTTCTCCATGCCCGTTTCATGCACGCATGTATTCAGGAATAGGGAAATGTTAGGCTCAGCATAAACCATGTCCAATAAGACCGTATCCGAAAGCGAAAGCATAAGCTTCTTGTTGTATAACGGATTATAGTGAAAGATTTTCAGCTTGAGTTCTTCCACCAAACCTCCCTCGCGCGCATAATAGGATGGGCTGTTTCCGAGATATGCCGACCCGTTGATATGAACCCTGACCTCGCTGCTCGCATTGCCCCCAAGCACCGGCCGATCATTAATAAGAGAAACCTGCAGCCCTTGGCGTGCGGCAGCAATGGCAGCGCATATCCCAGCAATACCTCCGCCTACGACGGTTACATCTGCTTTTATAAGCTCCATTTTGATAACCTCCATGATTAGATGCTTCTATCATGGTAATTGTTTTGGCCCTCTTTTTTTTACAGGATTTCGCGAAAAAATCATACATTTTTCGCATCCTTATTTGGATTCGTACCGCGTCATTTTTATCCGGTATTGCTTGGGAGTATCACCCGTATATTCTTTAAATAGTTTGCAAAAGTACCCTTCATTGACGATGCCTACTTCCTCGCACAATTCCAACAAAGAATAATCCTGCACATTTAACAGCTCGAGAGCCAATTGGATTTTTTTACGGTTGATATAGCTGATCACGCCTTCGTTCATTGTTTTTTTGAATAAGCTGCTAAAATACGACGGTGCCAAATTCACATCCTCGGCAATGGCCTCCAGCGTCAATCGTTGTTTCAGATTCTTCTCTATAAACTGCATGGCACTCATAATTTCTGCGCGATGCAAGATTTGCCCCGCGTGTACATATTCGAAGGTGAAGTCGCAAATATAGGCAAGTTGTTCTTGAAATGCCATAAAGTCCATGGGGAATTCTGCTGCTTCCGCGGCCAGCTTGTTCCCCGATTTAAACTTTACGGTAATGTCTCTGTACAAGTCTCTAAGCATCGGCGCCATGATCGACTTATGGATTTTATGGTCCGTAACAAATTGGTTCAGATCGGCGAATGCATTCTCCAGCTCTTCCTTGGAAACCTTCCGTTTCACCCATAGAAGAAAATCAGCCAGTTTCTGCTGAAAGTCTGCTTTTTTGTCATTATGGTAGTGGAACCGATGCATGGGTGTTTTTACTACTTTGTCTGTATGATAATAAAAATCCTCGCTCACATTTTTAGCTTCCGTGTACGCTTGTTTGATCGATTCCCAGCCTCGGTGCGGACCTCCGAAAGCAACGGATACCCTTTGATTCAAATATTGCTGCAAATGAGAGACGATCTGCCCTCCTAATGATTGGCAAGCGTATTCCGCTTCCATATCGCTGCGGCTATTTTCCCAGGAAAGAAAGCCAATAAACCGATTATCGGACAAATCCGCAGCTACGCCGCTTCCGCCATTCATCACCGTTTCTTCGATTACATTCGTTATCGCATATTTCAAGATGCTTTGATCAGCGGCTGAGTACTCGTTCCGGAAACTTTCATACGTATTCATTTCAACAATAAAGCAGCAATAGTTGGCTTGAAAGAAATGGAACTGCATGCGATTGGCAAAATCCGATGCCCGGTGGGAAGGGATTTCCCCTCGGATAAGCTCGTTAAAAAATTGCTTGCGGACTCTATATTTATTTTCTAGCACGGACACGTTTAACGATTGGAATTCCGCTTCTTTTTTCTTAACCTCATTGAGAATCCCAGCCGCCTTCGCTAAGGCACGATCTAAATCCGCTTCCCTCAGCGGAACCTTAACAATGTACTCCAATATGTTGGCATGAATAGCTCGCTGGGCGTATTCAAAGGATGAATAAGCGGTCAAAAGAATGTATTGGGTATGGGGGAGCTCCGGCTTTAGCTGCTCAATCATCGAGATTCCATCCATTCGAGGCATTACGATATCCGATATAATGATATCCGGTTTAAGCTTTAAAATTTCCTCGATCCCATCCAGCCCGTTATTCGCTTTTCCCACTAAAACAAATCGTTTATCCCTATGGGAGAGCTCGTTAAAAAACAATTCCAATCTTTGAATGATTAGGTCTTCATCGTCAACAATGAAGCAGGTAAAGTCTCTCACCATTATGCATCTCCTTTAAGCAAATCTGTCGGGAATATAGCGCGTACACGAGTTATTTCCTTAGGTATGCTAATAATTTGAAGCCCGAATTGTTCTCCGTAGTGAAGCCTTATTCGGCCATGAATGTTATTTAAGCCGATTCTTTTTCTCTTTACTTCCACGTCACTCGGTGCAGAAATTAAAATATGCTTTATTTTATCGGCCGGGATTCCCTCGCCTAGATCAATGACTTCTATGATGACGATTCCGCCCTCCGAGTAAGCATGAATCGTGATCGGGCCTTCGATCCCGCCTCCGTTATAGCCATGGAAGATGCTATTCTCCACAAGGGGCTGCAGCAGCATTCGAAAAACAGGAAAATCCATTAACCCTGCTTCGATATTTTCAATCAATTGGAAGTTTCTGTTGTACCGGATGTTCTGGATCTCGATATAGTCCGCTACGTTTCGTAATTCCTGACGCAAGGAAACTTTCTCTGAAGCGTCATCTATCCCATATTCCAATAATGAAATGAGCGACCCGATCACCACATCTACTTTCTCTATTTGTCCCAGACGTATAACATTGCTGATTGAACCAAGCGTGTTATACAAAAAATGAGGGTTGATTTGAGACTGCAGCACTTGAATCTCCAGCTTTCGCTCAAGCTCATTATGAAGCTCCGCTCGCCGAATCAATTCCACAATTTGCTGCAGCATACGGTCGAAAGCCCGGGAGAGATCTCCGAACTCATCATTTCGGTTAATGGTTATTGTCGTTGTGAGGATGCCTTGCTCCACTCGTTTCATTTTAGTTTTGAGCAAATAGAGCGGATTTCTTATATACTTGGCAATTAAAAAGGAAATGAACAAGCTTAAGAGAAGGCCTGCAGCTAGAATCTCGATATAATAGGTTTCCAGCCTGGACAGAGCCGCTTTCAAGCGTGATTCATCGTTAATGGAGATGATGGTCCAATTGAATTTCTCCGTCGGTTTTTTCAGAAGGGAGACCAGCAAACCATCCTTGGTATGCAGTTGAAGGCTTGTTTCTGCCGTATCCAGAATTTGTTCTGCTGACGTTTCCCCGATTGAAAACGTATGATCTTGAATATTCAGCGGTCCTCTATTTTCCGAAAATCCGGCAATGATCTTACCCGATGCGGTGATCAGAGCCAAATTCATTTGTTCTTGTTTATTAATCTTGAACAGGGTTTCTTCAATGGCATTTAGATCCAGATCTACCGCAATGGCCATCGGAAACGGAGCGCCGTTCAAATATCGAACCATCGTAACTGTCCAGCCGGAATACTTGGATTTATAAGGATCGCTGACGAAGGTCGTCCTTCTGTTCTTGTCGGCCGCATCAAATAACGGCTCTCTTTCTGGTAAAGCTTCATCGAATATGCGGGTAGGCGTGCTTCCGCCTACAATGGATAAATCGCTTTTGATCAAATAAATATTACTGACGTAATTGCTGTTGAGTTCATATAGCTCTCTTAATTGCTTTTTGATGACTTCCGTATTGTCAATGTTGGCTTTCACCGATGTTTCGACCGAGAACAGGATCGTCTGGAAGGAGGAAAAATTAACGGTGAAATACTGATCGACCTTATCGAGTATTTGGTTGGTGTAGTAGATGTCATTGGTTCTTATTTCCTTTTGGACATAGCGATAGGACAATTGGCTTATCAAGATTATGCAGCCTAATACAAACGCAAACACGATAAAAAATAATTTTAAAGGCAAGCTGATTCTTCTTCGCATTGCTCATCTTCCTTTGGAGTTCGTATTAAAATGACAATAAAGAGAGGGGCTAAGAATAGCCACTCTCTTCGTTCATTTACTTGATTAAGCCTGCTTCTTTAAATTGCTTGATTGCTGTTTCCTTATATTTCTGCATGTCAAACTTGGTATCCAACGTTTGGAGAAAATTGTCCCAATTGGATAGTGGGTCTTTGCCCGTCATAAATTTGACTAAGCTTTCATTAATGAAACGTGAACGGTCAGTTGCCAAGGTATCGCTAGGGTCAGCGGTCAATAAGTTTCCAGGCAGCGTTGGCCCTACATATTGCTGATTGTTCACGAAAGCTTCTGCCGTCTTAGGATTCTGGAAGCTGAAGTACTCGGCATCGTCACCACGGCGCGGCATTCTGTAATGATCGACCCATAGGTACTTTTCTTTCATTTCCTTCGATAATTCGGACGTTTTATTTTTGATCTTGCCATCCACTACGTCCCAATGAATCCCTTTGATTCCGTATGCAAAATTCGGATAGGCTTCTTCGTCCGTAAAGAGGTAATTCAGCATGGACAAGATGCGAATGATTTTGTCTTTATCCGCTTTCTTGGAGATCGCCCATGAATTGCCTTGGAACGATTTTCTCTCTACGATTTGATCGCCGTAAGGACCTACCATTGGAGGAATCACGATCCATTCCGGCACCTCTCCGCTGATTTCTTTCATTTTCTGCTGATAATCCGGCTCCAGCCTACGCGCATCCCTGATCATGAAGCCGACTTTGCCCTTAAATAGCTTTTGGTCCAACAAGTCAGGCGAGGTCATCGTCACCCAATCCGGGTCTACCACATTGGCTGCCATCATTTTATTAATGTAAGCAAGCGCTTCTTTCATTTTAGGATCAATAAATAGGAATACCGGTTCATTGTCTTTCACTTCGATGGCCGATGGAGGATTGACGCCAAACATCCACATCAGGCTATCGAAGCCGTAGGTTTGCAGACTGCCCTCTTTGTTCATACCGCCGATGAAGCCGTACGTATCCTTTTTGCCGTTTCCGTCCGGATCTTTCTCTGTAAAGGCTTTCATCACTTCAAACAGCTCGTCAGGTGTCGTTGGCACTTCCATATTCAGCTTTTTCAACCAATCGTTGCGAATGAAGAAGCTTCGGCTGATACCGTTTACATTATCATAACCTGGAACGCCAATGGTTTTCCCTTGATAGGACATCGCCTCCCAGGAGTCGCTGCTAAAACGTTTCTTAAGTTCAGGGAACTGATCCAGATATGGCGTCAAATCCGCCAGCACGCCTTGATCATAATATTGCGCGAGATCGGACCGACTCTTCAAGAAAAGCAAATCTGGGATATCCCCGCCTGCAATAAGCGTATTTAGTTTGGTTGTTGATTGCCCAGCCTGAGGAATCATCATATCCAAGTCGATGTTCATTGCCTTCTCCAGCATTTGCCGTTGAATGTCTTCATCGCGTGGAGGAATCGGAGCGGCAGCGTTGAACGTGCCTTGGTTAAACATCGTGATTTTCATTTTTTTCGCAAACGCGTTATCCGTGGACGGTGAGCTGTTCGAAGCTGCCGGCTTAACCTCTTCTTGCTTCCCACATCCCGACAATAGCGTTCCGAGCCCTACAACAGCAGCCAGAATAGCAAATGAAATCTTTGTTCTTTGCATATTGACCTCTCCTTTGCTTGTATATTATCACGGTTTCCCCGTAACAACCTAGATAAGATTTGCTTTTTAACCTTTAATCGATCCCATGAGCATACCCTTGGTAAAATGCTTTTGCATAAACGGATACACGATCAGAATCGGGACCGTAGTTACGACAACAGCAGCCATTTGAACTGCAAACTGGCTAACCGTTCCGGTATTGGCCATCGACTCCGCGCTTTGATTTGCGATGTTAAGCAAAATGTTGCGCAAGACGACTTGAAGCGGCATTAAGTTCGCATCATTGATATACACAATTGCATCGAAATAACTATTCCAATGTCCCACTGCGTAAAATAGGGAAATCGTAGCGAGGACAGGCATGGACAGCGGTAAAATGATTTTCCAAAGCGACTGAAGTTCACTTGCGCCGTCTACTCTCGCCGACTCCTCGATTTCAGCAGGCAATTGCTCAAAAAATCCTTTAATAATCACTAGATTAAATGCACTAATGAGATGTGGAACAATCAAAACCCATGGGCTATTTAACATCCCCAAAGAGCGGATTAACAAATAAGTCGGAATTAGTCCTCCGCTAAACATCATCGTAAACACAATGAATAATAAAAACGTGCTGCGTCCCGGCAAATATTTTTTGGATAACGGGTACGCTGCGATTACCGTGAAAAACACATTTAACGCCGTGCCTACAATCGTTCGGAACAGCGTTATTTTATACGCCTGCCCAATGCCGTTAGATACGAATACCTCTTTATAGGCTGCAAAGGTAAAGGATTCTGGTATAATCACAATCCCTCTTCTTAACACTTCCGATTCCGGTGTTAACGAAACAGCGACCACATATAAAAAGGGAAGCAAGCAAAGCAGCGATAGCACAATAAGAATAAAATAAACGGTTGATTGCCATGCTTTTTCCCCGATCGTCAGCTTAACCATATCTCATACCACCTCACCAAATTTGCCCGTCGAATTTTTTGGCGATCTTGTTCGCAGCCAGTACCAAAACAAATCCAATGACAGCTTTAAACAATCCCACAGCAGTAGCGAGGCCAATCTTAAGACGCTCCAGCCCCTCGCGGTATACCCATGTGTCAATAATATCGATCTTCTCCTGGTTAAAACTGTTGGCAAACATGAAGATTTGGTCAAAACCAGCGTCTAGGATATGGCTCAATTTCAGAATGAGCATCAAAATAATGACGCCACGAATGCCGGGTAAGGTTACATGCCAGAGCTGTCTCCATTTGGAAGCGCCATCCATTCGAGCCGCTTCATATAAGCTTGGGTCGATCCCTGCTAATGCAGCAAGGTAAAGTATCGCTCCCCAGCCAATGTCCTTCCAAATTTCAGACGAGATGACCAGCAGCCTCCCCCAAGCAGGCTCCGTTAGGAAGGAGATGGGCTCAAAACCGTTTTCCTTCAAAATCATATTAAAAAGTCCATCGCCCGGGGCTAATAATGCGACCATCAATCCATAAACAATGACCCAAGACAGAAAGTGGGGCAAATAAGTAATGGTTTGTACGATTTTCTTAAACCATTGGGTATGAACTTCATTAAGCAGCAAAGCAAGTGCGATGGGAGCGGAGAAACCGAACAATAGCTTATACAGCGATATGACAATCGTATTTCTCATGATGTCCCAGAAATAAACGCCGTTAATAAAATCTTGGAAATTTTTCAACCCTACCCACGGGCTATCCCATAACCCCAAAGCCAGATTGTAGTTTTTAAAAGCAATAATGATTCCCGCTAAAGGAATGTATTTGAATACGGCAAAATAAACTAATGCCGGAAATAAAAGAATGTACATCACTTTATACTTTTGTATGGCTCTTATCCACGAATTCCGCTTTTTAGAGATGGGAATGGCTTCCGCTGCCAATTTCGTTTGCATGTCATCACCTCGTCTTTATTTATATTTGTATAATAGCACCCCCCTATCGGATAAATTTCTGTTATTTCAAGAATTTCTTATAAGATATTAAGTAGGTATTGGCTTAGTAAATTCCATGCCATAGGCATGAAAAAACGGACAAAGTGAACGTCGCCGTTTTTAGGCGCTTTCACCTTGTCCGTCAATTTTTTCGCATTGGCTACAATCCGTGCTTCAAAAATACATGGATATCCAATCCAGCAGCCAGGCTTCGTATCAGGCATCTATACTTCGCCTCGCTTACCGTCTTTCCTTCGTAAAATACAACACCAGATCATCATCCACGCAAACTTCAGTCCCCGGTATGACAGGTTGCTCCTTGTACATCACGCCTCTGCCATCGGGAATATAGCCTCGTTTGATGTATAATCTCTGAGCATTGCCGTAGCTCTCGTACAAGCCTACGCCGATGCCAACAATCCGGTGCTCCTCGAATGCGAATTTTTCTACCGCATCCATTAATGCCGATCCAATGCCAAGCTGGCGCAGCGTGGGCACGACATCAAAATTATTAATTTCAGGAATGCCGTTCTCAACAAAATGGGGATAATAGGATGTCTTTAATAGATGCAACCATCCAGCAAACTGGCCTTCATGAAGCGCAATCAGCGAAGTCCTCTCTCCTGTCTTGTTTTGTTCCCAGCATCGATTGATGTAGTCTAACGGTTTACTGATATTGTGATGGTTTAGCGCATGAAAGACCAAGCTCACATCCGTATTTATCATAGGCCTAATATGAATACGCGAATTCATGTTTATCTCCCCTTTAGCTATTTTTCAAAATTGTAACATAGCTTCTCTGGTAGAAAACGAGTATAGCTAAAAATTCCAATACAAGTCTTAAAACAAAAAGGAGCTATCCCAGTAAGCAGCTTTGCTGCACCAGATATAGCTCCTTTCATTCCATTCGCTTGAATCTGTCAAAACGAATCACGCGACTTTAGCTTGCTGTCGTTGTAGTCGCTGCCTGATCCTGTTGCTGCTGCGGCTGTCTTCCGCCACCGCCTCCACCGCCGAAGCCGCCCGTTCGAATCGTAATGGACTCTGCCTCTTGAGTATCGTCTTTGAGCATCACAGACAAAATATCGTCAGCCTTCAGATCCGCAAGCGCAACCTCGGTTTCTACCATTTGCTCGTTCTCAAATGTTACGGTTACGATTTTGGTTGCATCGGTGACTTGAATGTCTACGGTCTCATCGGTAAACATCGCGCCCATGTTCATTCTTCCGCCGCCCTGCGGCGCGGTTCCATCGCCTGACGGTGCGGATCCGTCTCCCGCTGGAGGCTGGGGCTGCTGGCCATCTGCCGGAGCTTGTCCACCTTCAGGCGGCTGTTGTCCGTCGCCGCCAGCAGGCATACCGCCTGTGCCGTCTCCTTGAGGGGGACCTCCTTGTCCCATAGCCGATTTGTAAAGCGTGATGGTTTGTCCGTCAATCGATTTAATTTTGCCCATTAGATCCGCCTGCATGCCCATTCCCATCTGGCCCCGGCCTGCATCGCTCGTCTGGCTCCCGCCCGTCCCTGTGTTTGGCTGAACCTCGCCCTGCGATTCCGTTTGCGATTCCGAGCCAGCCTGCTCCTCCTGCACCCCGCAGCCTGCCAGAGCAGCCGCGATAACTACCGCGCTAAGCATCACTTTCCATTTGTTCATATCGTTCATCTCCTATGTCTGTTCGCTGATTTCTTATGTCCATAACGAATTCTAGCATTCGAATATGAACGAGAGATGAACGACAACTGAAGGAGAGCTTAACTTATGGTCTTAGCTGCCTTCGCTTCCAATTCCCTGACAGAAATAGCAGCGTTCCGATCCAGCCGCAAATGGAGGCAATAATTAATAAGATGGTCAAAGACACACTGCTCGACAGCGAAGAGCTTAGAATTGGGCCTACGGTTCCTCGAAAGCCGAACAGCATTAAATGCAAGCCGAATACCATTGCTTCTCGTCCTGGCGCAAGCCGGAATACAAAGGCAAGGATGCCGATATCCCAGATCGCTTCCCCGATGCCTTGAATGGCATTCCCGGTAATCACCGCCGCGTAGCTGCCCCAAAGACCATAAATCATTGGCACGATCGCATAAGCGGCTATTCCGCAGAGCAGTGTATATTTGATGTCAATCCGGTCAATCATCCAGCCGGCTATCAAGAATGTTAGCAGCAGCGCTGAGAAATAAGCTACGCGGGCAAAGCCGATTTGAACATTGGACAGTTCAAGCACATCGACTTGAATAATTTGATAAAGCGGATTCGCCAGCATATTGCCGAAGCCCGAAAAGGTAGTGGCCGCCAGGAAGACGGCAAGCGTCTTATTTTCCTTCACCAGCTTCCACTGCTCTTGCAGCGGAAAGCGGCTCGTTTTTTTGAGCATCGAGGGCTTTGCAGGAGCTTTCCCCGCAGGCAGCTTTACCGTGCTAAATAAGCCAATGGAGAGAAAGCCCGCTATGGAAGCTGCGATAAGCGGCCCCGATGGATCGAATGCATCCGACCAGCTTCCTACAAAATACGCAAGCGGGATCATAATAATGCCCATCGCTACCCGAACGTAGCCCATGAGGCGGCCGCGCAAATCAGAAGGGTACATCCGCGATACCAGTGCCGCATAGGCAGGCGCCTGTATCCCCATTAATAATTGAAAGAGAAGAGCGGTAGCTACATAAACGGATGGATAAGCAAAAAATGCCGGCAGCAGAAGCAGCAATCTTCCGACCGCATTCGGCAGCATGACGAACGGTTTCGGGTTATTGGCCTTCTCGATCCAGCTTGCCCAGAAAGGCGAGAACAACAGCCCTACCGCAGGCGCTGCCGACAGCAAGCCTACCTGTAAATTGCTGGCCCCCTGTTGAATGGCAAACGCGACGTAAAACTGATTCAAAACCACATTAAATAAGCTGAACAGACAGGAGGCTCCCAGATCGATACGGGCATTTTTCCATACATTTGCAGTCATCGGCATGCCGAATTTCAATAGTCGCGAGCTTGGTTTGGCTTCGGATTCCATTTGGATAGCTACCTTCTTCTCTATGTTGGTTGTAAACGGCCAGAGGACCCCTTGCGCCGCAAAGGATCCTCTCTCTAGCACTTCATTCGATTGGATATTACTACACTCCCGCCTTTTTGTACAGCATAAATTGAAAGGGTATTCTTTTGTTCTCCCGCTGGTTTAATTGCGCGTTAAACTTCCTAATATTCCATGAGTATGATAGACTTTTTCTCAAAGCGTTACAGCAACTTTTGATATTATTGGAGGGTATTTTGTGAGTATAGCAGTAGGAATTGACATTGGCGGCACAAAAATAGCATTTGGATTCGTAGACGAGCAAGGAGCCGTTATAGCCAAGGGCTCATTAAAAACCGATCTGACGGTAGAGCCTGCCGTTATGCTTACGCGCGTCGCGGACGCGGTCAAAGAACTGGCTGAACAAAACGGACTGGCGATAGAAACCTTAAAGGGCGTAGGCGTTGGCGCTCCTGGGCCGCTCAATACACTGAAAGGCGAGCTAACCTGCCCGCCCAACCTAAAGAGCTGGTGGGGCTTCCCCGTGGTAGCAGAGCTCAAAAAACATCTTCCTCTTCCTATTAAAATGGAGAATGACGCTACCGCGGCTGCGCTGGCCGAGAAATGGATCGGTGCGGCACAGGATTCGGAGCATTTCATCTTTATTACCATCAGCACCGGCATTGGCGCAGGCATCTTTATGCATGGCAAGCTGCTGACCGGGTCGACAGGCAATGCGGGCGACGCAGGCTTTATGATTATGGATGAAGCTGGCACGCCTTGGGAGGTTGTTGCCTCCGGTACCGCTGTAGCGCGTCAAGCGACGGAGCTGCTGGGCCGGGAAGTCACTTCCAAGGAAGCTTTCGAGCTGGCGGCACAGGGCGACGTACAAATGTCCGAGCTGGTGAACCGCGTATTCAAATCAATCGGCATGGGCTGCGTCTCCCTTATCAATATTTTGGACCCAAGCAAAATCGTAATCGGCGGCGGCGTATCACAAGTGGGCGACCCACTTTTCTCAGCCGTTAAAGCGTATGTATCCAAGCATGCACTCAACCCTTCGGGCAGAGAAACCGCCATCGTGCCGGCACTGCTGCAGCAGGATGCCGGGCTCATTGGCGCAGCTGCATTGATTCAGCAAGCCTACTAACATAAAACTTAAATAAGCTGTTTTTGACGTCGATAGGCGTCAAGGACAGCTTATTTTTTTCATCCATGCGCATCCAAAGCGTCTCCACACACTCTAATCACTTTCGTTCATTGCTCATGCATACGTAATCCATGAATATAGGTTTGAATGATCATTTTCAAGCTTTCATCAACCGCTTGCGGCATTCCGAAGCCGCCTTTTTGCTCGATCGCTGCAAATCCGTGCAAAATGCTGCGAAATCCTCTTACGATATGAATGGACGTGTCGCGGTCCAACTTGTAGAAGCTCAGCCTATCCACGAGCAGCTCGACCAGCACCTGCGCGCTAGCCGCATAGACGGCATCATCCGCATCCGGCGAGCGTAAAGTAAGCTCATATAAGCCTGGATGCTTCCTAGCGAAAGCGATATAGGCGGCAGCAATCGCATGAATAGCCTCATCGCCCTTTTTGCCCTCTAGAGCGCCATTAATAACATCCGTCAGTTTACCTAGACCATAGATTGCAAGCTGGTTCCGCAGTCCCTTTAATCCATTCACATGGTTATATAGCGAAGGAGAACGAACGCCAAGCTTCTGTGCAAGCGAGGCCAGCGTGACTTCCTGTATACCCTGCTCATCCGCAATCGCGGCCGCGGCCTCAACAATCGTCGTTAAATCCAGCCCTTTTCTAGGCGACATGCTTACAGCTCCCTTCTTTATTTTGACAAAGCCCGCTCTGCCTCGGCAATCGCCTTATCCATGAGCAGCTTTGGCTGAATCACCATATTGCCATGCCCAGCGGCAAGCACCGACGGCTTCAATTCGCCCAACCGGCGAGCCGACGCCAGACTTGTCCGTTTGTCCCAGGTAGCAAGCGCCGGAAATGGGAAAAGCAGCTTCATCTGTCCCGCGACCGCTACGCCTGCTCTGGTTTGGAAGGCATCCCCAACGATTAAAATATGATTTCTTGTATCCAGAAAGGCCATAGAGCCTGGTGTATGACCTGGCGCAGCTACAGTGAGCAAAGAACCGACGCGGTCTCCGTCTTGCAGCAAGATATCCGGAATCGTCCGAATCTGCTTGGGAACGCCACCGCGAATCGGCGTATTTGGCTCTCCCGGCTCCAACGAACGGTCCCCTCGAAGCAGCTTCGCATCCCGTTTGGAGATATAGACCTGCGCCTTCGGCAATTGCTCCTTAAGTCCGTCGAGCGCACCGATATGGTCATCATGGGCATGGGTCAAAACGATTCGAGTGATCGGTTTGCCCAGTTGCTCCGCCGCTTGCAGAATCGCTTTGGCGTTGCTTGGAAGCGCCGCATCGACCAGCGTCAAGCTGTCCTCCTCCTCCACCAGATAGCAATTAACCGGAAACAGGTTCGGCAGGTAAGTGAGCTGAGCAACGGTCTTTTCACGTGTCATTCGCATAAAAATCGGCCTCCTCAAATAAAAACTAACACCATTAGTTTCATAATAAACTAATGGTGTTAGTTTTGGCAAGCCCGATTTTATTTAGCCGATTCGTTTTGAAGAAACTCCTCAATTTCCGCTTTATTCGGAATCGATGACTGCGCTCCGGCTTTCGTTACGGCAAGCGCCGCTGCGGCAGAGGCAAATGAGAGCGCCTGCTCAATCGGCAATCCCTCTGCGCTAGCTGCCGCGTAAGCCCCAAGGAAAGTATCGCCTGCTGCCGTGGTGTCGACCGGCTTCACCTTATAAGCAGGCACGGCTGCTGTATCCCCCTGAGCATTTTTATAAAAGCAGCCTTTCTCCCCTAGCGTTATGATCACGCTATCGGTTCCCTTGGCCAATGCCCATTCTGCTGCCGCTTGCGCCGACTCTGTGTCTTTAACCGCCAAGCCGGTTATGACAGCTGCCTCTGTCTCGTTCAGAATTAGCGTATCAATAAGCGGAAACACCGCGTCTGGAATAGCTCTCGCAGGGGCTGGATTGTACAAAACGCGTGTCCCGCCTGCCTTTGCTCCAGC
The DNA here is from genome assembly GCF_006542765.1 of Paenibacillus luteus. Classification (GTDB taxonomy): domain Bacteria; phylum Bacillota; class Bacilli; order Paenibacillales; family Paenibacillaceae; genus Pristimantibacillus; species Pristimantibacillus luteus. Next base: position 128,614 of record NZ_SKCD01000004.1, read on the forward strand.
AATGACCGCCTCGGTCGTTTCCCATGCAATTTCATTTTGAAGCAGTACCGCATATACATTGGCCCAATCGCCTGCGCTTGCAGCCGCATCCTCTGCCGTAAGCTTGCCGTTTGCCCCTTCGGATAATACGATATGATTTTCGCCTGCTTCATTTACCGTTATGATTGCGAAACCCGAGGAGCCGCTCTTGCGTAATACTTGGTCTGTAGCAATTCCATCATTATGTAGGGCAGCAACCAGCGTTTCTGCGAAGGGGTCCTCCCCTACCGCGCCGATCATTGAGCAGCTTGCGCCCGCTCTTGCTGCCGCAACGGCTTGGTTAGCACCCTTGCCGCCAGGAAAAAAAGACGTCTCCTTGCTCGGTATCGTTTCGCCAGGCAGCGGAAACTCTTTTACATTACTAACAATATCCATATTAATACTTCCGACAACGAGAATTTTCTTCATCGATCGTGCCTCCCTTTTGATTTGAAACACAAATTTATGTTTTTCCGGGTATGTCCCCATTTTATCAGAAGGAGTAGAACTTCACATGATTACCGCCTTTATTATTGCCTGTGAAATCGGTTTTTGGGTGTTCGTGCTTGCCGGTTTAGTGTTTCGTTATGTATTCCGCTTCAAAAAGGCAGGCACTCTGCTGCTTTACAGCACGCCGCTTATCGATCTGGCTCTCGTCATCGCCACCGTCTATGATCTGCGCGGCGGTTCCGAGGCCACTTTTGCACACAGTTTGGCAGCCGTCTATATCGGTGTATCCATTGCCTACGGGCACAAGATGATCAAGTGGGCGGACGAGCGGTTTGCCCACCGCTTTGCCGGCGGTCCTGCGCCTACAGGCAAGCCAAAGTACGGCACAGCGCATGCACGGTATGAACGCAGCGGCTGGCTCCATCATCTCCTTGCCTGGGTCATAGGTGCCGCCATCTTGTACAGCATGATTCTGATGGTCGGCGATGAAACGCGGACCGAAGCTTTGTTTAACGCCTTGCGGCTTTGGTCGCTCATCCTCGGCATCGATTTTCTGATCAGCTTCAGCTACACGCTATGGCCCCGCAAAGAAAAAGCAGTATCCTGACGACCAGGATACTGTTTTTTTTAACGTTTACAGCATGATAAGCTGCTCGCGTTTCGGCCCTACTGAGACGCTTCCGACCCTGACCGAGGTAGCTTCCTCCACGAAGCTGACATAACGCTGAGCCGCCTCCGGCAGCTGGTCAAAGCTGCGCACGCCCGAAATATCGCAGCGCCAGCCCGGAAGCCGCTTCAATACAGGCTTCGCCGAGCCAAGCTTCGCTGTAACGGGGAAGGAGTCCTTAATGATTTGTCCATCCAGCTCATAGGCGACGCAGACCGGAATTTCGTCCAAATATCCGAGTACGTCCAAATTGGTCAGCGCAATTTCTGTCGCTCCCTGCAGCATGCAGCCATAACGGGAAGCCACTGCATCAAACCAGCCCATCCGCCGCGGCCGTCCCGTGAGAGCGCCGAATTCCCCCGCATCTCCGCCCAAACGGCGAAGCTGCTCCGCTTCCTCGCCAAACAGCTCGCTTACGAAGGGGCCTGCCCCCACGCAGCTCGAGTACGCTTTTACTACCGCAATAATACGCGTAATAGCATACGGCGGCAGCCCCGCGCCGACTGGAGCAAAACCCGCAAGCGTGGACGATGAGGTCGAATACGGATAGATGCCGTGATCTGGGTCACGCAGCGCGCCAAGCTGACCCTCCAGCAGGATATCCTCCCCGTTCCCATAAGCGTCATGGAGCAGCCTGCTCGTGTCGCAAACATACGGACGCAGCTTCTCGGCCTGCACAAGCAGCTCTGGCAGCAGCTCCTCTGCTTGGATAAGCGGCCGACTGTACAGCTGTTCCAGCAGCACATTTTTGGCTGCCAAGGATTGCTCAAGCCGCTGCAATAGCTGCTCCTCGTCATACAAATCAGCCACCTGAACGCCTAACTTTGCATATTTATCCGCATAGAAAGGAGCGATTCCCCGCTTTGTGGAACCAAATCCCTTTGCCCCGAGCCGCTCTTCCTCCAGCTCATCAAGCAGCCGGTGGATAGGCAGCACGACCTGCGCTCTCTCCGAGACGCGAATTCGCGGCTCAGGCACGCCTCTTGCGAGAAGCTCATCCCGCTCCCTCAGCATCATGTCGATGTCGAGCGCAGCGCCTGGGCCGATCACATTCGTAATCTCCGGGTGAAATACGCCGGATGGCAGCATATGAAGCGCAAACTTCCCATAGCTGTTAATAATGGTGTGCCCCGCATTGCTGCCGCCCTGATAACGTACGACATACGCTGATTTAGCGGCCAAAGCATCCGTCAGCTTCCCCTTGCCTTCGTCTCCCCAATTCGCTCCCACAATCGCTGTTACCGTCAATCAAATCGCCTCCGCTACTTGTTTTTCCTTTACCTGGTTCATTATAATAGAAGCATTAACATAAAAATAATTGATATTTCTAATATCTGATATTAGGTGAGGTTATGGCTGTGATTGTGAATATGGAGTGGTACCGTGTCTTTTATTGGACAGCTAAGATAGGGAGCCTGTCGCGCGCTGCAGAGCAGCTTTATATTACGCAGCCTGCCGTGTCCCATACGATTAAGCAATTGGAAGCGAAGCTCGGCGGGCAGCTTTTTTTTCGGATGGCTAAAGGGGTAAAGCTGACAACGGAGGGAGAGGTTCTATTTCGCTACATCGAGCAGGCTTATACGTTCATGGAAACCGGAGAGCGGATGCTGGCCGAAATGCACAGCCTGCAAAGCGGGGAAATCAGCATTGGAGCCAGCGATACGCTGTGCAAGCATTATCTCATGCCTTACCTGGAGCAATTCCACGGCCAATATCCGGATATCCGGATTCGCGTGACCAATCGTACCACACCCGAGACGGTAGCGCTGCTTAAGGAAGGGAAAATTGATTTCGGAATCGTGCACATGCCCGTCTCTGATCCACTGCTGGACTTCCGCATCAGCATGCCGCTGCAGGATATACTCGTTGGAGGCAAAGTTTGCTCCGGGCTCGGCAGCAGCGGACTCGAGCTTGCGAGAGTAAGCGAACACCCGCTCCTGCTGCTGGAGCAGGGGGGCAGCACGCGCAGATTTCTGGATGAATGCGCCAAAGCCGCAGGCGTCCAGTTGACGCCTGAGCTTGAACTTGGCAGCTTTGAGCTGCTTGCCCAGTTCGCCAGAAGCGGCTTCGGCCTTGCGTTTCTTATTCGGGAGTATGTGAGGGATGAACTCCGCTCAGGAGAGCTAATTGAAATCCCGCTGCAGCCGCCTTTACCTGCACGCAGCATTGGCATTGCCACGCTGCGCGGAGTACCGCTGTCAGCAGCTGCAAAACGCTTCTTGGAGCTGCTCCCCTAAGCGGGTATAGCACGGCCGGATGAGCACTTCGGATAAAATACTCTCTTATGATTTATGATTTACGATTGCGGTAGATTGCGCCAGCCGCCGTATGCGGTAATATCCTCCGCATCCTCTGCTGCATAGGCTTCGCATACAAAGCCGGACACCTCCGACCCGTCCATCAGCTCTACTTTGCCAATGCCCAGCGGAGCTGGAATGGATGAGATCAATGCACCGAAAGCAGCCAAAGGCATTTCCCACAATTCAAGCGCAACGGTTGCCCCGCCCTGCGCCTGCTTAATCATGCCCGGCTTCGCTGGCGACGTTGGCAGCTTAACCAGCCGGTAGCGCGGAGCAGAACTTGCCTCCCGTACAAAGCGAGCCCGCAGCGCAAGCATCTGCTTCTCCAGCGGATATCCACGCATATGCAAGCCGCAGACAGCCACAGTTATTTTGTCATCAGCTTTACTATCCGCTCCATTTCGAGCAGGCTCCTGAAGAAAAGCTCGGGCCCCAGCCTCGATTAGATGCTCATTCTCCGCAAGTGCGAACAGCGTGATGCCAAACGGCAGATGTGCCCCAGCCGCATCGGAGGGAACGGCCACTGCGCACAAATCCAGAAGGTTGCAATGGTTGGTGTAGCGCCCCATATCGCTGTTTGTCCGGTATGGGTCCTCGCTCACCTGCGCGCGCGTCCATGTCCCCCCGCAGGTAGGCATGATCAGCACCGCATCGCGCAGCAGCTGTTTGGCTTTCTGCTTATATTCCTGCAGCTTATGCATCGCCCGGAACAAGGAAGCCGCATCGTATTCCGGCAATGCCCCTGTACGCAGCACCTGCTCCGAAACCGCTGTAGCAGCGCCAGGATGAGCCTCAATAAATTCGCCTAAATCCGCCCAACGTTCCGCAACCAAAGGCCCCCCGTACAACAGTTCGGCTGCATCCGCAAACAGCTCGTAATCCACGTATTCAATTGGAATATTCAATAGCTTCACACGTTCGAGGGCCACAAGCCAAGCTGCCTCATATTCCGCTGCAAACGGCCCATAAAAAGCGACACTTTCCTTCGGCAGGCAAAGCTTGGCAGGCCGCTTAGCTTCTGCTTTGGCAACCTCTCGGGACCACGGATCTCCTTCATGAGCCCCTCTAACAACATGATCCACAAGGAGCGCTTCTTCCAAGCTGTGGGCAAACACCGTAACGCAGTCCAAGCTTGCACAGGCAGGAACGACCCCTTTGAGCGGCCAAGAGCCTATGCTTGGCTTATAGCCCACAAGCCCATTAAGCGCAGCCGGCACACGGCCTGATCCCGCCGTATCGGTCCCCAGCGAGAATACGGCTTGACCGCGCGCGACAGCGACTGCCGAGCCGGAGCTCGAGCCGCCGCTAATCAGCTCCGGACGGAGTGCATTTTGCGTCTCGCCATATGGACTGCGGGTGCCAACGAGCCCCGTTGCGAATTGATCCAGATTGGTCTTGCCGAGCGGAATAGCGCCTGCATTTACGAGGCGTTCCACAACCGCCGCATGCTCCTCCGGACTATAGCTGAACTCTGCGCAGCCTGCCGTAGTTGGCAATCCGACTACGTCGATATTATCTTTGACAGCGAATGGAATGCCCCAAAGCGGAGCGCTCACCGGATCAAGGGCAGCCAGCCCTTCCAGATAAGGCGCCAAAGCTTCCAAAGTTGGCGGCGTGATCCAAATGTTCATCGCCGCATCCGTTTCAGCCCTGCGAATAATTTCTTCCATAACAACCGCCGGAGTCACTCGGCCGCTTGCATAGCTGCCTTGCAGCCATTCTAAAGTCAGGTAATCCGGAAAAGCTATCGTTGTCATACCGCCACCTCCGTTTCGTTATGCTGCAGAATACCAACGATTAACTGGCCGGTATGCACCTGATCACCAGGCGTCACATACACGGAGCATACTTCTCCATCTACGGACGCTTGCTGCGAAAACTCCATTTTCATACTCTCGACAATAATCAGCGTATCGCCCTTTTTGACGTAATCGCCCGGGCGCACAAGCACCTTCCATACGCTGCCCGGCATCGTACAGCGTACAGCGGCTGCCCCTTCCTGCAGCGCCTCCTCCTGTTCCGCCCGCATCGGCTCTGCTTCCGCGACATACTCGGCGAGCCCAAGCTCCTTCCAGCTCTCGCGCTCCGCTTGGAAGGCTGCTTGCTGCTTCTCCTTGAAAGCTGCGGCGCTTTCCTGAATCTCCTCCAGAAACGCCAGATATTCCCCCAAATCAAACGTCGTTTCCGTAATATCCGCTTCATATCTGCCGCGCAGAAAATCCTCGCGCAGCCGCAGCAGCTCATCAGCGGCCACTGGATAGAATTGAATCTGGTCAAAAAATCTGAGCAGCCATGGCTTGCCCGGCTTAAAACTCTCCGTGCTCCGCAGCCGGTTCCACATTTGGATCGTGCGTCCGACAAATTGATAGCCGCCAGGGCCTTCCATCCCGTACACGCACATATAAGCGCCGCCAATTCCAACCGCATTCTCCGGCGTCCATGTACGCGCGGGATTATATTTCGTAGTCACCAGCCGGTGCCGCGGATCAATCGGCGTGGCTACCGGCGCTCCCAGATAAACATCGCCTAGCCCAAGCACCAAATAGTTCGCTTCATATACAATTCGCTGCACTTCCTCCATATGCTCCAGGCCATTCACTCGTCTGATGAATTCAATATTGCTTGGGCACCAAGGTGCATCCGGCCTTACCGTTTGCTGATAACGTTCGATGGCGAGCTGCGTTGCCGGATCATCCCAGGAAAGCGGCAGACGCACGATTCGCGACGGCACCTGAATCGTCTCCAGCGGAGGAAGCTCACTATCCAGCTTCAAAATAATGCCGCAGGCTTGGCTAACGGTGATTTTGGAACGATCAATATGCACCTGCAAGGAGCGGATGCCCGGCGTCAAATCCAGTACGGGAATTTCTCCCGATGATTCGATTGCCTGCATCAGCGCATGGGCTTGAAAGCGCAGCAGCAGGTCCAGCTCAAGCTCGCCGTATTCCACTAACAGATTCTCATCGCCACTGCAGCGAATTTGGATCGGAAAGCGTCGGCCCTCTGACTCATGGACGAGAAGCGGATAATCCGGGCTCATCGCTTCGCCTGCCACAGGGAGCTCTGCGGTAGGCAAGCCCTGGCGAAGCCCCAAACCTAATGCCTGTAGGCTTCGCTCTTGCACGTCACGAAGTTCATCGGCTTCCTCCAAGGACAGCAGATGAAAACGCACCTTGTCTCCCGCATGCAGCTGCCCAAGCTTCCAAAACTGCGCCGATGCTGTCGTCACCGGGCAGACGAAGCCGCCTAGGCTAGGGCCATCCGGTCCGAGCAAAATCGGCATATCCCCGGTTAAATCAAGTGTTCCGATCGCATACGCATTATCGTGGATGTTGGACGGATGAAGCCCGGCTTCCCCGCCATCCTCGCGCGTCCAAAGCGGGGGAGGCCCAATCAAGCGAACCCCCGTACGCGAGCTGTTAAAATGCACCTCATAAGCCGTCTCGGACAGCTCCTTCAAATACGCCGGCTTCAAAAATTCTCCCGTACAATGCGGTCCGGGAATAACACCGATCGTCCATTCCCTCCCCATTTGCGGACGTTCAGACAATGCTAGCTCCTGCAGCACCGCAGGCTCTGCTCCAGCGTTTAAGCCAAGCACATCGCCCGCTCGCAAAGCGCGGCCGCCGTGACCACCGAAGCCGCCCAGCGTAAAGGTCGCCGAGCTGCCTAGAATACGCGGCATATCGAACCCTCCCGCAACAAGCAAATACGTTCGCAAGCCCATTTGCGCCTCACCGAAGCTGAGTACTTGACCGCGATCCGCGTACGCCGGCTTATATAGCTCCACCTTCTCGCTGCCAAGCTTCGCCTCCATATCCGCTCCAGTCAAGCAGAACCAAGTCCCGCTGCGGAATTTATAAGAGCCTCCACGCAGGGTAAGCTCCAAGCCAGCGGCTGTGTCCTCATTGCCAAGCAGCGTATTGCCGATGCGGAAGGAGTAAGGGTCCATCGGTCCGCATGGCGGGACGCCAACATCCCAGTGTCCGACCCGGCCCGGCCAATCCTGCACCGTGGTTTGCACGCCGCCGTCCAGCACTTCAAGCGCAAGCTCGGCAGGCTCGAAGCCGTTTAACAGCTGCGTATACACCTGCCCGCCAGCAACCTCCACATCTTTCAGGAGTGCCTGCAAATATTGCAGATTCGTCGTAAGGCCGTACATTCTTGTCTCGCCAAGCGCCTGAATCAGCTTCTCGATTGCTTCTTCCCGGCTGGCGCCATGCACAATAATTTTGGCCAGCATCGGATCATAAAGCGTGGTAACCGTCAATCCGTCCCTCACCCAAGACTCATTGCGGGCATGGGCCGAAAATAAAGCTTGATCCAGCTGCCCCGCGCTGGGACGGAAGCCCTGCAAACAATCCTCCGCATAAATGCGGGCTTGGATGCTGTGGCCTACTGGCACTTTCACAAGCGATTGCAAATTCGTCAATTCATCCGCGGCTTCCCGAACCATCCATTCAACCAAATCAACGCCGAGCACCTCCTCGGTTACCCCATGCTCCACCTGCAGCCGCGTGTTGACTTCCAGGAAATAAAAATCGCCAGTCTCCGGATCGTACAAATATTCAATGGTACCCGCGCTTCGATAGCCCGCTTCGGCTGCAAGGCGCTTCGAGCATTCGAACATCGCCTCCCGGACCTCATCGGTTAGATTTGGTGCCGGGCTTTCTTCGATAACCTTCTGGTTGCGGCGCTGGATCGAGCAATCGCGCTCACCAAGCGTAACCACCTCGCCAAAGCCGTTGCCGAATATTTGCACCTCTACGTGGCGTGCCCTCGAAATGTATTTCTCCAAAAACAAACCGCCGTTTTTAAAATTAGTTTCCGCCAGATGCTTCACGCCGTCATAGGCAGAGCGAAGCGCCTCACCGTCTGCGCACACGCGCATGCCAATGCCGCCCCCGCCTGCCGTGCTTTTCAAAATAACCGGATAGCCGATATTTCCAGCTTCCTCCAACGCTTCTTCAAGCTCCGTAATCAGCGCCGTTCCCGGCAAAAGCGGTACGCCTGCTCGCTTCGCCATCTCCCTTGCCGAATGCTTCAGTCCGAACATCTCCATCTGCTCGGGCGTCGGCCCGATGAACACAATGCCTTGCTCGCGGCAAGCGCGGGCAAAGTCCGCATTTTCGCTAAGGAAGCCATAACCGGGATGAATGGCCTGTGCGCCTGTTTCCAAAGCAGTTCTCAAAATCAAGTCCGCATTCAAATAGCTTTCTTTGGCTGGGCCATCGCCGATCAGCACAGCTTCGTCCGCCTGATCGACATGCAGGCTGTCTTGATCCGCTTCCGTATAAACTGCAACTGAGGCGATGCCTAGCTTGCGCAGGGTTCGCTCGATTCGAACGGCGATTGCGCCGCGGTTTGCGATTAATATTTTAGTGAACATCGTACCCTCTCCTCGCCCTATCGTTATATTAATTCATTAGTAAGAAAGCATCGGTCATGTCACGCATGCCAGATAAGCACCCGTACCGGCGTTGGATTATACGCGTTGCACGGATTGTTGAGCTGCGGGCAGTTGCTGAGCAGAGCCGTAGTGCGGCAAAGCGACTGAAGCTCTACATAAGCGCCCGGTGAGGATACGCCGTCCGCAAATTGCAGCCCTCCGTCTGCCGTTACCGGCACGTTCATGAAGAAGTTAATATTCGGAGCCAAGTCACGTTTCGTGTAGCCTTCGTTTCGTTTCGCCAGCTGCAGCATAAACGTGTCGCGGCAGTTGTGCATATGAAGCTTGTCATGGGAATATCGCACCGTATTGCTTTGCGCCGAGCACGAGCCGCCAACCGTATCGTGCCGACCGCAGGTGTCCGCGACGATGCGCAGCAGCTCCTTGCCGGATTCCGAGAGCAGCACTGAGCCTGCCGTCAAATAAAGGTTGCCTTGCCCCGCGATGGTCGCAACCGCACTGTAATGATCCTCCGGATGATCGGCGTCGTAGAACAACGTGTCCGCCGCCTGGTTGCCCGCTAAATCAACGATGCGCAGCACCTGTCCCGGCTGCAGGTCATACATCCATCCGTCACCCGCTCCAACCACCTCATCGTAGATGGCATCTTCTTCCTTGCGGGAGCTTTCTACCCGATTGAATACAGTCATCATCCATTCCTCCTCATCCACCATGTTTGTCCCTTACAACCCTTGCAGCAGGTAATATTGCTGCGTATTCTCACAGGCCCGGCGATTCTCAGGCCGAAAGTTAAAGCAATAGTCATCCTCCATGACCGCATCTGCCATAAGCACCTCAAGCTGGACAGGCACGGATGGATATTCGCTGCTAGGGTCTAGCGGATTCGGCGTATTCGACAGCACCAGCAGCATATCCATATCCGTCCGCAGCGTCACCTGTGCTCCGGCCGCGCAATGCGCCAAGCTGAAATGCATCCGTCCCTGCTCATCGCAGGACACTTTGGAGAACAGATTTACCGGTGGCACAAGATCCCGCACGCCGAGTCCATTTCGAATGAGCTCAACGGCGAAATTTTCTTCCCCGCTGCGAAACCATTCATTCCGCTGCTCCTGATACGCGGTCCTGCCGTATTTCCGGTCCGTGACCGCGCGGCTCGTATAACCGCTTATCGCATCATGCCAGCCAAGCTGGTCCTCTACAAAACTGGCGAGCGACCGTCCGTTATCACTCATAAGGACGTTGCCCTTCGTGAGGTGGGCCGTATACTGAGCCTTTAGCGTATCCGGCATATTGTAGCGCTCCGTCAGATCCCTCGCTTGATAGAGAAGCAAGGACACGTTCGCTCCCGCTTCCAATGCGGTAAACCGCAGCAATCTCCCCCTGCTTATCATGCCTGACCATTTGCCGCCCGGACGAATGCTTGTATTCCAAATCGCGTTCATTGTGTTTCCTCCTCTTGAAAATAAAGATAGCCCGGGAGTGTGATCTCCCAGGCTTTTATCCTTCCGTGTGCTATCTCGAGTCGATGAACGAATGACGAACCGCCCCGCGATATGCCGTCTCTCGGACCAGACCTGCCTGCGGCTGACGAGCGTAAAGTAGAACTTGACCCGTCAGCCGTCTTCAGCGGAACCCTAGACAGCTATTTCGTTCTCAATGGCAATCATGAGAACCTATATTTAATTTTCAACTTACCTAATTGTTTATGCCCAAGGAAACAAGCGGCGGTTCAAGAAAGCAAACACCCGATCACTGACAAGACCCAATAAACCGATGACGATGATCCCCACAAAAATTTCATCCGTATTCAGAAAACGCTGCGCCTTCATAATTTGATAGCCCAGCCCGCTGCTTACAGCAACAAGCTCCGCTACAACAAGATATGTCCATGCCCAGCCTAATATTAGGCGGAGCGTATTCATCAGTTGCGGCTGAATCGCCGGTATAATGACCGTTTCGATTGCTTTCCATCTGGTCGCCCCAAGCGTGAAGGAGGCGTGCAGAAGGTCATGCGATACCCGCCGCGTAATATCCGATACCATAAGTACGAGCTGGAAGAAGCAGCCGATAAAAATGAGCAGCACCTTCGCCCATTCGCCAATGCCCGCCCATACCATGATGAGCGGTATAAAAGCGACTGCCGGCATATAGCGGATAAACTCCATCGGCGGCTCCACAAAGGCTTCACCGAATTTGAAGGTGCCCGCAAATACCCCGATCGGAATACCAACCACACAGGCCAGCAGAAATCCGGCGGATACCCGGAATACGCTGATTCCGATATGCCCCCAGTATTCTGGGCTGCCGAGATTCAGAATGAGCTGAACGAGCACGGCATGCGGCTTCGGCAGAAAAAGCGGATTAACCATTTCCGTATAGCTGAGCAGCGACCAGATGCCGAGCAGCAAGACGAAGGAGAAACCTGCCACGGCGGCAAACGGTCTCGGACCGATGTCTTTAAAAATTTGAAAGGTATGCGGTTTGCGTCTAATCGGCTTCCCCATCGTTGATCACTTCCCTGCTTTGTTTTTTACGAACTGCGGGTCAAACAACGCATCCACGCTGTCCAACTTATCGACCATGTCCAGGTTATGGAGGAATTCAGCTGTTTTCATGCCAGTATAACTAAGCGACGTATAATCCTCGCGCTTCTCAAACGCTTCAATGTTATCTTCTACGCCAAACAGCTTGATGCTATCGAGGCCAAGCTTAAAGTCCTCCGGCGTTGTCTCTGCCTTCTCAGCAAGCAGCTTAATGGCTTCCTCCTGGTTATCCTCGTACCATGCAAGTGTATCGAACCAAGCGTCGACGATCTTCTGAACCTCTTCCGGCCTTTTCTTCACCACGGATTCGCGGAATACGAGCAGATCGGGAATCAGTCCCGGCGTTTCCTTCGATGAATAGAGCACCTTGCCCTTGCCTTCTTTGACGGCCGTCGTCTGGAACGGCTCCCACAGCACCGAGGCATCGGTATTGCCGGAAATAAACGCAGGGCCAGCATCGTTCACCGTCATATTAACGAATTTAATATCCTTCTCATCCATCCCGTTTTCCGCAAGTGCGGTAAGCAGCAGGAAATGGTCTACCGTACCAAGCTCCGTAGCAACCGTCTTGCCCTTGAGATCTTTAATCGAGTTAATCTCAGGCTTACTGACAATGGCATCGCCGCCGAAGGAGTTATCATTGACGAGTACGGCTTTGAGGCCAATGCCCTTCGATAACGGTGCCAGCGAATCGCTCAGCGTCTGGCTGTTCGCGTCTACCTTGCCCGCCGCGATCGCTTGCAGCGAATCGCTGTACACCGGGAAAAATTCCAGCTTCACATTTACGCCATGCTTCTCGAAGAACCCCTTCTCCTCCACCAAATACCACATATACCATCCCGGCCATGGACTAAGCGCAATCGTAATCGGATCGCCGGGCGCTCCTCCCGATGCTTCCTTTGTATTTCCGGAACACGCAGCCATGACCGACATTGCAACGATAAGGATAAGTACAAGCGCCGTTTTCATTGTTGCTTTCATTGTTGCTTTCATTACTCCCCACTCCTGTCATCTTTTTAGTTGCCAGCCCCAACATTCCCAATAAAAAAACAAAAGCCCGGGAGAGTAATCTCCCAGGCTTTTATCCTTCCGTGTTATATAGATGAGCGGATGAATCCGAAACCATCTATACGCCGTCTCTTGGACCAGGCTTAGCCGCATGCCGAGCGTTTACTTGCGTTTACGCTGAGCCGCTGCTAACGGAACCCTAGACTGCTTGTCGTTCTCATCGTTTTGCTTTGAGAACCTTTATTCAATTGTCATGAAACCTTACGTTAAATCGAATTATAGTTCGGATCGTACGGATATGTCAACATTTATGTTAGGTTTTATTACATAAATTTAAATAAAGAAAAAAAACCGCCCTCTGTTAAAGAGGACGGTCAGACGTGTGAGCATCGGTTTGTGCGGGAATGATGATCGATACGGATGTGCCAATGCCGCGTTTACTGTAGATGCTTACCCCGTATTGCGCGCCGAAATGAAGCTTGATTCTCCCGTCTACATTGCGAATGCCATAACCTACGTTTACGCTCTCGACAGGGTCGGAAAGCTGACGCAATATTTCCGGGTGGATGCCAATTCCGTCGTCAATAATTTGGAAGGTTATCAGTTTCCCTTCCAATTTGCCGACGATGCGGATATTAATGCGGTCACCGTACCAAGCATGCTCCAGTGCATTCTCAATGTAAGGCTGCAAAATAAGCTTTACGGTTGTGAAGCGCAAAATATCAGGGTCCACATCAAACAGCACCTGCATGCCGTCACCGAATTTTGTCTTCTGGATGTTAATATAGGCGCTCACCTGCTCCAGCTCGTTTTTGATCGGAATGACCGTTCTGCCCTCATTAAGCGACAGCCGGTAAAATTTAGCCAAATCAAGCACCATCCGCTGCAGCTTGTCCACCTCACCGAACTTGGCCAGCCGGCTGATCGAGGATAACGTGTTATAAAGAAAATGAGGATTGATTTGCGCTTGCAGCGATTCCAGCTCCGCTTCCTTCTTCTGAATATTGGTCATGTACACTTCCTGAATCAGTTCATCAATGTTTTGCCCCATCTCATTCAAGGCCACGGAGATGCGCGTAAATTCATCTTTCCCCTTAAAGTTAATACTCTTCTGGAAGTTCCCCTCTTGGAAGGCATCAAGCACGCGGACGATTTTGGAAACCTTACGGGAATAAAACCGGGAGATAAAGAGGCCGGCAAACGAGAATACGATATAACATGCCAGACAGATCAGGACTGTCCATAACCTCACCTTTTCAGTTGCCTTCTCCATTATATCGGTCGGTACAAGAGCGACAAGCCGCCAATTAAGTTGCGGAATCGGCTCATCTTGAATGACCCAATAATTCGCGATTTTCTCCTCGCTGAGCGTTTCACCGAGCTTGTAATCCGTATCTCCGGAGGAGAACATGATGTCGCGGTTCTCATCAATAGCGAATATTTTGGTTCCCTTGCCGATCTTCTCGGAATCCACACTCTCCAACAGATCTGTCAGCCTTAGGCTGATGCGAACGAAACCGATTTCCTCAAGCGTAATCGGATCATTCATATTGACAAGCCGCCGAAGCAAGGAGATATGGCCAAATTTCGTATCCCCCTCAATCTGCTTCCATTGCATCGTCTCGCCGTAACGCTCCTTCGGATAATTCACATACCAGGGATTATCCTTAATCCTTGAAATATGATACAAATCGAACAACGGCCCCTCATTATTGAGTGGATCGGCATTTTTATAGTCATGATAGATTTCGGGCAGCGTATCATTGTGCAAATAAACCGCCAGCCGCATCTTATTATTCGCGGCCTCGATGGTCGTAAGAATTTTTGGCAGCAGTTGCTTTGTCGTTGCCTCATAGCTCACCCAGCCCTCCTCATAATGGCGAAGGTAGGAAGCCAGGTTGCTGTCAAAATAAAGCATGCCTGAGAGCCGCGACATATCGTTCATTTTATACGAAATATTATCCTTCATCTGCTCCAGTGTGCCGTGGTTGATCTCGCGCGTTCGCTCTTGGATGGAGCTTGTAAAAATAATATTCGCAGCGTAGCCAACCAGCAGCACCGGTATAATAATAAACAAGCTGTAGGTGAGCATCAGCTTAATGCCAAACGGAATGTAGCGATGCTCCTTCTTGTGTGTAGTCATTTTCGTCTATACTCCAATGGCGTCATACCGTACGTTTCTTTGAATTGCCTGCTGAAATAAGGCAGGTGGCGGTAGCCAACGCGGTCCGCGATTTCATATATTTTCAAATGAGTCGTCTTGAGCAGCTCGCATGATTTCTCCATGCGGAGCTGGATAAAGTATTCGCTGAAGTTTTTACCGGTTTCCTCTTTGAAAATCAGCCCGAGATAATTCGGCGACAGCGAGAATTGCTCGGCCAAATCGCGCAGCGTTATATTATCATGCGTACGCTCTTTCATATAATCGATCATTTGCTTAATGATTTTCCAATTTTTCTTGTGCTTGTTCGCTTGAAGCGTCTCAGATATTTCGTAGACTCTGCGTCTAAGCCATAAATGGATATCATTGATCGTCTCCAAATGCATGATAATTTCGTAATGGTCCAGCTCCATGCCCAGCAGTTGAAAAACGTTTTCATTCGTTCGCTGCAAATAATTATCGAGCTTCATCACGATATAAAGCGCGTAATTGCGCAGCGTGAATTTGGATTTCAGGTTTTTTGCCACTTGAAATAAATCATCCAGCTCGTCATGAATGCGAACTAGCTCGTAGCCTGACATCGCATCGAACAAAGCTTCAAGCTTGGCATCCAGATTCTTGACATCCTCCTTCTCCGATTGCCGGAGCTCGCCGTGGCCGATCACCCTTCCTTTGCCGTAGAACATTTTCAAATCCAGCGCTTCAATGGCTTGCCTGTATGAGCACTGCAGTTCCTTTAACGACGCGCACGGTTCGCCAACGCCCACAGTAATCGAGAACGACTGCAAGTCCTTGATTCGCCGTACGATGATTTCAGGCAGCTTGCTGTGATCCGAGCCTTCGATGAGGAACGTGACGCGTGCTTTGCTTATTTTGCAAATATGCCGAACGCCAAGCTCGTTGCCGATCGCCACCAACTGCTGCATCTCGTCCTGCTCGGAGCGTTCCTCGTCTGCAAGCTTCCATGACAGGTCATCAATTTCGATAACAGCGGCAAATCCCGGCCATTTAAATCGGTTTAATTCATATTCCTGATTAAGCACTTCAATCGTACTTTCGGTACCAGGGCCTTCCAGCAGTTGCAGTAAGTATTCATTTTTGACGATCGGCACCATTTGCCCGTAGGTATCCTGCCGTACCTGTTCCTTATCCAAATCCTCGCGAACCTTAAGCAAGGAATCGATCAGCTCCTGGTCATCCATCGGCTTCAGCACATAATTAACGGCATTCAGAGATAACGCCTGCTTCACATAGCTAAAGTCTTGGTAACCGCTCACAAAAATAATTTTTATATCTTTAGATAACTCAAGCGCCCTTCTGGCAAGCTCCAAGCCCGTCATATTCGGCATGCGGACGTCAGTGACAAGGATATCCACTTTCTCAGCGTCCAGCACTTTGCATGCATCAAATCCATTCATAACGCCGGCTACAACCTCCATACCCAGCTCTTGCCATGGAATAAAGGTGCGCATCCCATCCAAATCAAGCCTTTCGTCGTCTGCAAGTAATACTTTGTACATGATGTTATCAGCTCCAATTAGAAAAACGCAGTAATGGCCTTTATACTCTTTAAAATGACGGTGGGAAAACGAAAACTCGGGTACACTAAAAAATCTTAGTATACCCGTCGTTTTATATATAGCTATCGCTTATTGCGCTTTCATTTTTGCAAGGTTAGCTTGCCATTTCTCGGTTTTGAATGCAAGCAGCTTGTCATAGCCAGCAGCCTGAGCATCCTTTTCCGCTTTATCAAGAATGGAGATGACTTCTTCATCGTTCTTCGCGAACAATGCCTTCGCTCTCACTTCAAGGTATAGATCCTCGATACGCTGGCGGATGATGCCTTCCTCTGTATCCGACTGCGGATCAATGTTAATGAATTCCGTTGCGTTCGATTGCGTTTTCCAAGTGACTTCGCGTTGGTAGCGCGTCGACCAGTTTTGCTGCTCAACCGGCAGCGATTCTTCAAACTTCGCTTTCGTTGTATCCAGAAATACCGTGTTGCCTACCCAGTTCAGGTTAGTCGTAATCGCTTGCAGCTTGCCAAGCTCGCCTGCCTCGGACGTGTATTTGTCCGTAAAGATCGGTGTCTCGCCGTCAGCTTCCACGCCATCCCAGTAGATGCCTGGAGGGCCCCACATCAATGCGCTTTGTCCTTCAGCACCAGTCAGCCAATCGTAGAATGCGAAGATGGCTTCTGGGTTTTTCGCTTTTTTCGTAATAACGGTAACGTTCCAACCTAGCATACCATAAGTACCAGGGAAAATTTTATCTTTGTCCAAACCTTCTTTATGAATCGGCCAGATCATGAAATAACCAGCTTCCGGATCGTTTTTCACGAGTTCCGCATGGGCTTGCATCGCGATTTCCGTCGGGCTTGCCGCAGCGAATACCGCTACGCGACCTGTCATTACTTTTTCCGTAATTTGATCGATTGTTTGCGTCATTGCATCCTGCGTGATCAGCTTCTCGCGGAAGAGCTTCGCCGTATATTGCAGGGACTCGCGGTATTGCGGGTCAAGGAAGATTGAAGTCAGCTTGTCGCCGTTTGGCACGGCACGCATGCCCGGATACTTCTGATCGTTCTCTTTGAACGCGGAGTACAGGACGTCAAGGCCTTGGCCATCCTTCGCCAAATGCGGCTCGTAAGGAACTACGTTCGGATATTTCTCTTTCACAAGCTTCAGGTAGCTGTAAAGATCATCCGTCGTTTCAAGCTTCGGAGAACCTAGCTCCGCATATATCTTTTTGTTTACAACGTAACCAGAGTTGCCGTTTGGCTGCTTCGTATACCAGTTAGGGAACTGATAAAGCTTGCCATCCTCGGAACGAAGCATATTAATGCCTTCTTCGCCCAGCCATTTCTTGAGGTTCGGATATTTATCCAAATAATCGTCGAACGGAACTAGCATGTCCGCGCTGCGGAGCTTCTCTACATCTACACGCTCCAGCCAGATTGCATCAGGCAAGTCCCCAGTTGCAATCATCGTGTTCAGCTTCTGCGGTGCCGCGCCGCCAGAGTGGATCGGCTTCACGTTTACTTTCTTCGTATCTCTGATCCAAGTACTTGTAATATCGCCGCCCCAAGCCGGCATCGTGTACCAGTCGTAGTGGCCATAAAGGGTAAAATCAAGTTGCTCCTTGCCTAGCTCATAGACTGATGCGGGGGTAATGCTGTTATTTTCATCCGCTTTGTTGCTTGGCGTTTCTCCGCTTCCGGATTTGCCGCTGTTACCGCTGCAACCTGCCAATAAAGATACGGCCATAAAAGCAGAAACGAGTGGGACTAGCAGTTTACTTTTTGCTTTCATCTGTTTTAAATCCCCTTTCAAGCTCTTTTTTATATGCTCAAAGCTTTCGCTCTAAACGACTTTTCATACTTTGCCGACTATTCCTTTAACGAACCGACGAGTACACCCTTAACGAAATATTTCTGAACGAACGGGTATACCATAATGATTGGAATGGTAGCGACCATCATCGTCGCCATCGACAGTGACTTGCTGGTTACGGTTCTCATCTTGGCCATTTGACCCTGAGCCGCTGAATCCAGCTGAGACATCTGATCCGAGACGATGTTGGAATTCAGAATTTGCTTCAGCATCGTTTGTATAGGGAGCAGCTTCTCATTGGTAATGTAGATACTTGGTCCAAACCAATCATTCCAATGAAAAACCGCGGTAAATAACGAAAGCGTTGCGATAACAGGCCCTGAGAGCGGAACGACGATCCGGAAAAAGATGCCCCAGTTGCCGCTGCCGTCAATTTTAGCCGATTCTTCCAACCCTGCAGGCAAGCCTTGGAAAAAGGTGCGGAAAATGATCATATTCCATACGCTAATCAACGACGGGATAATGAATACCCAGAATGTATTCATCAGGTGAAGCTCACGGATCAAGAGGAAAGATGGAATTAATCCGCCGCTGAAATACATCGTAATAATACACAAAATCATGTAAAATTTGCGTCCCATCAGCTCTTTTTTCGAGATGCCGTAAGCAAGTATGGCTGTAAAAAGAATAGAGGCAACCGTACCGACGATCGTCCGGGCGATGGAGACAAAGAAGGCGCCAACAAGCCGCTCATCCTTGAAAACAATCCCGTAGTTCTCCAGCGTCCAGGCCCGCGGCCAAAAGGTGACGCCGCCCATCGCCGTATCGATGCCCGCATTAAAGGAAATGACCAATGCGTTCCAGAAAGGATAGAAGGTCATAAAAGCTAATAATGTAAGTATGATGTAGATCGTGACCGTCATCACGCGGTCTCCAAAGCTGAGCCTGATCACTGCATCCTCCGCCTTTCCGGGCTAATTCTTTTGTTTACCATAAGCTGCTGCCGGCCCTGCGTGCCAGATAGTTTGCCATCGTCAGTAGTCCGACGCTGATTACTGCTTTGAAGAGGCCAACCGCAGTGGCGTATGAATATCTTGAGCTTTGTATACCGACTCGATAAACATAAGTGTCGATAACATCCGAGACATCCCTCAGTACGGGATTTACAGCTAGCAGGAGAATGTCCTCGAAGCCTGCGTTCAATAGATTGCCAATGGCCAAAATCATGAAAATCAGCACAACTGGCATAATCGAAGGCAGCGTAATCAGGAAAATTTGCTTAAACTTGCTCGCGCCATCCATCGACGCCGCTTCGTACATGCTTGGATCAATGCTAGCGATAGCAGCCAGATATACGATGGAGCCAAAGCCGATTTCCTTCCATACGCCTGTCGATACGAGGATCGACCAGAACATTTCCGGAAGCGACAGGAAGTTGATAGGCTCCTCAATAAAATTCATTTTCTCAAGCAAAATATTAACGCTGCCATTATCCGTCGAGAGCATCGACATGATCAGTCCTGCGACGATAACCCAGGACATAAAGTGCGGCAGATAGCTGACCGTTTGCACAAGTCGCTTGAACATCATGTTTTTCACTTCGTTCAGCATAAGCGCCAGCACGATAGGCGCCGGAAATCCGATGCAGAATTTCAGTAAGCTAATGATCACCGTATTGCGCATGACCTTGAAAAACTCCGGCGAGTTGAAGAACATGTCGAAATGCTTTAACCCGACCCATTCACTGGCCATAAAACCTTTAAAGATGCTGTAATCTTGAAAAGCCATCAATACACCATACATAGGAATATAGCTAAACACAATGATAAGCAGCAATGCAGGCAACACCATCATTTGAATGTCCAACTGTTTCACAAATCGCACAAACGCATTTTTAGTTTTGGGTTTCCGTATTAGTTCTTTTTCAATGGAAAGCTGTGCCACTCTTCAATCCCCCTTGCTCTTGTTGTTCTTCTTGTATTTTATCGTTATACCAATTCGACTAATAGCTAACTGAACAACTAAAAATGATACTTTTCAATCATCGAGGTAAGCGCAATCATTTATTTATGCAAAAAGCAGCAGATCGGGGCTCTTATCCCTGATCTGCTGCTTGGGGGCAGCTATTTGGCGTCCCGCCTGCCGTAGCTGGCTGCGAAATGCTTCATTTTTTAGTAGGCTATGAGGTCAAGCTTCTTAAGAGCATGGAATTGCGGATGATTCGAATTCACTTCGAGCACCCACAACTGTTGTTTTTTATCATAGGCGAAATCGATACCCATTTCATGCATGCCCGAGCGCTTCTTACTGAGCGTGCGAGAGACGGCTAAGTATTTGCATACACGCAGCTTTCCTCTTATATTCCGGCTTGCGTATTTTTTCTTATACACGTTGCGCTCACCTCATCTTACTGTATGTAAAGAGGTATTCTAGCAATTGTACGGGAGTGTACAGGAGGCTAAAATAATCAAATCATTCCTGTGGTGATTTGGAACATTTTTGGCAATTTATACGTTATACTTATCCGTAGGGATGAATAGGCCCTGTTACAGTGAAATACAATTTGAGAGGTGTGTCTTTTTTGTTTAATCTAAGCCAAGTATCCAAGCCTGTTAAAACTGCCCTTTGGGTGATCATTGCTTTCGTGATAGCCGTCAGCTCAGCATCCGTACTAATTTATGGAGATCATTTTTTGCTGGGCTCTTATGAGAAGCTGAATAATGATGATGTAAAATACGTGAACAGCGCGAAAATTTTATTGAACCAGCACACGCTTGCTTACAACAGCGGCGAATCGCCGTCCACCTTCATTATGCCCGGCATGCCCTTTGTGCTCGCAGGCTTGATGCTAATTTTCGGACAAGGTGAAGCCGCCGTCATTGCGTTCCGCCTTTTACAAGTGCTGCTGCAGGCCTTTTCTGTTTATCTGATTTTTGTGATCGCCAATTATATGTT
The DNA here is from genome assembly GCF_006542765.1 of Paenibacillus luteus. Taxonomy (GTDB): domain Bacteria; phylum Bacillota; class Bacilli; order Paenibacillales; family Paenibacillaceae; genus Pristimantibacillus; species Pristimantibacillus luteus. Next base: position 149,458 of record NZ_SKCD01000004.1, read on the forward strand.
TAACAGCAGAGCCGCTTTGATCGCGAGTATCGCGACCGCGCTCTACCTGCCTAATTATTTCTCTTCCGGCGTTATCTTGTCAGAGACCTTATTCACGACCATCTTTATCTTGTTGATCTGCTTCAGCCTGATCGCCTTGAAGAGCAATCAAACCAAACATTACATCATCGTCGCTATCCTTGTTATCATGGGCTGCTACTTTAAACCGCATACGGGACTCTTTCCGGTCGTGTTGTTTATTTTATGGCTGTTCAATAAAGTTTCGTGGCAAACGATCGTCAAGCATACCGTTGTCATTTCCATTACGATGGTGCTGCTGCTCTGCCCCTGGTGGATTCGCAACTACGTCACCTTTGATGAGTTTATCCCGTTCACCAAATCAGCGGGCAACCCAATGCTGCTTGGCGCCTTGATCAATAATGCAGCGCCAGCCCAGCCTTTCTTTGATGCCCACCCGGAATACGCGGGCGATCGCGCCAGCTTGTTCGTCGGATCGGACGACGCCATGGCCGAAACCGCGCAAAAAATTATGCGCTATGGCTTTGCCAACCAGCCGATGGATTATTTGAAATGGTACACCATCGAAAAAGTAAAAGGGCTTTATCTCGGACCTTACTATTGGAGAACGGTATTTGATATCCCGCTCGCGTTTGTCTATACCATCCATGTCATCGCGACGCTGATCGGCACTTCAGGCCTTATTTACCTGCTTGTAAAGACCATTCGCAAACGCAATATCCCTTATCTGCTTCTGCTTCTCACGCTGACCTATTTCACCGTAATCTACATACCGTTCGTGGCCTTCTCACGGTATGGCTATCCGAATTTGTTTATTCTCTTCCTGGCAGGGGCCTTCTTCGCTGATAGGATGTTGATTACTTGGAGGGAGATGCGCTTGGCAGCACGGGCTGAAAAGATGGGGACACCTTTGTAAAGGTGGGCCAAACTTATTGTGCGCAACCAAACCACTACCAAACCTTCAAAGGCGTTTCGAACCCACCCAAACCCTCCCTTCCAAGGGAGGGCCCCGAGGCGCTGCGCCCTCTGGACTCCTACACCTGAAGTAACGTTAGATTCACTCTGGCGCTCCATCGCAATGTTTGCGGTGGAGCGCTTTTCGTCCCTACGGGACACGCTATACTTAAATGGTGGAGAACAATTGATTCGTTACTTTGAAAGAGTGACTTGGATTGAAACGTATCAGCTTGAAATAGTAGAGCGATATCCTACCACGTTGAGGGAGAAGAGAAGAAGTCCAAGATTAGTTACTTTATAGGTCTATATTTGTTTCCATTTGAGCAAGTTTTGGCTGAAAGTGCTAGGTTCTTTCTTCGAGCTGTCAAGTTTCTTTGAAGCATTTTCAATAAACAGGATTTCCTACCGTTAATTAAGGTCTTATGCCCTCTTTCCATTTTTCGGGAGACCTTTAGCGGGAGAAATTCCCGTTAAGTTGGTGCATTGTTGCGGCGGCAAGCTCGCTAATTTCGAAAGAAAGTCAGCTTCTAGTGGCGTTGTCCTACCTAAGCCATCTGCAAAAGTTGAATAACAAAACAAAAGGCACCCCTTATAATGGGATGCCTGTTTGTTTTACCCTGTCTAGGCTACATTACTCCTTAACCGAGCCCATGACCAAGCCTTTGACGAAAAACTTTTGCAAGAATGGATAGACGATTAGGATCGGGAGAGCGCCGATGAAGATTTGGGCTGACTTTACTGTTTTTTGCGAGATGAGTGCAAGATCTGCCGGATTGATGCTCATCGAGCTCATGTCGCGCTGAATAATAACGGTTTGAAGGAAGGTCGCCAGCGGATAACGCTTCGGATCGCCAATATACAGCAAGCCGTCAAACCACGAGTTCCAATGAAACACCATGCTGAACAAAGCGAGCGTTGCAATTGCTGGAAGAGATACAGGCAAGTAGATACTGAACAATGTACGGAAATGGCCCGCTCCGTCGATTAGTGCTGCTTCCTCCAGTTCTTTTGGTACGCCGCGGAAAAAGTTAAGCATCAGGATGGTCAAAAATACGTTAACTGCTCCTGGAAGCACAAGGACCCAAAAGTTGTCCATGAGCCCGATCTTTTGAATGACCATATAGAATGGGACAAGTCCCCCATTGAAAAGCATTGTGAACACGAACAGCCACGCGTATACATTACGACCACGGAAAGCCGAGTTTTCCTTAGACAGCGGATATGCAGCCAGGAAGGATAACAGCAGCGTTAGTAGTGTGCCGATGACGGTTCTCTTTACCGCGATCCACATCGAGTTTAGGAAGATTGGATTGCTTGTTGTTTTTTTGTACGCTTCAAGCGTAAAATCAACCGGCCACAATCCAACGATATTGGCGTCAGCCGCCGCTTTGGCACTAAGCGATACCGCGAATACATGCAGCAATGGAATAACACATAGGAGCGCCAAACCGATCAATAGAATCGTATTAAACGTATTAAATATCCGATAGGATGATGATTTATGATACATTCAGCATAACCTCCGTTTTCAAGCGTAAACGGCTATTGCGAGCCTTAGGCTGCAGTAGCTCGTTTCGCGATAAGACATGAACCTCGCTATGTTAAAAAATTCTATAATTCGCTAATTTGTAAGCCAAGCGATAAGAGATGACGACCAGAATGAAGCTGATCACGGACTTGAACAGCCCGATTGCGGTACCGAAGCCCATTTCGCCATTGAGTATCGCGGTGCGGTAGACGAAGGTGTCGATGATGTCGCCCTTTGCGTAGACCAACGAGTTGTACAGGTTGAAAATTTGGTCGAAGCCCGCGTTCAGTACATTGCCTAGCGCAAGCGTACCTACTACAATCGCGATCGGGATCATGGACGGAACCGTAATATGGAGCGTCTGCTTCCAGCGGCTAGCGCCGTCGACCTCGGCGGCTTCGTAAAGCGACGGATTAACGTTGGCGAGTGCAGCTAAGAAAACGACCGTGCCAAAGCCGAACTCCTTCCATACATCCGAGAGGATAACGGTAAACCGGAACCAGTCTCCATTGCCAAGGAAGAAGATCGGCTGGATGCCGAACACGCCCGTGAGCAGCCGGTTTACGAGCCCGCCTTCCGTGGACAGCAAATCCGTAAGGATGCCGCCCAAGATCACCCATGACAAGAAGTGGGGCAAATAGACTAGCGTCTGAACAAATCGTTTTACAAGCTGCTTGCGGATTTCATTCAATAATATTGCGAATACGAAAGGCGCAAATAAATTCAGCACCATTTTGAAAATAGCTATAATTAACGTGTTCCAAATGACCTGCAAGCTGTCTTCCCTCTCGAACAAATAACGGAACTGATCGAAGCCCACCCACTCGGAGCCTGTCAGGCCGAGCCAAGGTTTATAGTCCTGAAAGGCCATGACGAGCCCGCCCATGGGCAAGTAGGCGAAGATGATTAGAAAGACGAGGGATGGAAGCACCATGAGATGAAATGGCCATTGTTTTATGAGGTAATAAAACAGCGGTTTTCCTTTTAATTTGACAACAGTTCCTGAGGTGTCGTCCGGTTGAAGCGTTTGCTGCTGTGGCATGTTTGTTCCTCCCGCTGGATGAAATGTAGAACGCAATCAGCCTCTCTCGAAGCGCGTATGCACGGCGTTCCTTCTATAAAAATTATATCAGCGCGGCAAAAATCGAAGTAGCTAACAAACCCAACATTCATGGCACAAATGCAACCACTTTTTCGAAAAACGCAAAAAAAATACGGCCCCGCAAGGGCCGTATTTCAAGCATTTCGCTTATTTCGCTACGTTTGAATACCACTCATTAACTTCCTTCGTAATATCGTCGCCGCCGGAGGATTTCCAGCTTTTCACGAACTCATCGAACGCTTCCGCAGGCTTCGCGCCATAGATGATTTCATTGAAGGTTTGGGCTTCAATTTTTTTCAAGTAGTCCATGCGTGATTTCATCGTTTTGGTGGAAGGACCTACAAACATATCCTTCTTCGAAATGTCCTCTTGCTGCATGACAACCGTTGCGGCAAGCGCCGTTTCTGGACCATATTGCGCAATAACCTCTTTCTCGCGGTACGTGGTTGCTTCCTTGCCTTCAGCTAAGTTAAGCAATGCTTTGAACTGCGCGTCAGGAATACGTGCGCCGTCACGAACGATGAAGTAACGAAGCGGTGCCGTAATTGCGCCGCCTGGCACATCATCCAAGTACAGCGGGTTGCCGCTCGCATCAAGCGCATAATCATAACCCTCGAATGCGCCTAGCTCAAACGGGCTGCCTTCTTGCGGATCGGCAAGGTTCTCGAACAAGTAGTTCTCGTAAGTAAAGAACGCTTCCGGATTTTTCATATCTTTGTTGATCAGAATAACGCCATTTACAAAATGAGTGCCATGACGCATCGCCGTGCCGTCTTCTCCTGTAGGAATCGCGTATGGTTTCCATACCGCGCCCTCTACGTTTTTGGCTGTGTCCAGCAAAGGCCAGCCGCTCATCCAATATGGCCCAGGAATAATCCCAGCCGTTCCGGCTACAGCCGGCTCGGACGTTTTGTTCTCATCCCAAAGCGCTGCTTCTTGCGGGATATACCCTTTGTCGCGCCATTCTTTCAGTTTGATCAGGCCTTGCTTGATGCCCGCGTTCGTGGAGCCGTATTCAAGCGTTCCGTCTGCTGCTAGGTTCCACTGTGATGGCAGTGTTCCGTAAGCGCCAAATACCCAAGAAGGGTCGCCCATCCAAGTGTTCATCGATGTTTTAAAGCCCACGCTTAGCGGCACGACTTTGTCCGGTGCCAAGCCTTGCGGGTTGTTGTTCTTGAACGCTTCCATCACGGCTTCAAGCTCAGCGATCGTTTTCGGAGCTTGCAGATTCAGCTTATCCAGCCAGTCTTGACGAATCCAAAGCAGGTAATCCGAGTTGTATGCGTAATCAAGCAATGGAATACCCATACGTTTGCCGTCATTGACATAAGCGTTCCATACGCCCGGATCAAGGTTCATCGCAGCTTTCCATTTCTCGCCAGCATATTTATCGAATAGCGCTCCAGCATCCTGGAACATGCCCGAATCAATTAAATCCTGCGCAAGCAGCTTGTCATTGACAACGGCAATGTCCGGCATTTTTTGGCCAGAGGACATCGCCAGGCGCATTTTTGTAGCGAAAGCTCCATTGGTATCCGTTACGGACCATAAGGAATCTACTTTAATGCCAAGCGTATCAAGCGCCCATTTCGTCGCCACGTTATTTTCAATCGTTTCGCCTTCGCGGAACGTAAGCGCCGGGTCTACGCCCCAAGCGGTGGAAATTGTTACCGGAGGATCATATTTCTCTTTGTAAGGGTTTTCCTCATTGCCCACAGCAGCATTGCCATTCGCCGTATTCGACGGCTCAGCCTTGTTGCCGCTATTGGAACAGCCGACAATGGCTGATACGATAAGAAGCATACATAGCGTAAACGTGAACCGTTTTTTGGATTTCGTATTCATTGTAATCCCCCTCATGATTATGTTCTACATGTTCAATTATAGGGGGAGCCGCAGCTCCAGCCTATGACACAAAGCGAACATATCAGCACCTTTTGCAACTACTTTACTGCTCACGGAACTCCTGAGGTGTCATCCCATAATACTTTTTGAACGTTTTGCTAAAATATTGCGGATTCTGATATCCGAGCTCGCTCGTAATCTCATAGATCTTCTTGTTCGTGTTCTTGAGCAAATAGAGCGCCCGCTCCATCTTCATCCCGATAATCCACTCGCTTAGACTTTCTCCCGTTTCAGCTTTAAATACTTTCGAGAGATATACCGGATGCAAAAACACGCGGTCTGCAATCGTCTTTACGGTCGTATCCTGACTTAAATTGTTCGCAACAATTTCCTGCACTTGCTTGACGATGAAGCTCTTTGCGCTCTCCTCATTCACGGACAGCTCGCTCTCCAGCTTTCTAAGCACGCCGATCGCCCAATCCTCTAGCCGCTCTGGTGACAGCACCACCATCTGGTCCAAAATAAAATCGATCCCCAGCTCGTTGATTTGAGATACATATTGTCCTTGTCGATGAGCGATATACATAAAGGCATTCGTTAGCGCCAAATAGACCTCATACAGATGCTCTCTGGAATAACGCGTTTGCTTCAAATCGGCAAATACATCCTTGATTTTCTGCTCAACCGCATCCCATCGTTTCGATTCCAGCAAGGTGATCAGGGTTGGCGGCTTATATAAGCTCTCCATCGATTTGACGAAGGTATTGTCTTTGCCTGCCCGGTCCTCCAAATAATGAATCGCATGCTGCTCTTCATTGGCAATCAGGAACATCGCGCCAAGCCCCGAACGATATGACGTCGTAATCGCCTCCGGGAACTCAAACCAATCGGTCACGACGATGGATATATCCCCTTTGAGGTAGCTGCTGACGTTCGTACGGAGCTTCTTCGCTGCTTCAGCCAGCTTAGCTTTCCGCAATTGCCTGCTCTCCAAGCTATAAACAATCTTCTCGCCGGGCTCGGATTTGGGCTGGGCCATAATGAGCAAATATTCATGCGGCGCCTTGCAGTGCCACACATGGAAGTCGTTCGCGAACGACTCCTCCGCAATATTGCCAACCGCAAACTCCATCAGCGAGACAGAGCTGTAATCCAAATGTGAAAACTGCTTGCCCAGCTGTACGAGCATCATCACCGTCGGCCGTTCCATAACAAGCGGAATCTCATACTGCGACAGCTTCTCCTTGATCGTCTTCGGCGATAGCTGCCTGCCGAGCACCAAGTCCACCATAAAATTCGCCCGCAGCACTTTAAAATCGGACTTTCGGTCGTACATCAGCTGCTGATACTTTTCCGACTGCTCCCATTCATCCTTGAGCGCCTCAATAGCGCCTGACACAGTTTTCACAAATTCATCATCGTTCACCGGCTTTAATATATAATCAAAGGCCTGCAGCTGCACCGCTTTTTTGGCATATTGAAAATCAGAATGCCCCGTTAGCAAAATACATTTAATATGCGGCCACCGCTCGCCAATTTCCTGAATAAGCTCGAGCCCATTCATTTCTGGCATCGCAATATCGGTCACGACGATATCAATCGCATTCTCCTCCAGCAGTTCTAAAGCTTCGAAGGCAGATGCTGCCTGATACACGCTTTTCACGCCAAAAGAGGACCAGGGGATCGTTTTCTCCAAGCTCCCCGTCACATAAGACTCATCATCTATTAATAAGATTTCAATCATTTGATTTCCCCTTTTCTATCTAAGCTGTTGACCAAGTAATGGTGACTTTGAGCCCACCAAGCCCGGAGGAAGCAAAGCTCACCCCCGCCGTGCCGCGGAAGCGCAGGTGCATACGCTGATGCACGTTCCAGAGCCCACAGCCCATTTGCTCATCCATCTGGTTTTGCATTTTACGCTCCAGAATCATAATATCCTCGGTACTCATCCCTCTGCCGTCGTCCTCAACAATCAGCCTTGCCTCATCCTCATTCCATTCCCCTGTAATCCGAATCACCGATGCGTCCGACCATGCCTCTATGCCATGAATGACAGCATTTTCGACCAGCGGCTGCAGCATCAGCGGCGGTATATCAAGCTGCCTCATTTCCGAAGGGACAGTAATCGTGTAATTTAATCTCGCCATACGCATTCTCTGGATTTCTAGATAGCTGCTCACGAAGTTGATTTCCTCGGACAACGAGACCAACTCACGCTCTTGACGCGTCGTGTACCGGTAGTAATTAGACAGATGATGCGACATCGCAACCACGGCCTCATTTTGCTCCAGCTTGGCCATACTCGAAATAAAAGAGAAGCAGTTATAGAAAAAATGCGGATTAATTTGCGATTGCAGCTGCTTTAACCTGGCTTCACGCACATGAATTTTCTCCAGATAGACCGTTTCGAACAGCTCCTGAATTTGCTCCACCATGAGATTGAAGCGCGTATACAAAAATCCGAACTCACTTTTGCCGCGCGGCTTCATGCGGATGGAATAATCACCGTTTTTCAGCTTCTGAAAACCGATAATGAGCCGTTTGATTGGTACTTGAACCTGCGCGTAAAGCAAGTAGGCGGCCGTACAGCATAGCAGCAGCAGTCCAGCCATCGATATGTAAAACAGCTGGTTTGTTTTTTGGATCGGACGGATAATTTCAGAAATAGGAATGTAATCGATTAAATACCAGCCGATCGTCTCCGACTTCACGATATTGACCAAATACTTCTCATTCCCTACCTTCAAATTCCGGCTCTCCATATCCTGCAAAGGCCCGCTGTTCAACAGATCAATGACATGGTTCGTCAGCTCCTTGTCCGCCGAGCGGTTGTAAATGACACCTATATCCTCCATATAATAAAATGGGTCCCTTCGGCCGTCGCTCTTGAACTTATCCAACATGTCTTTAATGCTCGAGCTGTAAAACTGCACCTCGATAATCAGATTGGAGCCGCTCGGGTCCAAGTAGCTGGAATAAGGCGTTACCGCATAGCGAGAGAACACGAATGGCCCAGTCTGGCTGTCCTCCGTCGGCTTCACTTGCCAGCCGGGCTTTAATCTTTGCTTCAGATCTGCATCGTCATAACGAATGACATCATTATCTGATATGTCTCGGTGCAGCATAGGCGAATAAATATGAAGGCTGCTCCGCCATTTGGATGAGTTTTGCTGGATCGCAAGCTTGGTCTGAATTCGCTTGATCAAGGTTGTCAGATCCAAATTCAGCACGGCCGTCTCGGCAAATATATCCCGAAGCGAGGCAATATCCGGGTCCTGAATAAGCAAATCCGGCCAAAGCGCCATGGAATCAATGCTTGTATCCACCTGGTTTTGAAAAAAAACAAGCTGGTTCGTATTGGATTTGTTCAGCTCCTCGCCCAATATATCCGTACTCGTTTTATTAGAGTAGAAATAAAAGAGCATAATCGGCACGAGCATAATAATAATCAGCGCAACGATTTTCGTAAAAAGATTTATTTTCGGCATAATGGCTTCGCACCTTTGCATGTCAGTCGTAGGGCTGTGGCTCCATCGTCTTATCGCCCTCTTCACCATACGTGTACCTATCATTCAATTCAAGCAGCAAAATTGAAATGTTTAAGCTGTTTTTGCAACCATTTTGCTTGGCCTGACCTCATTATTGACATCGATAAACCAAAAAAACCGAAATTTCGGCATAATTGCCGAGATTTCGGTTTGCATAAGGTCATGAATTAATGAAACGCTTTGTACAATGCGGATGTGTAATAAGGAATCGAATCGATGCGATGGAAGATCGCAATCTCCACACCCTCAAACCGCTCCACGAGTGCCTGATTGACGAACGTGTGAACCGTTCCTTTACGAAGCGGCGTGATCGACAAATGAAGCTGCTTGTTCTCCAAATCATCCTTGAACTGCTTCAGTCCGATCGGCCAAGCTTCTCCATAATGGATATGATCGGTCAGCAGCTGATTATCGAGATAAGCGCCGGCAACATCTCCGTCGTATTCAACCTGCAGGAACAAATCCGATACTTGGCTAGGCCAATTCGTGTCCACTTGGACGAGCGCGCTTCGCTCAAGCGGCTTGTTCACTGTAAGAGACGGCGAATAGACTGGAACTTCTATATTTACAGTATGGAACAATCCATCCTGCTGGCCGGTGGATGTGCCCTGACTTGCTAGCAAAGCGCCGTCCGGCAATGCTGGGCAGATGGAAACGCTCCAGCTTGCGCTGCCTTCGGAAGTAGATACTAACCGCTCATCCTTGATATAAAGACGACTGTCGCTGAGCACAAGCCTTTCCTCACCCCAAATGCGGAACTTATACGTTGAGAGCGCCTCATCACGGGATAGAACAATCACTTTCACCTGCTCACCGCTTATCAGGTTTAGCGTAATGGTATGCTGCTTGCCGATTTGCGGAGTAACCACAATAAAACTTTCTTCAAGCTCAACCGTTGCTGATTCAATAGAGACAGCAGCAACGGTGGAACGGCTGAACACCAGCTCTGGCGCAAGTCCTTGCTGTGCATAAAAAACAAGGAGTGGTATTCCATTCACGTTCAGCTTGGTTAAAGGCTGAACGGTAGCCGTTACAAGCAGCGCGCCCGCAAGCTCTAGGTTAAATGGAAGCACCGCACTGACATCCCGCTTCAGCGTAAGCGTGCCATGATGAGGGAAGGCCACCTTGCCCTTCGCTGTATCCAGTTCAATCCGAACGTTTTCCCGATCTGGGAGCTCCAAATGATCTTGAAAGTTATTCAAGAAGAGAAAGCCTGATCCGTCCTTCTGACGCACACACCAGCGCATCGACTCCATATCCTCAGGATGGATGCTGTCTTGTCCTTCAGGCAATACCGTTCCCATCGGTGCAAGTATGTCTCCAAATGCGTCCATGAATAAGGAAAGCGAACGAATCCGGTCATAGGATTTGCCGACGCGTCCGAATTCGCCAAGCGGCGATTGATAATCGTAGGTGATTTTCGGAAGGCCATATTCATTGAGATAACCATGCTTGCCCTGTGGATTGGAGCCGCCATGATACATATAATAGCCAAGCAGATTGCTGCCGCTTGCCAGCTTCACGAGCGTCATCGCCTCGACGCTTTCCGGGCTGACGTTCGGACGGGCTGTATAGCTGACCTGCATGCCGCCAGCCATCTCGCAATAGGCAACGGGATAGTCCAGCGTATCGTAATTGACGCCTTCCGCCGGCTTGACATGAAGATCACGGTAAATGTATTCACCGCTTGGCGGCTGATTCGGAATCCATGGCGTATAGGCGTAGCCTGCCAGCATCGGCAGCGTATCCGTCTCGGGCACGGCTGCTCCGCCCCATGCGGTTGCCGTGAAGAACATTGGCGTCATGCCTGCTTCCTCCGCTAGGCGGCGAAGCTCAGCCAAATGCTCGTTGCCGCCTTTGCCCGAAGACATAAATACGCCTGCTTTGTAGCCCCAGGAATCGAGCGGTGCGCCGCAGTGCATATATTCGTTTTCCAACTGCACTGCAATAACGGGTCCGCCCTCCTCGAACATGGCCCCCTTGACCTGCTTCGCGATTTGGCGATACAGGCGCTTCGCATAAAATAAATACAGCTCGTCATTGGAGCGTATTTCAAGCGGCTTGCCGAACACCCAATCCGGAATGCCTCCGTTTCTGACCTCGCCGTGGCAGAATGGTCCAATACGCAGAACAAGCGGCAGCTCCAGCTTTGCGCACAGATCTACAAAATGCCGCAGATTCCGATTGCCGCTCCAGTCGAAGATTCCTTCTTCTTCCTCATGGTAGTTCCAGAAGATATACGTCGCGATGACGTTGACGCCGCCTGCCTTCATCTTAAGCAGCTCTTCCTCCCAGTGGAGATAGGAGAAACGAGAGAAATGAAATTCACCTACAACAGGAATAATCGGCAGCCCGTTGCGCAGCATGTAAAAATTCGTAAATCCGAAGCTCTCCCCTTTCGGGTTCGTGCCTTTGCTGCCTGACAGCTTGCCCGGCTTAATTTCTTTGTTCGGACCATCCAGCTTTAACGAGTACGTGGTCATATGAGAAATGCCTCCTAATGTGATCAATCGTCATCAATTATTGTATTTGCAAACCAGCATCGCAGGCAGCGCAATGCCTTCTCCATTCCGAGCGCTGGCTTGCTTCAAACGCTAGCTGCACGAGAGAGTACCTCCAAATCGCTAATAGTCGTACTCTCTTGCTATCGTATCAAACCCCTAACGCTGCATATAGGGTACATTCACAACATATTGGTTGCTAATCCAACCTTACTTCCCTTTCTAGCTGCTCGCGTACCGAAATCGGCAATAAACCATTCGCAGCGGAAAATCCGGTAGGCCTGTTAATGGAATAGAAACAAGTGTCTAGCAACGACGCCTTGTGGATGGGCAGTGACAATTGGCAGCTTTCGCCTGGAGCCAATGGTGGAATATCTAAAATCGTTTCCGTACCCTCTTCCATAGCCAAAACCAATTGATATCCGCTAATCGAATAGCTTGGAATATCATTTCGGTTGCCGAGTACCACTGTTAACGTCTGATCATCTTCCCTAAACACTTCTTGCAAAGAGAGGGGGGCACCGATTTCTCGAAGCGCTTGATAGGATGGCTTCGGCTTGCCGTATACATCGGTTGTGCCATGGACTCTTTGACGCAGCCTTCCAGAGCCTTCCTCCCCCATTTGCGTGCGATAGTCATTTAAACTGAAAAAAATAAGCGCGGCTATCCCTTTATGCTTCCGGTATTCTTTGGTCTTCTCCTGCAAAATCTCAATGCGTCTAGGGTCCCCGCCTGTGTACGCCGGCTCACACAGGCCATATTCGGCCACGACTAAAGGTTTATTGGGATAGGCTTCGTCGATGCTATGAATGACCTCCTCCATATCCAGTTCCCCATGCCAAGTACCGATGTAATCATTCCACATCAACAAATCGCCGACGCCAGTCGCATCGCTTTCCGGCTTGAAATGGACCGAGTTGCTCACATAATTGATGAGTCTGTTCCCGTCGAGCGTAAGAATATATTGCTTCAATTGTTTCATATACCTGATCGTTTGCGCATCCTGCCCATTGACTTCATTGCCCATTCCCCATGCATAAATGCAAGGATGATTGTAATGCCTCGTAATCATCTCTTCTGCATGCTGCTTAGCGATGACAAGCAAATGGTCATCGGGCTCGCTAGGCTGCTGCCAATGGGGGATTTCTTCTTGAACTAGCAGCCCGTTGCGGTCGCACCAGTCGAGCAAATGACTGCTTTGCTGCCAGTGGAATCTTGTTATGACACAGTTAGCATGCTTGATTTGCTTCAGAACCTCGATGAGATCAGCTTCCGTCTCCGCCATGCCTTTGTCTGGATGCGAACCAGGCATCCATTCCACGCCCATTAAGCGGACAGGCTCACGATTAAGCAGCAGCTCGTTTCCAACCGTCTTAAGTTCACGAAAGCCCACATTCAAACTAAGCTGATCCGTTGCAATTCCATCCGATAAAAGTATGATTTGGACCGTATACAAATGAGGGTGGTCAAAATGCCATAGCTCAGGCTGCGCAATGACAAGCGGCTTCAATCGAAGCATGCCTTTATCCGCCAATAAATCGTACTCGTCGCTCGCAACGAGCTTGTCCGCGCGCCAAATCAACATTTTCAAGGTGATTGGCAGGTTGTCTTCGTTCCCTTTCCCCCATAACCATGCTTCGCCTTGAATCGTTCCTGATTCTACAGCCTTACTATGATCAGTAAAAAAAGGAATCGCATCGATTTTCAAATAATCGATAGCTGTCATTCCGGTCACAATTAACGATACGTCGCGGATAATACCGCCATCATCTGCCCAATCAAAGCTGTTACGAATCGGCAGCGCCAGTTCGCTATTTTCGTTATTTACGGACACGACCAATCGATTGGCCTGTCCATAGCGCACATAAGGAGTTATATCCAGCACAAAAGCCGTGTAGCCAGAGTGATAATGGGCACCCACCTTTTGTCCGTTCAACCAAACGTCTGCATCACGATAAATAGCATCAAATTGCAAACGAAGCAGCTTCCCTTGCCAAGCTTCCGATATTTCAAGTTCATAGGAGTACCATGCCAGGCCTCGATATTCTTCAAAACCTTGATCAACATTCCACGTATGCGGGATTTGCACGCTTCGTGCTTCCGGCAAGCCGGCATTATACCATTGCTGACTTATGCCTCTGCGATCAACATCCGTTTGAAACTGCCAAGCTTCTGTCAATCCAACGATGAGCCTTGTATTCATTCAATCCTTCCTCTCCATATGCCGCCTATCGCCAAACAAACATGCGGCGCTCAATTGGCGTGTAACCAATGAACACCGCTGTTATATTATTTTAAAGTCAGTCGTTTGTGGATAGCTGCCCCTTGATGGCTGCGATCCATCGCAATCGCAAGCTCAAATTGCTCACCAGCTTGCTGCTGCTGCTCTAGGCCAAGCAAGCCTAGCCCCATCATAAAGCGGCAATGAATGATGTTCCGTTTATTCAAATCTTCATCGAAGACGAGGAAATCAGGCAGCGATACAGCAAAATAATCGATTTTGACATCATCGAACAAATGCTTCTCTGCGAAATCAATCAGCTTGTTAAAGCGACGCTTCGCCTCCTTGCTGTTGTTAAGCTTTTGCCAAGCCAGTCCCTGATAAAAAATCATTTCCGGCGGCTGGTCATTATAATACATCGCGCTTGCCGGCTCCTCTAATCCTTGGGAAGCTATTCTGAATGCTTCCTCTGCTTCCGTTAACTGTCCAAGTCCCTCGAGAGCACAGCCCAGATAGTAATACACATTGTTTTCCTGTGCGCCGGCCAGTTTGGCTTCGCCCAGATTTTCAGGATTGGCTAGCGCTTTCTGAAGCAGTTGCTCCGCTTCAACATACTGCTGCTTGGATATTGCAATTTTCGCCAGTTCAACATGAGCAAGCACGTATTGACCAAGCGTCTTTCCTTCTCCGCCCTCCCATGGATGGAAGCTGCGTGATGCAAGCAGCGCGGCTGCTTCCTGATGGCGTCCCAGTGCATTGTGCAGCGTGACATATTCCAAATACAGGTCATCTCTCGCATGAACCAGCTCCCTATGCTGTTCCAGTGCAGCCAAACGCTGCTCCGGTTCGATGTCTATTTTCTTATAGAGCTGATCCAGCTCGTAGAAGACACGTGCATCGGACTGATCACAGGCAAAAGCGGCTTCAAGCGATTTGCGGGCTTTGCCTGCTTCGTTTAGTTTATTGAAATAAGCTAGCGCTAGATTACGGTGAGCCACAGAGTAGGAAGCATCCTTGGCGATGGATTGCTCCCAGTGAGTAACAGCATCTTGGTGGCGCTTCTTGTCGTAGTAAAAATTACCCAGGAAATAATACGCTTTGGCATCTTCCGGCCGCACTTCGACAGCATGTTGCAGAACCAGCAGATCAAACAAGCTGTTAGGGAAGCAATAATCTGGCGATGCTGCATTTCCAGCTTTTAAATACCGTGCCGCTAGCTCGCCTTGTCCACGTTTTCCATAACTGTATGCAAGGGCGAAATGAATCATAGGATATACGTTCGCATGCTCATCCGCCGCTAGAAAATGCAGCACTTGGTTCGCTTCCTCATACAAGCCCGCTCCTGCATAATCATAGGCAAGCGCCAGATGGTTATGGGCGTCTCCCCGCATAATTGCCATTAAGTCCTGCAGTGCTTTCGTCGCAATGGCTTCATTACCAGCTTCTTTGCTTGCCAAATACAATTCGTGATATGCCCCAAAATCAGCAATATCCAGCTTCAGTGTTTCGGTTGCATACGCCGCGGCTTCCGCTAACCTTCCAAGGCGCCGAAGCAGGGCAGTTTTCAGATCCCTCGCTTTGTAGTTGCGGGAATTACGGATCAATGAGCGCTCTGCAAGCTCAAGCGCTTCTTCATATGCGCCTTTCTCAGAAGCAATTTGCGCCAAAGAGAAGTAACCGCTGTCCTGCCACTCTGCTGACCAAACGGCTTTGTAAAAGGCAGCGAACGCCTCTTCTAATTTTCCTTGATGCTTTAGGGATACACCAAGCTGATAGTAAGCTTCGCTATCATACGGATTGGGGTTTCTCCAGGTAAGGCAGCTAATGGCTGTACGGAAATGAGCCTCGCTTTCGACGAATAGTCCCCTACGCAGCAGCAGCGTTCCATAGGCAACATTGATACGGATATCCGTTTCATCTCGTTTTAGTCCTTCCAAATAATAAGCTTCGGGCTCAAAGGTTGCATGGCGGTATTGCTCCAAATGGAGTCCTGCCAGATACAACTGCTCGTTTGTTTTCAGCTCTCGCGGCTCCGGTAGCGGCTTGGCTGCATCAGGCAGCTCTTCGATGCCCGGCTTCTTCGGCTGGTAACTTACGAGTACGCGGCCAGCTGCATCCTTAACTGTCAGCCGCAAATCATATTCCTGATCGTCTGCATGAAGTGGCGCATGCAAGATGAACGTTATGCTTGGCGACAAATTTGTAGTTTCCTCCACGTATACTCTTCGATTGCTCTTCAGCTCGATCGTCGCCCCTTCGACTAATGAAGTCGCATAGGCTTGAATCGTCGCTTTCGATTCCTTTTGGTCCACCTCTAAATTGACAGCCGCTTCAATGGTTGCGTTTTTGACGACGCCGATATTTTTGTAAGGCATAAAATATTGCTTAAATGATTTTTCTTCATAGGGCTGCAGCCATGTGAAATCTGGCTGATTATCGGTATATACGCCCGTCATGAGCTCGATGTAAGGACCATCCTCATCCGTTAAGCTGCGGTCCCATGCTTGGCCAAACTCTCCGTTCCCCCAGGTCCATTGCTTCTTGCCTGGCGAAATATGATGATTGGCTACATGTAGAAGTCCGGCTTGGACGGAATGATCATATCCGCCTACAAAATTATAGTCCGATTTGTAAGCCATGTAAGAGGTTGGAACCGGAATGTTTTTATAACGTGAAATATCGACACCGTCGGAATAATCCATCTTATAGTAAGTCCCTGTGGCGATCGGGAACTTCGATACATCACGTTTACCGTGGTCAAATACCGCATGAACATCCGGAGGAAATACGGATTGGGTATGGTCATTGACCGCAACCGCCGGGTTAGCCCACCATAGGAAGGTTTGCGGCTCAGGCGTACGATTGTACAGCTGGGCATGGATTTCCAAATAAGCTTTCCCCGGATGCAGTGTGAAGCCTGCAGTTACTTTCGTTCCATACATTCGATCAATTTCGCTTACCCACACAGTTGCACTGCCGTCCTCATTTTCCGCAAGGCGGTATTCTACGGGTCCGAAGGTATTCGGACGGTGATGCTGCGGCCAATTGAACTCGATTCCTCCCGAGATCCAAGGGCCAGCTAGGCCAACAAGCGCTGGTTTGATGACCTGATTATAATAAACAAAATCATATTGATTGGTTTTATCTACAGCGCGGTAGATCCGTCCGCCAATTTCGGGCATGATCTCAATTCGCAAATATTCGTTTTCAAGGATAATTACCTTATAGGGTTGTGGCACTTTCTCATCGTCAATTTTGTCAATGACCGGATGCGGATACACTTTTCCTGAACTGCCTTGATAGACCCGCTTCTCCAGGAACATTGGATTTTTATCTGGTTTGCCGACGCCATAGGTTGGAATTTGAACGACTTCCTCCCAAACGCGTGAACGCTCGTTCTTATTGCTCAATCTAATCACTCCTCTTATCAGTTAACGATCCTATAGCTATACATTACCGGAGAAGCGCTACGCTAGCCATTGATTATCCGCTGGTCATCATGGACAATATTCTGATTTTATTCAAGTTTTCATATAAGGGCATCCGCGAGTGCTTTCTCCCTGATTTCGTTCTTGCAATGATCCTTGCTTGACTTGAAATTTCACTATTCCACTCGCGGAAGGGCAATTTAGCATTCCGTCCCACTCCTTCCTTCCCTCGATATCCCGATGTTTTTGCTGTTTGCCTATGAATAACAAAAAAAGGACGCCTTCCTAATGGAAGACGTCCTGCCAATCCTAATTAATCAATCTCATGAATCGTATGGAAGAGCCGCTCTAAAATCACGGCCGCTTGCGCCCTCGTCGCACTCGCTTTAGGTGCAAATCTGGCCTGGCCGATACCATTAATCAGGCCTGCAAGCTGCATGTCGCGAATAGCTTCTGCAGCATACGCTGCAAAGTCTGCTTGATCTTCAAAAGTTTCCGGACTCCGATTTTTGTCTAATGTGACCTTGCTCACTTGTATGGCACGGTGCAAGATAACAGCCATCTCTTCCCGGGTAATAACGTCATTTACCCCAAAGCTTCCATCACTATTTCCATTGACGATACCAAGCTTCTCTGCGGCTGCAACAGCAGCTGCATACCATGCGCCTTCCTTCACATCCTTAAAGGACGAGCTTTGCTCTGCTGCTGGCGTATCCAAAATTCCCATCAGCATTTGCAAAAATTGCGCACGAGTTACGGATGCCTCCGGTTTAAAGGTTTGATTTGTAAATCCACTAATGATGCCTCTAGCAGCCAAAAATTCAATACTTTGCTGTGCCCAAGCCGCCTTGGCCAGATCCGTAAATGATACTGCCTTATATGCTGCTGCATATTTGCTGAAGTGCTTCGGACTAAAGGATACGGTATCCGACCCGGCATCGTAACGAGCGTTTTTCACAATTTCCAGCTTAGCGTCATCCGTGATGTAATAAGCCACCACGCTGTGGGCATTCTGCCCTTGCCCACGCACATACGGCAGCTTGACGTTGATCATGCCGTTTCCGAAATCGGTTAGCTTCATGCCGTCCACCGATAAAGTAAAGTCATAAACGGTATTTCCGCTGAGTGCCTGCCTGAGCTCGGATGATAATGTTATGGCACTCAATTTCTCCACGGATAGTTGAACGCTGCTGGACGATGTGCTGATGATGTTCTTAAACAGCTCGATCGAAAATGAGAAGGTGGCGAAGCCCGTTTTAACTATAATCTCTTTTATAGAGCTGCTAGCCAGTTCCGCAATCTGCTGCGCAGGAATTTCTACAATAACACCAGTCGCTCCTGCGGCAGGAACTACGCTTACCGATACCGAATGCTCCGTTTCATTTTTATCTGCCTGTTTCAAATCAACCTTGACCACCGGCAAGACTGGAGCAGTCGTTGACGGTGTTGACACCGGAGTTGCCGCCGGCTTCGGAGTCGCTTCTGGTGTTGGCGTTACACCAGGCGTCGGTGTTGTCTCCGGTGTTGGCGTCACTTCAGGCGTTGGTGTTGCTTCTACCCTCTCCTCCGATAGGGTAAGTCTAATACTTGTTGTCGTTTGTTGGTCTGCAACACTTATATCAGATGTGCTATTAACTCGGAAACCCGCTTTGCTTGCAAATACGGTATAATTAACGCCCACCGGAAGATTAGCCAAGATAAACTCACCTTCTACATTCGTAGCTGTGATGTATTCAATGCCATTTATCGTTATCTTGACCTCAGCATCTGCCAGCTTCGCTCCGGATTCATTTTGCACCACTCCGGAAATGTTTCCTGTTCCTGCTCCCAAATAACCTACGGAGACTGCGTCGATCAGCGCCCAGTTTCCTGCGTTCGCATCCGTATAAAAACCTATGGTCAGCTCGCCGTTTTTGACTAACACATCCATGCTTTGAGCAGTCATCGAGCTGCTCTTCGGAATATCAAACCTCGCCAGCTCGCCGCTTGAATCCTTGGCGTACATGTAATATTCCTTCTGGTCTCCGCCGTTATAAAACCATGCAGTCACCTTATAATAACCGTTAGCCAGCCCGCTTAAGGTCTGATAGGCATCAGAAGTATAAGCGCCTGCCAGCCAATGGGAGAACACATAACGACCATCCTTGGCGTTAGTATGGGTTTGAACAAAGGTCGCATTTTCGGTGCCGGTAATCGTCCAACCTGGAATCGTGAACTTACTCGCTCCCTGCGTCTCAAAACCCGCATTGGTTAAAGGAATAACCGTTGCCAATTTCAAATGAACAGGGGCATTTGGTGTGAGTGCCGTTACCGTTACTCCTGTTGCTAAGCCATTCAAATAACCGTTTTTGCTTGCCGTAACCACATAGCCGCTGCCGCCCAGCACGTTCACGAGACTATATTTTCCAGAGGCATCGGTTTGAGCGGTATAGGTCTGTTCGCCTTTGACCGCAACAACTGTTGCTCCTTCTACAGGAGCATAGGAGCTGTCTGTTACGATTCCGACAATCGTGCCAAAATTAGAAACCAGCTCTACAAGAATCTCACTCGTCGTATGTCCGACTGCAACCGTAAAAGAGACTGATTTCGCCGATAGATAGCCTATTTTTTCTGCCGTTACCATGTACCCTGCTCCTGCCGGCACGTTCGAAATTGTAAAATTCCCAGCCTGTCCGGACACCGCTTCATAAACTTTCCCGCCTGCAGCTACGCTAACCTTCGCAGCGGCAATCGGAGCTTGATCCGTTCCAATAACCGTACCCGTTATTCTGCCCGAATTCAGAGTAATCAACAGCTCGACGCCAGATTTGGCTGCGCCTATCTCTACCTCAAT
The DNA here is from genome assembly GCF_006542765.1 of Paenibacillus luteus. Taxonomy (GTDB): domain Bacteria; phylum Bacillota; class Bacilli; order Paenibacillales; family Paenibacillaceae; genus Pristimantibacillus; species Pristimantibacillus luteus. The sequence goes on from NZ_SKCD01000004.1 coordinate 169,439, forward strand.
TCCAGAGGCGTACCCCTCGGCATATCCTTCCTTGGAAGCCATTACCGTTACACTCGTTGATGCTGGCAAATCCGCCAGCGTATAGTGGCCGGATGGATCGGTTACCGCTGCATAGGTTATACCGTTAATGATCGCGCTGACCTTCACTCCAGCAATCGTATGCTGCTCCTGATCCTTCACAACGCCCGCAACTGAACCTCCAGTCAACGTAATCGTCTGATTGGCCGTAAATTCTCCTGCATTCACCAAATGAACAGTCGTTTGGCCTGCTAGATAACCGTTTTTCGACGCTTCTAACTCATAGGCTGTGCTTATAGGCAAATCAGGAATGAAATAATTGCCGGCAGCATCGGACGTCGTTGTATGCGTCTTGCCATTTACCGTTGTTTGAATCGTTGCATTAGCGATTCGGTTGCCCGAAGTTCCTTGAACGACGCCTGATAGATGGCCCAAGGTTGAACCTTCTGTATTTTGACGATAAGCATCATGTGCTGGAAGTGCCTTGCCACCAAAATCAAATAAGGTCGTGTTCGAGACCACATTCAAATCCGGTTGATCATCACTCTCTTTAATCGCCCAGCCTACGCCCGGCACGGCAATCATAATCGGATCCCAGTACAGATCGCCAATCACTCTGCCGTTGTTTACGCTCTTTAAGCCGTTGAACAAGTTGATCATAAATTCCTTTTGGCCTTGCGGTGAGCTCGTGTCTGCTGGATACGGGCCATTGTCGTTCAGTTGGCCGATCGTTCCGTTAGGCAGTGCCGGATTCCAGTTATAGCCGGTTTCCATAATCATAATATCCTTGTCGTATTTCTCGCTAAAATAATTACAAAACGCCACGATTTGCTCAATCGTCAAATCTGTCCAGAAAGGATAATAAGACGGGCCAATAATATCATAATCGACGTTTCTCGCTTCGATCTGATCAAAAAAGCTTTCATATTTGCTATAGTTGCCCGCATCATCCAGATGCAGAATGACCTTGGACTGAGGAGAAGCTGTCTTGACCGCCTCCGCGCCTGCTTGAAGGAATCGTGCCAGATTCCCCCAGCTTGTACTCGACGCCCTGCCATAAGGGAACAAAATGCCAGATTGCATTTCGTTTCCTAACGATACAAATTCCGGTGCTGTTCCTTGCGCCACCATTGCCTCCATCACTTCAGCGGTGTAGGCGCGCAAGAGCTGCTCAAGTTTATCGACCTTCGCTGCATCATTTGCCAAGCCGCTAATTTCCGTTTGCCAGGCGTTCGGAATGTTATGTGTGGCTCCGTTCGTCCAATAATCGCTGTAGTGGAAGGACAACTGAATCTGCAAGCCTGCCGCTTTCGCGCGTTTTGCAAGCTTCAAGATATCGGCCTTATCCATAATACCCGCCGGACGATAATAACTGCCGTCGCCATGCCCTTTGCCGGGTTCGTTGTAGACACGCAGCCGAACAATGTCATGTCCATTTTCTTTTAGAATTTGAAATAAATCCTTTTCCTGTCCGTTCTCGTCAAAAAACTTGCCGCCCTGCGATTCCACATAGGACAGCTCCGATACGTCTCCGCCCTTGAGGAATCGGTAGGCTTGGTCGTCCTTCACTAGCTCGACCACATCTAGCTTCACACTGTTTCCGGCATTCGCATCGGAGTGCAAACCGATCGTAATCTTACCGTTCATGACCTGAATGCCCCGCAAATACACTTTCGTCCAGGTGCTGCCAATGGGCAGAGCCGCCCGTGCTTCCGACGTACCATTATCGCGGGCGAACAAATAGCTGGCATGCTGGCCTCCGCTATTTTGCACCCAGCCCGTCAAGGTATAATATCCATTTTCTAGGCCAGTCAACGTCTGCGAAGTCGTCACCTTATAATCACGCTCTGACCAATGAGACAGGCTGTAGCTGCTCAAATAGCCGGGAGCATCCGCGAACGATGCATCCACGTCGCCAGTTTCGGTCCACTCGTCAAGCTGCTGCGATTTTCCATTAGCTTGAAAGCTAAAATTTCCGATTGCTATACCCACGGGCTCCAATTCAACTTCCTCATCCTTCACAAAGGAGACCAAGTCGATACCTAGCCACGCATCTGCGGGGCCGTCCGCATAAAAGCCGACCGTAACGCTGTTGTTCTCCACAATGACCGGCAGATTAATTTTCGTCCAAGAGGAGCTGCTCACCGGTATAGCAACCTTTGCCTCTGCGCGGCCGGTATCTTTTGCATAGATGTAACTCTCGTTAAAGCCGCCTCCGCTAGAGATCCAAGCCGTCAACGTATAAGCTCCATTCGCAAGGCCTGTTGCCGTTTGATAAGTGTTTGCCGTGTAAGGGGCATCACTCCAGTAATTCAGCCGGTTTGTACCGCCGTCCGCTGGCGACCAGTCTGATTTGATGGCTATCGGGCTTGTGCTGCCTTCCGGTCCGAAACTGGTCTCCCAGCCTGCTAAACCGCTCTCAAAACTGGTATTTTCCAAATCTTTGGCAGGAGCAGCTTCATCCAGCATAAACGTTACGTTATCCACTCCCATAAAGTTGCTTGCTGATGCCAAACCATCCGCATACACTCCAAGCGTCAACTGATGATTCGTCACCACAACCGGCAAATGGATTTGCACCCATTGTCCACTTTGCGGAACGTTCACCTTTACTTCCGGAAGACCGGTGTTTTTGGCATAAAGATAACTCTCATTAAACCCCGCTCCACGCTCTACCCATGCAGAGAGTGTATAGCTGCCATTTACTAAGCCGGTTATCGTCTGCTGAGTATCCGCTGAGTAGGCGGAAGCGCTCCAGTAATCGAGCCGCTTCGTCCCACCTCCGCTCGGGATCCAGCTTCCTTGAATCGTAATAGGGCTAACTCCATCGGCCGCTGTAAAGCTCGTTGTCCACGCTTCAAAATCATTCTCGAAGCTCCCATTAGGCACACTAATGGCGGTCCCCGCCGCATGAACGGACGGTGAAGCTAGTCCTGTAAATAAACCAGAAACCATACAAAAAACAATGAAAATGCTGATACTGCTGCGAAATCTTCTAACTCTGCCCAATTCCTGTCACTCCTTCAGTTCAGATCTAAACCCCGCGTTTGTTAATGCCTGCAAAAATAAAGCGTTATCATTTTTCGGCATGACAATTGCTCAACTTCTATTCACATCTATAACTTTAAAGGAATTCAAGTAATCTACAAGTAACACAAATGCAAGATTTATGCTGCTTTGATAGCCGTCTCATCAATTGTACCGTATGCCTCGACACGAGCCGAGCGTCATCCTTGCGAACTCGCCCGCCAATTAAGGAGGTCTGGCCGCTATCTCCTGCTTTCGTATATAGTTTCAGCCTCTGCATAATAATGAATGCTTATAGGAATTATAAGGTCATTCGATCACTTTTTTGAGAAAGGCGGCTAATTATGCTAGAAAACCTATTTGTTGCAGCTCTGCTGATCATCGCATTATTGATAAGCGACCTGCGAAATTTCAAACAAGCAGACACAAAGACAAAAGCCGCATATGTGTTATTGCTCTTACCAGCAACCTATTTATCCATCTTGTTTATCTTCCATCTGTCTTGGCCTAATATCGGTTCGCTGTCCAGATTAATTTATGGCTGGCCCGCCAAACAATTATTGGCCCTCTTAAAATAAATTCTAATGCAGAGTAGGTAATCTACATGTCTTCCCAGCACTCAACCATCACAATCACACAGCTTGCCTGTTTGCTCTCTGCCTACTCCATAGGTTCGGCAATCGTTTTTATCCCCAATCCGTTAACCGCGGCTGCCGGTAATGATGCATGGTTGTGCGTCATTCTAGCTTACGGATTTGGCATGCTCGTACTTGCTTGCGTACTCTATTTGCACGGTAAGCATAATGGTCAGAATTTGATTGCTTACTGCCGTTCGCTTATCGGCAATCCGCTTACCCTCCTAGTATCAATCCCTATAGTCTGTATGCTTTTTTTTGCAATAAGCGCCATTAATTCCAGCATAGGCGATTTCTTCACAACGGTGATGATGGACCAAACTCCGCCGTATGTCTTTCATTCTATCGGCATAATCCTTGCCGCCTTAACGTCTAGAGCAGGCATTAAGATAGCGGCTAGAATGTTTCTGCTGCTTCTGGTCATTATGATTCTTTTCTCCATATCCGTTATCTTACTTGCTATTCCAGTCTATCATCCAAGCTACCTGTTGCCTTTCTTTGACCATGGGTTTAAACCCGTCACGCATGGCTTCTTTATAGCGGCAGGCTTCCCGTTTGGTGAGATTTGCTTTTTCTCCATGCTGTTGCCTTTTGCTGTCAGCAGCTACCAGCAAGAACTGAATAAGAAGCTCTATATCGCGTTTTCCTTCACTGGTTTCATTCTGCTTATTTCAACAATCAGCGCAACGATGGCATTTGGTCCGGCTGCCGGTTTTTTAAACTACTCGCTGTACCGCTTAGCTATCGAAATCCACATTGCCGAGCTGTTCCAAAGGGTTGAGGCCGTCATTGGAATTGCACTTATTCTGGGCTCCTACATGAAAGCAACGCTACTGCTCATGATTCTGAATTATGTTTTCATCGAATTGCTCCGTATAAAAGACGATAAGATTCTCCTCTATCCGCTAGCGCTGATCTGTATTTTTTTATCGGCAACGATGTTTAAAAGCCCTGCTGATTTTCAAGAACAGGTATATCTGATTTGGCCATTCTCGGTTCTTGCAATTGGCTGCATGCTCATCTTTTCTTTAACTATTATAACTTGGATAAAAATAAAATAACGATGGACAAATGAGGCTGGGACTTTGAATGAAGCGATCCGATCAATAAAAAAGCTCAACACGAGCCTGACCAATAACCAAAAAGAAATTGAACAAGTATTTTCTTACTGCCAGGACGTTAACTTTCAAGATTGGCAATACGGAGCATCATTCCAATACGAAGCACTTTCTATTTACTGTGCTTCGCTTGCCAGCTATACGACGCATCTGCTTCAGCAAGCTCTAGAACATTTGGCTGCTTACACTTCGGAGAATTGGAATTCCGTTACCCCAGAGAAGCTAGAGGCATGTATGTCTATATCCAACACCGCTCTTCAGCCCTTCGTCGTTATCGATGAATATGACAAAATATTGGATTTAGTTATGAATGGCTATATCATTATTCTATTTGACCAAATCGGCAAAGCATTGGCCTTCGAATCCGGATCGACAGCACAAAGACAAGTAACCGAGCCTGTGAATGAGCCTGCCGTACATGGGCCAAGAGAAGGTACCGTAGAAAATATGAATTCGAATCTAGGCATGATTAGACAGCGCTTACGCACACCTGACTTTAAGGTGGAGTTCTTGCAGGTTGGCAAGGTCATTAAGAACAAAGTCGGCTTCGGTTATCTGGATCAGGCCGTTAATACTAACGTGCTGCTCGAGTTTCGGAAGCGGATAGTAAGCATCGTTGACTATGAAGTATTAGAAACCTCTTACATTGAGGACTGGATTGAGGAATCAACGCTCACTCCGTTTCCGCAGGTGCGCTACACGGAACGGACAGATACAGCTACTGCAGCATTGTTGGATGGAAAAATAATCGTTCTCGTTGAAAATTCCCCTATGATTATGATCTGTCCGGCTCTGCTGGTGGACTTTATGGGAACGGCTGAGGATTATTACATACGCTCCGTATTTGCGACATTCATTCGTTTTTTACGTTTGCTAGCTTTTATTATTGCGCTCACTTTACCTAGTATTTATATCGCGCTGTCTACTTTCCATCCTGAGCTAATTCCGACCGTGCTGCTGCTCGCGATTGTAGACTCAAGGGAAGGAATTCCATTCCCCGCCTTCGTTGAGGCGCTCATTATGGAAATCTCATTCGAGCTCCTGCGCGAGGCTGGAATTCGCTTGCCTCGAACGGTCGGGTCCGCAGTAAGTATCGTCGGTGCTCTCGTAATCGGACAAGCTGCAATAATGGCCAAGATCGCATCTCCTTTTATGGTCATCGTCGTTGCCTTAACTGGCATCGCTTCCTTTGCCATACCGCATTACGATATGGCTATTGCCCTTCGGGTTCTCCGCTTTCCTTATATGATTGCCGCCAGCATGCTTGGTGGTTACGGATTGATGGTCGTGTTTTTGCTGACTCTGCTTCATCTCACCTGTCTTCAGCCGCTAGGCGAGCCTTATTTATCATCGCTAGCTCCATTTAAATTCAGGGATCTCCGCGACATATTCGTCCGAGTTCCACTGAAAACTATGTTGAAATCTCCTAGAAATCGCAGACTATATCGTTCCGGAAACAAGGAATGATTCATGAAAGGAGGCTGCGTGATGAGAACCCTTCATATGCTCGTCCTGCTTTTCCTAGTGCTTCCTATATTGAGTGGCTGCTGGGACAGACTGGAACTCAACGATTGGGCATTCGTACAAGCAGCAGGCATCGATCTTACCGACGACGGACAAATTCGGCTGACCACTCAAATCTACAAACCAGGCGGAACGCAAGCTCAAGAGCTTTCTCCAGGAAAGAGATCTTCCTCCTTCTTCAATATAACAAGTGAGAGCTCCACAGTGTTTGGCGCTTCACTTCGCATAGATAACGAGCTTGGCCGAAAGATGCAATGGAGTCATATGGAAGCTTTATTAGTAGGTGAGAACTTCTCCAGAAAAAGAAATATTGGAGACGTGCTTGATTTTTTCTCCCGCTCCAATGAACCAAAAAGCTCCATGTCTATCATCATTACAAAAGGCGATGCCTATAACTACTTATCGAAACTGCCTTTCGTAGATAACAATACCGGGCAGCAGCTATCCTCCAGCATCAAAACAACAAAAGTGCAATCCGGTTTATCAACTACCGTATCCTTAACGGATCTGATTATTTACGCCAAGCAGCCAAGCGCTACTTTTCTCATGCCTCTCGTTTATTCCACAGCTGATCTGATGCTACCTCCTTCTAATACAACGGCAATATTCCGTTTCCCTGAGGGAAAGCTTCTTCGGATCGTGCCCAGCAGCAAATCTCCCTATTTGCTGATGCTAAAAAATCAATTTCGCAGCGGCATAATCAACATCCCTTGCTCAGGCAATAAAACGAGAAGCTTTAGTAGTGAATCCTTCAAGATCCTTAGATTGGAAACCAATCTCTCACCTCGAATCATTAACGGGAATGTGACAATGGATATAAAGGTATTCGCATCAGGAAGCGTAATGGAATTAACATGCTCGCAGCTTACTACTGAAGAGGAAATCAATCACTTTACGGAGCAGGTTGAGCGGATTCTAAAGAAGAAACTTGAAGAAACGATGCGATATATCTTGGCGGAGAAAACCGATGTCATTGATGTAGGCGCAAGGCTTCATCGTTACCATAATGGACTATGGAAGAAGTGGGAGCAGGATTGGCCCGAGCGTTTCAGCAAAAGCAATTTCACCATTGAAACAGATGTCCTGCTTACCCATACCGGAATTGATTCCGGACGACCCTTCACCTCCTCACTCCAATAGCGCTCCAATCATAAGTAGCCTAAAAAAAAGCCCTCTTTGGTAAACTCGTATACACTGCCCCCTTAGTCAAGGACACTTTGAAAAAAAGAGTGTTAGGACAAACATAAGAGATGATTCCTGTATTGAACAGGAGTCATCTTTTTTAGTCCCCATTGATATCTGTGATGATTATAATAATAAATATAACGTTTAATTTCTCGTTGCAATTCCTCTAAAATTGTACAGTAGAGACTCTTCACATGATCTTTCATATGACCAAAGAAGGATTCCTGAGGGGCGTTGTCCCAGCAGTTTCCGCATAGGTAATTGATTTTTCACTACCGCGTAAGACATGCGGATTGTTCGCTAACTGTTTCTGTTCCTGTTGATTAAAGTATTTTCTGCTCATACGCTCGCCCCCACTATTCTCTCTAGTATACAAAAAGGTACCCATACGCTAAACCCTTTTTTCAAAGTGTCCAGTGTATGGGTACCAGTTTATGCGAGAGACCTTTTCTTTATTGACCTAGCAATATTTTTGCATAAGGCGAGTCGATCGGGATCATGATGACCGGCTCGTTCTGCAATGTGGTGGAGTAACTTTGCAGCGTCCGATAGAAGTTGTAGAACTGCGGATCACTGCCGTAAGCTTTGTTATAAATAACAGCAGCTTCGCGCTCGCCTTCCGCTACAATTTTCTTCGCATCCGCCTGTGCCTGTGCCAACAGCTCAGTTGCTGTACGGTCAGCCTTCGACGTGATCTTGCGCGATTCCTCGTCACCTTCGGATAAATAGCGTGCTGCAATGGATTGACGATCGGAGATCATCCGGTTGTATACGCTCTGTTTATTTTCTTCAGGTAGATCGGTACGTTTAATCCGGACATCGATGACTTCAATGCCGTAATTGTCCCTAGTCAATGCCGTTATGACATCCTTGGTGATCTCATCATTAATATTGCCCCGCGCTGTGTTCTCGCTAATGATGTTATCGTAATTAACCTCGGATAGCTTACGTCTTACGGAGTTATAGACAGCCTCGTCTATCCGCTGAACACCGCCGCTGACCGACTGTACCGTTCTCAAAAATTGCGAAGCGTTCGTAATCCGCCATACCGTGTAGTTATCTACAACGATCGGCTTCTGATCCTTTGTAAGTATCGTCGTCGGAGTGCTCTCGTAAGTCATTTGATACTTAGGCAGCGTTGAAACGTTCTCGATAAACGGAAGCTTGAACTTAAGGCCCGGCTCCGGAACCGCTCTCATCGCTTCCCCGAAGCGAAGCACGACCTTGTACTCGCCTTCCTTGACGATGTACATCGAGCCCGATCCCAAAATAACAACGACCAAAACAACAATAAGCGTTATCCACTGGTTTCTTTTCATTGTGCAGTACCTCCTTGCGGAGCTTCTGCGACCGGTGGCGTCGTTACAGGAGGCGTTGTTGTGCTACCCGTTCCGCTGCTGCGCATCAGCTCATTCAGCGGCAAATAGTTTACCGTGTCGCTGTTTGAATTGGTGATGAAAATTTTGGCATTTGGCAAGATCTTCTCAAGCGTCTCCAAAATTAAACGGCTCTGAGTAACATTCGGATTGTTTTTGTACTCTCCGAAAATCGCGTTAAACTGGGCAACGTCACCCTCTGCGTTCAAAATTCGTGATTTCTTCTGACCTTCCGCATTCTCCAGAAGCGCCTGTGCTTCGCCCCGCGCCTTAGGAATCCGGTCATTCTCATACTTTGCTGCGTTGTTGATCTTCGTGTTTTTTTCCTCGCGCGCATTCGTTACTTCGCGGAAGGCTTCTGCAACCTGACCGCTTGGCGGCTCAATATCCTGGAACTTGATATCGATGATCTGAATGCCTGTCTGATACTTCGACTGCAGCTCAATCAGCTTCTCCCGAACCTTGTCCTGAATAACGGTTTTTCCGTCTGTGATTGCGTAATCAAGCTTCTCCGAGCCGATTACCGCACGGATGGATGAGCTGGCAGCATTGCGCAGGAACTGTTCTGCATCCGAAATATTATACAAGTAATCATGAATATTGCTAATTTTCCACTGCACGACCGCATCTGCCGATACGATGTTTTCATCGCCCGTGATCATCATCGCTTCCTCATCAACCGGAATCGCAGCCGATCCCTCCTGACGGTAGCCGATATGAATACGCTGCGTGAGCTCAGCTGGAACGGTGATCACCTGCTGGACCGGATAGGGCCATTTAAAATGCAGTCCCGCCGAAGTCTCCCCCGAATATTTGCCGAACGTCAGGATTGCCGCCCGTTCCTGCTCTTGTACGGTGTAGAATGATGAAGACCCTAGAAAAATAGCCAGCACGGCGATAACGCCGCCAATGACGATCTTCCTCACCGTTGCTGGCTTAAGCTCTGGCGGTCTTCGTCCGCTCATGCTTTGATTAGGCGGTTGATTCTGGTTCTGATCCATGAAACTCAATGACATCTCTCCCCTTCCAAGTCATTCTTGGTTTATGCGAAAAAATCGCTATAAGGGATAATACGGAGAAGTTAGGCAAAGGTCACGGATTTTTCGCAAATTTAGTTGTTTTACTTAATAAACATTCAAATCTCTTCATTTTGCTGCGAATTAAGCCGTCTTTATTGCCTTTAAGCCTGTACGAATTGCAAAAGCTTTGACTCAGACGCTGACAGCTCGATCATATATTCCAATGCCCCTGCTTCTACCCGCTGCTCCTGCCCGCTCCACAAATCACGAACGATTATCCCCTTAGAGGAATCTATGCCTATTCTCGCAAATGATGCGGATTTCACCGTTTCGTTCTCATTGTCAAAGTTAAAGGCTGCCACATAAACATCTTCTCCCGCGCTAAGCGAAAATAAATCCTCGCCCTTGGTGCCGCTAACGCCTTCCACCGGACGGAACGTTTCACCGCGCTTCGCAAGCGCCATAATTTCTTTGTTCGTCATCCATGCTTTGGCACGGCGCGCGGCTTCCTCCACGCGGTAATCATCGCCGAGCAGCAGGGAAGTACCGGAAATAACCCCGCTGTTCAAGCGGCTTCTTCCTTCGTGCTCGCTGGTTGCGCGCTGATTGTCGCTTTTGTACAAAACCACATGGTCGGGATCGTTAAAACGATAAAGATTGTCATTAATCCACCAGCCGTAGGTAAGTGCGTTAAGCATATATTCCGTATCGTTAATCGTTCCGAAAGCGTCGCAAGAAACACGACGGCTATGCGCATAGCCGTGCGGGAACAGCGGAGCGATTGACAAATTAATCAAAAATGGCCGTCCTACCCGCTCCCGTGCAAGCGTATCTCTCACCAGCGCCATGCCAATATTATAGGCCTGTATGCCCGTCCTCACGCTCTCCTCATGGAAGATCCCTTCCATCGCGCCGTGCGTGAGGAAGTCCAGTTTCACATAGTCAAAGCCAAGCTCTACAAAGCTGTCCAGGCTTCTCTTGATACGTTCCTGTGCTTCCGGATGTGTCGGGTCAATTGGGAATGCACCATCGAGCTTAGGCAGCGGCCGTCCCGCTTGATCCTTGATTAGAATGTCACGGTAGAGCACGAGGCCATCGGTTCCTTCCACCGGCGAATCTGGATCGCTTCCCCAGAACGCGAATGGTGTGTAATAAATACCCGGCTTCTGCCCGTTGGCTTTTACCCGGCGAACGGCATCCTTCAGCTGCTCTTCCGGCAAGCTGTTCCAGAACGCATCAAAATTCACGTACAAGCTGTCGTTGTCGTCCGCGAAGCCATTCTGCTGCAGCTCCTTGGCAAAGAAATCGGAGGTATGCGTATAGACATCGTAATCCAGCTTGCTCATAACGGCCGACCAGCTATTCCAGCCCATCGGAATGCCTCCGTCCCACGGTAGTGCCGGTGTCAGCACCGCGTTAGCCTTGCCGTATTGCTCAAGACCATCGCGATAATCGGCAAAGGCGCCTACGAAGATCGTCGGCGATACAATAATTTTGCCGCGAAGGGCCCCATGTGCCAATGTATCTCTCGTCTGCATGTCGGCTGCACCGCCAAAGACACGAAGCCGTCCAACTGCTTCAGCAAAGGTACCTTCTACGACGATACCCGTTTTCCAACTGTCATGCGTAACCGATCCAATGACAAAACCGTTTCTGCTTTGCGAACGGTAAATGGCCGTCGTCTCATAGCTCTGTACGCTGCACGGAATCGCATGAGAAGCAAAGCGCACCCATTTGTCGTTGTCGAAGGGAATGAACAGCGTTCTGATCTCCTCGACCGGCCCTGCGCTATCGCCAAATTCGGCTATACTTCCGTCATTCAAATAAGCGGCAAGCGGCGTCAATTCATTCGTCTCCCATTCGAATTCACTCTCGGCCTCAAGCTCTGTCAGCAAATAGGGCAGCTGCTCGTATATCCGGAAGTGTTGGCGCAGCGTCGGCTTGCCAAGCTCTTCATGCTCAAAGCTCCAGCGCAAGCCTCTGCCAAAGCCATCCTCGATCGGCTGAATCTTGGCCTCATGAACGAGGTGTTTGCTGTAATACGTAGAACGCAGCTGCGCCAGACCATATCGCGCTTCTGCATAAAGGCCACTCAAGGCTTCACCGCTGCTCCAGCGCAGCGTAAGCTCGCCGCTCGCGAGATTTGCTGTTGCTTGTATAACCTCATTAGCTACAATAAATTCGCCTTGTCCATATTCAATCTTGAATGTACCAATTTCCATTTTCTTCAGCTCCTCTATTAAAATAAAAGGAGGCCGGCTGAGCCGGCCCCCTATGCGCCGTTTGGATTATTTCCAAAGCTCCACGCGTTCTTTGTAGTTTGTTGTAAAAATAGCTTCTACCTTCTCGTCGCCGGCTGCTTTCATGTCGCTCAGCATTTTGTCAAAGATGGTGTTCGCATCCTCTGCAGTCTTAGCCATAATCGCTTTCGTCAACGCTTGTTTCGTAATATCATTCACCTTTTGTTCATTCAGCGCTTCAACCGTGCCGCCTTGAGGCCCAAGAGCATCAAAGAGGACAGTATCATATACCGAATCGGATAGGTTCTTGATAGCCATCTGATCCACTACGCCACGCTCATAACGGCCTGCCAAATCATACGGAGTTCCATCGGAACCTTTGCCATTTTTGATAAACCAAGTCCATTTGCGGATACCTGTAGACTTCGCATAGTTGTTAAAATCATTTTTGAAGCCTTCCAGTACTTCAGGGCGAGGCGTGCGTTTGCCGTCTTTCATATCCCAGTGAACGCCTTCGACTCCCCACATCAATAGATACTGCCCTTCCTCACTAGCAAGGAAGTTCATAAATTTCATCGTGCGCTCTGGATTTTTGTTTTTCTTCGTAATCGTAATCGCGTCCCAGCCGAGCGAGCTGCGTCCGCCGTAAGTCGTTTTACCTGGATCTACGCCGTCGGCAACTACTTTATAAGGGAATAGCTGAGATTGTTCGCCGCGATCCTTCAACAAAATCGTATTGGCCGCGCCTGGATCCCAGTAAGATCCGGTAGATGCGAAAACGTTACCCGTTGCAAGCTTTTGCTCCCACACTTGCTTCTTGTTAATCGCCCATTCCTTGTCTAGCAGGCCGCTGCGGTACAAATCATTCATATACATAACCATATCGCGGTATTTAGGATCTTTGACATCAAATTGAATTTGGCCATTATTCTCATAGAATTGCTGCAGGCCAAACATTCCTTTGAATGTGCCGAACGATCCGCCAAAGTTTTCTCCATCCATCGTAAGCGCTGTCGTTTCCTTGCCTTCAATTGTCGGATATTTCGCCTTAAAATCTTGAAGCAACTGCTTGAACTCGGAAGCCGTGAACGGTACGCCGCCCTCAACCTTATCAGGAGCAAGCTCCTTCAAAATATCTTTACGAATGTTAAATCCGTAAACGGGTTCATTTTCAACGCCATACCAATTGGACAGGTAATAGTTTTTTCCGTCCTTATAGCGTGTTTTGTTCAAAACATCGCCATACATCGTCGTTACGTCAGGACCATATTGATCAATGAGATCATTTAAAGGGATAATGGCGCCTGATTCGATATATTTATTCACCAGATCACTTCTGCGGTCAAACAAGATCATGTCCGGCAAATCGTCGCTCGCCAGCATCAGATTAAGCTTCTCCGCAGGATTTCCCGTCGGCTGCTGAATTTCTATGGTAATGCCCGTACGCTTCGTAATTTCCGATGCTACCGCATTCGTGAATTTATCGCCTGTGTTCTTATCGAAGAAAGTAAGCGTAAGCGGTTCAGTAGAGTCTGCACCCTCGGCCGCATTGCCTTCGGGAGCAGTCTCTCCATTATTCTTCGTATTATTAGAACCACAAGCAGATAAAGCCGTAATCACAACGATAACGCTTAGAAACATAACTAGCCATTTTTTCATCTTCATCGTATAAATCCCCCTTGTACGTGATCTTATTATAGTACAATTTCACCAAAAATCATTTCCCCTAGCGTTCGCATCACCCCCTGTCATAACTTCCTATCGGCTAGCTCTTTACAGCACCAAGCGTCATGCCTTTAACGAAATACTTTTGAAGGAACGGATACACCATCAAAATAGGGAGCGTCGCCACCATAGTCGCTGCCATCCGAATCGTATCCGGCGATACCGCCATCCGCTTAGATGCATCGGCAAGCTGCTGTGCATCGCCAACCATTGCGCCCGTCTGGTATTGATTAAGAATTTTCACAAGTACCGCTTGCAGCGTTTTCAAATCCGCGCTGTACGTGAAAACATAAGAATCAAACCATGAATTCCAGTGCATGATCGCTGTGAACATTCCGATGGTTGCGAGCACTGGCGTCGTCAGCGGCAAAATGATTTTGAAGAAAATTTGCATATAATTGGCGCCGTCCATTTTGGCCGACTCGTCCAGCTCCTGAGGCAGCTGCTGCATGAAGGTCCGCACGATAATCATATAGAAGACGTTCATCATGCTTGGCAAAATAAATACCATAAAGTTGTCGATCAGGTGCAGGCTCTTCAGAACCATGTAGTAAGGAATCAGTCCGCCGCCAAAATACATCGTAAATACGAAGTAAAGCGACCAGAAGCGGTTCCCTACAAGCTCCTTCTTACTAAGTGCGAACGCCAGCATGCTGATGACTACGACGGCGAGCGGCGTACCGACAAGCGTCCGCAGCACCGTTACTTTAATCGCTGCCCAAATCTCGCTATCGTTCAAAATTTGCTGATAGCTCGCCAAGCTGAAATCTCTCGGCCACAAATATAAATTCCCCCGCAGCGTATCCTCGGCGCTATTCAATGAAATAATGAAAATATTCCAGAATGGATAAAAAGTGACGATAAATACCGCGATAATAAATAAGTAAACGCCGGACATAAACAGAAAATCATTTTTGGACTTGATCATAGCGTGATCTCCTCTTTCTTTTTTACTAGAACAACGACTGCTCATTCATTTTTTTGGCCATCGTGTTGACGCTCAAGACCAGGATGAAAGCGACGACCGATTTGAATAACCCGACAGCTGCACCGTAAGAGAACATCCCGTTTTGCAAACCGTATTTATACGTGTACGTATCGATAACTTCCGAATATTGAAGCACGGTATTGTTTTGCAGCAAAAATTGTTGATCGAAGCCTGCATTTAAAATGCCGCCAACAGCTAGAATAGCCAGAATAATAACCGTAGGTTTAATCGATGGCAGCGTGATGTGAAGAATCTGCTTCAGGCGGCTTGCCCCGTCTACCTTCGCAACCTCATATAGCTCGGGGTTAATAGCCGATATAGCTGCCAAGTACATAATGGCGTTAAAGCCCATGTCCTTCCACGTATTCGATATCGCTATAATCCACCAGAATAAAGGTCCTTTTTGCATAAATTGAATCGGTTCATCTATAAATCCGAGACCCGTCAGTATATTGTTGAGAACGCCCCCGGAGGAGAGCACCGTAATGATGATATTTGCCGCAATAACCCACGAAATAAAGTGAGGCATGTAGGATACCGTTTGAAAGGTTTTCTTAAACCAACCGTTCCTAAGCTCATTGATCATGAGTGCTAGAATGATCGGCATCGGAAAGCCGAACAGCAACGATAAGAAACTTTGTGCCAGCGTATTGCGCATGACCCTGTAGAAGTCACCGTTCGTAAAGAAATAATTGAACCATTCCAGTCCGACAAACTCTGTCGTGAAAAACTGTCCGAAGAACGAACCGCCGCCCGGCGAGTAATTAATAAATGCCATGTACAACCCGAACATCGGGACATACGAGAATAACAGCGTGACGATTAAGGCCGGCAGCATAAGCACATACAACAGCCGCTGCTCCTTAAGCCTCCCCCATACACTAGAATTTCTGATACCGCGTTTCCCTTTAGGGGGTACGGATTTACTTGGTTCCGCTTTCATTATTGATTCCATGTTATAGCCTCCTGCCAGTCTTGCGTTGCTTTGTGCTTTTATTATAGGTCGGGGGGAGCAGCTCATTCTATACAAGCATTTACCGATTCGTAACACAAAGTGACACATTTCCAAATGCTCCATTGTTGAAATGCGTCATAGCGGATAAACTAGTTAAACATCCCGTTACATGAGATAAAAGGTGGGGACAGGCATGTATAGTATTTTATTAGTGGATGACGAAGCGATAGAGCTCGAGACGATTGAGCATTATGTCCCGTGGGACAAAATCGGCATTACTGTGGCGGGAACCGCGCGCAACGGCAAGGAAGCGCTTGGCAAGCTGGCCGAGCTGAAGCCCGATATTATTTTGACGGATGTCCGCATGCCGATCATGGACGGTCTTGAATTCGGCAGACGAGCGAAGCAAATCGACAAAAACGTTAAGATCATCTATTTAAGCGGCCATAACGAATTTCAATATATTAAGGCAGCGCTTAATATTGAAGCCACTGGCTACTTATTAAAGCCGATTGATATGGAAGAGCTTCTGGCCCTCCTTGAGAAAGTGAAGAAAAAATGCGAAGAGGACCAATTAGCGGATCTAAGCGGTGACTGGGTTCGCGAGAAGCTGATGATGCGTATGATCAGCGAGCCCGACCCAACTGCTCGGTCAGAATGGATCAAGAAGTGGGAGCAAAGCGCGGCCGACTTTGTGCATGGCAGGCCGTTCACGGCTGCTTACATGACCTTTGATCTGCCTGCGGCTTATCCCTCTCCCGTACCTTCGGTGCCTACGGGAGCTCCTGCCGACCGAACCGAATTCGTTCGAACCCTTGCGAGGCAGTCATGGGCGTCCTTTACGATCGTGGAGGCTGCGCCGCATGCCCTGTTTATCCTTCATCAATGGAAGGAAGACCAGCGCATGCAGGTATCAGAAGCTGCTTTCTGGGAGAGCTTTCAAGCGCAGCTGTCCTTCTCTCTTGGCTTTGAGGTTACGATTGGCTTATCTTCGCCGCAGACGGAGCTTGATCAGATATGGGATGCATTTGTGCAGGCACGCTCCTGTAATGAAGAGAAGTTCTACAGGACAGGGGGCGGCGTGATCATCCCTGAAGAATTAAAACCAACCATGCAAACCGACGAAGACGTCGAGCAAACCGCCACGAAGCTGGCCTCCTCTATTCAGGCTGGAGACATGGAGCAAATACGTATAGAGCTTGAATCTCTATTTACGATCATTAGAAATGAGCGGATGGATCGGAATTTTGCTATCCGAGCCATTATTCGTTTATTGTCCTCATTGGAACAGCATTTCTCCATGCTGCTTGCAGGCTCGCTTAAGGGGCTGCTGCTCGCGGATCATTGGAAAGCGATTTCACTGATGCCCTCTGCTGCGCATATTCAGGCCTATGTTCTTCATTTCTGTGATGAAATGAGGAAAGCTTCCGGTGAAAGGGAAATCGATCGCAATCAAGCGATTGCCGAGCAAATTGTCAGGATCATCGCTGAGCGGCATCATTTGCCGCTAACGGTCGAAGAGATTGCCAAGGAGGTATACCTCTCACCGAACTATATCCGTACGATTTTCAAAGAGAAGATGGGCGAAACCATTCTTGATTATTTGACGAAGGTTAGAATCAATCGTGCAGCCGAGTTGCTGAAGGATAAAGCGCTTAAGGTACGCGAAGTGGCCCATAGCGTGGGATATGAGAACGTGTCTTATTTTTGCTCCGTCTTCCATAAGCATAGGGGCAGCACCCCAAACGAGTTTCGGAAAATGTATTTTTAGGCTGGAGTGAGCATCCATGAAACGGCTAACGGGCTGGCTGACCAGGCCCTTTAATAATTTGCGGCTGAGGGAAAAGCTGTTTGTCATGTTTTTACTCGGCGCGATCATCCCTTTGCTCTTTTTTGTTTCTTATTCCTATCAAACGGTCAAGAGCGAGCTTTCTGATCAGATGTACACAAATTCCATGTCGTCAGTCGCGCAAATCAACTCGAACTTGGAGAACAAGCTGGACACCTACACCAAGCTTTCAGCAACGCTATATTTAAACAGCACGCTCCGTGCATATTTGACGACAAATTACTCCATAGATCCCTCTATGTATGTGGATGCCTATCAATACATTAACAGTACCTTCACCAATATGCTGACAACCAATCCCGATATCAAATCGATCTCGGTTTATATCAACAACGATTCGCTGCCAACAGACGATATTTTTATCAAAAGAATGGATGACGCTTTCCGAAAATCCGACGTTTATCTTTCTCTGCTGAACACATACGGGAACGTGCGATTCGTCTCGACTCCGCCAGTCGTCGACCAGCCATCCATGTTTACGCTCGCACGCATGCTGAATATCGGCAAATTGGATACCGTATACGGCATTTTGACAATTAATATTTTAGAATCAGATATCTATCGTCTTATGGAGAAGGAGTCTTCGGACAAAACCGTGTTGATCGTCAATGAACGCGGCATCATTATGTCCACCAAGGACAAAAGCATGCTGAACCGTCCTCTGCAGCAATATATAACGACTGACTTTCTGGACAGTGAAGAAGGCCGCTTCGACAGCACCTTTAATGGAGAAAAAATGCTGGTCGTCTACAACACGACCAAGTTCGGCTGGAAAAGCGTCTCGCTCGTTCCCTACAGCAGCTTTCTGTCCAAAGCCAATAACACAGCAAAGCGGATTCTGGTTTATGCGTTGATCAGCTTCGGCCTCATGGCGCTGCTTATTTATGTCACAGCCAGATTATTCACCAAGCGTGTGGAATATTTAGTCGGCATCATTCGCCGCATTGAGAAAGAAGAATTCGATTTCGTCGATATTCGGCCGCTCGGACGCGATGAGATCGGACAGCTTGGCAATGTGCTGCGCAAAATGTCACAGCGGCTCAGCACGTTGATCTCCGATGTGTACAAGAAGGAAATCGATAAGCGCGAAGCGGAAATGAACGTGCTCCAAGCCCAAATCAATCCGCATTTCCTATACAACACACTCGCATCTATCTCGTCACTCGCCATCCGGAATTCCGACCCGCGGATGAACAAAATGGTTACCGACTTGGCGAAGTTTTACCGTATCTCCCTTAACAAAGGAAAAAGCCGCTTATCGATTCATGAGGAAATTCAGCTCACCCGATACTACGTAGCCATCCAGCAGGTCCGGTTCGGCGATCTGATTCGTGTTCAATACCAGATTGATGAATCCGTACTCCCATCCTCTATTGTGAAGCTGACGCTCCAGCCCTTTGTCGAAAATGCTATGAATCATGCGATCTGGGACGATCAGCTTGGCATTACCATCGTGATTAAAGCTTACCGCGAGGGGCCCGACATCTTGCTCAAGATCATCGATGACGGTATGGGCATGCGGATGAGCGGCAAGAGCCCCCATGAACTTCCCGAAGGCGGGGATACCCTCTCTGGCTACGGCATCCGCAACGTAGACAACCGGATCAAGCTGCTTTACGGCGAGTCCTATGGCGTTTCCATTTATAGCCGCCTCGGCATTGGCACGACCGTCACGATCCGGATTCCGGGAAGATAAGCCAATTACGCAAGAATCCACTAGTAATCGCAAGAAAAATCCCTCATGCCGTTGCGGCTTGAGGGATTTTTCTTGATTTAAGCATTTACTATTGCTTGGACTGCTGCTGCACTATTTTACTGTTATTTTGTAAAGCTTCGATTGCGCGCCGTTTAAATCTGCCTTCAGCGTTCCAGTGGTCTGACTGGACGTATTCGACCAAAGATCAACAACCTTCACTTTTGAGGTATGAGGAATGCCCGCACGTTTGAAATCTATAGTCTTGCTGGTTGCCTCATTCGTATAGTTAAACACGGCGACGTAATAATCCTTCCCGTCCTGCTTGACGAAAATATCCGCCGCTCCTGTGCCGGTATTGCCTTCAACAGGCTGGAATGCCTGCCCTGTCAGCGCTACTTCATTGACTTGCTTGTTCGTAAGCAGCTTCTTCATTAAATCCTGTGCTGCCGGATTGCTCACATCATCCGAATTCAGAAATACGGTTCCGGAAATGACAGCGGCATTAACCCGGGTCTGCGCAGCCTCGTAAGAACCGCCCTTCGCTAGGGTCATATAATCCGGATCTGTGTATGGGTAAATGGTTCCATCCTGCCACCAACCGTAAGTCAGATTATTCAATTGGTATTCGGTCTTGCTCAGCGTACCGTCAATATCGCAGGAGATACGTCTCGCATGAGCATATTGGCTAGGGAATAACGGTGCGATAGAGGCGCTTATGAACATTTTCCCGCCCAGTACTTTGTTGATATAAGCCATCCCTTGATTGTAAGCTTCTATGCCGGTTTGCACCTTCGGATCATAATGCTTGCCTTCGAATGATCCATGGCTAAGAAAATCAATTTTAATAAACTCATACCCGTAATCAAGGAAACGCTTAAAATAGTATTCGATACGCTGCTTCGAGCCCGGATGGGTCGGATCAACCGCGTAAGCGCCGTCTACCTTCGGCAAAGGATTGCCGTTCAGATCGCGTAAAATAATATCTCCGTATTTGTACTTCCCGTTTGTTCCTTCCACGGGCTGGTCCATATTGTCGCCCCAGTAAACGAATGGTCCATAATAAATGCCGGCTTTTTGGCCGTTCTTGTTAATGACCTTGACGATTTGCTTGAGCTCCTGCTCGGATAGGTTATCCCAATAAGAATCCATATTGATATAAACATTGCCTTTATTGCTGAACGAAGACTTTTGCAAATTTTTCTTAAAGAAATCGGATACGGCTACAACCTTGTCGTAGCTTAGGTCGCTCTCATAAGCTCCCCAGCTGTTCCAGCCGACCGGAACGCCCTTCGGAATGTCGTGCTTGAACGCAAGCGGAGGCGCAACAGCGGCGTTCGCCTGCCCGAAGCTTTCTAGGCCTGTGCGGTAATCGGCATAGTAGCCGACAAGAATTTGCGGCGAGGTAATCGTCTTGCCGGACACCTTGCCGTGAGTGATGCTGTCATGCGTTGACGTGGAAGACGTAAACCCGCCATACACCTTTAGCTTGTTCAATCTGTCATTAGAGCCGCTCCAGTATATGCCTGTTTTCCATTGGTCATGGGTCACCGAACCGATAACGAGACCGCTGCGGCTTGCATTGTCATAGATTGCCGTTAATTCCGAGCTCACATAGTTATTATTGTTGAGTCTCGTATTTATCGTACGCGCTTGATAGCGGGACCACGCATCGTTGTCAAAAGGAGCCACAAGCACACGGTTATCCGAATAGCTGCCGAGGTCGACGCCACCCTTCGCATTCAGAACCAACGGAGAAATATCGTTCGTACTCATTTCTGCATTGCCCGTAACCTGCTGGCTAATTAGAAAATATGCCTTGGCTTCATAGATTTGATAAATTTGCTTCATTGTCGGTAGGCCGGCCTGACGGTTTTCAATCGTCACCCGGATGCCCTTGCCGTGGCCGTCCTTGATTTTCTCGACCTGCTTCATGGTGAATTTATGCTCCGCGTAGTTGATGCTGTCTAGCTGCTTGTCCAATTGGATGCTGCTATAGAGCCCTTTGGCAACCGTCTTGCCATTCCAATCGTACATGGCAAGACCGGATTCCGTATTATAAGTAATTTTGTAAGTGCCATTCGATAGCGTCACGCCTGACTTATGCTGCGCTACTTTAATCGAACCGAATTTGGAGGCTGCGACCTCCGCTCCGATATTGCCTATGCCATCCACGTTACCCGGCTCCTCGCCTGCCGCATCAGAACGAATAAGCTCGATTTTATCGATATCGGGCGACCAGCCGCCGTTATCATCGAATACGATTGCGTTGCTTCCTGCTTGGAGCTTAACTTCCATCGTGAACACGCCGAGCGTATCCCAATTTGCCGTAGCTGGCAAGGAATATGGCTCTGCCTCGCCGTCGTTGACTTTAATCAATACCGCGCGTGGGTCACCGGAAATGTAGCTCACCTTCAGCGTGTAATTGCCTTCGGACGGAGCGGTAATGTGGTTGAATGTCAGCGTAGACCCGCCCCAAATATCGCCTACCTTTTGATTGCCGGAGCAGGCGGTTTCCGTTTTACATGCTTTAATGCCTGCATTGCCTGTTAATGCGTTTTGCGATGCCTCTGCTTCATAGACTTGTCCGCTTCCATCCGGCGGCTCATTCGGATCTGTGTCTGAACCGGCTAGACGCAGCTCGATTTGGTCAATGTCCGGAGAATAGCCGCCTTGGTCATCGAATTTGATGGTATTCGCGCCTTGCACCAGCTCAAGCTGAAGCTCGTAGACGCCCCGCGTACTCCAATCTGCGGTTTTGGGCAGATCATAACGATCGCTGGCACCGCCATTCACGCTAACGGCAAAGGATCTTGGGTCGCCGGATATGTAATGCACGGTCATCGTGTACACGCCTGCTTCCGCAACATGAACAGCATTGAATTGCAGCGTCGATCCTCCCCATAAACTTCCCACCAGTTGGTTGCCTGAGCAGCCCACGGCTGCTTCGCAAGGCTTCACCTCAGCCTTACCGCTGAGCATGTTGCCAGCTGCCTCAGCCTCATAGGTGTAAACGATATCACTTGTGTCTGCTGTTTGAGCCTCCGCTATGGCCATAGCGGACAAAAATGCGGTTTGAAACAGTAGAAGCATAGCTATAATCACACCGATGCCTCTCCCGTATTTCATTTTGTTCATTATTAATTCCTCCTCTGTTTTGGTTTTTTGAAGCGCTTTCTTTTCTAAGTGTAAGGCGAAGCTTGGGGCCATTCTAGCCAAAAATGTTACGAATCGTAACCGAAATTAACACACTTTTCCGTATTCGGAGTACGGAGCAGCATGTGCGTTCAAACCAGCAGTCTCATTTTAAAGACCGGTTAAGAAGATTTAGTTGGATATGGAGCAGAGCTTGACTGAGTTTAAACATACGGAGAGAGTGTGTGTGGAAGGCACCTTAGAGTTTGGAGTTTATCAGATGAGAGATGCGGGGTGCGGGTGCGGGTGCGGGTGCGGGTGCGGGTGCGGGTGCGGGTGCGGGTGCGGGTGCGGGTGCGGGTGCGGGTGCGGGTGCGGGTGCGGGTGCGGGTGCGGGTGCGGGTGCGGGTGCGGGTGCG
>NZ_SKCD01000005.1:0-64245 GCF_006542765.1 Paenibacillus luteus
GACTTTAGCACCAAATACAGCGTTCCGTTCTCATTGCTTGTCGCTGCTAGCGTATTCGGCGTCAATACACTCGTACCCACTCCGGACAATGTTGGTGCGGTTATGTCTGGGTTGGTGACGACTACGTCTGCGGATGCCGTAGATACGTTCCCTGCTGCATCGACCGCATAGACCACATACATGCCAGCCGTTAATCCTGTGGTCGGGATTGCCGCAGTGCTTGCTGCTGTCGCCGCTACGCTCGTTCCTCTGCTTCCGCTAACTTCAGCATCCAAGCTCGCTTTATTCGCTATCACAGCGGACTTTAGCACTAAATACAGCGTACCGCTTTCATTACTTGTCGCTGCTAGCGTATTCGGTGTCAATACACTCGTACCGACTCCGGATAACGTTGGTGCGGTTATGTCCGGGTTCGTCAGTGTCACGTCCGCAGATGCCGAAGATACATTCCCTGCTGCATCGACCGCATAGACCACATACGTGTTAGCCGTTAAGCCTGTAGTCGGGATTGCCGCAACGCTTGCTGCTGTCGCTGCTACGCTCGTTCCTCTGCTTCCGCTTACTTCCGCATCCAAGTTCACTTTATTCGTTATCACAGCGGACTTTAGCACCAAATACAGCGTTCCGCTTTCATTGCTTGTTGCCGCTAACGTGTTCGGCGTCAATACACTCGTACCCACTCCGGATAACGTTGGTGCGGTTATGTCTGGGTTGGTGACGGCTACGTCTGCGGATGCCGTAGATACATTTCCTACTGCATCGACCGCATAGACCACATATGTGCCAGCTGTTAATCCTGTAGTCGGGATTGCCGCAGCGCTTGCTGCTGTCGCTGCTACGCTCGTTCCTCTGCTTCCGCTAACTTCCGCATCCAAGCTCGTTTTATTCGTTATTGTTGCTGATTTTAGCACCAAATACAGTGTGCCGTTCTCATTACTTGTCGCCGCTAACGTGTTCGGTGTCAATACACTCGTACCCACTCCGGATAATGTTGGTGCGGTTATGTCGCTGGTTGAGCTAATATTGGAAACCGTTATATTATCGAAGTTTAAGTCCGTTTGTGCAGAGGTTGAATATCTCGATGTAATTGTAATTGAAGCTACGTTATCCACACTATATGGAACGCCGCCATTCAATATCGTACTTATTTGAGTAATTGAAGTAGTGAGGGCATAATCGGCAGGCAATGTTTTTGCTACCCCAATTTGCGTACCCGTAATATCTCTCAATACAACAGTAAATTCAGAAAGGGTACGTGTAGAGCTATATGAGCTAATCCCTAAGTCTTTGAAAGTGAAGGTTTGGTTCACAGCTCCTCCTTCTGCTTTCAATACTGTAGTTGCAACTCCTCCAAGAACCGAACTTGTATTATAGAGTTGTGTCCCTGAAACCGCTACAGCGTTGCTAACCCCCCACTTATTACCAAAAGATCTAAATCCTGCTCCTTTACTGTCTATATCACCTAAAGTTCCAGAAAAATCATAAGTACCATCCACTGTACCACTGCCTCCGGGTAAGGCGAATACATTCATTGTATTTACATTAAAAAAACTTACAAATAAGATTGTAAAAATGATTATTACTACGAAAGATTTTTTGAGTTTTTTCCGCATATTATTGCCTCCACTAAAATTCAAATAATAATCAGGTGTAATTTTAAAATAATTCTTAACTTTGAACATCCAAAACTTGAAAGAATATTAGCTTCACTATTAGTTCTACTTGTTTTGCATGACCACAGCCCCACTTCACAAGATAAGTTAAATTATCCTATCACCTCTGCAGCAAACATTAATAACATAAGACATTGTTAAATTAACATTCTTAAAACAGATAGTCGAAATATACATATAAGTTGAACTTAAGTTTTCGTTTTGGTCGCTGCGCGAGTAGATCATTCTTTAGTTCAACTTATATCGTTTTTTTATGATTCATAAACTTATTTCAGTAGACAAGAATGATTATTCGACAAATTTCTAGAAATTCCTTCAATTTTTTATCAATAAAAGCAAAAAAACTTCTTTCAAAGCATGCTTGCCGAGGACAACTTTAGCAATAAATTTCAATGCGGAAATTATAATGCTACTGGACAGTGAAAAGTACTTGTCGAAAAAAAAGCATAGAAAAACAACCCAATTCGGCGAATCTACGGTAGGTTTTATGGTTGAGGCTGATGCCATCATTTTGTTTTCAACTTTCCGAGCCAGGTTTAATGCACCTTGATCGATATATTTCATGTAATAGTGCGACAAAATAAATAAGGGCACCATGGAAACCATAAACGGAATGGCATTGGCAAAATTATAACTATCATGATGAATCATTTTACTTGCTGCCGGCACGTCTAGCCGAATGTGTCTTGCTTGAATGTCCTTGTAAACCACAGGTTACAAAGAGATTTATATTGACTAACTGGAATTTTTTATGTTATATTCACGCGAGTAAACGTGTCGAAATAGGTAAGGGAGATGGATATTTTGAGAATTATGTAAAAGAAATCTATTTTTAGGAGATTAAAATTAATTGTTCTAAGTTTATGTTTATTTCTACTTATTCTACCTACTACCGCATTAGGCAAATCAAACTTTGAAGGAGCAGAGAACATCGGATTAGGCGCTCAGCCTAATGCGGCTGCTGTTGGTGATTTTAATAAAGATGAACTACCTGATCTAGTAACAGCAAACTCGTATGAGAACCAGGTTTCAATTCTACTTAATGACCCTTCTGGTCTTTATCAGGAGAAATATTATCCGGTTGGTATTAAGCCCAGTGATGTAGCTGTTGGCGATCTGAATGGGGACAACATCGCAGATATTGTAACAGCTAACAGTGGGGATGGAGCTAGTGATATTCATTCTAGCACGGTTTCTGTACTGATAGGTCAAGCAGACGGGGAGTTTAAGTCCACAGTAAACTATAGTGTCTATATCGATAGCGTTGACTACAACACATTTACGCCTAGTTCAGTAACCATAGGGGATTTCAACAAAGATTCGTTTATGGATTTGGCTGTATCTAACCGTGACTCGCTTACAAATGAGCATCACATTGTTTTGTTACTTGGTGAAGCTCCACAATCGGATGGGACGCTTACATTTAGTGAGCCGATTCCGATTCGAGTAGGTTATGAGCCTAGTTCTATTACTGCGGGTGACATTAACGGGGATGGCAACTTAGATTTTATTATTACCCATAGCAGAGAAGGGAAAGTTTCTATTTTAACTAATAATGGGAACTTGACGTCGATGTTAACTACAGAATATCCAATAGGGAACAACCCAAGATCATCTGTTATTGGAGATATGAATGGGGATGGTCATGCGGATATTGTTGCGGTTACTACTGGAGAATCGGCTGGAATCTCTATTCTTCAAGGTGACGGACAAGGTTCATTTACATCTGCCGTTAAATTTAAGGCTGGCTGTCCAAATTCATACGTACCTGCTCTCGATGATCCATACTCGCTTGCTCTCGCAGATCTAGACGGTGATGGTGATCTTGATTTGGCTGTTGGTTGTTCGGAAGCAACTCAAGTATCCATTTTATTAAATAAAAGTGCTGGATCCGTGCTATCCTTACAAGCCGCAGATCGATATGCTGTACAAGGTTCTTACTCTCAGGTAGTTATTGCTGATTTCAATTCTGATCATACATTGGATGTAATCGCTACAAATTATGATGAGTTTAGTAATAATATTAATTTTTCCGCCATTCTACTAGGTAGAGGAGACGGAACGTTACTTGCATCCGTGAATTATGATGTTAGTGGCAATCAACCATCGTCAGTAACAAGTTTCGACTTTGACGGAGATGGGAATTTGGATATAGCAACGGCAAATTACAATTCTAATAATGTGTCCATCATGCGAGGTAATGGAAAAGGTCAGTTTGCAGCCGCCATTAATTATGTAGTTGGTAGTAAGCCTGTTCAACTTTTATCAGTTGACCTTAACCTCGATGGTAAACCAGATCTGGTCATTGCTAATTCTGGAGATAATACCATAACACAGTTACTAAACGATGGAACAGGATCTTTTATTAGCAAAAATTTTGTATCTAGCACCGCATCTGGTTCTAAAGCTAGAACAATTACAGTTGCTGATTTTAATGGAGACCATAATCCTGATCTAGCCGTAGCACATACAGGATCAAACCATCTAAGTGTGTTGCTTGGAGACGGCAATGGGGAATATCAGATGGTAGATCATCCCGTTGATAATCGAATTGCCTCACCCAATTCCATCGTTTCGGGTCATTTTAATGATGATGACAAGATCGATCTGGCTATAGCTAACAAGGGAACAAAGAAAGTATATATTTTGTATGGACAAGGGGATGGGACGTTTACCTCTGGTGACGAATATGGGGGCATCAACGAACCAAGCGCGCTCGCTACAGGTGATTTTAATCATGATGGATGGGCTGATATAGCGGTTGCTATTAATGGACCGTCAGAATATTCACTTCATATTCTCTTTGGTGATCAAACGGGGACATTTCGAGAGGAAACGATTTCTACATTTTCGAACCAGGTTTTTTCACTAGCAGTAGGTGATTTTAACGGTGATGAGAAGTTGGATATTGCAGTTCCTTCTTTATTACGGTCAATATCTGTATTTATCGGCGATGGCAATGGCAGTTTCGGCTTGGAAAATAGTTATAGCACCGATGTCATGCCTCGGTCGGTTGCGGCTGGCGATTTCAATAACGATGGTAAAGATGATCTAGCTACGGCAAACTACTATGCCGACAATGTCACGATTATCAAAAGCTTCGCTCCTAAAGTTACGGAAAGTGGACCACCACCTACTCAACCAGTTAACTCAAATCCAGATAACCCCATTATATTGAATGGTATAAAGCTAGATAAAATAGTGACGTTAAAAGAAGTTATTGTAGATGGACAATCGACGACGATTGTATCCCTTGATACTGAGAAATTGATTGCTGTACTGGAAGGTAAAAACAATCAAACACTCATTATTCCAGTAACTTCTAAATCAGATGTAATCCAGACAGAATTGAACGGCAAAATAATTAAATCATTGGAGAAGACAGATACCGTTATTAAAATTGACACCAATGATGCTAGTTATACCATCCAATCGAAACAGCTAATGATGGATCAAATCGCGTCTCAGTTTGGCAATAACGTAAAGCTAGAAGATATTAAGTTAAGCATTCGTATGGGAAAACCTTCTACTGAAAGTAAGAAGTTGCTTGATTCTGCCGCTGCAAACCAAAATGTGACTTTGGCTGCTTCAGCGATTAATTTTGAAATTATAGCTACAAATGGAGATCGTACCATTAAGGTTGATCAATTCGATCGTTATGTGTCACTTGAGATTGTATTGCCGAATTTAACCGATCCCACTCAAATAACAACTGGCGTTGTATTAAATGAAGATGGAACAATATCCCACATTCCAACAAATATCTTTACAAAAGACGGCAAACTACATGCCGTAATGAATAGCTTAACGAATAGTACCTATGCGATTATATGGAACTCGAAGAAATTCGCTGATGTGCAAGGACATTGGAGTCAAAATGATGTCAACAATATGGCTTCGCGCCTCATTGTTAATGGTGTTACAGCAACAACCTTTCAACCTGATCAAGATATCACTCGTGTAGAGTTTCTCGCGATTGTTGTTAGAGCATTGGGCTTGAAGTCAGTTGAGCAAATCAACTTGCCACAGGATGTGAAGTCAACAGATTGGTTTGCATCTGTTGTACAAACGGCTTTAACGTATCAACTTGTTCAAGGTTTTGAGGATCATACGTTCAGACCTTATCAGACGATTACAAGGCAAGAAGCCGCTGTCATCTTATCTAGAGCGATGGCGATCACTTCGCTTGCATCGACCGTGACGGATGCCGAAGCGAATGATGCATTAAGTTCGTTCGAGGACAGACAACAAGTTTCTGGTTGGGCGAAGCAAGCCGTAGCACTTATGGTCATTAACAATATTATGCAAGGCAACAATCAACAGCTTACAGCAGCAAGTCACCTAACGCGTGCACAAACTGCTGCCATTGTAACAAGATTCTTACAGGAAGCACAGTTGATTAATAAGTAATCACATATTGAGAACCACGGACTATCCCCTAGCTTTTAATGGGATGGCGAAACGCCTTCTGAAGACATTCAACTAACAAAGAGAAACTGCCCAAACCTGGCTGTGGCCGGGGATGGGCAGTTTCTCTTTGTTATAGCTGAAAACGGTTGATCTCATCTGCACGGGCAATCTCAAACGGGACAATTCCACACATCTCCTCTATAGAAGAGAAACACCGCCGTAAATCGACGGTTAAACCTTTAGCACTCTGATAGCGTTACTAAGGCATTTCGATAATAGTTTCATAATGATCTCTTCGAGAGGACGCGTAATTTCCGTACGTAGCCTACTCAGAGGAATCGGCATCAAATCAATATGGCTATACTAACGACTAGCGGGATCGAAACGCCGACCTCTTGCATGCCATGCAAGCGCTCTCCCACTTTGGTTGGTTTCACTACCAAATTTTCAGATAAATGTTCTTACTAGTCGTCCGAAATCAGGAGGGCGCTGCATATATTTTGAACTTCCAATATTACTTTCACCAGTTGTTTGAACTTGCCAAACCTCATTTATCGGTAGTCGTACAGAAACTGCTGCTTGTATTTCATTTCCACTTATTTGCAATACTTGTCGCTTATTGCGATCACGTAACGGTGTAAAAGCTGCAGACCCCCCATAGTACCCTGTGTTGCAGATTATTACGTTACACAAAAGCATTCTTTGCATCGTGTCTGCAATTGAAATGAAACCACTAACGTCCTTATTATAAGTAAGTACAAAAAGTGTTTGTATTTGACTTTGTAATATCGCTTGCACAGGTAGATTTAGAAAATCAAAACAGATGAGTATGGCGAAATTACCGAATTTATTACTTTTAAACATATATATACGATTCCCACTAACAAAATCATACCCATGATGTTCAAGATTTTTTTCTTCCTCTGGAGCAGGATTCAGTTTAGGGATAGTAATTACTGTCGCATTTCCACTTAAACTCTTATTATTATGATAAAGATTATCCGGAATAACGATAAAGGCTTCATTTCTTAGACGCAGATTACCCGTTGGAGAAGGATATTTATCTATACCATATTCCAGACCTCCCATTATAATACTCCCATAACGAATTGCTCTTTCCTTGATATGACTGAATAAATATCTACGCGGAAGAAAGAATTCAGGCAACATCACAAAGTTGGCTCCATCTTGATCCGAAATATGTAAAATAGAGTCAAGAACATCTAGTTGTAATTGCGGCTTTTTAAATTTAAATCCATTCAGATTATCAAGATTTTCCAGCAAATGACGTTCGTGCATTGATTGCCCTATCGTCACAGTTATTTTTTCAATTAGTTCCTCCTTCATACCACTACTCCTTCACTAACTTATCTATATCAATATATCGAATTTCACGTAAACCAGTATCACCTATAAAAAATCTCTTCTTTAATACAGCAAGATGCTCTTTTAAGCGTGTTAGATACTCTTGAACTTTCATAATTGGTTCTTTTTCTAATGGAAGTAGTGGAAGTTCGATCCCCATTTTTAAATTAAGATTATTGTAAAAAGGCTTTTGATAATTCATCGACCCAGTAATTATTTCAGCGAGTGCCGTTGAAGGAAACTCAGCTTGAGCAACTACATCAGATATTTTATTCCAACCCCTTAGTTTTGAAATCCCAGTTGACCGAGATCTGAATTTTCTTTTCGAAATTAGTCTCAGCATTAGCATTGATAAAGCATAATTGAGTAGGTATTCATCATCTACAAAATATGTATTTGTATAAGCCCATGCGTTTAGATAATACTCTGAATAAATTACATAATTTTCAGTGAATTCAAACTCAAACTCTCCTTGTCCATGCCTCCAATTTCTCCAGTCTTCAATCTTAACCGAAATACGGTTTAAACTTACTTTTGTCAATAACTCTGGCATATTGAATAAAAATTTAAAACGATCAAAATTGTTTTGATCATCCTTATTTTCTTCTATGTTTAGTGATAATGATGTTCCAATTTGTATAAGCAGAGAAGTTATTTCCACTTCAGTAAGTGGCAATAGTTCACTTGGCATTTTTTTTGTCTCTATCCGTTGAGGGACAATATTAATTATCTCCAACCAATCTTGGAGCGGGATATAAGAAGAGTGTACATTTTTTAAAAATGCTGAATTGTTTCCAATAATACTATTATTATTTATTAATTTCTTTTCAATCTCTTTTAAATTTGCTAGTCGGTTAGTTAAATACTTTCGAATGCGATACTCTTCAGGGATAGAACGTAGAGCTCTTAGAAAACGATCTGAAAACTTCAGATCTGTTTGACTAGCCCACAGAGTGACAGCTTGGTTCAGAATTTCAGTAACACCATTGAAGATAGGTACAATTCTTACTGATTCCTCATCATCTTGATGTAGTTCATTATCTTCATAAAAACTAGTCATTTGCAATTCCGATATTTCTAGCAGTCTGCGGAATCCAAATACAGTGATTTCACTTTCTCGTCCTTCCGAAATTTCAATCCAGACGCGTTCGTGGCCATTCAACTTCCACTTCCAAGTTTTTTGGACATTGGATAAATTTCTCCAAACCCACTTGATCCAACTTGCTTCATCTGATAACAGGGCATCATTTTGTCCTCTTAATCTGTTACGCTTCCATATTTGACTCATAATAGCTACAAGAACAGAATCGTTACCACACTCAATCTGTTGATTCATAAGATTAAACAAATTATAAGCACGATTCACACTTTGCATTTTACTTATCTTAAATAAATTCAAGTCAGTTTGAATCTTGCTATTTGTAAATAACCAATAAATTGCGTATTGTTCGTGCCAAGTTGGAGAATCATTGTCCTCATACCAGTTGGAAACCTGTTCAAAAATAATCTTTCTCATTCTTAAGCGGTTTTCATCAGTTAAATTCATCCAATTATCAGAAATCGCAAATAAAATATGTGTGCGTAAGTATCCTCCATAAAATCCTGGTAAAGTAACTTTGTCCGTTTTCTTTGCTGATTTAAACATTTCTGTAATGAAATTTTCAGTTCTATCATCAAACGGTAACTCCATTAGATGAAGTATATAACAATTTACAAGAGACATCTTATATGGATACTTCATATATGATCTCTTTAATGTCTCTGTAATGTTTTGACTCAACCCCATTTCACGGTCCTGAGCATCCTTAGCAGCTTTACGAATCCGCCAAGCCGCAAAAGATGACTTAGTATCACCTCTTATTTCTGCATCTGCAAATTCGGTATTGACTAGGTCCATCAACTCTGAGAGATATTTCTCAAGTTCGTCACCTCGCATTGCACGAACTTGTTGGTCACCAAGTTGTGAAAGTTTATCAATTAAAGCAGTGGAACTTGGGAGAGCATCATATTCCCCAATTTGCGGGCATTTTGTATCTTCTTTGAAGTATTGTTCGACCAATTCATTAGCTTGTATAATGGTTAAACTGCCCCTTTCCTTTATCAGACTCTTTACTAAGTCTTCTTTCAATTTGGGCTTCGTTTTATCTTCTGATAATTTGAGTCCAATAGAATCTATCAAATCTCTAATTTTTTTTATACCTTCAAAGATAACTTTTTCGTTGGTAGATATGATCATTATATCATCAGTGTAGCGTGTCAAAAACGTGGTACTACCTTCATCCGTTTTCTCTTTTAAGTAATCATCCATCGGATGGTCTAACCACTTTGTTAACACACAGTTTGCCAGAAATCCAGAAGCAATCAAACCTGTCGGTAATGTTTCAATAGATAGATTTCTATTAATTTCTTCAAATCCAATACTTTTAAACTCATCCTCAAGTAAATAACTTAAATCAGAACGTATATTGCATATACTTTCAAGTAACTTAGTCCATTTTTTACATATATCGTGATCTATTAAGCCTAAGTTACTCAATTCGTTTAAGCGATCTTTTAAAACTTCCTCAACTATATTCATTTTTAAACTTGGATAAAATTTTGTAATATCCGCTTGTCCATAAAATGCAATTGGAGATTTCTTAAGTACTTGTTCAAAATACTCCTCCTGTTTTTTTCTTTGTAAACGAAGACTTCTTTGAAAACTCTCATAAAGGTCGTTATGTGTGTAGTTAATCATAAACCTTTGAAATTCGTAAGAATTTTCTTCATTTGATGGGTAATATTTTCGTCGCAAACGATTATTACAGCTCCAATCGACCATCCATTGCAAGTCTAAACCATCAGGAACGTAATCATCTTTCATTAAACTGTAATCATTTGTGTCAAAGTATTCACCTATAGTCAAAACAACAGTAGCCCATACTACTTGATCTCGAAATGTTATTTTTGACATAGGTCGGAGCTTTAATTCGTTATCTTTAACCCCTTTTGGAAATCCGTAGATAACAGGTGGTGTTATTTCGTAAAATAATGAACTAACTTCTTCTTGAAGGTCCGATAGATTTTTTTCTAGTTCAAGTTCAAACTCTTTTATTTCAATAGGGTCATAAAATCCCTGTTGTTTTACAAAGCTTCTAGCCTTTTTCCAGCCAAAATAATAATAGTGTAATGGAATTTCAGTAGGAGAATATAATATGCTACTCATGTCATGCCACCTTTTGTACTATGTAGTTTATTTTCTATATTGTATCATTAAATAGAATTTACTTGTAAAGAGCTCTTTTGACAACTATATTATGAATTATTTGGATCTATAATTATCATCCATTTGATGTGTAATATAAATAGCTACTGCTTGAACACTTGCTTATCCATCTTGGAATGCCTGTACGTTAATTTTAAGTCTAACAAAACTAATTTACAGTTTCAGACACCGTTCTTCTACATTAGAAAGTTTTTCTTCGAAAAAAAACTACGATGGCACAATTATATAACAGGATTTCCCTATCTTTTGTTGAAGGTATAGGGGACAAAGAATTGATCAGGAGTGGTCCCTCATGCTATCCAAAAATAGACTCGGTATTGCACCGAAAGTATAATTCAGACCCGAAATGCAACACTACCCGCATTGTGGATTCAAGCTTAAACGTTCCCATAACGCATGGAAAAAGAAAATTTCAACGCTAACGGGAGTCATTCATGCATGGAGCATGGCTTACGCATGCCCTAATGAAAGCTGTTCACACGCTGGCGTTGCCTACAAATCAGCAGAAGCGGAAGCGCTCTGCATGAAACATTCTTCTTATGGATACGACGTGCTCTGCCTCGTTGGCGATTTGCGTTTCAAGCAACATCGTACGCGCAAAGAAATTGCAGATGCGCTGAATGCACGTGGTGTTGTGACCAACGAACGATATGCACAAACATTATATGAGCGTTACCAGACCCTGTTGGCAGCCAGCCTCGACGATCATGTCAGACAGAGCTTAGCGGAGACTGCAGCTGAAAATGGGGGCATTATCCTGTCCATGGACGGTGTCCAACCTGAGAAGGGAAATGAGATGCTATATGTCATTCGCGAAGTCTTTAGCGGTACGATTCTCGCGGCTCAAAACATGAAGAGCGGAGCTGCGGCCGAACTGCGTACCCTCATCGATCCCATTATTGAAATGGGGTACCCCATCGTAGGCATTGTCAGCGACGGGCAGGTCTCCATCCGGAAAGCTTTCGAATCACTGCTGCCGGATGTGCCGTATCAATACTGCCAGTATCACTATCTGAAGGACATCGCCAAGCCAATCGTAGATGCTGATCGAAAACTCAAAATGGAATTGAAAAAGAGCATGCGCGGATTGCGGGATGTGGAACGGAAAATCGAGCAGGCCGAGAAAAAAGAGACGGAAGCCGCAAAG
This sequence comes from Paenibacillus luteus, assembly GCF_006542765.1. GTDB lineage: Bacteria > Bacillota > Bacilli > Paenibacillales > Paenibacillaceae > Pristimantibacillus > Pristimantibacillus luteus. The sequence continues at coordinate 11,861 of NZ_SKCD01000005.1, forward strand.
GCAAACGACCATGGGACACCTGATTGTTCAGGAGCAGCGGCGGAACAAACCGCGCCCTCAGAAGCACAGGTGGCGAAGGGTTACGTTGCCGCTGTCCGTGCCTTGTTACTGGAAGACGGCGAACCGCCACTCGAATTACCCGGTATGTTGATCTACGAACGAGCTCAGGCCATACAAGCATCGCTTGCGCGATGCTTGACTAAAAAAAGAGCCTCATCTACTTCAAGATATATTCAGAATTTTCAGTAAACTCACTGAACAAGCCTCAAGATATGCAGCCGTAGCCCGTTGGGCGAGGCCGATTGTCCATATAGCGGCAGCACTAGAACCGGCCGAGGATAAGACGAGCGAAACCGTGGAATGGGAAATGAGCCAAGTGCTGAACTGGCTCAAACAGACGTATACGGAAGAGGATGATTCCGTCATGCTCCACAATATAACAAACTATTCCCGCGGATTCTGGAAAGGGTTGTTTACCTGTTACAATCATTATTTCATCCCGCGAACTAACAATGATCTGGAACAATTTTTTCGCCGAACGAAAGCTTGTCACCGTCGGATTACGGGGCTTCGAAATTGGAATCGCTACATCATTCGAAACGGAGAAATGATTGTACTTGTGGACGATGCACTTCGTCAAAAACACCTCATCGCCCGTCTGAGAACCGTGAGCTATGAAACCTATACGCAGTGCAAAGCGCGATGGAGTGAACGCTTATCCGAAGGCGTTCAGCGTAGACGCTTTAATCGTAATCCACTCATTTTTCTACAACAATTGGAAGAGCTTTGGGATCAAACTGTGACTGTTTGTTGATTGTGCCGTCGTAGAAAAAAAAACTTTGATTGACGTTTTTAAAATTTGTTTTGTTTGGTGGAGCCTAGGGAATTACTCGATGTGGACTTGGACTCTTAGCGTTAAATTCAGACACCGTGCTCCTCCAATTTTTTTATTCCTTCGAGTGCAAATCACATTATGTTAGCGTAGACTGAACTCAGCATTTCGAAATTATGTTTGAACTGTCATTGAAGCTATTTCATTGCTGTAATGCACAGCATAAATTTCCGATGTCGTTGCTCCTATGCTAATGCTCCATGCAGAAGGTCTGCCCCTTCCTGGACTTCACTAAACAATAAAAAAACCACTTCAGAAGAAGTGGTTAAAACGAATGGTTTGGTGGAGACTAGCGGGATCGAACCGCTGACCTCTTGCATGCCATGCAAGCGCTCTCCCAGCTGAGCTAAGCCCCCAGAATCAATCTAATGCTGGTATTCATCTTCTGAGCAGTTAAGCATTTACTCTTATATGCTCCAAATAACGACAAGATTGAGTTTAGCACAGGGTGGCTAGATTTGTCAATCCTTATCTATCATGCCGTTAAGCGGGTGTTTGGAGAGCAGGCTGTTAAGCTCCTTCATGAACATATCGATGTCCTTGAACTGACGATATACAGACGCGAAGCGGACGTAAGCGACCTCATCGACGGGATAGAGCTCATTCATGACGATTGAGCCGATATCGCTGCTGTCCACCTCGGCATGGGCCGTTGTGCGCAGCTCCTTCTCTACCTCGGAAACAATAACCTCCAGTCGCTCTACTGGCACTGGGCGCTTCTCACAGGCGCGAATCAGTCCACGCAAAATCTTATCGCGGCTGAATTCTTCGCGGCTTCCGTCTTTTTTGATCACAATTAGAGGCGTTTCTTCAATCATTTCGAAGGTCGTGAAGCGACGGCTGCACTTCTCGCATTCACGGCGGCGACGAATTGATTTGTTTTCATTGGCGGGCCTGGAATCCAACACTTTGGTTCCGGCATAGTCGCAATATGGGCATTTCATGCTGCGTTGCGCCTCCTTTCTTCATTGCAAAAGCCTTTGAAAACGGCTCTTCTCAAATAAATTTGAATTTCCATGTAATTCCTGTAATGAAGTTTTGATTTTTGCACATAATACTTTTACCAACCGCAAGGAGGTGAACATACATGAGCGCATCCCGCAGCAGTAACCAATTGGTAGTGCCACAAGCGACAGCTGCCCTTGATCAATTGAAATACGAAGTTGCTCAAGAGCTAGGCATCGCGATTCCGCAAGACGGATACTACGGCAACATGGCTACAAAAGACGCAGGCTCGATCGGTGGATACATCACTCGTCGCCTGGTGCAAATTGCCGAGCAATCCCTTGCTGGTCAATACAAATAATGCTTTATTAATTGTTGTATGAATAACGGAAGCCTTGGAAGCCCGCCCATGAAGCGGCGGGCTTCCAAGGCTTCATTGTATTTTCGCATTTGGTGTAGTTCCGTATTTAAAAGCTGGGATATAAATCCTTGTACTTATTATAATAATAGAACACCCGCTGTACATAATGTCTGGTCTCGCCAAATGGAATCTGTTGTACAGTATCTATTGTACCGTCCCATACTCCCGAGTCAAGCCACTTCCGAACATTACCTGGACCGGCATTGTAAGCCGCTACGGCTGCGATCTTATTTTGATCGAATTGCTGATCCAAAGACTTTAAGTACCAAGCCCCTACCTCAATGCTCACATCAGCCCGATGCCGAAGCATGTCCTCTGTTACTTCAGCAAAACCAGCCTTCTGAACAACCCAATTGGCTGTATCCGGCATAATTTGCATCAGTCCCAGCGCACCCTTCTTGGAATCCTTACCTGTTTGATAATTGGTTTCACTACGAATGATCGCTGCAACCAAGTGCGGCTCTACACCGTAATTTGCAGCACTTGCGCGAATATCTTCCTTGTAATGCACGGGATACATCCACTCCGCAAGCCAATCAGACTTTAGAAACAAAATCGTGATCAGCGCCAACAGCAGCACAAGCAGCACTCTTTTCTTCAGCAGCACTCTCATGGCAATCTCTGGCTCTTCCAAAATTCGTTGATCTGCCGCTCTGTTTCATCTAGCGTTCCGCTGTTGTCGATGACCCATTCTGCCTTCTGCCGTTTCAGCTCAATATCCATTTGCAGCGCTACACGCCGCTTCGCTTCTTCTTCCGTATACAGATTGCGTGCCATTAATCGTGCAATTTGAACCGCAGCAGGTGCATACACCACCATAATGCCTTCATATAAATGCGCCTGATTGGTTTCATACAACAAGGGGACATCTGCAATGACAAGACGATTGGGGTATTGCTCGGCATACTTATGTATCCGCTCCTGCATGCTGGTACGAATCGCCGGATGGGTAATGGCCTCAAGCTGCGCTAGTGAACCTTTATCGCGAAATACGATATCGCCAAGTGCCTTCCGATTAAGCGAGCCATCCGTTTCGAGTACGGCTTGTCCGAACGTAGAGGCAATTGCCTCTAATGCTGGTTCACCTAGTTGAACGACTTCCCTTGCGACTTGATCGGCATCGACCAGCAGCGCACCGCGTTCTAAGAGTAAGTTTGCGATTGTGCTTTTACCGCTGGCAATACCGCCGGTTAATCCGATTTTCATCCATTTCACCTCAAATTATAACAGCTTCATGATTCCCATTACGATTAATAATAGACCTGGCAGCATAGACAAGGCTTGCATGCCCCTCCAAGCTGAGAAACGAAAACCGAACCGAATGCCACCCACTAGAAAAATCGCGCTGGCTGCCATTATCGCAATTGAAGTCAGCAACGAAGGCAAACCGATCATGGCCGCGCCGAGCCCTGCTCCGAAGGCATCAAGCGATAACGCAACGCCGAGCATGACCGCTTCTGAAGCGGAAATCGTACCCGATTTGTCGACGTCAGCCACTTGCGGAGTTCGAAGAATTTGAATGACGAGGCCCAGACGCTTCAGTTCAACCATCACAACTAACGCCGCGGCAGCTATATCTCCGGTTGGCAATTCCCTTTCGACTTCAATTCCTGTACCCGATGGTCCTTGGCTGTCCGTACTCTCTTGATTTTGCCTTCCGCGCCTCCATTGCAATAGCGCCCAGCATCCGATCAGCATAAGTACACAGGCTCCGATTAGCCTCGCCACAAATTCAGAGAGAAAACCGGTCAGCCAGCCGCCAACCTGCATCGATAAGAAAATAATAAGTCCTGAACAGCCCGCGATGATGATGACCGACAGCAATGGAATACGAATTCTTCGTAACCCATACGTAATGCCAACACCAAATCCGTCTAAACTAACGGCAAAAGCAAGAATCAACAGCGAAGCAACATGCGCGAACAATCGTAAAGTCCCTCCCCGCACGGCGGCAGCCCAGCTCACCATTATTGGTGAGTAGTCATTCGCCTATTGTTCGTAACACACTTATCATATGCGGGGAGTATTTGTCTGTGCATGCACAGCTATAAATGCTGATTCAGTCTAGCCATTCGTTGACAACGCCAGCGGCTGGCACTTGCTGCAAATATGGGTGCCTCTGCCGCCAACCACGAATTTGTGTATCGGTCTCTTACAGGTCGGACAAGGCTCGTCCTTCTTACCGTATACGAGCAGCTGATGCTGGAACATGCCCATCTCACCCTGCCCGTTCACATAAGATTTGATTGATGATCCGCCTGCATCTACGGCATTTCCTAGAGTAGTTCGAATCGCTTCGTATAATCGCTTCCATTCCGCTGGTTTAAGCGTATTGGGCGTTCTCTCTGGATGGATCTTCGCTTGAAACAATGCTTCATCCACATAGATATTGCCAAGTCCTACAATATGCTCTTGATTCAGCAGCAAAGGCTTGATCTTAGAAGCACGTTTCTCCAGCTTGCTGCGTAGTGCATCCACGGTAAAGTCAGGCTCCAGCGGTTCAATCCCAAGCTTGTTCAGCGGCGGAAGCTCCAGCTCATGTCCAGTTTGGAACAGGTGCATCGTGCCAAACTGGCGCACATCCTTATAGCGTAGATCCGTACCGTCCTCAAAATGGAAAATCACATGCGTATGCAGCTCGATTGGCTCCTCCGATGGGAATACGCCATACCGTCCCTCCATGCGCAAATGCGAGACAAGCACTAATCCATCCAACATAATTCTCAAAAACTTGCCGCGGCGCTCCACCGTTTGAATGGTATGTCCGACAAGGGCATCCGCGAATTGTTCAGGTTCTGCGGGACGCTGTATAATACGCGGGAGTCTAACGGTAACTGATTGGATTCGTTTGCCCGCTACAAGTTCAATTAACGTTCTTCTTACGGTCTCTACCTCTGGCAATTCAGGCATTTCTCCTCACCTCAATAACCATTATACCTGAAAACGGCCGAAAATGGGCTATTTCGCTTCATACCAATTGTCACCGAAACTCATATCCGCTTTGAGCGGAACATCCAGCTTAAGCGCTCCTGCCATCACTTCCGGCACCAGCGTCTTCATAAGCTCTAGTTCGTCCGCAGGCACCTCGAACACGAGCTCATCGTGTACCTGAAGCAGCATCCGGCTCTTCAGCTTGCGCTCTCGCAGTGCAGCGTCCATATGCACCATAGCCAGCTTGATAATATCCGCCGCAGTCCCTTGAATAGGCGTATTCATTGCCGTACGTTCCGCAAAGGAGCGCAAATTAAAGTTTGAAGCGTTGATGTCGTTCAAATATCTGCGTCGCTCCAGCAGCGTAGCCACATAACCATCTTGGCGTGCTTGCTTCACGATATCGCTCATATATTGACGGACGCCTTTGAATACTTCCTTATAGTCATCAATAAATTTCCCGGCCTCTTTACGCGTAATCCCTAGGTTCTGTGATAGGCCAAAATCGCTAATTCCGTATACGATCCCAAAGTTAACCGCCTTTGCGGAACGGCGCATATTCGAGTCCACTTCCTCGGCAGACACGCCGAACACGTCCATAGCCGTCTTCGTATGAATATCCATGTCGTTGATGAAGGCTTCTTTCATATTCTCATCATCGGCAATATGCGCGAGCACACGAAGCTCAATTTGAGAGTAATCGGCTGCAAGAATGGACCAGCCCGGCTCGGACGGCACGAAAGCTTTACGGATTTGGCGCCCTTCCTCCAGGCGGATCGGAATGTTTTGCAGGTTAGGGAACTGGCTGCTTAGACGGCCCGTAGCCGCAATCGTTTGGCGGTAATAGGTATGCACCTTGCCCGTTTCCTTGCGTACCTCCTTCAGCAGGCCTTCTACATACGTAGACTGCAGCTTGGAGAGCTGGCGGAAATGCAAAATAAGCGGAATGATCTCATGGTATGGAGCGAGCTCTTCAAGCACCTCGGCATCCGTCGAATAGCCGGTCTTTGTTTTCTTCTTGGCCGGCAGACCTAGCTTCTCGAACAGAATCTCGCCAAGCTGCTTTGGAGAACCAATATTAAATTCCGTCCCGGCAAGCTTGTATACGCTGCTTATGATCGTCGTCAGTTGACCCTCCAAATTGCGGCCCAGCGCTTCAAGCTCCTCCGTTTTCACCTTGATGCCGAGAAACTCCATACCGGCAAGAATACGGGACAACGGATGCTCCATGTCAAAATAAAGCTTGCTCATGCCCGTCTTGCTAAGCTCCTCCGTCAACAGAGGAACTAACTGGCGTACGGCTTCGGCCTTCAGTGCCAAATGGCGGTAAAGCGTCTCTGCCTCTGGCACTTTAAACTTCGCGCCTTTGCCATATACCGATTCATCGGAAGGCAGCGCTGCGAGGCCCTGCTTGTCATTAATGCCGCTTAGCGTCTGGCTTGCTTCCGTCGGGTCGAGCAAATAAGCGGCAAGCTGCACATCAAATGCGGCGCCTTCAAAGTTAATTCCGCTCCATCTGAGCGCAAGCTCGACCTTATGCTGGTCAAAGCCATACTTCGGCTTGTCCGCCTGCTCCAGCCAGTTGCGAAGCTTCGCTGCGAAAGGCTCCTTCACAACGGAATAAGGAAGCGCAAATACCTCGTGCTCCGTAGCAATCGCAAGACCGATCAGCTTGGCTTGATGCGGATTCTCGCCTATGGCTTCCACGTACAAGCCGTTTTTGTCCGATTGCCCGAGCAGCTCAATCAGATTATCCAGAACAGCAGCATCCTTGTCCGATTCAATCACATGGATATTCAGCTCCGCAGCCGCAGCCTGCGCCTGCTCCTCCATATCGCCAGCATCATCGCCTAGCTGCAGCCGTTCGATCAGCGATTTGAATTCCAGCTTGCGGAACGCCTCAGCCAGCTTCTTGCCGTCATAGCCATCGTAGCGGATTTCCTCGATGCCCTTCTCCATCGGCACCTCGCGGAAAATCGTCGCCAGACGCTTGCTCATCGTCGCGTCATCCTTGTGATTCTCGATATTTTCCTTGAGTTTTCCTTTCAGCGTGTCAAGGTTGTCCAGGACACTCTCTACCGAGCCATGCTCATGCAGCAGCTTCAGAGCTGTTTTCTCGCCTACGCCCGGAACGCCGGGAATGTTGTCGGACGTATCGCCCATGAGCCCTTTAAGATCAATAATTTGCATCGGCACCAAGCCGTATTTCTCCTGAATCGCCTCTGGCGTATAGAGATCTACCTCGCTGACACCCTTACGGGTAACCGCAATGGTCACCTTATCCGACGCCAGCTGCAGCATATCCTTATCGCCAGTGACGACAAATGTTGGTACGCCCTTCTCGTCCGCAGCTTTGGTCATCGTGCCAATAATATCATCGGCTTCATAGCCGGAAAGCTCATATTGCGAAATGCTGAACGCATTCAGCAAATCCTTAAGAACCGGAAATTGCTCAGACAACTCTGGCGGCGTCTTTTGCCTGCCGCCTTTATATTCGGTATAGCCTTCGTGGCGGAACGTAATTTTGCCAGCATCAAATGCGACAAGCACATGAGTCGGCTTCTCTTGCTCAAGCAGCTTAAGCAGCATGGTCGTAAAACCAAAGATCGCATTCGTGTGCTGCCCCGCCGAATTGGTTAGCGGAGGCATTGCGAAGAATGCGCGGTAAGCAATACTGTTTCCATCAATAAGCATCCATTTTTCCATGGGAATCAACACCTTCTTTATGTAGCATACATACCTCTAAGTATACCACAAAAAGGGCTATTCCCAAGCATCGCCGCCTTAGGAAAGCCCTCTCTCTTCGTCATAGGTCCTTTTACAGGAAAGCCGCAGGCCTGCCGAGCAAATAACCCTGTGCATAAGCAACGCCAAGCTCCCGCACCTTGGCCAGCTCCTCTTCCCGCTCAATCCCTTCCGCAATGATGGCGATGCCCATTTTGGCCGCCAGCTGAATTAAGGTGTACAGGATATGCTCCTTCATCTCATCCAGATCGATGTTTTGAATGATGGACCGATCCACCTTCAAATAATCCGGACGCAGCTCGATGATCGACTGCAGTGACGAGTAGCCTGCCCCCACGTCATCGATCGCGATTTGGTAGCCTTGGCTGCGATAATGCTCCAGCACCTTCTTCACGGACCCAAAATCAGCAATCGAGCTTCGTTCCGTAATTTCAAACACAACATTATGCGGCGACAGCCGGTGCTGCTCAAGCAAGCTGAGCGTCTGCCCAGGCGAGAAATCCGGGTCTTCCATGATTTGCGCCATAACATTGATAAACAGCTTCTGTCCCTGTCTCAGCGGGATGCACCCGTCTATCGCCTTCTCCCTTGCCAGCCTGTCGAGCGAATAGGTCAAGCCTTCTTGCTCTGCAAATTGAAACAGCTCCATTGGTCCCGGAAACCATGTCCGATCCGCAGTCCGAGCTAACGCCTCATATCCGAAAATTTCTCCTTGGCTATGCAGTGATACAATCGGCTGATAGACGGGCTCGATGAGCCTCTCTCCGATCAAGCGGTCCAATGCCCGGCGCATTAGGCTGCGCTTCATCGCTCCGGCGGACTGACCATGCAAAATCGCTTTTTTCATTACCTCATACCAGATTAAGCCATCCGATAGTCCCGCCCCAACTTCAACGACCGCAACGCCTACATGCAGCTTTCCTATGGATAAAGATTCTTTCTCGCTGCCCCATTCTTGCGCAAACTGCTGCTCCCAAGCCTCCGTATGCTTATGCGCAAAGTCCAGCAGCCATTCCTCCAGTTGAACTTGGCTGCCCGCTGGCAGACGCATATGAATGAACAGATCATCCTGCATCCATTGCAGCCCCTCATAAAGCATGGAGCTGTGAAATACAGCTTCTGCTTCACGTTCTGCAAATTGATGCCATCGCTCTTGAAAAGATGCTGTGCTGCTCCTCTGACTAGCAGCCGTGTGGTGCCAAGACAAATAGATCATGCCCAAATGGCCCGAACATTCGTTTTCCGCATCAGTTGTCTGTCCTAACTCCCGAAGTTGTCTCACGTTCACTTTCGTTCCTCTCCATGATGCATTCCTATTATTTGGTCCATGACATAGACGCTTCCTTTTCGGGCCTTTGCTTGTTTCTTCAGCTTGGCTGCAAGGCGAGGAATATCCTCCGCAGCAAGCGGGACTTCCCCATCCCACAGCATAAGCGACAAGGAGAGTGTCACGCCCTCCTGTTCCACGAGATTGCCATGCCGATCCTCAACCGTCGTGACCTCCACGCCGCCATAGAAAGCCTTGATGCCTTCATCGAATCTCTCGATCAGAGTCTGGCATAACAACTCTGCGTATTCCGTGCCCGTAACCGCAATGAAGTCATCTCCACCGATATGCCCGATAAAATCGCCGTTCCCGTCAAACCGCTCACGCTCTCTGCGCAATAAGTCAGCTACGTACCGGATAAGGTCGTCCCCCAGTCCAAAACCAAAGAAATCGTTGTACCATTTAAAATAATCCAAATCCGCATAGATGACAGCAAACGGCTTCTTTAGCGTAATACGCTGCTGCAGCTCATGCTGAATCTCCTCATTGCCAGGCAATCCCGTTAGAGGATTGGCGGTTCGAGCCGCCTCTGTCCGCAGCGTAGTAATGCACTCCAGTATGGAGCGGATGGAAGCCGCGCCGGCCATCTGGCCTTCTTTTGTAATAAGAACGACGTCATAGAGCTGAGAGAAATCCCTTGCCATCGCCAGTTGGGATACATATTCAACAGGAAGCTGCTCGTCAACAATCAGTGGTTGATTATTCATAATCCGATCTACCGGCCTATTCCAGTAAAGCGGCAACCCGAATTGTCCCGCCAGCATTTGATGGAGCTTTTCTTTCATCAATATCCCGATTGGCCGACCTTGGTCAACGATGACCGCACCCTGTGCCTTCGCGTTCGTATCGAACAGGTAAGCGACCTCCGATACTCTAGCCCGTGCTGGAAAAATGGGAAATGGAACGGCCAGCGTACCAATCCTTACACTCTTCCCCTGCAACTGAGGTTCGATCGTCTGCGGTTCAATCGCCTTGCGCATATCGCCATTTTGTCTCCCGATCTCATGATGCTCCGTCCCAATCGGAAGGTTATAGGCGCTCTGCTCCATGGCATCCATTAACATCCGGAAAATAACCGTTTCTGAAGAGCGTCCCGTTGCGGGTGGAAATGCCACCGCCGATCCAAGACTGACCTCCACATCCTTATCTTCACCTGGCTTGCTTGCCGCTTTAGCCCAGGCCGCCCGGAGCTTGCTGTTCAAGCGCTCCTGCGCTTTCTCGATCAGCTTGTCGATGGGCTCATCCTTCGGCTGCCTGGCGAATAAATAAAAATTTTCCCATTCCAACCGCTGGCGCCATGCCATTCTAGGTTCTTCGCTTTCCCAGAGCTGCAGCACAGACTCGGAAGCCGCGTTTCCTATACGGAATCGAACATAAATGACGCCAATGCCGCCGTCATGCCAGTGCTGCTTAATGCTGCGGACCATGTCCCGATTGAATAAACCAACCCCAACCTCATCCATCCGAATCCCCTCGATTGACAATCGTCTATTTCCGTTGCTTTGTGTATAACTTTACCAGCCATTTGTGAAGTAAGATGCATAAAAGCATTAACTTTCGGTAAAATTCGACATTTTCTTAGTTCTTTCGTCATATATAAAAAAGACCATCTAAGTCATTTCTCTTAGATGGTCCTCCATTTGGGCGTTTAATGGTTATACATTCAAATCCGGCCTATTGCCGGTAACGAGGTACACGACGCTCTCGCCGATGTTCGTCGCATGATCGCCAAACCTCTCCAGGTAACGGCCAACGAAGCTGAGCAGCGAAGATTGTGTGATATTACGGGGATTTTCCATCATAAGCGAATACAGCTCACGTGTGATTTGTCCATACAGCGCATCGACCTGATCGTCATCCTTCGCCATCTTATAGGCCAAATCCACATTTTCTTGAATGAATGATTGAATGGATTCATACGTCATCAGCTGTACGATCTCCGCCATGCGCGGCAAATCGATAAGCGGCTTAATGAGCTCCTGCCCTTCGAGGCGCAGCACGACTTTGGCGATATCCACGGACAGATCGCCCATTCGCTCCAAATCACTGGCGATCTTAAATGCGGACAATATCCGGCGCAAATCCTTCGCCACCGGCTGCTGGGTTGCGATCAGTTTCGAGCCGATCTCCGTAATTTTTTCTTCCATTTGATTTAGCGACGGATCATTCACAATTACTTGCTTCGCACGGGCCACATCAACGGATTTTAATGCTTCCATCGATTCAACGAGCGCCTTCTCCACAAAAGTTCCCATATCAATAAGCAAATTATGAAGATGTTCAAGTCCAAGATCAAATTCCTTACGCGTGGTCATCACAGCGGCATTCCTCCTAAAGGTTGGTCAAGCGCGCTTGCATTCTGCTTGCAAGCCTATCATTGCTCATGCGTACATACATGGTTTGAATGCCGTCCTATGATGCCTGAAGTGCGGCTGCTCAGCCGAAGCGTCCGCTAATATAATCCTCGGTGCGCTGATCGGTCGGGTTGGAGAACAGCTTCTCCGTATCCGAATATTCAATCACCTCGCCATTGAGGAAAAATACGGTTTGGTTCGATACGCGCGCAGCCTGGTGCATATTGTGGGTAACCATAACAATGGTGTACTTATCCTTCAGCTCTTGGGCAAGCTCCTCGATTTTCAGCGTGGAAATCGGGTCAAGCGCAGAAGTAGCCTCGTCCATCAGCAAAATATTCGGGTTTACTGCAAGCGCGCGTGCAATACACAGACGCTGCTGCTGTCCACCGGACAGTCCGAACGCGGAACGCTTCAAGTGATCCTTAACCTCTTCCCACAGTACAGCGGACTTCAAGCTGGTTTCAACGATCTCATCGAGCTCGCGCTTACTTGTAATGCCATGCAGGCGGGGGCCGTAAGCTACGTTGTCGTAGATTGATTTCGGGAACGGGTTCGGCTGCTGGAATACCATGCCTACCTTTTTGCGAAGCGTCTCTACGTCAACCTCATTCGAATAGATCTCCGTACCGCCGATTGCTATTCCGCCTTCAATACGTGTGCCGGGAATCATGTCATTCATACGGTTCAGCGTCCGAAGCAGCGTTGATTTGCCACAGCCGGAAGGTCCGATAAATGCCGTGATGGCCTTCTCCGGAATCGTTAGCGATACATCCTTCAAAGCGTGGAAAGCGCCGTAGAACAAATTCAATTTGTTAATATTAATAAGTGCTTCCATTTCGTATTCCTCCTAAAATGTGTGTGCTTCCGCTTGCTATTTTCGTTAAACGTTCTTCTGATACTTGTTGCGAAGCAAAATCGCCGAGAAGTTCATCAGCAGCAGAAGCGCGAGCAACACGATAATACCGCTGGCTGCCAGCTCCTTAAACTCCAGCTGAGGCTTGGAGAGCCAGTTGTACACTTGAATCGGAATTACGGTAAACGAATCCTTGAGGCCATCCGGCAGAAAGGCAACGTAGGTCAAAGCTCCAATCATAACGAGCGGTGCCGTCTCGCCGATTGCGCGCGACATCGCCAGAATGACACCCGTCAATACGCCGGGCAGGGCGGATGGCATAACGGAACGGTAGACCGTTTGCCACTTGGTTGCGCCGAGCGCAAACGAAGCATCGCGGCGTGATTTCGGTACCGCGCGAATCGCTTCCTGCGCCGATACGATAATAATCGGAAGCACAAGCAGCGTCATCGTAAGCGCGCCGGCAATTAGGCTGCGATCAAGCGAGAGAAGACGCACGAATAGCGTTAAGCCCAAGATGCCGTACACGATTGAAGGAACGCCAGCCAGCGTACTGATATTGAGCTGGATGATGCGGGTAATGCGGCCCTTCTTTGCATATTCCTCGAGATAAATCGCTGCTCCGACGCCGAAGATGAAAGAGATTGGCGCCATGATCAGCAACATGTAGATCGTACCGACAAGCGCAGACTTCATCCCCGAGCCATCCGCCTTGCGGGATGGAAAGTTCGTGAATAGGTCCGGCTGCAGGCGGGCAATGCCATCAACCAATATATCTACGATTAACGCGCAAAGCGCGAGAACGCCAATCGAAGTAGCAATGACGAACAAAATATGGAGATACCAATCGGTTTTGCGTCTATTTGCGATTTGCTTGCGGTTCGCATCTTGAAATATGTTCATCCTAGTACTCCTCCCTGAATTTTCTTGCAATGTACTGGGCAAGAATATTGAGCAGGAATGTAATGACGAACAGCGTCATGCCGACCGCAAAGATCGATCCGTACTCAATCGTTCCGTGCGGTGTATCCCCGAGGCTCACCTGTACGATATAAGCCGTCATCGTCTGAATGCTCTCCAGCGGATTAACGGTCATGTTCGGCGTCGAGCCTGCGGCTACCGTTACGATCATCGTCTCCCCGATCGCACGGGAGAACGCTAGCACCGCCGATGCTACGATACCGGAGAACGCAGCGGGCACAACGATTTTCAAAGCAACCTCAAACCTTGTCGCGCCTAGCGCATAAGCGCCGTCCCTCAAGCTGCGCGGTACAGAAGACATCGCATCCTCACTAAGCGAGGAAACCATTGGAATAATCATGATGCCGACAACGATACCGGCACTAAGTGCATTAAATACTCCCGCACTGTGAAAAATACTTTGAATAAGCGGTGTTACTAGGCTAAGCGCAAAGTAGCCGTATACGATGGTCGGAACGCCGGCAAGCACCTCAAGAATCGGCTTAACGATCTTGCGTACCCGCTTTGGCGCATATTCCGATAAGTAAATGGCGCTCGCTAGACCGAGTGGAATAGCGACTAGGCAAGCGATAAACGTAATCATAAGCGTGCCGGAAAGAAGCGGAAGAACGCCGAAGCTTTTTGGCGGGATTAACGGTGACCATTTGGTCCCAAACAAGAAATCAAAAATCGGTATTTTCTGAAAGAATTGATACGTTTCCGAGATGAGTGTGACGACAATTCCTATCGTTGTAAGCACGGAAACCGAAGCGCATAGAAACAACAGGATAGGCATCACTTTATTCATGATGCTTACGCGTTTATTTTTGAAATCATAAATTTCCTTGCTAGCTGTTTGAGCCTTGCTAACCGTTTGTAACCCTTGGCCTGGCATTGCGGCGTCCCCCTTCTTGCCTTTACAATTCGTTTACATATGTGCCGAGAAAAATGTGATGTCCCTCGAGACACCACATTTTTTTCGTCCTGCGTTTTGCTGCTTATTGGATTTTTGCCGCTTCCGTAGCGTATTGCTCATCTGGAAGGGAAACATAACCAACTTCGCCTGCAAATGTTCCAATGTTGTTGATGTAGTATTTTACGAATTCTTTCACTTCAGGACGCTCAAGCTCTTTTTTGTTAACGTAGATGAAGAGCGGACGGGACAATGGAGCGTAGCTGCCATCTTTGATAGTGTCGTAAGTTGGTGTAATCGCGCCTTTGCCTGCTTCTACTGGAACGACTTTCAATTTATCTTGGTTTTCTTCGAAGTAAGCAAAACCGAAGTAGCCAATGCCGTATTTGCTGCCTGCTACGCCTTGTACAAGCGCGTTGTCATCTTCGGAGAAGCTGATCGCTTTATCGTTACGGATACCTGCTTTTTCAAGAATAGCTTCGTTAAAATAGTCGTAAGTTCCGGAGTCAGCGCCTGGCGAGAACATAACGATTGGCTCAGCCGGGAAGGAATCACGAACGTCTTTCCAAGTTGCAACCGTGCTGCCTGTTACGAAAATTTTGTTCAGCTCTTCCACTGTCAAGTGGTCGATGAAGTCATTGTCTTTGCTAACGACTACCGACAGACCGTCGAATGCTACCGAAAGCTCAGTGTACTCGATGCCCGCGGTTTGGCAAGCTGCTGCTTCTTCATCCTTAATTGTTCTGGATGCATCTGCAATTGCGATCTCGCCTGCGCAAAATTGTTTGAAGCCGCCGCCTGTACCCGATACGCCAACAGGAACGCGAACGTCTTTGTGTTCTTTGTTGAATTCTTCCGCAGCTGCTTCCGTTAGAGGGAACACGGTGCTGGAACCGTCAATTTTAATTTCGCCCGACAATTTAACCGCATCATTCGTTGGTGCGTTTGTAGCTGCGTTATTCGTAGAGCCTGTATTTTCTGAGCCTGTATTTCCGCCATTTGTATTATTACCGCATGCAGCCGCAAATGCGAGCAGCACCACCATCGACAACATCAAGATCCCCTTAAAGCCTTTCTTCTTAAACAACTCTACCACTCCTCTTATTTTTCTCTTAGGGTCAGCCCCTGTGCCTCTTATACTACTAGCCGTTTGTAAACCTTGTATTCTGTTTTTGTAAACTCCATGTTAAAAATAAGATTGCTGCAATTTTTTCATTTCTCCCGCGACATGAACCGATTGCTGATGCGCTTGCTCAGATAACGTGCCAATCTCCTTCGCGCTGTTCCGGTTGTCCGCCGCTGCACGGAACAATCGGTTAAATGTCTCAACGGCCTCGTTGACATGCGCTTCGCTAGCTGCCGTCTCGGAGCGTCCAGCATGCGCAAGCGAAGTCGTTTGCGCGATCGCTTCTAGAATCGTTTTGGTCAAAATCGTAATCTCGTTGGCAAACAGCTTCGTTTGGCTAGCCATCTTCATCACTTCGCCTGCGACTACCGCAAATCCGCGCCCGTGCTCCCCTGCGCGGGCTGCTTCAATAGATGCATTCAGCGCAAGCAGGTTGCTTTGCTCCGCAAGCTCTTTAATCGATTGAGATACTTTGCTGATAGAGCCCGCTTCCGCTTGCAGCTCGGTCATCCGATTTTCTTGCTGTTCTGAATGTGCCGCAATTGCGCCAAAGGCCTTTGTCACCTTATCCAGCTCATTCTTACCCGAAAGCGTCAGATCCACCATCTCAACAGATAGCGTCTCGCCCTGCGAGGTTGATTCCCGAACGCTGCTCACGGCTTGTTCAATCTCATTCACGCGCTCCTCCGCTGAACGAATAACGCTCATTTGTGCATCGACAGCCTCCTGCTGCAATAAGCGAGAAAGCTTTAGCATATCGGAGACAGTCAGTACACCTGCTAGCCGTTGATGTAAAGTAACGATTACGCAGTCGTAAAGGACGCTCTCATGGCGGCTTAACGCACTATCGATCAGCTGCTGCGGAGAAAATTCATAATCCACCATCAACGGGCTTGCGTCCATCAGCTTCGTAATCGGCTTATCGTCATAGAGGTCTGCGCTGAAGCGATGGCCGAGCTTCAAGAAGAAGCGGTTACGCATCATGAGGCCAATGGGCTCCCTTTTCTCTCCCGTAACAATCAAGCATTCACAATCCGGATGCTTCTTAAAGACGCCGATCGTTTCCCGGCAGGTTTGCTCTGCTGTAATCGTCGGAACCTGCCGCAAGAAATGCTGCAGCTTTGCCCCCTTGCCAGCTTTAGGCCTATCCTCCATTTGAGCTGCCTCCCCTGGCTTCTCCATAAGGGCTTGTCCATTCATAGCTGATGTTCCAGACGCACTTCTAAGCTCCTGATTGACCTGCTGTAATTTAGCTCCGCTAGACGGTGTGTTTGCTTCAGCATTCTCTTGCTTTGCCATGTCCGTGTTTTTTTCCTTTTCCAGAACAGTCGCTGTCACTCAGCCTCACCCTTCCTTCTTTTTCCTCTTGCAATCACTATAGGTCCGAAGCATCAACAGCAATGTGCAGAATTGTTATCGCAATGTTAAATTCGACAATATTTTATAGGAATTCAGTAAATGAAACCGAAAACAGCAAATCATAGTAGGGCAATCAGTCCTATAGGCGCAAAAAAACCGATTGAGGCGTATCGGAACATACGCTTCAATCGGCTTTTCAGTTTAGAATCAGAAAATGAACGGGAAGTTATTTCATTCCACCAACATAATGATAATCCTTCATTCAATTAATCTTTTTGTTCCTTTGAGATTATGACTGGGATGCGCGTTTCAGAATACGGACGCTGTACGCAGCAAGGTCAATGCTTTCTGCTACCGCAACGCTCGTCAATAAATCCGTATAGCTGCGTCCGTCAAGTTTGAGGGCAATCTCATTTCCTGTAAAGTTGGATACAAACACAAAATCACTAGTGCCATCCGTACGCAGTTGAGCGGTTACGCCATCCGGCAAATCGGTTTCCACTACACGCTTAATGCCCTCTTGCTTCACCAAGGCGGATAGGAAATCATTCGTGAACACGGCATCGTTGCGGGAAGCTACATAATACGCTTTGCCTTCGCCCAACTTGTTAACCGTCAATGCAGGGCGGCCTGCATAGAAATCCTCGCCATAAACCGCAAGTGCCTCCGCGCCTTCAAGATGGATAAGATCGCATAGCTCGCGCGCCGTATATTCGCCGCCAAGCCCCAATGAATTGCCGTCGTGCATAACGACGCGATTCGTATCGTGGTCATGCAGCGAATCCATTTCCTCCGACCAGATGCCAAGCGTCTTGCGAAGCGGCCCTGGGAAACCATTCAGGAAGCAGAGGTCTTTGTCATCCACAATGCCTGTCCAGTAGGTCGCTACAAATGTCCCGCCATTTTCGACAAAACGCTCGATACGCTCGCCTACGCCCGGACGAACCATATAAAGCATCGGAGCCACGAGCAGCTTGTATTGATCAAACTCACATTCCGAATCAATAATATCAACCGGAACGCCAAGATCCCAGAACGGACGGTAGTGGCGTTTGACCGTTTCTTCATAATGAAGGCCGCCGTTGCGAGGGCCTTGCGAGTCCTTCACTGCCCAACGGTTCTCCCAGTCGTGAATGATAGCAACCTCCGGCTTCACGGTTGTGCCAACGACTTCGGTTAGCTTCTCAAGCGCGGAACCCAGCTCCGCTACGTCGCGGAATACGCGTGTATTCTCATGGCCGACATGGTCTACGACCGCGCCGTGCAGCTTTTCGCTGGAGCCTCTGCTCTTGCGCCACTGGAAGTATTGCACCGTGTCGGAACCATGTGCTACCGCTTGCATTGAAGAAAGCATGTGCATGCCTGGGCGCTTCAGCTTGCTGACCTGCTGCCAGTTCGTCATGCTAGGCGTGCTCTCCATTAGCATGAACGGCTTGCCGCCGCCAAGCGAACGGAACACATCATGGTTGAATCCGATCCAGGCAGCAAGCTCGCTGTCGTCTAAGCCGTTATCATGCCAGGTTGGATAGGCATCCCATGAAATGACATCAAGCAGCTCGGTGAACTTCCAATAGTTGATTGGCTCATAATCAAGCATAAAGTTTGTCGTAATCGGAAGCTCACTGTTCGCTGCGCGAAGCGGCTCAATTTCCTTGGTGCAGAAATCAACCGTTTGATCCGTAACGAATCTTTTCCAATCTACATTCTGGCAATGAACTGCATTCTCGCCGCGAGCCGTCGGTGATTCAATCTGGCTCCAATCCGTATACGTGTGGCTCCAGAAAGTCGTCCACCATGCATCGTTCAGCGCATCGATCGTTTGGTATTTATTTTTCAGCCAGTCGCGGAAAGCTTCTTCACAATAAGAACAATGGCATTCGCCGTTAAGCTCATTTGAAATATGCCAGCCAATCACAGCAGGATGCTGCGAATAACGTTCCGCCAGCTTCGTATTCATAATCTTTACTTTCTCACGGTAGACCGGAGAACTGAAACAGTGATTATGACGGGAACCATGCAGATGACGAATGCCGTTAGGCGCTACGCGCAGCACTTCCGGATATTTCTGTGACATCCACACTGGGCGTGCTCCGCTTGGCGTAGCGAGCAGCGCGTAGATGCCGTTAGCGGCAAATTTATCAAGCAGCGTGTCAAGCCAGTCAAATGTAAATAAGCCTTCCTCTGGCTCAAGCGCCATCCATGCGAAAATACCAACGGCCATCACGTTGCAATGCGCTAGCTTCATTAGGCGGATATCTTCCTCCAGCACCTCCGGATACTTCTGCCATTGGTCTGGATTATAATCTGCACCGTGCAGCATTTGCGGTATTTTTCCACTAATCGGGGGGAATTTCAAGCTCATTTCAACAACCTCCAGTTTCATCTTGTATGCAGCCTTCATTGGTTATACTATAATGATATTCATATTATAACTCGTTCATGTGATCAACAATATAATAGTATTTTCGCATATCTTTAAAAATATGAAACAGGAGGTTATCGCTATCGACACCATGGTATTTCCCACGCTAAGTGAGACGGACACGGCTTTGCCGGTTTATTTGACAAGCATCGGACATTGGAGCAACCAAGAGTCGATTGACCGGCCAGGCGGGTATCCTCATTTTCAATGGCTTCAGGTGCTGGCTGGTGCTGGCGAGCTTCGTATAGGGGACCAGAAAATGACCGTCCGGGCTGGACAAGGCTTCTGCCTTTTTCCAAACGAGCAGCATGAATATTATTCCACCCAGGAGCCTTGGGAGATTATTTGGATGAGCTTTAGAGGGGATCTGACCGAAACGCTGTTCCAGCAAGCTGGCATTACGCAATCGGGTGTTTATTCCACGGCTGATCATGATATGATTGTTACCCATATGAAAAATATCTATGCGATGACGCAATCCGGCCGATCCTTTCTCGGACTCGAATGCTCGAAGCTGGTTTACATGTTTTTGCTCGATTTGATGAAGGTTATTCTTGTCAGCTCACATTCCGTGGAGCAAAATTATTTGAAGCTGCAGCCTGTCCTTCATTATATAGAAGCCCATTATCATGGGCTTATTACAATTAAGGACCTCGCCGCATGCATCGATGTGACACCGCAATATTTATGTTTGCTGTTCAAGAAGGCTTTGAAGATGAGGCCAATGGCGTATGTGAACCGTGAGCGGGTCAATCGCAGCAAGGAACTCATGTTCCGCGAGAGCGACATCCGCATGCATGAAATCGCCCATCGCGTCGGCTTCGACTCGCCCAGCTATTTCAGCTCCGTCTTCCGGCAGCTTGAAGGGCTCAGCCCTGAACAGTTCAAGAAGATACACGGCATGCGCTAACAGTTGTGTGACGTGCGATTACAGACTGCTAACTATATAGATGAATGAAAAATTACGTTTGGTCGCTGTGCGAATAGATCATTCTTACGATTGCGGCTGCAGCCCAATAGCCACACTTGCGAAACCGACGACTTAGCACATACGAACTCTGATCCACTAATTGCAGCTCTCTTCGCATTCACACACGCAACTGAACCTAAATAATAGCTACATAACAGGAGGTTATTCATACGATGACACCTAAAAATCTCATTTTTAGTGAAATCGATCAATACGCCGAAGCTTTCCGCATGATCTCACGTGAGGTGGGCAGCCGACCGGAGCTAGGGCATGAAGAGTTTTTCGCTTCACAGCTGTTATGTACGGAGCTGGTCAAATACGGCTTCGAGGTAACACGCGGCATTTTGGACATCGAGACCTCCTTCATCGCCGTTTATGACACAGGCAAGGCCGGTCCCACCGTTGGACTCTTATGTGAATATGACGCGCTCCCGGAAATCGGACATGCCTGTGGGCATCATTTGATCTGCTCGATGAGTGCAGCCGCGGCTGTCGGACTGAAGGCTGCGCTGCAAGGCAGCGGTCTTGGCGGGAAAATCCGCATCTATGGCACGCCTGCGGAAGAAACACGCGGCGCCAAAGTTCCAATGGCTGCGGCAGGGTTATTTGACGATTGCGATTTTGCGCTCATGGCGCATCCTTATCATACCTATGAGCGTTCTGGAGAATCGCTTGCACTCGATGCGCTGCAGTTCGAGTATACGGGACTGGCCACGCATGCGGCCGCTAGCCCCTATGAAGGCATAAATGCGCTCGACGCGGTGCTCCAGTTGTTCAACAGCGTGAACGCACTTCGTCAGCAGACGCGCAGCGACGCCCGCATTCACGGCATTATCGACAATGGGGGCAAAGCGCCAAACATTATTCCCGACTATGCATCGGCAAAGTTTTATGTCCGTTCCGCTTCCCGTACCTACACGAACGAGCTTACCGCTAAGGTACTGCGCTGCGCTGAAGGAGCTGCTTTGCAAACCGGATGTACACTGACGTCCAACCATTTCGAATTTTCATATGATGAGTTGTTAACTAATGAGGCTTTATCCGAGCAATTCAATGCGAATCTTATCGAAGCTGGCATCAAACCGGAGCAAATTGAAGTAGGCAAAGACCATGGCTCGCTAGATCTTGGCAATGTATCCGTCCGTTGCCCGGCCATCCATCCCTTCGTCAAGGTGGTACAAGATCGATTGCTGCTCCATACCGAAGCGTTCCGCGATGCGGCAATGACTGATTACGCGCTGGACGGCATGCTCTTCGGCGCCAAGATGCTCGCCGCAACGGCTTATGACGTCTTTGCCGATCCAAATCTGCTGGCCCGTATCCGAACGGAGTTTGAACAGCAAATCAAGTCTAGCTAGCGACCGTTCACACGCTCAAACAAGGGGGCAGCCACCATGGAAAAAAGTATCATCAACAGCCATGAAATTACGCAAATCTGTTTGCTCGCGGGGAAAATCATTTTGCAAAACGGCGGTGAAACCTACCGAGTCGAGGATACGATGGTACGCATAGCTGCAGCGTACGGCATCGAAAATTCGCACAGCTTCGTTACGCCAACAGGGATTATATTCGCCATTGACGGCTCGTCGCAAATGACTAGGCTTATCCGAATTTCCGAACGCTCGACTAATTTGCTCAAAGTCTCCTTAGTGAACGATATCTCCCGCAAAATAAGCACAGGCAAACTTGCGGCAGGCGAAGCCCACCGACTGCTGCAGGAAATTGATACGAATGCATTCGTTTATCCTGTTTTGCTAAAAGTCATCGCGGCCGCTATCGCCAGTGGCTGCTTTCTCATCATGTTTCAAGGAAGCTGGCGCGACTTCCTGCCGGTACTGTTCATAGGTGGGACGGGCTTCCTATTTTTAATGCAGTTGCACCGAATTGTGCCGATTAAATTTTTCGCTGAATTCATAACCGCCTTGCTTATCGGTACGTTATCCGTCCTATTTGTACATAAAGGCTTAGGTGTCGATCTCGACAAAATTATAATCGGTTCGGTCATGCCGCTCGTCCCCGGTCTCCATATTACGGCTGCAGTGAGAGACTTAATGGCTGGACATCTCGTATCGGGACTGTCCAAGGGAGCCGAAGCCTTCCTCACTGCCTTCGCGATTGGTGCCGGCATCGCTGCCGTGCTTTCCTTCTATTAAACAGATCGGAGGTGCATCGCCTTGATGATGCTGGAACAGCTATTCACAAGCTTTATAGCGTCGGCAGCCTTCGGCCTCATCTTTAATGTGCCGAAGCGGACACTCGCCCACTGCGGGGCTGTAGGCATGATCGGTTGGCTGATCTATATTTCCTGTACCCAATTGGAGCTCGATGCCATACCCGCTACACTGATCGCCGCTTTTGTCGTGACCGTCATTAGCCAGCTCTTCTCAAAGCTCTACAAAACACCCATTATCGTCTTTAGTGTATCAGGCATCATCCCGCTCGTTCCGGGCGGACTTGCCTATGACGCGATGAGAAATGTTGTGCTTGATCATTATGATATTGCGGTGCAGCTAGCCGTCAAAGCGTTTATGATCTCGGGAGCAATCGCCATCGGCCTTGTTTTCTCTGAGGTAATCAATCAAATCATTCGAAAATCAGAACGATAGCTGCTGGAATCAACGGTATTGGGACCAATGAAATGAAGCGAGGAGGATCCTTCATGCATGACATATTCATGCCAAACGGAGAAATAGACAAAGCGAAAATATGGCGCAGAGAACCCTTGTATAGAGGAATGAACGGCAGCGTGGTCCAACGTATTTATATGACCCCATCGGCTACCGCTATATTCAAACCGCTGACGAATAACGAGCAGCTCGGAAAAGAGGTCTGGGTCTACGAAAATATCCTGCCTGCTCTCCCACCCGTATTTCCACAACTGCTTGCCCATTCTCAGCCAGCCTGCTCATCAACCCCATGGTTGCTGTTAGAAGACTTCGGATCGCTGAACCATGTTTTTGATGAAAAGACCGCATCCGCCTTGCTGGGTCATGTCGCGCAATGGCATGCACTGCCCACCTGTCATTTGCATCACGCCCCGCTTCGCGGACCAAAGCCTTATGCCGATACGCTTCAAGTCGAGCTGTTTCCCTCTGGTACGCCAATGGATAAGCTTGCGGAGCAATGGCCCAGTATCCCTACCGCTATCCTCCATGACATGCTAAGGCAGCTACGGGATGCAAGCTTTTCGCTGAATGAGCCCGTACTCTCGCATGGCGACCTTCATCTAGGCAATTACGCGCTTGTTGGCGGACAAGTGAAGGTGCTGGACTGGGAGCATGCCCATTTCAACAGCCGATACTGGGATTTGTATCATATTATCGATCTTTCCCACCCGACATTTCCGAAAGAAATGACCATCGCCGTGCGTGAACGGCTGCTTGACCGCTATTTGCTGCTCACTCAGCCTAACCATACTCCTGCGGCTGCTGCTTCTTTCAAGCGCGGCTATTATTTATATTCATCCCTTTTCTCACTTTGGATGCTGAAGCTCATTGCTAATGACATTCGAATGGATAAAGGCATCTGGCCGTTAGACCATTTGAAGAAGCAGCTTCATGAAGCCGAAGCCAACCTCAAGCAATGCGTGGTGAGCTTCATGCAAATTTATTCCTGAATGGCATATCTCTCCCGCAGCACTTTGGCCATTGCCAAGATCTGTTCGTGGGTCGGCAGCACAAGCTTCTCTTGCGCCGCTGCCAGTCCATCCTCCGTTTGCTGCGATGTGATGACCTGTTTGACGGCCCGGACGAAAGCCTGTCCCGCGGCTTCCCCAAGATTGGTCAGCTCCTGCAGGCTGGCCGTGCTCTCATTGGTCACGGCCGGATAATCCAAGGTGTCTGCCCCATGACCCGCTTTCTCATAAAACTCCCGCACCTGTTTTGTCCGCTCTTGGCCTGTGCCCTCAGCCACAATAAAGGCTTGCACAATAAAAGCATGGGTCTGGCGCCGCTGCGCGATGCCGCAAAACTTATAGCCGTTTATGCTCAAATCATATTCACCCGGGCAGTACGCTCCCCGAATTTCCCCTTTACCAACCTGGCAGCCCGTTTCCTTCAAAGCCTCGCTGATCAGCCCGTACATCCGTTCAAAGTCGTTGTGAAAATGAAACGAGTCCACCGAAGGCTTCCGCATAATTAACGAGATATTGATTACGCCAAGATCCAGCGGCACCGCAGCCCCCCCTGAATTGCGCACCGCTGTCGACCAGCCCTGTGATTGAAGGCAGCGTTCCGCCTCGGCCGCTCCCGGTAGGCGGCTATCCTTTAAACCCATAACAAAACCGCGAGGATGTCGCCAAATATGGCAAATCGACGGCCCACCTTTTCCCGTGCTTCTGCAAAGCAGCTCATCCAGCGCAAAAGCATACAGCATGTCCGGCTCCGCCAGCTCATGCGTCCGATCGAGAAGCAGGATATCAGCCAGTCCAAGATCCTTCAATGCTTGATTGTCCATCATTTTCCCTCCAGCCCTCTCCTGCTGACCTGCCGCATATTGTTCTGTGTTTTATTTTAACGGTTCGTAAGCAACTGTGCATCATCTTCCCTCACATTTGGCAAAATACAATTCAACTATTACTGCATAACGCTAAATTTCAATCCGTTATCTATCTCCCCCTTATTGCTAATAGCGAACGCTTTCACTACAATAAGGATATTGTCATGCAGCGCCAAGGGGGAGCTTTATTTGGAAGTCATAAATGAACAAGTCGCATATGAGAACCCGTTGCTGTCGCTGCGAATTTTTCAAACGATGCGTAATTTGGACGGATTCACGAATTGGCATTATCACAAGCAGCTCGAGCTGCTTCTTATTCTCGAAGGAAATCTGGACGTCTACATCGATGAGGAGTGCTTTCATCTCACCTCGGGAGATGTCATGCTGATTGGTGCATCAGAGCTTCACCGCGACCGCAGCCACGACTCCCTTGATTATATTGTGCTTCAATTCGATCTGGAGCCTTTTTTCGATCAAAGCACCATTCCGTATATGCGCTATTTCTCTGAAACACAAATGCCGCTAAGCAAAGCTAATTATATTTTCAAGGAAAACGATACGAGCAAGCAGCAAACCGCTTCCTATATCCAACAAATTCTTAACGAAGCGACGAACAAAGAGACGGGTTATGAACTCGCTGTGAGCGTCCTGATCAAGCAAATTCTGCTGCTCCTGCTTCGCCATGACACCCGCAAAGTGCTGATCGAGCAGGATAATTTCGACCGCATCCGGCTGAAGCCTGTGCTTGATTACATCGAAAACCATCTAACCGATCGGATTCAGGTTGAAGAAGTATGCAAAATTGCCAACATGAGCTATTACTATTTCGTAAAATATTTCAAAAAAACGATCGGCCTATCGTTTACGGAATACGTGAACTACCGCAAAGTGAAGTGGGCGGAGAGGATCTTGCTGACGAAGGATTTAAGCATATCGGAGGTGGGCGAGCGAATCGGCATGCCGAATATGGCCCATTTTTATAAAATGTTCAAAAAATACAATGACTGTTCCCCAAAGCAATTTCAACGAAAAATGCTGACGTGGAACCGGCAATAGCGCTGCTCAATCAGAAAAAGCTCGTCTACCCTATACTTTCGGGGTAACGAGCTTTTTTGGCATAACAAGTTTGTAGCCTACGCCGCGAATGGATTCAATCTGTACCGATTGCTGGCCAAGCTCCAGCTTTTTCCTGAGTGAGCTTACATGCACATCGACCGTTCGCTGGCCTCCGATATAATCAAAGCCCCACACCACGTTCATGAGATCATCGCGTGTGATTACCATGCCCGGGCGCTGCACCAGATAAAGCAATACTTCAAATTCCTTCGGACGAAGCGGTATCGTATCGCCGTTTAGAATGACCTCATACTTCTCCGGATAAATCGACAAGTCCCCAGCAGTAATGACCTTCTCCGTCGATTCAATCGGCTTGCTGTCATCCAACTGCGTACGACGCAGCACTGCTGATACACGAGCGAGCAGCTCGGCAACGCCAAACGGCTTTGTAATATAATCGTCGGCGCCATGCTTCAGCCCCTGTACGACCTCTTCCTCTGCATTGCGGGCGGTCAAAATAATGACCGGCGTTCTTACGCCATTTTGCCGCAGGCGATTCAAAATTTCGAACCCATTCATGCCCGGAAGCATGATATCGAGAATGACCAAATCGAAATTGCGCTGCAAAGCGGTTTGCAAGCCTTCCCCGCCATGATCGATAACGGTCGTTTCATAGCCCTCTTGGGTCAAATTGTACGACAGCAGCCTAGCTAGAGTCGGTTCATCTTCAATGACGAGCACTTTATGCGACATATTACCTCCAACCTAGCGAACAGCGGTATCTTAAGACACCGCATCCGCTTATTTAGAACTTTTAAAGCTAGTTTATCATGGTTTCGTGAAGAATAGGTAAATCTTTTTTTCTATTGGAGGACAGGCAGCTCAATGATGAACGTTGAACCAACGCCTACCGCACTATTTACCGAAATCGTTCCTTTATGAAGCTCAACGAGATGCTTGACGATCGAGAGGCCAAGCCCCGTGCCGCCTGAGCTCCGTGAACGCGCCTTGTCGACTCTGTAAAACCGCTCGAAAATCCGCGGCAAATCCTTTTTCGGAATGCCAATCCCGGAATCGCTAATTTGAATTCGAATATAATCGTCTCCAATGCCCTCTACATTCAAAGAAACTTTACCGCCCTCTGGCGTATAATTAATCCCGTTGGAGAGCAAATTCATGACGATTTGCCTTAAGCGATCTTCATCGGCCTCCACATACAAGCCCGGCTCAATGCTCATGCTAAGCTCAATATGTTTGCGGTCAGCCTCAGATTGCACCAGCTTGATTGACTTGTCGATGAATGTGTCTACTTCAACAGGCGAGAACACAAGCGGTACGCGGCGCGATTCGATTTTGGACAGCTCGAGTATATCCCCGATCAGCCGGTTAAGCCTGTCACTCTCATCAAATATAATTTGCAAAAACGAGCGTGCGGTCTCTTCATCGTTTACCGCGCCGCCAAGCAATGTCTCCGCAAACCCTTTAACAGCTGTTATCGGCGTCTTAAGCTCATGCGAGACGTTGGCTACAAACTCACTGCGCATCCGCTCCAGTCTGCGAATGGCCGATACGTCCTGCAGCACAAGCAGCACGCCAGAGAATTCATTGCCCTCGGGCTGAATCGGTACCAAATTGAGCTCAAGCAGCCTCTCCTCCGGAAAATAAAACGTAATCTCCTCGCGCAAATGCTCCTTGCTCTTGAGCCCCTCTTGGATCATTTGGGACAGCTCGTACTGCTGCTTCGCTTCAGCAAAATGACGGCCGACCAGCTCGCGGGCAGAGAAGCCAAGCACTTCCTCAGCACGCCTGTTCATCAGCACGATCTTGCCGCCGCGATCGATCATCACGATGCCGTTGATCATATTATCAAGGACGCTCTCAAGCTGGTTCTCATTTTGCTGAATCCGTGTCATTTGAACCTGAAGGCTGTCTGCCATTGCATTTATAGCGTTACCAAGCTCGCCGATTTCATCCTGCTTGCCCACTTTCACTCTTGCACGGTAATCCATATTTTTAATCCGTTTGGCAACCTTTGTAATTTGCTCTAGCGGCCGTGTTAAGCCAAGTGCAAGGCGGTAGCTGATTAACGCCGCAATGAGGAACAAAACCAGCAAGCCCAAAGCCAGCACAGCCGTTAATTTGCGAATGCTCTCGTCAACCTCCTGCAGGCTCATAGCAAGCCGAATGACGTCTGGAGCTTGTCCAGGCACAACGGTAACCGGTATCGCAACATACATCATATTTTGCTTAATCGTATCGCTAGCCCGAATCGCTCTGCCTGTTCCCGTATTCAAAGCTTCCTTTATTTCAATCCGGTCTAGATGGTTATCCATGTCCTGCGGGTTGCCATCCGAATCGCCGAGCACAGCTCCGTCATTGCGGATAAATGTGACGCGAGCGCCCGTATAACGCTTAAGCTCCTTTGCCTCATTGCTATAATACCCATAGAGCGAAGATAACTCGCCTGACTTCCATTCCATTTTTGCCGAAATGATCTGCATCTCGCGTACCATATTATCCTCAAGGGCGTTGATATGGTTTTCTTTAAACGTTTTGACCATAAATAACCCTGCTGCACTCACTGATAAGGCGATCATCGCGATCATTATGAGCGTCAGCCTGGTGCGGAAGCTATTCATCCGGCTCACTCTCCCCTGTGTAATTACGTATCATCCAGCCCTGACTTTCCTATGCTGCAATGCTGACATCCAACGTTTATCGTACATGCGGCACCGGACTTTCGCCAGTCTTGTGTTTGTTAAGTTTTTGTAAAACATAATGATGAACCGTCGCCAGCGGCTGCTGAATGAGAATCGAGAGCACAACGGGAACAGCCGCAAGCGGACTGAAGTAGCCAAGTGCAAGCACGATGCCAAGCGAAATATTCCTCATTCCCGTTGCATAGGATACTGTCACCTGTTCGTCATAGGGAAGTCTCGACGTTCCGATATAGCCAAGCGCATAACAAAGACCAACCAAAACAATAACTATCGGAACCAGCTTCATCATATCCTGCTTCAATTGCCCGAGATGCGGTGCAATTGCCGATGCATTCAGAGCAACAACGGCAACGAAGCAAAACTTCGAGATTGGTGCTGAATAAGGTGCTACAATGCCTTGCACACGCCCTCTGCTCACTTGATTTAGCGCGACGCCAATCACGGTTGGAAGCACTATAATGACAAGCAGATCGATAATGATCGGACCCGCTTTCACTTCGACCGCCGAGTCAAAAAACAAATGAATGCCTGCAGGCACAACAAACGGGCTAAGTGCTGAATCCAGCACAACCATCGCGAGCATAAGGGGCACGCTGCCGCCCGACATCCCTACCCACAGTACCGTCGATACGCCAATGGGAATAATCGTGAATAACACCAGCCCAACCACATATGGCGAATCAGCACCGAAGATAAGCGTGCCAAGGCCGTATGCGGCTAACGGAGATAGGACGTGCGCAATTACAAAGGTAAGCACCATAACGCCCGGTTTCTTCATCACTTCTCGCAGTTGCCCCAAGCCACAGCCAATCGCCATGGTCAGCGTCACATATGCAAATAAATAAGGCACCCAATCAATAAAGCGTTGAAGCGAACTCGCGAATATAAAGCCAAGTATCAGAGAGCCTGGAATAATGATAAACATCCATCGTTCAAAATGCCGATTAAAAGCCAATCCAAATTCACGCATGCGTTTCCCTCATTTGCTACATCTATTCGTTTTTGTACATAAGCTTTATAATAGCATAGTCACTCCTGCACATGAACGAAAACTCGCCAAGCGAGGACAGCAAAGGAGCCAAGCTCATGAAGAATGGTAAATTTACGAACACAATTATCCGTATGCAGTATGTGCCCCGGTGGAGCGAGTATGCTCCTCGCTTTGAGGACAATGCGTCTACGCACAGCTTCAGATGCGCCGCATTATCTATTTTAGTAGGCATTATTGAAGAAAAAGTGCTAGGTTGTCCGCTGGACAAGCTCAAGCTGCTCGGCAGAAGCTTGTGGGGGGATCTCAAGAATACCGGAACCGGCTCAATCAAGCATGTAACCAAAAAAGAATCCCTCGTCATGAATCATATCCGCGACTTCGAGATGGAGCTCAGCAAAGATATTGTATCCTATCTCTCCAAGTCACTGCAGGCACACGCTTTTGATTATATTGTTAATGCTCAGGATGATACGCATATCGGCCGTTTGGTTGATGCAATCGACACGCTGGATGCTTATCTTTATTGTCACCGAGAATCCAGACATGATACGAATCCATTCTTTCATGCGAAGCATAAGGAGCTCAAGCAGACACTTGTTGACACTGAGCTTAAGTCGATCCTCTGGCTGCTGGAGGAATACGACAAAGAAGATGGGTTCTATGAATTTATCCAATACATCGTCAACCTAGATACCGTAAAAAGATGGAACGGCAGCTATAACCTCGTGCCCGACAATGACGCCACACATTCCTTCCGCGTGGCATCGCTGGCGCTTTTCAATGGATTGCTCGAAATGGAGCGCTTCGGCAATAAGAATATTGATTTATACAAGCTGTTAGCCAAAGCTACGCTGCATGACTTGCCCGAAGCGTTATCCGGCGACGTTGTTTCCAATTTCAAACATAACAATCCGGATATCAAATTTGCATTCGAACAATATGAGAAAGAAACTGCACTTTATATGATCAACAAGCTGCCTGAGCTCTTCCATGAGGATATGATTGAATTCATTGCTCACAGCAAATCTGACGACTATGTTGGGGAGATGGTTGACATTGCTGACAAACTTGACGCCTTGATCAAAGCCAGCCTCGAAATGCGAAATAATCCGCATTATGCGGATACGTACTACAATCAGCTCGTCAAGGTTCAGCACAAATATGAGAACCCTTGTGTTATCTTTTTCTTGGCTTACATTTTGCATGATCTGACCTACTCGAACTTGATTGGGCAATAATAGGGGGCTTGTCGAACAGTCTTATACAGCTTGAAAGTGAGTATTAAGCAGCAAGATTCGTTAATTAAGGGTCCGAATCGGAAAACCAAACACAGATCGAGAAATTTTTCAAAAAATAATAAGCTGGGGTTCAAATCCTTTTGAACATATAGGTTTCGCTTGTGACAACGATGTTTCGGAGGCAGGAGATGCTTTGAAGGTAGCAGTTACTTATTAGGCAATCTGTTACTTTGAAGGTAGCAGTTACTTTGAAGATAAATTGCATGTGAAAAAGCTATATATGTTGAACAAAAGAAATCAGGTCTATGCGAAGCGAGAAGATCGTTCTGGAGAAACGAAGTGTTCGCCTTTGTAGCCGGATTCTTACCTTTAGATATCTAAGGAAATCAAAGAATCTGGTTACAACTGCGACCCTAAAGAATGATCTACTCGCGCAGCGACCATAACGAGTAACTTTAGTTCAACTTGTATAAATAAGAGCAAAGCAATAAAGCTAACCCGTATTTCCGGGTTAGCTTTATTGCTTGAAGAGGCGTCTCCACAGTTAAAATCACATAAGAGGCAGACTCCCCCAATTAAATTAGCTGCCGATGTCGGCACTCCAGCCAAATGGATAGGCAGCCGATATTTCTAGAGGCAGCTTTCCCGTTGGGACCAAATCACCGAGCAGTACTTTCGCTGCCGAGGCGAGAGCCAGCGGTCTGCACTCGTAAACAGCGATATATGCTTTTACCTCAGGAAAAAGCAGTAAATCAAGCGGATTACGCACCGAAACAACGACAGTGCGTTCAGGAGCAAGCCTCACCGCCTCGCGAGCGACTTCCCGTTCGATCGGATGCTTAGAGGCATCATAGGTGACAACGATGACTTGGGTGAAGCTGTCCAGGTCCGAAAGTGGGCTGTCAGAGTTCATTTGACGTTCTGTCACATTGGCTCCAAGCCCTTCAAGAAAGTAGCCTAATGTGCCGTCCCCAGCCAGCATCTCATCGGCTACCGATACGGGCACGATTGCCGGCCAGAGCACCAGCGTGCTTTCCTCCCTGCGTAAAGGCAGTATCTGGCCGCCATTTTTGACCAGTGTGACCGAAGCCTCGCTCCACGTCTTCGCTACCGCTTTGCCGTTTTCCGTACCAATTCGCGTAACCACCTGCTCCCAAGGCAGTAAGTCCTCATCCAGTTCCAGCTTCACCTTAAGTCCCATAATCCGGTCTAAAGCTTCATCTATACGGGTTTCAGCAAGCTCACCGCTCTTCACCGCAGCAACGACTGCTTCAAGTGCTGCAAGCTGCTTTTCGAACGTATGGCTAATGAGTACCAAATCCGCTCCCGCTTGAAGCGCTTGGATTGCCCCCTGCGCTGGACCATAATGCTTATCAATCGCGTCCATCTCGAGACAATCCGTGACTACGATGCCATTGTACCCAAGGTCTTTGCGCAGCAAGCCTGTAATAACCGGCTCCGACAAGGTGGATGGCACGCCAGATGGATCTAGTGCAGGCAAGCACACATGCGCGGTCATGATGCAGTCTGTTCCTGCTTCGATTGCCGCACGGAATGGCTTTAGCTCGATCGCTTCCAGCCGCTCGCGGCCATGAAGCAGAATAGGCAGCGCATGATGGGAATCCACTGCCGTGTCGCCATGACCTGGAAAATGCTTGACGGTAGCCGCAACCCGTGCGGCTTGATATCCTTCCACGGCTGCGGCGCCAAGCTCGGCCACTACATCCGAGCGGTCGCTATAGGAGCGCACATTAATAACCGGATTTTCCGGATTGTTGTTCACGTCAATGCACGGCGCATAATTCATCGTTACTCCTAGCAGCCGAAGCTCCTCGCCGCATACGCGTGCGGTTTCCCTCGCTCCTTCTGCAAGCCCCACAGCGCCAAGGGCCATGTTGCCTGGCATTAGCGTTACGCCGTCCACGAGCCTTGCTACCATCCCGCCCTCTTGGTCAATAGCAATGAACAAAGGAGGTTGGCCCGCTTTCCTCACGATATCCTGCAGCTCGCCGCTAAGTTTGTGCACCTGCTCCGCATCCTTCACGTTTCGCGAGAAATAGATCGTGCCGCCAATGCCGCTATCTTCGATTAGCCGCTTGATCTGTTTCGTCGGCTCATAACCATGGAAGCCAAATACGAAGAGCTGGCCTACCTTCTTCTTTAAATCCCAATTCTTCCACTCGCGCTCCATCTTCACTGGTTTCTCCGCCCCTTTCCATACTCGTACATCAATGCATCCGTTAAGTCAAATCATCGCATGCCAGCGCGCCTTCCTGCCGCTTGCTGCGGAACTCGGTCGGATTCTCGCCTGTATACTTCATAAACACCTTCGTAAAATAACGACGCTCCGCATACCCGACTTCCTTCGCAATCTGCGCCACGCTCTTTGGCGTGTCAGCCAGCATAGCTTTTGCCCGTTCCATGCGCTGCCGCGTAACATATTCGATAAACGTTTCCCCAAACGTTTGCTTAAACAATAAACTAAAATAAGAGGTACTCAGTCCGACATGCGTCGCCGTCTCCTCCACACTCAAATCCCGGTAAAGATTCCGGTCCAGAAACGACTTCGCCTCCGTCATCGACCGCTCGGACTGTTTCTTCTTATCCATCGATTTCTCGGAAACGGCATGGGTGACTTGCCTTATGACGGACAGCAGGTCTTTAATGCCAAACCGACGGTCTAATCTGCGCCACAGCATATCCTCTTGCTCGCGTGAGAAAACACCCATTTCCTTCATCTCGCGCATAAGATGTAGAACAAAAAAATGAAGCAAAGGCTTTACGCGATTGACCCTAGGCTCATTCAAGCGCTGGAGCTGGTCTGTAATTCCCTGCAGCTCGTTATCTACACCTGTCGTGTCTCCGCGTTTGACCGCTCCTATAATTTTTTCAGCTGTGTCCCAGAAAGCTTGATCTGCTTGGGAAGACTTTTGCTGGTCCGAAGGGTAAATGGAGATCATGTCGTGCACTGCGCTCAGCTGCATGCCCTGCTGTACCAGCTTATAGGCATTGGACAAGTTAGCAACTGCCGCAAACTCGCGGTAAATTCCTGCAAACAAAGAAAGCTTCACATGGCTCTTGATGGCCTCCAGCAGCATTTCCGCCCACTCTTTAATGATGCCTAAATCAAATTCCGAAGCTTTATCCGTTTCGATCAACACACACCATTCGCCGTCACGAATTTGAATGACAGCATGATGCAGTCCTTTCTGCTGCAGCTTCTCCCGTAGTACGTTGCACACGGCAAAATTCCATAGCTTTCGTTCCTTATCGGACCAGTCACGCCAATCCTTCGTTTTCTCCGAGCTGACATCAAGATCCAGTACAATCAGTACAAATTGCTGTTCCTTAAGCTGCTGTTCATCACCCGTAAGCAGCCAGTTATCAGCTGTCACATCCGTGTAATCCATAATAATATCGTATAAAATTTTCTCACTGGCGAGGTCAATCATTCGGCCCAACTTTTGTTTCTCTTCCTCCATCAGCTTCTGCTTGCTGCGCTGACTGGACATGATTCTTGCAATAACGCCTGTAAGCTCATCATAAGGGATTGGCTTTAGGACATAATCATTTACTCCAAATTGAATGGCCGTTCGAGTATAAGCAAAATCCTGATAGCCTGAGAGCATAATGATATCGCAGGCCATCGACTTATCACGAATATGCCGCACCAGCTCCAAGCCGTCCATAACCGGCATCCGAATATCGCAAAGCAGTAAATCAAAAGGCTGATTTTCCATCAGTTCCAAAGCCTCGACGCCATTTTTGGCCGTGCCGCCGACTGTTAGCCCGAGCATTTCCCAGGGAATAACTTTCTCCAGATTTCTCGTTATATGTGCCTCATCATCAACAAGGAGCACTCTTCCAGTCATAGCTGATCACCTCTGCTCTTCGGAATTACACAGCGAATTACGGTACCGCTGCCTTCTTGACTGCATATCCACATGCCAAATGCCGGCCCATAATGAATACGCAAGCGATCTGCTACGTTTCGCAAGCCTAAGCCTCTGCTTTCGCCAATCTCCGCAGCATTGGATTGCTTGCTGGACGGATTGGCTCCTGCAGCCAGCCTTGTTAATACACCAGAACTCATCCCGCGTCCATTATCGCGCACCATAATAACGATTTGGTGAGGCTCCGCGGCAACGTCAAGCGTGATAATGCCCTGACCGTCCTCATAGCCTTCAAAGCCATGCTGAATGCTATTCTCAACAAGCGGTTGAAGCGTCAGCTTCAGAATTGTGAAATCCAGTGTCTCGGGTGCAACGTTCAATTGATAAGTAAACAGCTCCTCGAAGCGGTACTTCTGAATTTCCAAATAACTTCTTACATGCTCAATTTCCTGGTTGATTCTGATTTCCTCGGAATGATGCATGCTTGTGCGGAGCATTACGCTTAAGCGGCGAACCATCAACATAATTTTCGCGCCTTCATTTTGCGCAGCCAACGCATTAATCGACTCTAGCGTGTTGAACAGAAAATGCGGCTTGATCTGGGCTTGCATCAGCATCATCTCTGCATGCTGCTTACGGGCCTGTTCTCTGCGAACCTCACTGAGCAGGTTCCCGATTCGCTCGACCATGCTGTTGAAGCTCCGCGCCAGCAGCACGGTTTCATCCTTCCCCTGCGCGGTTACACGAATGTCGAGCAGTCCCTGTTCAACCAGCCTCATTTTCCTTACTACTTTAATAATCGACTTAGCAACTCGGTTCACAAAAAAAACATTGAACAGCACGGCAGACAACAAACCAAGAACCGTAATCATGCCAATCCATTGCACGAATCGAACATTTTCATTAGTAAGCGAGTTCCATGGCTTAACCGATACGAGCGTCCACTCGTTGCGATCCAGTTGGTAGGAGGAAACAAGGCTGTCAACACCCTCGAATTCTACCCTTGAACTGTTATAGCTGTTTGTCAGCTGCGGCAGAGAATCGGTCTGCTCGTTAATGTTATGCCCGTCGAACTTGCTTTTGCTGTCCAGCATAATCAAGCCGGATTTATTAACGATTAGATATCTTGTCTCCACAGCATCAGCCTGCGGATTTTGAAACGCTTTGAGCATACTGGAAATCTCTTCAGTCTTATACTGAGTTACCATCACACCGAGATCATTTAGCGTCTCCATATCCCTGACTACGCGCAATTGCGTAAACAAAGGCGGATCTACGTTGGTCAGCTCACGTTGTTCATATGGGCCAATCCAAAGCGGACGTCCGCCTAGTCTTGTCACTTCTTTGTAGAGGGAATGCTGCTTGAGCATGTCGAAGGAAATCGGCTTGAACGTAATCGGATCATTGCGGAAGGAACGGAACATCGTCCCGTCCTTCGCATACAGGACGACAAAGCTTACCGCCGGATGCTGGAACAAGATCCGCTTCATTTCCTTCTCTGCTTGGTTGATCGCAATCAAGGTGCTGGCATCATTAGTCGTACGAGTGCTGTATTTCAAGGTATCCTGCACTTCGGAGCTCGTCAGATTCCCATCGGAGAGCTGGTCCAGCTCACGGAAGAAATAACGGATATTGCCCCCCACCGCCCTGAGCGAAATCTCGGTTTGCTCGCTATATTTTTTCTCCAGCAATCTCTCCGAATTTAGGAAAGAGAAGATGCCGAGGCCGATCATCGGAATGATGATCAGACATATAAAAGCAAGCATCAATTTCGGTCTCAGGTTCATCTAGCAGGCTCCTTTTTAGGTTTATCCCTTTACGCTTCCCGCCGTCATGCCTTCAATAATTTGCCTTTGCAGGAATACATACACCGCGAGCACCGGAATAATGCTGATGATGACAGCCGCTGATAAAGAAGCAAAGTTAGTACGATAGCCATCATTAAAGGTAGCCATCCCTGTTGGCAATGTTTTGAGCGATTCTGACGTTATAAAAAGCTGGGATAAAATATATTCGTTCCAATTGGATATAAAATTTAAAATAAATACGGTTACGAGCGCTGGCAGCGAAATCGGAATAATGACTTTGAAAAATAGGCCGGTTGCCCCAAGCCCGTCCACAATGCCCGCTTCCTCCAGCTCGTTTGGAATCGATAGCATAAAAGCATAAATAATAAACACGGTTATTGGCAAGGCATAAGTGCAGTATACCAAAATAAGCGACCAATGCGTATCATATAACGGTTGTCCAAACAGTTTGATTCCTTGAACCAAACGGTATAACGGAATAAATAACGCACCTGGAGGCACGATCAAACCAAGCAAAATAAATTGATAAATCGCTTTGTTCGTTTTTTTGTATTTCATGCGTGCGATGGCAAAAGAAGTCATCGCTGCGAACAGCAGCGTCAGCACACAGGCAACGACCGTTACGAAGGTGCTGTTCCACGCATATTTTCCAATATTCGCGGTTTCCCAAGCTGCAATATAGTTATCAAAGTTGAAGCTTGTTGGCAAAGCCCAGGTATTGACCGTAATCTCACGGTTCGTCTTGAACGAGGACATAAACAGCCATAGCAGCGGGAAGAGCAATACGACGACATAACCCATAAGAAACAGATGCATCCACCATTGCGGGCTTCGGGAACGTTCCATTAGTACTGCACCTCTTCGCTTTTAGTGATGCGCTGCAAAATGCCCGTCAGCACTAAAATAATAATGAACATCGCTACGCCGATCGCGCTGCCGTAGCCTAGCTCCAAGGAACGGAAACCAACCTTCAGCATGTACGTCGACATAACCTCCGTCGATTGAAACGGACCGCCGTTCGTCATAATTTGTACGATATCAAGCACCTTCATCGTTCCCGAAACCGTGAGCAGCAGCATAACGAACATAATCGGTCTAACCAGCGGCAAGGTGATGGACCAGGTTTCCTGCCAGCCGTTCACGCCGTCAAGCTTGGAAGCCTCAACGATTTCTTTCGGAATATTTAGAATCGCCGCCAAACACAATACAATGAAGAAGCCGATATTTTGCCATGCGTTGGCAATCAGAATGGAGAGCATCGCCAGCTTCGGATCAGACAACCATTCCCTAGCCCAATCCTCCGGTGCAACGAGCCTAATAAACTGATTGATCATACCGGAATCATAGTTGTAAAGCACGCCGAACAAGATCGCTACTGTTGCTGTAGAGATAACAACCGGCACGAACACAGCCGATTTGTAAAAGTCACGCATCCGTCTTACTTTGCTGATAATAATGGAGATCAGGAAGACGAGCGGAATGTTCACGATTAAGGAGAACGCCATAAAGTAAAAATTGTTCAAGAGTGCTTTTCTGAAAACCTCATCCTGCCACAATCTAACAAAGTTATCGAAGCCGATAAACACCTTCTCGGTAATTCCGTCCCATTGAAAGAAGCCGTAAAAAAAGGAGACAATGACGGGATAAACGAAAAACAAAGCATATAAAGCAAGCGTCGGAATAATGAACGCCACGTAAGTAATCGGATTTTTGAGTGCTCTGTTCATAATGTCCTCCTTTTACCCTGGCGTAGAAAGAGGGTGTCCTCCTGGAAGGAAGGACACCCTCTCGCCCATCAGGATCGATTGTAATGTCTGGCAATTACTTAGCCGCGTTTGCTTTGTCTTGCGACGCTTGCACTTTTTCTGCTACTTTCTCTGGTTTGCTTACTTTACCGATCAGCTCTTGGATACCAACGTTAATGTCAGCGCCAACAGCCGGTTGAACGATCGCATCGTAGGCTTTCCACGAGCTTGAAGCATTAGCCATAACCGTTAAAATTTCAGTTGTCAGCGGGTCTACGCCGGACAGATCGCTAAGCTTCATGGAAGGCAGCAATTTATCTTCAACCAGCGTACGTTTTTGAACTTCTTCCGTGTAGAAATTAGCGATAAATTTCTTAGCTGCAGCTACTTGATCTTCATTAAGGTTTGCAGAGAAACCAAAACCGTTCGAGTATGAAGCATTGATCGACGTTTGGTCGCCTGCTCCGCCTTCAATGGACGGGAATGCGAAGTAACCAATTTGACCTTTCAGGTCGCCGGCCTCGTCACCGGAGAAACGGTTGGCATCCCATGTACCTGTAAATACCATGGCCGCTTTGCCCGAAAGCAATTGAGCACCTTGATCCGCATAAGCAAGGCCAAGAGCGCCTTTTGTGAAATAATCCTTGTTCACAAGCTCTGCGTAGGAAGCAAAACCTTTAACGAAGTTTTCGTCAGTCCATTTTGCTTCGCCGGATACGACTTTGCTAAATGCGTCAATGCCGACGTTACGCTCCATTACTGTATTCCAGAGCATGCCGTTGACCCAGCCGTCTTTGGCTGCTAGGCCAAATGGCGTGTGGCCTGCCGTTTTGATTTTTTCCGAAACATCGAGCAATTGTGCCCATGTTGTAGGAATTTCCAGGCCAAGCTCAGAGAAGATTTTCTTATTATAGAAGATCGCTTCGCTATAGCCGCCAAATGGAAGGCCGTAAACCTTGCCATCAACCGTAAACTCATCCAAACTGGCGAATTTGTCTTTCAAGCCAAGCTCATCAATAATTGGAGTGAGGTCTAGCATGCGGTTTGCTTTGACATAAAGGTTAAGGTCAGCACCGCCGAACACTTCGAAAATATCAGGAGGATTGCCAGCTGCCATCTCTGCTTTCAGCTTTTGGTCGCGGTTGACGATCTCGTCAATGCCTTCAAGCTTGAAGGTAAGCCCTTTGTTCTCTTCCTGCGTTTTCGCAACGACATCTTCAAGAATTTTCAGGCGGGTTTTGCTTGTTTCTTTAATTTGGGTATGGCGGAGAGACAGGGTAACATCCTTGGCTTCGACTGGCGGGTCCGTCGCCTCAGCAGGCTTGTTCGTACTGTTGTTCGTTGCTGGGGTGTTCGTTGCCTCTGTGTTGCCGTTCGAGCCGCAAGCGGATGCGACCATCATAATCGATACCAATAGTGTGGCAATGATCGTGGATCTCTTTTTCATCTAGAAAGACCTCCTCGTTTATGGTTGTTGCTTGTTTGCCTCGCACCTTTATTATAGTCGGCCCTCACTACAACTTAGGAGGTCCAAATAACGACGAGTTAGGGATACTATTCTCTTATTTTACGGAGGAGGGATAAAAATATATAGCCTGCCGGGTTATTTTCCCCGACAGGCTATGTAAGTTATTCTTTCTTATTAGTATCGCATATTGCTAGTTATCTCTTTAATGACGGAATAAAACTTCTGCCATTCCACATTTGCCGACGATAACTCAGCATGTTCAACGGCTTCTGCGTGTTCTGCCTGCGGACTTTGGCTCGCAAGCTTCACCTTATCGTTCTCGAGCTGAAGCTTTTCCTGCTTTGCTCGCAACCTCGCATCATCCATTTATATCCCTCATCCCTTTAACCAGCTTTTTCGCAAAGCAAAGAGCTCTCTTAAATCGTCCGTGGACATTTCCGTAATCCATTGCTCCGATTGTCCGACGACTTGATCGTTAAGCGACTGCTTGCGCTCGATCATCTCGTCGATTTTCTCCTCCAGCGTCCCGAGCGTAATAAATTTGTGCACATGTACCTCTTTCGTCTGCCCGATCCGGAAGGCACGGTCCGTCGCCTGATTTTCCACGGCAGGATTCCACCAGCGGTCAAAGTGGAAGACATGATTTGCAGCGGTCAAATTAAGCCCTGTACCGCCGGCCTTCAAGGAAAGCACAAACGCGCAGCAAGGCTCTTCGGGATTTTGGAACCGTTCAATCATCTGATCCCGTTTCACCTTCGGTACGCTGCCATGCAAGTAAGGCACAGGCAAGCCAAGCTTTTCTTCAAGCAGCTGCTGCAGCTGCTGGCCCATCTCGATATATTGGGTAAAAATCAAGCAGCGCTCGCCTTCTGCCGCAATTTCCTCGCACATTTCCAGCAGTCTTGCTACTTTATTCGACCGCTCGATATCCCACAGCTGCAGCTTCTCTTCGCTCGCGAGCAGTGAAGGGTGATCGCACAATTGCTTAAGCTTCGTTAAAGCGGCAAGAATCAAGCCCCGGCGCTGCATTGGACCCAGCTTATCTAGATTTTCAAGAAGGTCGGCGACTAAGTTCTCATACATGGCACCTTGCTCTGCGGTCAGCGTCATGTAGGTTTTCGACTCATTCTTATCCGGAAGCGATAGCTGAATCGATGGGTCCTTCTTGATCCGGCGCAGCATAAACGGCTTTACCCAGCGCTGTAGTCCGGCAATAAGCTTCTCATCACGCGTCTTCTCTATCGGTGTAACGACCTCCTTGCGGAACTCGTTGATGTTGCCCAAATAACCCGGGTTAATGAAATCATAGATGGACCAAAGCTCAGTCAACCTATTCTCCATCGGCGTTCCTGTCAGCGCAATCCGGTGCGAGGCAGGCAGGCGCCTAATGGCGGTCGATTGCTTCGTATATATATTTTTAATGTTTTGGGCTTCATCGAGACATAAGGCATCCCAATCGACCAAGCTCAAATCTTCTTCATCCAGCTGCGCTAAGGAATAGGACGTTATCACCAAATCCGCCTCTGCTACGGAATCACGTAAAACCTCTCCCTTATCCCGCTTGTTACCATAATGGAGCATGACGCGAAGGGAAGGAGCAAACCGCTCCAACTCCTTCTCCCAGTTGCCGATAACCGACGTCGGACAGATTAGCAGCGATGGGCCGCCCGTTTGCAGCTTTCGTTCCTTGATATAGACCAGGTAGGCCATAAACTGAATCGTCTTGCCAAGACCCATATCATCCGCAAGCACGCCGCCAAGCCCAAATTTTCTTAGAAACAGCAGCCAAGATACGCCTTCCAGCTGATAAGGCCGAAGCTCTCCCAAAAAAGTGGCCGGAATCTCAGCAAGCGGGATTTGGGAGGTGTGCTGCAGCTGTGCCAGCCAAGCCGTCAAATGCTCATTTAGTTCAACCTCTGCCTCCAGATCCGAATCCAGCTCCTCGCTGTCATCCAGTGGAATGCCGCCCTTCAGATGCATCTCGAGCACATCCCGGAAAGACAAGCCTTTGCGCTTGCCCATCCGTTTCAGCCATTGCTTGATCTGCGTCACATCCTGCGGGTCCAGATGGACCCATTCGCCTCCGATATTAAACAGCCGCCTGTTTTGCTCCGCAAGATGAAGAAATTCCGCTTCTGTTAAATTAACATCGCCGAGAGCAAGCTTCCAATCAAATTGCACGATTTGGTCCAATCCGAACATCGGCTGTGCAGCCGAGCCTACGGATGACTTCATTTTCGCCTTCAAACGAAGCTTCCTTGAGCGCACAGCTTCCCACCAGCTAGGAAGCAGCACAGGGCAACCCGCTTCCAGCAACTTTACACTGCCCTCTTCGAGGAATTTCCACGCTTCATTATCGGTTAGGGTCATTTGAAGCTGATTGGGTTCTTCTTGATCTGCAAGCTCCGGCAATGCCATGATCCATTTCAGCTGCTCCTTGGCAAGCTTAGTTTCGAGATACATCAGCCAATCTGCTGGAATGCTCCGTTCATCATCCGTATCAGACTCCCAGCCATCTTCCCAAGCATGGGGCCTGATCGGAAGCCAAGGTCCACCCTCTCGATCCTGCAATGCAGGACGAAGACGCCACTCCGGTGAAACATGCGGCTCTACCAGCTGCAGAGCTATCCGGAACGGCAGCGCATCCTTACGGAGTCCGATCGCTATGAGCCAATCCTCCTCATCAGCGGCCTTTCTTCTCAGCACAGCTTCGCCTGACACTGCCGAAATCGCTTTCCACGCCTGAGCTGCCTGTTCGTTTTCCTCCAGCATTTGTTCGATCGCACCACTTAGCCATCGTTCGATTCCTTTATCTCCGTGTGCTGAGGCTGCAAGAGCATTTTCATGCCACTGCTGCGCGAAATCCGTCTCCTGCTCAGGAATAGCGATTCGCCAACTTCGCCGCTCGTCAGCCCAATGCTCCCAGTCCGGCATAAACCAACCCTTTAGCAGTGCCGTTCGAATCTGTTCTGCCATTCTCATTAAAACAGCCATGCGTTCTGTCCACTCCAGCTGAAGCAGCCGGACATGCTGAGGCGAGGATAAATAATCTACTGCAAGCAAAGGCGGAATGCTAAGCAGCTTCCTCTCACCTAAACTGATCTCTTCAATATCCGCTCCATACCATGAAGCTTTATGCCATGCAAACAATAGGTATCGCAGCTTGCCGTCAGCTGCATCCTTTCGATCGACTGCGCTAACCAGAACTGAGGCACCGCTCTCATCCACGTTCCAAAATCCGTCTATCATTAACTTTCGCGCGCCAATGTATGTTCTCATGTAACCAATTTCCCTTTCCATAGCTCTTCCTGAAACGCTCTAAGCCGCTGATGCTTGCGTACGAGGCCTTCAAGATATTGCTCCCACCGAGAGGCATCCTTGTCTGTCTTGTAAAGCTTCTCCAGCTTCTTCAATTGCTTGACAGCGATGCGGTACCCTTGACGGTTGCGTGTCTGAATGGATGCTTCTACCGACTGATGGTACAGAGGCATTAAGGCACGCGGTGCCAGCTTGGCAATCTCGCGCAGCGCATGCGTACCCACATCCTCGGGACGGGCTCCGACAAGCATTTGCAAGTCCGCCCATTCCTCATACCGTTTCTGATCGAGCCAATGGTCAGATAATTCAGAATAGGAATGAGGCAGCAATTGCGTCATATAATCGGTCCAGACGCGAAGCTCAGGACGGTCCAAATCAGCCCTGCGGCATAAGGTCACAAATGGGCCGACAGATCGGCCGTTTTTCACATGATTGACCCGCTCGAACAAGAAGCTCATCCATTTCTCCACAAGCGGCCATTTTTCCTCCTGCATCCGCTGTGCTGCACATGGATACATGACTTTCTGAGAGCGCTCGAAACTTGTAAGTTCAAAATGCTCAATGGCCTGCTCATCACGCATATCAAAAAAGTACATCATGCCGATTGCCGTGTGCAGGAACGCATGGTTAACCTCTCCGGCCGCCTCCTGCTTTACTAGCTCAAGCATCGCAATAAGCTCTTTCTCATACCAGCTTCTGTTTTCCGAAAGCTTCTCGCAGAAAGCCATATACATGTATTCCCAATCAAAGAGCTGCCGTTCTGTACCCGATGCCCAAACCTTTACATGTGCAATCAATTCATCTGCCCATGCTTCTTCA
Source organism: Paenibacillus luteus (assembly GCF_006542765.1). Taxonomy (GTDB): domain Bacteria; phylum Bacillota; class Bacilli; order Paenibacillales; family Paenibacillaceae; genus Pristimantibacillus; species Pristimantibacillus luteus. Next base: position 55,635 of record NZ_SKCD01000005.1, read on the forward strand.
GCCGACTCCATTTGCCCTGGTGTCAGCTCGGAGATCAATGTATATAAATGCTCCACCCATGGCTCAGCCATGCGGATAAATGACATCTCATGATAATATCTGCTGAAGGAATCAACAGTATTTATCGCTCTTTCCGCTTGTTCCAACACAAACAAAATAGCCGTTGACCAATGCAATCGCTGCAATGGCTTCTTCCAATCCTTGGACAGCCCTTTCAAGGAAGACAATAGCGGCTGCAGCGCATGAAGCGAGTGACGGCATTTGCGCCAAACCTCGCCATGCGTGGCCTGCATCCAATCCAGCCACTCTTTTGCTGTACCCGATTCGCCTGGATCTTCAGCAATCATTGGCACTGGCGGCAGCACTTCCGGCTCAGCTGGTTTGTTTTTAAGCAGCGTACTGGCTGAGGAGAGTCCTAGCAATTTGAAATAAGATCGTTCCGCTAACGAATGTCCACCTTCCTGCTGACTGCAGTATTGAAAATAAACGGCTGCCATATGCTTGCAAAAACCCATATAAGGACAGGTACAGGAGCTGTACCGCAAATTGCCGGCATCTAGTATGACCGCATAAAGGTCAGAGCCTTTGACGACGCCATAAAGATGATCATGGCTGCCTTCATTAGCGCTGTCCACCTTGCCTTCCATGTAATATTGCCAGCCTCGCTTCATGATCGTCGTCTCGACATGTGAGTTTAATTGTTGTTCAATCAGCGCTTGCAGCTTTTCATTGAGGTGCATTACAGACATTCACCCGCTTCCTTTCCGTTCAATTGCATTCCTTCTATTATATCAAGCCGACACGGCTGGTGCCATCATTTGGCGTCAAATGCTACGATTGGACTGAAATAAAAGTGAGACATAAAAAAGCCACACCGACATAGTCCTTTAGTCGGCATGGCACAATGGTTCATTATAAGGGCATTTTCACGATAAACGTTAATTTCCCGGCAGGCTCTGCCGTTACATAGACATCCCCTTTATACTGCTTGGCGATGGATTTGACAATGGATAACCCCAAACCTTGATGATCCTGCTGCTTGGTGGAATATCCCGCTTCAAAAATCGGCCGGGCCACCGCGCCCTCGGCATCATCACAAGTATTGGTAACCGTGAACTCCAGCGCATCAACCGTTTGATTGCCGACGAGCGTCACCTGCCTGCGGTCTTCCGGGTATTTAAGCACCTCATCAAAGGCATTATCAATCAGATTGCCTAGCATCCGGTTCACATCAAGCGTCTTTACTCCCATCTCCTGCATATTAAGTCCCGTAAAGGAACAGCTAAAGCCGATTTTATAACTCTCCGCTTGTGAAATTTTGGAGCGGACAAGTGCAGCTATCGCAGGATTGCCGATATTAATAATATCGTTCATCATTCGGATATCGCCAGTCAGCTCTTTGGTATAGCCGATGAGCTCCTGCGATTTCCCAAGCTCTGCCAAGGAGTGAATTGTTTGCACATGATTCAGAAAGTCATGTCTTTGCGCCCGGATGGATTGGAACATCTGGTTGATTTCTTCCACATACGTTTCCTGAGTCACTTTAACGACCTTGTCGCGCGACTGCCTGTAATAGCGCATGGCTACAATAGCAATCAACAGGCTGAAGGCTGTGACTATAATAATGATAACGCCCAAGTTTAAAAATTGTGAATCCAGTTTTTCCTGAATGATATGATAATCAGAGGTTAACATCAGCACGTAACTGTTCATCGGCTGTCCGTCCCGATCCGTAATGTTGATCCCTTTTTCATTTACAAAAGTGGGAATATACATTTTAAACATTTCTTTGCCATCAATATTTTCGCGCAGCGTAACCATTTCTTTGGAGAAATAGGCCTGGCGCACCAGTTCCGTATCACGCTCCGACTTGATCGTATAGGAACCATAAAAAATAGGCTCCTGCACCTTATGCCCTTGCTCAAGCCCCTCCGGGTTGATCGTCGTCTCACCATCAGGGAACGTTTCCGGATTAATGAAGGCAATCTCCAGCAGCGAATCGCTGCTTTCAACGGAATTTTCAATCATTCGATGAACGCCCGTCGCGCTCTCATACTCTTGCTGCTGCTCATAATCCACGTAGGGATCGATAATATAGTTGGTCGCGCCATCGTAATAATAGCCCCACTTATTCAGCTTGTCCACATCCGTTGTAGACACCTCGAACGGACCACTCCAGAAATTCGGGAGCGATTGCCCGAGCCAGTCCACCGAAGCATTCTTGTGCTCGAACAGCTGAGAGAACACTTCATACCACGGTACCCATGACTTTGTGCTTGTATTCAACTGATTGACATTGGAGGAGCGGTACAGCACAATATCATCCGGCAATTTCTTCAATAGCGTAATATGGCTCAGATCCAACTTGTCACGAAGCTCCATGAGCTGCTCTGTCGTTACCTTCTCTATATCCGGGTCCAATGCATACTGAATGGCGATCGAAGCTGTACGAAGCTCGCGCCCGATCTGATTCTGAAATTGCTCCGAGCCCTCACGCGATTGCTCCAGTGAAATTTGCAGCCGTTCAGCATGCGCCAGAAGCTCTTCTTCAAAAGAGTCTTCCAATGTTTTTTTTGTAAGAAAATAATAGGCCGTGTTGTTTACCAGCACCATAACGACGATTACGCTAATCGCCACAAGCCAAATATTGCGTTGCATCTCCTGCATCTTGCCCTTCTATCTATTATTGCTTTCATTATGTAACATAATGACCCAAACGACAATACCGCTTCCATTAACAAATGATAACAATGGATAGGGAGCGCACGATCAACAATTGGTTATAAGCCATGGCGTATGAATCATTAACCTCTTACCTTCTTGAAATATAAGCGAACAGCCCATTTGCGCTCCTGCCGCTTCTTATAACGCGGAAGCATACGGTATATGCGCAATCCTTCTTCAATTGCACTTCGTGCTTCCTGATCATCTCCAAGCTTTTTGTAAATCGCAGCAAGCTGGTCATACGCCTCGCAGGAGGATGAATTGATGGTTTGAAAATCACGAATGTAAGCAAGCGCCTGTTCTGCGCGTCCATTTGAATAAAAGGCTGCAAGTCGCAAATAAGGCGCACCGTATTTGACACGCAGATTAAGCTCCAGTCCGTGAAGCGTGCTTGCGACAAAACGCTCCTCGTCACCGTTATGCAAATAACTGATGCCCAGGTCATCCCAGTATTCTGCAGAGTCCTCAAGCGTGTTCTGTAACGGCTCGAGCCACTGCAAAGCCTCCTTATATTTCTTGCGTTCAATCAATAGCCTTGCAAGCTCGTGTTTTGCGGAAACTTCATTCGGTGATTGATTGATTTGCTGCCTCAGTTTCTTGATTCTCGAAATTCTCTTCAGGGGTTTTACGAAGCTAGGCAAAATGCCCACAAAGCGGCGGTCCAGCACGTACAGCAGGATAAGCAAAACTAAGATAGCGATAAACGGGTTGCCGAACAACCAAAACAGCATGAAAAATAGGCTAAATTTTAACATCTTATCCCCCTGTAAAATAAAAGATTACAATTTCGTTCGTCAATCATACCTACGATTTATTGTTGAAATATGGTTCGATTATACCATAATTCTACCGTTTATTGATGAAAACTAGCATTTTAACGTCATTTTCATTATATGAATAACAAATAGATGTATGACTCAAACTAGACCTACAAGTTTACATTTATATGCCATTGGAGGATGAATTCGTCATGACCGCAAAGGATAACACCGAGCAAGAGCTAACCACCCGCCAAGGGCATCCGGTTACCGACAACCAGAACATACGCACAATCGGGAATCGCGGACCCTCGACGCTGGAGAATTACCATTTTATCGAGAAAATATCCCATTTCGACCGAGAACGCGTCCCCGAACGTGTTGTACACGCACGCGGAGCCGGCGCTCACGGTTATTTCGAGGCTTACGGCAAGGTTGGCGATGAACCGATAGCCAACTTTACTCGAGCGAAGCTTTTTCAGGATGCTGGCAAGCAAACTCCTGTTTTCGTCCGCTTTTCAAGCGTCATTCATGGCGGCCATTCACCCGAGACGCTGCGTGATCCGCGCGGCTTTGCTACCAAGTTTTATACGGAGGATGGCAATTGGGATTTAGTGGGCAACAATTTGAAAATCTTTTTCATCCGTGATGCGATGAAATTTCCCGATATGGTGCATGCCTTTAAGCCTGATCCGGTCACGAATGTGCAGAGCATGGAACGTTTTTTTGATTTTGTATCCCAATCGCCTGAGGCGACCCATATGATTACGTTCCTGTTCTCTCCGTGGGGAATTCCCGCCAATTATCGACAGATGCAAGGCTCCGGCGTCAATACATACAAATGGGTAAACTCCGAGGGTACAGGCATTCTTGTAAAATATCACTGGGAGCCGCTTCAAGGCATACGCAACTTGACCCAGAAGGAAGCCGAACTGCTGCAGGGCAAAAACTTTAACCATGCGACGCAGGATTTGTACGAGGCGATTGAGCGCGGCGATTATCCCGAGTGGGAGCTTCAGGTGCAGTGGATGAGCGACGGGGAGCATAGCGAGCTCGATTTCGATCCGCTGGATGATACGAAGCTTTGGGACCCCGAACAGTTCCCCATGCTGCCTGTAGGCAAAATGGTGCTGAACAAAAATCCGGAAAATTACTTTGCCGAGGTTGAGCAAGCCGCCTTCGGTACGGGCGTGCTGGTGGACGGGCTGGACTTTTCCGATGACAAGATGCTTCAAGGACGTACCTTTTCCTATTCGGATACACAGCGCTACCGTGTAGGAACAAACTATCTTCAACTACCGATCAACGCGCCAAAAAAAGCGGTCGCCACCAATCAGCGGGATGGGCAAATGGCCTTTTACATCGATATCGCGCCCGGACAAAATCCGCACATCAACTATGAGCCATCCACGATGGGCGGTTTAAAAGAGGCTCCTCCTTCAGGAGAGCCCCATGAGCCAGCGTATTCGGCCAAACTGACCAAGCAGCCAATCGACCGCCAGAACAACTTCAAGCAGGCGGGTGAAACCTACCGCAAATTCGAAGCTTGGGAGCGTGACGAACTTATCGAGAATCTAGTCGACGCATTAAGCACCTGCAGTCCTGTCATTCGGGAGCAGATGCTGCAGCATTTCGCCGAGGCAGACAGCGATTATGGCAAACGCGTTGCCGAAGGACTGAAGCTGGCCGACCAGCTCGGAAAGGATTCAAGCCATGTCGGCACTACAGCGGCAAACGAAGGGATGGAATTGTCCGACGAGCTAGGGCATAATACGGACGGCTACTAACAACAAATATGAGCCAAGTAAAGTCCGCCCTCACCTTTTACAGTTGAGAGGCTGACAATTCTTGGCTCATTATTTTCACACCTAGCTCAGCTCCGCTGTTAAATGGTTATCCGAATGAGTACTTTGCTGTTCTCATATTCAAAATGAATTTGTCCATTATATTTCTCCACCGTTCGCTTGACAATTGAAAGGCCAGTCCCCCGCCAGCTTTGATCTTCCCCTTTAGTGGTAAAGCCTTGCTGGAAGAAGCTGCTCTGTTCTTCCTCGGAGAGCACGGCAGGATTCACTACCGTAAAAATATATTTCCCTTTCTCGACTGTACAGTAGACTTGGATCACTTTTGGCAGATCGCTTTCATTTTCTTCAACGGCTTCAATCGCATTATCCAACAAGTTGGAAAATAGCTTAGCAAGATCCATCGATGAAATGCGATCAAACGCGTGAAAATCCGTTTCATAGATCATTTGTATATTTTTGGAATGCGCCCGTTCCCACTTGCTTTGAAACAGTACCATCAGAATCGGATTTTTAATGCTCAGAGACAGATTCAAAGTTTTGGATTCTAGCGTTAGCTGTTTCAAATAATCATGGGCTTTATTGTACATTTTAAGATCCATAAGACCATTTAGCACCTGAAGATGATTCATGAGATCATGCCTGCTGGATTTAATCGTATCTACAATTTTCCCCAGCTCGGATATATATATTTTCTCCGAATCCTGCAAATCCTGCTTAAGGCGAGCCTTATACCATTTGTTCAGCAGGTATACGCCAGCAAGAAGAACAAAAGCAAACAGAATATCCATGCCATAAATAAATAGATTGTTTTTGATCACATGTTTGCTGATATAACCCAGGTCCTCCGCAGCTATATCAATGCCTACCATGCCCAGCATCTCGCCATTGTCGTCCAGAATTGGAACGCCAATCGACATGTAGGAGCCGGTATGCTCATCATGGATAACGTCTGTGTAATAATTTTCGCCTTGCTTGGCAAGCCTCACCTGTTCAGGAGGTACTGTACATGGCGTACCAATCGGCATATCATCAACTTCAGGAGGGAATGCCGAAACCATTACCTTGGATACCTCGCTGTCATCAAGCAGAAGCGTATAGACGTAAAGGGCATTGATTCGTTCGCGGTACTCCTCTAAGTAACGTCTTGTATTCTCGTAATGCTCATCGTTCGTTTTGGTTAGTAAAAACTGCTTATACTCTTCTTTATCCATGCCCTTTGCAATGACGAGCGCAATATCGGTATACTGCTTGGCGAGCGTAATCTCCGCTGATTTCACAGTGGAATGATAAGAAAATACTAATTTCACTCCGGTGAGCACACTGAGCGTTGAAACTGCGATAACAATAAAATAAAACATTCTTTTTTGATTATTGAGACGGCTTGATTTCATAGGTTTGAGTCCTTTTCATCACATCAGTATTAGATAATTCTCTATGTTCAGTTGCTGTACGCTAATTAGCGATCACAGTCTGGTTTCTTCCTTCATGCTTGGCCTTGTATAACGCTTGATCTGCAAGAAGGAACAATGCCTTTGCAGTCTCCGACTGGGTAGGGAAATGGGCCAACCCCAGCGATATGGTAACCTTTTGACCCAAATGATTGTCGCTTTCCTCCATCGTCGTTCGAATCCGTTCTGCCATGGCAAAAGCATCCTTAACCGCTGCATTAGGCAGGAGAACAACAAATTCCTCGCCTCCATACCGGCTGCAAATGTCGCCTGGATTAACGGATTGCTTCACAATGTCCGCTAAATGCTGCAGAACGCGATCCCCCTCTTGATGTCCGAACGTATCGTTAATTAATTTGAAGCGATCAATATCGAGAATAAGGAGGGCATAGGGCTTTTGCTCCTCCGTCCAGCGGTTCATGATTTCTTCCATGGTCCTTCGGTTGCTAAGCCCCGTGAGCGGATCTGTCATGGCGGCTTGCGTCAACTGGTCGGTCTGTGCTTTGATACCGTCCATTGCAAGCATAAGCGTCTTAGTCAACAAATCCGCTTCCCTGTTCCAGTGATGTCTCTCGGGTGGAAGCGGTACTGCTTCCTTACCTATACTGCTGACGACATCGGCCAGTTCGACGAACGGTTTGGCCAATCGGCGGGCAAACCAAATCGTTACCAGCATCAATAAAATAAAAGGAACCGATGTATACCAGAGAATCGCCATTAGATGGCTATTTAGCTGCTCTTTGATAATGCTGATGGGAGAGAGCACCGCGATGCCCCATTGATTCTCAGGTACATAAGAGTAACCCGCCAGTTGAGTGATCCCCTTAATATTAACGGTCAGCTCATAACCGCTCTTCCCCTGTAGAAGCTTATTTACAATCGGCAGTTGATGAATATCGGTAGCGATTCGGCTTTTATCCGGATGGTAAATCAACTTGCCGTCGGACCCGACAACATAAAAGTAGGAACCATTGTCGTGCAAATTTTCATTGCCATAGATCATATTTAGTATATTATTTTCTTGCAAATAGATGGTTCCGCCAATAAAGCCCCGATATACCCCATCACTGTCGAATATGGGCTCGCTTATAAATACAATCAAACGTTTCGTAGTTGCACTCATATAAGGCTCGGATATAAACGGCTTTTGCAGCTCTAATGCTTTTTTGGTCGCAGCTGTCGTTACCTGTCTGCCTGTGGTGCCTACCGATTTTGGAGAGATCATGCTGATCATTCCGGTTTCATCTACCACAGCGATTGAATTAAAGTAATTGCTGCTATTGCGAATTAAATCAAGATATTTCTCCGAATCCTCCGGAAGCATGGGACGGTTTAAGGAATAGAAATGTGCTGCATTTTTGAGACTGCTGCGCATCGACTTAAACAGGGAATCCATCGTCTTGCTCATATTGGAGGCAGTCGACAGATTCAAAGTCAGCGTCGTTTCATATAAAGATTGTTTCTTGGATTGATAGGATGCGAACAGTAAAATGGTTAACATGAGCAGCACCGAAATTGAGACCAAGCCTGTCAATAATGTCGCCAAACTAATCTGTCTTTTTCTCCATGCTTGCATCACTCGTGCCGCTGCCATATGAAAAAAACCTTCTTTGCTATTGTGGTAACCTTTATTATTCGACGCAATTCGACAAATTCCTCTTCCTTATTTGGTTTAATTTCCAAAATTAGATCACAAATTGTGGAAGTATCCTGAAATGGATATCCAGTCTCATAAAGAGGCTCGTTCTGAGCTGACAAGCATTCATTTGAAATGCAGGCCGACACTTCAGCTTAACTCCTAGGATCACTACCCATCAATGGTTGTCACCATTGCTCGCAGCAACCTCCCCCCCCCCCCCCCCCCCCCCCCCCCCCA
>NZ_SKCD01000005.1:64254-185492 GCF_006542765.1 Paenibacillus luteus
CGTTGCATCGCTATTTGGATAAAGTCATCCGTTGGAGCGAAATGGGGTTTACGCAAGTGCAGCATGTTTATGCCAAAGCAAAAAAGACAGCATATCTATGCTGTCCAAATATCCCTCTATGTTAGTTTGTTGGACAATGTGAATATATAAAAAAAGGCGTTCAGAGGGATGCTTGCTCACACACAAGCAGAGCCATACCCTAAACGCCTTAGCTTATTATTACTGCTGTTCCTCTCCGCCTGCATCCGAGACGTAAGTCAACCGTTCCCGTGCCGGTGTACGAGGCCGAGGCTTCGGAATCTTATCCTGATCAAAATAGCCTAGATGAAGCGTTCCGATAATTCTCTCACCTGGCTTCACGCCAGTAAGCCTGCAGAAATCGGGATCGAAATTATATTCATTTGTCTTCCACACGATGCCAATTCCCTGCTCCCAGGCCAACAGTTGTACGTTCTGAATTAGTGCTGAGCCTGCCCCCACAGCGTCTTCCCATTCCCTTTGCCTTGGATCAGCCTCTATGACAACAAGCAGATGGGCCTGCATTCGCTCGCAATAATCAAGTTGAAGCTTTTGTTCCCATCGTTCACGTTCTTCCCTGGAGAATGTATGCAGCACCGCATTTGCGAATTGCTTTCTTCCCGCTTCCATGAACAAAATAAATCTCCACGGCTCCTTGCGCGAATGCACGGGTGCCCATACAGCTGCTTCCAACAAATCAATAACCGCTTCTTTGGTCAGCTTCTTTTCATTAAACTGACGAATGGTTCTTCTTTCTCGAATAAGCTTCTCTATTGCTGATATTTCCATATCGATTGGTCCTCCCGTTGCATTCCCTTATTGGGTAAGCCAATTCACCGTTTCTTCAATAATTTTGCTTTGGCCGATTGGGCCTCCTGGTCCTTGGAACCATAAACCGTAATCAGCCATATAAACATGGTTGTTCTTAACGGCTTTCAGGCTTTTCCACACTGCAGTTTTCTCAATTTCACTTACCTCTGCCCCATCCGATGATAAAAGGATAATATGGTCAGGATCAATGGACGGCAATGCTTCTAAAGAGATAACCTTCATTGATTCAGACGGATCAGGTATAGAAGCGGGAGGCTGAAGAGCTAGATCATCATAAAGAACCTCATAGTTCCGTTTGCTATAGTAACGGACTTCTTTGTCGGATAGGCGCAGGAACATGACCGTCTCGTCCCCGATCGCTTGCTTGATCTTATCACGGCCTTCTGCTGCCTGTTTCTCATAGTCTGCGATAACCTGCTTGGCTTGTTCCGTCTTCTCCAGCATTTCGCCCAGTTTAAGCAGACTCGTTTTCATACGAATGACGCCCTGCTCATCCTTCACTTTCTCCGCAAACAAGGTAGGCGCAATTTTATTTAAATTCTCGAAAGCGTCACCCATGAAATCCTGACCAACTATAAGGTCTGGTTCTGCTGCTAATATACTTTCGAAATTGGGCTCCACTTGCCAACCCAAATTTTCTTTGCCTTGTAAACGATCAGACAGGTAAGTAGGAAATTCGTCGCTGCCCTCTCCATTGCTCGACGCCGCTTGTGGTACAATGCCAAGTGCAAGCAAATAATCAGTAGCGGCTGGGAATAAGGAAATAATATGCTGAGGCTCACCTTTAATAACGGTTTCTCCCCAGGCATGTTTAATTACTCGCTCCTGCACTGCTGGCTGCTCGCTTGGTTGTACAGAGGCAGTTGGTTTCGCTGTATTGTTCTGTCCATTCCCGTTTGCTGTCGTCGAATTCGGTGAGGATGAACAAGCAGACAATAGGAGTGTAAGACTAAGCAATAAAAGCATGGTGACGGATTGTTTCGATTTCATAGGTATGCGTAAATCTCCTTTTTGTATATATTGATAATGATTATCATCATTAATACGAATATAACCGCGAAGTTTACGCCTGACAATGGATAATTCTGATTTTACCATAGCATTATCCTGACTCACTGGCAGACTGAGCACATTCCCTCTGAAACGGCCAGGAGACAAGCCTATATGCTTTTTGAATAAGCGATTGAAATAGATTACATCCGGGATGCCTATACCATCGGCTATTTGCTGTAGGGATGCTTCCGTATGCAGCAACAGATCCTTCGCTTTATTCAATCGAATCCAAGTTAAATAAGCGATTAGACTGCTCCCCGTCTCTTTCTTAAACATTCTCGACAGATGTCCTGCGCTGCAGTCCAGAAGCTCAGCCAATGAATCAACCATAATCGGCAGAGCGTAATGTTCATGAAGATACCGAATCGCTTGAGCAACCAGATTGGGCTTGGCGGTTAGAATGACTTGCGTGTTCAACTGCTTCATCAATTCGTTTATAAATTGATAGAATAGCGTTTTCACCTGAAATTTCGCCAGCGCATCCGTCTGACCCCAATACTGATCTATTTTTTGGACTTTGTCGTATAAGCCGACGGGATGGCTAGGGGCAAAAGCATATTGAATATGAAATGGCAAATGCTGCTCTAACAGCGCCTGAAGCTCAAAACTGCTTGGCAAAGGCAAGTGTGCCCGGTAAAATATCAAATAATATTCAAAGCTGTCTTCCGCGAGGGTAATATCCAAACAGACTCCCTTGCCTCCATGCAAGATCTGCATCTTTTCAACCGCGTATGCGGTGCCGTCCAGCGTAACTGTCGCGCTGCCCCGTATCGTATATATAAACCCGCTGGCAGGCATTCGATAGGCATTTACTTGTTCGCCAGCGTACAACACCGTGTGCCGTACATCCCATATTTTGATCGAAGCCAGATTCCAAAGCTTAACATGCTCGTCTACGTACATCGTTTCACCTTCCACAAACCTTTATGTATGAAAAAACTAGCAAGGAATGCTTGCCTCTGCTCTAATCCTATTTTATCGATAATCTTTCTCAACTACAATATTGAACATGAATTGATTATATCAACAAGAATTACGCTCATCATTTTTAAAACTAATTCACGTTTCAAAAAAATAAGACAGCATATCGCTATGCTGTCCGATTATCTAGCTATTTTCCGCATAATAACAATACCCATACTCACTTCCAACACCTTTGAACGAGTATGCTATAATAGACTAACTAAGATTCAAGCGAGGTGTAGCCGATGAAATGGGACGAAATTACCGTTTTGCATCCGGGACGTTTTGTATTAGTGGAAGCAATCAAAGCAAGCTCCAATAATCGCGTGCGCCAACTGGAGGACATGTCGGTCGTTCAAGACTACGACAACCCACAGGAAGCGTGGAACGGGTATAAGCGTTTGCACAAGTTGCATCCGACACGAGAGCTGTACGTATTTCATACCAGCCGAAGCGATGTTGAGGTTGTTGAAGAATTCTTCTCAGGGGTAAGGCAACGGACATGAAAATAAAACTCCGGCATGGCTTGCCTATCATATCCTTAACTTTAACTCACAACAATCAATCGATTGTTTTACAAAATGTTCTATTTGATATGGGATGTGCTGCAACGGTTTTTGATACCGACGCACTTGCTACGATTGGCATTCATATTGACTTTATAAAAGGAAGAGCAAAGCGGATGTATGGGGTAGGGGGAACAAGCGAGATTTGCTATGAGCAGCAGATTCCTGGACTTCAAATTGAACAAATTGTCTTGGACGATTTTCCTATTCAGCTCGGGTCTTTACAAGAACCTTATGGCTTTGATGGGATACTCGGTTTTGATTTTATGATGAAAACCATGTGTAGAGTGGATTTCGAAACAATGAAAATTGAGTTTAATTAAACGCATCCCGCCGCTCATAGGTGTGTGTGTGTTTAAAAACACATATCATTAGAAATATGGTTGCGGACGGTCTTCTCGCCGATGGATAGTTGTTCTGCAATATCTCTTGTCGTTTTATCCTGTACCAACAGCTCGAACACCTCGCGTTCACGATGCATCAATAAAAACTTGCTCCTATGCTTGCTACCCTTCAATGTTTGTCACCATCGTCCAAATCGACGCTACCCTAAGAACAAAAAAATAAGACAGCATATCGCTATGCTGTCCGATTATCTAGCTATGTTAGATTTGTAATTCACCAAGCTTGATAAGCTCGACAACCGCTTGTGAACGACCTTTTACGTTCAGCTTTTGCATGACATTAGAAATATGGTTGCGGACGGTCTTCTCGCTGATGAATAGTTGCTGTGCAATATCTCTTGTTGTCTTATCCTGTACCAACAGCTCGAATACCTCGCGTTCACGATGCGTCAATAAAAACTTGCTCTTATGGTCGCTACCCTTCAATGTTTGTCACCCCTCCTTGCGCGGGTTTTTATGGTTTAACAAGGTTAAGGGATACAGTCAACTTATACTATGAAGGGGCGATACCATTGGTGCTGTTACGCGGAGAAAATGGGCGCTGCCCACCGCTTACATCTTAGCGTGGATAATCAAGCGGTGGGTCGGGTTTACGATCGGGTCGCAGGTGATTAAAGTGAGCAGTTTGTCTTTGTTATTGTAATTAAGCACGGATACATCGGTTGGCTCTACAATCGAGACTTTATAAACCGTGTAGGTATACGTTTGGTCTTTCGTTTCCACCACGATTTTATCGCCAACGGCTACTTCGCCGAGACGGTTAAACAGTCGGCCCTTAGCGCGCATCCGATGCCCAGCAATTGCGGCATTGCCTACCTCGCCGATCGCTGTCGTTTCCTTCAAATGGGCAGTGGCGGACTTCATGTTTTTCTGGGTCGCTCCCTCAACAACAGGCAGCTTAAGCTTTATTTTATCGATCTTTAAAGTAGCGATGGATGCAATCTTCTGCGCAACAGGAGCCGTAGTCGGCGCGTCTGTAGGTGTACTGACAACAGGCACATCCGTTGCTGCGGATTCCTCGTTAAACAGCTCTGTCAGCTGCTCATACTGCTGCTGAGCCTGCTGCTGGGCCGTTTCATCGAAGGTCGCATCTTCCCACTCCGCCATCAGCTTATCCTGCTGGCGGTTGTCATACCATTCGCTTGCTTTCGGATAAAGCAGAATAAGAAGGCCAATGACGACTAAGGTATAGGATAATATTCTCTTCATCTTTCCCGCCTTCCGCTAACTGCTCCCTGTCTGCGGCCTTTTCCCTGTAAACACCCATTTTTTGCTTCCATAAAAATTCAGCGCAACGGTAATGACCGTTACAATAAGTTTGGAGACGAGCTCGCTCAGTCCCCACCACTCGGTGAACGCAGCGAGAAGAACAAGCGTAATGCCAAGCAATATCCCATTCCAAACGATAAACCTGACACCCGTCTTGAACTGCTGTGGCTTTGAATCCTTTAAGTCATTTTTGCCCTTACCAAAGGTATATCGGCTGTTCAACACAAAGCTGTTAATCATACCGGCGCCGTATGCGATAACCTGTGCTGCCAAATAATAAGTCCCGGCCCATACTAGAAACGTAAACATAAAAAAATCAATCGCCGTGTTGAGCAGCCCAACCAGATTAAAGGTTATAAATTGGATCAAGAGCTTTCTGTAGGAACCTTTAGACATACTCCTTGATCCGATCCGAATCTTTGGAAGAATCTGTATGATTACCCTCAAGCTCCGAGAATCCTTGAACCTCCCGCACAATATAAAGCGGCCTGTTTTTGGATTCGTCATATATACGGCCAATATATTCGCCGATGATGCCCAGCAGGATAAGAATAATACCGTTGAATAGAAGATTCATTGCAACAATCGATGCCCATCCCGCAATCGTGCTTCCCGTAAACAGCTTCTGGAAAATAACGACCAGTAAATAAAGGAAACTCGTCATCGACAGCGTAAAGCCAATGTACGTTGCGATCTTTAGCGGCTTGTAGGAGAAGGAAGTGATTCCGTCAATGGCAAAGGCGATCATTTTCTTAAGCGGATACTTGGTTTCGCCGGCGAAGCGCTCCTCGCGCTCATATTCCACCATCGTCTGCCTGAATCCGATCCAGCTCACCAAGCCGCGCACGAAGCGGTTCTTCTCTTTCAAGCCGCGCAGCACGTCGCACACTTTCCGGTCAATGAGACGGAAATCTCCCGTATCGACGGGAATATCAACATTGGTCAGGCTGCGCAAGGTACGGTAAAACAGCTTGGCGGTCAGCTTCTTGAATACCGTCTCTCCCTTGCGCTTGAGCCGTTTTCCGTATACGACCTCATAGCCTTCCTTCCACTTCGCAATCATATCCAGAATCACCTCAGGCGGGTCCTGAAGGTCCGCGTCAATGACGACGATCGCATCGCCCTTGGCGTAATCCATCCCGGCGGAAATGGCAATTTGATGACCGAAATTACGAGAGAAATTCACAAGCCGGACGTTCGGATCAAAATCACAGATCATCGATATCAATTCTACTGTCCGGTCCTTGCTGCCATCATTGACAAATATAAGCTCATAGGGCTCATCGGCACTGTCCATCACAAGCTTCAAACGCTCATACGTATGCTCGATAACCTCTTCTTCGTTGTACATGGGAACGATTACGCTGTATTTCACTGCCACTTGTTTCATCCGAATGCCCCTTTCTTAAAATAACCAGCTTGGAAACCAGCGCAGAACATGCTCCACATACCAACTAGGCACGGTCATACCGGAAAGAGCGGGATAATAGAGAATAAACAATACGATCGAGCCCGCCAAGAAGAGATTTCGCACGCGACTGAAGCTTGGCTTTTTCTCTTCAATGACTTTAAACATATACACCAGACTCAAAATGATAAACGGCACCATTGCAAAATAATGATAAAGGAACGTCAAACGGGTAACTAGCATCCAAGGCACATACTGCGCGAGAAAAGCGATCCAAATGGTATACATCGCTTTGTCTTTCCGCTTGATACTTATCCATATGGTTGCCACCATTGCAAAAATGCCTGCCCACCAAATGAGTGGATTGCCCATCGCCACGATCGTCGATTTCATGCCTTCAGCCATGTTGTCGCCTGAATAATACCATACAGGTCTCTTCATGAATGGCCATTCCCACCATGAGGAGGAAAACGGATGCGTCGATACCAGGTTGCTGTGGTAACTAAACATATGCTTCTGATAATCAATAAAGCTCTTCACCGTATAGCCTTCATCCATGACAGTTAATACCGGGATGTAGGACAAGGCATAAATCGCGAGCGGAATGACAATATAGAAGACAAGACACACGGCGAGCGTAATCACCGTATAACGAGGGAATACGTTTACGATATGCTGGAGCCTGTCTTTGCTAAAGGCTGGGTCAGGCGTCTTGCCCTTGCGCAGCACACGCTTCGCGGCGGCATATTCCTTGTACCGATCAAATAAAGACAACCCTAGCATGACCGCTAGTCCTGCGCCTCCATACAACACGATCCACTTGGATGCGACGCCGACTCCGAAGAACAGGCCCGCAAGGAACAGCGGCAGCAGCGTTGTACTCAGCTTTACCCTGTAAAAGCTTAACGAATAATATTTGTGCATGAAATAGAACATCAGCATGATGAAGAATACGCCGTAAACATCAATGGTCGCTATTCTCGTTTGCGTAAAATGCATGAAATCCGCCGCGAACAACGCAGCTGCAAGTCCGGCATACAGGCTGCTCTTGAACAATCTTCTAGCCATCAAATACATCAAAGGCAGCATGGCTATTCCGAATAGCGTACCCGCGATGCGCCACCCGAACGGATTCAGCCCAAAGAGTTTGATTCCAATCGCGATAATGATTTTGCCAAGAGGCGGATGCGTATTCTCGTACGCTACGATATGCTCGATGTGCTCATAAGCCGTTCGCGCATGATAGATTTCATCGAAATAGGAACCGTTCATATAGGTCGCATCATATTTAACAAGCTGCTGCTCATCGAAGAGCAGCGAAACGCTGCCTCGCTTGGCTTCCCCTGCTTGCTCGTCATTGATACCGACGATCGAAAGTGGCGTTTTGTTGCCTTGCTCATAAATCGCCATTTCGTGCATCGAGAAGCCAGTCTGAACCGTGGTCAGCTTCACGAACCTTGCCTGCAGGGCAGCCGGCTGGGTATTCCAGGTAAAGACAGCCACATGGCTGCTGTCGACCTCCATGACATTATCCCAATCGGTGCCGTTTTGGCTGAATTCGTATTTGTATTTGCCGGTACCGACGCCGCCGAAGCTGTTGATCTTCTCAAGCTGCTTCACCCCGCCTAAGTCAACATAAAAGCTTTGGCCGACCGCCGCTGGCTGCCAGGCCGTTGTTGGTCCCTTCATCTCGCCCAGTTGAAATAGCGCTACGAACGCGTAAATTAGGGTCACTGCACCCATCCAAATCCAGTCTTTGCGCTCCAGACGCTTCTTCTCAGGCTTCACTCTAGAGACAGCTTCTACTTTATGGTCCGATAGGGCTTCGTTATCCGCCTGCTTAAGTTCTTCTTCCGTTACAGGCTTGATCAGAACAACTCTTCCGCGTACATATTTATCATATCCGATATAAAACATGTAAAGCATCAGACCAATATTTGCCAACGAACACAATAACACGATGCCGTTAAACGGCACATTCGTCGTCACTTTGCTGTAATCAAGCACATACGCGATATTAATATAAGTCGTTAAGCTGAATCCGAAAAACACCATCAGCATTCGGCGGTCGAGCGTCTGCAGGAATGCCAAAATCCCAAGCAGCAGCACCGGAAACAGATAACGCTCATGCATTTTAGTAACGCCCATAAATACGATAATGATAAGCACCATCGCGATAAAAAACACACGCTTAGGCGTATCCTTGTCTTGTTTGCGTAAGAAGAAATAAGCCGCCCCCGCTACTGCTGCGAGAATGAAAATGAATCCCCATTTCTGGAACTCGAACAGCAGCCATGTATCCGTAATCGGCTTCCAGTTCGCGTTGCTCAGCGCATAAAAGTTAAAGGCATTCAGGGTCGCATATGGGTACGAGGAGAGCGTCCCCTTGTACAAATTAAACAGTCCGGCGAGCCCGCCATTGCCCCAGAAGAACGGGAGCGCCAGCAAGATAAAGGTAGCAAAGCCATAGACCGCGCTGGTCGCCACCTGCTTCCATTCCTTGTGATGCCATACACGGTACAAGAGCCAGAGCAGCAGCACTGGCGTAAAGATGAACGCCTGCGGCTTAATTAGCGCCGCAATCGCGAACCATACAGAGGCTCGTGCAATTTTATTTTCCGCTAGCCCATGGATAGATAGGACAAGAACGAGCGCAAAGATCGAATCTACTTGTCCCCACGCGGCAGAATCAACGAGAACGGCCGGGTTGAACAAATAAAGCAGCGCAAGCGATAAGGCTACTGAATAGCCTGCTTTTTTCTTCCCGATTCGGAATACCATATACGCCGCTGCGAGATCGGCCAGCATCGCCGGCATTTTGAATAAAAGCATTGCCGCATTGGAGCCTGAATCCAATGACAGCATATTTTTGATGAGACCTAAAAGATAAAGGATATAAATATAGCCTGGCGGGTAATCTACGAACATGCCGGTATGGTAAAAGCCGGAAAGCCCTTGCTTCGCCGCTTGATCGGCCCAAGCCATGAACAAGGCAATATCATTGGCGTAGCCTTTGCTTGAAACGGCAATCCATAGCCTCACTACTAACGCCGCTACAAAAATAAGAACAAATATGACCTGATGCAAATGAGGCTTCTCATCGAGCCAGCCTCGCTCGCGGAGCAGTCTTCTGTAAATCAAAGCAAAAAACAAACTGAACAGCGCTGCGAATAGAACCAATGGGACAACTGAGACCGTTGTATCCGAAGGATCCGCGCCTTGGCCTGTCTCCGTAGCAACCAAACTGAATACCTCTGAGCCCGAAGGTGCCTTCGAAACCTTCTCTACGCTAACGTCATCGAAGTATGCTTTGCCTGTATTAATGCTGCCGTAGCCGCCAAGGCTGGCTCCGAATGTAATGCTCTTCTGGTCCTTGCCTGTTTTGGCGTAGAAGGAAATATAAGCCCACTTCCCACCCGTATCTTTCACTTCCGGATAGTTTACCGCAACGCCGTCCACAAAAAAATGCGCTCCTGCCGCATCCGGGCCGATCTGCTCGGTCTTTACGTAACCGGATAGCTTGTATGTAGATTTCGGTTTTACCGTAATCACCTGTGTCCAACGCGAATGGTTGGCTTCCTTATTTTCAAGCACCGCGGAATAGGTACCCGTATGCGCTTCGGTATTGTCGAGCGTGTACGAAGTGATATGCTCGTCCTTCAAATAAGCATCATGCTGCCAGTCTGCCGGAGCTCCCTCGGTCACGTTTTCAAAGCTGTCATTTTTCAATAGATTGCTTGCAGCATGACCGACAACCGCCGGCCATAGAAGGGTAAGGAGAAGGATGGTTATTGTAGCGCGACTAAACTTGTTTATCATCGTTCCGTTTTCCACCTCATATTCGAATAAAGTTGCCGATTTCTTTGCATTATCTAACTTAACTCTATGTGAAATTAAACGGATGGTCAATGAAAAAAACATTTTTTCATTGCTTTTGGAAGAACGCCAAAAAACGCTCTTGGACACAAGAAGAAACGGCATCGCCGTCCTCTGCCCGAGGAGGCTATCCGTTTCATGTAGAAATAGAGGATTATCCATTTGAATGAAAGGGTCTGAGTCCACCCTTCCCGTCTGCAATGCCGATGATTTCCGTAAGCTTTCTAATATCGGCAACAACGATATCCCCTTGCTCGCCAATGACGCCACCTGCGACGTAATTTTGGCCTGCGATGCTTGCGGTTCCCGCAACATGCTTGATGAAGTGCTCCGTATTCAGAATCGCATCAATCACGTAGGAGAAAGCAAGTCGGACATCGAGCCGGATGACGGTCAGTCCTCTTTGCCTTGCTGCGGCAATGCCATCCTCCTTGAGCGTCCCGATCCCGCCGTCCACGATAACCGCCTGCTTAGCCAGCAAATGAACTTCTGCCTCGCCTATGACCGGAAACCCTTGCGTAAATCCTACCAGAACCTGTGCATCCTTTACGCATAAAGACAGATCTGGTTCATTATAGACCCGGCCATGGCTATGCCTAGGCATGATTGTATTCAGCGCCTGCGCAATGAGTTCTCCTTTATCGTCTCTTCGGTTGATATGCACGCAAGCGCCCCTCTCCGCAAACGTGAGCGCCAGCTTTGAGCCCAGATTGCCCGCCCCGATGATCGACACTTTCCTTCCAGCCAACATCGGAGCGAGTTCATTAATCAAAAGATCGCAGGCCAGTGCAGTAATATCGTTCCCTTTAAAGGTTTTAATACCACTGAGGAATGCGCAGCCTCTGGCGACTGCAACAAAATCACCGGCTTCCTCTGTTTTTGCTTCTGCGTCAATGAAGATATAGTCTACTTTTCCGTCTGCGTATGCACAGATATCTCGCACATATTTCTGCTGGCCGATGATATAATAGCAAGCGACAAACCGCTCTGACTCCCTCTCGGGACCTCGCAGAAATGGGGGATTGTCATGCTTCGCCGTTGATCCGATAATCGCAATCGACAGCCGGTTGCTTTCTTTTGCTTTCCGTACACATTCATCGATCCCCGATTTCACAACGCATCGCCAGACTCATCACGGTCTGAGCCATACTTCCTGAGGAGGCTTCCGAGTATTTCCTTCACTTTGTCCGGCTCTTGAATAAGCGTCTCCTTGAGCTTAGAGATATCTGCTTGCAGCTGCCCTTCATCAATCATTCTCGGGGATGCGATAAAAATCCGGGGATGCTGGCTTGGCAAAATTTGCTCCTTCTCATAAAATAGCGATTCAGACAGCTTTTCACCCGGGCGCATGCCCGTGAACACGATTTTCATCTCCTTTTCAGGCTCATAACCCGCAAAGCGGATTAACGCCTTCGCAAGATCAACGATTTTGACCGGCTTGCCCATATCGAGCACGAAGATTTCCCCGCCCTTGGATAAGGCTCCCGCTTGCAGAACGAGATGAACCGCTTCGGGGATCGTCATAAAATAGCGGACCATTTCCGGGTGCGTCACCGTGACCGGTCCCCCTGCCGCAATTTGCTTCTTAAAGATCGGAATAACGCTGCCCCTGCTCTCCAATACATTGCCGAACCTTACGATAGAGAAGGTTGTCGCGCTGTGCTTAGACTTCATTTGTACGATCATTTCTGCCAGGCGCTTCGTCATCCCCATCACATTAACGGGTTCGACCGCTTTATCCGTGGAGATGCAGACAAAACGCTGAACGCCGCTTTTCACCGCCTGCTCCGCGACATTCATCGTGCCGAAAACATTGTTCCTCACTGCTGCGGACGGATTATTTTCCATGAGGGGAACATGCTTATGGGCGGCTGCATGGAATACGATTGACGGCTGGTGACGATGAAATACATGCTCCACCTCAATCGGATTCTGAATGTCTGCAATGACGCTAGTGATCCGCAGGGCCGGATATCGCTCTCTCATGATTCCCTCGATCAGATGAATGCTGTTCTCGCCGTGTCCCAGTAAAATAATGCTCTCAGGGGCGCACTTGGCTACTTGGTTGACGAGTTCGCCGCCTATGGAGCCGCCCGCTCCGGTAATCAGTACGATTTTACCTTTTATATAGCTCTGCGCATCAATTAACGAGTCATTAATCATTTCCCTGCCGAGAAGCTCTTTAACGTCGATTTCATTTACCTTGCCTCCGGCATGCCTGCCGAGCAGCATATCCTGCATGCGGGGCAATATCCTCACTTCGGCCGGCGTCTGCTTGCAGATAGAAGTGATCCGGCTCAGCTCCCCGCTTTCTGCCGACGGTATGGCGATCAAGATATCCGTAATACCATGTGTGCTGACGAGCCTAGGTATATCCGAAGTTTTCCCGAGTACCCTCACCCCATAAATCTCGTAGTTCTGCTTCTTATCATTATCATCAATAAAGCCGAAGGGAGATAATCCCGCAACGTCGTGTAGGAGTAGGTATTTTGCGGCAATGGTGCCCGCAGCGCCGGCTCCTACAATTAACGCCTTCTTCTTGGAAGGCTTCAAGGCCGATCTGTGCTCTTGCGGCTTCATGGCAGCAAGGCGAATGCCGCCAAGCAGTACCATAGAGGCTAAAGCAAGCACGATCAGCATGGACGGTGAGAAATGGTTTTCCGCAAAGAAAACGAGTAATACGGCATAAAGCGCAGTCGATAGCGTAATGGACTTTAACACGCCAAGCAGCTCCAATATGCCAGCATACTTCCACAAGGTTTTATAGGATTTACTAACAACCAGAAAGAAATAGCTCATCGCTATAAACGAGCCGGCAAGGACATAATCCACCGCATTCAGCGACCAAAGCGGCAGCCCGTCATAAATTAAGAAGAAAGCATATAGCCAGCTTCCGATAAGCAGCATGTTATCGATGATGGATAAGACCAGCATCCTTCTTCTATAGGTCATAAGCCACTCCACCCGCATTTCCAATTTGGACTTCCACAAGCGTCAGCTCAGTTAATGCGGCTGCGCTGGAAGCGATGCTAGAATCCATTTCCAGACAATCTCCGGGAGCAATGGTTTGCGGCATGCCTCCGATAATCGCTACGCCTTTGCCGGCTTGAACGGTCCAGATGACCCGGCTGCCTGGTTTTGACTCCCGCGTGTATTGCTCTCCGGTATGAACGACGACCTTTTTGACAAGCGTTTCCCTATCTTCGTCTAATTTGAACAAATCCAATATGCGGTACCAGCCCCACCGAAGCTCCTCATACATGAGCCTTTCGTCGATCGGCTGCATCATTTCTTTAATCCGGGGACTCGCTGCTTTATCCGCTACAAGAATGCCGTTTGGGCTTGCAGCTACAATGACATTGGACAAGCCAAGCACCGTAATCAAAATGTCTAATTCGTTCAGCACATGCGTATTGATCGAGTCCTCGCTAATCAGACCCCGTCCAATTAGGTTCGTGTCCATTTCTTCTGTTAAGGTGTTCCATGTGCCAAGGTCCTTCCAGCCGCTTTCATAAACGATTGCCCGGAGCTGCTGCGCCTTCTCCAGCACCTCATAGTCAAAGCTGCGTTTCGGCAGTTGAGTATACTGGCGGCTAAGCTCCTGATAGCTCACAGGAAAGGATCTAGCTTTCAGAAGCGTAAGCAAATAATGAAGCTTGAAGGCAAATATCCCGCAATTCCATAATGCTCCCGCTTCAATTAACCGCTCAGCCTCATCCTCAGAAGGCTTCTCCACGAACCGATCAATCACAATGCTGCTGGATAAACCATCCTGCGCGGCTGGATCGGAAACGATGTAGCCGTACTTTCCAGAAGGATAAGTTGGCTTGGAGCCAATGAGAGCAACCTCTGCATCGGTTTCGTTCAGAACGTGCTCGAGCTCCTTCACCTTGTCAAAAAAAACAGTGTCTACGTAGGGATCTACTGGCAGGACACACACAATTTCATCTTTATCCGCGCAAGCGATAGAGTTCAAATAAGCGGAAACGAGCGCAATGGCAGGAAAGGTGTCTCTTCGCTCCGGCTCGACGATGAGCGGGACATGATCGCCGATTTGATTTTTGATTAAATCCACCTGGGAGGAGCATGTTGCAATATAAGTGGAAGACGCGAGGCCTGCCTCCTGAAGCTGTCGCCAAACCCGCTGCACCATCGACTCCTTCTCGCCGTCTGCGCCTCTCAACACTTTTAAAAACTGCTTCGTCCGTGAGCCGTTCGAGAGCGGCCATAGTCGTTTCCCAGAGCCTCCCGAAAGTAAAATGATTTTCATTAGGCTCTCTCTCCTTTTATTGCCTCAAGGTCATCACTGACCATTTCCTTCACAAGGGCATACACATCGTATTTAGGCACCCAACCTAATATTTCCTTCGCTTTCTCTGGGCTTCCGAGCAGCAGTTCGACTTCCGTAGGGCGATAATATTTCGGATCAACCGCAACAACCTCCTTGCCAATCGGCAAGGCATACCGTGGATTGTGACTTGCCTTCACATAACCCACTTCGTTTTCCTTTTCCCCTTTAAAAGCGATATCCACGCCAATCTCGGCAAAGGCTAGCCGGACGAATTCCCTTACTTCCGTCGTTGAACCCGTGGCAATGACAAAGTCCTCCGGTTCCTCCTGCTGAAGGATCAGCCACATCGCTTCCACATAGTCCTTGGCATGCCCCCAGTCCCTTTGGGCATTTAGATTTCCGAGGTAGACCTTGTCTTGAAGACCATGCGCAATGCGGGCGACGGCCTTCGTAATCTTCCTGGATACGAAGGTTTCGCCGCGTAGAGGGCTCTCATGGTTAAAGAGGATGCCGTTAGTGGCAAACATAGCGTAGGCTTCACGGTAATTGACGGTTATCCAATAGGCATAAAGCTTGGCAACGGCATAGGGACTGCGGGGATAAAACGGTGTTTTCTCATGCTGAGGAATTTGCTGAACCAACCCATAAAGCTCGGAGGTCGATGCTTGATAGATTTTGGTGTGGTTGGTCAATCCAAGAATCCGGACAGCTTCCAGAATGCGAAGCGTGCCGATGCCATCCGCATTGGCCGTATACTCAGGCGTATCAAAGCTGACATGAACATGGCTCATCGCTGCTAGATTATAGATCTCATCCGGCCTGACTCTCTCAATAATGCGTACGAGATTCAATGAATCTGTCAGATCCCCGTAATGCAAAAAAAACGTTTTTTCATAGACATCAGCGTTATCAATCAATTGATTGATCCTTCCGGTATTCGGCAGAGAGCTTCTCCTCTGCAGCCCGTGTACGATATAACCCTTATCTAAAAGCAATTCAGCAAGGTATGCGCCGTCTTGTCCCGTAACCCCTGTTATTAATGCAATCTTCAATTCGTCTGCCCCTTCCCTATCATCACAATTACTATCATTGTATGTTCGACAGTGGAAATGGTATGGACATAGAGGAAGCTTCTCAAGCGGCAAGCCACAAATAGGCAATGGCATGCTCACTTTGAGCGCTAGCTACATAATCTGTTAAGTAGAAATAGATATTAAGCTTACTAGGAAACTATAGGAGGTCGGAGGCTAATCATGAGTAATATTAGAGGAAAAAAAATTATGGTCACAGGAGGATCGGGGTTCTTGGGTTCACACGTGGTCGAGCTTCTTCTAAAGAGCGGCGCAGGGGACATCATTGTGCCTAGAAGCAAGCAATACGATTTAACAAGGCAGGAGGTCTGTCTGTCCCTCATTCGGGATACCCATCCCGATATTGTCATTCATTTAGCGGCTAAGGTCGGCGGCATCGGAGCAAACCGCGTTAATCCCGGCTCATTCTTCTACGACAATCTCTCCATGGGCATCCATCTAGCGGAAGCCTCCCGTCTGCACGGCGTTGAGAAATTTGTAGCCTGCGGCACGATCTGCTCCTATCCCAAATTTGCGAATGTTCCCTTCAGGGAAGAGGAACTGTGGGATGGCTACCCAGAAGAAACCAATGCACCCTACGGCTTGGCCAAAAAAATGCTGCTCGTTCAGTCACAGGCCTACCGCAAGCAATACGGGTTTAATTCCATTTTTCTGCTTCCGGTCAACCTTTACGGTCCGCGGGATAACTTCGACTTGGAAACATCGCATGTCATTCCAGCATTGATACGCAAATGTCTAGAGGCCAAAGCGCAGGGCTCGGATCATATTGAGGTTTGGGGCACAGGGATCGCTACTCGCGAATTTCTATATGTCGAGGATGCGGCCGCAGGCATTGTGCAGGCTACCGATCAATTCAATGGCGAGGAGCCCGTTAATATCGGCACTGGCCGAGAGATTTCAATCAAAGCGCTGACGGAGCTCATTGCTGAGAAAACCGGTTATAACGGAACTATTGTATGGGACGCAAGCCGCCCCGACGGTCAGCTTCGCAGATGTCTCGACACGTCCAAGGCCGAGCAGCTATTCAGCTTTAAAGCCAAAACCGATTTGCCCGAAGGCTTGGAGAAAACGGTGCAATGGTATATCGGTCAGCAAGCCAAAGCTTAAACGGCTGGCACCGCTTTTGCCAGTAATCGCTCATGACGTGAAGAACGATAACCATTCCTTGGCGTTGAAAGACGCATAGATCTTTATGGTTTAACAAAAGCCTCAGCGAGAGATGACTCTCGCTGAGGCTTTTCCATTCGGTTAGTATTTTCTCTTCTTCAAGGCAGCAGGCTTGCGCAGTCCTGCTTTCAGTAAAGGTTTACGAGCAAGCCCGTTTCTAGGATTCCTTGCAGCCAGTGGCTTTGCTGTCTTCCTTCCGCGCTTCGTTATCCAATTAACTCCACTCTTTCTGCTGCTCCGGCTCTTTCCGCGCACGCTCTTTGCTCTTCTCGGCCTAACCACGGCAGGCGCGACTGTCCGGTGGATTGCTCCGCGATTGGCAAAATAAAAATTCGATACCTCTGCAAAATAAGCGTTCAGCACGTTCTCGAGACCTTGCGGCGTAAACAGCTTCGACTCATTATTTTTTGTGCGCAGCTTGTCGAACCAGCCTCTTACGCTTTGAATAAATTCATCGGTTGCCCGCAGCCGCCGGTTGCATACGTCCATATGGAGATTGAGCTCTTCGTCTGAAGGCAAGAGTCCCATGCGAATGAGCTGGTTGTAAACGATCTTCCTGCCGACTAGCCGCTGTTCCTCGCCATGCTTCGCACCCACTTGCTCCCCGTGAATCCGATAATGGAGCAGGACATCGGGCAGGTTCGTCACGCGAGTTAAATGAGCCATGCGCGACCAAAGCTCGTAATCTTCCGTATGGGGGGAATTATAGTCATAATAGAGCGCATAACTCTTTACGACTGATTTACGCATCATAACTGTCGGGTGATTCAAGGCGCAATAGAAAAGAAGCCCCGCCTTGATATCGTCATGGTCTGTCGGATGCTTCACCCATACATCCTGATGCATATACTTCATAGCAGTGCCGCAGAGCCCAATTTCTGGATACTGGTTCATAAATTCGACTTGTCTTCCAAGTCGGTCTGGGAACGCGAAGTCATCACAATCCATTCTCGCGATATATTCGCCCTCTGCCAAATCAAGCCCTTTATTCAGCGTAAAGATCAATCCTCGATTGGAGCCATTGCTATAAAAACGAATGCGAGGGTCAGCGTATGACGAAATGATAGCCGCACTCTGATCAATGGAGCCATCGTCAATCAACACCAGCTCAAAATCATTGAAGTTTTGGTTTAATATGCTTTCAATCGCTTCACGCAAAAATAATTCACCATTATAGACGGGCATTAATACCGTTACTTTTGGCACCACTCGGCCTCCTTCAATACATCCTCTATTATAGGATGATCGATAGCTGCGGATGGATTGGACAAAAGCCGCGGGGCATATTCACTGTTCTTGCGGTCAAAGCCGCACAGCATAAATGTCGCCCCATAATAAATCAGCCTTCAGGCTGCCCATTCGCCCGCACATCTCCTCAGCCGAACACCAGCTGTCATAATGGAAGGCTAGCGATTCCCCTAGAGAGAGGTTGAAGCGGTAGCGGCCAAGACTCTCTAAATAGCGGATGCACGACAGCGTAGAGGACATGACCTCATCCGAGAACTCAAAGGACAGGGCAGGGATCGGCTTGGATAATCCGCGAAAAACCTGCATCTCATAGCCCTCCACATCGATTTTGCAAAAATCCGGCATCCCATACTGGGCAATCAGCGTGTCCAAGCGAATGACCGGCACGGTAATCGGCTGATACCAATTATAATGGCCGAAGCGTCCGCTGGTTCTCATCGTCTGAATCCACTCTTTATTCATGGACGATATCGTATGCGCGTCGCTGACGATCATTTCCGCTTGCCCTTCGCTGCTTCCTAACGCATAAGGAATGAGCGTAAAGCCCGGCCTATCCTTGAATTGCTGCAGCAGCACCTCCTGACAGCCCGGCTGCGGCTCAACAGCAACGACATTCACGCCCAGATCCAAAAAAACGCGCGTGCGGTTACCTACGTTGGCTCCGATATCAAAATACAAATTGCCCGGACCCTTGAAGGAAGAATAAAAATCAGCCATGGAATCGCTCATGCTTTTACCTCCTTAGATTAATAGAATTGGGGATGGTTATTCCGAATTTGTTGGACAATGGCAGCATGCCGTTGGCCCGCGTCATAGGATAACGAATGCCCATGGCGCCTGTAGAGAAGCAGCGCCTCCGGAATCGCTTCGCCAGGCCACCCGCTCTCGCATAAGGAGATCCAGAAATCCCAATCCTCATAGCCATAAATCATGTTCTCGTTGTAGCCGCCAGCCGCAATCCACGCCTGTTTGCGGAATAGCGACGTTACGCACACGATATTCTCGGAGAGCAGACGATTGAAATCGAATACGGGCGGTATCCAAACCCATGAGGTATCGCCGAAATACTCCAAGCCTACCGTTGCGAAGCCAAGTTCCGGCTTGGCTTCCAGCACGCGAAACGCTTTTTCGATTAAAGTTGGCCGCAGCTTATCGTCCGCATCAAGGGGCAAAATATATTTGCCTCTTGCCGCTTTGATCCCTACATTTCGGCCATGCGGCAGCCCAATATTCGTCTGTACATGGATCACTCTCGTCTTTGGTTTTTTCAGCCGGTTCAGCACTTCAATCGTATAAGGGTCGGTGGAGCCGTTATTTACGACAATAATCTCAAATTCTTGGAAGGTCGAGCCCAGGCAGGAGTTAACCGCATCCTCTACGTATCGGCCGTAGTTATAGCAAGGAATAATGATGCTGACCAACGGGTCCATTCGAAGCTCTGTGCCCAGTTGATTCCGTATCATTCGTCTCACCTGCAATTCATCCTTCAGCCAATCATGCCAAAGCTCGTAAAGGCGATGCTCGCTGAACAGATCCGGATGATTATTTGCCACCTGCCGCACTAGCCGGTCGTGCTTGAAATCATCGGAAGCTCCGCCTGCCACACGGTAGGATAAAGGCGTATCCGCAACAATGGCAGCGCCCCACCCTCGCTTTGCGAGCGAGATCCAAAAATCCCAATCCTCGTATCCCTCGGTCATGCTCTCGTTGAAGCCTCCCGCCTCCAGCCATGCCTGTTTGCGAAACAAAGCGCTGCTGCATACGATATTTTGCGACAGCAAATGGCCCAAATGAAAAGGGGGTGCCTCCCAGGTATAATGAATAGCCCCAAACGTTTGATAGCCTGACGTAGCAAAACCAAGCTGTGATTGGCCCATTAGCTGCTCAAGCGCCTTTCCCATGAAGGCGGGATGAAGCTTGTCATCCGCATTTAGGCAAATGATAAACTCGCCCTTCGCTTCCCGGATTCCCGTGTTTCTCGCATATGAAACTCCTTTGTTTTCTTGTTCTACCATTCGTATATTCGTATGATTCAGTCGTCTGATAACATCCTGTGCATAGCCGTCTTTCAAACCGTAATCGACCACGATAATTTCAAATGCCGAAAAGGCGGAGTTTAGGCAGGATTCGATGGCTTGCTCAAGATTCAACCCCTCATCCCGGCAGGGGATGACAACGCTGATGATCGGTACCATAAGTTTTGCTCCTTTCATTCCGGGGTCGCTTTTCGATCCGGAAGCAAATAATAGTTAAATAAGTCCTTCGTTACGGACAAGCCGTATTTTACAGTTAGCAGCGACAACACCGACTGGTCGTAGCGATGCTCGATAAATTCCGGGAAATTAGGAAGACCGCAGACGTTTGCCCCATCTAGCAGCACCGTTTTGGTGACACAGAACGAAAGCCACTCCTCCAGCAGCTTTCGGCTGCGTTCGTTATTATGAAAAATAAAAAAACCCGCCCACACCTGCTCCGCACTCCAATAAGCCGGCTCATCGCATTGCATTTGCACGAAACAATCTCTCTTGGTCCAGCACTTATTTAAATAAGACATGGTCTTAAAAAAAGCGAAGCCGCCATGATCCGCGCAAAGCGAGAGGAGCGGGCCAAGCGGCCGAATAAACCGGTTGTCGGCATCAGAATAGAGAATCACCGCATTCTCTTCCGCCTTTGACAGCGAATCCAATAAAATGTAAGGCTTCCAAAGCCACAACCCGTTCCCCTTCTCATGCTGCAAAAGCTCCTGATGGTCACGGGCGAATACCGTTCCCTCAAGGTCGCTGGGACTATACGAGATCACGCGGTCTACGCCGAACTGAAGCGCGGAAGCATTGAGCTGCTCTCGGTAAGGCTGATAGGCGAAGGAAGCAAAGCTGACTAAATATATCATGAGTGATCACTGCTTTCTCTTCAGGATCTTGATCGCCCCGTACGATGAACCCATGCATAATCCTTGACCTTGCTTGGCGTCCATCGCCCGTAAAAAATATTCGTATTCCTCTCCATGACATGCTGGAACATGCGGCTCATGTCTGAATTGTAGTTTGCCATCGTCAAGGAACGGTTCTCTACATCCGCAAGCATGGCGTACACTTTGTAGCCGTAGTGGCTTGCCCGAAAGCATAAATCCATATCATCTTGGTACAGCGGAGCATAAACTTCATCCAAATAGCCATACTGCTCCAGAAATGTTTTCCGCAAGATTAGCGGTCCGCGCATACAGGCGTCCACCTCAAACACCCGCGATTTCAATTGTGGATCTGCCCGCTCATCCTGTCTCCAGTAGACTTCATTAGGCGTACAGGATATTTGGCCAGGTCCCTGCAAAACCGTTCCTCTTGGATAAAAATTAACGCCGGACAAACAGCCTAGTATCGCGCATTTCCGGTTTTTCTCCAAAAATTGCACAGCTTCGAAAAAAAGATTGCGATCATGCACGTAATTATCGTCCTGCACAATTACGCAGTAAGCACCAGTTGCCTTTTTCAAGCCGATATTGTTTGATCGCGTTTCGAATAGATTAGGTGTCGTCTCATAAGCAATGCTGTACTCTGGCTTGATGCTTCCGAAGTAACCTTTGACCACTTGCTCGCTGCGATCGCTGCAGCCGTCAAATATAATCCGAAGCTCAGCATTTCCGTATTCATGGATAGCCAAATGCAGCTCAGAAAGCAGGGAAACGATGGTCTCTTCCTTATTAAAGACAGGGAGAATGATGCTGATCTTAGGATATAAGCTTCCGTTCATTACATCCTTTAGCGTGCTTTCAAGCACCAATTTGTAAGACAAATGATACTCTTCGAAATAATCGAGCGTCTTTTTCTTCCACGCAAGGATATCGGAGTCGGATAATTGCTGGGTTCGAAGCAGCAGTTGCTTCTGCTGTGAATGGTCAACGGGGTCGAACAAGCCAAGCGGAGAAAAGTCGAGGCCCGCATGACGACTCAGCAGCGGTATAACGCCGTAGCTGATCGCCTCAAGAAGCAGCGGCTCGTGTTTGCCTAACGTGGGATATAAGATAAAATCACTCTGGGCCAGCAAGTCTGCCCGCTGCTCTGCATCCAACTGCCCGCCATGAAAGAACAGTTTACCGCCCATCGTCGACTGCAATTGCGCGATGCGGCCGGCAAAAAAAGCATTAACCGGCTTGCCTGCTATATGCAGCTGTATATTTTCATTTGCAATTATGGGCTCAGAAAATAATAGAAACACGGCGTCAAAACCGCTGCTAAAGCCGATCTCAGAAGCCATGAACGTAAAGATCCTTGTATGTCCCGCATCTTTGCGCCAACGGGATTGCACGTCCTGAGGTTCGGGACGATGACTCGGTCCAGCAAGCAAGGTTTTAAACTTACGTTTCGGTACGCCGTGCTGGATATAAGAACTGTACGTTTCCATATTGCCGATGCCAATGATAAAATCCGCTTTCTTCATAGATTGGTTCAGCGCATCTGCATCACCGGAATCGGACGGTTGGAATGCCGCTTCCGGCAACCCGTGTCCAGCCTTTAGTGTGAGCATGCTCCGCATCGTCTCAGCGGGATGTCTCCCTTCCGTCAACAGCAGGATCTTCGCAAAGCGGCAAATACCCTCCATGGCGGTAAAGCCCCCCGCGCTTCCGACAAACCAATCATATTCACAGCCTTTCAGCTTGCTGCGTTCCTGCTCGGAGCCATCGCTGACTGTAACGCTGCCCAGTTGAAGCAGAATTTCATAAAGCACTCCGTCAAAAGGGCCGGAAGAATGCTCCAGTTTGTCATCCGCAGTTGCTTCATATCCAAACAAGATTTTCATGTTCGCCACTCCTTTTAATTTCTTAATAGTGCAAGGCCACGATACCTCTGGAGTGGTCAGCCATAATTCGTGCATGCAGCGTGCGAATAAGGTCCAGAAATAGCTGCGCTGACCTTATTCATCCTTTAGCCTCCTTATTCCCTCCTCCAAGGTTATGGTTGGCCTCCAATTCGGCATTTGCCGGCCCTTATTCCATGGAACCATAATTTCACGAGGGTGATAGGGCCTTCCTCCCCAATCGATCTGCAGCGGCAGTCCAACTATACTTTCAATATGAGCCGCTAGTTTCTTTAGGCTAACTGGCTTTCCAGATGAAACGGCATAAGTCTCATCCTTTACGGAATCATCATTAAGCAAGCGATGGGCAGCCAGCACATAAGCCTCCACCACATCATCGATGTGAACGAGTTCAATCAGCTGCTCGCCTGGGGACATAGCGAGCGGCTGCTGTTCCTTGGCCGCTTTTAGCAGCAGGGAGACGATTTTGGATCTCGGATCGCCCGGTCCATAGTTGTCATACAGCTCCAATGTAATCGCCCGAATTGGCGTTGACTCCGTATAATAGCTTAAAATATCCTTGAAAGCCTGCTTGGAGGCATCGTATAACGATTTTGGACTGTAGCTTTGATTTCCGTAATGCTGCGAGAATGTGCCTGTATTAATTAATTGGTATACCCTGTGGGCCGCCATCGCTTCCAGCAGCTGCGTCCCAAACACAATATTGCTGTGCAGCATAGGTGCAATCTGTTCCGGCACATAGGTAGCCTTCGCAAGGGAGGCCAAATGAAACACGATTTCCGGCTCCGCCTGCTGCACGATTGCGAATAGGCTTGCCGTCGTACCTTCATGCCTGTGAATCATCAAGCTCGCTGCTTGAACCGGCAGGAGGGCAAGACTCGACTTCTCCCTAGCAATGACGTGAACGTTCCACCCCTCTGCGAGCAGCCTCTTAACGACCATTGAACCAATATAGCCTGTCGCTCCCGTCACGAGAGCGTTATGGCTTTTGACCGAATGCTTCTCTTTCATCCGCCATTCACCTCAGCCTGTAGTCATGCTATATTCGTTCAGCTGGCTCAAGCAAACCTGCCTCATCTTCTCCTTCTTCTGATAGGCGAGCGTCCATTCGATCACCTTATCCAGTGCTTGATTCAAATTCCATCGCGGCTTCCAGCCGAGCAGTTGCTGAGCCTTGGAGCAGTCCAGCTTGAGATAATGGGCCTCGTGGGCATAGGAGCTGAAGTCGATGCTGTATGCTGCGCCATCCCCCCATTTCTTGCATAGCTGCTCCACGATCCAGCCGACGGGCTTCGCATCTTGGTCAAGCGGCCCGAAGTTCCAGCTTTCGGCGAAAGCAATTCCTTCTTCCACCAGCTTCTGTGCAAGCAGCAAATATCCGCTGAGCGGCTCCAGCACATGCTGCCAAGGACGAATCGCATGAGGATTGCGAATCATAACCTCGCTTGCGTTCATAAAGGCCCGCACCGTGTCCGGAACCAAGCGGTCCTGCGCCCAGTCTCCGCCGCCGATAACATTGCCTGCTCTTGCCGTCGCTAAAGCGACGCCGTGCTTCCGGAATGATTTGGCGTTAAAAAATGAGCTGCGGTAAGCTGCGGTGACGAGCTCCGAGCAGGCTTTGCTGTTCGAATACGCGTCATAGCCGCCTAACGGGTCATTCTCCCTGTAGCCCCATGCCCATTCCTTGTTCTCATAGCATTTGTCGGTCGTTACATTAATGACAGCCTTAATGGGTATGCCGCTTTCCACTGCCAGTCTCACTGCTTCCAGCAGATTAACCGTGCCCATTACGTTAACATCAAAGGTATGTGCGGGGTCGGCATAAGAAGGCTTAACCAGTGCTTGAGCAGCCATATGAATGACAACATCCGGCTCTGCCGCGGACAAAGCCTCGCTTAATCTCGCTTTATCCCGAATATCGCCAATCACAGAGTTAATCAAGCTGTCAATGCCGCAAAGCTCATATAAGTTTGGCACGGTTTGCGGTTCAAGTGCATAACCGGTTACCGTTGCACCCATCGTGCTCAGCCACAGACATAGCCAGCTGCCCTTGAATCCCGTATGTCCGGTAATAAACACCTTTTTGCTCTGCCAAAAGCTCTCATTCATTACCGACACTCCCTTATTTTTTCCATGGCGCTTTACCTGATTTCCATAATTCATCCAATACGGTTTTGTCTCTGAGCGTATCCATCGGCTGAAAGAAGCCGGCATGCTTATAGGCCATAAGCTCACCGTCCTTCGCGATTTTTTGCAAACAATCCGTCTCCAGATTGGTTTGATCCCCTTCAATGTAGTCGAGTAGCTTCGGCTCCATAATGAAGAAACCCGAATTGATCCAGTTCCCGTCCCCTTTGGGCTTCTCCATAAAGTCGATCACCTGGCGATTCTCATCCAGATCAAGAGCACCGAACCGCCCGCTGGGCTGCGTTGCGGTCACGGTAGCCAGCTTGCCATGCGACTGATGAAACTCGGCCAGCTTGCCGATATCTACGTCCGAAACGCCGTCCCCGTACGTAAGCATAAAAGTTTTGTTGCCTAAATAGGGTTGAACCCGCTTCAGCCTTCCGCCTGTCATCGTTTCTTTGCCTGTATCGACCAGCGTGATTTTCCAAGGCTCAATCTTGGATTCGTGAATCGTCATCTCGCTGCTGTTCGACAAGTCAAAGGTCACGTCGGAATGGTGCAAAAAATAATGATAAAAATATTCTTTAATGAAATAACCCTTATATCCCAAACAAATAATAAAATCCGTAAAGCCGTAAAATGCATAAGTTTTCATGATATGCCACAGGATTGGCTTATCGCCAATGTCAATCATCGGCTTCGGTCTTGTGAGCGATTCCTCGCTAATGCGCGTACCGAATCCCCCTGCTAATATGACTACCTTCGTATCTTTGCCCAGACTGCTCATAGAACCTTCCTTTCTTCTCGTAGATGGAGTTTGTCATCTTACTATATTTATGCATGCCCCGGTTTGTTGTTCTGATGAATACCTAGAGTGCAAAAATTTAATAGAGATTGATTCAGCCGCGGCAATCGAGCGATCCCTTGCTAGATTAAGAGAATAGGATAAATATGGCGCAAAGTTATCTATAAGCATGAAGCTTTGAGCTATGAGCAGCTCCATGAACAGCATAGACAGGTACATTATACGCGGGCGTTCGCATTCAACGGTCGGCTCCTCGACCTGTTATCCCGCTACAGCTATGTTCTGTTCTCTGCTAAAGTACTTCGATTTATTAGCCCGTTCTCGATTGCCCATATTGGCCGTCAACTCGAGAATCATATTAATGCTCTATGCTTCTATTTGCTTCCTGTCCAATCCATCGATAAAATTCGGAAAAATTTGGAGGGAAAATATAAATTTTTTTGAATTAAACCTATCAATTGCCCTTACCTCTGAAGAGAACTCACATAGAATATAGGAAACACATGTGTCATTCTATGGAGGTGTACTCTTGTCTCGATCAACAGCCAAGCGCATTTCAGGCTCAAATAAACGCGTCAAGCCCAAAAAAACATCGCAGCGGATAAGGCGGAGAACATCGCGGCTCCGGAAGCGGGGACTACGTGCATCCAAACGGTTATTTCGCGGCAGAAGAACAGGAAAACGTGGCTTCTTCGCTAGAGCTTCAGCGCCGCTCGCGCAGCCGGAGGTGACCGCAGCCCTGCCGCAACATGAACCGGAGGTGAGTGCCTTAACGGCAAAAGTACCACTCGTTGGCATTTTGTTCAGCAAGGACCGCGCTTTGCAGCTGGATGCGGCGCTTCGTTCACTCAACCTGCATGCGCTAGATGTTTCCTCTGCTCAAATCAAAGTGCTGTATACGACCTCAAACGCTTTTTACGAAGCGCAATATGACCGGCTCAAAGCGAGCTTTCCGCAGGTTCAATTCATTAAGGAAGAGCAGTTCAGGCAGCAGATTTTGGCAGCGATCGAGAATTCCCATTACGTTATGTTTATCGTAGATGACTGCCTGTTCGTTCGCGACTTCACCCTGCAGTCCGTCATGAATACGCTGGCGGCGCACGGAGACCTGCTGGGCTTCTCCTTAAGGCTTGGACCAAATATTCGGTACTGCTACACGATGGACGCGCCTCAGGCGATTCCAGCCTATCAATCCGTTGAATACGGCCACTGCAAATTCGATTGGACGACGGCACAGCATGAATTTGGTTATCCGCTCGAGGTTTCTAGCTCCGTTTACCGCACGGACGATCTTCTCCCGCATCTGCAGCAGCTCGACTTCTCCAATCCCAATACGTTTGAGGGAATCATGGCTGGCAACGCACGCGGGATTGCAGCTGGACGTCATTACCTCGCCTGCAACGAAGCTTCCCTCGCCTTTTGCAATCCGCTTAATTTGGTGCAGAACGTGTACGCTAACCGAGCGGTGAACAAGCAGGAATATTCGTCACATGAGCTGGCTTTGCTGTTCGAGAACGGCAACCGAATCGATGTTACCCGCTATACCAATCTGATCCCAGAGGCATGCCACCAGCATGTTGCTATTTTCTAACGGCTAGTCAGCAGCACGGTGCTCGGCTTCCATTAATGGCTCCCCACAACAAGGTATTCTTGTGGGGGCCATTTTTCTGTTTCTATATAAGGGAGTTGAACTCTTGATTTTAGACTTAATGAGTTTCTGAAAGCAGGATTCCATACGGACGCACAGTTGATTAATGATAGCTATTTATAATTAGGAATTTAATCCATAAACAAACGCGGAGCGCACCCCCTTCTTTAAACAGCAGTTGGTGGATCTCACCGTTCATTAATCTTTTTTAGTGGGGAACCGTTCGCGCACAAACTTCGTTTGCTTGCCCTCATCGGTAGCTTCGAGCGTATACATCGTTCTAGTAAACAAGAGATCCAACCGATGAAGCGATTTGTCCACACTCGTGATGGTGCAGCTTTGTTCAATATCAGACTTGACATAGGCCACAGCCAGAGCCATCGTCCAAATGGATATGGCAGGAACCCAAACTTCATGTGAAAGTTTCGATAGCATCGTCTGCTCGGGAGTCAACCATTCAGGAGCGTCTGTAGTAACACCCATCACCAAGCTAACCAACCCATTCATTGATCAGATTGGATGTAAGTGCTCACCGTTACAGGGTTTCTACGAGTGAACTCCGCGCTTTCGGTCACTGCATCTGCTTCACAGGATGAAAATAAATCGTTTAATCGCATTCATACATCCGGCGTTTTGTCTGTTATCTTAGCCGTTTGTTCAGTTCCTGTTGCTGTTGGTCTGCTGTTCGATTTCCATGGTCATCACCTGTCTCGTAAATTTAGCAGAAATAGCATAAATGGATGAGATAGATGTGATAGATGAAATAGGTCTAAAAAAAATAGATCTAATCTAGCCCATTGGCCCCAAATGATCTGGATATGGCTAGGTTTTGGAGAAATAGATCTAATTATTAGATCTATTCTGGTGCAAATGGCCGAAATGGATAAAATAGGTCTAAAAAATAGATCTAATCTAGCTCAGCAGCTTCAAATGGGCAGCTTATGGATGGGTTTTAGTGATATAGACATGTTGAACAGTAGTAATGAAGAATAAGCGAAATGAGAAAATCGCTCTAGAGAAACGAAGTGTCGCCTTAATAGCCGGATTCTTACCTATACACGTCTTAGTCAATCAAAGAATCTGGCTGCAACCGCGACTCCATAGAACGATCTACTTGAGCAGCGGCCAAAACGAGAAACTTTAGTTTAACTTATGTAGCAAGGTGAAACGGCTGTCGCCGTCCTTTGGCGACGCAGCGCGTTTCATTCCGAGAGATATAGAGAAAGGCTAGCGAAATGATATCCTTTCCTATATTTCAAAAAAAGCCGCAAGCGCTCGGAGCTCTCCGAATCGCTTGCGGCTTGTATTCCTGTCAGCTTCTTAAATAGTCATGGCCGCCAAAGTTGTTTTTATCGCGAATTAAAATTTTTGCCGGAAAAGGCAGCTCCGCACCTTCTACAAATCCATAGGAAGGAGTCATGACTTTTGGATTTTTGTCGGTCAAATATTTGTTTAGATGGGACTCATCGTACCAGACGGCATTAATTCCATTGCTCATATCGGCACGTATGCTTTCATCCAGCACGCGAATGAGGTTCATGTAATGCTCTGTCCGCCCCCCGTTTAAGCCGCCCATGTAATAATGGCTGCCCGTTCCTTCCGGAATATAGGCGAGACTTTGCGGATTCTTCTCGAAATCAAGCTCATGGCGCGGCCGATTGTAGAAGCCAGGGTGCTGTACCGCGACAATTCCTTCGTGAATCGGCAAAATTTCTTCGCGAACAGTGTCTACGAACTGCATATTTGCGTTGAAGAAATAAACGAAATCGCATTCCTGCTCCAACTGCTGCACCACATTTCTAAAGATCGCGTAACGAAGCAGCGTATTGCCTGGCCAACCTAAATTATCCTGATAAATTCGTTTGACGTTAGCTCTCTCTTCAGCCACGATCGATTCGGCATCTGTAAACACATAATAGGTTTTCGAATAGCCTGGGAGGAAATGAGCTTCGGCGCTTTGAAAGAAATTTTCCCAGAACAGCTTATATTTTCCTGTGCATATATACAAAATTCCGATTCGCGCGCCCGCTACACTGGCAATATCCGCTTCACTTGGAGCTTGCACGGTTACCTGGGAAGCCACTTGGCTCGGCTGGCCTGCTTGCTGGGCGGCACCGGGATTGTTCATATAGGCATCCTGATGCGCATCTTCAAAGCCTTTGGAATGGCCCTCCCTGTACCCTTGATCATAACCGGAATGAAACGGACCGCCTTTTCTTCTAAGCCGCGTTGTACCTCTCGGACGCTTCTTCAGCGTTCCTCCGCGCCTTTTCCCTTTTCTCAGCGTACTCCCGCTGCGACGGCTCTTGCTCCCGCGGCCGGTTCTTTGCGTCTTTTTTCCGCTGCTTATTTTGCCAGCCGTACTTTTTTTCCTTTTGATCGCCATAAATAACGTCCTCCTCATCGCATACTTATATATTGTCAGCCTTAATGATCGGAGGAGCTATGATCGGCAAGCCATCCGAAAACTGTTTTTTGTCTCCCTCCGTTAAAGGACGGATATAGCGGTGCTCAAGACCCCATGCCTTGAACGCCTGCTTAGTCGTCATGCGGTGCAGCTTGCCTTCAGTAAGCTGATGGATTTCACCATCCTGCGTAATGACGAATCCCCCTTCGGTAATCGCTGTTGTGAGGACGGAGAGCGCATTTATTTTCTGCTGCACAGCGGCTTCAGAAATGTCGCCTCCAATCGGCCAGTTCCACAGCTCAAGCTGTGGAAGCCTGACGGCATCATTTCGCGGCGCATTCGAGCTGTGCACGACATACCTAAGCCCATTTTCCACCCAATACAATTTAGAATCGGTTCCGGTTACGAGAATATGGCTGGGGTAAAAATCAGAACCCTTGCGCTGTTGCCCGAAAAATGCCGAATCCATCACCTTTTCCAGCCTGCCGATTTTTTCCCAATCGCCCCATTTCTCCAGAAAAAATGCGTTGTTAAGCAAGGAAGCATCGAGAAAAGAGCGCATCGTCACGCTGCCATAATGGTGAATGAACGTATCCTCCGCGACAACTAGATCAAGCCCAAGCAGCCGGATGCGGAGATAATAATCGACATCCTCACAGGTGCCAATGACATACCCCTCGTCAAAATAGCCAACTCTTTGCAGGACCTCTCTTGTCAGCAGCAGGCAAAAGCCCATAATGCCCTTTGATCTTCTCCAGCGCTGCGGATTGGATTGATTGTGGTTTTGGGCGAAGCTTTGCATCTCTACCATATTTTTGTAGTTGACCTCTATTTTCTGGTCATTGGATAAATAATTTGTCACAGGGCCAACCAGTCCAATCGATGGATCGCTTCTCAGGCACAGCAGCAAATTAGACAGCCAGTTTGTTGTCACAAGCGTATCATTATTGAGGATGACGATAGTCGTTCCTTTGGCCATCATTAGCCCTTGGTTGACACCACCGGAAAATCCAAGGTTTCTGGGCAAAATTTTGTATCGAATCATACCCGAATATGATTTCAAATAGGCTGGCGTCCCATCGGTTGAACCATTGTCAATGATGATAATCTCATAGGGCTCATTCGTGTATCGCTGAATACTCTCGATGCAGCCGCGTAAGTAACCCAGCTGATTGTAGGTAGGAATAATGATACTGGTACCGGCAAAGGGCTCATGATAGCTGGCTGCTCCCTTCACTCTGCCGTCCCTGTATCCTGCCGCGTATCTAGCTTGATAGACGGCTCTATTCTTTTTACGAATGATTCTCGGACGCTTACGCTTGCGAAGTGATCGTCTGCGCATATATCCTCACCTCCCTTTGCATGTACCGCACTGCTCACGGAAAGACGATTTGCAGCAGCTGGCTTAACCTTTTTTGATACGTGTGCTGCGCTAGCGTTTTTTTGAAGCCATTTAATGCGATTTGCTTCCGTTGCTCCTCATTTTGCAAATAATAAACGATTTTATCGACCAGTTCGTTGGCGGACGAATAAGTTTCGAGCTCTACCCCCGGCATATAAAAATCAGTTAGATCCTGGCGCACATCCGTTAGTTGAAACGCGCCGCTTGCAGAAATTTCATACGTGCGCGGGTTAATGGACAAGCCTGGGAGATTCCGGCTATTTTTGTTGTGCACTTTATCATCATGGGAGCGATGTATATTAATTACGATTTTGGCGCCGTTGTAATAGCTGGCTGCTTCATCTGCGCTGATCCAGGATACCCGAATGCCTTTGCTTAAGCTTCTGTAGCGCCTCAGCCGTTTCCAAAACAAGCCAACGATTCTTGTATCACGGGCGGCTAGTGTTGGAGCAATACGGTCAATCAGGCTGACCCGGTTGAAGAAAGCATTGCCAATAAAGCAAATATCGCTCTGGTATTGGGGCGCAACATATTTGGGCTTGTAGACAGCGGGATTCACCGCCAGCGGCATATAATGAACCTGGCAGCCAAGCTGCCTGTAGATCGGAATAGATGCCAGCTCATGCGTAAACAACCATTCGTACTGCGGAGCAATAACGGTGGTCACGTCCGTAACGTAAGGCTCATCGACAAGCCAGATCGCAGTTTTGATGCCGAGCGCACGTATCCCTTGCACCTGATTTCCCGGCACCTGCGTGCCGTGCATCACCAGCACCAAATCCGGCCTGCTGCGGGCAGCAAGCGCTACTAGATTGTCTGACGGGGCCGCGACGGTCAGCTCGCTGACCATGCCCCGCAGCGCCTCCGTGACCGCTTGATCCAGGTCGGGGAAGGGTCCTCTAAGACCGGCACGGACATATAATATTCGAATAGGATGCTGCGCGCTGGCTGAGGGAGGAAGCTTTTGCTGCAGCGCTTCGCAAGCGCCGACATGGTAACCGTGCTTCCATCCGGCCTGGCGCCCAGCTTCCCATCCGCTCGCATCTGCTCCCGCCGATTTTCTTGCGGATATTGTGCCCGTGGCTTGCTTCCGAAGTCTAACATTCAAGCTTTTTTTTCTCGGTTTCTGCTGCAGGATGGTCCCACCTCTTTCTCCACTCGTCTAGCCATTAAGCGTTGCCTACAAGCGCCCGTTCCAGCAAATCTATGCTGCGGTTCCAGTCCCATTTCTGCACCGTTTCTCGCCCACCTGCAACAAGTCGCTCGCGTAGCGCAGGGTCGGAAATGAGTCTCTGCACTGCATTAGACGCTGCCCGGACATCGTTCGGTATGACGAGTCCATTATAATTGTTGAGTAAATATTCGTCGGTGCCTGTAACGTCAGCCACGACAGGAACTCCCCCGCAAGCCATCATTTCGAGCGGCGGATACAGAAAGCTTTCCACCCGGCTCATCTTGAGCAAAATATCGCAGCTAGAGTAAATATGCTTCATCGTTTCATACGATACACTCTCAAAAAAACGGTCACACCGCCAGGAAGCAGCAGGGCGGCCTGCTGAGCTGACGCACCAAACCTCGCAGTTCAAATCCCGGACTGCAGCAAACGCATCGCTCATTCCTTTGTAAGGTACAGCAATTGGCCCTTCCAGCAGCACTCTGATTTTGTCCCCTTTAGGCGCAAAAGGCTGTGTCTCGTGAATCAGCTCGCCGTCGAGTCCATTTGGGATATAGATCGCTTGTTTCTTAAACGTCTGCTCGAGCCAGCGCTGAAGCCAGCCTGCCATCGTCAGAAACGTAAAATCGTCCGCTTTGTACGTTTGATACGCCAGCTTGGATTGCTCGGAAGAGGGAGCATAAAACCTGGATTCATCCGATTGGATGAAATAGAACCTTTTTTTCGCTTCGATTCTTCTGGCGGCGCTCAGCGTAGCCCAGAAAGTCGCGATGACAATATCCCGGTCAGACGGGGCACGAGATTCGGTCACAATCGGTACATGGACCGGATGCCAGCCGACATGCGTGTTGCCATCTAGAGAAACAAGGACAACATCATAGCCGCGCTGCTTAAGGCGATTGGC
The DNA here is from genome assembly GCF_006542765.1 of Paenibacillus luteus. Lineage (GTDB taxonomy): Bacteria > Bacillota > Bacilli > Paenibacillales > Paenibacillaceae > Pristimantibacillus > Pristimantibacillus luteus. The sequence continues at coordinate 97,719 of NZ_SKCD01000005.1, forward strand.
ATGCTGGAGAATGACCGCAACACCGCCGGAGATCGAGCATCCTGGTATGACGTAAGCAATTTTCGGCTTGCATACGCCCGACTTAATCGCAATCCATCGCCCGTCCCGGTAGCCGTCCTTCCAGCCTGCATAGTAGCCCTCTTCACGGCTGCCTCTCCTGTCCCCTTGCGATTTTTTTCGCCCTATGCCGCTCCAGCGGCTTCTTCTTTTGATTTTCCTTTTTGATCGCAAGATCAGCTTAGGACGGACCTTAAGATTTTTGGATTTCATAATCTTTTTTCCTTCCCTTATATCTGTAATGGCAGTATACTTGGTGATTCTATGCATTCAACCCTATCCCATAGTATGTTTGATCCTTATGACCGCCACGGCATCTGTTACCATGGGATGCTTGCTCTTCTATTTAGTTGCAAAAAAATAGACTGTGGCACAGAAAATGCCCCAGTCTAGCTAATCTACTTAATCGAAATGCTCTTTTACTAGACGCAGTCCCGCTTCCTGCAGCGAGGCAAACGTCCCTGCATCGCACCACCAGCCCTTTAGGCTGCTGTGCTGAAGTGTCTTCCTTGCTGCATAATAATTATTGACATCCGTAATCTCAAGCTCACCTCTTCCTGAGGGAAGAAGCTTGCGAATGACTTCGAAAACTTCAGCGTTGTACATATAAATGCCGGTAACGCAATAATCAGAAGCGGGTTGATCCGGTTTTTCTTCAATTGAAACAATACGCCCATCTTCTAGGCGCGGAACGCCGAATCTCTCAGGATCCTCTACCTTCTTGAGCAAGACCATAGCCTCCCCGGCTTCGAATTGAAACTTTTCCATATATTCCCTGAGCGAATCCTCAAACAAATTATCTCCAAGTAATACAACAAAGTCCTCGTTCGGATGAATAAAACCGGAGGCAAGTGCAAGCGCTTCAGCAACACCGCCGGGCTGATCCTGTATTTTATAGACAATTTGGACTCCAAACGTATGGCCGCTTCCCAGAAACTCAAGATAAAGCCCTGCCGACTGCTTGCCAATAACGAGAAGAATTTCTTTAATACCGGCATCCGCCAGCTTTCTAATCGCATAATAGATCATCGGATATTTGCCAACGGGCAATAGATGCTTGTTCATCAGTTTCGTCAAAGGAGCTAGTCTTGTACCTGAACCCCCTGCCAGTATTACGCCTTTCATTCAGCAACCTCCCTCCCTAGTGCCATCCAATCTCCCTACTATATATATGTTTTTTTAAAAGATAAGAGTGGATGCATAACTACGTCTACGAACAATTGGACTCTAGCTCGCAGAGGTGGTTGGAAGATAGAAACTCGTACACCTGCCTTTTTATGCAGAGACAAGCTACAAAACCCTATGATTTTAATAAACTAGAGTTAGAGAGGCAAATGAAAGAAGAGGTGATTATATTGATTCGTAAAGCGATTATTCCAGCCGCCGGCTACGGAATTCGCAATTTACCGATAACGAAAGCCATACCGAAGGAATTGTTTCCCATTGGGAACCGGCCAGCCATCGACTACGTCGTCAAAGAGGCTATTGATGCCGGTATAACTGATATTCTCATTATTCTGTCCCGCAACAAAACTGAAATCATGAACTATTTTGACCGCTCGGTTGAACTTGAATCCCATTTGTATGCCACGAATAAGGATAGCTTGCTGCACAAAATACTGCCTTCTGAAGCGAATATCCAATACATTCGCCAATATGATGCGCTTGGTCTCGGGCATGCCGTGCTGCATGGCCAATCATTTGCCGCAGGCGAGCCGTTTGCTGTCCTCCTGCCCGATCAGCTTAGCCTGAACCGAACCTCCCTGCTCAATCCTTTGATTCAAAATTATGAAAAGTACAAAACCAATATTATCGGCCTGCAAACGGTAGCCCCCGAGCTGCTCTCCCAATATGGCGTCGCTTCGGCTAAGCAGCTGTACAGCCGTGTCTATGAAGTCGATTCGATCGTGGAAAAACCAGCTCATCACCCTCCATCGCAGCTTGCCGTCATGGGAAGGTACATTTTGGAACCCGGCATCTTCGAGCTGCTGAGGAAGACTCGCCCTGGCATTGGCGGAGAAATTCAATTGACGGATGCCTTGAATCAAATGGGACAAACGCGCAAATCAATCGGGTACGTCTACAAAGAGCGCTGGTATGATACCAGCATCGAACATGATTACCTAAAAATTCAGCAGCGCGTGTATCAAATGAATAAATACAACAAGCTATAGAAAGCTCAAATAAGGATGGCCGCAGCCATCCTTATTTGAGCTTCTCTGCTTACTTCACCAGATTCCGGTACTTGACCGTTTGTGCAACTTTTTTGGCCCGAAGCAGCTTAATCGTCCGCTTCGTCACCTTCCAGGTATGCGTGCTCTGGTTGACTCTTCTCAGGGCCGCAAAATGGTAGGGACCCATCGACTCTATGCGAAAGCCTTTCCGCAGGCTGTCCCTTTGAAATCGCATATCCGTTCCTTTTTTCAAGTTTTTAAAGGCGACTGCCGGATACATTGCTTTTTTAAACAGCATGGTCGCGCCAGCAACCCGTCCTTTTCCTGGCATCGTTGCCAACATCAGCTTCGCAGAATGATTAAAATACATATAGAACCTCGATTTTCCGATCAGGTCTGCTTTTGATTTCTCAAACTTATTCATCGCTTCCGATAAATATTGTCTCGCGTAATAATCATCATCATCAAATTTAGCGATGATTTCATAACGAGACCTCTTGATGCCAAAATTCAGGCATTTGCCCAGCGACCACTTGGCAGGCAGCTTGTAGACTGACACCTGACCAAGGCTGCCAGCTTCTTGCTTGTAGCGCTCTACGCTCATGCTTTTATGATTTAGCAGTACGATAATTTCTTTTACCTTCCACTGCTGCCGATTATAGTTAGCGAACAGATTTTTGATAAACTGCGGACGATTGGTCGCGGTAATGACAGTCACGCCCACAAGCGCCTTAACCGGCCCGGCCGTTTCTTCTTTGGTTACATCAACCTCTTCTATACCAGATGAGAGGTTTCTTATTTTTCCCGCTCGCTTCACTTTCCACCTCCCCCTAGCATGATAATTTTGGTTTTGTCTTTGGTTGCTCTGGTCGCATGACGCGTATCGTAAATGAGGGAGGCGTGCTCCAGCACCAATGACAGAGGCAGGCTGGAATGATTAGTCGCAATGACGAAGCAGTCAGATGCCTTAAGCGTCGCTTCGTTCAATTCGGTACTTGTAAGTTGCTGCTCTCCCACGTGAAGCGACGGGACATAAGGGTCATGGTAGGTCACAGCAGCGCCTTCGAGCTGAAGCAAATGAAGGAGTTCAATCGAAGCCGATTCCCTGCAATCGGCGATATCCGGCTTATACGCTGCACCGTATACGAATATTTTGACATCCGAAAGCGGCTTCGGCGCAAAATGAAGCTTTAGCTGCTGTACGATATAGATGGGCATTCGATGATTGATTGCATTAGATAATCTTATAAAATCGGATTGCATGCCCAATTGATTTATTTTCCATTCCAAGTAGGCTGGGTCCACGGGGATACAGTGTCCACCGATGCCAGGTCCCGGATAAAAAGCTTTATAGCCAAAAGGCTTGGTGCTTGCTGCCTCAATAATTTCCCAGACGTTCAGCTCCAAAACATCGCAGATCATCGCCATTTCATAAATAAAAGAAATATTAATAAGCCGATAAGCATTCTCCAGTATTTTGGTCATTTCCGCCGTTTCGGTTGAAGAGACGGGATGCACCGCAGCAAACAACTGCTTGTATAACTCTTCAACGCGCTGCAAGCATCTCACAGTGACCCCGCTAACCACCTTTGGAATATCCTGCACCGAATAGCTCTCATTGCCAGGATCTACCCGCTCCGGCGAGTAAGCGAGATGGAAGCTCTCTCCAACAACTAAGCCGGACTGGAGCAGCAGCGGCAGCAAAACCTCCTTGGTTGTGCCCGGGTACGTGGAGCTCTCCAGAATAACAAGCTGCTCCTCCATCAATCTTGTGCTTATTTCGGCAGCCGCTTGCGTCAAGCAGCTCAAGTCAGGCGTACCCGATGCGGTCAACGGCGTCGGAACACAAATAACGATAGCTTCCGCCGCTGGCAGCATGCTGTAATCTGCAGATGGGGCAAAGCTCTGTTTTTCTAGAGCCAATTGCACAGCCTCGTCATTAATATCGGAGATATAGCTTTTCCCCTGTTTCAGCCTTTCTATTTTTTGGACATTCACATCAATCCCTATCACTCGAAAACCTCGTTCCACAAAAAGCAAGGCTAATGGAAGGCCGACATAGCCCAGTCCTACAACAGCTACCGTTCTCTGCTTGCTTCGTTTGCTTATCTTATTGCTGCTGCCTGTTTCGTTCATATGATAATCTCTCGCCTTCTCTCTAGTAAAATGGATTCTTTCCGATAGTATATGAGAGATTCTACTAATCGTTTGGACCCTTTACTAGAAAATATCAGGAAGGGATCACTGCCCAATTTGCCACTCCCCTAGCATTCGCCTTATTCCCAGAGCTATCTCCTGCATAGGATAATGGTGATCTGACTGAAAGCAAATGATTCGAAAGTGGTGAGTAGATGGCCAGAAAATACCGCAGATCCCGCAGCCGTTTCGATGTCATTATGATGTCTGATTTCCGCTTGCCCGGAGGCACAACCTCATCCAATATCGAAGAAATGAAAGCTCAAAAAAGGGCAGGCCTCACGACGGGCTTATACCAAATGTCTGGACATCCAAATAGCAAAGCCAAGCGGTTAAATCCTAAAATCAGGCGTATGATTGACGGTACCCGCATCCGATTGCTGCGTCCGGCAGCCAGAGCCTCCTGCAAAACGCTGATTATCCGGCATCCCCGCATCCTTCATGTACGGCGACGGCTAAAACCAAGGATCAGCGCACAGAAAATTCATATCATAATCAATCAGACGCCAAAAAAAGATTACGGCGGCAACGGCCAAACCGTCTACCGAATCGGCCGCTGCCAGCGCAGAGTCAAGCAGTATTTCGGGAAAACCGGCATCTGGCACCCCATCGGACCACAAGTAAGAAAGACGCTTCAGCAGTATCATGCGCGGGAGCTGAGAAGCATTCGCTTGGCTGCCGAGGATTGGGTAAACATTATCAATACCAGAGAATGGAAAAGAAAAAGGCGTCCCGCCAAAAACGGTGTCATCCGCATCGGTCGACATTCCAGAGACGCTTATGTAAAATGGCCTTCCAATCGAACTGACTTGTTAGCGATCTACCCGTCCTCCTCAAAGTATGAGATCCATGTTCTCGGAGGTGCCCGCACGCCAAGAAAGATACTCGGAAAGCTTCCTAACAACTGGCATGTACTGCCCTTTGGCGCCCGTGCTCCAAAATCCTTTTTGGAAAAGCTTGATGTTTTCGTCTACTATACGCATCCGGATTGCGTCGAAGCATTTGGCAGAGTCATTTTCGAAGCGATGGCCGCTCAAGTGCCAGTCATTCTCCCCCCGAGCTACAAGGAGCTGTTTGGTGAAGCTGCCATCTATGCAAGACCGGCCGAAGTACAGGGGAAAATCGACGCTTTAATGGCCGATTCTAATTATTATGAGAAGCAAATCGAACGGGCTACTCGCTACGTGGAAACTCATTTTGGTTATACGAAGCACAGAGCAAGGTTAAAATAAACACAAAAATGCACCTGCTCGGGCAAGGTGCATTTTTGTATGCTTGCTAATTATGTTACAGATAAGAGCGGCTTCGTTTTTTGCGAGTAGAACTTAATTTTTTCCGGCCTATTCTTCTTTTTTTCGCGCGCATGCCCCGACTTGATTTTGAAGCTATCTTTTTGTCAGGTTCGAGAGAATATCGCTCTTGCTCAACCAGCTCATTGGCATGGAAAAAGATATTCGATAGCCCGAACGGAGAATCAATTTCAGGATTGTCAAAATAATGGAGACGAAACATTTTCTTTGCTTGGTCTGTGATGACTTCTCCACTAGTGTATCTTCCATAGCTCCATGGTGTATGGTCAAGTCCACCACTACCAATATTCACCACTGCTTTACTGTATTCATAGAATAGATCGCTATATATTTGACCTTTATCTGAATCAATCCAGGTGGCTGCAAGCTCGAAACCATGAGCGAAATGGAGAGACCGTAACGGACGATCATCAATAAAGTAAGCTTGATTTGGACCTTGCCGAATATTCCACCGCTCCATCAGATTGCCGGGACCTACAGCATAACCGGGATGACGCAAAGCATAGACATCTTCAAAGAGCGAATGGGCCAGATCTAGCCACGGCTGATCGGCATAGCTGGTTTGGTTAGCATCCAGATAGCAACCTCGTTCGCTCAGCTTGCTCCATGCAGCTATATAACGTTCTGCAACTGGATGTCTGCCAAAAGCGATCAGCCCGGGATGATAGCTGCCGCTCTTCCGAATGCCGGCCAAATCATCCATATTGAGTGCCTCAGGATCAATGACATGCCCTGTCAAAACGATAGGATGAGCCTGTGCAGCAGCGATTAGCTCGTCAAGCGGTGACAAAACCATCGTTTCCGCATCCATATAAACAATCAGATTCTCAGCTTTATAATTGTTATACATATATTGCACTAACAGTGCCCTGCAGGCACGTAAAGCTTCTTGAAGCTTATATTGAAAAAAAACTTTATGCATATGAGAAATAACGCCAGTATCGCGCATTAAAACAACTTCATCGAAATAAGGGCAATGGCTCGCAGCACTAGGCATGTCTTGTTCCATAATCCCGCATACAACTTTGCTGCCAGGCATATTCCTCTTGATAGATTCAGCCAATCTCATTGCTCTCGGCAAATGACTGGCGCTTGAAACTGTTCCGACAACCATGCGGCTTCTCACCATCGATCAGTATATAGTAGTCGATTGCCATTCATAGCGGTTAGACCATCTCCTCTCCTGTCATATACTATGATTGCCTGGTTTCATAGGAAACCCTATTATCTGTCTATTTATATGTATCTATGCAATGTGAGATAGACCGTTAGTAGATAAACGAGCCCAGGGACACATGACCCCTGAGCTCGGCTTCATAATAAGATGCTCTAATTTCAATCATAAATCATTCTTGTATCCTTAATGCTTCTGCCCTCCATGTTATCTTCGCCCGATTGGGCAGGGAAGATACGTTCGGTCATTGCATTGAACTCTGCGATAAAACCTTGAATCGGATGCCCAAGCTTTACATCATTCATATAGGCATTCATTCGTCCGACAAAGTCAGGATTCGCGGAAACATAAACATGCTCGACTCCTGGCTTTAAACGACGCACCTCATTTGCAATTTCATCCTTCATTTCACTTGTAAGCATGTGCTGTCCCGTCGATAAACTGCTCATTCGCCTACTGGTTGCAGTACCTTCCTTGCCCATATAACCGCTGTTGGTCCTGCTCATCATTCGGGCGTCGAGCTTAGGCTCATCCTCATCCAAAGAAACAGCAACATAAGCATTATGGTCCGTCAGCATGACATAGGATGACTTTACTGAATGCAAATCCGTAATTTGCTTGGCAATGCTCTCGCTCATTTCCATCCGGTAATTTTTGTGCGAGCCAATGACATTATTATTGTTCAATCGACGACCATTAATCCGGTTCTGCTCGTTCATTTGATCATCCGCAAATCGTTTATCTTTTAATAAATTGCCATTCGCGTCATATCGTATACTGTTTGAACGGATGTCTTTATTCCCAAGCTCCCCGTGATTTTCCATGCAGCCTGCCAGCAACGTGCTTAGCAAAATACCAGCAGACAAAGCTGCGATCTGTTTGCGCATTTAGCTACCCTCCAACCTTATCTTATCGTAGGCTTCGGACCCTTACTTAGCGTTTGCGTTTTGGCGGTCTGCTATTCATCGGATTGACAAAGACAGTGGTTTGAAGTAAATTGGTATCAGATACTAGTACTTGGTACTAATTATGAGAGGAAGTGTGCTGCGATGAACGAAAAAAGGATAAGCACAATGCAATCCAATGCTGTTATCACTGCAATTGGCACGTATGTTCCCGAGCGTATATTATCCAATTCGGATTTGGAGGAGCTGGTGGATACCAACGATGAATGGATCGTGCAGCGAACAGGAATCAAGGAACGCCACATCGCATTGAATGAGCAGTTCACCAGCGACCTCTGCTTCGCAGCCGTTCAGAATATGATCGATCGTTACGAGGTAACTGTAGCGGATGTCGATTACATTATTGTGGCTACTTCGACGCCTGATTCGGTATTTCCGAGCGTAGCTTCGCAGGTGCAGGCTCACTTCGGCATTCTGAGTACTGGCGCAGCAGACATTCAGGCTGCTTGTGCCGGATTTGCCGCAGCTATACAGCTAGCGAATGGATTACTTCTATCGGGAGTCCATCGTAAAATATTGGTTATTGGTGCGGAAACCTTGTCCAAAATTACCGATTATACGGACCGTACGACCTGCATTCTGTTTGGTGACGGCGCAGGCGCATTTCTGATGGAAGCCTCCTCTGAGGGGACAGGCGACATTGCTGCCGTATATTCCAAAACTGATGGTTCTCGTGGTCATCTGCTTTATCGCAGCAGCTTAGCATCAGCAATAAGCGGACATCCTATCCAAATGAATGGACTTATCGTACAAAATGGCCGGGAAGTTTACCGGTGGGCCGTAAGCCACGTCGCCGAGGGCGTGCAGCAGTTGATGGAGAATAGCGGCTTGCTTCCCGAGCAAATCGACTGGTTTATCCCACACAGCGCTAATATGCGCATCATTGAATCGCTCTGCGAGAGAACAGGATTCACTCTGGAGCAGACCTTATCGAGCATTCAGCAGTATGGCAACACCTCTGCTGCTTCCATTCCACTGGCCATTGACGAAGCAGTTAGAGCAGGCAGAGTTACGCCAGGACAGCTCTTGCTGCTTTACGGCTTCGGAGGCGGTCTGACTCAGGCTGGTGTCATCCTGCGCTGGTCTTTGCCTGCCAAGCGCCAATAATCCCTATATCCAATCGTTTTTGCTCCGCTAGGAACCGATGTAAGACAAAGGGCTCTATGTTGTTTATTCATTTTAAGGTTTATTCTCATACGCAGACTGATGCCCATCTTCGAAGCCTTTGGCGAAGCCCGTATTATAGCCGTCATTAAAGGTTTGACCAAGCTCAGCCTGCTCGTTTTCTTTCTGAGTAAGACGCTTTCTGTGCATCGGTTTTCGGCGCAAAAGCGTCTTTTTTGCCGCAGCGCCTCTTCGGCCGATTCGCTTACGCGATCCTTTCGTTTGTTCCCCTGCACCGGTGGCGTTTTTTTTCCTATTGCTCAGCAGCTGTATCGCCTCCTATGGGCTGGTTACTGTATATCATTAGCTTCGGCTGAAGCCAAGGGGGCGAAGGCTTGCCTTTGTATCTGACACGCCTGTGCCAATGAAGACTCGTCGACGCTTCAGCGATCGTTTCCTGCATGGCAGTAAGAGAACTTACGTTATCACGCAGCAGCCTCGCTCCTTCTGGAGAACAATCAACGACATCGGCAACACTCTCCAGAATGCGTGCCAGTGCCTGCTGGCTTCTTGCGAGTGAAGCTAATATGGCTATTTTAGCCTCTTTTTCCGTAATCCTGCTGTCCATTAGTTTTTGTCACCTAAGGAGAAGCCTTTGCCAAGCGTTGGCAGCGAATCCCCAAAGTTCTCCGATTCATCATCCTCTTGCTGAAGTACAGCCTTCATAATAGACACAATACCCTGATTGAGTTTAGAAATGCCGTCAATAACCTCGATGATCTGATCATGCATTTGAAGCGACTGCCCAAGCTGCGTCTCCTGCGTATTAAAGCTGTGGCTGTGCACATGATTGCATATCCAGCCTCTCATTTTCTCGGCCTCGGCTGCTTTCGCTTCGAGCATGACGGCAATATTCCATTGCATATTAGCTGTTGAGCTGAGCATACGCATATACGCTTGTTCGCGATTCATTGCCAATCAAGCCTCCTTATAAGCAGATCATTCTTCTGCATCCGCTTCCCTTAACTCCCTAACGACATAAGTGAGTTGAGAAGCCATTGTTTCTTGGAAATCGGCAATGCTATTTAGATATGCAATGATATTTTGCCCCACTGCCTGTGTGTTTTCCATAAGCCCAGACACACCTCCAAAATTGGGATGCTCATCCGGCAGCGCCAGCACAATCTCGGACAAACGAACTGCGACATGGCGCTCAGCCTCCAGCACTCGCGCCATTTGCTCATTGGCATGGGACATATGCTGCATAATTTCAGTTATCATATTTTGCACGGCACTCTTCCCCTTTGCTCCTATAGCATATGCGCCCTACGCAGTGATGGTACTTAAATAAAGGCTATAAAGCCTGGTATAGCTTAATTGGCGCAATAATCGGCAGCCCGTCCGGCAAAGCAAATAGCTCTTCTTCCGAGAGAAATACCTGGCTTTGCATCTGCAAACCCCAGCTCTCTGCAGCTAGCTTGCTCAAAATCGGACGTTTGCTTCCATTTTCCAGGTAGTAGCTTTTCTTGTCAGGCCCTATGCCAATGCATCCGCTTGGTACGGCTAAGTTTTCTATGCTGCTTTGATTGGCAAGGTGCTCTTGCAGTGATGAAACCTCAATGGATTCGCCAACCTTCCAGTGCCATATATCAAGCTGAGATAATGAGATAACCGGATCATTCCAGACTCCTGAAATGGGTCTTCTAACATTGTCTTCAATCCAGTAAAGGGTACTTCCTAACCCCTTCACGACCATTCCACGAGGATAAAAAGCCGCTTCGCCAAGAGAATGGTTGTTTCCCTCTTGGAATGGTCTAATTAGAAACTGATGAGACTCAGCTATATTATCCATATCAGTGATCCTCTCATTCAGCCCATTCCATTTGCTAGTGAAATAAGAACTAGAACCGGAAATTTCTATAACGGCTGGTTGTTCCTCATCACTATGAACATATGCGTCCCGAGCATAAACCATAGAGTAACCCTGTAATTTTACTCGCAAGCTATAATCCTCTGCCGCAAGTGCTGCATCCTGACATCCTTCATCCCAATAACCAACTCTCTCAAGCAGGTCACGGCGCATAAGCAGGCAGCTATAGGATAAATGCTCAGCTTCATGCCACTTGGAAGAATCACTTTGGTTATTGACTCTCGCAAACTCATGCATATCAACCAAATCCTCATATTGCAATTCTAGACGTTGACTGCCGCTGAGATGGTTGGATACTGGACCGACCAAACCGATGCTGAGCTCGCTATTCAAGCATTGAAGCAAATTGTCGAGCCAATTTTCAGTAGGATGAATACAACTGTTTAGAAGCAGTATTGTCGTCCCCTTTGCCATCATAAAACCCCGGTTTGCCGCGCCTACGAAGCCTATCGACTCCGATAAAATACGATAACGCACTTGCCCGTCCAATTGCTTCAAGTAATGCTCCAAACCATCGCTTGAGCCATTGTCGATGACGATGATCTCATAAGGCAAATCCGTATGGTCCATAATGTTTTCGATAGAGGTCTTAACTGCTTCCAACTGGTTATAGCTTGGGATAATGATACTCGTTCCCTCAAAATAACCCTCGTAGCTTTCCATTCCTGCCTGCAACCCTTCCCGGTAGCCATCATTTAGGCCAAGCCTGTATCGCTCTAACCGCTTTTGAGTGTTATTCTGCAAGCCAACATTGCTTTTGAGACGTCGGGTCGGCCTTTTTTTGCGTCTCATCTCTAATCTCTCCAATCTGTCAGATGATCATATAGTTCAACATCATATCCTATGTAGGATAGTAATATCCGCAACGGCGAGCGTACCGCTTATAGCGAAATCCATTAGTTAATTTGCAAGACAGTTCCGTATTTACTAATAGAGTTGGATATGGCCGTCTTCCTGTATAAGTTGAACCCGAAAACTCTGCGTATTGATCACTGCGCAAGTAAGACATTCTTTAGGTGTGCGGTTGCCTAACCACAATAGCAAATAGCCGCTTCGCAGGGTCATTAAAGACATTGCAAAGCGGCTTCCTGCTCATATTTTATACTTTACCGATAGCAATCCAGTTAATATTACCTCTTGGCTCCTGGCTAATCCGTGTTCGAATGATGATGATAGCTGCTTTATCTGCAGCCTTCGAATGAACGACAGCATAACAAGCCGGATTATCTGTTGTCACAGTTAAGACATAACGGTTGTCAACAAAAGGCTCATCGAATGCGATGATCAACTCGATCTGCTCTGCTTGAACCGCAAAACTATATGGCGTCAAGCCAAACTGCTGCATAACGACTCCGCTAACTGAGCTTGCAATGACTGGAGCAAAACGCAGCGCCGAAAGCTCGATAGACTGCTGCTGAATATGTCTTCCAGAAATCGAGTTATCAGCTAAGGGTGTCGTTGATGTCGATATGGCACCAAACGCAGAATAATCAGGAAGCAAACCGGCTGCGAGCTTATCAGCCGTTATGCTGCCCGGAGCAATGTGCTCCGTTCCTACGCTGTTTGCAGCCAGCTTCGCCGACGTCACGCTTCCATCCACTAACTGTTCCGGTCCCACGCTGTTTGCAGCCAGCTTCGCCGACGTCACACTTCCATCCACTAACTGTTCCGGTCCCACGCTGTTTGCAGCCAGCTTCGCCGACGTTACGCTTCCATCCACCAACTGTTCCGGTCCTACGCTGTTTGCAGCCAGCTTCGCCGACGTCACGCTTCCATCCACTAACTGTTCCGGTCCTACGCTGTTTGCAGCCAGCTTCGCCGACGTCACGCTTCCATCCACTAACTGTTCCGGACCTACGCTGTTTGCAGCCAGCTTCGCCGACGTCACGCTTCCATTGACTAACTGATCCGATCCCACGCTGTTTGCAGCCAGCTTCGCTGACGTTACGCTTCCATCCACCAACTGATCCGTTCCTACGCTGTTTGCAGCCAGCTTCGCCGTCGTCACGCTTCCATCCACTAACTGTTCCGGACCTACGCTGTTTGCAGCCAGCTTCGCCGACGTCACGCTTCCATCCACTAACTGTTCCGGACCTACGCTGTTTGCAGCCAGCTTCGCCGACGTCACGCTTCCATCCACTAACTGTTCCGGACCTACGCTGTTTGCAGCCAGCTTCGCCAACGTCACGCTTCCTGACGACAGCTGTTCCGTTCCTACGCTTCCACCGGCTAGCTTCGATGCCGTCACGCTTCCAGTCACCAACTGTTCCGTTCCTACGCTGCCTTCGGCTAGCTTTGATGCCGTCACACTCCTTGCCGACAACTGCTCCATCCCTACGCTTCCGACAGCTAGCTTCACCGACGTCACACTTCCGGTCGCGAGCTGTTCCGTTCCTACGCTGCCTTCCGCCAGCTTCTCCGCCGTCACGCTTCCTGCCGTCAACTGGTCCGTTCCTACGCTGTCTTCTGCTAGCTTCCCAGTTGTCACGCATCCAGTCTCCAATTGATCGGTTCCTACGCTGCCTTCGGCTAACTTCTCCGTCGTCACGCTTCCAGTTGCGAGCTGTTCCGTCCCTACGCTTCCACCAGCTAGCTTCGCGGATGTTACGCTTCCTGCTGCCAGTTGATCCGTTCCTACGCTTCCACCAACTAGCTTCACAGATGTCACGCTTCCTGACGACAGCTGTTCCGTTCCTACGCTGTTTTCAGCCAGCTTTTCCGCAGTCACGCTTCCCGACGACAAATGCTCTGTTGCTACGCTTCCACCAGCTAGCTTCGCCGACGTCACGCTTCCAGTCACCAATTGTTCCGTTCCTACACTGCTTTCCGCTATCTTCGATGCCGTCACGCTTCCTAACGACAGCTGTTCCGTTCCTACGCTTCCGCCAGCTAGCTTCGCCGACGTTACGCTTTCTGCTGACAGTTGATCCGTTCCTACACTTCCGCCAGCTAACTTCGCGGATGTCACACTACCTGCTAACAGTTGATCCGTTCCTACGCTTCCGCCAGCTAGCTTTACGGACGTCACGCTTCCAGTTGCAAGCTGATCCGTTCCTACGCTGCCTTCCGCTAGCTTCGATGCCGTCACACTTCCACTTGCTAACTGATCTGTTCCTACGCTGTTTTCAGCTATCTTCTCTGACGTTACGCTTCCGGTCGCGAGCTTATCCGTTGCTACGCTTCTTTCCGCTAGCTTCGCGGACGTCACGCTCCCAGACAACAGCTGTTCCGTTCCTACGCTGCCTCCAGCTAGCTTCGCGGACGTCACGCTTCCGGACGCGAGCTGGACCGTTCCTACGCTGCCTTCCGCTAGCTTCGATGCCGTCACGCTTCCTGACGACAACTGTTCCGTTCTTACGCTTCCGCCAGCTAATTTCTCCGTCGTCACACTTCCAGTTGCTATCTGATCCGTTCCTACGCTGTCATTTGCTAACTTCTCTGACGTTACGCTTCCTGCTGACAGCTGTTCCGTTCCTACGCTGCCTTCCGCTAGCTTCTCCGCTGTCACGCTTCCGCTTGCTAATTGAACTGTTCCTACGCTGTTTTCAGCTATCTTCTCTGACGTTACGCTTCCGTCTGCTAACAGTTCCGTTTCTATGCTGTCTTCCGCTAACTTCTCCGTCGTCACGCTTCTGCTTGCTAACTGATCTGTTCCTACGCTGTTTTCAGCTATCTTCTCTGACGTTACGCTTCCGCCTGCTAACTGTTCTGTTCCTACACTGCCTCCGGCTAGCTTCTCCGTCGTCACGCTTCCGTCTACTAACTGTTCCGTTCCTACGCTTCCACCAGTTAGCTTCGCCGACGTCACGCTTCCGTTCGCCAACTGACCCGTTCCTATGCTGCTTTCCGCTAGCTTCTCCGTCGTCACGCTTCCTGCCGACAGCTGTTCCGATCCTATGCTCCCAACAGCTAGTTTAGCCATCGTCACGCTTCCAACCGCTAGCTGATCAGTTCCTACGCTGCCTTCAACTATCTTCGCTGACGTCACACTTCCGGTCGCCAACTGATCTGTTCCAACACAGCCATCAGTTAGCTTCGCCGACGTCACGCTTCCAACGGACAGGTGATTCGTTCCTACAGATCCTGCTTCAATTTGCTCGCTTCCAATCACATCTGCCACAAGCTTCTCACGCGTTACCGCTCCATCGTCAAGCTGCTCGGTCCGAATACTGTTAGCGGATAATTGCTTGCTGCTAACGGAGCCCTGCTTAAGCTTGCTGCCCATAATTGTTTCATCGGCTACCTTTTCGAAAGAAAGCACGTCGCTTGCTAAATGCGCAAACGTAATGGTGCCTTTACGGATATGGTATCCCTGAATCGTATCCGATTTAAGATGCTTACCCGCAAGTGACTCCAATTGCACATGCTCGCTGGAAACGGAATCGTGTGCAAGCTTATCTCGCGTGACCACCTCGTTCTGCAGCGCATCTTCTCCAATGCTGCCTACTGTCAAATGAGCTGCATTAACGGATTTGGGTTGAAGCTGCTTTGAGCTGACGGACAAATTAGCAATCTTGTCGTTCGTAACCGCTCCAGCAGCAATATGCGCCTCTGAAATAGATCCATGCTGGAGCGCCTCAGCTCCCACAGAACCATTTTTCAGTTGTACAGTTCCAACACTCCCCACGCTGAGCTTCTCCGAAGTAATGGATTCATCCGCCAGATGGGCATTGTGCACGCTGCTCTGTCCCAAATGAATGCCAAGTACAGAAGCTGTAGCCAAATGCCGGCTGTGAACGGCCTCATCAGCAATCTGCTTCGACTGTACTGAGCCGAAAGCAAGCTTCGCTGGTGTAACCGAGCCGTCCTGCAGCGCTTCGGTGACAACCGATTGCTCTGTGAGATGGCTGGCAGTAATAGCTTGCGGTTCAATATGTTCTGAACCGATAGATGCCGTTTGAATATGCTCGGCAGCTATTGATTTTTTTGCGATATGGGCAGCGGAGACTGCCTGCGGCGCAAGCTTTATGCTTGTGACGCTTCCATCGGCAAGCTTAGCGGTAGAAACGCCTAAATCGGTCAACTTATCCGTCGTAACCGACTCCGGCGACAGTTTGAGCGAGTTCACGACATGATCAGCCAAGTGATGCGAGAATACGGCTCCCGGAGCGATATACCGCTCCGTCACAGCTCCTTGGGCCAGCTTGTTGCTCGTAACAGAACTATCCTGAAGCTTATCATTATCAACAGCATCCAGCGCGAGATGTCGCCTCTCAATGATGCCAGGCTTCAAATGTGCGCCGCTCACCGCTTCATCTGAAATGGCGTCCTCTGTTATCGCGCCTGCTGAGAAATGATAGGACCTTAATGCTTCAGGCGCCAGCTTCTGAAAGGTAACAATCTCATCCTTCAAATGCCGCGTTTCAATCGAACCATTCGCCAAAATGCTGCCGTCGACTGCACCATCGGTGAGCTTGCTTCTTGAAACAGAACCTTCGGCCAGTTGAGCCATGCCTACTGCCTCAATTCCAATATGCTCTTCTTCCACCGCGCCTGGAGCTAGCTTCTCCTTATCGATAATTCCATTTTTCAGATGTCCACCCGTGATGGCGTTTTTGGCGATATGTTTTGTATTTACAGCATCAGCTGCCAAATGCGAAAACAAAATCTGTGCTTCTGCGATTTTGTCAGAAGTGATGCTGACTGGCCCCAAATGGCGGTTCAGCACCGACTCATTGGCAAGCTTTTGGGCATTTACGCTTTGATCGGACAGCTTTGATAAGGTGATGGAATGATCAACCAGCTTAATCGTAGATACGGATTGATCGGCAAGCTTCGAAGAGTTGACTGAAAGCTCAGCGAGATGGTCGCTTGTGATTTGCCCTGCGCTGATGTGCGTGCCGAGAATGGATGCTAACTGCAGGTGTGATGAAGACACCGATTCGTCCGCTAATTGTTCGGCCTTGACTGCCTTTGCCTGCAGTTCTCTTGTTCCGATGGCTCCTTCTGCCAGATGAATGGCTTCGATTTCTCCTAGGGCCAAATGCTTCCCCTGAATTTCACCAACTGCCACGTGCTCAGCTAATAAAACGCCCGGTTTCAAGTGCTCGGAGGTTATGGAATCAGCTGCGATTTTCTCACTGGTAACGGCGCCATTGCGAATTTTAGATTCCGAGATAGCTCCTTCTGCAAGCTTAGAATTTTTAATAATGTCATTAGCCAAATTGTCTGTCCGAATCGTCCCGCTTTTGATTTTTTCAGCGGTAATGGAATGGTCGGCAAGCAGCTCCGTCGTAACGAGAAATGACTTCAAATGCTTCGATTCAATAGAGCCTTCAGCAAGTTTATCCGTACTGATCGTTCGATCAGCCAGCTTCTCTGAGGTGATGCTGCCGTCATGAAGCTTGTTGCCGGTAATGGAATGATCCAGCAGTTTATCACCGGATATTGCATTACTTATTAAATGCTCACCTGTAATCGATTCGTTAGCGATTTTGAGCGAGTTAACTGATCCATCTCCCAAATGAATGCTCCGAATGGCATAATCCGCCAACGCCTCTGCCTGCACGCTGCCTGCTGCCAATTTAGTACTGTCAATTGACCCAGGTGCAATTTTCTCTGCCGTAACTGCCAAATCAACTAAATCATCGGTGTATATGAATCCCGCTGGTCCTTCAGGTTCTTTCTTTTCTTCGATTTTCTCCAGCTTTTCCTCTAAGCTAAACAACTCAATCTCTTCCACCAGCTCAACAATGGGAGCCTGTTCCTCCTGCTCAACGGAGGCCAATTCGTCGACGACCACCTCATCCTCGGCCAACTCATCCTCGGCCAACTCCAATGGCGGTTCGAGAACAGTCATAACGGCATTAATATTCACCATTGGTTTCTCTTCATCCGCTTTTCTTAAGGATGATTTAGCTGCATTCAATTGCGCCTCAGCTTTTCTCCTATTCAAATCATCCAGCCACTTTAACTCGGAAGCATTCGGATTATCAACATAAAAAAGCGGCTTTCGCCCCTTCGGGCTCTTCCCTTTTCTGCTTTTCGTCATAGTCCTCTCCTTCTCCCACCTGAAATGTCATAGGCAATATATGCACATACCCATGGGCTCGCTACTGGCAAGGATGACATTTATCCGTTCACACCTTTGGCAACAGACCAAAAAACCGCAGGAGCGCACTGCTCCCGCGGTTTTAAATAAAGATCCGTATGAGTTATTTCGATCTTGATAATAAGTATAAGAAGTACGGCGCACCAATAACTGCAACGACGATACCTGTCGGAATTTCATTAGGCTGGAATGCCCAGCGTGCCAGCGTATCCGCTACGATAACGAGCAAACCGCCAACGAAAGCCGATGCTGGAATGAGCGCCTGATGCTGCGGACCTACAAGCCTTCTGGCCAAATGCGGCGCGATTAGCCCGACGAAACCAATACCGCCGCCTACAGCGACGCAAGAACCTGCTAACCCGACAGCAGCCGCAAGCAGCCACGCTCTTTCTTTGTTCACTTCGGCGCCTAGGCCAACGGCCATTTGATCGCCCAAGTTCAACGCATTCAAGGCTTTCGCCTTATACATTACGAATGGAAAAATAACAATGAGCCATGGCAGCAGGGCGAGTACATACTTCCAGTTCGTTCCCCAAATGCTTCCAGCCATCCATACGGCGAAAAATTGATATTTTTCAGGCGTCAGACGCAAAATTAAAATTTGCATGGCCGCGCCGATACCAGCCGCTACAGCGATACCAACAAGGATCATCCTTGTCGGCAATAAACCCCGATGCCGTTTATACGAGAGAATGAATATAAGCAATGCAGTAAGTGAAGCGCCAATCATCGCAAGAAACGGCATAAGAAAGATGGAACCTTTTTGCGTGGTCGGGTAGAAAGAAATAAACATAATAACGGCAAGACCTGCCCCCGCGTTAATTCCAAGCAATCCCGGATCGGCAAGTGGATTTCGTGACAATCCTTGAATAATACAGCCAGATACAGCAAAGCCTGCACCAATTAGGATAGAAATGACGATACGCGGCAGCCGAAAATCAAAGAGAATCAGCTCTTGCTTGGCAGTACCGTAACCAAATAAAGTTTTGAATACATCGAGCGGTGCTAAACGGATATAGCCCGTATTCATACTAATGATGAAAGAAATAACGATCAATGCGCTGAGCACGGACATAACAAGAACTGCACGCTTTCTTCTACGCTGCTCGGAAGCGGTTATATATAAGGTATCCATGCCTATTCCCCCTTCATTTTCGTAACAAGATAGAGGAAGAACGGCACACCGAGTACAGCGATGATCACACCAATAGCTACTTCCTGCGGCGGATTAATAATACGCCCGCCAATATCAGCCAGCACCATGAGCAGGCTCCCGAGAACGGCCGAACAAGGAATAATCCAGCGGTAGTCTACCCCAACAAGAAAACGGGAGATATGCGGAATAATCAAGCCAACGAAGCCAATGGAGCCAACGGCAGATACAGCCGTACCCGCGAGCAGCAAGACGATAATGACACCTGCAGCTTTGACGAGTCCTGTTCGTTGACCAAGCCCCGCAGCAACGTCATCGCCTAAGCTCAGCAGCGTTATCGAACGGGATAAAACCATTGCAGCTAGCAAGCCACCAATCACCCATGGTGAAACGATTTGGATTTGCAGCCATTTTGTACCTGCTACGCCACCAGCATACCAGAAAGCCAAATCTTGGCCGATTTTAAAATAGATTGCAATACCTTCCGTAATGGCAAGCAATAGAGCACCTACAGCTGCTCCAGCTAGCGTGAGACGAACCGGGGTTAAGCCCCCCTTGGCCAGCGAGCCGATACCGTATACAAGTCCCATCGAAACTGCTGCACCGAGAAAACAAACAAACATGAGTCCAAGATAGGATATGGACGGAAAAAAAGCAAAACAAAGAGCCAGCATAAAGCCTGCGCCTGCGTTAATGCCAAGCAAGCTGGAATCTGCCAGAGGATTCCGAGTCATACCTTGCATGACGGAGCCTGATACGGCAAATGCAGCTCCGACTAGGGCGGCAGCAATGGCACGCGGCATCCGAAGCTCTTTAATGATCTGATGTTGAATATTATCCGTGTTAAAGTGGAAGACAGCTTCCCAAACGGTAGAGAGGCTTATGTCCGCCGCGCCGACCGAAATAGAAACAGCCAGGGACAAAATAAGCGCAGCAATCCCTCCAAATAAAATGATGGTGGCCGTAAGGGGCCGTGTGCGCAGCTTCGTACCAGCCAGCGCTTTTGCGTTCAATGGAGAAGACATCGTTTAACTACCTTTCTGTATGTATACTTGGGATGAATTAGCACCGGGACAAATCGCTCATTTCCATGTTCCGGATGATAGAGAACTTTCAAGACATAAAAAAACCCGCTACACTGATAACGATTCTCGTTTTCAATATAGCAGATTTTAATTTGTTTTTCAATGAAATAAATAAGTCATTCCAATGACAAGTAGGAACAATTTACTATAAATAGTGCTACCTCCCTCCGCTCTTATAAGCGACAGCAAAAAAAGAACACAAGAAGAAACGGCTTCACCGTCCTCTGCAAGAGGCGGGTATCCGTTTCCCGGCAAAGGGGCGGTCGAAAAGTGTCGTCAAGCGCGCAGCACGTTCTGATCATGCTGAGAACGATATAGTAGTGCTTAACTTTCCCTATCAACTGAGGATTCAGCTAACTAGCACTATGCTGCATTCAAATAGCCTCCCCACTATAAGCTGCTTTCCTTGAGCAGCTTAATCCAGCGATCGGCGGTATGCCTCCAGGTGAACGTCTGCTCCACCCGCTCCCTGCTGCGTCTGCCCAGTTTCTGCCGCAGCTGCTTATCGTGAAGCAGCAGATTCAACCTCTCCCTCAGCTCAGGTTCAACTCGTTTTGGATTAACCAAATAACCCGTCTCACCGTTTCTTATAATCTCCTTCATACCGCCCGCCCGCGTTGCAATGACAGGAACGCCGCAAGACATGGCTTCCACATTTACGAGCCCAAACGCCTCGCGCTGTCCGGATGGAACGACCGCTATATCCGCAGAGAGCATCCAGCTAGGCACCTCCGAGTGCGGAACATAGGGAACAAACCGTACATGTCCAGGACTTTTGCGTCCGAGCCTCTCAAGCTTGCGGGCATAAGCGGTTTTGCGATGCGAGCCGTAAAAAGGACTTCCGACGATAACGACCATGAGCTCCGGGTGGCTCTTGGCAAGTTGCGGCACAATATTTAGCAGGTGATGTACTCCCTTAAGAGGGATCAGCCTACCGATGAATAGGACGACTTTTTTGCCATGAAGGCCTCTCTTTTTACGCAGCCTCTCCCGTGTTGCAGCACCTTCAACCGAAAATTGAGAAGGAAAACGTGCGGTTTCAACCCCTGGATAAATGACACGGACCTTTGAAGCTGTCTCAGGAGCTTTAGATACAACAATTCTTCTGAGGAACTCGCTGTTGACAATAATTTTATCCGCCGCCTTAAAGCATTGATGCAGCTTGGCAGGCGAAATATAAGAAGGGGAAATAAAGGTGGAGGAATGTAAATAAAGCCATACACGCTTGCCTGGATTCATTTGCTTCATCGTCAGCACGAATTGCGGTCGGTTCTCCACATCAATGACATGAGGCGAAAATCGTTTAACCGCCTGTCCTACCTCATAAATATAGCGCTGCTTGCTGCCGGCTGAAAACCGTTCACAAACAACGCCATTAAACTGTCCCAGGCGGGGCAGCCGCTTGCTTAATCTTCCGAAAATCCGGGGTTCCGCATATGGCTTCAGCAGCGGAGCAAACTTTTCCACCACCCGCTCTACTGAGCTGCTCCCTGAAGATGGGATAGGAAATGAACCCGGGGTGACAATTGCTACTCTCGTTGGTGCCATTGATTCTAATGCCTCCTATATGAACTGCTATTTTGCAGTATCATACGCTTTGGCCATTCTCTTTGACAGGGCACCAAGAGGCTATAATTTGAATTTCATCTGGAATAAACCTGCCTTGCGTGCCGCCATATAAATGATGACAACTAATGGACCAATAAACACACCGATAACACCGACCAGTTTAAACCCTACGTATAAACTGACAAGCGCTGAAAGCGAGCCGATGCCAACGGAATCGCCAAGAATTTTCGGCTCGACAATACGGCGAAATACGGTAATGACAAGGAACAAGACAAACAATCCAACACCCACGTATGTATCCCCGGTCAGCAATAGGTATGTTCCCCAAGGCACGAGCACTGAGCCCGTTCCAAGAATGGGCATAATATCGACGATAATGATCAGCAGCGCAATGGCTAGCGGATATTTGACGTTTAGTATCAGCAGACCGATGAGTGAAATGATATAGGTGAGCGCACTTAAAATAAACTGAGAGCGGAGGAAACCGAATATCGATTTTTTGAGGTTATTCAGCAATGCGTTTACCTGAGGCTGTGATTTCTCCTCAAATAAAGACAAAACGGTTGCCTTCATCGTATTTAGGCTGAAACTCATCATGTAGACGGCTACCAAAAAGACAATAAAGAAGATAAACATACCCGGAATGCCAGAAGCAAATGCGATGACCGAATTGGATAAGGTTCCTACCATTTTCGTCAGTGTGCTCGTTAGCTCCATTAACCATTTCTCTAACGTATCTATCGTATCTGGCGGCAGATTTTGATAGAGCGATTGGGCTTTCACCATTAAATCGTCTACCATGCCATTAGCATCCTCGAAGTAGTTCGGTACTTTCTTGAAAAAGGCAACGAGTTCCGCAACGATTTTGACGCCCAGCAAGGCAATGAGCCCTATAAGAATAATAGTAAACAGACTGCTTGATATCGTAGCCGAAACAAGCCTGTTCATTCGAAATCTTTTCATAAACAGTTGATTAAGCGGTTCTAGAAAAATAGCTACCACAAGCGCAAGCAAGAAAGGTGCTCCGACTGTAAAAAACAAATAGAGCAGCAGCAATCCTAATGCAACAAAAATAACGGTCTTGATCGACACTATCTTCTCCTCCTCTCTATTACTGTATATGCAAATTAAGCTGCTCTTAAACCTAAGCTTTCTCGTGCTTTAATCAAGCACAGCACTGCGTTCGTGAAAGTTGACCTCTTTATAGTACATATCCTTGACCAGCAGATTCGGTCCACAGCATGAGGCTGCCGGACAATGGCAATTCACGCTCTGAGCAAGGGAATGCTCCAACCACTTGTCGAATAGCTCCTCCAGCTTCGCAGAACCGATGTTGCCAAAGGCAGGCACATCCGAGAAGTCCGTTACGTACACATCGCCAGTAAATAAGTTGACATTAAGCCGATTGCGGCCATCCGGATCGTTGCGAACCGTCACATTTGGCTCTTGCGATAATCTCCGCAGTAGCTCCCGCTCTTCTTTACTGCTGCTGCAATGATAGAAAGGCAAAGTACCAAAGAGCATCCATATCGATTGATCTCTTGCCTTAAGAAGCCGATCGATCGCACTAAGCATCTGCTCGCGAGAGAGCACGGGCAAATCCTTCGCGAAGGAGCTCGGGTACATCGGATGCACTTCATGACGCTGACAGCCCATATCTACGATAAGCTTATGAATCTCATCGATTTTGTCGTATGTCCTATAATTAATCATAGATTCCGCCGATACGAGCACGCCCGTTTCGCTTAAACGCCGAGCATTTTCAATCATGCGGTCGTACAGCTTGGTTGCCGCTTCAAGCGACACATGATGACCCGCTTTCGCAAATCCAATTTGATGGAAATCCTCCGGCGATGTGTAGTTAAACGAAATATGCATAACATCGAGATAAGGGGCTAGTTGCTCGTACCGTTTGTATGGAAGCGTCACATTCGAGTTAATTTGGGAACGAATGCCGCGGCTGCGTGCGTATTGAAGCAGAGGAACCATATAATCGCGTACCGTACGGTCGGAGAAAGTAGGCTCGCCGCCCGTAATGCTAATCGTTTCCAAATGTTCAACCTCATCCAGCCGGTCCAGCATCTGCTTAAGCGGCAGCTTGGCAGGCTCTGAGATTACAAGCGTATCTCCTACGGCGCAATGCTCACAGCGCATATTGCAAAGGTTGGTGACTGTCATCTCAACACTTGTTAGACGATGTCTTCCATATTGCTGGAGCGACCGAATTGGATCCCACGGATCATTCGTCGGCGACAGCACAGAAAGCGGTCTTGTTGTTTGTTGCATATCGATTGTGTTCATTTTTCTTCAGCACCTGACTTATGATCTGGAATGAATCATTCTGTTTTTATTGTAATCCTAGGCTGCAAAGGAAGCAAATAAAACGGTAAAAAAACAAGCAAAAAGGAGCCCTCGCGGCCCCTAAGCGTCTAAACCTTTAAATACCTGCTGCTCTCTGCACTTCCGTCATGTCCTCGTTCACGCTGACGATCATCATGGTAAGCTGTGTCGAGAGATCAACTTCGTATGGTGATTTCAGCTCTTCACCCGCTTCGTTATACAACACGCGAACGATTGGCCGATGCGGATAGGAATAATTCAGATCAGAAACGATGCCAGACTCACCCGTTTGGAGCTTTACACTAATCCCAATTGGATAGATGGCCACCTTGTCTCGGAACAGCTGGAGCATTTGCTGTTCATAAAGCGTTCCCGTCCCTGCGTAAAGCCGCTCGATTGCGTGATGGGGCAGCATAGGTGAGCTGTAGATTCGATTTGTCGTCATCGCGTCATACGAATCTACCAACCCGATCCATTTGGCATAGTCATGGATTTCGTCGCCCTTGATGCCGCGCGGATAACCGCTGCCATCAATCCGCTCATGATGCTGAAACGCACAGTGCGCTACCAGCAGAGGAAGATTAGGTTCATCCTTTAGCAGCTCATAGCCGATCTTAGCATGCTGCTTAATCGCATCGAACTCTTCCTTTGAGAGAGAACCCGGTTTCTTCAGCACGTCGATGGAAATCTGCGTCTTACCGATATCATGCAGCAGCGCTCCCATGCCAAGCGTAGTCAGCTCTTCTCTAGAGTAGCCGTTTGACATGCCTAGCAATGTCGTATAGACACATACATTCAAGGAATGCTGGTACAAATAATGATCCACGGAGCTCATATCCATCAGCATGATCATCGCATCCTTGTGACTCGACAAATCATCGATGATCATGTTCATCATCTGCTTAAATGGCTGTGCAATATATGGATAAGTAACGCCCTTCTTGCGCTTTGGGCGATCCATCATTTCTCGGAAGCTGGATCGGATTTCCTTGAGTGCGGTTTTCATTGTTTCTTCCCTAATAAGGGAAGGAGACACAATGTCATCTGTTCTCGGATCTGTTATATAAACATATTGAATTCCGCATTGCTCCAAGCGGAATAGGAGTCGTTCAGTCAGCTCTATGTTCTCGCCAAGAAGGACCAGACCCTCTTGCGAGAAAATTTTCTTGGCCAGCTTCATGCCGGGCCTGCATCTCGATAATGGCAGCAAACGCATTTTCTCGATCCTTCCCCATAAAAAGATATGCTAACTATAACATCGGAAAAAGCCGTTCGTAATGTTAATGTACGGGAAAATTGCGAAAATCGCAACCATTTTATGCAAAATTTCGACATTTCATGTCGATTCCGACCATATTTCCTACGAAGTAGCGATGTCATGCCACCGGTGTCGATGACAATCTTGAAGGGCTCCTGCACTTTGCAACTGAACAGCGATCACGTCACGTACAAATTCAGGCAAATAATACGTGAATTGAACTGCATTCGCTAATGACTCGTAACCTGCCTTGAAGCTGAACATATCGATCGTACCCACAGAATATAAACGTCCATCCGCTAAAGGATCTCCGCTTACCTCAACCGATATCAGCTTGCTCAGCGGCGGTCGAGAGGAATCATAGGTGACAGTCATGCCGTCTATGGCGAGCGTACCGAGAACTTCTCCCCGGAAGCCATAACCTTTGATCGGCTTGTGAATAAATTCCGGCAGCAGCGCCTGCTCCAGCGCTTTCCTTATTTCGGAACCTGCTAAAGTCATCAGGCAAGGATTAATTGGCGATGGGCATAACGCATGCAATTCACCAGCCGTCACTTCGCCAAGGGCAAGGCCACCAAGCAGCTGCCCCGTATTGACAATGCTGATCTCGGCATCAGTCCAACGGCGTAGGCCTGCGGCTAACAAATTGGCAAGAGGAGATTCCTGATCGGCTCTAGTTGGCAGCGGCTTGTCGAGCGTTGCAATTACTTTGCTAAGCCGCTGTTTCCCCGTTTCACGATATCGGCTAATAATAGCAGAAGCAGCTGGATTCTCCTCCAATGCTGCAGTCGGTATGCAGGCTGCCCGGAACAGAGGACGGGAAGTTAACGGATCAATGCCGATCTCCACACGTCCGATATATTCACCGAACTTGCCTGCTGCGCAAATCGTCGTATTGCCAATCAATATCGGCTCCTCCAATAAATGATGGGTGTGTGCCCCGAGAATAAGATCAATGCCAGACAGCTTCTCGGCCATCAGACGGTCTGAAGTCAAACCCAGATGCGACATGACCACAAGCACGTCAACATGTGAGCGCAGTTCCGCCACTTGCTCCATTACCGTTTCAATAGGATCTTTAGCCTGCCAACCAAGCAAGGAGTAAAAATCCGTAAACGCCGCTGTCACGCCAATTATCCCGATACGCAGCCCATCTTTATCAATCACGGTATTCGGGAGCAGCCACTCGGGCAGCTCACCAGTCGCAGCATCTTGCATATTGGCACAAACAACCGCAAAATTCGCCCGGTTGACGTAAGCGTCCGCTATCGTTTGGAAGGAATAAGTTAAGCCTTCATTATTGCCCAGCGTAACCGCCTCATAGCCGGCATCATTCAACAATTCTACATTAACAATCCCATCGCTGCCTTCCGTTTCTACCCGCATCCGGTCCATATGATCCCCGCAGTCAACGGCAAGCACACGGTCACTGCCGTAGGTACGCCGCTCTTCTTTAATGAAAGAGGCTATTTGCGCGGCATGCTCCAGTCGGCTATGGATGTCGTTGCTGTGAAGGAGCACTACTCGTGTACGAAAGCTATCTGTCAAATCCATGCACGCCTCCTTCTGGCTCTATTGCGAGCGCTGCAAAACATTTTACTTTTTCATACGTAAATCTTGGGCAGAAAATGTATGCTTAAAGCCATAGGTGGCCTCTGCCTGCTGCTGTGATCCTTGATGATCAAATGAGAAGGCGTTATCCCGGCCTCTCCTCGGCCCGCCTGCAGCAGCCACTCAGAATACCAGCTATGCCGATCAAACGCCTCACCTTCCGCCTCAGGCACTCCAAGCTCAAAATGGTCGATTTTAAAGTCTGGCATGATTCTCGTCAGCCCCCTATTTGTGACATGCGCCGTTCTGTGGGCACATGACTTTGTGCTCCATCCGCTAGTTTAGCCGCCATTTCATGGTTTTCCGGTTTAATGTCCATTGCTCTTAGAAGCAGGCGCTGCATTTCATCTGGTTTACCGAAGGCTTCCTTCACATCGAGTTCATCGACCCAATAAAGACAAGGTTTTATTGAACCGTCTGCGGTTAGGCGCAGACGGTTGCAGTTGCTGCAAAAATGGTCGCTAATGGGATGAATTAAGCCAAATGAGCCGCGTGCCCCCTTCATCTGCCAATCGTCAGACGGTCCGTTTCCATGTACATTTGTTCTTCGGCTAATCTCATAGCCCTCTTGCGCAGCTACTTCTAATACACGATTGAGTGACAAATAGTGTTTTTTCCAGTTTTCGTCGGCGTGGCCAATCGGCATATATTCTATAAATCTGACATGCATAGGCTGTTCATAGGCAAGCCTAAGAAAAGCAGCGATTTCATCCTCATTGACTTCCTTCAAAAGCACGCAGTTGAGCTTAATTGGATTAAAGCCTACAGCAGCAGCAGCTTCGATGCCCTCCATCACTCTCTTCAGTTCGCCTCGCCTTGCAATAAAACGAAATCTAGATGAATCCAGTGTGTCCAGGCTAATATTAACTCGGTTCAAGCCTGCTGCACGAAGCGCTTCGGCTTGCTTCGCCAAAAAGATTCCGTTAGTGGTTAATGCTATATCTCGAATGCCGGAAATGGCCGACAATCTGCTAATTAAACCGTCCAATCCTGGACGAATCAAGGGTTCTCCGCCTGTAATGCGCAGCTTGGTAATGCCAAGAGCCGCGCCCGCCTCTACAACCTCTACGATTTGGTCGTAAGATAGCAAGTTTTCGGATTCCGTGAATTCCATTCCTTCCTCAGGCATGCAATATAAACATCGCAAATTACAGCGATCAGTTACTGAAATGCGTAAATAATCGTGTACCCGTCCAAAACGATCCGTCAATGTCGGCATGAATCCCACTCCCTTTCTGTCTACGTATCAGCATAACATTTTTTCTTCAATTATGATATTCTAGAAGCAGCTTTAAACCTATACGATGAGAGGTATTCTACCGTGACATATCAATGGACTATCCAATTATTTGCAGGCTTGCCTGAGCGGCTAGGCACAGAGATCATTAGCTTGGAAAGCGTAGAAGGGCAGATGAAAGCAGATGATTTGAAGACAGCTATCTCCGCCTTATATCCCGAACATCAAGCGATCATCCATGTTTCATTTATCGCGTGCAATCACGCCTACGCTGCCGAAGATGCACTTCTTCACGCCTCAGACGAGCTTGCCCTCCTGCCTCCCGTTTCAGGGGGCGAGGAACATCCGTTGCCTGCTATGGAGCAAGCAGAACGCTATGTAATAACGCCGGATGCGATCAGCTCCGATGCGGTTCTTGCCAAAGTGATCGTTCCTGAACATGGCGCTGCCATCGCTTTTGTCGGAACGACCCGTGAGTGGACGCAAGGACAGCGTACAGTTAGGCTCGAGTATGAAGCCTATGAGCCAATGGCGATCGCAACTATGAAGCAAATTGGCGATGAGATTGCGGAGCGATGGCAGGGTGCTTTATGTGCAATTAGCCATCGTATAGGCGTCGTTGGCCTAGCCGAGACGAGCGTTGTCATCGCTGTGTCTTCCCCCCATCGGAACAGCTGTTATGAGGCTAGCAGATACGCAATTGAACGTTTAAAACAAGTGGTGCCTATATGGAAAAAAGAGATTTGGGAAGACGGATCCGAATGGAAGGGCCATCAGCTTGGACCTTGGAATCCCACCCATGAGTTAACCGATTTTTAAAAGCTTTTTATTCCTTAACCGCTATAATTGAAGGGTGATTTTGCTTGACGTCAAATCACCCTTCAATTATATTCCTGCAACCTTCTTCTATGGTCCTATTGAAATACGCTCCCTTTTTCGTAGATTAACAAGTTCAAATGAAAAACAAGATCTATTACCGCTGAAATATTAGGTATTTAGTCGCTATTCCAATACCCTCATATTGCCAATCTGAGCATTCATTGTTACTATTGTAGGTACATTAGTTATCACAATACATTGAGGTGTCTTGATGAGGGTCCATGTTACAGAATTACAAAATGGAGACCAGTTAAGCAATGATACGTTTAACAATTATGGGCTTCATGTACTCTCCAAAGGAACGATCCTTTTTAGTCATGAGATATCAAGATTATTTCAACACCAAATTGAATATGTCGACATCGATGAGAGAAGTGCCGCTGAAGCTGAGAAGCGCACGCTGGAATCCACGATCAACCCAAAGTGGCTCCCGACCGTACAACCCATTTACGAAAACGCTGTCAAATGCTTCGAGAGTTTATTTTCCAAAGCGTCTGATCAAGGGATCATCGATGATTCTGAAGTTTCCTCCATGCTTCAGCCCTTATTAAACAATCTCCAGTTGGAACGCGATGTCGTTTCTATGCTGCTGCTGCTCAATACGAAGGATGATTATACCTACCAGCATTCCGTACAGGTAGGCATGCTGTCCTATTATCTAGCCACCTGGGTCGGGTATTCAGATGAAGATTCTGCCCAAATCGGCAAGGCTGGCTTTCTTCATGATATCGGCAAATGCCGGATTAAAGACGATATCTTGAATAAGCCGGGCAGGCTAAGCAATGAAGAGTACGAAGAGGTTAAGAAGCATACGATTTATGGCCATGAAATTATTAACAAGTCATTTGATGAGCCTTTTGTCGCCATTGGCGCGCTTCAGCATCATGAACGAAATGACGGGACAGGCTATCCCCATGGCATAACGGGAGATAAAATCCATCCCGTAGCCAAAATTATTGCCGTGGTCGATATTTACAGCGCCATGATTTCACAGCGTGTCTATCAAGAGAAAAGAGATTTGTTATTTGTGCTTAAGGAACTGTATCGTCTCAGCTTTAAAGAGCTGGACCCCTACACCGCACATACCTTTATCAAGCATATGATGCCTAATTTTATCGGCAAAAAAATCGACCTCGTCAGCGGCGAAAGCGGCATGATTATCATGACACATCCTACTGAATTTTTCCGTCCTCTTATCCAAATCGATGATCAGTTTATTGACATGTCGATCGAACGCGATTATGAAATTCAGCACGTTTACATTTAAAAGCAGACCTAATCCTTCACGTCGATCTTGAATCGCTGTGGAGGATTTTTTTCTTGTTGCGCACTGCCTGCATTTAGTTTGAATGGGCCGAGAACAAACGAATCATTTCGTTAAGAGCCTCTCTAACCCAGCTTTATAAGATTGAACTTCCTAAGAACAAAAAGAAAAAGAGCGGGGACACTCCCCCGCACTCTTCCATCGCATGCTTCTATGCTTTTATGATTCTTCCTTGGGCGTACGCTTATTCCTCAATCTTATATTTCGGGCTGGCATTGTCGAAGTTCGGGTTCTCCCCGCAAACCATCAAGCCCTGACCCCAGTTGATATGTGTGTTTTCCGTTGGGAAATCCGTAGCGCTGCGGTATTGGAACAGCACATTGCGACGTGTCCGATCACTGAGATTCGCTGGTGATCCGTGAATCGTCAAATAGTTGAAGAATAGAACATCTCCGGCTTCTGCTGGGCAAGGCGTACCCATCGAGATCGGATATTCCTTGGCATTCAGGTAATGCTTGCCGATATGAGGAATCTCACCTTGCTTATGCGAACCCGGAATCACATGCAGACAGCCGTTCTCTACATTGGCATCATCCAGATGAACGCTGGCGGCCAGCATGGTATGCTGCTCGTGCGGGAAGTAGGGATGATCCTGATGCATCGGAAAGGCGGCTCCATTCTCCGGCGGTTTAACCAGCATCTTGGAATGATGCAATTGAACGTTGGGACCAATGATTTGCGATAGAACGGCTGTCATATTGGCATGGACGATTGCCCGCATGAAAGATGCATCATGATACTGCACATCGTGAAAACCTTTAAGCACAAGCTTCTTCAGCTCCTCCTTCGGCATAAAATCTCCCTGCCACGCGTGGTTCGTATCCTTCTGAACCTGCGCCGCACGGTCGATGATCTTTCCAACTGCCGACCTCATTTCCTCAACTTCCGTTTGATTAAACACGCCTTTTACCAGCAAATAACCCTGTTCGTTGTAAAAATCGACATCCTGTGCTTTAATCATGATAGTACCTCCATTTGTTTTAGTTTCGCTAACCTTATGTATATTATGACTTGTAGACGTGTTCATATCTTTAGCTGATAGAGCCAACCTTTTGTCTTTTTACGCCATCATCATAAGGAGGATGTATCTTGTACCACTGGATTGAGAGCGAAGCCAGGCTGAATAGGCAAGCCGCTCGAATTACATCTGCAGATGCCGCATTCACGGTTCATTATTGGGGGCTGAATCCCCGGCATTTCAGCAATTCGCTGCACAAGCATTCTTTTTTCGAAATTTGTTACGTCCTAACTGGTGAGGGCACTTATCTTGATGACGGTGTACTTTATCCGTTAAGCAAAGGAAGCCTGTTCTGTTCGCGGCCGGATATTACGCACCAGATTCAGTCCGTTGACGGCATGCAGCTGATTTACGTGGCCTTCGAGCTTGATGAAAGCAAATGCTCAGATGAGGTGCGCTTAGCCTTCCAGCTGCTAGCCGAAACGACTGACGTATGCAAGCAGGATGGCGACGATCTATCTTCTGCGCTGCTCTGGCGCTCTCTGCTAATACGGTCGGATGACCAGCCGGCCATACCGGAATCCTCTCTGCCTGATTTGGCCCGTGCACTTCTTTTTTCATTTGTATCCTTATTTGGGCTGAGAAAGGCCGCCGAGCGACCATCGGTTTATCGCAGCTCAACGTTGATTCTCAAGCAGGCTAAGCTCTATATCCGCGACAATTTGTCCGATGACGATCTTTCCCTTGGCAAGGTTGCCTCCCATATGAATGTATCCTCGCGGCACTTATCCCGGATTTTTTCTGCGCATATATATGAATCCTACTCGCAATATGTCCGCATGCAGCGGATACGACAGGCCGCTCACCTGCTTCGCCATTCCGAGCTATCTATAAAAGCGGTTGCGGAGGAGACCGGATTTGGATCGGTACACTATTTTACTCGGACCTTCCGGGCGCTGATGAACACTACGCCAGCAAGATTCCGTGAAGAAGCGACTGCTGGCCATTAATTGCACCGCACCGCTAGGAGTACTCTTATAGATGGAATTTCTCCCGCTAAACTAGCGGTATCCGCTTCTCAAATGAAATATCTGAAATTTTTCAGCTAAATTAATTGGGGTCGAATTTTTAAACAAATAGCTTATATCTAATGAAGAATTGTTTACATAATCAAACCGCCGAGAAGGCAAACTTTTCATAAATGTGGCTTTGTTAGCTAGCGGAGTTCACTCGATCTAAACATTGCAGCAAGACAGTCACCAGCCTCCTTTGGGGAATCTTCACGCCTTAAATCACCGCAGAAAGCCCCGTCCATACTAGATAGACGAGGCTTCTTACATCTTTAAAAATACTTATATCTTTTAGCCGCAACCCGAGCATGAAAGCTGGGTCTCTCACAGAGAAAGTGTAAAACGATATACTATAGTAATTTGAATCTCTGATTATTTTAAAGTAGTTGGACTTGATGTTTACGTTTTAGTTACTGCACGAGAGAATCATTCTTTAGGATCGCTCTTGACGCCGCCAGTTGATTGGATTCCAAATGATAGGATAGGCTAGGAATTCCGACTAAAATAGGACAAACTTAAGAGTTTTGCTGCTGGGGCAGCTGGTAGGTAACAATCTTCTTCGCCGCTACTACAGCATTGAGCTGTCCGATTTCCGCTTTCAGCGTTTCCTGCCATTCCTCAAGCAGATTCGTTCTTTTCACCTCGCCGTCCAGCCCATCTCCCGAGACGGTTACAGGCGAATCCGCTTCCTCTACATTATAGACGCGCAGCAGCGCTCCCTTCCCATCTGTCGACCACTTCAGCGCCGATACCATGACTTCGCCATCGACCTTTAGGTAGCTTCCGCTTGCAGGCAGCTTAGGTCGGTTGGCATTCGGGTTGATTTCCATAAAAACCCCTTTATGCATCGTATCCTGTACCCATGCCCTTCCTTTGTTCCAGCGCGCCTCATCTAGCGCCAGAAGCTTACACTCCACCCCTTGATGAAATAGCTCTGCTTCCTGATACAGACGGGTCGGCGTAACTGAATCCAGCGAGAACGGTCGAATAGCGAGCTTTACTTCCGAACTGCCCAGACACTGCCCCTTAGGCTGCAAATCCTCTTCCATCCGGGCTGCTTCCCTTAAATTAATCGTTTCTACGCCTCTTAGCATCGTGATCCCTGCCGTGCAGCCCGAATCTATCATTTCATATTCATGAAGCCCCTTGGCAAATATAGCGCAGCCTGCGGCTCCATGGATAGGAGCCAACCATTTCCAGAAGGGCTGGGAATTGGCATCACGCTGATAGCTGCTGCCCGCATCCCACTGGCGCCGAATAACATCAAATTGACCGCCTGCCAGCACATCATCGGCAGCACCAATACCTGGGAACAGCAATCGTATTCGATGATCCTTAACCCGGTTTTCCAGCTCAACGTTCATCTGAATCTGCCGAGAACCCCGATCCAGCCGGAGCGTCACACGGAAATCGCAAGGAATGCTCTGAGAAGAACGCCTAATTTGTGCGGCATCAAGGCTCTCAGGCAGCTCCCAAGTAAACTCGTAAACGCATTGCTCATACAGATCATTTCTCGTCCATTCCACAAAAGATACCGCATCGTTCCAGATCGCTGGGATATCGCCCTCCACGTTCTTGAAGACATACAAGTCTCCGCCGTCTCCCGTATCCTGAATACCTCCCTGATCGTGATAAGTAAGACTTGAGAGCTTATCATGTAGATGGAAAGCTCCGTTGGGTAAGAGCTCCGCCCTTAAATATTCATTATCCAGCACAGGTAGCGACGGCTGCGTCGATAATAAATCGGACCGTTCCTGAATAACGGCCCCCGCTCGGCCTGGACGTACCCGGTAAGCAGCATAACCAAGCGCAGGCGCAATAGGCTGCCATTCAATATCCACGCGTTTCACTCGAAGCACGCCTGGCAGATTAATCGGGCTGATGACCTGCTTACGCACGATTTGCTCCGACAGGATTCGGTAAGGTATCGCGCGTCCCTCTTCGTCTTCGATCGCAAAAACCGTTACCTGATCCTCTTCCAAGAAATACACCGCTGTCTGCTGAACGGCTCCCGAAGGCAGCTGTGAAGTATTGAAGACCACCAGCTTCTGATCCTGAAGATCATAGTCATCGGCCTGTATCTGCCTAGCTAGAATGGTCTTCTTGCGCTCGATGATTTCGCCTGCCAATTCCTCCAAGCGCTTAAATCGATCCATCATATGGTCATGCACGCTGTCCTGGCTGCAGCCGCAAATGCTGTCATGGGGATGATTTTCCATGTACAGCTGCCAATAATAATCAATCGTGTCCGCTTCATAAGGATCCAACTGCAATTGCTGGGAAAATACCGACAACGGCTCGATCCATTTTTCCACGAGGTCATGGCAATGAACATTCGCTTGCTTCAAATAAATTCTACTCGATAAGGTGCCCGCCAAAATACTGTATTCAAAGGCTTCCCGCAGCTCGCCCCGGATGGTCTCCAGAATGCCCTCCTGCTGCTCCTGCATGTAGGATTGCACGCCCTTCACATAACTAGGCAGTGTACTGTGAACCACTTCGATTTCTTCGCCTGCGATATCCCGAAGACTCGCTAGCACATCTGGCAAATCATACTGGGCCTCCAGGTGATCGACGCCGTTCATCATCGCATAATGCCCGGAAGGGTTTACCGCTTCTTCCCGCTCCTTCATACCAGTGAATACGCTGGCGATCGCTTCCTTCTCCGAAGGCAGCCGCTGAGCGCTGTTATACCAGAAATACAGCAGCATGCCATCCACCTCCGAGCCGTCCGGAGCCTGCCAGCGGAAAAACGGCAATGGATGCTCCGCAAGGTCGTAGCCGCGTCCGAACACGCAGTTATCCAGTCCCACCTCCCGGAATAGCTGCGGCATTTGGCTGATCAGGCCGAAGTGGTCGGGTAAATATCCCACCTTCATCTCGCTGCCGAGCTGCCGGGACTGGGCTATACCTTTCATCAGATTTCTAACCGTTGATTCCCCGCTTGTAAGAAACAAGTCGTTTTGCTGATACCAAGGACCCACCAATATCCGTCCCTGCCGTATATAACCCTCGAGGCGTTCCCGATGCCCCGGACGCAAAGCGTAATAATCCTCCAGCACAATCGTCTGGCCATCCAGATGAAAATAATGAAATTCAGGCTCGCGGTCCAGCAGGTCCAGCAGCTTGTCGATCAATTGGACCAATCTGTAGCGAAACCGTTCAAACGGCAAATACCATTCCCGGTCCCAATGAGTATGTGAGATAAAATGATAGATTTTTTTCGGTGCCATGATAGGCCTCCCCCTACAAAAGCCTTTCTACTAAAAAAGGCAAAAATCTTGATAATGTTTCTACCCCTTGCCTTCCTTGCCGCACAAGATTGCCTATCCGTTATCGAAGACAAGGCGCAAGGTTATGATCTGCTTAGGTCCTGCCGATAGCTTAACGGCATTCCCATTGAACGTTAGTGACTCCTGATGAGCCTCGTCCAGATTC
Organism: Paenibacillus luteus; assembly: GCF_006542765.1. Classification (GTDB taxonomy): domain Bacteria; phylum Bacillota; class Bacilli; order Paenibacillales; family Paenibacillaceae; genus Pristimantibacillus; species Pristimantibacillus luteus. The sequence continues at coordinate 133,602 of NZ_SKCD01000005.1, forward strand.
ACTAGCGCTGCCGAGGTCAGCGGACTTGCAATGGTTAGGACGGCTTCCTGCTGATCGGACCCGCTGTTAAATAAACGGACGATATACCCGTTCCCATCAGACGCCAGCTTAAAAGCACTGATGATCATCCCGTCCCCCGTCAGGGAAAGATAGGATTTGCGCAAGGGAAGATCTGCTGCCCTGCTGTGCGGAGTTTCCTTATAAAGCTTGCCGGATTTGCGATGTGCGGTCTGCAGTCCGGTCACAAACTGCTGATGTTCTCTCCACAACCGGGCCTCGACAGGCTGTTCCGTTCCGAAGATGCCGAGAGCATACTCGAACACAAGCGGTCCCAGCAATTGCCCGCCGTCACTGCCGTCGGTCATCACTTCCTTATAGGTGCTGCGGTACAAGGTTAAAGCAATCGTCCGCTCGGCATGATCTCGTACTACCGCTTCATGCAAGCCTTTGGTGTACACCGCTATGCCTTTTTCCTGATCATGGAGGGCAACGATGCCATTGTGCGGCACAACCTCAAAGGGCTTGCGCAAATAATGGGACTGGTCGGCAACGCTGATTGGTCTTCTTACCAGATCAAACGGCGTGCTGGTGTAATAATGCTCTGCGGCAAGGCCAGTCGGGAACAACAGCTTCAGGCGGTGATCCCGTGCCGTGTTCACGATTTCGGTACGGAAATAAAGCACGGGATCATCTTTTTTCAAAGTGATATAGGTAATCACCGGTACGTCCACAAACTCCTCGCTGCGCGAGGTTTCCTGCTTATTAATGCTTCGGGGCAGCTGAAGCGTCAGCTGGATCCGAATGGTAGCCTGATAAGGCCCATCGTGCTCGGCAGCAACCGCCGCCGCAAGGCCTGTTGAACGGAACTTCGCGTTGCCTACCGGCGCTATATGGCTCCAGCCATCGCCAATGTCTGCTTCATCCTCAATAAGCAGCAGACCTCTGTAGGTGTGTCCGGATTGCAAATCCGTCACATCAATCGTGCCGCTGGCTCCGACAGTCACCTCGACGCGGCCATTGTTCCAACGGTTCTCCCCCGCCTGGAGCGATCCGGGAAAACGAACCGGTCCGATAAGCTTAGGAGCGCTATAGGCTAGCGGAGCGTGATTCTCAATCGTATATTTCTCCAGAGTAAAGGTCGAGTAGCCCATAGCTGGCAACTCAACAGGCAGCGCAATTCTTAGCTTGTCGACGATATCCGCACGGGGCAGCTTGCGGTAAGGCCTGATTCTGTTTACGCTGTTCGTACGCGCGCCAAGCAATTGATAAGGAACTTCCCGATGCTCGTGATCGAAGATGCGGAAGGAGGCTCCCTCCAGCGCGCGCATGGCCACGGCGGCATCCTCTCCCGCCGGGAGCGGAAGCTCTACAGTCACTATGCCGTTCACCGCAAACTGCGAACCATTGAACACGGTAAAAGCTTGATTGCCGTTTAAGTCCGCAGCTCGCAAATGATCGACGATGAAAAGGGCCTGTTCCTTAATCATCTGTTCGCTGATGAGGCGGGATTGGTCAAAACGGTACATCATATCCCGGTGAACCTGGTCAATCGAGCAGCCGCAAATGGAATCATGCGGATGGTTCTGAAGCAGATGCTCCCATGCTTTGTCGATGAATGCCTTCGGATAGGCGCGCCCTTCCAGCGAAGCCATGACACCTAGCGGCTCTGCCCATTTCTCTAGCAGGTTCTCGCAGTGCTGATTATGCTGCTTGAGATGAATACGCGAAGATAAGGTATTCTCGGGTACCCAATTATTGACCCCGTTTAAGGCAAGAGCTTTTTGCTCGCCCTTGTACACCCGCAGGTCCCCGAGCTTCCCGCGCAGCTCCGCCAGATACAGCTCCAAGCTGGAGTGAACCAGCTCCACATTAATTTCCTCTGCTTCATTAATTGTCTTGAGCAGCCATGTCAGCTGTGGTTCAATCTCCATATGATCCACGCCGTCCATGCCGATGCCAATCGTTGTCGTGCTGCGCTTGTTCTTGTATGCAATCCACTCCTGAACGCGTCTGATCAGCTCTTCCCGGTTCCCCGCATAATCATCGTCTCGATCAAAAAAAGGCCAGCGCACGCTAAAATAAAAGTCGCTGTACGAGCGGTCCTCATCCAGCTTGAGACCCAGAACGCGGCTGCCATCGGCGCCTTCCCACCAGATTTCAGAAGGATCAGCGTCGCCTTCGAAGCCTCTGAACAAGACGGCATTATCGATGCCGAAGCCCTGCAAAATCTGCGGCATTTGGCTGTTGTGCCCGAAGATGTCTACGATAAAGCCTGACTTCATCGGCTCCGTGCCCCACTCCCGCGATTGTGCCATCCCCTTCTGAAGATTCCGAATCAACGATTCCCCGCTGACCAGAAATTCATCCGGCATCACGTACCAAGGACCAATGGCGATCCGACCGCTGCGGATCAACGCTTCCAGCCGACCGCGATTCTCCGGACGAATCTCCAAATAATCATCCAGTACAATGGTTTGACCATCCATCGTGTAGTATTTGTACTCCGGATCGTTCTCCATATGGTCCAGCAGCTCGTCAATCATATAAACTAGCCGCGCTCTAAAGCCTTGAAAATCCTGGTACCATTCCCGGTCCCAGTGGGTTTGGGAGACCACGTGAATTTTTTCGATTCCTCTGCCTTTCTTGCTCATATAGCCATTCTCTCCTGTCACTTAATGAAAAGCAGCACTTCAGGTAAGAACCTGAAGGCTGCTGTATCGTTATGAAAAATAGATTTCTATTCCATGCTCTGCTGATTCATAGATGCCGCATAAAATCTTCATCATTTCCACGCCGTCCTGCACCGGGCTTAGAGGACTGCTGCCCAACAAGCAGCAGTCGATAAAATGATCAATTTCATTTTGAAAAGCGCGGTCAGCATCAAAGCTCGGATGATCCGTCTGAGGCTGTACGACCACCATCGTATTCGATTTCTCCGAAATCAGCGCAATCTCCGGTTCAATTTCCATGCCGCCCTTATCGCCATACAAACGGATTGAAGTTTCATCCTTCCGCGCATGCAGAGTAAAGCTGACATCTACCATTAGCGAAGCTCCGTTATCGAAGCGGATCAGCGCATTGGCCATATCCTCTACCGTATTGTGTTCCGGATTATAATCGGCAGATTTGTAGAAGGAAAGATTTTGCACATGAGAGCGTTGGCCTAGTTTCCGGTAAGTATTGCCGCTGATGGATTTCACTTTAGGACGTCCCATCAGAAACCAGCACAAGTCAATGATATGCACGCCTAAATCGATTAACGGTCCTCCGCCTGAACGTTCCTTATCGGCAAACCACCCCCCAGGGTTGCCCAGTCGGCGCAAGCAGGAAGCCTTGGCGTAATAAATCGTTCCAAGCTCCCCTTCCTCTGTCCACTGCCTAACCATTTGCGCGTTGGGATCATACCTTCGCACATAACCAATTTGCAGTTGTTTTCCGCTTCTTCTTACGGCTTCCTCTACCTGAAGCGCTTCTTCTACGGTCATGCACAGCGGTTTTTCCACCAGTACATGCTTGCCGGCATCCAAAGCCCGGATCGCAAACTCCGCATGAGTGTTATTCCACGTACAGATGCTGATGGCATCAATATCCGGATTAGCGATCATCTGGACAAAATCCGTATAAATCTGCCCAATCTGATAAAGGTCCGCTTGCGACTTTGCCCTTTCCTCATTGAGGTCGCAGATCGCGTAAAGCTTCGTCTGTTTATTGTTGTGGTAAGCCCTCAAATGAAAATTGGAAATGGAGCCGCTGCCCACAATGCCCACTTTGATTTTGTTCATCTTGTTCTAATCCACCTTTGTCACCTATATTTACGGTTCTAGTTGGTCCGCACGACGCGGATCGCATTCACTGCCGCCGCATCGCTCAAAGCGGAGAAATCAATTTCTAACACGCCATCGCTCACGGCAATTTTAGTGAATTCATAACGGCGCGCTTTGTCGTGGCCGAGAGTTGTTTTAAACATATCGTAGCCAGACAACGCATTTTTCCCTTCAATATCGACATTAAACACCCGCGTCCCACTGGAAGTAAATACAATTTCCGCAAAATCTAGACTTACCTGATAAGTACCGTTTGGCACATTGAATTTATAACTGAACGGATTGCCTCCGCTGCCATAACGCTGCGACTGATAAAGCGCAGGATCGCTCGACCCGGTTATGGTGTCTGCCGTGCTTGATGCAGCTGACGTTGAGGTTGTATAACCCCATGTGTTCGCACCGGAATAAGGCTGATCCGCCGCCCATACTTGACCAAGAGAATCCGTATAGCTTGCTGCTGCACCTACGTTTACTCTTTGCTCATACGGACTTACGACTGTTATCGTCCACGATTTAGTAGGTCCGAATACCGTTACGCCATCCTGAATCATGCTCGCACTGAAGGTATAGGTTCCGGGAGTAGACGGAGCTTGGATACTGAACACAAAGCTCCTGCGCTGATTAGCTGCAATCGTTTCGTAACCTGGGATGAAAGTCCGTTGGTTAACCGTGCTCAAGCTATAGCCCCCATGGCTAAAATCGCTCCACACAAACTGATTGGTCAAACCGGCTGATAAGCGGTAGAGGCTGCTCTCCGTCCAGTTATTCGCGCCTGCATTCTGCACATCAACGCTGATCTCAGCTTTGGTCCCCGCTGCCATCACCGTTGGAACATCCCAGTCCGTAAATTTGGCATCCCTTGGGCCTGCTACATGAATGGTGAATGACTTCAATACGCCGAAGCTTCCGGTTCCATCATCCATTTGCATAGAGAGCGTGTACGCACCCGGAGTTGTCGGCGCTTGAATAAAGAAGGAGAACGTCTTCGACTGCTCTGTCTTAATTAGTTCATTCTGGTTCATATAAACCTTCTGGTTCGCTACGCCGCTGCTAACCCCTCCGTAAGGGAAAGCTGCCCAAGTCAACTGATTGGTGCTGGAGCTTTTCAGCGTGTAGTTGGCTGCCCGCGTCCAATCGGCGGTTCCTGTATTTTTGAACGTAATCGCAACCGGTATTTGCTCGCCCGGTGCGGCATATTCAGGAATATCATCATTGAAGCTGACCGCGTTCTTGGCCAAGGCTCCGCTCGGAGAAACCCGTATGTCATACAGCCCCTTATCGCCAAACAAGGCTACTCCATCCTGAATCATTGAAACGCCTAATGTATAAACGCCACGTGTTCGCGGCGCAGCGATGGTGAAGGTAAAGGTTTTGCTCGCGCCCGGTGCGATGGAATCGGTTCCACTGAGGAATACGCGCTGGTTGCCTGCATTTGTGCTGATCCCGCCGCTTGCAAATCCGCTCCAGATGACATCATTCTTGCCGGAGACTGCCGCCAGCCTAAAGTTGTCGGCAGCCGTCCAGATTGCTGTGCCTATATTTTTGACAGTAACCGATACGGTAGAGGTCTGTTCCTCCGTCATCGCAGAAGGCACGCTTACCGCTGTAATTTGCGCAGCTTTGGCTGGTGCGGCTATGACCTGAATCGTCTTCTTCTGCATATCGCCCAGCAAGCCGGCGCCATCGCGGATCATCGACGAACCGAATAGATAGCTGCCCGCAGATGCTGGCGCTTGTACTTGGAATGTAAAGGTCTTGGCCCCCTGCGGCTGAATGCTGTCACCTGAAGCAAGGAATGCACGCTGATTGCCGGCGGAGAGCGAGTAACCGCTATCCGTGAAATCCGTCCATGTCAGCGTATTGTCAGTCGTTGCCGCAAGCCGGAACGAGCTGGCCGCCGTCCATGTCGCACTTCCTACATTCCGAACAGTGACCGATACCGGGTATTTTTGCCCTACGATCATCGTATCCGGCACTTGGGTGTCCAAAATGATAGCATCGTCCGCCAAGCTGCCCTTGACCTTCTGACGGATCAGGGAGGCATACGTATAAGGATCAACCGCTTCGTAACGGTATTCGGGATGCTCGGCAGCAATTTTCTTCATGACCTGATTGATAAATTCGATGGAAGTGAATGCCGGCTTAATGTATAGAAAATTAGGTGCGGAGCCCGGGCTTGCCAGAGCTGCCGTTACGTTATAAATATGGTTTGCCTGCCCCTGCACATCACCATTGGCAATGGGAACGTTGTCGCCCATCACAACCATATTCGTGCTGCGGACATCAGGCTTAGGTGCATTCAGATTCGGATTGTAGAACAGAGCCAGATCATTGGAGAACCAGCGATAGGTTTGCTCAGTAGCAGCCGTGACCAGACCGGCATTGCCGTTCAGGATGAAACCCGACATGGTGTAACCTGTGTTGCGGAACAGCTCTTGGTTCCATTTTAACCAGACCGGCTTATCCTTGATGTAGTCAGGATTCGCATATCCCGCTCCAGAAGCGCCTGCAACCAGATAATCGTTCGACGTTGCCGTATCATACAAATACTGCATAATATCCGGTGCATTGCGCGTGATCGGAGCAATGTTCCAAGCGATCGGCAGCTTGCCCCGGGCAGGGTCCGAATTCCAGACATAAGGAAATTGATAATGGACCGTGGACGCATCATGGTCGCCCATTCCCCACAATATATACGTTTTATTCTCCAGCACGGGACGGCTGCCCGCCTGAACCGCTGGTTTGAGATTCGTCGCTGCGGGTCCCCACCAATGGACAGACATATTGGAATCGCCCATCGTGTCGATAATGCTGGCAAGCGCGGCATTGTATTTGGAGAAATATTCTACCACTTTCCACTCGCCTTCAAATTCCGTATGACTGCCCTTGCCCCCATACGTTGAATATTTGTCCCACCATGGAAAGAAGCCATAGACCTCGATCATATTATCTTTGCCATGGATGTCATAAGCCGATTGTAGAATCGCCAGCATCGTATCCCGATCCTTCCCCAGGGTCTGGTCGGGCGCATCGAAGGCTTTCTCGTCTCCCCACGGGCTGAGGTCGAACACAAAGGCTTTCCGCATAACGAGAATATCCCTGACAGACGTATATTCCTGCGAGTGGGTCTGAGGCAGCCGGGCATAAGCATCCTCTATATATCCGAGTACCCCGGCATTGACAAGCCCGGTGTCCAAATACTGCTGCTTCGCCCATACATAAGCATCCGTCTTGGCGTTGGGACCAGTAAATTGTCCAGCAAGCGAGCGCTGCACAGAAAGGCTGTTCGGTGAGGTGGTTAGCCTTGTATACAGCTTACCTCCCCCCATAACGGCAGGCGCTTGCTCGACGCCGGCAATTGTCGTGGCGACGTTGGCCGTTGCATCGACTTTGGGGTCCCATACGGCAAGCCCTGTCAAGTCTGCCCGGAACGTATTGACCAGATCCTCAAGAGTAGCTAGGGGGGTCACCGTATATTCGCTAAGCCATTGGCCTGGCTTACGAAAGGTTTCAAGCCATTTCTCGTCAATCTGCCAAGCTTGTCTGGCCGTTATGCTTGGTGTCTGTACGTAGAAAGAATTGTAGACATATAACCTTGGCCCCTTTTGATTGACGATTCCTTGGAGAGTCGCAACAAACAGCCGGATGTCATAGCTCTCAGCCGTGTTGAAGACGTTTGCAGCTTGACGCAAATCAAAAGTATAAATGACAGGGAAAGCAGCCGCCTTGAGCGGCGGTGGAGTAGCAGCGAACCACCCTGATACAACAAAAGCGAAGAGCAGCACCATCTTAAACAATCGGCTATTCAACATACGCAAAGCCTCCTATTTATTCGCTATTGGGTTATATGCGGGCGGCTTCAGACCGCCCTGACTCACTAGATTTACGTGCTAGGAGCACAGCTCTCGCCGATGCGAGGCAATCCTCCGAGTTTAGAATGCAAGGTTCAATTCCCCGAATGCGGCGGACAAAATCCAGGCAAACGCTATCATGCTGGGCATCGGCTACCATAACATTGCGATGATTGCCCTCATGCGTGCACAGGATTACTTCACCCGACTTGGTGAGCACCTCGACCGTGCCATCGGTGCCAATCACCAGCATCCTGCAATCCCATGAAGTATTGCGAGGCGTCAGCCAATCGGCTTCCACATGGACGATAACCCCGCTGCGAAGCGTAAACAGAGCCTGTGCAAAGTCGATATAATCCGGCTTATCCGCAAAAAAACGGGTGTGCAGCGACTTGGCTGTCACTTCCTCCAATTCACTGCGGCACATCCATAACGCCAGATCGATATCGTGGATCATAAGATCGACGATTAATCCTCCGTTGCGGGAAGTGTCATACATCCAGGGCTCTTCACGTTGGGCCGTGGATTCATGCGGCCTCATCATGATGCAGCCGGCAATGTCGCCAATGTCGCCGCTGTCGATAATGGCTTTCGCCTTGACATAAAGCGGATTAAAGCGTTCGGTCAGCAGCACAGAAAATTCCGCAGGGGAAGCCGCAACCTCCTTCTCCAGCAGGTCAAGCTCCTCTTCCGTGATCGAAACGGGCTTGTCGGAAATCGCGTGTATTCCACACCGCAAGCATTCGATCACCGCAGTTGTCTTCTCGTCATTGGGCAGGCACACGATTGCCGTATTACATTCGACTTCATCAAGCATGGCCCGGTAATCGCTAAAGAAAGGAACATTGTACCGCTCGGCAACCGTGCTCCAGCGTTCTTCCGTCTCCATAATCGCTACCAGCCTGGTATTTTCCGCTTTCAACATTTCTTGGATTGCGTATTCGCCATGAATACGCAATCCGATTGCCACCACATTAATCATCAATGCCAATCCCTGCTTTACTTCGGATTTTTTTGTAGATATTCATCTATCAGCTTGAGCTTCTCTGCCGTAACCTCGGGTTCTCCGATTTTTTTAAAGTTCTCCAGCATATCCTGCGTAATTTTGCGGGCTTCCTGCTCGGATGAAGCAAACATCGCTTTTGCTTCCCATTTGCTGATCTCCGGCCACAAATTCGGCCAATTTTTGTCCCATGCCTGGCCGGTTCCAGAGAAATTAAACGGAATATCCTGCAAGCTGACACCCGGCTGCCAAGTGTCTTGCGCCATAATTAACTCATCGGTACCCGCCATAACTGTTGCTTTAGGAATAACTGGGGCACTCAGCAAATTGTAATAACTAATGCCGGAACGAGTCTCGAAGCTGCGGTCCGCTTTATCCTGCTCCGCCTTCACCTCTGGCTTAGGCTCAAGAAGCCCGTCTGCATTCTTTACATAAAACTCGCCATCTGGGCCTGTGCTTAGAATCGTTGCCCCTTCCGTGCTCATACTCCAGTTGAGATATTCCATCAAGCGTTCCACATTGCCCGGTTTTTCGGCGAATTTCTTAGATACAACCAAGCCCGTGGCCATCGAGAAGTTGGATTCCTGGTACGTTGGCATCTTTAAGCCGGGAACCTGAAGCGGAGGGCTTGGAATAAACCGTTTGGCTGGATCCTCAGCTTTCAGCACTCCGTTCGCCGTATCCATAGGACCGTTCGTATTGATCGTGAAGCCTACGCGTCCTGAGCTGAGCTTGGCTTGGTATTGCGCAGGCTGCTGCGTAATCGTCTCCATGTCCAGCAAACCTTCTTTGTAGAGCTTGTTCATGAATACCATATATTCCTCGATCTTCGGATCATTGAACCACCAGTGCATGCTCTTGTAGTCCTCTGAAATATTGAACCAGTTACCCGTCCAGGAATACATCAGAAATTGGCGGAAATTATCGAACGATGCAGGGATAATCGGCTTGCCGTTCACATCCCCAATCTGTTCCTTGAATGCTTTTAGAACCAGATAAAGCTCATCTATCGTTTTGGGCGCCTCCATCCCCACCTGTTTCAGCCAGTCCTCACGGATCATAGGGCCTACATTCAATGTCATGATTTCGCTGTTTCCTGCAGGGTTGCCCGGAATCATATACATGTTGCCATCCTTCTTGCTGGCATAAGTCACCTGATTGAAAGCCGGATCGCTGTATTTGATGAGATCCGGATATTTATCCAGCCACGGCCCCATATCGATAATATAGCCTGCTTCAGCCCATTTGTTGGCAATGCCGTTATTAATGTCATCGGTCAGGATGCTGACAACATCGGGAATATCGCCGCTAGCGAGCATCGTATTCATTTTATCTGCCGGCGTTTTCGTATTCGCAGCCGTAATCTGGATATCGAGGTTTTTGTTCTCCAGCAGCCACTCATGCATCCGATTGTCCTGCTTAGGCGCATTGTCATAAGTATGCATATACATGAGATTGATCTTCAACGGCTCTTCCTTCGTTTCCTCGCCCACCGTGTTTTCTGGCTTGTCGCTCGTTTTTGTAGCGCTTTCATTATTTTCATTTTTAGAGCACGCGGCCAGACTTGCGGCCAACATGCTAATAAGCAGAAGCATAGTAACGAGCTTAATGCTTTTTTTCATTGGACTACCACCCTTTTGTTGTTATAGGTTTGAACGGACCAGCCTTACCCTTTTAACGAGCCAATAATCATTCCTTTGACAAAATAACGCTGAAGAAAAGGATACAGCACGAGGATGGGCAGTACGACTACCATCAGCATGGCCATCTTAACCGATTCGGCAGTTACCGTTCTTCTTGACGCATCGCTTAGATTTACAGCCCCGAATGCCAGTGATCCCGACTCATTTTGGTTAATATTCATGACCTTCATCAGAAGCGTTTGGAGCGGAAGCAAGTGCTCGTTCGTCGTGTAAATAACGGCGGTTAAATAATCGTTCCAGTGCCCAACTGCCGAGAACAACGCCATCGTGGCAAATATCGGCATGCTTAGCGGTATCGCAATTCTAGCAAAAATAATAAGATCATTCGCTCCATCAATTTGGGCTGACTCCTCCAGTTCCTGTGGCAGGGTTCGGAAGAACGAGCGGAAGATGAATACCGCTGCGGCGCCGTATAAGGATGGAACCACGTATACCCAGAAGCTGTTGAGCAGATAAAGCGATTTGTACAGCATGTAGGTTGGAATTAGGCCCCCACTGAAGAACAACGTCAGTATCAGCATGAAATTGATCAGCTTTCGGCCCTTCAGCCTATTCTTGGACAGGCCGTAAGCCATCAGAGAGATCAGAAAAATGGAAAGCAGCGTCCCGATTACCGTCCGGCCGATTGAAATGGTATACGCGTTCAAAATATCGCCTCTGGAGAAGACTGCAATGTAGTTATCCAGCGTAAACTTGCGAACCCAGAAATTAATGCCGCCGCGCGAGGCATCAAGCCCCTCATTCAGCGAAATAGCGGCGATCCGCCAGAACGGAAACAGAAACGTGAAGCAGAGAACTGTCAGAAACAGATAATTAAACCATTGGAAAATATTTTCCCCGCGTGTGGGTTTCATGATGACCTCCCTAAAAGACCCCGTCTTCTCCGAATTTTTTGACAATAAAGTTCGTGGTCAAGAGCAGCAGCATCCCAACAATGGACTTGAATAATCCGACTGCTGTGGCAAGCTCGTAATTGGCTCGGAAGATTCCGACCTTCATGACATATGTGTCAATAATCTCCGCCTTGTCGAGCACCATTTCATTTTGCATGGCATAAATCTGTTCAAATCCTGCATCCAAAAAATGTCCAATATTAAGAATGAACAGAAGGATAATGGTGGAACGGATAGCTGGCAGCGTAATATGCCATACCTGCCTCCATCGGCTCGCGCCGTCTACAACGGCGGATTCGAATAATTCAGGGTTCACCGCAGTAATAGCAGCTAAGAAAATGATCGTACCGAAGCCAATTCCCTTCCAGATATCGGAGGCGAGAATCATGCCCCAGAAATAATCCGGATTTCCAAACCAGAACACGGGCTCATCGATAAGGCCGAGACCCGTTAGCAGCGAATTAATGAAACCGCCATCAACACTGAACAGATCGTACCAGATCCCGGTAATGACAATCCACGATACAAAAAAAGGAAGATACGAGATCGTCTGTGCCAATCTCTTGAATACCGAGCTGCGCACTTCATTCAGCAGCAGCGCCAGTATGATCGGAGCCGGGAACCCGAACACCATTTTCAGCAAGCTGATGGCGATCGTATTTTTGAGAAGGCCTGTAAAGCCAGGACTGCCGAACAGCTCCTTGAAATGCAGAAGCCCAACCCAATCGCTGCGAAATACCCCTTTAATGATGTCATACTCTTTAAATGCGATAAGCACGCCGTACATCGGCTGATAACAGAAAACGAGAAACCAGACAATACCCGGCAAAATGAATAAATACAAATACCGGTTGTTCCATACCGACTGCAAATCGAACCTCCCCCTCTTTACTCTCTTCTGCTACTTAAGTATAGCTTCGGGGGAGGAGACAAAAAATTCAGAATCCTATAATCTTATTTTAAAATTCTACACACTTATCGGGATTCGTCGCTAAAAAAAACGTTCTTCACTTAAAGCTGTGAAGAACGCCGGAAATTTTTTCCTATTCAACCAATGGAATCACTACAGTAACCTTTGTCCCTTGTCCCAGCTTGCTTTGAAGAAATACGCCATACTCTGCTCCATACTGAAGCCGTACCCTCTCGTGGACGTTGCGTATGCCGTAACCCCCTTCGACGGAAAAATGCTCCGCACGCGCCGGAGCGCTCATGCCGACGCCATCATCCTCCACCTCGAATTGCATCGTTTCGCCTCTCCGATAAGCACGAATAACGATCGTTGTCGTTCCTTTCCTTTTCTCCGCGCCATGGAGAATTGCATTCTCGACAAAAGGCTGGAGAATCAGCTTCAACGTCATATAATGCCCGATTCCCGGCTCGATCTCATAGACGACATCAATTCGTTCCTCCAAGCGGATTTTTTGTATCTCGGTATAGGCTTGCAAATGCAAGATTTCATCCCTTACGGCAAGCAGCGGCAGTCCCTTATTAAGGGACAATCGGTAGAAGGTTGCTAGATGATCGACCATCCCCATCGTTTTTTGGTTCTGCCCATCCATTGCCATCCACTTAATAGTGGCCAGCGTGTTATACAGAAAGTGAGGATTGATCTGGGTCTGGAGAGCCTTAAGCTCTGATTCCTTCTGTGTCTGCTGGCTGATTGTGAGCTGGTCAACGAGCTCCCTTATTTTGCGCAGCATGCGGTTGTAGCTTCGGGCCACTGCGCCGATCTCATCTCTCCCGTCAATATCAACATGGATGTCCAGCTCAAGGTTCTCCACACGCCCCATCTGCTCAGTAAAAACAGACAGACGCCTTGCTATCATTCTCGCCAGCATAAGCGCAAGCAGGAGACTGACCAGCAGACAGACCGCTGCCACCGTAATCGTTAACTGACGGATCGCTTTAGCGCCGGCAAACAGCTGATCAACGGGGATAACCCGCAGAAAAAGCCAATTCGAATCGCTCCCCCGTTGATACAGCACCATCGATTGAATCCCATCCTGCACCATGGCGAACTTGCCTGACGGATCGCTCCCGATCTGCGACGACAAGGCCGCTGGAAGCTTCGACTGAAGCGAGACCTCTTTTTCATAGCTGCTATACAGAATGCCCATTTGATCATCCGCAACGATAATGTGGTCGCCAGGCAGGCTGCCAGGCGCAATCAAATCCCCAAATATACTGGAGTAGTTAAGAACCAACTCGAAGATGCCCGTTATTTTCTCGTGATTATAAATGACAGGCTTGATGATTCCTACATACAACCCTTCGGTGGTAGCCAGCTTTTCTCCGGCAAGGCCATAATCGGGTTGATTGATTTCATCCGTGACAATCCACATTTTCTTCTTGGACAGCGCAATATAGTCATTAATGGTATACGCATCCGTATTTTGAAAAAAACGCGGATACCAGGAAGCCTCCTTCGCATAGCTAATATCGATAAATGAATTCCCTGATTCCGGAATAGAAGGATTATCCTTGTATAAGATCAGCTGGGAGATGCTATCATCCTTCTTCGGAACCTCGAAAATTTTGGAGATCGTATTCAGAAAAGCATAGGAATAATCTCCTGGAGACTTGTACGGATAGGATACGGCTCCTACAAACGGCATGTCCGTGACAAACTGATTTAACGTCCGGTCATAATTGTTCAGCTTGTACTCCGCATTCAATACCACTTGCGCCAAGGTCTGCCGGTAGGACTCGCTGGCCTGCTCATAAATATATTTTTGCATCGTGGAATAAAACACAGCCCCCATTACCAGAATGGAGACCAATACGAGCAGCCCGTAACAAAACATCATTTTGTGCTTGATCGAAATATCATGAATTCTCAGCCTCTTCATTGCCGCAGCGCCAGCCTTTCAGGGATTCACGGTACTCTTTAGGGCTTTGCCCATATATATTTTTGAATACAACACTGAAGTAGGAGGTACTATTAAAGCCTGTGCGTTCCGCAATTTCATAAATTTTGCAAGAGGGATCCTCCAGCAGCTTGGCGGCATGACGCATTCTGGTTTTGGTCAGGTAGTCGATGATCGTCTCACCCGTTTGTTCCTTGAACAGATTGCTGATATAGTTCGGCGTCAGGAAAACGAGTTTGGCAAGCTCGTCCACGGTAATGCTTCCTGCATACTGCTCCTCGATGATTTCTTTAATCCGATTCACTGGCTCAGCATTTTTTCTTCCGTTTGTGGCATCCCCGTTATAGAAGGTCAGATTCTTTCCTACATGAAATCGTTGGGAAACCGCGATCGCCGCTTCCCTGTGCGCATCCGACAACTCCGTAAGGGCGGATTTCACCCGGCTCACTCCCGCAGTCACACTCAGATGGAGGGTTTCATTCACATCTCTTCTAAAATCATCAAGCATCTCACGCGTTTCCGTCTCTGAAGCACAGACGACCCACAGGAGCTCCTGCTCATCCGCAAATCCCCCCATCCATAGAAAGCGCTTTCCAAAGTCCTTTAGCTTCATTTGAGCGGTTTGGTAGATCTGCCTTTTATTGCGGTCCAAAGGCCGGCTCCCTGTAGATGCTTCCTCAATGATCATAGTGATCAATAAGAAATCCCCTACCTCGGGGATGCCCAAATACTGAGCTTTGTCCGCAATCGTATGAGGATCTATGAGCTGTCCATAAAGCAAATCCCTGAGAAACTGGCCGGTGACAGCAGGTTTATTGTCTTCCAGCATACGGCTCAGGTTCTGCCGATCGCTATCGTTGCGCTGCTCGTCCAAGCAGGCAGCCGCAACAGACCTCAGCACTTCCAAGAGCTCATCGAAGTTAACCGGTTTGAGTAAGTAGGCATTTGCACTCAGCTCAATCGCCGTCCGAGCATATTCAAACTCATTATAGCCACTAATAATAATAACGCGGGTACGGGGATAGCGCTGCCTGATCGAAGCAGCCAGCTCCAGACCGTTCATATTCGGCATTTTGATATCCGTAATCAGAATATCCGGCTGCAGTGAGCCGATCTTCTGCAGCGCTTCTTCTCCATCTTCCGCTGTTCCCGCGATCGTCATGCCTAGCTGCTGCCAAGGGACATGTTTGACAATGCCTTCTCTTTGTATTCGTTCGTCATCTGCAATAAAAACTGACAAGGTCAAGTCAACCACCTCCATCCTACTCTGTTCCTTCTCAAACACTGACGGTTTATCCTTTCGACAAAATTTTCAAAACTCCTCTTCCACTGGCTAACCTAAATGAACCTTCGATTTTCGCAATTATGAGCATATTTGAATAAATGGTATCATTTTGGTATCACAATAACTTCAGTTCATTGCAACTGAATATAAAAAGGCCCCGCCTACCGTGATATACATCACAGCAGGCAAGGCCTTCCTCATGCTATTATTATCCGATGGAGCCTTCCATCTCGAACTTGATGAGACGGTTCATCTCTACCGCATATTCCATTGGCAATTCTTTCGTGAACGGCTCAATAAAGCCCATAACGATCATTTGCGTCGCTTCTGCTTCGCTCAGTCCGCGGCTCATGAGGTAGAACAATTGATCCTCAGAAACCTTTGATACCGTTGCTTCATGCTCAAGCGTAATGTTGTCGTTCAAAATCTCGTTGTAAGGAATCGTATCCGAAGTCGATTCATTATCGAGAATGAGCGTATCGCATTTGATGTTCGCTTTCGCCCCATCTGAGTTGCGACCGAAGGAAGCAAGACCACGGTACGTTACTTTACCGCCATGCTTACTGATCGACTTCGAAATGATTGTAGAGCTTGTATCCGGTGCAAGGTGAGTCATTTTCGCGCCTGCATCCTGATGCTGCCCTTTACCAGCCACGGCAATGGACAATACCATACCTTTGGCTCCACGGCCGCGCAATACGACTGCTGGGTACTTCATCGTCAGCTTCGAGCCGATATTTCCGTCAACCCACTCCATCGTTGCATTCTCGTCCGCTACCGCACGTTTCGTAACCAGGTTGTAGATGTTCGGTGCCCAGTTTTGAATCGTTGTGTAACGTACGCGCGCATTTTTCTTAACCAAAATTTCAACTACTGCGCTGTGCAAAGAGTTCGTGCTGTATACCGGAGCCGTACAGCCCTCAACATAATGAACGGAGCTGTCTTCGTCAGCGATAATTAGCGTACGCTCGAATTGACCCATGTTCTCGGAGTTGATCCGGAAGTAGGCTTGCAGTGGAACCTCGCATTTCACGCCTTTAGGCACGTAGATAAAGCTTCCGCCTGACCATACCGCACTATTAAGCGCTGCGAATTTGTTATCATTCGGAGGAATGATTGTTCCGAAATATTCTTTCATCAGCTCAGGGTACTCGCGAAGCGCCGTGTCCGTATCCGTAAAGATAACGCCTTGCTTCTCAAGATCCTCTTGCATGCTGTGATAAACTACTTCAGACTCGTATTGTGCCGATACGCCGGCTAGAAACTTTTGCTCTGCCTCAGGAATACCGAGCTTGTCGAAGGTTTCTTTAATTTCAGAAGGAACCTCTTCCCAAGTCTTGCCTTGTTTGTCTGATGCGCGCACATAATATTGGATATCGTCAAAATCGAGCTCATCCATATTGCCGCCCCATTTAGGCATCGGCATTTTGAAAAACTGCTCCAGCGATTTCAAGCGGAAATCCAGCATCCACGCAGGCTCGCCTTTAATTTCAGAAATCGTGCGAACGATCTCTTCCGTTAAACCTTTGCCTGATTCGAATACGGCTTTGTGCTCGTCACGGAAACCATACTTATAATCTTCCATTTCCGGCATTGATTTAGCCATGGTCATTCACGCTCCTCTTTAACCTTGTTTTAATGTGATTCTTGCTGCTGCTCGATTCCTTTACGCAAGGCGTTCCACGCAAGGGTGGCACACTTGATTCTGGCAGGGAATTTATTCACGCCCGAAAGTGCGTCAAGCTCCTCATATTCATCAAACTCGACCGGTTCGCCTTTCATTAGTGCCGAAAATTTCTCAGCCATGCTAAGCGCCTCGTCAAATGTTTTCCCTTTTACCGCCTCTGTCATCATCGATGCAGAGCTCATGCTGATCGAACAGCCTTCGCCGCTGAATTTAGCATCGGTAACCTTACCTTCAACAACTTGAAGCTGCAGCGAAATGCGATCACCACAGGTTGGGTTATTCAGGTTAATCGTAACCGAATCTTCATTCATCGTTCCACGGTTTCTAGGGTTTTTATAATGATCCATAATTACTCTGCGATATAAATCATCCAATTGCATGACCGAAGAACTCCTTTGTTTGTAGTAAGGCATCGGCTAAGCGGTCAATTTCATCTTCTGTATTATATAAATAAAAGCTTGCTCTTGCCGTTGCCGATACATTCAGCCAGCGCATTAGCGGTTGGCAGCAATGATGGCCTGCGCGAATTGCAATGCCTTTCGAGTCAAGCACGGTAGCAACATCATGCGGATGCACGTCTTCCAAGTTGAAGGTTACGAGTCCAACACGGTTTTGCTTTGGACCATATAGCGTAACTCCATCAAGCGAAGACAGCTTCTCATAGGCATAAGTGGCTAAACGTCGCTCATGCTGATCGATCTCATCTAGTCCGATCTCCTGCAGAAAGTCAATGGCCGCGCCTAGCCCTACAGCGCCAGCAATAATCGGCGTGCCGCCTTCGAAGCGGTACGGGATCTCTTTCCACGTTGATTCGTACAGATCAACAAAATCAATCATTTCGCCGCCATACTCAATCGGTTCCATCTTATTAAGCAATGCCTTCTTGCCATACAATGCACCGATGCCCGTAGGACCACACATTTTATGGCCGGAAAAAGCATAAAAATCAACATCCAAGTCTTGGAGATCGATTTTCATATGCGGCGTGCTTTGTGCGCCGTCTACTACCATAACTGCTCCATTGCGATGAGCGATTTGAGTGATCTCTTTGATCGGATTGATAAGACCGAGCACATTAGAAACGTAGGTAACGGAAACTACCTTCGTCTGCGGAGTGATCGTTTTCTCGATATCCTCCAAAGAAATCGTACCATCAGGCTGCATCGGAATGTACTTCAAGGTGGCGCCAGTGGCTTTCGCCGCTTGCTGCCAAGGAATTAAGTTGCTGTGATGCTCCATAGGGGTAATGACAATCTCGTCGCCTTCCCCGCACATCGAGCGTGCATAGCTGGATGCAACTAAGTTCAACGCAGTCGTTGTACCGCGTGTGAAAATGATTTGCTCCGGTGCCCCGGCATTTAAAAACTTAGCTACCTTCTCGCGCGCTCCCTCATAGGCATCAGTCGCCCTGGAGCCAAGTGTATGCACACCACGATGAACGTTGGCGTTATCCAGCTCATAGTACCGATTAACCGCATCAATGACGGAGCGCGGCTTCTGCGAAGATGCCGCGCTGTCTAGATAAACAAGCGGATGCCCGTTTATTTCTTGATGCAATATCGGGAACTGCTCCCGAATCGCATTTATGTTCATCCTTCTAGCTTCCTTTGGAGCAAGCTCTGAAGTTGACCGCGTACTGCTTCAACTGGAATTTCCGATACAACCGGTGCCAAGAAGCCGTAAATAATCAAACGTTCAGCGTCTTGCTTAGATATACCGCGTGACATCAGGTAATATACCTGTTCTGGGTTTACTTGCCCAACGCTTGCCGCGTGACCAGCAGTAACATCGTCTTCATCTATAAGCAAAATTGGATTGGCGTCGCCGCGCGCTTTCGGGCTCAGCATGAGCACCTTCTCGGTTTGTACACCGTTCGCTTTCGTCGCACCTTTCTCAATTTTTGTAATGCCGTTGATAATCGCTGAAGCGGAATCCTTCATTACTGCACGGGTTACCATGTTGCTGTCCGAGCTTTTGCCAAAGTGAACGGCTTGCGTCGTCAAGCTGTTTTGCTGCGCGTTCTTGCCTACGCTGATAACCTTGGCATCCGAAGTGGAGCCTGTGCCCTTAAGGATAGATTTCGTGTCTGACAACGTGTTGCCGTCATTCAAATCGCCAATAATCCATTCCATTTGGCCATCATTTTCAATAACCGCGCGACGGATCGACATATCAACGCCAGTCTCGCCCATATGATGGATCGAGCTGAAACGAACATGAGCGCCCGGCTTCACGAATACTTCAACAACAGATGGATGTACGAATGGAGCGCTGCCAGCGCCTGGCTCAGATACAACGCAATCCACGTAAGTTACACGGCTATTATTATCTGCAACGATGAGAATATGCGGAGCAAATGTCGCTTCTGCATTATCATTGTAGAAGATTGCTTGCAGCGGCAATTCTACTTCTACGTTCTTAGGAACATAGATGAATACTCCGCCATTCCAAATCGCCGATTGAAGCGCCGTCAGCTTGTCTTCGTCCTTCGCTACTGCTTGGAACAAATATTTCTGAACGAGCTCGCCATGCTCCTTGCATGCGGTCTCCAAGTCGGTAAAAATAACGCCTTTGCTTGCATACTCGTTCGCAAATTGATTCCATACGATGCCGGAATTGCGCTGTACAATCAGATTTTCAGTTCCTTCTGTAACCAACTCGCGAACGACTTCAGGAAGCTCGCTAATGGCTCCAACTGTTGCTGGCTGCTCATATTGGCCGACAGCTGTTAAATTCCAACGTTCAATCCGAACCTTCTCCGGCTTTGGCCAGCCGAGTGTTCCGGCAAGCTCTGCCGATTCTCCGCGCAGTTCGACAAGCCAGTTCGGCTCACCTTTGCTGCGTGCCAGTGCTTCAGCAGCTTGGCGGTTTGTCGGAGTAGTTAATTGTGTACTCATCCGTTATGCCTCCTTCTCCGCTTAAGCCTGGCCGACCGTTTCATCTACGATGCCAAGTTCTTCTTTAACCCAATCATAACCTTCGTTTTCCAAACGCTGTGCAAGCTCAGGACCGCCGGATTTCACGATGCGCCCTTGCATCATAACGTGTACGTAATCCGGAGTAATATAGTTAAGCAACCGCTGATAGTGAGTAATGATCAAGAAGCCGCGATCTTCCGAACGCATAGCGTTAACGCCTTGCGATACGATACGAAGAGCATCGATATCAAGACCGGAGTCAATCTCATCTAGCACGACGATTTTAGGATCAAGCAGCATCATTTGCAATATTTCGTTCCGTTTTTTCTCGCCGCCGGAGAAGCCTTCATTCAGGTAACGGTGAGCGAACTCAGGGTTCATCTCAAGCTCCTTCATTTTGCTTTCCATTTTGCGGATGAATTTAATCAATGAGATTTCGTTGCCTTCGCCAAGACGAGCATTCAGTGCACTGCGAAGAAAGTCTGAGTTCGTTACGCCTGGAATTTCACTTGGGTATTGCATAGCTAGGAACAAGCCTGCAAGTGCGCGCTCGTCAACACCCATTTCAAGGATGTCTTCGCCGTCAAGTACAGCCGTACCTTCCGTTACTTCATATTTAGGATGTCCCATCAAAGCGGATGCCAGTGTAGATTTACCGGTACCGTTTGGGCCCATGATCGCGTGAATTTCTCCACCTTTAATTTCAAGGTTGATTCCTTTTAAAATTTCTTTTCCGTCGATAGCCGCTTTCAGGCCCTCGATGACAAAATGCGTTGCCATAATATGCTGATCCCTCCAAGGTTGGTTTAATTCGCTCAGTCACATCTATATAGAATAGACTTTCTATTATAGAGTGATTCTCAATGATTCTCAATAATCATTTTAATATAGTTTTTGTTATAAATCAATGCGAGAGGCCTCGATCGGCTGAATATGTCCTTTTTTTTAAAGGAATTGTCCTCCTTCCAGCTTATTCGAGCGCCTGCTTAATTTTCAATATTTCAGCCTGCAGTTTGTTCTCGTCTAGTACTTGTACCCGTTCAGGAGTGTTAAACCCATCTTCCAGTCTTACCCAAGATTTGCATCCGTTATAAGCGGCTCTCATCGGAATTTCTATCGGCTCTCTCAATCGGTACACTCTCAGAACCAACACATGCAGCGGTTTGGTCTTCTTCCAGCGCAATCTTTCCTCTGCAAAAGTATCCGTCCAGATGTGCATATCGCGCAACCGATCCAGCGTTTCCTGATCCGTGATTTCAATATCCTCCACAACCTCCGCATAAGCTTCAAGCTTTACGGATTCCAGGTTTACCGCCCCGCCCACAAGCGTATCATCCAATTGATCTGCGTATTGTTCTTTCAACAGATGCTTTTTTTGGTGCTCGTAAGCCGGCATTAAGTAAAAATTCGGGCTCATTAGCTGAAAATCTCGTGTTTCTTCGATAATACCGCCTTTACGCATGACGATAATTTGCTGGCCTTCTGCAAGTGCGTTTACGCTTACCGCCCATTCTTTCAGAGCTATGGGCTGTATGTTATTTTGTGCCATCAGTATGCTTCCTCCATCAAACTCGTTTATAATAGTTCATATTATATCAAATGAGGGTATACCAAGGCGAAATAATATACATTATACTATGTTGAGATGAATACTGGGCATTGTTGCCCTACTACTATAAACCGGAGGTGGACAGCTATGTCTGCATATCATCCATTAACTGAACAAGAAGCCATTGAAATAGCGCTAACGCTTGACGGGTTCTTCCCAGAGGGCGCTGCTCTAACAAGCCGTGAGATTGGCGACGGCAATTTAAACTTGGTTTTTCACATCACTGACGCTGCCAGCGGCAAAAGCCTGATTATGAAACAAGCGCTGCCATATGCTAAAGTAGTAGGCGAGTCATGGCCTCTTACGCTTGATCGGGCGCGCATCGAAAGCGAGAAGCTGATTTTGGAGGGAGAGCTTGCCCCTGGCCTTGTACCTGCCGTATATAAATACGACCCGGAGCTCTACCTTACGATAATGGAGGATCTCAGTGACCATGTCATCATGCGCCAAGGACTAATCGGCGGTACTCGCTATCCTAAATTCGCTGACGACATTTCTACCTTTATTGCTCGTACGTTATTCTTTACTTCCGACCTTGGAATGAACCAGCAGGACAAGAAACTGCGCGTGAAAGCCTTTATCAATCCTGAGCTATGCAAAATTACAGAGGATCTTATTTTTGATGATCCGTATACGGACTCACCCAATAACAGCTTTGATCCGGCCATCCGTGATGCTGCAGAGATTTTATGGCAGGATGACAAGCTTCATTTAGAAGTTGCAATCCTCCGTGATAAATTTTTGACAAATGCCCAAGCCCTGCTTCACGGTGACCTTCATACGGGCAGTGTATTCGCAACACCTGAATCCACCAAGGTTATCGATCCTGAGTTTGCTTATTACGGTCCAATCGGCTTTGATATTGGCGCTGTAATTGCTAACCTGCTGCTGAACTTTGCTGGGCAAGAGCACTGGATTACAGATGATGAAAAACGCAGTGACTTCCGTCGTTATTTAACCGATACCGTTCGTGACGTATGGAATCTATTCGACCAGAAATTCCGCGCATTATGGAATGAGCACGGCATTGACCGCCTTGCTTCTTCGACGCCAGGCTATCAAGATTATTACATGAATCGGTTGCTCCAGGATGCTGTCGGCTTTGCTGGCTGCAAAATCGTGCGCCGTATCGTTGGCCTATCCCATGTCGTTGATATTGACCGCATTCCAGACGCAGCTGCTCGCGAGCGTGCCCAACGTCTAGCCCTTGCCATCGGAACGGAGCTTATTCGTACGAACCGTCAGGCACAATCGATTGAGGAAGTCATCGATGCTGCTTATGCTGCAGTAAGCAAATGATGAAATGAACACAGAGAGGATTTGACATCATGACAACTAATTATGCTGGCTTGCAATCGGTCATCTGGAACGAAAACAAGCTTGATTTGCTAGACCAACGGCTTTTGCCTGAGGAGATCATTTATTTACCGTTAGTAACCGCGGAGGACGTATGGGAAGCCATTCGCCATCTGAAGGTACGCGGTGCGCCAGCAATCGGAATCTCAGCTGCCTATGGGGTTGTTCTTGGCAGCCGCGATGAACAATCGTCAGAGGCTTGGCTCGCACAAGTGAACAAGCAAGCCGAATATTTGGCGACTTCTAGGCCGACAGCCGTTAACTTGTTCTGGGCGCTTGACCGTATGAAAGCTGCTGCCGCTTCTTTCGTCGCTCAAGGCTTGTCCCTTGAGGAGAGCAAAGCCGCTTTGCTTACGGAAGCAATCGCGATCCAGAGCGAAGACGAAGAGACAAACCGAATGATCGGAGAGCACGCGTTGTCGCTGTTCAAGGAGGATATGGGCGTTCTTACTCACTGTAACGCTGGCGGCCTTGCGACTGCCAAATACGGTACAGCGCTTGCTCCCTTCTACTTAGCATTGGAGCGTGGAGTTACACTGCGCGTCTATGCCGATGAGACCCGTCCCGTGCTGCAAGGCGCGCGACTGACTGCCTTCGAATTGCAGCAAGCCGGCGTGGACGTTACGCTGATCTGCGATAACATGGCGGGCATGATCATGGCTAAAGGCTGGGTCGATGCTGTCATTGTTGGTACGGACCGTGTAGCAGCGAACGGTGATGTCGCAAACAAAATCGGTACGTACAGCGTTGCCGTCCTTGCTAAAGCGCACGGCATTCCATTTTACGTAGCCAGCCCACTCTCAACCATCGATTTGAGCACGCCAACCGGTGCTGAAATTCCGATTGAAGAGCGCAGCGCGGAAGAGATTACCGAAGGATTCGGCAAGCGTACTGCGCCGCAAGGCATAAAGGTATACAATCCGGCGTTCGATGTTACTCCGCATGAATACGTAACGGCAATCATTACCGAAAAAGGCATCATACAAGCACCTTACGATGTTAACCTTCGCAAACTGTTTGAATAATAGGTAAGAAATATGGATACAGAAAAAGCCCTAACCTCATTTTGCTCGCAATCTCCAGATTGCCGCAATGGGTTAAGGCTTTTTTTGCATACTTAAAGCATCAATTGGAGCGCTTCCGAGCCTTTCATGCCTACAATGATACCGTTTGCTTCTGCCGTATAGGTAACCGACTCCAAAGGGGCTTCCATAAGCTCCTCCAGTGTGCGTACGCCTACGGCACGACCGGCCAATATTTCCCGGTCCTTCAGTCTCTCGTTAAGCAGCGTAACGTCGAGCGCGCCGCACATAATATACCCTTTGTCCGTCATAATCGCGAGCAGCGTCGTTTTGGGCAGCTTCACTTCAACGCCAAGAACGGTCTCTCCATTCTCAAGTGTGAAAGGAACCATCCGCATCATATAGGATCCACCCCCTTCGGTTCATGAGTAAGAGGCACTGCAACACCAGTATATGCAAAAGGTTTTTTGGCAGTGTTGGATGTTTGCTCATTTATGGAGAGGACGGGGCGCTAGATAGGTAAAAATCATAAAAGTGGTCACAGATTTATAAGTGACTCCATTTGCTCGCTAAAAATTCCCACAGGTTAATGATCACATGACTGTACATATTTGTAGTAATTCTTAACAAATTTATATTTCAATTAATTCTATAAGTAGGTCACCTTGTTCAATAACCATTTGATTCTTTTCTTGTGTGAAATCCCATCCGTTATCAATTGCATATAAAATCAAAATGGAACAGGTCCTCGGTAGATTAAGATTAAAGAACCAAGACCCTTGCCAAGAGAAATGGATTTCAAAGAAGGATGTTTTTGTGTTATGAGGATAAACTCGAAAAGAAACAGAATCATTTTTATAAAATTCATTAATTACACAATGAAATTCATAACCATTCACCGAGACTTTCTTAGTACGTTTTCTAAACGGCTTCACCTATCCCACCTCAGACGATATCACACACTAAAATCAGTTTTAATTAATCAATTAGCTCCCTAAAAACTCATGTTTCCTTATCACTTTATTTCTTGAATTTAGCTTTAAGCAGTACAATTACTCCACCTATAAACATTCCAATAATTGCCCATGTTGCAATAAATAATATCGAGTCCATGATGTAAGCTCCTTAGTTGTTAGCATTTTTAGTTCCTACTCTTCCATCAAGTATACGATATAATAAGCACTAGGTCTCAATTACGATAAATATAGCACTATTAATTAGCATTCCTTCCCATAACGAATCCGTTTGATCTCTTGAGAACATTAATTCAGTAAACTAAGAAACTGCTCCGCGATCACTAACGGATCGGCTGAGCCAATGATTTCATTTACAACCGTTCCGTCACGATTAACAAAAAACATCGACGGAAACCCTTGAGCACCGAGTTTATTATACAGTTCAGACCCCTCATCCATCAGAACGGGATAATCTATGTTGTGCTTGGTTATGTATTTTTCAACTTCCTCTTTGTTATCACGAGCTATGACATTTATGCCATAGAGATTAATTTCGTCTTTGAACTCTTGATGCAATTTCACAACTTCAGGAGCGTCTTGATTACAGTACGGGCACCACGATGTAAAAAACAAAAGCACGGAAGGCTTATCGTCGAAACGAACTGCATTTGTTTCCCCGTTCATATCCTTTAATTCAAAGGCGTCCAACGTAGTAACCGTAATATTTTTTGTATAATGTTTAACCACACCCAGCAGCACAAATATCGTAATCATTATAATGATTATCGGGAAAACTTTTTTTAATTTGCTCATGTCTACTCTCCTATATGTCTCTATTCTATATTTGCCAGACGTATCTAAGGACGAAGGTTATGTAATAGAATTACATTTCTTTAGTCCATCGATATTCTTCCATATTATTCTAACACGAACGCCCCTCGTCAGTCTTACAAAATCAATTCTCTTTATCATAAAATTTGTACACTGCTACATAACCTAACAGTTAACTTTCTAAGCTTTTACTTTATGCTTCCCTAAACAGTTTCTGTATAAAATTTAATGTTGCTGCAAATAAATTCACAGGAACAACTATGTGAAAATTCGTTTTAGTGGTATATTAGTACTACACTAGACAGTCCGGAGGTCCTATGGAAAAACATTCCTTATCCCCTGATCAATCATCCTTTGTTTTCAACATTGAGGTGCTTGTTGAAGGAAAAAACAATGCTGCAGCATTGGAGCAATTGCTCCATGCGTTGAATAGTGCTAATTTTGTAGATTTTCGGATTTTATCAGGTATCCAGCTTGGCGAGCAAATTGAGCTTCGGACCAAGAATGCTAAGTCCGTTCAACCAGTTGCAATACCTGCTAGCTCAAATGTTAGCGCTACCATATCAAATGCGCCTGCTGAGCAGCAAACTAACAAAGAAGAAAAGAACAAAACGAAAAAAACAGACAAGCCTGCTAAAGACGCCTATGAAGACTTAAGTTATTTCGACAAGATTAAAGCCATCATGAAAAATAACACACTCATCCGGCTAATCGTAAATAAGGGGCTTGGCATCAAACTCAACATTCCTTGCAGAATTATTAACATGGATGAATCTGAAAATATTATTACGGTCTACCATGTGGATGAGAAACAGGTTTATACTTTTCGCCTCAACGAGATCGAGGATTTTTCTTACTAGAACAACAGCCACAACAACAAAAAAAACCGTTCTTTGTCTGCTTAAACAGCCAAAGAACGGTTTTTTTAAACGTATCCAGGTGATAACATTTGTTCAATATTGTCGCTTGATACAGGTGGACTCCAGAAGTAACCCTGCATCTCATCGCACTTATGCTTCTTCAAGAACTCCATTTGCGCTTCCGTCTCGACGCCCTCGGCAATGACTTGAATATTCAAGTTATGCGCCATTGCAATAATAGCTGCCACAATTTCCGCATCGCTTGGGTCCTGCTGAATATCCCGCACGAAAGAACGGTCGATTTTCAGACGATCAATCGGAAAGTTTTTCAAATAATGAAACGAACTATAACCTGTGCCAAAATCATCTACACTAATATTGACGCCCAAATCCGTTAAATCAAGCAAGCAGCGAGACACATGGCTGACATCCATCGTCATCGATTCCGTAATTTCAAGATCCAAATATTTGGCTTCCAATCCCGTTTGCTTAAGTACGTCTGCAACCTTGCTCGCCAGGTCATTTTGAACAAACTGCCTGATCGACAGATTAACGGAGACGGGAATAGCAGGCAGGCCCGCATCTTGCCAAGCCTTGTTCTGACGGCAGGCTTCTTCCAATACCCAAGCGCCAATCTGCACGATCATCCCACTTTCCTCTGCTAGAGGGATAAAGCTCCCTGGCGGGATCATTCCTTTAAGAGGATGATTCCAACGCACGAGTGCTTCTACGCCAACCATGCTGCCAGAAACCAGATCATACTGAGGTTGATAATGCAGAATAAACTCATTTCGCTGAATCGCACGGTACATTTCATGCTGGAGGGTCAACCGCTCAAGGGATGAGTTGCTCCAGCTTTCAGAATAAAGCAGGCAATCATTCTTGCCGCTTTCCTTCACTTTAACGAGCGCCATATCGGCTTTCTTAATCAACGCATAGCTGTCGTCATCTTCAATATTGTTTGTGACTGATCCGATGCTTGCCGTGATATGCAAGGGAAAACCGCTAAGCTCATAAGGTTCTTCAATCGATTTGAGAAGCTGTCTCGAAAGCTCCAGCAAGTGCTTCTCTGATTCTAGATTGCAAAACAATAAAGCAAACTCGTCGCCTTCCATACGAGCTGCAAAATCATTTTCAGAGAGATCACGGTTCAGTCTCTCCGCTACCTGCATCAATAAAATATCACCGAATTCGCGGCCGAAGGAAGCATTCACCAGCTTGAAGCGATCCAAATCCAAATAACAGATGCCGACTACACGGTTCTCTTCCTTCGCTCTGCCCAGCGTTTCGGTCAGCTTCATTTGGAACAAGGTCCGATTGGGCAACCCAGTCATGTCGTCATAATAAGCCATATAGCGAATTCGTTCGACATTTCTCTTCCGATCGCTCAAATCCTGACTTAGCAATACAGTACCAATGACATCGCCATCCTGTATCATTGGCGAGCACGTTACCTGAAGTTCCAGCGGAAAACCAGATCCGTGGGTGATATTCAAGTTCGTTTGCTTCGTCTCGCCGTGCAGCGTACGCTCGAGCGCATCCAATAGCAACGGCTTGCTTGCCGGTTCCACGATTCGTGAAATCGGTTCTCCCAGCATCTCCGTGCGCTGATAGCCAAGCGTCCGGCTGGAGGCTTCATTCAACTCCATCACAGTACCGCTTCTGTCCAATACCGCGAGTGGAAAAGCGTCTGATTGAAGCAATGTCTCAACGATCGCCGTATGGTAATGTTGAAAGCTGTACGTTTCATTTCGTTTTATATACACGATTATTGCGGTTACGAACAATGATGCTGCTATTGCCAAAGCAGTCCATTTATACATCGGGTTAGAGATAAATAAGAAGGATACGCTGATCCATACCAACGCAAGTGCTGCCAGCAAACAGCTAATAATTAAAGGTCCTTTTGACAGCTGCTGCTTCTTTCTTTCAGGAAAACCATCCATCCGTTTCGTCACGCACAAACGTCCTTCCTCTATTCCGAGTCAAGTGAGTATTCGCTTCATTATAAACGATGTAGGCGTTCTGGTATAGAAATATTTACTAAAGCAACTTGTATTTTTGTTGTAAAACAGCAATTTATGTCGCAAACCCTTTTTATGCCAAACTTTTACCCTAAACTTTTGATTTTTTAAATGCTGCCGTAATGACGCAGATCCAGCCTGCCAACATAGCGGCACCGCCGATTGGAGTAATCATGCCCAGCTTGCTAAAACTCGTAAGTGATAATATATACAAACTGCCGCTAAAGATTACCGTTCCCGCCAAAATAAGACGGCCTCCGTTCAATACGAGCTTGCTCTCGCCAGCTTGCTTCGCAAACAGGGAAATCAGCATAAGAGCAATCGCGCTATACATATGATAGCGGACACCGGTTTCGAATATTTCAAGGTAATGTTCCGTTAAATGCTCCTCCAATCCATGTGCACCGAAAGCGCCCAGAGCTATAGCAAGCGCTGCATTAATTCCACCAATCGCAAAATATTTTGGAAACATGTGGTTTTCATTCCTTTCATTTTTGTGTATAATTTTCCGTAATTAGCAAAGGAGTCGATAGAAATGGATAATGAACCAAAAAACGATTTTAACAATTCTTCTGTGAACGAACCTTATGCGCCTAGGCCGATTTTCTCAAATGAGAATTCGGACATTATGGTCATAAAAAAACATTCAGGTATTGGCATCGCGGCATTCATCATCGGTTTAATTTGTGTAATTATAGTTATTATCGGTGGTGTAACAGGTAGTTCCTTAGTTGACCAAATCGCAAACTCAGATCTAATCATAACGGATCCAAATGATACACAAGCCATACAAGAATCGATAGAAGCACTTGGTGAGGAAGCTCTTATAGCGATGTCGTTAACGCTTCTATGTCTCGTTGGCGCTGGCATGTTGGCATTCGTTGGCCTCATCTTGGCAATCATCGCCGCCTGCTCCAGCAAACGCCGGAAGATGTTCGGTGTGATTGGCATTTTAGTTAACCTTCTTGTTATCGTGGCTGGCATCAGCTTATTTTTCTCTGGCATCGCCTCTATTGCAAGCAACCTCGCTTAAACAGATACGTTTATCCGCTGTGAATAGTCTGCTTTCTCCGCAATCAAGCGGCGGAAGCAGACTTTTTTTCGAATGAAACGCACTGCGTCGCCAGCGGACGGCGACAGCCGTTTCACCTTGTTCCGTTTACT
Source organism: Paenibacillus luteus (assembly GCF_006542765.1). Taxonomy (GTDB): domain Bacteria; phylum Bacillota; class Bacilli; order Paenibacillales; family Paenibacillaceae; genus Pristimantibacillus; species Pristimantibacillus luteus. Next base: position 163,455 of record NZ_SKCD01000005.1, read on the forward strand.
TTACCGTTATGGCCGTGCGGCTAAAGCCCTCTCTTGTTTTGATCACCTCAAGGCAAGCCGGGAAAGCCTCCTTCAACTCCTGCACATGAGAAATCACACCGATCATTCTTCCTGATTTCTGCAAGTCGACGAGCGCTGTAATGGCCTTTTGGAGTGACTCCTCATCCAGCGAGCCAAAACCTTCATCGATCAACATCATCTCAATGGTTACGCCGCCCAAATGTGACTGAATGACGTCCGTCATGCCAAGCGCGAGGCAAAGCGATGCATTAAATTTTTCACCGCCGGATAAGGTTTTCACATCTCTGTTCTGCCCAGTATAACCATCGTACACATCAAGTCCCAAGCCGCTCTGCTTCCCTCTAACTTCGAGACGGTCGCTTCGCTGCAAGGAAAACTGTCCACTCGAAAGATCACGGAGTCGCGCATTAGCAGCAAACAAAATCTGCTCCAGAAACTCAATTAGAATATAACGTTCGAATGAGATTTTAAGCGCATTATCCCCCTTCAGCATTTGGAAAATGTCCATGACTTCCTCCAGCTTCGCTTCCAGCTCTTTCACCTGCTCGCTTGCCCGTCCAATCGAAGCTGACAAGCGGCGTGCGACTTCGCCCGTGCGAAGCGCCGCTTGGGCAGCGGCTTGAGCTTGCTCTAACTGGAATTTACTTGCTGCCAGGCTTGCCTTTCGTTCGTCCAGATCAACCTTTGGCTTGTCTTTCAGCTCGGCTGCAAGTTCCAGAATCTGCTGGGTAACGAGCGCAACAGCCGAGTGGTATGCTGCAATCTCCTTACCAAACTGCTCACGCACAGTTTCAGGGAGCGCTGCTTCAGCGTATTGCTCCGATGTTTCAAAACCAGCTTTTTGCAATCCCTCAAGCAAACGCTGTTCCGCAAGCTGCTTATTGCTGCTAGCTTCCTCCAACTGCCGTTGCGACTGATCAACATAAGCTCTTTGCTCTGCAAGCTTTGCAGACGTTAATTGCAAGTGCTCCTGGGCTGATTTCCAAGCTGCTGCAAGTAACTTGGCCGCTGCCTGCTGAGCATTAATCCTCGTTTGCAACCGTTCGGGTAAACGCAGTTGTTCCGGTACGCGGTCAAGCTCCTTCTGAAGTGCCGATTGCAGCGACGCCCGCTCCAGACTGAATCGCTGCTGGGCTTGCTGCAGCTGCTCTTTTGCTGCTTGGGTCTGCTCCAGCTTAAGCTCGAGCTGCTCCAATTGCTGCTTAAGCTCCGGAAGCAGCTTGGCTCTCACCTGCATGCGATCCGTTTCTTCCTTTAGCCTGCGCCACTGCTGCTGCAGCTCCGATCGTTGCTCCTCCAGCCGGGCAGCTTCCAGCCCGTACTCGGCAAGCTCTCGCGCGCCTTCCTCTCGTGTCGCTTTCGCGGCTGCAGCCTGCGCACGCGCCTCCAGCCATTCACGCTCTACGACGCTTAACTGCGCCTTGGCCTCTTGTAACCGTTCGCGCGAAGGCACTTCCTGGCTTGCGACCGCCTTCGCGGGATGCTCCTCGCTTCCGCATACAGGGCAGGGCTTACCGTCATGCAAATGAGTGGCAAGCAGCGTCGCCTGTCCTTCGATCCAAGAAGACTCTAGCTGGTCGTGCTCCTCTTTTGCTTTGGCTAAGGCCTCCGCATACTCCTTCTCGAGCTGCGCGTAACGGGACATTTCCTTCTCCACGTCTACTAAACGCTTTAGCTGTTTCCCCTGCTGTTCCACTAGGCGAAGCTTGTCCAGTTTCTCCGTTAATTCGGCGGTACCAAGCTCTATTTCTTTCACCTGCAAGCCAGCTGTCTGCTTCTGCTCTCGCAGCTGCGCAAGCAATTGATCTGAAGCATTTAGCTTCGAAGCGGAATCATGCTCGGCTTGCATCAGCTTGTCAATTGCCTGCTGTTGACTGGCAAGCGTATTTACGATCGGTGCTATCTCTAGCAGCTTGCTCAGCTCCCGATCAGCATCCAGCCGTTCATCCTCGCGTTTCTCCTCGGCGGCATGACGGTCAGCCGCTTGCGCCTGCTCCTGCTCCGCTTTTTCTTTGCTTGCTTGCTTGTCCGCAAGCTGTTTTCGCTTTGCTTCCGCATCAGCAGCTGCCCGATCAGCCTGCTCCTTGTAAGGCGTCAGATGCGCCGCCTTCTCAGCAAGCGCCAGCTGCTGTGTTTTGAGCTCATAATTCATTTTCTGGGCATCCAACTGCTGCTTCTGTGCAAGCTTCTTATCATGATCCTCATGCTTGCTGTTCACGGCTATCGCAAGACGAAGCTTAGCTTCCTCCGCATCAAGCTGCAATGCCAAAGCAGCTTTCTCCGCTTCCGCTTGTCCGGCCAGTTTTTGATAGAAATCGAATTCCAGCTCCAGCGCTTCAGTCACCTGGGCGGCGCTATACACCTCCTGCTTGAAGGTACGCGCAAGCTCGCTGTCTTCCCGCTCCGGCAATGCCTCCTGTACCTGCTTCATATAGGCATTTGCTGTCGCCTTCGCATCCTTCAGTTGATCCTGAAGCACACGGTTTTTCTGCTGAAAACGGCCCTCCAGCCGCTCATAAAGCTGCGTGCGGAAGATTTTGCGTAAAATTTCTTCCTTATTATCCGTATCCGATGTCAGCAGCTTGCGAAATTCCCCTTGCGGGAGCATCACGATCTGGCTGAATTGTTCCTTGGTCAATCCGATAATTTGCTCAAGCTTCGCATTCACATCAGAAACGATAAAGCGGTCAACCGCCGGAATGGCTTCGCCGCTCGTCATTTCATACAGCTCCGCTTTGCCGCCAGTCTCGCTTTTGTTCCCGCCCTTGCGATGCGGCATTTGCCTAATCACCAGATAGCTTCTACGGCCTATCGCAAAATCGAACTGAACAGCCGTATGCGTGTCCTCGGCTGCAAAATGGCTGCGAAGCATGCGTGGATCAGAACGGTCCTCCCCGCTTGCAGTCCCATAAAAAGCAAAGCATATCGCATCGAAAATGGACGTTTTTCCCGCTCCGGTGTTACCGGATATGACAAATAAGCGGCGATGCTCCAATAGGGTGAAATCGATCGTTTCCTTGTCCCGGTAAGAACCAAAGGCAGTCATCGTAAGCTTGATTGGCTTCATATGGCGCCTCCTTCCTCACTCAGCAGCTCCGCATACGTGTCAGCGAACATTCGTTTTTTGGCATCGGATAGCGATTGGCCTTTGACCTCGTGATAAAAAGCAGCAAAAAGATCGACCGGATCGGCTTCACGCCTTCCCGTTCCACCAGCAGCATCAGCGGACATACCATCCGCAGTGGTACCGCTCGCCAGCAGCGGCCTGCGCTCCACGTGAAGCGCATTCGGATAAACCGCCCGCACCTTCTCCATCGGGAATAACACTGGATTTTCATTAAGCAGCGTGACAAACACATAGTCTTCATTAATCGGATGCTTTTCAATCTCTTCAATGAGAGCCGCAACTCGACGCATATTGCGAAGCGGCTTCAGCTCACGCTTGTCGACCTTGACGCCACCCGCTTCATCCAGCTCAATAACCAAATACCCTTTCACGTGGTTTTCTTCAGATATTGAATACTTAAGCGGTGAGCCTGCATACCGAATCGTATCATTCCGCACAAAATGCGCCTGATGCAAATGGCCGAGCGCCGTATAATGAAAACCTTCAAAATACGCTGCACTCACATGCTCCGCACCACCGACCGACAACGGCCGCTCGGAATCGCTCGTATTCAACTCAGGATCACCTGTGGCCGTAATGAAGGCATGTCCTACAAAAACATGTCGGGCTGCCGGATCCATACTGGACTTTAGCTTTGCAGTTATAACCCTCATCGCATCATCATGCGTCCTGATCGACTCATCCCCAAGCTGATAGCGAACTAGCGCCGGATCGGCATAAGGGATCAGATGAAAATGCACCTCTCCAAAAGAATCCCGCAACACCACCGGCTTCAACTCATCCTTTAGCTGCCCGACCAGGTGAAGGCCTCTGCTTTCCATAAGCTTCGTGCCAAAATTAATCCGATCCGGGCTGTCATGATTGCCTGATATCGCAAGCACCGGTGTGTTCAAGCCGATAACGATGCGTGCAAGAAGCTCGTCGAGCAGCTCAACAGCCTCTGTTGGCGGTACCGCGCGATCGTATAAATCACCTGCAATAATAACGGCATCCGGCCGTTCCGCTTCAATGGCTTCCAGCAGCTGCTGTAGCACATAACGCTGGTCTTCCGTCATATATACTCCCTGGACGAGCTTGCCCAAATGCCAGTCCGCCGTATGAAATAGCTTCATTTGCTTCATTCATCCTTTCCAGGTTCCTCAAATTCCAATTAACAAGGTGAAACGGCTGTCGCCGTCCTCTGGCAGGGCGGCGCGTTTCATTCCGTGAAATATAGAGAAAGGATGAGCAAACTCATATCCCTTCCTATATTTCAAGCAAATCTTCTACCTTTTATATTACCATTTGCTGCTGCGCCACGCATAGTGCAACGAATTATGACGCGATTAGCGCTCGTGTACATGAACAGATGTCCTTGGCCCATCGTTTCACCCATGCCCCCGCCATATCAAAAAGCCACAGCCGCATGCTGGGCCAGCATGCGGCTGTGGCTTTTCATATAGTTTGGCATCCGTTCCAGATTCAATTTGCCGAGATATGCCCCAAGCATTCACTCAATACGGTTTTCTTGATTCTTCCGTTCTCTAAGAAATTCAATCCCCATCACGTAGCGCCTTCTTAACCCTCTAAAAATACCTGGATGTTATCATTTTTTTCTTTGTATAAAAGGCAAGGCCATCCTTGCCGTTCGCATGCAAATCACCATAAAAGGAATCCTTCCAGCCCGAAAACGGAAAAAAAACCATCGGCGCAGGAACGCCTACATTGACGCCCAGCATGCCCGCCTCGGCCTCCTCACGGAACAGGCGTACAGCCTTTGCGTTCTCTGTATAAATAACCGCCGAATTGCCGAATCGGGAGCTGTTAACGATGCTAAGCGCCTCGTCCAGATCAGCAGCACGCAAGACTGACAGCACGGGACCGAATATTTCTTCTCTCGCAATCGTCATCCCCGGCAAAACCTGATCAAAGATGGTTGGTCCGAGAAAATACCCCTCTGCACCGCGTTCGGCCGCGAGCCTCCCATCCAGCAGCAGCACGGCGCCCTCTTCCGATCCACGGGCAATGTAGGATTCGATCCGAACGCGCTGCTCCTCCCGTATCACTGGCGTCAGCGTCACGTCATCCCGCATGCCGGAGCCAATGACCATAGCCTCCGCTGCTTCTTGCAGCGCCTGAACCCTTTTGCCGCTTGCGGCCGAGCGTTCGTACACATATTTGGCGACGGGCTGCGAGCCTACAAACGAAATAGCTTTGACCCCGTTGCTGCCCGTCAATGCATCCACCACCGCATGAGCGCCGTGAACGACGTTTAGCACGCCATCCGGCAGACCTGCTTCCAGAAGAAGCTGCGCGAGCTTGTTCGCTGTAAGAGGCGTCCGCTCCGATGGTTTCAACACAAACGTATTGCCTAGTGCGATCGCAAGCGGGAAAATCCAGCAGGGAACCATCATCGGAAAATTAAACGGCGTAATTCCTCCAACTACCCCCAGAGGAACGTAGAAGAGCTCCTAATCCAAATCGGTTGCAATGTTCGCGAGTGTCGAGCCCATCATATGCGACGGGGCCCCCGCTGCGAATTCCACTTTTTCAATGCCTCGCTGTACCTCGCCAAGCGCTTCCTTGTAGCTTTTGCCGTTTTCCGCCGTAATGATGGCCGCGAGCTCTTCCGCATGCTCCTGCAGCAGCTGCCAGTAACGGAACAGTACCCTTGCCCTACGCGGAACGGGTGTTTTGCTCCAGGCAGGATATGCTTGCTCGGCGGCAAGCACAGCTGCAGCAACATCCTCTGGAGATGACAACGGCACATATGCAAGTACGGCCCCTGTCGCCGGATTTAACACTTTGTCTGATTTCTCACTGGAAGCCTTCACCCATACACCATTGATCAAGTTTTGCAATATCGGCGTTTCCTGCAAGGTTTTTGGTTCGATAGCCATCCACTCAGCTCCCGGCTGCACAAATTTTACACACAAAGATTTGGACATCTTGTATAATCAGTAAAAAGCGTTGCAATTCCGACAAGGACGGTGATTGCCTTTGGTAAAAACGGTGCTTCAACTGACGGTAAAGGAAATATTGGAGCGTCCCTTGTTTCAGAAAGCTGAGGCGATCGCCAGCAGCGAGGCGCTAAGCCGTACCGTAAAATGGGTTCATATTATGGAAGTAACCCAGGCCCGGCATCTATTAAACGGCTCGGAGCTTATTTTGTCTACCGGGATTGGCTGGCATGACAACGAGGAATTGAGTTTATCCTTTCTGCAGCAATTGATCGACAGCGGAGCTTCCGGCCTTTGCATCGAGCTTGGCCAATACGCCAAGCAACCTTTTGACAATATGAAGGAGCTTGCGTTGCGCGAGAACTTCCCCCTTATTTTTTTCCACGAAGAAGTCCGTTATATCGATATCACCCAAGATCTCCACGCTCACTTTATCCATCAGCATCACCGCATGGTATCCGAGCTTGAAGCCTTGTCTACTGAACTTAATCAATTGCTGCTGTCAGGCAAAGGAATCAAATCCTTGCTTCGGCTGCTTCACCAAACGACCGGTGCCCAAACCGCGTTTTTCCCCATGGGCGCCGAGCCGCATTTTATTCCGCATATGCCCAGAGACAAAGCAGAACACTTTTATGAACAATGGATCTATGGCAAAATAATCGCTGATTCGCAGCAAAAGAGGACCATTGCCCATCGTCCGATTTTAGCACTCGACCACCTATTCGCCGATTTGCTGCTGCAAGGAAAACAAGAGCTTAGCGAGTTTCAGAACTTAGCGCTAGACCGTGCGGCAACGGCCATTGCCCAGGAAATGATGCGTACGAAGTATATGGAGGAACGTCGCCGGCACAAAGAGGATTTATGGTCGGTCGACTGGCTTGCAGGCAAGCACGCAGCTAATGAAATTCAAGACTATATCCACTCTATCAAACCCGCCGCCAAGCTGACGGGCGTAACCGTTTGCCTCTTTGCGCTTAGCGAACAATCCAAGGAGCTAACGGTTAAAGACGACGGCAGCCTGCTGATTCAGAAAAATATGGTTGCGCGCGCCATCTTCGAAGGCGAAGGCTGCGTCCTTCTTCCGCTCATGCAGCACGAATACATCGTATTTATCGTCGTTGACCAGCTTAGCGCCATAAAATTCAAAGAACGGCTGCTGCGCGCCATTGCGCGTCTGCAAAAAACGGAGCATCCAGAAACTGCTTTTTTCTCATCAACGCTTGGCATTGGCAGCTATTTGAAGGAATGGACAGATGCGAAGGAAAGCTACGAGACTGCTAAGGAAACCCTCTCCATACAAAAAGATGTCGGCCTGCTCCCTTCCCCCTTCTATAGCGATCTCCATCTGCACAAAATCATTTACACCTTAAAAAAAGCGGAAGCCCTCCCTGCTTTAATAGAAGAATATCTCGGACCGGTAGTGGCAAGCGACCGAGAAAAAAACGGCCGGCTGCTGCATACGTTGAACGTCTTTATGAAACTGTCAGGCTCCAAGCAGGATACGGCCAAAATGCTCTTCATCGCCAGGCAAACGCTCTACCACCGATTGGATAAGCTCGCTGCGCTGCTCGGTGACGACTTCATGGAGCAGGACAAGCGGCTGACGATCGAGCTTGCGCTTCAGGCATATGCCTACGTGAACGGTCCAATCGACTAAACCTTGCGAGATTGCTTAATTAGCAAGTTGGCAAAATATTTCCGTGCATCCGCCGTCTCCACCAGCAAAGCGGTCTCATCGCCGCCGGGATGCTTTAGCTCCAGCCAATCGCCGCTTAAGCCTTCCCGCACGCCAGTGATGATATATTGCTGCTCGATATAGGCATCGATTTTATTTTTCTCCCCAACATATTGCTCATATGCGGACATGCCTTACCCTCCTCCGCTGCTTTTACGGTTAGAGCTACTCTGGATCTGGTTCTTGCTCTGGCCTCACTGCTTCACCTTATGCTTGCCGTCCGCCTCCGACACTCCGGTGGGAGGCGCTGCATCTACTCGTTTGTAAGGCGTCCTCTTCAAATACCGGCCTGCCCCAAGTGAACCGACGAATTGCTGGTCTTGAATCACAAACTCGCCACGAGAGAGCACGCTTATTGGCAAGCCGGTTACCTGCATTCCTTCGAACGGATTGTAGTCCACGTTCATGTGATGGGTATCTACCGAGAGCGTACGCTCTGCGTGGGGATCAAAAATAACGATATCCGCATCGCTTCCGACGGCAATCGTTCCTTTGCGAGGAAACAAGCCAAAGAGCTTCGCGCTTCGCGTCGATACGATATCAACGAATTCATTTAACGAGATCCGTCCTTTGGTCACGCCCTCTGAGAAAAACAACGAGAACCGATCCTCGATGGTGGGGCCTCCGTTCGGTATTTTGCTAAAATCGCCTATGCCAAGATCCTTTTGCCCGTCAAAATTAAAAGAGCAATGATCCGAGCCTAGCGTCTGCAACTGTCCGCTCTTCAGCGCATGCCACAATACCTCCTGATGGGCCGCTTCGCGAAGCGGCGGTGACCACACATACTTGGCTCCCTCAAAATCCGGCTTCTCCAGATAAGACTGATCCAGCACCAAATATTGCGGGCAAGTCTCGCCCCACACATCTACGCCCTGGTTGCGCGCCTCCGCAATTTGCTGCACCGCCTCCGCGCAGGTGACGTGGACAACATATAACCTTGCACCGGCAAGCGCTGCCAGCTTGGCCGCCCGTCCGGTAGCTTCTCCTTCAATGATCGATGGCCGTGTCAGCGCGTGGTAAATCGGTGCCGTGTTCCCTTCCTCCAGCGCTTTATGGATGAGAAACTCAATAACGTCGCCATTTTCCGCGTGCACCATAACCATGGCTCCCAGCTCCTTGGCAGCGAGCATCGTGCGGAACAAAGTTCCATCATCTGCTTGAAATACGTTTTTGTAAGCCATAAATACTTTCAACGATGTAATGCCCTCTTCCTTGACGACAGACGGAAGCTCAGCGAGCACCTCATCATTGATCTCTCCAATCATCAGATGGAAGCCATAATCGATTACCGCTTTGCCGCCGGCTTTGTTATGCCAATCCTCAATCGCGCTCTTCAGCGGCTTCCCTTTCGTGGTCAGGCAAAAATCCACAATCGTAGTCGTACCGCCAAAAGCTGCCGCCTGCGTCCCCGTTACAAAATCGTCCGCCGTCACCGTCCCGCCAAAAGGCATCTCAAGATGCGTATGCGGATCAACCCCGCCCGGAAAGACATACATGCCCGATGCGTCTATGATTTCATCAGCCTCCGAATCCAGCTCTTTGCCGATTTTGGCAATGATGCCTCCTTTAATCAGCACATCTGCTGCATACGTATCAGCTGCCGTAACAATTGTCCCGTTTTTAATGAGCCGTGCTGTCATTTCACACCGCCTCCTTCTTATCGGTCCCGTCTACTTCCTTGCCTTTGCCTACGGCTGCAATCGCCGCTTGCCGCTGATTCCAGCTGAGCGGCAGCTCTGTGGACGGTACCTCGATCATAGAGATCGCTCCTTCTACCGGGCAGACGATGGAACAAAGGTTGCATCCTACGCAATCCTCCTCGCGAACCTTAAGGTACGCGGCGCCGTGCTCGTCCGTATGCCGCTCGATGCACTGATGCGACGTATCCTCGCAAGCAATATGGCATTTGTTGCAAACGATGCAGGTTTCCTGCTCAATCCGTGCAACCACCGCATAATTGAGATCAAGATCGCCCCATTCCGAGTAACGCTCGACCGATTTGCCGATAAGCTCCGTCACCGAATTCAGTCCCTTATCCTCCAAATAATTGTTTAATCCGTCGATCATGTCCTCGACAATGCTGAAGCCGTGATGCATGGCCGCCGTACAAATCTGGACGCCCGTCGAGCCCATTAAGATAAACTCCACCGCATCCCGCCAGTTCGATATGCCGCCAATGCCGGATATCGGAACGCCGACCAGCGGGTTGCGCGCGCATTCGGCTACCATATTCAGCGCAATCGGCTTGACCGCAGGCCCGCAATAGCCGCCATGCGCGCCTTTACCGCCAACATGCGGAACCGTGTTCCAGGTATCGATATCTACGCCTGCCAGCGAGTTGATCGTATTAATAAGCGAGATCGCATCCGCCCCGCCGCGGACAGCCGCTTTTGCCGTAGCTGTAATATCCGTAATATTAGGCGTCAGCTTTACGATGACCGGCGTCTGCGCCGCCTCCTTCACCCACATCGTCTGCATTTCTACCAAATCCGGCTGCTGTCCGGAAGCAGCGCCCATGCCCCGCTCAGCCATCCCGTGCGGACAGCCAAAATTCAGCTCCAGTCCGTCCACACCGATCGCTTCAACCTTTTTTACGATCTCATGCCACTTCTCCCGCTTCGGCTCCACCATTAATGAAACGATAATGGCATGGCCAGGAAATCTTTTTTTCGTTTCATAGATTTCCTTCAGGTTCACCTCGAGCGGACGGTCCGAAATCAGCTCGATGTTGTTGAAGCCAGCTACGCGCTGGCCGTTGAAATGAACTGCCGCAAAGCGCGAGGAAGTGTTAATGATCGGATCGCCTAGCGTTTTCCATACTGCCCCGCCCCAGCCCGCTTCGAATGCCCGCTGAACCTGGTATCCGGTATTCGTTGGCGGAGCCGATGCAAGCCAAAAGGGATTCGGGGAGGCAATGCCAGCCAAATCGATTCTCAAATCAGCCATAACGTTCACTCCTCACACTAAACCTATCGTTGATCGCATGCGCAGCAAGCTTGCCCTGCTGGGCAGCGGCTACAACCATTGCTTCGCCTTGGCCTTCCCCGAAGATGACATCGCCTGCCGCGTAAACGCGGGGATTCGAGGTTTGATGCGTACTTGCGTTCACGGTGACGATGCCCCGCTTATGATCAAGGCCTAACTGCTCGACGAGCGGCAAATGCCTCGATTGTCCAATCGCTTTAATCACGGCATCCACCTCCAGCATATAGGCTGGGCCCTCCGGCACCGGCTTCTTGCGCGCGCCTTCCTCGGCAGCTTCGAGCCGCATAGGCTGGCATTCGAGTGCTGCGACTTTACCATCCTCATCGCCAACAATTCGAATCGGAGCGCTTAGCCATTCGAACGTTACGCCATCCTGCTTGGCGAACTCAAATTCAAAGTCGTAGGCGGTCATCTCCGCCCTCGTCCGGCGATAAACCATCTTCACGCTCGCAGCACCGAGCCGTACCGAGCAGGTGGCAGCGTCCACCGCCGTATTACCTGCACCGATAACTGCCACCCTTTTGCCGACGAGGCCCGTCATAAGCTCAGCTTTTGTCGACTCGACAAAATCAATCGCATCATATACGCCAGTTAACTGCTCGCCCTCAATGCCCAGATCAGGTACCTTGGACATGCCGATCGCGAGAACGATCGCCTCATGCTGCGAGAATAGATTCTCCACGCTTATATCTTGGCCTACCTTGGTGTTTGTCCTGATCTCGACGCCCAGCTCTCTCACCTGCTCGACCTCCCAGAGCGAGATGCTCTGCGGCAAGCGAAACGATACGATGCCGTACGTATCCAAGCCCCCTGCCTGCTCCTTCGCCTCATAAACCGTAACAGCAAAACCCAATCTCGCAAGCTCGCGTGCGGCGGATAACCCCGCGGGACCTCCGCCTATAATTCCGACCGACTTCCCGTTGCTCCGGCCCGCCGCAAACAACGGCTGCCCGCGCTTCATCGCCCAGTCCGTCGCATAGCGCTGAAGCTGTCCGATCATGATCGGCTTTGAGGAATGATTCAGCACGCAGGCGCCCTCGCAAAGCTCCTCCGTCGGACATACCCTAGCGCAGGTAGCCCCTACCGGATTAGCATCCATAATGGCTCGCGCCGACCCCTTCATGTTGCCAGAGGCAATCTTTTTGATGAAGGAAGGAATATTGATGCCAGTCGGGCAAGCCTGAATACACGGGGCGTCATAGCAGTACAAACAGCGATTCGATTCCTCTATCGCTTCCTTTGGTCGCATTCCCATCTTCACCTCGGCAAAATTACGCCTCAGCGCTTCGACGGGGATAAAAGCGGCGTTCACCGATACTCCCATGACAGTTCCCTCCTATAAGCTAACGATATGGTGATACGTTTCCGGCCTTCGATCGCGGTAAAACTGCCACACATCCCTTACTTCACGAATGAGCTCTTTATCCATTTCACCAATGACGACCTCATCCTTATCCCTGCTGCCGATAGCTGAGATAGCGCCGCGAGGATCAACCAAATACGATTGCCCGTAGAACTCGCCCATATTCCAAGGCGCTTCCACGCCTACGCGATTGATGGCTGCAACATAATACCCGTTGGCTACCGCATGTGCCGGCTGCTCCAGCTTCCACAAATATTCCGACGTTCCCGCCACCGTGGCTGAGGGATTGAATACGATCTCCGCCCCGTTCAAGCCAAGTGCCCGTGCGCCTTCCGGAAAGTGCCGATCGTAGCAAATGTAGACGCCAATCTTGGCATAAGCGGTATCAAACACGGGATAACCCAAATTGCCAGGCTTAAAATAGTATTTTTCCCAAAAGCCGCCTGTTCCGCCGCCAGCTGCGACATGCGGGATATGGTGCTTGCGGTATTTGCCAAGATACGTGCCGTCCGCGTCAATCACTGCCGCCGTATTATAGTAGGTTGCGATCCCCTCCCGCTCATACATGGGCAGGACGATCACGACGCCAAGCTCGGCAGCCAGCTCCTGAAACAGCTTCGTCGTTGGGCCATGCGGAATTTCCTCCGCGGCTGCATACCACTTCGTCTGCTGCTCTGCGCAAAAATACGGCCCGTAAAATATCTCCTGCAAGGAGATGATCTGCGCTCCCTTTGCCGTAGCTTCGCGAACGAGTCCGATATGCTTCTCAATGGCCAGCCGTTTATGAGCTTCTACAGGCTCATCGCCATGCAGATCATTCGATGCCTGAATCAACCCGATTCGCACTATGCTCATCGCTCCCCCTCCTCCTCTCCTCCGCTACTCGCTTAATCTTTTTGCTGTTCGATACAGAAGCTCAACCCCAAGCTCAATATCCTTGGGAGATGAATACTCCTTCGGATTATGGCTGATGCCCTCTTTGCACCGAACGAATATCATGCCGTAATCACACACATGGGACATCATTAACGAATCATGGAAAGGTCCGCTCATCAGCTCAGGAGCCAGAAGCCCCAGCACTTCAGCCTCCTCACGGATAAGCGCTCGCAGCTCAGGTGCGCAATAACGCGGATCGCTCTTCGTATCCTCGCGAATCGTGTACGTTAAGCCATGCTCTAAGCAGACGGCGTTCATGAGCGCAAGCAGCTGCTCCTCCAGCGCATTTCTTCTGGCCAGATCCAAATCACGGAAGTCGACGGTAAAGCTCACCTTCTCAGGAATAATGTTGCGCGAATCCGGAAAAACCGATAACGAGCCCACCGTACCGACGGTAGGAGCATCCGGCTCCCTCGATGCCAGCTCATGCAGCCCGACGATCACTTTAGCACAGCCGACCAGCGCATCTTGTCTCATTGGCATCGGCACGGAGCCCGCATGTCCGGCAAAGCCAGTCATCTCTACCGTCCACCAGACCGGACCCGATATGCCGCTTACGATGCCGACGGGTTCGCCGAGAGCCTCCAGTACAGGGCCTTGCTCAATATGAAGCTCCAGAAATGCGCCGATCCGGCCCTCCTCAAATACATACTGGTCATAGGTTTCCGGATGGCAACCAAAGGACACGAGCGCTTCCCTGCGGCTCACGCCGTTTTTGTCCGTCCGCTCCAATTCGCCCGCTTCCAGCCTGCCGGTCATTCCCCTGACACCGAATAACCCTTTATTGAACCTGCAGCCCTCTTCGTCGCAAAAGGCCACCACCTCAATATTCCTCGAAGGCCGAAATCCGCTTTCCACCATCGTCTGAACGGCTTCTATCGCGCCGAGTACCCCGATGACGCCGTCATACCGCCCTCCGTACGGCTGTGAGTCGATGTGTGAGCCAAGCATTAATACCGGCGCCGCTCCATCACGACCCTTCAGTACGCCGATCAGGTTGCCGAACGGGTCGATTCGCGCTTCCATTCCCGCTTCCGCCATCCAGCCCCGCACCAGTTCCACGCCAGCCCGGTCTTCCTTCGACAAGGCCAAGCGGCAGACGCCCGTATCGCCGATTTTTCCGATTAGCGCCAGCTCTGCGATCCGGCTGTGCAGCCTTTTGGAGTGGATGCCCGCGTCCCATTTTAAAGTCATCTGAATTCCCTCCTCTCTCAGCCTTCAAAAACCTGAAGCAGCGTATCGGCGATAAATACGATTTCCTCATCCGTTGTGGACAAGGGAGGACTGAGCGTCAAAATATTCATAAAGCCCGGTACCGTATCGCCGTTTTTGCTGATGAGAAGACCCTTTTGCTTGCAGCCCGCAATAATGGACGTAACCCTTGCAGCCGAAGCAGGCTCCTTCGTCTGCTTATCCTCAACCAGCTCAATGCCGATAGCCGAGCCGAAAATGCGCAGTTCACCGACATGGGGATGCGCCTTCAGCGTCTTGATCCGGCGAAGCAGCTCCTTGCCGATATAAGCCGAACGGGCGACCAGCTCTTCCCGCTCCAATATTTCAATGTTTTTGAGCGCAACCGCGCAGGACACGGGATTGCCTCCGAACGTATTCACATGCCGAAAATGGCTGTCCGGCCCCGACTCCTTGAAGCTGTCATACATTTCGGCCGACACGGCCGTAGCAGACAAAGGAGAGTAGGCACTCGTCATTCCTTTAGCCATGGTTACCATGTCCGGCCGGACGCCAAAGTTCTGATGCCCGAACTTCGCACCTGAACGGCCGAAGCCGCAGATCACCTCATCTACAATTAATAAAACGTCATGCTTGTCGCAAATCTCCCTCAGCTTGGGCAAATAATGGTCCGGCGGCACGATCATCCCCCCGCCCGTGATTGCCGGCTCAACGATAATGCCTGCGACAGAATCCGCCCCCTCCCAAATGATCGCGTCCTCATAGGCCTGCGCGCATTGCAGTTCGCAGGCTCCCCTTGTCTGGCCAAACGGACAGCGATAGCAATAAGGCGGAGGCACATGGGTGAAACCGGCGCCAAGCGGTTCATACTTCACCTTGCGCTGCGCTTGCCCCGTGGCGCTAAGCGCTCCCATCGAATTGCCGTGATAGGCGCGGTGGCGGGAAATGAACTTGTGCTTGCTTGCCTTGCCGCGTTGATAATGGTATTGGCGTGCGATTTTGAAAGCCACCTCATTGGCATCCGAGCCTGAATTCGAGAAAAAAATTCGGTACTCGCCCTCCAGCCATTCATTCAGCTTGGCAGCCAGCTCAATGGCAGGAACATGGGATTGAATAAGCGTCGAATAAGCGATCGTTTTCATCTGCTCTGCAGCCGCTTCGGCAATCTCTGCCCTTCCGTGGCCAACGTTGACGCACCATAGCCCGGACATGCCGTCCAAATAGCGGTTGCCATCCATATCCGTAATCCAGCTGCCTTCCCCCGACACAATGACCATTGGATTCTCATTATGGGGAGAAATATGATGCCACAAAAACTTGCGATCCTTCTCCAGCAGAGCTTCCTTTGCTTCCGAATCCATTGCTGCCTTGTTTGCTCCCATAGCCCGCTTCTCCTCCTTCGCTCCCGCCGCTTCCATATAGAGAGTAGCGCGGATGAGAACATCCGCGACCCTTATAGACTAGCGTATGCGGGTACTTGGCCGCATCTTCCAAAATTGTTTTGTCGATGGCCGCAGCGAGATCCGTATCCTTCTTGATCAGCCCGTTTTTCAGCGCAATATCCACTGTCCGCGTCACCGCATCATCCACAAATGATCCTACCTGCTCTTCCGAGAAGCCCTCCGGCTTCACCAGCTTTGCCATTTCCATCAGCATCGTCGTCTGATGCTCCTTCGTCGTGCTGCCTTCCGTTAACGCACTCATCACTCTGAGCTACATGCCAGGTAATGGCGAGCCGTTCCGCAAGCTGAACCATGTAATAGGAGATATACTTACGCTTCGTTTCATGTTAGGTACGAGATAGAAACAAGTGAATTTATGTTATATTATATAACATTAAGTTCGAATTACATTATACAGATTGGTTAAAAAATGGTTGCTTGGTTTGACACAATGTCAACTAGAGGGGACTGGCCCATTCGGTAGTTTGCTAGAAATGGACTTATTTTCCTTCACATAACCGCTCCGATCTTGAATATATTGAGTAACAGACAAGAAAATAGCGAAGGTTGTCTTTATCGTTTCTTGCATGCCGATTGGTTAATTTAGTGGAATGAGGTGAGGGAAATGGAGTCAGAGCCGCTGTTTATTGTGTCCCGCGAGGACTGGTCGCTCCACCGCAAAGGCTATGAGGATCAAGCGCGACATCAGGAGAAGGTACACGAAGCAATTAAGCAAAACCTTCCCGATCTGGTTTCCGACGAGAGTATCGTGTTGTCCGATGGCAGACGTACCATTAAAGTTCCCATCAAAAGTCTGGACGAATCCCACTTTATATACAACTACAACAAGAAGCAGCACGTCGGACAAGGCGACGGCGATTCACAGGTAGGCGATGTGCTTGGTGTCGACCCTCAAGCAGCTAAAGGACCGGGGAAAGGACAGGATGCAGGCGATCAGCCGGGCGAGGATGTCGTTGATACCGAAATCAGCATCGATCAGCTGGAGGATATGCTGTTTGAGGAGCTGGAACTGCCTAATCTGGAGCAGAAGCAAAAGGATCAAATGCAATCGACGGAAATCGTGTTTCATGATATCCGCAAGAAAGGCATTATGTCCAATATTGACAAAAAGCGGACGCTGATTGAAAATTTACGGCGCAACGCCAACGCCGGCAAAGCGGGAATTGGCGGCATATCCCCCGACGATCTCCGTTACAAAACATGGAATGAAATCGTAAAGCCGCAATCGAATGCGGTCATTCTTGCTCTTATGGATACCTCAGGCAGCATGGGCTCCTTCGAAAAGTATTGCGCCCGCAGCTTCTTCTTCTGGATGACCCGGTTTCTGCGCCGAAAATACGAACATGTCGAAATCGTATTTATCGCGCACCACACCGAAGCCAAGGAAGTAACTGAAGAGGAATTTTTTAATCGCGGTGAAAGCGGTGGCACCATCTGCTCTTCCGCTTATCAAAAAGCTATTGATATCATTGACAGCCGTTACCCGACCTCGAACTGGAATATATATCCTTTTCATTTCTCTGATGGCGACAACCTGACTTCAGACAACGAACGCTGCGTCAAGCTGATTGGTCAGCTTATGGAGCGAAGCAATATGTTCGGCTACGGCGAAGTGAACCAATACAACCGCAGCAGCACGCTGATGTCAGCCTACAAACACATTAACCACAAAAAGTTTATGTATTCAGTCATCAAAGAAAAAGGCGAGGTCTACAAAGCGCTCAAAACCTTCTTCTCAAAGAAAGCAAGCGGCACCTGATAAAAACACAAAAATAAGCCGTCTGATTGGGTTCTACCCAACTTGGACGGCTTATTTTCTACTATTTTGCTCCACGAATCGTAGTTGTAGCGCGCCTTTGCTCATGAATGACAATCACTATTGCCTCGCATGTAGCACCACCGCCATTACTATCCTGCACTCTTGCAGGCTAGCGTCCACTTTAACGCCCTGTCAGTTGTCTATCCTGTATCCCGTACAATATAGACACATCTTTTCGCCCAATCACCGTTCATTTCAACCTATTCTAATGCATTCATACACTATAGCCCCACGGTTGAAGCAAATTAGGCGCTTGCAAATGCAAATGTGCAGGATAGCTCCATAATTCGAATTCTTGGTTCACAAATAGTATCTCACCTTGCTATCCTGCACTCTTGCAGGCTAGCGTCCACTTTAACGCCCTGTCAGTTGTCTATCCTGTATCCCGTACAATATAGACACCTCTTTTCGCCCAATCACCGTTCATTTCAGCCTATTCTAATGCATTCATACACTATAGCCGCACGGTTGAAGCAAATTAGGTGCTTGCAAATGCAAATGTGCAGGATAGCTGCTTGATTAGATTGATTAGATTGATTAGATTAGTTAGATTGGTTAGATTGATTAGATTAATTAGATTGGTTAGATTGATTAGATTAGTTAGATTGATTAGATTGATTAGATTGATTAGATTGCCAGTTTTCCATTTGGCATCAGCTTGTAGTATCCGCAGCCTCTTCATCAAGATCAGTTCCTTTGGTCTCTTTGCCAAAGAAGAGCACCGTTAGCGCACCTATAACGATCGTTACGAAAAAGATCATAAATATAGACGAAATCGCAATATGCCTTGCGACCAGCATACCAACAAGATAAGGCCCAATAATACCCCCGACACGACCGAAGGAAGCGGCAAAGCCCACGCCAGTCCCGCGAACCGCAGCCGGATACAGCTCCGGCGTATAGGCATACATGCCTCCCCATGCACCAAGGTTAAAGAAGGAGAGACAGATTCCCGCCGCGAGCAACACTCCTTCCGTCTCTGCGCTGCCAAACCAGAGGGCGCTGCCCGCAGTGAGCAGTAAATATATGACGAGAACAAATTTTCGCCCAAACTTCTCAATGAAGTAAGCTGCCGTAAAATAACCAGGCAACTGGGCGAGCGTCATAATCAGCACATATTGAAAGCTTTTCACCAAATCAAAGCCTTTCAGCACCATAACAGAAGGCAACCACAGGAACATGCCATAGTAGGAAAAAACAACCGTGAACCAAAGTATCCACAGCATGACCGTAGCTTTTCGGTAGCGTAATGACCATAAGGATCTCATTCTGTCACGCAAGCTCAACTTACGGCTCTCCTGTGCATTAAAGCGAGGCGAGTCCTTAATGGCTCTTCTCAAATAGAGGGCAAATAGAGCGGGAACCGCTCCGAGAGCAAACGCCATCCGCCATCCATAGTCCGGAATAATAAAGTAAGCAATCAAAGCCGCAAAAATCCAACCGATTGCCCAAAAGCTCTCCAACAAAACAACTGCCCTGCCGCGTTCCTTAACGGGAACCGATTCCGACACTAGCGTTGATGCTACGGGCAGCTCGCCTCCTAGCCCAAATCCTGCTACAAAACGAAGCACGCATAATACGATGAATCCCCCCGCCAGTGCGGACAATCCACTAGCAATCGAGAAAATAAGCAATGTCCACAGCAGAATTGCCCTGCGTCCATAGCGGTCTGCCAACAAGCCTGATATGGCTGCACCGACAGCCATCCCAATCGAGTTAATTGCCATCAGTAAGCCAACCTGTTGCGCGCCAAGCTGCCATTCTACGGCCAAAGCAGCCACGATAAAAGAGATCATGCCGACCTCCATCGCATCAAACAGCCAGCTAAGACCAGCGCTGAACAATAATTTTCGTTGCTTCGGTTCACGCAGCAATGTCATTTTACTCATATGAAAGCCCCTTATCCTATGCTCATGCTCTATTCACTACGCAGCATTTCCTAATTTTGTTCATATCCTACCCTATATTAACACGTTTTCACAGTTTCTAATCGTTAAAGATCTGATTCTAGTGTTGCCAAACCGGCGAGACTTTAGCTCCTCAATAAGCATATCCGTGTGCTTACAGCTCATAAAGACTAGCGTTCTTGAGCCTTTCATTTACGATTTGAGCAGATTGGCTAACCGTGTCCTGACTCGTTTTGAGCGCATTTCTCTGTATCTCCTTCGAGGCGATCCAGTAAGCAATACCGTCCGTTGCCGTAAGGCCAAACAAAATAAAAACAACAAAGTTGAACCCTATTCTTTGCTTGAGCGAAAGAGAATAAAATAGCTTTTTAACAAATGCACCCAATTTTGTTTGCTGAACATCCTCATGCACCTCTACTTGCCCAAGTGGGCTTAGACACACTCTTTTTTTTTATATAATGGAAACCATAATGATAAACATACGGCAAAACACGGAATAAGGGCAGAAATTTAAAGGTCTTTGCAGCACACTTGAAACGCATAATGGCTCGAAATAGCAAAAAAAACCTCAACCCCTGTAAAGAGGTTAAGGCTCTTGCCACTACTTTGCTATATATTTAATTCACTGCCCAGCTGATCTAGACTTTTAAATAGGTATCCTTGCCTGCGAGCCTCGTCAATAATTCTTCCAAGCGCCTCGGTATTATCTTTGGAAACGGAATGCAGCAGGATGATTGCACCGGGATGAAGCTGCTTCACAACCTCGTTGTAAGCATATTGTGATCCCCTTTGCGCATTCACATCCCAGTCCTTGTACGCCACTGACCAAAATACATTCGTATAGCCGAATTGCTTGCTTGCCGCAAGCACTCTTTCAGTGAATATGCCTCTAGGTGGTCGGAGATACTTCATTTCCTTTTGACCCGTCAGTATTTCTACCTGCTCCTTAACCTTATCGAGCTCTGTTTTGATACTCGCTTCCGAGAGCGTCGACATGTCTGGATGACTCCAGGAATGGTTGCCCACGATATGGCCTTCCTGGATCATCCGCTTCAACAGCTCAGGCTGGTCCTTTACATAATGACCCGTCACAAAAAAGACCGCTGGCACCTGCTTATCTTTTAGTACATCGAGAATGCGTGGTGTGTATCCATTTTCGTAACCGTTATCGAATGTAAGATAAAGCTCCTTTTGTGACGTATCCCCAAGAAATAAGGCTCCGTGCTTGGTCACAATGTGTTTGAAGCCTTCTTCATCGATGGAAGGCAGCCTTCCTTCCACACTTTTCTTAAACCCGAAGTGATATACTCCCGGCTGTCCAAATGCCACTGAAGGGTTAATTAAGCCCCATAAGATCACGACAAGCAAAACAGCGATACTACCCCTTTGCTTCAACAGTAAAGCCTCCTTATTCAATGAAGTGAATTGCAAGCCATCGGCATATTGCGCTTATAATTCCCCATAACCTCATAAAAAAACCGCTATTTCCATAAGTCCAACGGACTTCGAGAATAGCGGTTTATGTGGTCAATCTTTTCGTTAAAAGATGGTCGGGACGACACGATTTGAACATGCGACCCCCTGGTCCCAAACCAGGTGCTCTACCAAGCTGAGCTACGTCCCGAGAAAAGATGGTGCCGTCGAGAGGACTTGAACCCCCAACCTACTGATTACAAGTCAGTTGCTCTACCAGTTGAGCTACAACGGCGTAACGGTTATGTCTACCAAAGGAGGTAGTTTTGATGCTTGCCTGATACGAATCAAGGAGCATCTTAAGAAAAAATGGTGCCGTCGAGAGGACTTGAACCCCCAACCTACTGATTACAAGTCAGTTGCTCTACCAGTTGAGCTACAACGGCATATGGATTTTTTGCACCATGTAAAGGTGATTTGGTTGCGGGGGCAGGATTTGAACCTGCGGCCTTCGGGTTATGAGCCCGACGAGCTACCGGGCTGCTCCACCCCGCGTCGTTAAAGAAAATATGGTGACCCGTAGGGGACTCGAACCCCTGTTACCTCCGTGAAAGGGAGGTGTCTTAACCACTTGACCAACGGGCCTTATTTGGAACGGAGAGAGAGGGATTCGAACCCTCGCACCACTTACGCAGTCTAACCCCTTAGCAGAGGGTCCCCTTGAGCCACTTGGGTATCTCTCCAAACTTGGCTCCCCGAACAGGACTCGAACCTGTGACAACTCGATTAACAGTCGAGTGCTCTACCAACTGAGCTATCAGGGAAAATATGGTGGGCCTTAGTGGACTCGAACCACCGACCTCACCCTTATCAGGGGTGCGCTCTAACCAGCTGAGCTAAAGGCCCTAAGCATAAACATAAATCTTATGTAAGATCAATTGTTTATAATCAGGTAATCAAGTTGCGCCCTGAAAACTGGATACGAAAGATCAGGCTTGCTGAAGCCTTTGTAGCTGCTGTCTACCGGATGTATGGGTCACAGTAAACGTGTTTAGGATAAGCCCTCGACCGATTAGTATTCGTCAGCTCCACACATTGCTGTGCTTCCACCCCGAACCTATCAACCTCGTCGTCTTCAA
>NZ_SKCD01000006.1 GCF_006542765.1 Paenibacillus luteus
ATCTTTTTACAACCTGTAGTTTTACATCTAATGAAATTGGACTCCTTTTTGACAAAGCAAAAACTCCCATCATGGTAGAAGTAGAGGTTTTGTTTTTTCTACTGTCTACTATGATGGGAGCATATCACTGTTTTCAGTCTGTGTTTTTTTTATTTTCTATCCTGTTTAACTACTCAAACCTCATGCTAATTAAGAAATAAGGTCAATAATGGCGCTGTGAGTACGAAGAGCTACAGCGGCCAGCTCCGCACGCGTAATGGTGCCGGAAGGCTGCAATTGCTGTGAAGGATTTCCTTTGAAAATACCGTATTTAACCGCAATAGCCATTGCCGCACGGTTTTCTTTAGAAATACTTGCCGCATCCGAGAAGCCTTGAAGCAGACTGCTCACTTCTGATTCGCTAAGCGCAGTTTCAATGCCCGCATACTGAAGGGCATTGGCAAGCACGGCAGCCATGCCTTCACGCGACATTGGCGTATCCGACGCCAACGTAGAATAACTAACCAGCTTATGCTCACTAGCTGCTTTCACGACTGCGTCATACCACTTCGCTCCCTCTTCACTCTTCTGAGGTGCTAAGCCAAGTACGTTAAGGGCAACCATGAGCGTTTGTGCTTTCGTTGTCGAAGCTCCTGGCTGCATCGTCGAGGAAGAGACGCCGTTGATCAGAAGCAGGCTATTGGCCTTAGCAATCTCTTCAGCATACCAAGCTTTGGTTGCCACGTCTGTAAATACACGCTCCGAGTTAACGGCTACGTAAGTACCGCTTAAGGAGACAAGCGCTTTAATGACCGTTTTGCCGCTTGCATCGATTGTAATCTGGCTTGGTACCGGCGTTAATGTGCCGTCTTCGGCAACCAACGCCAAAGCTGTTACCTTCTTGCTTGCGTCTTTCTCGATTGTCACGGTTGCTGTTGCGTAGGCACCGCTTAATTTGCTGATTTTGATGCCTACTGGCGCTCCAGCCACTGTAACGCCATCAGCTTTGATGTTTTTCACCTTAGCCGTATCGGCTGCACTCGCAGCTGCTACGGTCACGGCTGGCGTTTCTGTGCTAGGCGCTCCTGCCCCTGGTGTGCTTCCTCCTCCGGAAGAAGAAGTAGTAATCGTAAGGTTCAGCTTGTTGCTGTCAATCAAATTGCCGTCGAAGGCTGCAGCTTTAGCTTGAATCCCGATAGCTGCCGCTTGCGCTGTTCCGCTGAATTGCAGCGTCGCTTCTGAACCTGATTCCGATATAGAGACCGAAGCTAACTTCAAGCCGCTTGCCGCTGGGTCGATCACCCAGTTCTCGAGATTCGCTGCAACTGCCGCAAATGGAGCACGGTCACTCTTTACAACGACAGCAGGATTTGTTTGGCCCGCAGCAATTTGACTTGCGCTGCTGACTACCGATTCACTTTCAAATGCCAAGCTGTCAATACGAAGATCAGCAGCTTTAAACACGACATAAAGATTGTGTTTGCCCTTCAAGCTCGTATTGCTCAAATCTGCTTTCACATCGACATAACCAAGTTCCGTTACCGGAACAGATGCATTCGCAATCGTATAGGATCTAGGCTGCGTTGCTGGAACCTCGATCATAGCGATCGGTGCGCTGTTTGGCGAATCCGCGTGCAAAGTGATGATACCGCCTGCAGCATCGGAAGCAACCGAAGCCTTAACGCTTTTTGTTCCTGTCAAATCTACATTCGGCAACGCTACGTAAGAACCGTTTTGTTTGGAGCGGACGGCATAATAGCCTCCAACTACCTTTTTCGCTTTCAAGCTTTGTGCGGTGCGTTCCTTAGAAACCTCATGGTAAATGACTTCATGGGATACGAAAGCATGGTCAAATACATTAAATGGCTTATAGACCTGCAAAGCAGCAATGGTCTCGCTATTGATTTGAATCGGTTTCTCATCATGAATAGCCTTGGAGGATGAACCAACCATCAGCGTATAAGCTCCGTTTTCCACAATGAAGCTGTCTTTATTGACATCCCAGATACCGAAGTCGCCAGGGTCAACGGTCAGGGCAACCGTTTTGCTTTCCCCCGCAGCTAGAGCGATTTTCTCAAAACCGACGAGCTGCTGCTTCGGTGCAGAGTCACCGTAGCCCGATTGATTGTTTTTGATATAGAGCTGAACGACTTCCGACGTGTTGACGGAGCCTTCATTTTTCACTTTTACAGAAACAGTAAACGGTTTTTTCCCGCTTGCGCTCACTGGAGCTGTAAAATCACTGTAAGCAAAGCTGCTGTACGAGAGGCCGAAACCAAACGGATACGTAATCGGAGCATCTGTATACATATAAGTAAGCTTGGACTCGATCGGATCTGCATTCGTCATATCCAATGTGAAACGCGGGTCAATCGTCGCCATTGATGCCGTTTTATTGCCTTCCGGAATAACATATTTATTAATCTCTGGGAAAGCGGACATGTCCGCATACCATGTGGAAGTCAGACGGCCCGTTGGCGCATAGTCACCGTATAGTACCTGTGCAAGCGCCTGGGAGTCATATTGGCCACCATATGGCTGATAGACGATAGCCGCTACATTCAGGTTATTTTGAATGTCTTCCAGTCCAACCGGGAAGCTGCTTTTGACAACGACGATCGTCTTTTTGCCTTGCGCCGCGAAAGCAGTAGACACCTTGTCCACCAGCTCGTAATCAGCATCACCCATATACAAGCTGGAGCGGTCATTGCCTTCCCCTGCACTATGACGCGGAACCGCGCCAACGAAAACAACCGCATAATCATCAATCGCCGCACGTGCGATGGTATCTTGTCCGACTTCCTTTACAACCGTTTCTTTGAATTTCACATCGGCACTGCGAATGGCTGCATTCGATTGATTGCCGAGCACAGCTGCCGCAGTCTTCAGCTTGGCATCCGCACCTGTCGTAATGAAACGGCCATTCGAATAATACCAGTTCGTAAAATCGCCGGAGAAGCCGCTTCTATAGCCGTTCGCGACCAGCGATATCGTTTGGTCCGCGTTTTGCTCGATGCGAAGCCTTGGCGGGATTGCGCTCGTGTTGCCCAGCATCGCTGCCAAGTCCCAATCGTTATTGGTCAGATTGAGTGTGGTTCCATCCGTATTGCCAACCGAAGCGTTATTGCTGGTCGGCGATGTAACCCAACGGTTATTTTTGAGCGACAGCAAGCTGTAGCCCTCTTGTCCCCAATCGAACACCTCAAAAAGCTGAGAGGCATCGGCTGGATTCAGCGGGTCCTCCGTTGTTACCAGCTGAGCTCCTGCAGTAATTGTGGCAGGATCATATACATTAGCCGTAACCGTCTGATTGTTGCTCATCGCGGTAAGCGCAATGACCTTCCCAGCCGAATCGTACGATACATGATTCGCGCCGTTTGCGTTAATTATCGCCAGCAACGGGGAAATGCCCGATTGCGGAAGCGCAGGCGTCGTGCCTACCGAGTAGGTCGTTTTGAATCTCGCATCCGCGTATACGCCGGAAACCGCCGCATTTTTGTTTTTCGCAAGCGGCAGAACGCCGTCATTTTTCAGCAAAACAATGCTTTCCTGCGCCGCTTGCATCGCAATCTGCTGATGCTCCGGAACGCTGTAAGTCGCTGCCGCTGCCGTACGCACGTCTTTGGCATCCTGTGCAAACGGATAAAATTTAGGAATCCCGTTAGCATCAACTTCGTTAAAGATACCTACGCGTACCATCTGATTAACATGCGGTCTTGCTGCCGTAATCAGATCCTCCGCGGTAATGCCATACTCTCCTTTGTTCACAAGTGCCACCAAATCCGGCACATCCGCAGGAGTCGTACCGGATGGACGTCCCGCATTGGCCTCAGCCAGTGCCATCAGCACAGTGGCATGCGTGCGGTCAATCGCGTAGTTCGCATCATAACCGTTGCTCAGATTGCCTGAGCTCGATACATGGGCATCTCCATTAAAATCAGGTGAGCTGTATACGCCATATTTGGAGAAATCATTCGCATGCAGCTGCAGTGGCGATAAAATATTGGGTATCCCATTTGTACGGCCGAAGGATGTCATCACACCTGCTATGGAGCCTGATTCGAGGCCCTTCAGCGGACTGCGTGTCTGATACTCGAACATTGCTCTTGCTCCGGCGCTATTGTTTGCGCTCTCGCGGAACCACTGCGCATTATAAACGGAATAATGCTTGGTGCCGACAGCTGCGCGCATCCAAAATCCGTCATCACTGGCCGGTTGATTAATTCCGCTAAGGCCTGTGGCCATTTCGTTAATCAGTGTTCCCGCCATATAAGGATCTTCCGAGTAGCCTTCATCAAATCTTCCGCTCAGAGGATTAATCCGCATGTCGCTAACTACCGTAAAAGCAACGGTCGCCGATGCATTCGTGCCGCCATGAATATTGGATTCGCCCTGCTTCACCTTCAGCAAGCTGATTTTTTCATTCCCCATCACCTTACCGATATTAGCAAGGAGCTCCTTGTTCCAGGTCTGTCCCATACCAACCAGTGCCGGAAAGTCTGTAGAGACGCCCTGCACATTATCGGCAGCTGCTAGCGCACCCGGAATAACTTTCCCTGCATGTGCCCCCTGAGTAAGCGTATAATGGTTACGCGATCCTGTAACATAAACTGCCGGTCCCTCAAGTCCGGTATATGCAAAATACGTGTCCACATAAGCGTCCA
This sequence comes from Paenibacillus luteus, assembly GCF_006542765.1. GTDB lineage: Bacteria > Bacillota > Bacilli > Paenibacillales > Paenibacillaceae > Pristimantibacillus > Pristimantibacillus luteus. Next base: position 4,644 of record NZ_SKCD01000006.1, read on the forward strand.
AATGCTCCGGATTGCCATCGAATAATGGCATGCCGTCAAAGACTCCTCCACTTTGTGTTTTAAATACAATACTCTCTGCCGCATGTGCCCGCGGAACCGCATTGGCTGTTATGCTCGTGGCAAGAACTCCCGCAAGCACCAAAGACAGCATTTTTTTCCCCCATCTATGCTGGGTAATATGGTTCATTTTGTCGCTCCCTCTCTGCTCTCAATTTGTAATCGCTTTCACAAATGACCCAAGCTCATTATACAATTGCGAAGGGTATACTTTGTTTTTACCTTTTGGTGCAGTAATTTTAGATTCCTTGCTGCGCTTTCCAAATTTCAGTCACCTAAATATAATAAAGATTTGCTTAACCGCTAAAAAAAATTGATGATGCGCCCCCTTCCCCTGCCGCTTCCCCTCTGTTAAGATATTCACCATACAAACAGCGAATGGAGGAATCATGATGGGATCACTTCATGATCGAGTCGCTATTATTAGCGGAGCCGGTACAGGGTTAGGACGTGCGGCAGCTATTGCTTTTGCAGCGGATGGAGCGGAAGTCGCCTTACTCGGCAGACGCCTCTCGAAGCTTGAGGAAACCGCTTTGGCCGTAAAAGAAAGAACAGGAAAGTCCGCGCTGGCCCTGCAAACGGACGTATCGGATGAGCAGCAGGTGCAAGATGCCATTGCTTCCGTTTTGAACCATTTTGGACGCATTGATATTATATTGAATAATGCCGCCGTGCTCGAATCCGGAACGGTTCTGGAATTAACCTCCGATGATTGGCAAGCTCAAATCGCAACGAATTTAACGGGACCTTTCCTTCTGACAAAGGCTGTTCTGCCTACAATGCGCAAAGCCAGATATGGTCGAATTATTAACATTACCTCGGGGTTATCGTGGAATGGAGCTGGGGGGTATGCGGCTTACAGCGCTGCCAAGGCAGGACTTGAATCGCTGACGCGAACGCTAGCCGATGAGGAATACGAGTATGGCATCCTCGCAAACCTGTATAACCCCGGCACGATTCGCACAGAGATGCATGCGACAGGCAAAGATCCCGCAATTGTTACGCCGGATCTGATCCGCCTCGCCAGCTTGTCCGCCGCTGGCCCCACAGGTACTATCGTGTCTTACGGCTAAACTGGCGAATACTCGCCCCCAAGGGGGTTAAAACAAAAAACCGCAGTAACAAGCGCTGGCATAGGCCATTGCTCGTTACTGCGGTTTTTTGATGAATCAACTGTGCTCAATCAGCTCAATCCATTCGTTATATTCGGTTTGCAGTTTGGAATATTCGTTTTTGAGCCTATGATGCTGTTCTAGCAAGTCGGCATGGTCCCCCGCCAGCTTCTCTGCCGAGCGTGCCGCTTCGTCGCGTTCATAGGAGAGCGACTCCACTGCGCTTGCCGCTTCATCACGCTCATAAGCGAGCTTCTCTGCCCTGCGCGCAGCTTCGTCACGCTCTTCTGCTAGCTTCGAGGTATGCTCATTAAGCTCAACCTTCAGTTCGGATGCCGCAGCCGCCTCTTGCATGGCGCGCTCGAGCCGGTTTCTCAGCTCTCGGTCTTCAGCCTCTCGCTTCTGTCTCTCCCGTTCCAAACGTATCGCTTCCGCTGCCGTTTGCTCAGCTATTCGCTCCTGTTCTTTCAGACGCTCGGTCAATTCTCGTTCACGTGCGGATGCCGCTTCCAATTGCTGCGCAGCAATTCGCTCGCGGGCAGCCGTCCACTCAAGCTGCTCGGTCAGCTCATTTTCTTTAGCCGCCAGCTTGTCGAGTTCCGCTTTGTAATTTTGTTCGCCTTCCGCAGCAGAAGCCGCAATTCTTTCGATTTGATCCAGCTGCGCCTGCAGCTTCTGGATCGCTGTCTCATAATCATGCTGCTGTTGAAGCAGCAGCTCCTCGTGATTGACCGTCAATTGTTTCAACTGCTCATCGTGCTCCGCAGCCAATTGCGCCAGCCGCTCCTCACGTTCTTCTGCCAGTTCCCTGCGCACATCCTCCTGCTTTGCGGCAAGTTCGATATAACGCTCCTCATACTGGTCAACTAGCTGTTCAGAACGCGCCGCTTGCTGAGCAGCGAATGCCTTGGATTTTGCTTCGTATTCTTCAGTCAACTGCTTGAGCTGGTCTTCATGCTGCACCGCTTGCTCCAGCAGTTGCTCTTCGTATTCGTCAGTGAGCTGTTTAACTTTGTTATCAATTTCGATCGCCCTTTGAGCGGCTTGTCCCTCGTACTCTGAAGCCTTGCGAGCGACTTGCTCCTCATGCTTGCTTACCAGCTGATTCGATTGCTCTTCGTGCTGCAACTCCTGCTCCAGCAGCTGCTCTTCATATTGATCTACAAGCTGTTTCAACTTGCTCTCATGCGCTGCAGCCAGTTCCGAGGCTTGCGCTCTCTGCTCCACATCTTTTTTGGCAATCTGAGCTTCGTAATCCGCTGCCCGCCGCGCCGCTTCTTCTTCGTGCTCCGCATCCTTTTTGGCAATCTGAGCTTCGTAATCCACTGCCCAACGCTTGGCTTGTTCATCGTATTCCAAAGCCTTGCCCGCTGTCTGCGCCTCATGCTCACCTACCAGCGCCTTCATTTGATCCTCGTGCTGCACTTCTTGCTCCAGCAGCTGCTCTTCGTATTGGTCTGTGAGTTGTCTCAATCTGCTTTCGTGCTCTGCAGCCAATCGAGCGGCTTGTTCTTCATATTCCGCAGTTTTTCCGGCCATTTGCGCTTGGTGATTCGCAGCCCATTGTGCGGCTTGCTGTTCATGCTCAGAAGCCTTGCTTGCCGCCTTCGCCTCCTGCTCGCGCACCAGCTGCTTTATTTGATCCTCGTGCTGCATTTCTTGCTCAAGCAGCTGCTCTTCATGCTGGTTAGCCAGTTGCAATAGATGAGCTTCATGCGCCTCCGTAAGTTCCTTGATTCGCAAATCCCGATCAGCAATCAGCTGTTCAAACCGGCCATTGCTTTCTGCACTCATTTGCTTAAACAGCTCGTCATTTTCCGCTTCAACGATCTTCAGCTGCTCTTCCTGCTCCTGGCGAAGCGACCTTACTAGCTCACGCTGCTCCTCTTGAAGGGAAAGAAGCTGCTGCACATGCACTTCTTCAAGCAAATCGCGCTGCTGCTCAAACTCTGCGCGCAATTGCTCACGCTGTTCTTCTTTTTCCTTCAGGTGCCGCTGCTCGTGCACCTCCTGCTCCAGCCGCAGCTGCAGCAGCTGTTCTTCTTGCTCGATGCGCAGTTCGTCCAGCTGTTGGAGCCTTTCCACTTGCTGCTGCTCACGCTCTGCTGCTTCTTTCAGGCGCTGCTGCAGATCGGTTGCCCGCTTGTCCGCTGCTGAGACATGGCTCCTCTCGTGAGCCAGCTTCTGCTCCAGTTCTTGCACCTGCGCCGCAGCCAGCTCCTTCGCTGCTTGCAGCTCTTCCAATTGGCTGCGCGTGTCTTTCAGCTCACTTTGAATCTGCTCGTATTCGCTCTCCCGCTCGCGAACCTCCTGCTCCAGCTGTGCATAGGAGGTTCGGAAGCTCTCTTCCTGCTCCATCGCCTGTACAAGCTGCTCCTCTGCCTCGGCAATGCGCAGCTCCAGCACTTCCTTATCCGCGCCCCAGCTCTGCTGCAGTTCGGCAGCACGCTTCTCCAGCTCTTCCTTCTCAGTGCTCCAGCTTTGCTCCAGCTCTACTGCACGCTGCTCCAGCCCTTCCTTCTCGGTGCTCCAGCCTTGCTGCAGCTCCGCCGCCTGCGCTTGCAGCCTAGCGCGCTCCTCCAACCAGCCATTACGCCTCCGCTCCAGATCAGCCTTGAATGCCTGCTCCGCCTGAGCCGTTTCTGCCTTCCACGCTTGCTCGCGCTCCTCGCCTAGCTTAGCAAGCTCGATTTGGGATGCCTCGGTATGCGCAAGCCAGCTTTGCTCCCGATCGTCCCATCTGCTCTGCCAGCTTTCTTCGAGCTCAACCAGCAGCGTCTCCTTCTCAGCTTTCACCGCCTCCAGCGCCGCTTCAAGCTCAGCGGTTACTATACTCAGCTGCTCTTCCTTCTCTCGCCTCAGCGCTGCAAGCTCCTCAGCCTTTGCGTGCTCCAGCTCGGAGAGCTTGCTCTCCTTCTCAAGCTCCAGCTCGATCTCCTGGTTCTCCCAGATATCACGCAGCGCAGCTACCTCAGCTTCCTTCTCGCTGCGCAGCTTTGATAGCTCTGCTTCCTTCCCGTCTCTCAGCTCCGTGATGGCAGCATCTGTTTCATTCTTAAGCGCCGCCAGCGCCGCTTCCTTCTGATCCTGAATTTCCAACAGCTCCAACGCTTTTCTGCTGCTGAATTCCGCAAGCTCCTCTTCTTTGCTGCGCTTCAGTTCCGCCAGTTCTTCCTCTTTGGCACCCGTAAGCTCTGCAAGCGCCGCCTCCTTCTCCGCCTGCACCTCGGCCAGCTGGGCATCCTTTTTCGTCCTTAGCGCTGCGATCCGCTCAACGTTCTCCTGCGTAAGACGAAGAATCGTCTCTTCCTGCACCTTGATAGCTTCGGCAGCCGCTGCCTGCTTGGCCGATGTTTGCTCTGCCGCTAACGCCAGCATATCAGCCAGTTCGGCTTCTGCAGCTTCCTTCGCCTTCTGCAGCTGCTCCGCCGCCATCCGCTTCGTCTCCGCCAGCTCTGCCTGCAGGGAAACCGCCTGCTCACTGATCTGCTCCAGCTCCGTCAGCAAAATCGTAAGCCGGGCTTCCTCTTCAAGAAGCCTTGTATTATCTCGTCTTAAACGGAAAACTTCCTCAGTGATTTGCACCGCTGAGAGCACAGCCAACTTAGGCATATCCAGCCTTGGATAGCCCTTGGCGAGTTTCTTCATGCTTTCGTCGATGGCTGCTGCAACCCTTTTCATATATTCGACGTTAGAATGACCTTTTAGCTTATATTGAACTCCATATATATCAACCGTAACTACCGTTTGTTCAGCATCCATTAAGGCGAATCCTCCTATTGTCCAAGTAGAGCAAGCGTAAACGGCTGATTTGGCTCTCTTAAAGAGCCGTTTTCCGTTTCCCGTTGAAATATAGGCATAATCATCATCCAAAAACCGAATCATGCCTTATATTTAAAAGGAAAAAGCCGCATCGATAGCTCACTAGGAACTATTTCGATGCGGCTTTAAAGGTTTCCTGCCTACTTGCGCAATTCCGCTGCAAAAGATTGTTCTAATTGTAAAACAACCTTGCCGTGCAGCTCCGTTACTTCCTCATCCGTCAGCGTGCGTTCTCCATGGCGGTAAATAAGCGACAACGCGACGCTCTTTTTGCCTGCTCCGAGCTTTTCCCCCGTGTATACGTCGAAGACGCGAACAGACTCCAATAACTCGCTTCCGATCTCCCAGGCTACGCCTGTCAGCTTCGCAGCTGCTACCTCGTGGTCAACGACGAGCGCAATATCACGCTGCATAGCCGGATAGCGCGGAAGAACCTTATACTCGATTCCTGAATCAGCAAGCTCATAAATCAAATCGAGCCCAATTTCAAGCACATACGTATCTGCAAGATCTGCCTGCAATTGAAGTGCAGGGTGCAGTTGGCCTACGTAACCAATCACTTCATTGCCTTTAGGCGTGTGAAGAAGAACGGCGGCCGTACGTCCTGGGTGGAAATGCTCCGGCTGTGCAGCTTCGTACGATACGCTTGCCGTAAGTCCCAGCACCGCAAATATTGTCTCTAAAATACCCTTCGCATCATAGAAGTCCACTTGCGATGCTTTGGCATTCCATTGCGCTTCCGTGCGGTTGCCTGTCAGCAGCGCTGCAAAGCGATGCTTCTCCTGAGGCAAACGCGTCAATTGCTCTTCATCGGTGTGAAAGACGCTGCCGATTTCAAACAGCGCTGCCGATTCGTTCTTGCGGTTGCGGTTATAAGCAGCAGTCTCCAGCAATTGTACGACAAGCGTCGTGCGAAGCACGCTGCGGTCCTCGCTCATCGGCATAGCAAGCTTCACAGGGTTCGTGTGCTCTGCCAGAGCAGGGAACAGCTTCGTACGCTCAGGTCCGGTGAAGGAGTAGCTCACCACCTCATGAAGGCCAGCATCCGACAGCCGTTTACGCAGTTCGCGGCGAATCGATTGTGGTTTTGTCAAAGAGCCAGGCACGACATCCCCGTGGATAAGCGTCGTCGGAATTTCATCATAGCCGTGAAGGCGGGCGACTTCCTCGATCAGATCAACGGCACGCGTAATGTCGCCGCGGCGCGTCGGCGCGTTTACCGTGAATACATTGCTGTCAGAGAGCTCGTACTCAAAGTGCAGACGTCCAAAAATCGTTTGAACCTCTAGCCGGGATAGTTCCGTACCGAGGTAGCCGTTGATTTTTTCCAAGGATACTGGCACTTGAACTGGCTTCACAGCCGCTGTTGATGCCTCTACAATTCCTTCGGTCACCAAGCCTTCGGAAAGCTGCGCGATGAGGGATGCCGCTCGGTCTAAAGCCGGAATGACGCGAGCCGGATCAACTTCTTTCTCAAAGCGAATGCTTGATTCTGAACGAAGTCCAAGCTGACGCGACGTTTTGCGCACCGTGCCGCCATCGAACTTGGCCGATTCCAGCAGGATATTAACCGTCTCGCCTGTAACCTCGGTGCTCGCTCCGCCCATAACGCCCGCAAGCGCAATCGGCTTCTCGCCATCCGTAATGACAAGCATATGCGGCTCAAGCTTGCGCTCTTGGTCATCAAGCGTGACCAGCGTTTCGCCCGCTTTGGCAAGGCGGACATCGATGCGGCCGCCTGGCAAGCGGTCAGCGTCAAACGCATGAAGCGGCTGGCCGTACTCCAGCATAACGAAGTTCGTAACGTCAACCACGTTGCTGATCGGGCGAATGCCGGCAGCGATTAGCCGGTTTTGCAGCCAAAGCGGCGACTCGCCTACTTTCACACCTTTAATATAACGGGCCGAATAGTGCGAGCAATGCTCTTCAGCGCTTATTTTGACCGATACTAAGCTTTCTGTGCTAACAGAAGTATGGTTGATAACCGTTTCTGGCAAACGAACCTCGCGGCCGGTCAATGCGCCAATCTCGTAGGCTACACCAATCATGCTGAGGCAATCCGAACGGTTAGGCGTCAGGTCCAGCTCAAGCACCTGATCGTCAATGCCCAGCACTTCGCCAATCGGCGTTCCGATCTTCGTAGCTGCGGGAAGAACTAAGATACCTTCCTGCTGCTCCTTCGGCAGCAGCTTCTCATTGAGGCCAAGCTCCTTCGCCGAGCAAATCATCCCTTGGGATTCCACGCCGCGCAGCTTCGCGCGCTTAATCTTGAAATCGCCGGGCAGTACAGCGCCAATTACGGCAACGGGAACAAGCTGGCCTGCATCAACGTTTTTGGCGCCGCATACGATCTGCAGCTCCTCGCCTGTGCCAACGTCCACCTTACAAACGTTAAGCTTATCCGCATCCGGATGCTTTTCCTTCGACTTCACATAACCGACGACAACGCCGTTTACGCCTTTATTGCGAGACTCGACAACGTCGATTTCGATGCCGCCGCGCGTCATTTTCTCCGCAAGCTCTTCCCCCGTGAATCCGGACAGGTCGATATATTCATTTAACCATTTATAGGATACTCTCATCGCTCTTCTTCCCTTCTCTCATTGCTACATTCTTGCGAATTGGCCAAGGAACCTTAGATCGTTCGTATAGAAATGACGAATATCGTCAATGCCGTATTTCAATAAGGCGATGCGCTCAACGCCCATGCCGAAGGCAAAGCCGCTAACCTCTTCCGGGTCATATCCGCCCATTTCCAGTACGCGCGGGTGAACCATGCCGCAGCCGAGAATTTCAAGCCAGCCGGTATGCTTGCACATCCGGCAGCCTTTGCCGCCGCACTGTACGCACGTCACGTCAACCTCTGCGCTTGGCTCTGTGAACGGGAAGAAACTTGGGCGAAGACGTATTTGCGCCTGAGCACCGAACATTTGCTGCACGAATTGCAGCAGCGTGCCTTTCAAATCGCTCATGCGGATATTTTTTCCAATTACAAGTCCCTCGATCTGATTGAACTGAAACGAATGCGTCGCATCGTCATCATCGCGGCGATATACTTTGCCGGGGCAAATGACTTTAACCGGCGTTTGTCCGTTCATCGCTTTCATCGTACGAACCTGTACCGGTGAAGTGTGCGTACGCATCAGAATATCATCCGTCACATAAAAGGAATCCTGCATGTCGCGTGCTGGATGGTTTTTCGGCAGATTCAATGCTTCGAAATTGTAATAATCGGTTTCCACCTCTGGACCCTCAGCGATGGTGTAGCCAAGGCCGATGAACACATCTTCAATTTCTTGGGCTACTTTATTAAGCGGGTGAACCGAGCCCGTAGGCAATGCCTTGCCTGGCAGTGTAACGTCCAGCGTTTCCGCAAGAAGGCGGTTATTCGTCTCGGCCTGCTGGAATGCGTCCTGCTTCTCGTTGATCACGGATTCAATAGCCGCACGCACATCGTTCCCTACTTGCCCGATGATCGGACGCTCCTCGGCGCTAAGGCCGCCCATGCCGCGCAAAATTTCAGTTAAAGCGCCTTTTTTGCCCAAATATTTGACGCGCAAATCATTAAGCTGCTGGGGAGTATCCACATGCTGAAGCTCTTGCAGCGCTTCGGTGCGCAAGCCTTCCAATCTTTCCTTCATTCTTCTTCGCCTCCGTATCATCTTTCCTGCATCTTGACACAAAAAAAAGCCCTCTCTCCCTGAAGGGACGAAAGAACCGTGGTACCACCCTAATTCGGATTACTTTCCAGCTCGCGCGCGCTAAAACTTCATACGAAGCCTACGCCTGCCAAATGGCAGCGGATTGCAATCCCTTAGCCCCAATAACGGCGGGAACCGGGCCTTCCCTACTCGCGCCGTGCGGCATGCCGCCATGGCGTTTCAGGTGCCTGCTCTGGAGTGAATCTTCAGCAGCCTTATCTCATAAAGACGCTCTCAATCTGCGGCGTCCTCTCCCTGTACGAAAGCACTGCTTACTCTTCTCCATCATCGCTTTACTTCGGATATGGAACAATAATCTATATTATATGCAATCAGCGGAGGCGATGCAACTGCTGTGGCACAATTCAAGGCTAAAAACTAGCATTCATTAAACAGACAGCTTATCCAGCCAGTCCGAATCCGGTTTCATCAGGCGAATTCCATTTGTTAGCCAGCGCTTTTCCTCATCCTTTAACAGGGGTAGATACTGCTGGAAATCCGCCAAATCCTTTTCTCTCGGAGCCAAGCTTTTAAACAGCAGCTGCCATACTGGATTTACGAAGGGTCTCTCTGCTGTGTCTCTGAGGGCGAACTGCTCCATTGGCATCGTGATATTGTTGTTTTTGCGAAAAAGAATCTCATCTCCCAGACGTTCTGTAAACAGAATCTCTAAAAAATCATCTCCCCTAAAAAGATGCAAGCAGTATCTCGGCAGCGAAAGGTCGCTAAGCTGTTCATAGTCAACAAGACGGTGCTCGCCGGGAACCGCGACTTTAATTTCCCAATCTTTCAAATAATCCAGCACAGCTTGTGCATCCTCACGATATACACAAATATCGATATCCTCATGCTCTCTCGTCATGCAGCCAAGTCCGAGATCCACGGCCCAGCCACCAGCTATCAACCAAGGCTTGTTAAAATCACCCATGATATCCATCACAAATTGCAGTTGGGGATGATTAAAGTCATTTTTCATTAGGTCCAGTATCTTTAAAGCCGTTTCATTTACTTCTTCTAACAATTCTCCTTCCGTAGGCGAATAAGCAATTCTAATGAGATCTGCTCTAAATTGCTCGATGTAGGGATTGGGGAGCTCCTCCACAAAAAACCGAAGACACCATTCTTTCCATATATCATCCTTTGTTTTTAACACATTTTTGATGTGCGGTATGGATTCCGCTGGATGTTTTAGCAGTACGTTTGCCACTTCCATCGCAATGGGCCAATTGATGTCTTGCAGCCATTCTACAAGAGTAGGAATTATCGGAATCAAAATCGATTTATCCAGATAATGCAATTGAGCTACTCTCTCAAAATCATGTTTATCCCTTGGGAGATAAAGGTTTATATCCTCCATTTTCATTCCTCGCTTTCAGTTCATTTAATAGGAGAAATTCCATCTATTCAAAACCAACAAGCCCCCTTAGAAGCGAGTCACGAGTAACTGATCAGGGATCGTCTCACATTCTTTTTTACGTATTGTTTCAACGATTTTGCTCTTACTGCTTTCGAGAATGCTAATGATTCTCCTTTTTCACCTATAGATTTATATCTTTCTATTATTCACCAAACCTATAGTATTGTAAGATAATACGATATACAAATATTAACGAAAGTGGGAACTGCATTGAAAGATCCGATAATCATCCCTGAACTTTTAAAAAAAATCATCCACTGGGAGAAAAAATTCGTCCCTGAAGTTCCCTATTTAGAAACGCCAACGGGGTATTTCCTTGGATTCAATGAAGAAGTCAATGGGGGATACCCATGCTCCCCTGCGGATGCTATCGTTTTTGCAAACACGGGGATGGACGGGATCCATTATGCCTTTTTAACAGATTTCGGCACCGTAACAAACTTGGAGGAAGCACCCATCGTATGTGTCTCTCCCATGGATTTTGGTAATTGTGTACGGCTTGTCGCAAGCAACCTAAAGGACTTTTTCCGTTTAAAGTTTTACGGGCATGAAGGGCTGCTCATGAATGATTTCACAACAAAAGAAGAGTATGTGAAGTACTGCCTTAAAGAAGAGAATGAGCCGGAAGGTTCCGAATATTTTGATCACAATAAGTGGGAGAAGCAAAGAGCTGTCGTCAGAGAAGCAGCCATACAAACCTTTCATTTCGAGCCTATTGCTGACCCGTTCGACTATATCCAACAATTGCGTGCCATCAGGCAAAAACAGATCATCCTCCCCACGGCAGATCGATTAGGAGTAATGGCTGTAACAACCTCTGCACTCAAGCAGATGTACCTCCCTCATCCGTGGCATGGTCAAGAAATTCCATACGAAGAAACAGATGAGATACGCGATTTTGTAGACGGAGTAGAGGTTGAAACCTTGCTGTCGTTTGTCAGAGATTATCAGGATCAAGGTGTGGTTGACACTTTTTCACTCGCTATTCTATGCAGGACATTGGAAGCTCATGGTTTTCATAGGGAAGCGACGAGATTATCCTATTGCATCGAATAGGCCAATCAAGCAGAAAGAGGCAGCCGATAACGGCTGCCTCTTTCTGCTTCCTCAATGGGGAAGTGTCAATTGCCACGAAACGCCAAACTGATCAACTACCCATCCGAACTTTTTGCTGAAGGAATAGTCATTAAGCGGCATAAGAATACTGCCTCCCGCATTTAATGCTTCATACAAGCGATTAATTTCTTCCTCCGTATCACAGGTGATATATAGCGAAAAAGAAGGGGTGAATGTAAACGCATGCTGGACATGGCTATCTATGCACATGATATTTTGGCTTTTTAAAGAGAATGTCGCAAGCATTACGCTCCCCTCCTTGCCTGCCTCATTCGCTCCATAACGTTTTATGCTGATCACTTTGGAATCTTCCATTAAGCTGATGTAATAATTCATTGCTTCCTCTGCACGGCCTTCAAACATTAAAAACGGGGTTACCGTTGACATCGCGTTTTTGCTCCTTTTCTGAGACAAGATGTATTTCTTCTTTCATTTATAACATATATTCGACGATCTATACCTGCTCTTCCTGCCTATTACAGCCTAATAACAGCCCCCTGTAACATAGATCACATCCAAAAGATACAAATTAAGGTACGATGGGCTTAATACACAAAGGGGATGATTTTATGCAATTCGACCTGCTGCACCCATCGGACCAAATCTTGATGATGATGGACCGCATATATGAATATGGCATGACCACGACCTCAGGAGGCAACCTGTCGGTGCTTGACGAGAACGGCGATCTTTGGATAACGCCTGCGGGAATTGACAAGGGCGAGCTTACGAGATCGGATATCGTATGTGTAAAAAAAGACGGAACGGTCATTGGCAAACATAAACCGTCGAGCGAATATCCGTTCCACAAGCTTATTTACGCGCGCAGAGCGGATTTGCGAGCCGTTGTTCACGCCCATCCTCCAGCACTCGTCGCCTTCAGCATGGTGCGGAAGGTACCTAATGTACATCTACTGCCTAATGATTATCTGGTATGCGGCGAGGTGGGCATGGCAAAATACGGACTGCCGGGCAGCATGGAGCTGGGCGAGAATATTGCCCAAGTGTTTGAGCAAGGCTTCAACACTGTCATGCTTGAAAATCATGGCGTTGTCGTGGGAGGAGAAAACTTGTTCGAGGCGTTCCAGCGCTTCGAAACGCTCGATTTCTGCGCACGCCTTGAAATTCAAGCAACTCGTATCGGTCACCCGATCTCACTAGCAGTGGAGCCAGCCATCGATAAGCGACATGAAATTAAATATGAGTTCCTGCCCGTATCCTACAGTAGTGAAGAGAAAGAAGCACGGCGGGAAATGTGCAAGCTCATTCAACGCTCCTACGACCAGCGTCTGTTCACGAGCACGCAAGGTACCTTCTCGCAACGGATCGGCGAAAACTCCTTTATCATAACTCCTTACAATAGAGATCGTAAATATTTGCAGCCGAGTGACTTAGTCCGAATCGATAACGGCCGCAGGGAAGCCGGTAAAACGCCGAGCCGCTCGGTCAGGTTCCATCAACATATTTACGAAACACAGCCCCATGTCAATTCAGTCATCATTGCTCATCCTCCAAACGTAATGGCTTTTTCGGTGACGGGAGAGGCACTGGATTCGCGAACCATTCCCGAGAGCTATATCCTGCTGCGCAGCATACCTAAGCTTCCCTATGGCGACCTATACAGAGCTCCGGCAGAGACAGCCGCGATGTTTAAGCCGCAAACGCCCATCGTTATTATCGAAAATGACAGCGTCATTGTAACGGGGCAAAGCTTGCTCAATACGTTTGACCGGTTGGAAGTTGCAGAATACAGCGCCAAAGCAATTATTGACGCGAAGAGCATCGGACAAATCGTCCATATGGAGGATGCCCGGATTCAGGAGCTTGAAACGGCATTCCACTTAAATTAAACAGATGGCCGCCTTCCTTCATACAACCTTGCTTAAGAAAAAGCGACCTTTCCCCGCTGCAATACCGGGGAAAGGTCGCTTTTTAGTTCCTTTTCAGAGACATAGCCACCTTTAGAAATAGACAGCAAAAAAAGCTTTGAATCAAGCATGCTGCCGAATGAAAGCAAGAATCGGCTCAGGATCTTCTAAGCTATGGGGATGGTGACCCACTCCGGGCTTCACGATGAGGGATACGGTTCCCCCCAGCTTCCGATAGAGCTCCGCAAAGGGTGCCGCATTTTCCCCGATCGGTACCGGAATATCCGCATCACCCGCTACTATCACTACCGGGATATTCGTATCCGCTAGCTCATCTACCCGATCGATCGGCGAGACTCTCGCCAAAGCCGAAGTCTCTTCCGTCAACCCATATACGGCCAGGCATTCTGCCCATTCCGCCTCAGCTCCTGTCCCCGCGCCTTTTCCGCCCGGCCAGCTGCGAATATCCAGAACGGGAGCGTCCAAGTAAAGAAGCTTGACCTGCATCGGATACTTGGCAGCATAGTTGCAGGCATAAAGCCCGCCGCGGCTGAAACCAAACAGGACGGTTTTTGGGGCTAATCCGTACGCAGCCGTAATGAAGTTTTGAAAGCCGTTCATTTGTTCTACGGCTCCAGGACAGCCATACTGATTGCTTAACCCATAATAGGCAATCGCCCAGCCCTGCTCCAGCAGCGCCATATCCGGATAGGAGAACGCATCAAAAAATTCAGCACGCCACAGCCATGGCTTTCCGTCTGCACTCTTCTTAGGAAAGATAAGGAGTCCTTCTCTGCCCTCAAGCATAAAATCAATCCGTTCATAGCCTCGCCATATCGAATGCTTATTGACTGGATCTCCCTTTGCTCCTATGGCTATTTTCCGAATCTCGCTCGCAAGTTCTTCGCCTTTCGCTAAAGCAAGTGCGAGTGGAGAGGCGTCAGCCTTCGACGGATTCGTATGGCCGACATGCTCCTTCCAGGCCGAGCTCAGTAAGCGATGGCGGAGCATAACCGTTTGGAAGAGGGGAGAACTCTCCAGATGATCCACGTAGTCTGGTCTTTGCTCCAAAGAAATATTGAATAACACGCGAATCAGCGCTCGCGCAATCTGCCAATGTCCCCGAAAATCCGGATGTATGCCGTCGCCGCTCTTATAGTTTGCATCCGCTGAACGCTCACGGCTCCATTCATGAAGGATCGCATCATGAATAGGTACGACTGCATCTACAGGTTGCTCTAATGACAAGATCCAATCCGCGTAACGCTTCAAAACCGATTCGTAATCTTCAAAAGGCGCGGCATAGCTATATGTCACTTGGCCAAGCGGCTGCAAGCTGCCTCCCGAGAAGGACTGCGGATCAAACGGCGGCGGCGTCATCATGATGACTTTTGCTCCCGCATCCTTGATCTTGCCTGCTGCGCTGAGCATGCCTTGCTTATACGCTTCAAACCGCTCTTCGGCGAATGGATAGTAGATGCCGTCATTCATGCCATAACAAAGAACGACCCAGTCCGGATTCGTATCCCTTAAAGCCTTGGCCAGTCTCTCATGCACGCAAGGGCGCGGAAATGGATGTTCTGGCTCGCTTAACCCGGAAGCCGTCTCGCTGCTCACTCCGAGATTAATGAGCGTTATCCGGTGCTTCGGAAGATGTTCAAGGAAAAAGGCGTCCATGAAAGCGATAAACCGGCCTTCGTCCGTAATGCTGTCTCCTAAAAAAACGATTTTGATCTCCTCTGGAATTGCGGAATCCTTTCCGTATAAAGGGTTCATATGACTCTCCTTTGGCAGCCGTATTGGATATTTCCTATCTTTCCACCATGCCCTGTTCGAAAGCGTAACGTGTCAGCTGCACCCGATTATCCAGATGAAGCTTCTGCAAAATGTTCTTGAGATGGTTTTTTACCGTATGCTCGGACAAACCCAGTTCAGTGGCGATCTCGCGATTAGAAGCGCCCGTGGATACCCGTTCAAGCACCTCTTTCTCCCGGTCGGTTAGCGGCGTTGTCATCACCGCTGCATGTTTGTCCAGTGATTGTGCCTTAAGCGCCGGCCGTTTTCGCTCTTCCGGCTTGCTCACAGAAAATTCCTGAAGCAAGCGGAAGGCGAGCTCCTTCGACATCGGAGCTTCATCGAGTGAAATCGCACGTAAATACTCCATCCAGGAGGAAGGAGCCAGGTTTTTGAGCAAATAGCCCTGTGCTCCCCGCTTAATCGCCTCGAATAAATGCGTAATATCATCCGAGACCGTGACCATGACGATCTTCAAGCCTGGCATAAGCAGCTTCAGCTTCTGGGTCGCTTCAAGCCCTCCCATGCCAGGCATATTAATATCCATCAGCACCAGATCTGGCTGCACTTGGGGGATAGCGGCTATCGCCTCCTCTCCACTGGCTGCCTCACCGACAATAACAAAGGTGTTGTCGGTAAGGACGATATCGCGCATCCCTTCTCGCCCATGCGGATGGTCATCGACCAAAAACACGCGCACCTGCGTTATTTTCTCCGTCATTAGACTGCGCTCCCTCCGATAATCTCCACGATCGTGCCGCGCGGATTCGCCGGCTGCACCGTCACGCTCCAGCCCATCGCTTCTGCACGGTCCTGCATCATTTTAACGCCGTATTTCCCTTTCACAAAAAGCTTATCCGCCGATACACTGATGCCGTCGTCTATAATCGAGCAGCGAAAATGGCTGGTCGATTGACCAGATCCCGTTTCACTTTCACCACGGATCATAATTTGTTCCGCTTTCGCATGTTTTTGGGCGTTCATCAGCGCCTCCCGCATAATGGCAAGCAGTTCCACCTTCTGCTTATGCGACAGCACTCCCTCCTGCACATGCCACTCGACGGATGTACGGATGCCGCTAGTCTGTTCCATTTCCGTGGTCAAATGATGGATGCTTTGCATCCACGACATGTCCGCAGGCAGAGGCGCATCATGCAAGTTTGCTATGGATTGCCTTACGTCATCATACACATGCCGCACCGTTCTCTTAATCTCTTCCGTCGTTTGCTTGGTATCCGAATCGATTTGCGACCTCTCCAGTTTATCGAGCTTCACCGACAGCATAAAAAGCGATTGCGAAATACCGTCATGCAGCTCGCGTGCCAATTGTTCGCGCTCCTCGAAGGCCGCCTTGACCACCCGTTCCCGCTGCAGCGTCTCCTGCGTTTGCTCCAGCTTGGCAAAGAGTGCCCGCAGCAGGGTCAGCGTGATTAGAAATACAAATACCGGCGCCAATACATTGCCCAAATCCATTGAAATGACGGGTAATAAAAACGTATGCCGCAAATATTCCCATAAGCCGATGGTGACGGTCGGAATCCATAGGATAAGCCATTTTAGCCATTTGTAGGACATTGATGCTTCTCCTTCCGCTTGCCGTTAATCATTGCGGAAAGCAATGATCTGCTTCGTCTCCGCACCGCTCTGATCCGTAATGAGCAGCTCTGCCTCCCATTCGCCTCGCGTAGGCAGCTCGACCTTGTCTGATTCATAATCCGTTTCCGTAAAGCCAGGGAAGGATAAATAATTTTCGCCGCTTGCCGCCTGTAATGGAACCTCAATGGCGGCACGCTTCGGATGATCCTTCGAATGCAGCAGCAAACGAACCGAGGCTGGAGCTCCGAGCTGCTCAGGCAGCCATATTTTTAGCGTTACACGGTTCGGTCCGGGTCCGTTAGGCTTAATCTCAAGCGTATAATGCAGCTTATCGCCCATTTGGTGATGGGAAAATGGCTCCGTAGCAGGCTCAGGGCTTACATAAGTAAAAATGCTTGCTACAATGAGCACCAGTGCCATCAGAAGACCATCCAGCTTCAGCAGCTTGCCGCTTGGCAGCTTGCCCTTCTTGGCGCGTCGACGAAGAAAGAAGCCAGCAACAGCGATAAGAAGCACGAACAGCGCTTTCGCGAGCAGCAGCAAGCCCCAGTTCGTATAAAATAAATAACGCCAGCTTGGCAGCATTAGCGCCGTCATAGCAATTCCGCTTACCGTAAGCAGAAGAATCGTAAGCCACGCAATTTTGGTGAAGCGCTCCGCGAAACGGCCCGCTTCCTTGCGATCTGCCCGCCAAAATAACAACAGCAAAAGCAGACCGCCTGCCCATATTGCTGAGCTTGCCATATGTATGAAATCAAATACAACCGCGAATGTATAATCTGGCAACGCCATAACATGTCCGTTAAAGCTCTCCGCCGCTGCAAGCAGGAGCGCCCATATGATTTTGAAGGAATCGGGCAGCCGTACAACCGCAAAACCAAGCAGCGACAGCACGAGGATAGCCAGCCAAGAATGCCCGGTTGCCGTTTCCGTCAGCAATCGGAGCCACTCGTTCGGGCTGCCTCCACCATAGCCTTTCAGCAGCTCTGTGATATGCTTGAAGACAAACAAGAGAACGGCGAGCAAAAACGCTCGCAGTGCATAAATCTCCCATTTTCCAAACAGCTTTCGTGCGTTAGAATCCTCATTCATCGGAATCACAATGGACCACAGCATGATCCCCGACACAAACATAAACGCCAAATAGTAAACGGCTCTTATCGCAAAAAACAAAACCTGCCCCACCGTAATGCCTTCATCACTGCCATGTTCTGAAGAATGAGTATGCCCTACCTGCTCATGAGGGTCAAACGCTGCTGCAACGCTGCCGGTCAGCGGCTCAGCGAGAGCCTGCGACGGGAGCAGCAGCGATCCCAATGCTGTTACAAGCAGAATCAGAAGTGCAGCCGCCAAACCGTTCGTCCATCCGATCGGCCTTGCTCGCTTTATCGTCTCTTTCATCCTATCCATACCCAAAGTTGTCACGTCCCTTTATGTCATTCAGCTCTAGTTTACTAGACCGTTGTCAAAAGAACAATTCCGGCTGTGCTGCTAAAAAACATAGTTTGAATAGAATTATGTATAGCCGCAAGCATTATAAGCAATTCTACAAATAATACACTACGAAAGCAGAAAGGATGTCCTTGAAAAATGGATAAGGATTACCGAATTGCGGAGCTTAGCACCCAAGGCGACGCGCTTGATGCCATCCGCAAGCTGGAGCAGCAATTGACCGAGACCTACGGCTCGGAGGTCGCATTGATCGCTTATGCCGCAGAAGAGCATGAGGAAGACCCGCAAACCTAGAAGAAGAGGCTTTTCCAGCAAGATTAAACGGCTAGCGCTGCTCTATACTGCAATCGAAAAAGCATGAGCTAAAAGAGACATTTCCAAGTTGAGGGGGAATGTCCTTTTTAGTTTTCCTTTGCTTTTTTCCGCGCATAAAAGTCGGGCCAATAGGCGTCTTCTAAAACCGGAATCCCTCTGCACGATTCCCAGATATAAACCCAACCGGCCAGACTGATGTCCTCTGCATCAGAGACCCAAATCCGCTCGTAGTCATTGGCTTCTTCTATACCGTGAAACTCTTCAAGCACGTCCATAGCAGCAAGGCCTGCTCTATCGACGGCAATCCAAAGACCGATTATAATACTAGTGCGCTGCTTTGCAGTTTGATCTCGAACCAGTGCCGGATAGTCTCCGCAATCGACCATGCAGCCAACTATTTGCCCCGGGCGATACGATTCCGCGTAGGCAGCGACGACAGCGTGATTGCTTTGATCCGGAAGCAAGGTTCCATAGATAAAAACCGAAATAGACGACAACTTTTTCTCCCTTTCTATAATAAATTACCTAACTTTCTCATGCTAGGCTTGGAGGTGTTCATGGTCGTGGTTGTTCAGCAGCCTTATGGGGTATATGGCTATCGTTTTCAAGATTCGCCGCAGCTTCCGCTGTACCAGTTGTTTGCCACCGGCTATCAGGAAGTGACCGACCCCGAATATTACTGGGACGGCATGAAACGGATTGACGGGCCTCTTTATTTATTTCAATATACGATCTCCGGGTTCGGTCATTTCCGGCTCGGGGGGGAAACCCGCGAGATTCATCCCGGAATTGCCTTCCTTACGGAAATCCCGGGCAATCACCATTACTGCTTACCTGAAACAAGCGACCATTGGACTTTTTATTTTGTATTAATCAGACAGCAGCACCTGCAAGGGCTCTGGAGGGAACTGCTGCAAACGGTAGGCGCAACGCCGTCCTTTGAGCCTACCAGCGCTGTGGTTCGCTGCTTGCAAAGCTTGTACGCCGATGCAAGGAGCAACCGGATTCAAAACAGCCTTCAAGCTTCAGCGCTCGTTTATCGACTTATGATGGAGCTGTTGCAGTCAAACACAGCGCAGCGGCAAGTCAAAGCGAATTGGCCACAGCCGATCCAGCAAGCTGCTGCCTTCATGGAAGGCGAATTTCACCGCTTGCAAAGCCTCGACGATGTAGCTGCCGCCGCAGGGCTGTCCAAGTATTATTTTACAAGAATGTTCACCCAAACGACAGGCAGTTCTCCGATGGATTACGTCACCAAGCTCAGAATTGAAAAGGCTGTCGAGCTGCTTCGCGGCAGCACGCTCTCGGTAGAGGAGATCGCCTATACGGTCGGCTTTGCAAGTGGAAGCTACTTCAGCAAGGTATTCCGAAGCCGCGTCGGGTTTCCCCCTGCGGACTTCCGATTAGCGAAGGAGCTTCCGTCTATCGACCGATTACAGTTCGATTAAAGAGCAATATTTTACATATGACCGCAATAAATTATGCTAGCCACCTACTGCTGTTTCGTTTTACGATTATCGCATAGAGCAATATTTACGATAAGAGAGGACGAAATTCGATGACAAAAACAGTAAAGCATCATTCCTACGCTGCATTGCCGCCTATGGGCTGGAATAGCTGGGATTGCTATGGCGCCAGTGTAACAGAAGAGGAAGTTCGAGGAAATGCCGAATATATGGCCGAGCATTTGAAGGATTTCGGCTGGGATTACGTCGTCGTCGATATTCAGTGGTATGAGCCTGGAGCGAACTCCTCGCAATACCGCCCCTTCGTCCCGCTGGAAATGGATGAATATTCTCGCCTGCTGCCTGCCGTTAATCGGTTTCCGTCAGCTGCCAATGGCCAAGGCTTTAAGCCGCTTGCCGACTATGTCCATTCCTTAGGTTTGAAATTCGGCATTCATATTATGCGCGGCATTCCGCGGCAAGCCGCTCATGCAGATACCAAGCTGCTTGGGACTAATGCAACCGCCCGATCTATTGCGCATCCCAATTCCATCTGTCCATGGAATACCGATATGTATGGCGTGGACGCTTCCAAAGACGGTGCTCAGCAATACTACAATTCCTTGTTTGATTTATACGCTTCCTGGGGAGTTGACTTCGTCAAAGTAGATGATATCGCTGCCTCCAGGCTGTATGGGATTCACTTGGATGAGATTAAGCTAATCCGGCATGCGATCGAGCAGTCGGGAAGGCCGATGGTGCTTAGCCTCTCACCGGGTCCTGCCCCACTTGAGCACGCTGAGAAGCTTAATGAGCTCGCTAATATGTGGCGGATGACCGATGATTATTGGGATTTGTGGCATTTGCTGCATGAGATGTTCGAACGCTGCGAGAAATGGGCGCCGCATGTTGCAGAAGGCGCTTGGCCGGATTGCGATATGCTGCCGCTCGGTCACCTTGGCATTCGCTCTGTAGATGGCGGGGGAAGCGACCGCTGGACGAGATTCACGAAGGATGAGCAAGTCACGATGATGTCGCTTTGGGCGATCTTCCGCTCACCTTTAATGTTCGGCGGCGAGCTTCGGGATAACGATGAATGGACCTTGTCTCTGCTGACAAACGAAGAGGTGCTTGCGTTGCACCGCAGCGGCCGCGGCGCAAGACAGCTATACCGTGACGAAGAGCGCATTGCTTGGACGTCGGAGGATGAGGCGGGTACCCGTTATGTGGCATTGTTCAACGCAGGCGAGCATGCCGATACCGTCACGGTTACCTTGGCGCAGCTTGGCTTAAGCGAAGCACCGCTAGTCCGCAACTTGTGGGCCCGCGAGGATCTCGGTGTGCTAAGCGAGCTTTCATTCACGCTCGCTCCCCACAGCTCTATTTTGCTTAAGCTAACTTAAAGGTTTGCGCTTTAGGACAACTAACCTGGCTTACTTATACGTGACGCTTAGCCCAGCTTCACCAAGCCACGTTCAGGATCACATGGCATGAAGCCTCTCAGAAAACCAGCTTCCGCACGCTTGTCGTGTTGGGCTGGTTTTTTGTTTTGTCCCTCCCCCTAAAACAAATGAGAAGAAATCATATGCTTCGATATGCATCAATATGATTGGATACACAGCAATATGCAGCAATATGAATCGGAATACGAAGAAATTGGTTTGCAAAAAAGCAGCCGAATCAACTTATCTGCGTTACAGGTGATCGAGCAAGGCCACGCCATCCTAAAGTTGCCTATTCGTTTATTTTGGTTTAACCTCTCCAATATGTTACAGTTAGATTTCATACGTAAACCAGTGCTGCCCCCTTATCCATTTCTGCTGCAGCTGATTTTGCTGTTATTGCTGCACTTGTAGCACAGCATCAAAAAAAAAGGGACAACGCTTTTGCGTAGAAATCATCTCATTCATGAAATCAGAGGAGGTCGTTTAGTTATGGCAAGCCAAACAGGAGCCATCGTACAGCAATCCTTAAACGCACTAATGGGAGACAAAGCTTTTTTGCCGAATTTGCAGGAAAAAGCACGCGAGCAAGCCTTTCTTTCGCTTGCGGCCATTCTATCTACGCCGAACAAAGTACATAAAGCTTTCTTGCGTATTACCGTTGATAACGGCGACGTCGTGCGTATTCCGGCTTACCGTATTCAGCATAACGATACACTCGGCCCCTACAAAGGCGGCATTCGCTTCCATGAATCCGTCAGTGAGGATGAAGTAACGAATCTCGCTGCGCTCATGACACTGAAAAATGCGCTCCATGAGGTACCCTTCGGCGGTGGTAAAGGCGGAGTTGTGATCAATCCGCGCAATTACACAGCGAAAGAGCTATACCTCATCTGCAAAAAATACGTACAATATTTCAGCGATGTACTGGGTCCTGACAAGGATATCCCAGCTCCAGATATGGGGACTGGCGAGCGTGAGATGGACTGGATGATGGCCGAATATAAGAGCATCCATCCCGGTCAACCTTATCTAGGCAGCTTCACCGGCAAAAGCGTCATTAACGGCGGCTCGCTTGGCCGCAGGGAAGCGACTGGAAAGGGCGTCTACTTCACTTTCCGTTACATGCTGCATGATTTCCTGAAAGCGCAAAGCAGTTGGCTGGCTGGCAGCACCAATCCATTCGTTCAAACCGCGCTCGCTCATGCGGACAAGCCGTTGTCGATCGCCGTGCAAGGCTTTGGAAATGTTGGATCGGTTGCTGCGCTGGAGGCCTATAAATGCTCCTATTTGCACAATAAGGTCGTCGCGGTAAGTGACCGGAACGTCACGTTGTACAACCCCGATGGCCTTTCGATCCCAGCCCTGCTGGAATACGCCTCACAGCATCAAGGAGACCTTCCGTTTGATGAAGCCTCCCTTGCTGCCTTAGATTTAAAAGCGCAAATTCTGGCGCGTGAAGATGTTCTCTATCTGGATGTCGATGTGCTTATCCTCGCTGCGCTAGAAGAACAAGTTCACAAAGATAATGTAGAACTCGTAAAAGCCCGCATTATCGTAGAAGGAGCGAATGCCCCTGTCACAGGCGAGGCAGATGAAGCCTTAACTGCAAGAGGGATCATCATCATTCCAGATATACTTGCCAATGCAGGCGGCGTTATCGTTTCCTATTTCGAATGGCTGCAAGGAAGAGAAACGCAATTTTTCAGTGAAGACCAGGTCTATCAAATGCTTTACGAAAAAATGCAAAAAACGCTAAACGGCATTTTGCCTGCGTTCTTCGGAGATCCGTTCCCGCTCCGTCAAAACTGCTATAACCATGCCGTCATGAAGCTGTCTACCGTGCTCTATCGCCAGGGTAAGCTCTATTAACCTCGCTAAGTTACCACATGGATTTGGTTCTCACACTTGGTCAGTAATACCAAGCGCCGATTGGTGATATTCTCGGTCGATGCCTCACACGATTTATATAGGCATTAAAGAAGGCAATCCCTTAAGCAGCTGCTGCTGCGAGGGATTTCCTTTTTTCTGTTCTTCCTTCACTAACTCTTTTTAATCAGATGAATGTATACTCGTTCTAGTCCTGCACGTAACGATTAATGACCTCTACGAGCAAATCATTCAGAAGCTTAACCTCATATTCGCCTACCGCCGGCTCCAAGTGATCGCTGCCGATCCCACTGTCGTCGGTCAAAAACAAATACGTGCCTCCTGTTGCCGTAGCCATGAATCTCATTAAATATTCCGTATCGATGCTAACGCCGCTTGAGGCTAGCGGAATGATGCGAATGCCTTGCGCGGCCGCTTCCTTCGTCAGCTTCTTCATTTCGTCAATGACCTGCGCATCATCATGTGGAGGCGCATCCAGTACAAGGAACAGCAGACGGGCGCGTGCCTCCTTGCTCCAATCATGCTCATATAGCGCATCCTGCAGCGCTTGATCCACAGCCTCAGGATAGTCCCCGCCCCCCTCGGCCTTCTGCTTGCTGAACTGGTCAATCACCTTGTTCATATCCGTCGTAAAAGGATACGGCCTCACGATATACTCATCATGCTTGTCACGGTAAAAGTTTGCGCTAACGCGCATGCCAAGCTGATTCCCATGCTCATCAGACACGCGCCTGACGACATCCTTCAGCTCTGCCTCCAAGTAATTCAGCTCATCCTCCATCGAGCCGGTCGTATCCACCACAAACATGAGATCGACCTGATTGGATAGCTTGGCACTTTTCCCTAGATCAACCTTCACGCTGCCCTGCTGCGGAATTTGCAGCTGCTGCGTCGTTTTGCTTTCTTGCCCGGATTGCACCTTAACCGTGAAATTCCCCCTATTCGCCTTCGCCATATCCTGATCAAATAGGCCCGCATAAACAAACGCTCTTCCTTCCGTATTCGTCCGTGCCGTCCATATGGGCTGATTGCCTGCCAACAACTCAACGCTTGCGTCCGAAACCGATTTTCCATTCGCGGTCACGATGACCTCCAGCCTGTTGAAATTCCAAAACTCCCACAATTGCTTGCTGCTATCTGCTTCTTGCGAATTCAGCAAATTTCCAAATCGCTCCCATGAGGCAAGGTCATCCCATTCCCCAGCCGTCAGTTGGCCCGCCTGCACGTCCTTATCCGAATTTGGATATCCCCGTTTGCCGCCTTCTTTGCCTCTCGTTGGCTCTTCAGAAATAGATAGCGCGCGGTTCTCACTGCCAGCCCTATCCTCTCCTTTCTTCGACAATTCGCCGACCTCTCCCCTAGTTGTCGAATTCGTCCCATCCCCTCGTCCAGCATTATCGCTTGCTCTGTCCGACGCTGACGAGCATGCCCCGAGAATAAGCAGCATAACCAGCGATACCACCAAATGCATGCTAAAGCCTTTTCTCTGTTTGTTCAGCTTTATCTGCACATCACGTACCTTCATTCCTTCTACCCCCTAGCTTTGTATTTCCTAATCTGACGAATATTGGGTATGGAATGTTGCATAAACGAGCTATTCCCATTACAATCGTTTACAGACATGCGGCGAGTCCCACTGCCGGCTGCATCAAGTATTGTACTCAGGAGGACCTCACCCATGGAAACATTTGAATTAATCGCATTCGAAATGACCTATCAGCACCATACCGTTCAGCTTTCCTTTACCTCTGCGGAGCTTGTACGCGTTACTGAATACGGTGACCGTTTGTGGTATGTAGATATTAACGGCGTAGGCGACCGCGAGCTATTAGCATGGTTTGGGCGCAGCGAAGATATTGGGGTTGAGCTTACGGCAGTTGCCAAAAGCGGCCAAACGTTTCGCGGAAAAGGTTATTTCCATCCGAACGAGCCGCATCAAGCGGCTGCCGTGCGCGGCGATGGCGAGCTGTCAGAGCAATAACTTAAACAAAAAAAGCGCCGACCACTCCGGAAAGGAAGGGTCGGCGCTTCTTGCTATTTATTTGTTGTGGGAAATCTCAGGCGTTGTAAGGCGGTCGTAGAACTCGACGCCCTTGTCTTTATCCTTGGAATCGCGAAGCGCCATTGCGGAGCGCGGATGCTCATCCAGAATACCTGTGATCATGTAAGGAATGATGTAGCCCCATTCTTCCTTCTCGCGAAGTGGAATCATGAACTTCTCGATCATATCGAGTACGGGACGAATATTGTACTTCGTATTTTTGAGCTCGGCTACAAGCAGCTCGGTGTTGCAGTTACCCGCTGCGCGGCCCATGCCGTAAACGGAAGCATCCAGAAGCTCAACGCCTTGTTCCGCTGCAAGCAGCGTGTTCGCGAAAGCAAGCTGCAGGTTGTTGTGCGCATGCACGCCAAGACGCTTGTTCGGAAGATGCTTCTTGAATTTCTCTACCAGGTAGCTCATGTCGTTTGGTTTCAGGCTTCCGTAGGAATCCACCACGTAAACAACATCAACCACGCTATCATTGATGAGCTCGAAAGCTTCGATCAGTTGGTTTTCCATCACGTTCGATAGAGCCATAATGTTCAAAGTCGTTTCGTAACCGCGCTCATGGAATACATTAACCAGCTCAAGCGCTTTATCTACGTCCTGGATATAGCAGGCTACGCGAATCAGGTCCAGCAAGCTTTCGCTGCGCGGCAAAATATCGTTCTCATCAACGCGGCCGATATCAACGAGTGCGGACAGCTTCGTGTTGCCTTTGTTCGGAATCACTTTTTTCAGGAAATCATCGTTCAGAAAACGCCAAGGGCCAGCACTTTCAGCACCTTTAAGCAGCTTTGGAGAGTTTTTGTAGCCGATTTCCATATAATCGACGCCGGCTTCGTTCAAGCTTTGGTACAAATGCTGAACGAACTCGACACTAAAATCCCAGTTATTCACGAGTCCGCCATCACGGATCGTGCAGTCAACAATTTTACAATGGCTCGTTTTTGATTGCATGCATTGATACTCCTTTAATGTGAACATGAGTTCATTTTTTCTCATCATACTTGAAATAGAAGAGGAACGCAAAATAATTTTGTCGTTTTATGGCTATTCTAAAAGCTTTTTCACATTTTCAGACAGGTCTTTGCGGAACTGGACATTTCCCACTAATTCCATTTTTCCATCGCCATTTAATGCTTCTATTATAACCATTCTTTTGCAGCAATTATCCATGGGCTCCTTCCATCTGCCTATTGTTCCATTAAGGCTTAGACGATGGGAAGACGCTAAATGTTTTCGCAAAAAAACTGTACCTAGTCGCCTACGGCTGCCCAAGTACAGTTTTCATTTCTTCTTACTGTTTATTTCACAAGCGTATGGGGCTCTTGTCCAAAATGACCCGAACGGTTCATCTTCGTTTGAATGTATTTCTCGTTGTAGACGGAAGTGTTGCCCCATAACGGAACTCTGCCCGCAACGTTGAGACCTGATTTGCGAAGCGCCTCTACCTTGCGCGGATTATTGGTAATAATCGAGACCGGCAATGTGCGAAGCAGTTTAAGGACGGCAATCGCCTCACTGTAATCGCGCGCATCGTCGGCAAAACCAAGCTCCGTGTTCGCATCGACCGTATCATGGCCTTCCTCCTGCAGCAAATAAGCAATCGCCTTGCTGAACAGACCAATCCCACGTCCTTCATGGTTTGCCAGATAAAACAAAGCGCCTGAGCCATGCTCGGTAATGATGCGCATCGATTGCTTCAATTGAAAGCCGCAATCGCATCGCGCGCTCCCGAAGATATCACCTGTGTGGCATATACTATGCATGCGGATAAGCGCATCCTCATTATTTTCGAAATCGCCGTATACGAGTACGCTTGATTGCTGAAGATCCGCATAGGAGAAACGGTTGAGATCCTCGACCAGCTGTTCAGGAGATAATTCCGCGCCTGCCTCCTTGCGGAGCCAGCTGTACCAATGAAATGTTTTCGTTTCCCCGTCGAGTTCAACAGGAAGCTTGACCGGGCCTATAACGTAAATATCGTCATTTCCGTTTTGCGTTCGTTTTAACTTATCTTTAATAATAGCTGCTATATTCGGTTTAATCATGCTTGCTCACCTTCTCTGAATAAGTATAAGATTAAAATTGCATAGATAAATAACTCAATGTGCCAAACTCATAGCTCCGATAAACGACCTGTGGCGCTGCTTCGGGATCTCCGCTGCCAAGCGCTATATATAGGAACAAAATGCTCCGCGCGGGGTACTGCCATTTTAGCATGCGGAGCAAGTCCTTCATACTCGAATAGGGAATTTAATTCCTGTTTGCTCATTTTCTCAATCAGCCATTCGTCAAACTCTACGGCCCAGTTCTCCGCTTCCTTCTGTCCCCATTTGACCGCTCGCAAATGGTGAACGGTAACGCCGCTGCCAATCTGCAGTATATTTTGAGCACCTAAGCTACGCAGTGCCTCGCCGAGCGCATTCGCTATATTCATTTTGCTCGACTGCGAGCATCGGTGATTCATGCGCCAGAAATAAGGATTTCATTGTGCGTCCCTCCACATTCACTTACTATTCGTAACTAATTATAATTTTATAACTAAGGATAGTCAAGTAATTAACATTATTCAGGTGTGCTTGTATAAATAAGATATTAAGGTTATACTGAATGCAAGTAAAAAGAGGTGATACGCATGGATCAATCTAATTTATGTCCACGGTTTCAAAAAGGTATGGACATTATTAGCAGACGTTGGAACGGACTTATCATATTCCAGCTTTTGTCCGGCCCGCAGCGTTTTTGCGCCGTTCAGTCTGCCCTGCCGATCAGCGGCCGACTGCTGTCAGAGCGATTCAAGGATTTGGAGAATGAAGGCATCGTCGACAGACAGGTATATCCCGAGATCCCTGTTCGCATAGAATATTCATTAACGGAGAAGGGCCGCGCGCTAGAGCCGATTATCCGTGAAATTCAAATTTGGTCGCAGGACTGGATTGAACCGGTGATTCAAGCTTAATTCCGAACGTTTAGCACCAAAGGAATATCCCGCAAGCGGAGAAAGAGCAGCCGCTTCGTGATATTCCTTTTTTCATTTCCTTATGGGCGCAAAGTCACATTTCGATTGGCTACTACAAGCATATCCAGATGGCGAGCGGTTTGAAGCAGCTCCTTTACGATATTACCGCGCAGCATTAGCTGCCGCCAGCCCCTCTGACTTGGTTGCCCGATGATAAGCTGCGTCGCCTTTGCCCGGTTGGCCGCTGTCAACAGCGTCCCCGCGATATGCGCTCTGCTCTCTGCTTTTGAAATTTCGAATATGCCGCCAAGCCTCTCGGTTAGCCTCATCAACACTTCTTGCTTCGCTTTCGCTTCATTCGTTAAGGCTTCGCCTTGCACATGATGAACATGCCACTGCGCCTTAAGGCGATAGGCGATACGGAAGCCGCGGCGGATCAGACGTTCTGCATCCCCGCGGGTATCAACGCCGACGAAAATGACTTCCTTTCTGTGGAGAGGACCACGCAGCGTCTGATTTCGGTCCCATGATTCCAGCCGCTCATCAACATCATCAGCAAGCTCCCGCAGGGCAAGCTCACGAAGCGCAATGAGATTACCTGTTGTGAAAAAAGCGCCAAGCGCTTGCTCCACTTTATCGCGTGCATAGATCTTCCCGTCTCTCATCCGCTGCTGAAGCATTTGTGGCGTAACATCAATCAGCTCTACCTGATCAGCTAAACGAATGATCGCATCCGGTACCGTTTCCCTCACTCGAACCCCCGTAACCTGCTCTACGGCATCATTTAAACTTTCGATATGCTGCACATTCATCGTCGATATGACCGCTATGCCATGTTCAAGCAAATGGATGACGTCCTCATAGCGTTTTTTTCTGATGCTGCCTGGCACATTCGTATGAGCCAGCTCATCAACCAGCACGACCTCAGGATTACGGCGAATGATCGCTTCGGTATCCATTTCCTCCAGCACCGTTCCACGATAGTGGACCGCCAGCAGATCAGCCTTAGGCAGCTCCCCGATCTGCTTCTTTGTTTCTTCCCGGCCATGCGTCTCCACAATGCCAATGATGACGTCGATGCCTTTCTGGCGAAGCAAATTCGCTTCAGAGAGCATGCGGTATGTTTTCCCAACGCCTGGAGCTGCTCCTATATACAAGCTAAAATGTCCTCTTCGGATGGTCTCCGCTTGCTGCTCGCGCTCCAGCTGGCTGAATCTCCGAAACAAGGCTGTTTGGGAATCGCGTCTATTCTTAACAGGCAAAACTCGTTCTCCTTCAAGCTCTGCGCGGTCCGCCATTAGAAATAAATCAATCTGACTCAGGTTGCGAAGCACGCTGTCGACAATCGATCCCTGCCACAATTGCTGCCAGCTGCTCTGCTTCGAATGCCCCATTATAATTCGCGTAACCTGATGCTGCTCCGCGTAACATACAAGCGCAGCTGGCAGATAGCGGCGGTGCGCAAGCGGCAGCTCCTGAAATACCCCGCCTACCTTATTGGTAAGCTTTCGGATAGCGGCTTTGAAGGCCTGCTCCTCTTTGGACAGCTTCTTCGCAGGATCGATGAAGGAAACAACTAAGATATCTCCATTCAGCCTTTTCGCAATCTGCTGCCCCCTTCTTACATACAAAGAACTATTCCAATGGTATTGGGCCGTGACTAGAATTCGCTCAGAAATACCGGATGGTCCAGTCAGCCCTAGCTCCCCACGATGCTTCTCCAGCGATTCGTTCACACCCTCAGCTACAAGGCGCAGAGACAGCTCTCTAAGGACAGCAAGGTTCCCGCGCAAGGGAATAGCTCGCGAGGAATGTACGCCAAGCAGCCCCTCTTCAAACCGCTTGAGCAGTGTTTCCGGCGACACGTCGATAAGGATAACCTCATCAGCCAGTTCGAGCGTATGAGCCGGCACTGTGCAGTCTGGCCGTATACCGGTCCATTTCCAAGCAATCTCATCCACACCCGCCAGCTCGTATACATTAATGGTCGTGATTACGCTGATTCCTATGCCAATAAGGTACTGCACATCCTCAAGCCTCGTACGAAACCTGGCGCCTCTGCGGTTAAGATGGGCAAGCCCATCAATGAGAACGACCTCCGCATTACGCAGGGTTATAGCCTCAAGATCCAGATCTGCCTGCTCTATGCAGCCCTCTCGCCATCCGATACAAGGAACTTGCTCAAATGGCTTCGCGAGCTGAAGGGTTTCCTCATTTTGCGGGTCATTCATTTCGCTCAAGACAACATCAATGCCAGCCTGCTTGAGCCGCATGCCCTCCCGCAACAAGTAGTAGGTTTTTCCTGAGCCGCTCACCGCGCCAATGAGAATTTTCAGGCGCCCGTGATGCAGCTTTGCCATCGACAGCAGCAGCTCCTCTGGCGTTTTTCTCTTTAAGGGAGCCATGCCTCTACTCTCCAAGCAAAGCGGACAACGCGAGATTCAGCTTGAGCACATTCACTCTCTCGTCGCCGAACAGCCCTAAATCACGGCCTTCAATATGCTTGTTAACCAGCGCTTCGAGCTGAGCTGCCGGTTCACCGGTAAGCTTGCTTATTCTCGCGATTTGAACCATTGCCGACTGAGGAGTAATATGCGGATCAAGCCCAGAACCAGAGTTCGTGATTAATGCTAACGGCAGTTGACTGACCGGAACATCCGGATTTTGCAACTTCCACGCCTCAATCGAAGCCCTTGTGCGTTCGGTTAAAGCCGGATTGGATGGCCCGTAGTTGTTCGAGCCCGAGCTGGCAGCATTATTCTCGATACTAGATACACGTCCTTGAAACCATTTTGGATCAGTAAAGGTTTGACCAATCAGCTCAGATCCGACAACTTGCCCCGAGCTGTCTTTCACCAGACTTCCGTTCGCTTGCTTAGGAAAGAGCAGCTGCGCTGCTCCCGTGCTAACTAGGGGATAAATGATCCCGCATAATACCATGAATAACAGGCTTATTCGCAGGGGAATCCAGATGGATGCCAATTCAAAGCCTCGACGACCTTCCGTTTGTTCGCTCATTGTTCAGGCCTTCTTTCTTATATAGTAGTATTAAATCCATACCTGCACGGCAAAATCAATCAGCTTAATGCCTACGAATGGAACAAGGACACCGCCTAATCCATAGATCAGCACATTTCGGCCAAGCAGCTTTGCCCCGCTCATCGGCTTGTACGCAACCCCTCTGACCGCAAGCGGAATAAGCAGCGGAATAATGAGGGCGTTGAAGATTAACGCGGACAAAATAGCGGATAGCGGCGAGCCCAAATTCATTATATTGAGTACGCCCATCTCCGGGATGGCCAGCATAAACATAGCCGGAATAATGGCAAAATATTTGGCAACGTCGTTTGCGATGCTGAAGGTCGTAAGCGCGCCTCTTGTCATGAGCAGTTGCTTGCCGATCGCGATTACTTCAATCATTTTAGACGGGTCCGAGTCCAGGTCCACCATATTGGCAGCTTCCTTCGCCGCAATCGTGCCGCTGTTCATCGCAAGGCCAACATCCGCTTGCGCGAGAGCCGGCGCATCGTTCGTGCCGTCACCCGTCATCGCTACCATTTTCCCTTCGGCCTGTTCGCGGCGAATGACCGCGATCTTATCCTCCGGCTTGCTCTCGGCAATGAAATCGTCGACACCCGCTTCACGGGCGATCGTCGCTGCCGTCAGTGGATTATCCCCCGTACACATAATTGTTTTGATTCCCATTTCCCGCAGCTGCTCGAAGCGCTCCCTCATTCCGGGCTTCACGATATCCTTCAAATAAATGACGCCATGCAGCTCCTTGTCGACTGCTACTGCCAGCGGCGTTCCTCCTAGTGTAGAAATCGTATTAGCTATTTGCTCGAGGTCTGCTGGGATGGTTCCTCCCTGCGAGATTACCCATTTGCGAACGGCGTCGACGGCGCCCTTCCGAACGCAGCGGCCATCGGCTAGATCGATCCCGCTCATCCTCGTTTCGGCTTTGAACGCTATGAATTCTCCTCCTTCAGCTACTGCTTCTTGGAAGCTCATCTCCCGCTTCTTCATCCATTCCAGCACAGATCTTCCTTCAGGCGTTTCATCCTTCAATGAGCTTATGGCTGCCCATTCGGCTAGCGTCTGGATGCTGCTGCTTGATACGGGAATGAGCTCGCTAGCCATCCGGTTGCCGAATGTAATCGTTCCTGTTTTATCTAAAATCATCGTATTGATGTCGCCTGCCGCCTCCACTGCCTTGCCTGACATCGCGAGCACGTTAAACTGGGTCACTCGGTCCATCCCTGCGATTCCGATCGCTGATAACAAACCGCCGATTGTTGTTGGTATAAGGCATACTAGTAATGCAATCAGCACTGGGATTTCTAATGAAATACCAAGATAGTTCGCGATAGGCTTCAAAGTTACGACCACGATAAGAAAAATAATCGTCAAGCTGATCAGCAACGTATTCAGCGCAATTTCATTTGGCGTTTTCTGGCGCTTTGCACCCTCAACTAATGAAATCATACGATCAATGAACGATTGTCCAGGCTCACTCGTCATCCGTACCTTAATCTGATCGCTAACGACTCTCGTTCCGCCCGTGACGGAACTGAAATCGCCGCCAGCTTCTTTAATAACCGGTGCCGATTCTCCCGTTATTGCCGATTCGTCTACGGAAGCCAGCCCGTCAATGACCTCGCCATCACCCGGAATCATTTCGCCTTGGGAGACGATGACGACATCACCCTTGCGCAGTTCTGTTGACGATACAACGTTAACGGACTCTCCAATCAATTTGTTCGCGCTCATGTCCTGCTTTGATTTTTTGAGTGAACTGGCCTGCGCTTTTCCTCTGCCCTCCGCGATTGCTTCTGCAAAATTGGCAAACAGCAGCGTAAACAACAAGATCAGAAAAACAGCAATATTAAATCCGAGCCGCTCCTGCGACTGAAAATAAGCTGGAAACACCACCATTAGCAGTACGATCACCGCCCCAGCCTCGACAACGAACATTACCGGATTTTTGATCATGACTGCGGGATTCAACTTCAAAAAGCTCTCACGCAAAGCTTGCTTAACGGCATCCGCCGACAACATCGTCTTCTTCTTATCTGCTTTCATTATCATTCACCTCATCCATTATCCGAGCGTTAAATATTCTGCAATCGGCCCAAGCACGATGACCGGTAAAAAAGTAAGAGCTCCAATTAAAAGAACCGTGCCGATTAGAAGCGTCGTAAACAAGGCATTGTCCGTGCGAAACGTACCAAGCGACTCTGGAACATGCCGCTTGCTCATAAGCGAACCTGCAACAGCCAGCATAGCAATCATCGAAATATAGCGGCCAAACAGCATGACGAGCCCAGTGCTGATATTCCAGAATGGCGTATTGTCTCCTAAGCCTTCAAAGCCCGAGCCGTTATTTGCCGCTGAAGACGTGTACTCGTACAGGACCTGGCTTATGCCATGGAAACCTGCGTTTGTAATCGCTCCTTGCCCCAAATCCGTCATAAAGGCGATGGCGGTCGGCACTAATATAATGAAGGGATGGATGAGGATCGCCACTGTGATGAGCTTCATTTCACGCGGCTCAATTTTCCGCCCCAAAAACTCCGGCGTCCGTCCGACCATCAGCCCGCATATAAAGACGGCTAATATGGCATACATCAGCATATTGATGAGCCCGACTCCCTTGCCGCCAAAAACGACATTCAGCATCATTTCACCAAGCGGCACCAGCCCGCCAATCGGTGTCAACGTATCATGCATATTATTGACCGTACCGGTTGTAGCCGCTGCCGTCACGGTTGTGAACAACGCCGACTGCGCTATGCCGAATCGAACCTCCTTGCCCTCCATGCTGCCTTGCGAGGCGTCTATGCCAAGCGCGCTCAGCGCAGGGTTTCCTGTTTTCTCCGACGTATAGGCAAAGCTCAGAAATACGATAAACAAGCACATCATCGCGGTGAAGATCACCCAGCCTTGCTTTTTATTTTTGGCAAACAGGCCAAAAGCATAGGGCAAAGAGGCAGGAAGCGCCCACATCGACAAGATTTGGATCACGTTCGTTAAAGGATTCGGATTCTCAAAGGGGTGAGCCGAATTGACTCCAAAGAACCCGCCCCCGTTCGTTCCTAAATGCTTAATGGATTCCAGTGAAGCAACAGGGCCAATCGCTATTTGCTGCATGGCTCCTTCCAGCGTCTTGACTGTCAGTGTAGGGTCCAGGGTTTGCGGCACTTGAAGCGCCACGAGAACGAGCGTGATGACAAAGGATGCCGGTAGAAAAATCCGGGTATGCGCTTTGACAAAGTCCTCGAAGAAGTTCCCAATCGTTTGTCCCTTGCTCGTAATTCCACGGACAAACGCCATGGCAACCGAGAAGCCAGTCGCCGCGGACGTAAACATCATCATCATGATGACGGCCATTTGAGAGAAATACGACAAAGCGCTCTCTCCGCTGTAATGCTGGAGATTCGTATTCGTTATAAAGCTGATTGCGGTATTGAAGGTAAGCGTAGGCTCCATGCTCCCTGTGCCGTTCGGGTTCAGGGGCAGCACATGCTGCAAGCGCAAAATCAAATAACTGAAAGCGGCGAGAATAAAGTTAGTTGCAACAAAGCTAAGCACATACTTTTTCCAGCCCATGCCCTCTCTTCGTTTAAGTCCAATAATTTTGAAAATAAGTCTCTCCGAGCTGCCGAACACCTTATCGAGTCTGTTCCCTTCATTGGAAAACACATGATAAACATAAGTGCCGAGCGGCTTCACCAGCAGCACAAGCAGGATGACAACGACAAGCATTTGCAAAATATCCATGGCTAACAAACCTCCTCCACTAAAACTTTTCCGGATGAATTAACGCATAAACCAGATAGATGAAAATAAACAAGGCGACGATCGATACAATGATCATGGGCGTTCTCCTCCCGATGGATCAACCACGCTGCCGCACCAAGCTAAAAAACCGTAAAATAAACCAAAGCATGCAATGAAAATGAGCATCATATATACGTCCAACAAGGAAATCCCTCCTATGCTATTTGCTGCTTAACAAAAAACCAACCTCGCCGGTCTGTGAAAACACAATATGATTCGCTCCAAGCCCTTTATATATGGCTCGTGGGTTCCACTGCTGCGTAATCACATAAATAGACTTGGAGGTCCAAGACCGGCAGCATTGCACGAAGCGGCAGCTCAGCGCCAAGCTATTCTCAAATATGAACACCTCGCGAATGGGAACATCCGGCGGCTGCCAGCTGCCGCGGTTATTCGTATTGACGTAAAGCACATCTTGAATGCCCTGCTTTCGCAGCCGCTTCTCCTCCGCCTTGCTGTTCGTAAGCACAATAAATTTCAAGCGGCGGAACTGCAAGGTGCGAATAAAACTGTGTCCTGCCTCGCTAAGACCGGCAACGACTATATGATTTTCATCCAACTTCTTTATCCTCCATTTGGTAAAAAAGGCAACAAAAAAGAAGCCTTGGGATAAGAGGAACCAATCCCGCGGCTTCTTATGCCCACAGCTTAATAAGCTGCGGGAAGCGCATTGGTTGTTGCCTCTCTCGAGTAAGCTTACGAGGTTAGCTGTCGGATTCGGGCCTTGAGAGTTGCCCTACGCTTGGCTGCTGGCCAGCGATTCACCCCATGGAGCGATCCTTGCGACTAAGCATGGATCGTCCGGTTGGTTCCCCCGTTCCTTCTATTACAGGACTCAGCATCGTACATTCTTGCGAAAACAGCTGCTTTGGGCAGCAAAAAACCGCAGAGGTACATGACACTCTGCGGTCGAGGTTAATCGATCACAAACTTCATCATTCCTCTCCATATCCACGCTTACGAGGTTAGCTGTCGGATTCGGGCGGTGAGAGTCGCCCTACCTCAAACCGGTATCCATGGTACCGGCTGAAGATTCACCCCTACTATGCGACATCCGACTCTCACATCGGACAGGCGCCTAGCATCATTAATGGTTCCCCCGTTTTCCGCTTTCGCAGAAACTCAGCGATCAGTCAATCGAACTTCATTCGTCGTTCCTGTATCGAATCTTACTCCTCGCGCTCCCCCTCTGTAAAGGCAGCCTACTGGTTAAATAAGTTAATTTGAGCCTCGCAGCTCGTTATGTAACGCTTACATTCACGATTACCTCGATGAACCTCGTTATTTCTTCCTTTTTCTCTTGTTTACGAAAATAATCCGTTCGCCTATTCAGCTGTTTTCCAACAGAATACGTCTCATTTTTCCAAGGCCGAGATTTTTGAAGCATAAACGAGCATTTTTCAGAATAAGCACGTTTTCTTCGTCAAAACGCTGCAAATGATTTAGAAATGACGCAACAAAACCTTATCTGGGATAACGGCTGTTTTACAGCGATTCGTTTCCAGTTTACTATAGACGGCAAGCCTTATTGGTTGCCTTTCATCTTCGGATTCTATTACGTTAAGGAGAGATTTCCTACATGTCCTTTCAAATCAAAGACCCCTTACCCAGCCCCAAATGGTTAACGCCAGCAGTCCTCACTCTCAAGCGAATACAAATGTACGTGCTGGAAGAATCGTTTAATGACCGGCCTGCCGGCTATCATATTTATCTTCGCCTGTCCGCTGAAGAAGGCTATGGCTGGAGCGAGCACATCCTAAACAAAGCCGAGAAACCCCGAGATTGGACAACTTGGTGCAGCATGCTACTAAAATTTATTGATTTCTCCGCTACACATGAGCTGCCTGTATTCATTACCCCAGCATTATGCGGACAGGATGATCGGCTTTGCCAGCTGTTTAGGGCTGCCGCCCACCGCGTGGGCAACGAGGATTTAGATTGCCCTAACCGTGATTTTGAAGAAAAGGAAGCCCTATTTTTCACACAAGCCATCTCCTATATCTCGTTGTTTTGAATGCATAAGATTTACAGAAATGCAATTGAGGGGTATAATTAAGAGTACACTATTCACGCTTAATTTTTCGAAAGAAAAAGCGGGGGAACCATCGCGAGCGATTTTCATCGTTTCGCAAGGGGTGAATCCAGGGATTTGTAACCCTGGTAGGGCATTCTCTCTAGCCCGAATCCGACAGCTAACCTCGTCAGCGAACAAAGGAGAGATTTATTTATGTTGACAAATTGTGCAAGCCAAATGCAATATTTTGCAGAACAGACCCCTTCATTATCCGTCACTCGTATTGAGCTGTTTGTCATCCCTGCTCTCGCCGTCGATGCTTCTGGTCATCGCGTATGTCTCCGTTTAACAAGCAATCTGGGAATTGGCTGGAGTGAACTATTTGCCAGCGATACCGAGGATACGATTGACTTGGACAGATGGGGCGATCTCCTTCAAAGCTTTATCGGCAGCATCCCACTTCCACCTCTTGACCATTTTCAATACGACAAAACGGATCAGGACGGCCGCATACTTGATTTATTCGCAACTGCCGCCTTGCAGGTCCTGGCACATTCCGCTGATTCGTCTTCGCACAAAACCAACCTTGAAGAGTCTGTTTTACGTCAACGTTCTGTCTCTTATGTCTCTTTGGATTAATCGCATGACAACAAAAAATAGACAGTCCAGAACACATAAGCGCTCTGGGCTGTCTTATTTTGTTCATTCCTTATGGTTCAGGCTTGAAAATATGACGTCACGCTCGTTATATGAACACATGACTAGTTTATCTGACCAGCCAGCCGCCATCGACGGCCAGAATATGGCCATTCATATAATCCGAAGCTGCGGAAGCCAAGAATACCGCTGGACCGATTAAATCCTCGGATGTACCCCAGCGTCCTGCCGGAATGCGGCCCAAAATCTGAGCACTGCGGACAGGATCCTCGCGAAGGGCTTCGGTGTTGTCCGTACTCATGTAACCCGGTGCAATCGCATTTACCTGCAAGCCTTTGGCTGCCCATTCGCTCGCAAGCGCTTTAGTAAGCCCCGCTACCGCATGCTTGCTGGATGTATAGCCCGGCACATTAATTCCGCCTTGGAAAGACAGCATCGAAGCGATGTTAATGATTTTCCCTGAGCCTTGCTCAATCATATGCTTGCCTGCAAGCTGGGACAGAGCAAATACGGAATTCAGGTTCACGTCAAGCACCGCCTGCCAATCCTCGTAGCTGTGGTCTGCGGCAGGAGTACGGCGAATAATGCCCGCGTTATTGACCAGTATATCGATACGTCCCAGCTCATCAACGGTACGTTCAACGATCCCAGCGAGCTTCGTACGATCGGATATGTCGGCTTGTATCGTCACCGCTTTGCGTCCAAGCTCTCTTACCGCGTTCGCCGCTTTGTCGGCAGGCGTACTATTAGTTACGAGCACTACGTCAGCGCCCGCTTGTGCGAAGCCAAGTGCAATCGCTTCTCCTAGGCCGCGTCCTGCGCCCGTAACGATAGCTGTTTTTCCAGTCAAATCAAACAAACCCATCGGTTCAAGTCCTCCCTCTTGTACGCTTCCCGCTCTCGGGAAGCACAGCCTTCATCATCCGTATCGAAAGCGCTTCGTATTTCGCTGCTACCTCTGGCATAATTCCATCATCGGTAATGATGTAATCAATCTCGCTCAGCTCCGCAAATGTAATTAATGCGCCTTTATCGAATTTACTATGGTCAGCCAAGCAATAAACGGTCTTGGCATTGTCCATATAGAGCTTCTTCAGCTTGGCGAGCTCCTCCGTAAAGATGGTCAACCCATATTCCAAGTGAATGCCCGTCGTCGATAAAAACAGCTTATGAACATTCAGCCGTTTAATCCATTCCTGCGACTCGGCGCCAATCAGCAAGTTATTATGGCGGTAGCCGCCTGGGATGACGAGCCTTACCTGATCCTTCGCCGTAAGCTCCCGAATAATAAGCAGATCATTGGTTAGCACGGTCACGGGCATGTTAGGGAGCTTCTTCGCCATTTCAAGCGTCGTGCTGCCTGCATCCAGCGCAATAATATCATTAGGCTCAATGCAGGAGAGCGCGAGCGCGGCAATGGCCGACTTCTCCTGTTGATGCTTGCTGTTTGGGAACTGCAGCGGGTAGAGGCTGTCCTCGCCCGCTTGTTCTGGAACAGCTCCTCCGTGCGTCCGTTTCAGAAGACCTTTCTCCTCAAGCTTCTCTAAATCCTCACGAACCGTTTTTTCCGTAACGCCAAACTGCTCGCTCAGCTCGGATACTTTCACCGCGCCGAGCTGCTCTAATTTCTCAATAATTTTGCGATGCCGTTCAGCAGCAAGCATGGTGCACCTCCTGTAGCGAATACTCCTATTTTAGCTCGCTTGCAGGTACTGCGTCCATGTCTGTGAATGTATAGTTCTCGCCTGCCATCGACCAGCAGAACGTATAGTTGCTTGTACCAACGCCGGAGTGAATCGACCACGGAGGCGAAATGATCGCTTGCTCATTTGCCACAACAAGATGTCTCGTCTGCGAAGGCTCGCCCATCATATGGAATACCCGCGCATCATCATTCATATCAAAGTAAAGGTACGCCTCCATCCGGCGGTCATGCA
The DNA here is from genome assembly GCF_006542765.1 of Paenibacillus luteus. Classification (GTDB taxonomy): domain Bacteria; phylum Bacillota; class Bacilli; order Paenibacillales; family Paenibacillaceae; genus Pristimantibacillus; species Pristimantibacillus luteus. Next base: position 44,125 of record NZ_SKCD01000006.1, read on the forward strand.
CATGCGAAGGCATCGTATTCCAAACACTGCCCGTTTGAAGGCTAGTAACACCCAGCATCAGCTGGCAGCTTTGAATGCCATCTGCATGAATATATTTGTAGAGAACGCGTTCATTGGACGTTTCTTGCGAGCCCAGATGCGTCGGATTCGCTTCTTCCATGGTCATCTTACGGGTAGCGATTTCGGCATGCGCAAGAGCGGAACAAAAATACAATTTAGCTGGGTTTGCTTTGTCGGTACTCGACAACAGCACTTGGCGTTTGCCTTTGCCAACGTAAAGCACTTCAAGCTTATTCAGCTCATACACTTCTCCGTCAACGGAAATGGAAGCTGGTCCGCCGATATTCAAGAAACCGATCTCACGGCGCTCCAGAAAATATTCCGTTTTTAGCGTTGCCGCATCCTCCAGCTCAAGCGTTTCGTTTACGGGCAAAGCACCGCCAACGATCATGCGGTCGTAATGCGTATATGTCATTTTGAATTGATCCTGTACGAACAGGCTCTCAATCAAAAACTCACTGCGTAGACGTTCCGTATCGTATTGCTTCACATCAGTTGGGTTTGTAGTGTGGCGTACTTCCATGGTTTAAAAGCCTCCTAATAGTTTTATTGCCTATACCTGACTCGCAAGCATAAGCCATCGTTTGATAATGTTCGTTTTTATAATAACACACATTTACGAACATAAACAGTACCTTTTATGAAACCTTCTATTTTTGAAATCAGCAACGAGAATTCGCTGCCTTCTATAGCTTTAAACGCCAAAAAGAGGAGATTTAATCTCCTCTTTCTTGCGAAACTATATTTCATTTACCAAGTGATCCAGCCGCCTGTATGTTGATAATCATGCAGCAAATCATATTGCTCAAGGCGCATCAGCTGCTTCATGCGCGTTCGATACAAACGATTTCCGTCCCTTTTTACTTCGGTGCATTCTTTGCCGTAATGTACGCCTTTGATCCCTTTGCGGTATTCCCTTGTTTTGCTTCTTCTTGGGTCCTTATGCTGCTTGGCTTTAATCTGAAGCTTAGAAACTATTTGCTCATTTTCCCACAAAGCAATCTCTTCTACTGCAAACATCTTCATCCCCGTTGTATCGGGTTAGATTATGGCGCTTGGCCATGAATACCAATACAACTAATAGAAGAAGACCTTAGGATTGAACATCTCCATCACCTCGAAGTATGTCAGTATGTGCTCGATATTAACAAGACATCTTATTGTGCTGCTGACATTCAGTTCTTTCCTTAAAACCATCGACAATGTGAATAGCTTCGTCAATAAAATCGGCAGTTCCCTCTACGGTTTGCATCGCCCGTTTGAAAGGACTAGATAGAACAAGATCAATGTGATGTTCCTTAAGCAGGTCTGTCACTCTTTTTGCATCATTGCAACCATGCTCGGATAATGGCCGATTGACCTCATCTGGCGTATATACGGAATGGGCATGCCGCACAAAATAGAGATTGGTCATTCGTTTTCCTTGCTCCTTTTCTTTTCATTCCACCGTAATGGTAGCGTACACGGAGCCATTGTAATGGCTGTCCACTACCGACTCATCCAACGAGAAATTGCTGTTCGCAGCAATGAGGTAGGTTCCCTTCGGCAGCAGCAAATCCCTCTCCCCATAAAATGATTTCCAATAGCTAGCCTTTGGATCGTCACTGGCATAACCACCGCTTTTTTGGAACGGAAATTGATGTTTTTCACCCTTTATATAAGTCGTTGGGGCAAGCTCCGTTGTACTTGCGCCTTCCATTTCAAACTGCTTGCCATCCGTGATATAAAATACGATTTTCGCTTGAGGCCCCCAAACCGTTATCGAAGATTCGTCGCCGATATAAGTTATGCTTGCGGAATAGACGATCGGCTCTCCCTCCGCAAAGGTAGTCTTATCCAGATGAACGCTCATTTCAAAAAGCTCATCTTTATGCTGCTGTTTAGGTGCCGCCATTTTCCCCATAAGTATAGGGTCCATTGCCTTTTCCTCATTATTTCCGCTGCCCTTGCTGCTGCATGAGGTTAGAATGATGATCATGACCAGTAAAACAATCCGCTTCATGATACCTCCTATTATGCGTAATATTTCCATTATGAACTTCCAAACGCATAAAAGAGAGGAAAGGTTTCACGGAAGCTTGTATAACCTTATTCATACCTTGTACTTTAGGGCCAACTTCCGAATATGCAGCTGCAGCTCCTCTATGACGTCCGGAGGTTCGATGACCGTAACATAGCTGCTATAGCTAAGAATGCTCCGAATCGCATTCTCCATGGATGAATAAAAAGTGATGACCGTTATAGTTCCGTCTGCATTCGCCACAACCTCGTCACTTCCGAATTCATCCCTTACTCTCGTCTTTAACTCCTGATCGAACAGCAATTCTGCCCTCACTCTGGCAAAAATGGCTATCCCCATGAACTGCTGCTCCACATCCTGCAGCGAATAATTGCGACGGCTGAATCGCTCTGGCATGGTCCTAATCTGCAGCATACGAGAAAGACGAAATACTCTAATGTCGGAACGCATTAGGCAATACCCATACAAATACCAGACATAGCCTTTTAGAAAAAGCCCCATCGGTTCAATCGTCCGCTCGGTTTCCGTTCCTTTATTGTCCAAGTAATCGATTTGGACAAGCTGGCAATCTTTAATCGCTTGGTGGATCAGAACAATTTTCTGTTTATCGTTCGGGGTCGGTGTTAAATCAAAATCCACATTCATTTGGTCAGCTCTTGCCTGATTCGGCATGATTGCCCCAATTCTCTCAAGCAGACCATCAAAGTCAGTGCTGTCCGTAACGGAACGGACACCCCGCAGGGCAGAGAAAATAGAAGAAAAATCATCGAGCGACAGAATTTGCTTGTCAATGCGGTACCCTGACATAATCTCATAGCCGCCATCCGAGCCGGGAAAGGAAACAATTGGAATGCCTGCTTGATTAATCGATTCCATATCCCGGTATATTGTACGCAAAGAGACCTCGAAGCGCTCGGCAAGCGATGTTGCGCTGACCCGGGTTTGATTAAGCAAAGTCATCGTTATCGCGAGCAGTCGGTCCAGCTTCATTCGAGGTTTCTCCTTCATCAATCCGATTTATGGCTTTTTCAGCTAATCATTCATTCTGCATCTGGCTGCTGATCCCCTTCTTAATTCTTTTATTTCAAATAAGACAACACATGCGCTTTCACCTGTTTCTTTTCTTCCTCTGACAATGAAATCGAATGAACGCCTTCATCATGCCCATCAGGAATCAGTATGGTCGAAGGCGATTTGAGGTCTTTTTTGCGGCTACCACCATCATCGTGCATCGTGACACTGGACTTGCTTCCGCTAGAATACTTAAATTCGGACTTTATAAAATTCCCTTCCAAATCATAGGAATCTTCAATCGTTTTCACATCGGACTTGATATAGCCTTTTCCTTGTACGATATTAGAAATAGCATTTACCTTCATATAACCTGTTATCACAAATATGCCCTCTTCATTTTCCTCATCCGTCACAGTCGTAAAAGCTTCAATGTGTTCCACTTTCTCAGACGCGCTGCACCCACTTAACAGTATAAAAGCAAATCCTAGCACAATGAATGGCATCATTGCCGCTAATCGAAACAGACTTCTTTTCATATTTATAGCTCCGCTCCTTTACAGAGGTTTGGTTGCAAAAGGCAGATCAACTTGGCTTGTGCCCGCTTCTCCTCATAATTAGGGAATAAGCAAACTAAAGGTAGGGTTTTCGAGCTCACTGCCAACGCAACCGGTTAATCGATACTCTTTGCCTTTATTCGTTTTTTTCTTTGTTATTGCACTGCAAGCAGATGTCGGCTTGATTGGGCTGCCATACGCATCATGCGTATTATCAAACGTATATTCAATTTGGTTTCCGTCAAACAGCAAGTCATAAAATATTGGCCCTCCTTCAAAAGTATAGGAAGTAATATGAAGGGTATCCGCTATTCCTTCTTTTACGTTGTCGACGAAAGAATGCCACTTGTTCAGATTGCTCCATTTCCCCATCAATTGCACAACATTCCCGTTTTGATTGGCTAATTCCTCGTCGTAATAAAGGCCCCAAATCATTTTCTTGAGCGTTTCTGTCGCGGCAGCAGTTAGCCGGTATCCGGTACCCGTATCGTCTACCTCGGTATACATGCCTGTCTCCATTCTCGGTTGAAGCCACAAATGAACAGAACGCTCCACTCCATTGCGATTTACGACAATGTCATAATCTGGTCTTCTGACATCAAGAATGCCCATGATTCGGCTTGCGTTGCGAAACGCATCTTCAAAAACGCGGACATCTTCCGCCTGCTCAAAAATGCCATAAACATCGGTATTCACATGGCCAAATTGCATCGACCTGCTTACCGTCACCTGCGCCGCCGCAGCCTTCTCCCCAGCCTCAATAGCATGCACCAGCTTCTCACTGCTATTAGTTGGAACAATCGTCTGCTCAGAAATGGACATACAGCCCGTAATAGCTGCCGTGCTTGCGAGCATGACGATAGCAAACTTCATTTTCGCCCAAAACATGCTATCACCCCAATTATACAAACGTTTACAAAATTGTAAAAGTTGCATCTTCGACTTAGGTGGTAATCTAGCTCGTGTGCAGCTTTTAGCTTGGAGTGTTAGATCCGTGAGCAGCTTTTAGCTAGGCAACGCTCTCGCTTCTTAAGATAACTCTTTGCGATATTAGAGCCACTCGACTTGGCATCCTTGCTTTACTTACATCGTGCAATCAAAAAAGCTATTTCAACTTCACCTCGCGGTGAGTTAGAAATAGCTTTTTGGAAAGTTAGAATCGCCTTCGCTGGCTCTTCACTTGCTTGGACTTATTTCCTTTGCGCAAGTGAGGCACATCTACCCACATGCAATGGTCGATCCTCGTTTCGCATCAGAAGCTTGAATACATTTCTTTAATCCAAAGCCACTTGCCGCTCATTTGGAGCAACTCAGCCAAAATAGGTCTATTTTTTAGACCTATTTCTTCCATTTCGGCTGTTTCCGCTAAAATAGATCTATAAATTAGATCTATTTCTCAAAAACGCAGCCATACACTGCCCATTTGGGGCAACTCAGCCAAAATAGGTCTATTTTTTAGACCTATTCCTTCCATTTCAGCTGTTTCCGCTAATATAGATCTATAAATTAGATCTATTTCTCAAAACCACCGCTATACACTGCCCATTTGGTGCAACTCAGCCAAAATAGGTCTATTTTTTAGACCTATTTCTTCCATTTCGGCTGTTTCCGCTAATATAGATCTACAAATTAGATCTATTTCTCAAAAACACCGCCATATACTGCCCATTTGGGGCTGCTCAGCCGGATTAGACCAACTATTCGTTCAAGTTCTCCCGCTTTACTGCCTAACACCCCACCACTAATAAATCACCCTACCGCCTTCATCGGGTATGCCGGATTTTCGGTAGAAATACGTATTGATGATATCGCGCCACTGCTTCGCATGCTGCGACTGCTCTGCCAAGCGGGACGCAACGTCCGCAAACCGGCCTTCGTCGATCCTACCTTCCAAGCCTGCCCACTCCCGCTCCAGCCATTTCGCATCCTCGGCGCCTGCAAAGTGAGTGTCGTAAATGTGCTGGATGACAGTTTTTCCACTGTGCAGCTTATGAGTATATGGGACATGATGGAAAAAGAGCAGCAGCTCGTCAGGGCAGGTGTCTATATTCTCGTACAGCGAAGCATTCGGCTCGGCATATTGCGCCGTGTATCCCGTTCCGGTCGCCTGTGTCCGATCAACGCCAATGCCGTCCCGATCCGCAAAATGGTAGGTCCCCCATCTCGAATATTCGTAACCGTCGACATCCGGCCCGTAGTGATGATTGGGTGCCACCATCCAACCGACGCCAAGCGGCGCGGTGTAACTCTCGTAGATCGACCAAGAATGCAGCAGCATTCCACTTATCGCTTCTATCACAATCTGATCGCACCCAAAGGTTGCCCTAATCCAATCAAGGGTAATTTCGTCAGCGGTTATTTCTGGATTCCATGCCAGCCTACCATAACCAAACAAATTAGCCTGAGCAAGAATATGTCCTGTCCAGCTGTCATCGCTGCCAATATTGGATACAGCAGCCACTCCGCTATGCTTCATCCCAAATAGCGAGCCGTCCGCGACTTTTTTCACCTCGGACCCTTCACCATTCACTTGCGTATCGAAATCCAAAGCCTGCTTCCATTGCGGCACCAGATAACATAAATGCCGCTGCTGTCCGGTATACTCCTGCGTGATCTGGAATTCCATCACCTGATTCGTCTGCTTCATCGCGCCAAACAAAGGCGATACCGGCTCCCTAACCTGAAAGTCCATCGGGCCATTCTTGATTTGCAGCAAAACATTATCGCGAAAGCGACCGTCCAGCGGCATAAAATGATCAAAGGCCGCGCGAGCACGATCCGTCTTCCGATCACGCCAATCCTGCATGCAGTCATAAACGAAGCAGCGCCAAATCGCCAGCCCGCCATGAGCTGCCAGCGCATCAGCCAGCATATTCGCTCCATCCGCATGGTCGCGTCCATAGGCGAAAGGCCCTGGCCGATGCTCCGAGTCCGCTTTTACAATAAAGCCCCCAAAATCAGGGAGGTACGAGTATACCTTATCCACAGCCTGCTTCCACCAGCCTTGAACAGCGGCATCCAGCGGATCGGCCGTATTCAAGTCTCCCAGCTGCAAAGGGGCCGCAAAATTCACGCTCAGAAACAGCGTCACCCCATATCCGCGAAAAATATCAGCAATACCCGCAACGGAAGGCAGCAGTTCTTCGGTAATAAACTTCGTTTCCAGCTCATGGACATTCACATTATTAATAGAAATCGCATTAAGGCCGACCGAAGCTAGCAGCCGGGCATAATCCTTTATTCTTTGCGTGTCTTCGCCAATCTTCCCGTTTCTGTAAAAAATCGAACGACCGGCATAGCCTCGTTCTATTGAGCCATCTGCATTATCCCAATGGTTTATCATCCGCAGCTCATTCGTAGGGGATTCCTTCACAGCTAGCTCTTCCACCGGATTCCCTTGTCCAATGAATCGCAACAGGTGGAACACACCATACAAAACACCGATTTCCGATCCCCCAGTTAGGTTAATAAACGATTGCTCCTGCTGCTCGATGTACTGAATCGTATACCCTTCCTTGCCCAAGTTCCATTCTTCTGAGCCTTCCATCTCCGCTTGGACCCCGATGCGCAGATAACCACCCGTTTCCGGTTTTGTAACGAGGCTTGGGGTCATGTCCAGCATTGCTAAAATGCCTTCGCGAAGCTCCTCGACCGCTGTCGCTAATATCCCGGAGGGTGTCCCCGCAAAACTGATCTGGCCTAGTATACGTCTATATTTTTCACGCAACTGCTCATCCGGGACTTGGCTGTAATTCAGCCAAGCCTTGTAAGCTGTACTGCCCGTCATTCGTTCTGCCTCCTTGCTAACTCTGGCTGCATCTGCTTAAACCTGCGACGCCTGCTTGATGACGCTCCAGAATGAATCCTTCGGCTCGTGTCGCTCATTAAACAGCATCGGCCAGTTTTTTCTGCCCCGTACGGGAAAATCGTTCAGCCAGGTATAATCATCGGCGGCGCCCCAGAAGGTTACCGCGTCGATATGGCTGCGATACTCCAGCAGCAGTTGAAACAAAGCTTCATAACGAGCTGCCTGAAGCTCCAGCATTTTCTCGCTTGGAGCAGTCAAATCGGTACGCTTATCCTCATGCCGGAACATCGACACATCAAGCTCTGTCAGTTGCAGCCGCAGCCCGAGCGAAGCATATTTCTCAATGGCTGCACGGATTTCATCTAACGCAGGAGCATAGAGGCTCCAATGCGCCTGAAGGCCAATGCCGTGGATCGGTACGCCCTGCTCAATCAGCAATTTAACCAAGGCATAGATCTTGTCGCGCTTAAGCGGATCGGATTCATTATAATCGTTGTAAAAAAGCTGGGCATTCGGATCGGCCTCATGGGCGAATTGGAATGCCTTGGCGATAAACTCCGGCCCTCCGATATCCAGCCACTTCGATGGCCGCAGCAGTTCGGAGCCTTCATCCGCAATGACTTCATTGACAACGTCCCATGCATAAATATCATCTTTGTACCGCGAAACAACCGTATCAATATGGGACTTCAAGCGGTCAAATAGCTTCTCGCGGCTAACCGTGCTGCCGTCGGCCTCCTGAAACAGCCAATCCGAGGTCTGGTTATGCCAGACCAGCGTATGGCCTCTCATTTTCTTGCCATGCTCTCTAGCGAACGCAACGATGCGGTCTGCCGCCTCGAACGTATACCGCTCCTCTGCCGGATGAAGGCTGACAAACTTCATTTCATTTTCGGCGGTCAGACTATTGTAATGGTGAGCGATCAGCCCGCCAGCCCGTTCAATGGTGCGCGGATTAACCGCAGCGCCGATATCGAATGCTGCTCCGAAAGCATCGGATAGCTTTGGAATACGCTTATTCTCCAAGTGATCCATCTCCTATCCTCCTCACTCATTAGCCTTTTACCCCGCCAACCGTCATTCCTTTGACGAAGTATTTTTGCAGGAACGGATATACCATGATGATCGGCAGGGATGCCACAATCGTCATCGTTGCACGAATTGCAAATGGCGTCACTGTATTAGCACCCGAGTTTCCAGCATTCGCAAAGGCGTCACCCGCTGACTTCGTCGTCAGCGATGCATTGGAATTCTGAAGAATCTTCTGCAGTTCATATTGAAGCGTGCTGAGATCGATATTCGATGAATTGTACAGAAAGACGTCAAACCATTGATTCCATTGGTATACCGCTGAGAACAGCGCGACCGTCGCCAGCACCGGAACACAAAGCGGCAGGACGATACTGTAAAACATTTTAAAATCGCCAGCCCCATCAATTCTCGCCGACTCCAAAATGCTCTCCGGCAGCCCTTCGATAAAGGAACGAATGATAATCAAATTGAACACGCCTATCAAGCCCGGAAAAATATAAACCCAGAAGTTATTGATCAGTCCCAAGTCGCGGATAAGCAAGAAGTTTGGAATTAATCCACCGTTAAAATACATGGTCAAAATAAAGGCAATCGTCACAAATTTCCGCAGTACATATTCCTGCCTCGTAATCGTATAAGCAACCATCGCCGAGCAAAACACCGTGGCAATCGTTCCTATAACGGTTCTAAGGATCGATATGAGCGTAGCATGGAAGATTGTTGACTCCTTCAGTACATAAGCATAATTGTCCAGCGTCCATATCCTTGGCAGCAAATAAATACCGCCCTTGATCGAATCCGTCGCATTGTTGAGCGAGACCGCGGCCGTATTCAGGAAAGGATACAAGGTTACAACCATTAATAAGGTAAGAAAAATATAATTGCAGATATCAAAAATTCGATCGCCGTTCGACGAGCGTATGCGGCTTTTTTTCGACGACACAGCTTTTGCTGCTGATTGACTCATGCTGTACCCCTCCTTCTAGAACAGTCTGGACTCACCCATCCGTTTCGCTAGATTATTCGCTGCAAATAATAAAATGAAGCTAATGATCGTTTTGAACATGCCCGCCGCAATCGAGAGCGAGTAGTTGCCTTGCGCAATTCCGTATTTTAGAACAAATATGTCAAGGTTTTCGGAAAAGTCGACGTTCATGCCGTTGCCCAGCAAATATTGCGGCTCGAAGCCCGATTCCAGCAAATACCCGATATTCATAATCAGCAGTACGATAATGACCGGTTTAATACCCGGAAGCGTGACGTACCACATCCGTTTGATGCGTCCTGCCCCGTCCATCTCTGCCGCTTCATACTGAGCAGGATCAATCATCGTCATGGCAGCTAAATAAACGATCGTATTCCAGCCTACATCCTTCCACACGGAGCTTGCTCCGAAGATGCCCCAGAAATATTCAGGAATGCCTAGAAATAAAATTTCCTCGCCCTTTTCTACAAAACCAGTCCAAAGCAAAATCTGATTAATAATGCCATCCGGCGATAACGTCGTTTGGACAATGCTTGCCGCAACGACCCATGAAATAAAATGCGGCAAATAACTAACCGTTTGCACGATCCGTTTAAAAGCAACCTTGCGAACCTCATTAAGCAGCAATGCCAGCGTAATCGCCGTTACAAAGCCGAGAACCAGATTGATTCCGCTCATCGCCAATGTATTGCGCAAAACACGGATAAAGCGTTCATCCTGAAACAAAAATTGAAAATGATCGAACCCGATCCATTTCTGCTCACCGAAGCTTTTGGCCGGCTTATAGTCTTGAAATGCGATGGTCCACCCCCACAGAGGCATGTACTTGAAAATAAACAACCATACTAGGAATGGAACAGACATCAGAACGAGCACGCGCTGCTCAATCAGCTTGATACCAAAATATTTCAGTCCTTTTGGCTTCTTAGGCAACACCAGGCTTGACGTTGACATTGTTGGTTTACTATCCATCATATCTCTCTCCTTCCGGACTGAATCAGGCGAATAAGAAGAAGGACCGGCTTACACTTGCATAAGTCCGGTCCTCCACCGTTACTTAACCCTTTTATTTAACTGCTTCAATCAGCTTTTTCACTTCTTCCGTCGTCCATTTCTCATAGGCTGCCGTGTCCAGCTTGCCGAAAGCGTCAGTGTACTCTGTCCACACCGTCTCAAAGTCAGCCGGTTTAGCCAAGACGAGTTTCGGGAAATACTTTTTCGTAACTTCGTCTTTCTTCGTTTCCCAAATTTGCTGCGAGGAGCCTTGCTCCTTCGGAATGCCCCATGCCGGATACCATGGACGGTCATCTGGCGCTGCGAACATTTCCGAATAGGTTTTCACACCATATTTTTCGAGAATAGCTTTGTCTTCATTGGTCAAGCTCATTTGAAATACTTCTGCTTGCATTCCCGGCGCTACGGAGTTGCCATCCGGCAAGGATGATCCGTTGTTGTACAGCGGCCAGTTCCAAGAATAATACTTAAAGCCAAACTTTTCGTTGAAAGGTTCATCAATCTTGGCGATTTGTTCTTCTGTACGGTACATCCGACCTTGATCGTTGACTTCGTACGTTTCCCCTTTAATGCCCCATTTTTGAAGAATTTGGTTCTCGTCTGTCAACAGATTATCCAAGTACTGAACGATGCGTTCAGGGTCCTTGGCACTTACGGTAATGCCCATGCCGCGGTTTTTAACAAAGCCAGGAGGGTCAAGATATTGATCCTTTTGACCGTCAAATGTAATCGGAAGCGGGTAGTATACAAAATCATCCTGCGTCGGGTCTACTTTAGCTGCGTCTTTAAGCGCATTTTGCGCATTGGCAAACTGCCAGCCGTAATCGAAGAATCCAACCACTTTATGAGAAGTCAATTTCGCCAAATATTGATCGTAGTTGTCTACAAAGGAAGCTTTATCGAACAAACCATCTGCATTGATTTGATTCAGCTTCTGCAACCAGCGCTTCGTATTCTCATCTGCTGCATATGTCTTCGCATCAAACGTGTTCATATCGACAATGACATTTCCGTCATTCGGATAACCAGCCAAATGCATTGGCGGGTTTGCTGTTGCGAAAAATCTCCAGTCATGTGTCAGGGCTACGTAACCAGTTAAGTCCTCATCTTTGTGCTTCTCCACAAAGTTCTTGATGAGTTCCATGTATTCGTCAAGCGTTTTGATTTTTGGGTAGCCAGCTTCTTTTAACACGCGGCGTTGAACCCAGAAAGCACCTTGGTTGATATTTGGATCTGGAATATATTCTCCAACTGTATTAGAGAAAGGCAGGAAGTAAATTTTCCCATCCGCAGCTTTCATTTGATTAAAATATGGACCATATACCCGTTTAATGTTCGGACCATATTTCTCAATAAGGTCATCCAGGGCGATAAAAGCACCAGCGTCTAAAATTTTGTCGATTGCAGCATCCGGAATCATGACATCCGGATAAGCATTGGAAGCAATCATCGTTCCAACCTTCGTATTCAGGTCACCGACCAAATGCTCAATTTTAAAATTGACACCTGTCTGGTCCTCCAAAATTTTTCCGATTGTTGTCTCGTTTGTGTTCGTATCCTTAGCTGCGGCTACGCCGTTAAAATAACTAAAGGTTACTTTTTCAACTGGCTTTGTGTCTGAATTTGTCGTTTCACTAGGGTTGTTCGTGCTGTCTGTTGGCTTTGTATTGCCGCCATTGCTATTCGAGCATGCAGCAGTAAATACCATGAAAGCAGCCAAACAAATCATTACCATTCTCTTTTTCACTTTTTCTAACCCCTCTCGTGTTCGATTTGTTTTTGTAAGCATTTTCATTATAAAAAATGCCATGCACTTTGATTACCCATTAAACTATAGTTCCTGCTTAGGAAAGCATATATCTTCAATCGCTGGCCAGCAGCAGCATCACTATTCCAACGGAACCCTAACCCGAATATACGTGCCTGCTCCGGGGCTGCTCTCAATCAATAAGTGAAAACGATCGCCATAGATCAGCTTCATGCGGTAAATGACATTTTGTACACCAATCCGCTCACCGATCTCTTCCTCGCTGTCTAAATAACCGTAAAACTGCCTAACCTTGTCCTCATTCATGCCGATGCCGTTATCTCTAATGGTAAAGATCAGCTCATTCGCTTCACGCTCGACCTTTACCTCAATTTTGCCTCCATGCCTCAGCGGCTCGATGCCGTGAATGCTCGCATTCTCGACAAAAGGCAAAAACATCATTTTCGGCACCGGACAGTCTTTGGCCGAAGGAGCAACATCAATGTGGTAATCCATCCGGTCCTCAAAGCGGTACTTCTGAATTTCCAGAAAACAAACAATAAATTCAATTTCCTCGCTTACCATCACGCGGTCCTTGCCCCATGTGAGCGAGGTTCTAAATATTTTAGCCATATTATGAATAATTTTCGCTGTCTCCGTCTCATCCTTAATCAAGCTGCGCATCCGGATCGTTTCCAGCGCGTTGAATAGAAAATGCGGATTAATTTGGCTTTGCAGAGCGTTCAACTGAGCCTTCCGTCTTTCCAGCTCAAGAGACTTTGTTTGGATGTCCGCAACATACACATCATCAATCAAGCTTTTCACCTGGATCGTCATTCGATTGAATTCACTCGTTAATTGCCCGATTTCGTCCAAGTATTCGCCTTGCTTGATCGTATCGAAATTTTGGTTTTTCACTTTTTTCATATGCCGCAAAATCCGAACCAGCCGCTCGTTCAAAGAACGCGTAATCCATAAAATAATTAAAGTCGGAATAAAGATATTCAGGCAGGCCAGTACGAAAATAAACTCTCTCGACTGCCGCACATCCTTCAGCACCTCTTCCTCCGAAATCGTCGCAATAATGCGCCAGTCCTCCAAATAACTCACATACGAGTATTCGGCCTGAAATTCAATCGCATCCTTCGGAAACTCCAGCGCCTTATAGGCAACGGAATCCATGCGCCAATCCACCGCAGGGTCCGTCGTAAATTCGATGTCCCCTTTATCGTTCACTAAGTAGATATTGCCCTGTAAATTCTGGTTCTGGAAAATTTGCTCGATCGTGCTTGCCTTTAGATCAATCTTCAAATACTTTTGCCAATGGTTTTTGGATTCAAAATAGTTCATGGCACGAATGATGCTAAACGTATTTTTCGCAGTGCTTGTATCCGTTTTCAAATAAAGGTCCTCTTGCTGCGTCCGGACAAAGATCGGGTAGGCGTCGTCCTGCTTATTCAGCATTTGGTACCAGTCGGTTTGCTTCATTTCACTCGACAAATAGCCAATGCCGCCCGAATGCAGCATCGTTGGATTTTCCACGTAAAATTTAATGTTTTGAATAGAGGTATACACCGGGGGATAAGTATTCAAGATTCTGCGAAAATAGGTATCATAGGCCTCGATATAGGCCGCTGGCTCGTCATAGTCGGTTTCCAAGATTTGATTCAAATTGTAATCCGTATAAAAGACCGATGAAATCGTAACGGCATCCTCAACCTCAGACCGAAAGTCAATGTTGATCTGCTCGACCGCGCGCGAGATGTCCTTCATGCGCTGATTTTTAACATTATTGGTGGTCACATTGTAGAACAGCACGTTGGTGAATACGATTGGAATAAAGACGCAAAAAAGATACAGAATGAGCATCTTGTTGCGCAAACGGACATTATTGAGACTCAGGCGCAGCTTCACGCGAATATTCCCCTTTTTTCCCGGAAACGGGATGATAGTAGAGAGCAAGCTTACATCAGCTTGTTGCGGTACTCCGTTGGTGTCATATGCTCAATCTTCTCGAACTGGGTCACAAAATAATCCGCATTGCTGAAGCCGACCTTTTCTGCTATTTCATAGACCCGCATCGAGCAGGATTGCCGCAGCAGCCGCTTCGCTTCGTTCACTCTCAATTGAAGCAAAAATTCATTGAAATAGACGCCGTAGGTTTTCTTAAACAACTGGCCTAAATAGACGGGATTGATATAAAACTGGGCAGCAATGCTTTTGAGGCTAATATTTTGGGAGAAATTAACTTCGATATAGGATTTGATCTTCTGGATGCCGCCTTTCTGCTGTTCCTTTCTGAGCTCTGTAACTAGCTGCCCGCTCTCCTCGATGAAAGCGACAAACAGCCTCTTCAGCTCGCCAAGCGTCAGGTTCAAATCATGCCAGTTAAGCAGCGGCTCCAGCGTGGATAACGTATGCTCGTCACCCTCCATATCCCGAATCGTCTTCATCACTCTCATGAGGCATTGCTGAACATTCATTTTCACAGCTTCCGGGGCGTAATGCTTCTGCTCAAAATCATCGAACCACTGATCAACGGTCGCTCTGACCTCTGCCAGCTTCTGCTCCTCGAATTGCTCCATAAATCGGTCAAGCCGCAGCTGGTCAAAGCCAATATAATTCAACTGCTCAGACTGAATCTGATCATAGATCACGATTCTTTTCTTCTCATGGCTGTACTTATAAAGCAAGGCTTCCTTAGCTGCCATATAGGACTCGCGGATACTCGGCAGTCCAGAGACTAATGAACCCGCATACAAAAATGCGCGCGGTCCGAAATGAGCATCGAGTCCCATTCGCAGCTTAAGCAAAAAGCGCTCAAGCTCCCCATTAAACGGAGCCATCAGCACACGGGGCAGCAATATGCCAAGCCGATTCCGATGTTCATGCATGCAGATCAACCGGTCAGAAGCCGTTAACCGGAGAAGCTCCTCGCGGACGGCATCCCTAAACCTTGCATCGGATATTTTCTGATCGGACGGCTGCCATTTATGGTTGTCATTCAATTCGGCAAACAGATACACGAGGGGCTCCCCATGCTTCAACTGAAGATGCTGTTCCCATTCTGCAAGGGCGACTTCATCCGCTTCCCCTAGAATAAGCGATTTGATCATCTCGCTGCCGCGCTGCCGTTCCCTGCTGGCTTGCTCCTCATGCTCGCGCTGGAGCTCCACATTTAATTTCCCAAGAATATGCGACAGCTCAATATCATCAATCGGCTTCACGACAAAATCATGCACCCCATAGCGCATCGCCTGCTGTGCATATTTGAAGTCATTGTAGCCGCTCATAATAATGAACGTGGGATGTGTTCCCTTATCCGTCGTGACAAGCCTAATCAATTCCAATCCATCGATCACGGGCATCCGAATATCGGTAATCACAAGCGCGGGCTTAAGCGTCTTAATTAATTCAAGCGCATCCTCGCCGTTGTCGGCTTCACCCGCAATATGAAATCCGCAGCCTTCCCAGTCGATCAGCTTTCGGAGGCCCTTTCGGGTATAGACTTCGTCGTCTACAATAATCGCGCTGTACAATGCCATCTTTATTTCCTCCCTTTAGACCTCGATGATGATTAATGATATCTTCTGTCTGGCTTGTTATGCAGCTATGAAGCCGTTTTACACTATTCGGAAAAGTGGTTCCACAGGAATAAAATGAACCGGGAGCATCGGAAACCGTTCGCTCAGCCTGCGAGCCGCTAGCTCCATCCCCGGCTGCTCGCTCTCCGCATGCCCTAGTACGATAAGCGATTGACGTTTCCCCATAGCTTGAGCATCGCGCGTATACTCCGGCGTCTCCCACTCCGGACCTTCTCCATAGATAACTACATCTGCGTGATATTTTTCAAATAGCGGAATTGCGGTATCTCTGCCGCCGCGATAGCCTGCTAACAGCGCGATGCGGCTGCAATTCATTGACAACTCCCCCACCGCGCGGACGTACGGGAGAGACAGCTTTCTTTTGATATGGAGAATGACCTGATCGACGCTCGTTTCCGGCATCGTCAGCAGCGCTGCCTCCGGCCGATGCTCCGTCACATAAGCTTGCCAGTCTAAAGCCTGGACTAATCCCTCCATAATGCCATCGGGCTGACTGCGATGGATGCCATCATGAAACCGATAGACCGCAAAGCCATTCTCCTCCAAAAAACGCCTCTTGGCAGCGGCAACCGAGTTTTGCCCTTGGTTTGTGACATCATGATGGCTATAAAATAAGCCTTCATGTGAAATGATCAAATTTGCGCCTGTACGCACCGCTCGCTCCAGCACAGCCTGCGTCGCCATAAAGGTTACGGCAATGCCCGTTACCTCGGCTTGCGGGTCGCCAAAACACAAACGATCCACACTATCATTTTGGGGGCCGGCCGATCCCTCCAACGCATCCATAACATCCTGAACGTTTACCATCGCCAAGCTCCCCTTCCTTTAAAATGGTCAGACTCCTCAATTTAACTAGATTGTAAGTTCAAACACAATGGAGCACAATGTAAAAAGTATAGGTGAAGCCCCGATAAAGTATATAATTATTGAGGGAGAGGAAGTGTTTCATGGAAAAAAGAAAGCCGCACTCGAGGTGTGGGCTCGAATGCGGCATTTACATGATTCCTTTTTAGTTGATTCATACGGTAGTGGTTTAAGCTCGAATGATTCTTTTTCCCACAAATTGGAGTCATATCATCTTCATCAGGTACGATTCAAGATGATCTCAGTATTTGTCCACTCGATTAATACTTTTTCAAAAATAATATAAGTAATCAATAATTTTTCCTAAACCAATCTTTCTGGCCCCTGTTTGTATTGTTAAAGTGTTTCCGGTAACGATAAATTGAGATATATTTTGATAAGCTTCGTTTTCTACAGTGGGCATTTCGATATTCACCTCATACCAAATACCTCTTATAAAATTTTCAATATTATCAATTGGAGTTATCGTGCCTGAAAAAATTAAATTATTGCCTAAATTAATTCCCGGCCTATTTATATTTTTTGTACTTATATTATTTGATAAACCAGACTCCAGAAACATAATTTCTGCTTTCAGCATTAACACACATGTTCCCCTCCCCAAGAATCTATGAGTATTTCTTTGTGCAATGAAATTAGCGTTTTTAGAAATACTAGCTTACATTACTGCTACAAATTAACAACTTCACCCACAATATTCGTAAGTATATACTCGCTATCAGAAGGTACAATCGTAATGCATTGATGATTTTTCAGCAAAGAACTACAAGTTTCTAGTCTAACTATCAGACTTTCCTTCCAATCCTTATTCAAGAATGGAAAACAAAATATAGACTTGCCCTGCGCAAGCCCAATAGCAACTGTGGCATTCCATCGTTCATTGCTTATCAAGTGCAAAGGACGATTCATTCGAGTTGGCGAAATTTCCAATTGTTCTACTAGGTTGTTAATCGACTGCTTAGGTAACACTACATCTTCTTCAAGTAATTGCTCAACCGTGGGATAATACTTCAATCCCCATTTATTTCTTTTATAAAGAATATCACCAACATAACAACTATGTTGTCTTAACCTTTTCAGATCCCACTTTTCATTATCTCCTGAAACAATATCTCCAGAACCATGCTTCGCTTTTCCCGCCAACGAATAGGACAGAGCCCATGCACCAGCACCCGGGTTGCTTACAACTCCATAAACAGTAGAAGTGCAGAAATAATGACTAAAATTATTCAACTTATCAACTTTAGAAACTATACCCAAAATACTTGGCTTGCAGCGAACGGACACGTTTTTTAGATGAATACCCTCTATAACTATGTAACTTACCTCCCTGCATATTGTAAGATTGATCGAAAAGTATCCTCTAGTTATTAATTCTATTAACGAAAATTCCCAGTATTGCAGCAAATTATTGCATAACCATTATAAATGATCTCACCCCACCCGTCAGAAACAATGAAGCAGTTGCTTTTGCGGAATTAATCTTATGTTACTAAGCCTGTAACAAAGTTTTTGAGCATGCTGACCAAAATCTCATAGTTTCTGGAAATTCATTCTATATAAAACACACTTATGAATCTCACCTTCTTATGCAAAAAGAGCTGTGTTTCCTACTATTTCATTTTCTTATCTTCTCTTTCGTCTGATTGTGCATCACTTTGCTTATCCCCACTCTCGGTGTGAATTAACAGGAATTGCTCCCTCTATTTTATGGAATTTGGAGCTTCCGATGCGTTTAGATGAAATTTTTCCCTATAATTCCACATTATACGCCTAAGTTAACGAAAAACAGCAACAATAAAACACCCCAAAAATTGTACTCAGAAACCATAAAGGTTATCTGATGTTCATTTTCGGGGTGTGCGTCATGCATCATATAAATTAACCTTCTGCTAATCCACCAAACAGAACTGGAGGATTACTTTATTAACTGTACTTCCAACTGTTCTTACAACCTTTCTTACAACCTTTCTTACAACCTTTCTTACAACCTTTCTTACAACCTTTCTTACAACCTTTCTTACAACCTTTCTTACAACCGTTCTTACAACCGTTCCTTCACCCACACCGCCATCTCGCCTTGGCCGCGATTGGCCCAAGCGTAGTACGGAATGAAGGTTACTTTGGCTGGCTCCAATACCGCTTCCGTGTTGGTGCGGTACAGCTGGCTTCCCCACTGCTCGAACTGAAGCCTTAGCGCATCCGCTTTAATGACCTGTATCCCGCCAATCAACTCATTGTTGAAGGACAAATCAAGCTTGGCATCCTGCGGCAGCAGAAGCTCCTGCAGCTGCGCACCGTTATCCGCTTCCTCTATGCAGTACACGAGCGGACCTCGCTGTAGCGCAACCTTGCCCGCATTTTGTTTAACGAGCGGATGGCTTCTCACCCGCAGAACAGGCATATCAAACGTCAGCTCAACCACATCGCCAGTAGACCAAATCCGGTTAATATGAGCGTAGCCATCCACAATGTTCCCCTCAATGGCATAAGCTTCTCCGTTCACGAGCACGGCTGCTTTCAAGGACCAATCCGGAATACGAAGCGCCAAGGTGAATGAAGCAGGCTGCTCTACGGATACCTCAAAGCGCGCTGTCCCTTCCCATGGCATGCTCGATTTCTGCTTAAGCTGCACTTTCGTAGCGCCTAAGGAGAGCTCCACCTCGCCGCCAATGTAGAGATGCGAGTAAATGGTGTTTTCTTTCGTCGAATACAAATATTCGCCCAGCGATGCCAGCAAGCGGGCAATATTCGGCGGGCAGCATGCGCAGCCAAACCATTCCTGGCGGACCGGCTTCACATGATTGAAATTTTTGTTTTTCCCCTCGCAAACCTCCGGCGTAACCTCCAGTGGATTCACGTAAAAGAAATGCTTGCCATCGCGCGACATGCCCGCAATAACGGTGTTGAATAATGCCCGCTCCATAACGTCTGCATAGCGGCTGTTAGGCTGAAGCTGCAACATGCGGTGAGCGAAGAAGATCAAGCCGATTGAAGCGCAGGTTTCGGAATAAACCGTGTCATTCGGCAAATCGTAATCGAAGGAAAAAGCTTCCCCTTGAGCCATCGAGCCGATTCCGCCCGTAATATACATTTGCTTCGATGCAATATTGTCCCATAACCTGCGGCATGCCTCAAGGAGCGACTCGTCCCCTGTCTCCCGAGCTACATCAGCCATACCTGCAAGCATGTAAACAACGCGTACCGCATGGCCACCTGCCGCTTCTTGCTCCCTTACGGGCACATGCGCTTGGTAATATTCTGGTTCAATATGAATTTTGTTATTGCTCCAATGCGTTGTTCTTCCGCGGCGGTCTGCCTCTTCTTCGAAGAAGTTTGGCAGCTGTCCGCGTTTATCGATGAAGTAGCTGCTTAGCTCCAAATACTTGCGACTGCCTGTCGTTTCATACAGCTTTACAAGCGCAAGCTCAATTTCCTGATGGCCGTCATAGCCGGCAATTTGGCCGGGGCCATCCCCGAATACAACTGCTATGTCATCTGCAATCCGGCAGACGATATCGAGCAGCTGCCGCTTGCCCGTAGCTCGATAGTAAGCGACCCCAGCCTCAATCATATGCCCAGCCGAATACAGCTCATGGCATTCGGTCAAGTTGGTCCACTTCTTGTCCGGCTCCTTGATCGTGAAGTACGTATTCAAGTAGCCATCCGGCTGCTGCGCCTTGCCTATAATGTCGATCATCTCGTCTGCTACCTGCTCGAGCGCCTCGTCCCGCTTCGTCTCCAATAAATAAGCAACGGCTTCCAACCACTTGGCTACGTCCGTATCTTGAAACACAAAGCCGTAAAAGTCACCTTTCTCCAAACCAGCAGCAATCTTAAAATTGCTGACCGCCCCGCTTCGCTCCGCGCCTTCAACCCGATCATTTATGGCATCCCATTGGTAAGGCACAACAACGTCCCTAACTAGGTTAATATAATAATTCCAAAAATCATCCGTTATCTTCACTTGCTTCAATGATACCGGCTTTGCGTGATCTTGGCTAATCGCTTGTCCCATTTGCACTGCACCTCTTCCAGCATTGTTTAAATTTCATACTGCTGATTTCTATTTTATGCGTTAGAATGGAACATAACTACAAACACAAATAACCTATTTCTTATAAAATTTCACACAAGTGGGAGTGTGATCATCGATGTCAGAAACGTCAGAGCATGTCTATTTTGCGGCACCGCCGCTTCCCTATTACCTAGAAAGCGGCGTAACCCTTCATCAGCCTGGCGACCAGCACCCAAGCCGAAAGCAGCTTGGCGTATTCGATTTGCTCATCGTGGAAAGCGGCTGCTTGTTTATCGGCGAGGAGGAGCAAAGGTGGTCATTGACGGAAGGACAGACCCTTCTGCTCCTTCCCGATCTATATCATTATTCCGTCAAACCCTCAGAAGAGAATACCGTCTTCTATTGGGTTCACTTCCAGGCTGTCGGGCAATGGCAACAATCCAGTCTGGAGCATGCCAATCTGAATCATGAAGCACATTATAAACGTTTTCTAACTTCACCCTATTCGCTTCATCTTCAAAAAGCATGGACACTGCCTTATCCCGAGCAAGCTTATCGGTTGATGCGGGCGCTGAACAAGGCCGGCAGCGAACGCCAATCTAGCGCTTTTTGGACGCAACAGCAAACCTTTGAGGAGCTGCTGCGCATGATGGATTTACGCCAAAATGAAAGCTATACAAGCCCCGTCGTCACGCTCGCCGAGAAGACGGAAGCTTACATCAAAAACAATTACCGTACGGAGATCACGAGCAAAACCATGTCCGAAACGCTCAATTTTCACTACAACTATATCACCCGCTGCATGAAGCAGGTGTATGGCATGACACCAATTGATTACTTAGCCAAATACCGATTAGAGCAGGCGAAGCTCCTGCTGCTGAAGACGGAGTGGCCCGTTGCTGAAATCGCGATGCATGTAGGCTTCGAGAACGTTCCTTATTTCTCCAATTGCTTCACCCGTCAGATCGGACTGCCGCCAACCAAGTTTCGCAAGCGTTATACGAGTTGAATTTCTTTCGAATGGCTGCTAAGCAGCCACAAACGAGTTAGGAGAATCGTAAATCTTAGGGAAACAAATTATGCCTGCATTCAAAGGCAATCGCTTTAAAGATCTTACACAAGAAATAGTGCTGTACTAGCTATACTGCACTTCTGCAGGCAAATGCTTTATTACCTCTATCGCTAAGCTCGTATGTTGTAGAACGTACAATATAAGCAGCTATTTTAGAGCTAAAAGTAACACAAAGGGCTGATTCTAATGCATCCATACAACATAGAAGTGTCATGTAGACCAAACAGCACAAAGTTCCTGCAGCCGTGCAGGATAGGCAGCTATATGAGAATCCGCATCTCCGAAATGACCATCAGAACCATTTGGCGAGCTCACCATGCAACTGCTGTGAATAAAAAAGCAGTGTCCTTTCGGCAATAACTACGCCAAGAAAGAACCCTGCTTTATTAACCATATATGCAAGAGCAGACGTGCTGCCCCTCTATACGGTGCCGTTCTATTTAGTTAAGCGGCTTTCTTCCAGCCATAAAATCGACGTCACGCCGCGCGGATAATATTTGCTGCCCGTAATCCGTCCGGAAATAATCTGATCGCTCCAGCTCCATATGGACAGCTCGGGATGCGTCAGCCACTCCACATGTGCCGCGTCGGCCGCATGCCCGCGCTCCTCCCAAGCAAGGCCAAGCAGCTCGCGTGCAACGAACTGGCATAGATAGATTTTGCTCAGCCAGCTGTTGTTGCTCGTCGAGGAAAGCTTCCAGCCGCCATCGTCAAACAAGCAGATGCCTGGCTGCAGCACGTAGCTCAAATGCTTGTTCAAAGCAGCTAAATAGGTGCCGAAGCGCCCGTTGGGATCAAGAGCAGCGCGGTCTCCCGTCACGTAAGGGAAAATAAGCCCTTCGATCGCCGGTATAATTTTGGAATCGTTGTTTTCGCCGATAACCGCCGGAATGTAGCCCTCAGCCGTTACGTGGCTAACGATTGTTGCCGCACACTTGTCCGCTTGGCTGCCCGCGGTTTCTGCGAGCGAAGGGCGGTCATTTTCCCGAAATAACCGTTCCATGGCAATGTAGGCAGACCAGCATTTGCCGGCCAAATAAATATTGTTGCGGGATTGACCAAGGGAAACATCCAAGCTGTCGTAGGTCGTAATCTCAGCGCCGCCCATCGTCCGCGAGCTGTCTAGCCCCATAATCCCGTTACGGCTTGCCGGGTCCGGATCATCACGGTTCAGCATGCTATCGAGACATTGCTCAAATACTTCCATGTTGGCAGCGAGCCATTCCTGGTCAGCCGTCTTCTCGTAATATGCCGCTGCGCAAAGCACCCAGTTCACGAGCTGCTCATGGGTCATATGTGAGAAGCAGCCGTCGAGGCCATACAGCTCGTAAGAGGAATAGCTTTGGCGGGAAACCGCATTGGCAACGCCCATATCATGAGTAAAGCTGAGGCCGCCCGGGTATTCCGTGCTATCTCCAGGCTTGCGGACCGTATCCTCATAGCTAAAACGTTTCACGAACATATCCAGCTCGTTTTTGACCGTCCATGGATTCATCTTAAGCTCGTAGAACAGCTGATCGACCGTTAGATCAAACGTATTCATCATCCGGTATTCGCCTTCGTTTACAATCCAAAATGGCTTGTCCTCATAGTTGAGCAATTGCGTGGAGCCGTAGTAGCTGCGAATCGAATGATTCAGCATAAAGATTTGATCGTCGGATAAGCCTTCCTTCTCCGTCAATTCACCAGCCTGAACAGCTTCCGAGGTCATTCGGTCAAAATGGGTTAAGGCGTAGTCTGCCACGGATTCGACGTTTGCAAAATAGCGCGTATAGTAATAAGAAGCATCGATGCCTGTTGTTACATAACCGCTTCTATAGAAACTGATGGCGAAGCGATAGGTCTTGAGCTCACCCGGCTCTGTATCCATCAACAAGGTGCAGACCGGACCGAGACCGAAGGTCCAGTTCTCCTTAAGCTCGGCCGAAAGAATATCCTCCATGCTAAAATGCTGCGCAGCCGCAACCGACGGATCATCCGACACGATTGCAACATGACGGCCTTGGCCGATGCCTGTTCTGCCTTCGGTATCTACAATTCTACGCATGGAGCTGTAAGGGTCGCTTCCTTGAAAACCGAAGATCGCTTTGCGCTTGCGGTCGGATTTTCGGTTGTCTACGGTTAGTTCGGCAAATACTGCTGGAACCAGCACGTCCTTGAGTTCCTCCTCGGAAGCGAGCGAAGGATCGGGAACGGAGCGAACCTGCGTATAGATTCGGAAGGTTAAATCTCCTGCTTGCCAAGTATCTGTCGTGAGCTTAAAATCACGCGAGATCGCCTGCTGCGGCCAAGGATGCAGCAGCTTTGGCTTGTCCGGGCTCGGATCAGGATTCTCGATATCATAGCGCTTGCTCTCGTCTTCTTCCTTCACGTCATGGAACGGCAGCGTGTCGTAGCCTTTGCCGTCCAGTCGTTCTAAGCCGATATAAATATTCTCCTTCGGAGGCCTTCCCAGCTCCAGGTCAAAACCGCCTGATGCGCCCGGAAAACCAAGCGTAAAGCTGGAAAACGAACCAATCGGGGAATGATGGGCATTAAAAAATTGATTTTTAGCCAAAACGGATTCAGCTCCTTTGTCGTGTGATCTCCTCCTATCTTACGATCGTTGCGTACTGCCAAACAGGGACATAACGGACTTTTATTTGTACAAAACGTCAGCTGCCCTACCGCACCGGTATGCTATACTGAACTCATCCTAATTAGCGAGGAATTTGCTTGATGAGAAACCATCTTCCCTTCGGACTGGAAAACAGCATAAACGAGCTTATGACGCCCGATCTGCAATTCGCCTTTCAAATTGTGGCTGCGCATAAGCGCGCAGTTAACGAGCAATGGAGCTATCCCGACCATCATCACACGATGTTTGAGCTTAACATGGTGCTTGAAGGCGAACAAACCATGCTTGCGGATAATCTTTCCTTCGTACAGCAAATCGGCGATATTCTGTTCCTTCCTCCCGGTGTTCTCCATAGCAGCAGCGGTTCACCCAATAAGGAGCCGATGACCTATTTTTGCCTTCATTTTGATATTGACGACCTGACACTCCGCAGAAGCCTGATGGGCATGCAAACGACGCTGCTATCAACAAGCCATCCTTCCTCAGCAGCGATCAGAAGCACGCTTGAGAGATTATTGGAAACGCTGCCTTATGCCCAAACAGGCCTGCATCAGGATCGGCTTGCTTTCTTGAGCGATACGTTTCTACTGTTATCCGCGCTTACGAATTGGGCCATTGCTGACGGTCCTGCCAAAATACATGGAAAAGAGGCCTCCGAGAACGACGTATCGCTCGCCGCAACGATTGAAAGAGAGCTGCGGAGCGCCAGCGCTTCTAGCCGTTCCACGGAGGAGAAGATCAGTATCGAGAAACTAGCCGTCCGGCTCGGCTATACTCCCGCTCATTGCAAGCGCGTATTCCAACGGGTGTACGGAATGTCCCCGCGCCAATATTTAACCGGGCTGATCGTGCGCCAAGCAAAGCTGCTGCTCATTAACCCCGAATTAACAATAGAAGACATCGCCTATCAGCTCGGCTACCGTGATATCTCACAATTTAGCAAGCAGTTCAAGCGCTGGATGAACCTCTCCCCCGCTGCCTTCCGCAAGCTAACCAAATAATTAGCTTGCGGAAGCTCCAAATTCGGAGACATGTCGTACGATCAATCCTTTTTAAAATCTTCACGAAAACTTTAGAGTGCATCCATGTTTTTAGTTTGATCTATAACGAAATATAAAAAAGAAAAAAATCCCCTGCCCCTGCAAGTCTGCATTTATCTTTGTAGATAAGCAACAAACATTGAGCAGCATGAAGGGATTCTTCTTGGTTAATTAATCGATATTCAAGCTAAACACGACTGGAGCCGCGCTTTGCACCTTATTTGTCTTTATGATCAACGCTTCTTCCGTTCTCTCCCATACCGGTTGCTCATCAAAGCCTAAAATGCTGATATCTTTGATCATCCCGTGAAAATCATGAGATTTCTCCCGCAACGCTTTTATTTTCACTACTCCGTTCTCCGGATAGACAAGCACGATGGCATACAATCGGCTTCCCTTCACCGTAAAGCGGATATCCTCGCTTGTGAACGCTTTCGTCTTTCCGTCCGTGAATTGGCCTTCCTCAACCAAGGTCGGTCCTTCGCCAAACGTTCGCCAAAAGCTCGTATCGTAGATGGCTTCGCCGTTCATCTTCAGCCAATCGCCGATTTCAAGCAAAATCCGCTTATCCTCCTCCGGAATCGTGCCGTCCGCATGAGGTCCCACGTTGAGCAAAAGGCTGCCGTTTTTGCTGACGATATCGATCAAATCACAAATAATCTCAATCGATGTTTTATAATCATTGCCCGGCGTATAGCTCCATGAATTTTTTGCGACCGCCGTATCGGTTTGCCAGAAATAAGGCTTCAGCGCAGCGAATTGTCCCCGCTCCACATCAGGCACGGCCGTTCCGAAATGAAAAGCCTCGTGCTTGTAATTAATGGCAACCTCTATTCCCCATTCGATAGCTTTGTTGTAATAATAGGCCGCGAATTTTTTGAGATAAGGCTTGAATGCGGCCGTATGGATCCACCAGTCAAAATAGAAAATATTCGGTTTGTATTCATCTACCAGCTCACAGCATCTAATTAGCCAATCCTCCAAGTACTCCTGGCTTGGCGGAGAACCATACAGATCCTGATGATCAGGCTCTGGCATGGATGGCCAATAAAAGTCTCCGCGCTCAAGCGGCTCCTTGATATCGGATTCAAACTCCTTGCCATGGGAGAGGAAAAACCAATGCTCGGCCCGGTGAGAGGATACGCAAAACGTCATGTCCCGCCCCTCAAACGCGGCTTTCATTTCACCTAATACGTCTCTCTTCGGTCCCATCTCATAGGCATTAAAATGAGAGACATCGCTTTTGTACATTTGGAAGCCATCGTGATGCTCGGCGACTGGCATAATATATTTTGCGCCCGACTGCTGGAATAGCTCCGCCCACTCATCGGCATTAAACTTCTCTGCCTTGAACATTGGAATAAAATCCTTATAGCCGAAGTCCTTATGCTCTCCGTAGGTTTCAATGTGATGCTTGTATTCCTCTGACCCTTGGATATACATATTTCTTGGGTACCATTCATTTTTAAAGGCAGGCACAGCATAAACGCCCCAGTGGATGAAAATGCCGAACTTCGCTTTTTTGTACCATGCAGGCACTTCATACTCGCTTAACGATTCCCAATTATCCTTAAACCTGCCGCTTGCAATAGTACGATTAATCGCTTTCAAATATGCATTTGTGTCCATCCTCGCCATCGCTCCTTCACATGTAGTTGCCTATATTCCATTCTAGCGAAGCAGCCATGGCAGACAAATGTATAAAAGTAACATTCTATTGGACGAGAATAAGTTTCATTTGTTAATCAGCAGATAATGTGCGCTTCAGCCAATTGTAAGACAAGCGGCCACTAATTTCGTGGGCGCCCGGAAATACATCGGTTTCCAGCTTGTCTCCCGCGCCCTCCTCCTCGTAAATCGACTTGATTTCCGCTGCTGCCTTACGGAAGCCTGCCACCGGAAAGATTGGATCACGCTCACCAGATTCGAGGAACAACGGGCGCGGTGCGATAAGGCCGATCAGCTCCGGCAGCTCGGCATGAACAAGCAAGCCGGGTGTATAGTTATCGATGCAATGATGGACAGCAAAAATGCTGTCCTTAACCGTATTCGTAAAGCCTGTGAGTACGGTTGCTCGGATTCGCGCCTCAAGTACAGAGGTAACGTAGCCGATCAAACCTCCACCAGAGAAGCCCATCACGCCAATGCGATCCGCGTTCACCTCACGCCTTGAAGCCAAGTAATTATAAGCCTTTAATGCCTCGGTTACGCGTAAGCCCGTCAGCGTCTTGCCAAGCATCATCAACTGCGTAGATAGATTGTAGCAGGAGCTGGGCGCATTTGGATCAAGCTCCAAATCGGCAAGCAGTCGGCGTTCGCCAAAGCCGATCACATCGGGAGCGATAACGACCATCCCCCGCTTGACCAGTTGAACTGCAAAATGCTGATGAATACCCGGCTCTGCTTCATCAGGCGAGCCATCCTTGAGCAAGCCGACGATTTCTCGGCTACCATAGCCGTGACCATGAATCGCCAGTACCCCAGGCAGCGGCCCCTCCGCATGATCCGGAATAAGGACATATGCTGCAAAGGTCAGTTCCGGAGTCGCCGACAGCTCCACTCGTTCGCGAACGTATCCATCGCATTGTACGCGCTCCAGAAGCTTCACTACATGTCCGGGATTTGACTCAAATTGACCGATAACCTCACGCAGGGCTGCCTTAAGCTTTGGTCTTCTTTCATTGCGGAGCTCGCGCCCCGAATCAGCTTGATGCTGGTTAACTGCCTCATTATACAGCTTCTCTAATAAAGAATCGCCATGCCACATCCAACCATCAACCCCTCATCTACATTTTTATTATGGTGTTACGTCTAATAACAAAGCACGTTTCAGATGATACGAAATGTTTGTCCTTGGCTTGGTGCCATTAAGGCATTAAGATCGATTTTGCAGAAAAGAAAATAAAGTTTGGTTAAACGCCTCCGGCGTTTCCATATTGGACATATGCCCGGACTGCGCGGCAAACGGTTATAGCCTCGCGATTTGGCCCACAGCTGCCGAGCAGCCCCTCGAATCATTCCCATTTATAAGCATCTATGTTAAAAGCTGAATTCACGTCCGTTTTCATGTTTTGTTCCTCTTCTGTAAACGGAAGCCACATGGCATCCTCAGCCGCATAGAGCCGAGCGATAGCTCTACGAGATTTGACATGGACCTTACCCTGCTTGCGTGTACGTTCGCTCATTCCTGTTCTCCTCCTTCTCACCCTGCTCTATCAAAGTTTAATTCCCGCTGCCCGCAAATGGTATGCCGTTTTTTAATCGATTATGTCACTTTTTTAAGCAACCATTGGAATGGTCATTGGACATTGGGTGGTTTATTAACCTATGGGAAATTAATGCGAGAATTTGGAGAAGATACACACCATCAGCAGAATTTTCTGAATCTAACGTTTGTTGACTATAGTATCAAGTTTGTTGTCTAGAACCACCCAATCCTCCTACTATACAATGTACCTAACAAGTACAACACAACAGAGAAGACACCGAAAGGAGCAAAAGCATGAAATCGACTGTTCAGCTTCAAGATAAAAGAAAGCGCTTACGAATCCGTTGGCACAAGCAGGATACGGAACTCACCCTCTTGGCTTTGCCGACAACGATCTGGTACATCCTGTTTTGTTTCATCCCTATGTTCGGGATCATTATTGCCTTCAAAAACTTCAGAATTAGCGGCGGATTTCTGAGCAATGTATTTAATAGTCCTTGGGTAGGCTTCAAAAACTTTGAATTCTTATTTAAGTCGAATGACGCTTGGATCATTATTCGAAACACCATTGGATACAACATTATCTTTATCGTCCTAGGCATTGTGCTGCCCGTCCTGCTCGCTATCATGATCGGACTGCTCCACAGCCGCAAGGCGAGCAAAGTCTATCAAACGATGATGTTCCTCCCCTATTTCCTATCTTGGGTTGTCGTCTCGGCGGTAGGCTGGGCGTTCCTAAGCTTTGACAAAGGAATAGTCAATCAAATGCTCGTCAATATGGGCGGCGATCCTGTTAACTGGTATATGGAGCCGGCATATTGGCCCTACTTTCTTATTCTCTTAAATGTCTGGAAAGGCTTAGGCTACGGCATGGTCATCTATCTGGCAACCATCACAAGCCTGGATAGCACCTACTATGAAGCAGCTGTAATTGATGGCGCTTCCATTTGGCAGCAGACGAGATACATTACTTTGCCCATGCTCAAACTTGTTATCGTCATGCTGTTCATCTTGGCAGTTGGACGTATATTCTACACCGACTTTGGCTTATTCTATCAGGTCACGCGAGATTCCAACTCCCTGTTCAATGTATCTACCACCATCGATGTCATGGTGTATAAACAACTGAAATCCGCTACCTTGGGGATGGCAGCTGCCGCCGCATTCGTGCAGTCGGTTCTGGGCTGTGCAACTATTCTAATCGCTAACTGGATTGTTCGCAAAATTGATCCGGATAGCGCGATGATGTAAGGAGGTCACGCCATGTCAACGAGAAAGACTTATGAATCAGGCCTTGAGAAATTCAACCGAACAAGCAACGTCGTAAACATCTCTTTCCATCTGATATTTATCGTCTTGGCGCTGCTCTGCGTCATCCCTGTCATCGTTGTTCTATCCATTTCCTTGTCCAGCGAGGACTCCATTCGGGAGACAGGATATCATCTGCTGCCGGTTGCAATGTCAGGAGAGGCCTACGGCTATGTAATCAAGCAGGGAACGATGATTTTGCGGGCGCTCGGCGTATCAGCTCTAGTTACTGTGGTTGGCACTGTGCTTGGCGTATTGCTTACCACCTCCATGGGCTATGTGCTTTCTCGCCCAACCTACAAGCTAAATGGTTTTCTAACCTGGATCGTTTTCATCCCCATGATCTTCAATGGCGGTCTGGTATCCAGCTACTTCATTAATACTAACTTATTAGGACTAAAAGATAGCGTCTGGGCACTTATTCTACCACTTGCTGTCTCATCGTTCAACGTTATTATATGCAAAACCTTCTTTAAAAGCACGATTCCCGATGGGCTGATTGAATCTGCTGAAATTGATGGCGCGAGCCAGCTGCGAATCTTTTTCTCCATCATCCTGCCGATCTCCTTGCCGGTTATAGCAACCATTGGATTGTTCCTTTGCTTCTCGTACTGGAATGACTGGTTCCAATCGATGCTGTATATCGACAACCAGAACTTATATTCTCTGCAGGCACTGTTAAATAGCTTGATGAGCAATGTGGATGCCCTTGCCAAAAATGCTGCAAGCATGGGCGTTAGCTATGCCGTGCTTGTTGCAACAATGCCGAAGGAATCTGCCCGTATGGCTGTAGCCATAATCATCGTTTTGCCTGTAGCCTTCGCTTATCCGTTCTTCCAGAAATATTTTATCTCCGGATTAACGATCGGCGCTGTCAAAGGATAACCAACGAAATAAGCCAAGCTAGCTTGGTTTATGATAGATCACTGTACCACTGTTACGGTGACACAACTTCAATAAGGGGGAAATGAAATGAAGAAATCTTGGAAGCTCATCTCTACGCTTTGTATTCTCACACTACTGGTGACAGCCTTAGCAGCCTGCTCCGGCTCAAATTCTCCAACTGCAACAAATGAGCCGAAGACATCTAATGCAGCTACAGATGCACCAAAGGACACGGAAACACCTAGTAAAGATATTCCAACGCTCGTCTGGTGGACCATCGGCGGCCAAGTCCCGAATAACTTCAGCAAAGCGATTGATGCCATGAATGCCTATACAGCAGAGAAAATTGGTGTAAAAATTGACATCAAGGTAGCCAGTTGGGGCGAATGGGACACCAAAATTAACACGATTGTGAATACAGGCGAACCCTTCGACATTATGTTCACAAACAGCGGCAAATACAGCAAGCAGGTAGCTATGGGAGCTTTTGCCGATATCACTGATCTGGTTCAAAGTGAAACTCCTGACTTATACAAATTGATTCCAGAAAAGGTATGGGACGGCACGAAAATTGGCGGCAAGTATTATTCCGTTCCTACCTATAAGGATTCTGCGCTGACTCAATATTGGGTGTACGATGATAAATTCGTGCAAAAATACAATATCGACATTAACAACATCAAAACACTGCAGGACCTTGATGCACCTCTTCACAGCATAAAGTCTGGCGAAGGCAAGAGCTTCTACCCATTGCCAATGACGCAAGGTGAAGGCTTGAACGGTTTCTTCAACAATTATGACGATCTAACGCTAGGCTTTACTCCAATTGGAGTCAAAGCTGACGATGCTTCACGTACAGTTGTCTCTGTTCTTGAGCAGCCTGATATTATGGCTGATCTGAAGCTCCTGCACCAATGGTATCAAGATGGCATCATCAACCCTGATGCTCCGACTAAAACAGAGAACGACAAAGGCAGACCATTCTTTGCCGCGCAGGCATTCCCAGGCGCAGAAGTAAGCTGGCAAATCAATGATGCTGTTCAAAAGTATGATATGGTTCAGCACTTCGGGCCTATTTATACAACAAGTACGATCCAAGGCTCCCTGAACGCCATTTCTGCGAATTCGAAATACAAGAAGGAAGCATTGAAGTACCTCGAATTAGTTAACACAGATTCAAAACTGCGCAATATGCTGGCATTCGGTGAATTAGACGTGGACTACAAAAATGTCGATGGCGAAAAGGTCATCGAGCGTACTTCCGATACTTGGCCACTGGCTGCTTATTCCCAAGCTACGTTCTTTAACCTAGCCGTTACCAAAGGTGCTCCTGAGGATCAGTGGGATCAGGTTAAAAAGCTGAACGATGCAGCGACATCTTCCACTCTGCTAGGTTTCGCGCTGGACATCAGCAATCTTCAAACTGAAGTAGCCAATTGCCAATCGGTATGGGATAAATACAAGTATGAACTCATCACTGGCGCATCCGATCCTGAGAAAGTGATACCAAAGCTTACAGCTGAACTAAAATCTGCTGGCATGGACACGATTATGAAAGCTGCCCAAGAGCAAATTAATAATTACTTCAAGTAAAATAACAAAGCATCCCTTATAGAGACACTCTGTATGGGATGCTTTCTTCTTGCTACCTATGAAGCTTTGCTTAATCATGTTAAAGTGGTATGGTAAACGCTTACTTTAAGGCTAGCTGCTGCAATTGAGGTGCCCTATGAGCTCTTTTTTACAAATCAAGATTTATCGCTACAAATTTATTGCCTATGTCATCTTCGTCGTGACCATTGGACTCGCGCTTGGCATTCTAACTTGTGCCATGCTGCTGAATCAATGGGTTGGCGATGCCCGTTTAGAGGCTGCTAATGCTTTCGCTGGTGTAGAGAATGAATTGCAGTATGATGCCGACCGAATTGAGGCTTACATGCAGCGCATCTACTCCAATCATGGTCTAATGGATGATGCTCGCAGCTTTTTAAGCAGCAGTGCCGAGGGCTACTTAACCAATAGTTTGCAAAACAGCCAATTTTCACAGCCGCTGGTATCTTTCCCAGAGGATATTAAAACCTACTTGTATAGCTGGGCGCAAGGCGGAATTACGCAGGTTAGTCTGCATACCAGCCAGTATGGCAATGTCGTACACTTTAACGATAACGGAATCGCGAGCTTTATGTTCGGTCTTCCAAACACAGATGAAGCTTTCCATGATACCATCCTAAAAGGCTTCGTATATCGCAAGAAACTATCGGATCTAGCACACGGCTCTAAGGAGTTAGGGGAGCTTCGCTTCTTGGTCAGCAGTGACCGAATCTTTAAATCGATCCAAAATTATCGATTGGGAGAGGCTGCTGCAGTCAGCGCTTCCGGTGAGATCTATCTTATCGGCAGCGAACAAGGCCAAGACTTGAAGGAATTATCCCTTATAGCCGCGGCGAATGGACGCAGCCATGGTTATATATCGAAGGGAATTTTTGAGCACAGCTTTTATATCACCTTTCCGTCAACTAAGTTCAATTTCAAATTTGTTAGCATCGTTGATTTATCGATGCTGATTCGGCAGCATGCCAAGATGCTGATCACGATCTTTCTAATCGTACTAACGACCATGATTAGCGTACTGCTGCTCATTGTGTACAATATGCGGGATGACTCCCGCTTCCTGCACCGCATTATTCAATCGATTGGACGCGTGAAAACAGCCAATTTCACACCAAATCGCCCTGCCCGTTATCGCCGAAATGAATACGGCATGATCGCAAGGGAATTAGACGATATGATTCAGCAGTTGGATAAACATATTCGGAACGAATATTTGCTTAAACTAAAGCAGCAAGAAACCGAAATGAAAGCACTCCAAAATCAGATCAATCCTCATTTTCTTTACAATACATTGGAGGTTATTCGCTCCACTGCACTGGTTAACCAAGACAGAGACACCGCTGATGCCATTGCTACGTTAGGGGCGCTTTACCGCGAAATTGTAAAGAAGGAAAATATTATTACGATTGCAAGTGAGCTGGAATTGCTGCATAAATACTTAGAGATCATGGAATTTAAGTATCCGGAACGTTTTTTTTATCAAGTCAATGTAGACCCTGCGCTACTCTCGATCCCTACCGTGAAATTTTGGATGCAGCCTTTGGCTGAGAACTTTTTCATCCATGGCTTTAGCGCAAGCAGCGAGTTTAATCTGTATGTCGTGAACGGCTGGGAAGCTGAACACTATTATGTATTGGAATTCGTAGATAATGGGCGTGGCATTCAAGCCGAGCGATTAAACTCCGTGCGCAGCACGCTGTCCAACCAGGACGATACTTATTCCGAGAGTATCGGCTTACGCAATGTATATACAAGGCTTAACTTCTTTTACGGGAAAAGCTTTTCCATAGAGATTGAAAACAATGAGGAAGCTGGCGTTAAGATTTCTGTACGGATTCCAAAAGAGGTGAATGAGCATGTACAAACTGCTGATCATGGATGACGAACCACAGATTTTGGAGGGGATGAAGCGAATCTTAGACTGGAAACAATACGGCTTCAGTCGAATAGATACGTGCGAATCTACAGAGGCGGCCATGTCCAAGGTTGTAGACCTGCTGCCGGACGTCGCGATTTTTGATGTCTGCGTTGGCAAGGATCTTGGTTATGAAACGATCCAAAGGCTTAACGAGCTCCAAATTCCTACCAAATATGTCATTATGAGCGGCTATAGTGAATTCAAGTATGCTCAAGAAGCCATTCGCTGTGGTGTGAAAGACTATCTGCTTAAGCCTTTAGATCGTACAAAGCTGCAGCAAGTCATTGAGAAAATTATTGTTGAAGATCTCCATGGCACGATAGGCAATGCTAGCTGCGAGAGCTTGAACAAGGACCCGGTATTAGGTGTAAGTTATACTAGCTTATCCAAGCTGGTCAACCGCATTTTGTTAATGATTAAGGCGGAGTACACGCAGAACATTACCTTAAAATCGGTGGCAGAGCTCTTCCAGATGAACAGCACCTACCTTGGACAATTATTTCTTAAAGAATCTGGAATGAAATTTTCGGAATATCTTATGGCTTACCGAATGCTTCTCGCACAAGAACGCATTCAATCGTCAGATGAAAAAATTTCATCTATCGCCATTTCCGTAGGCTACAATAATCTAAAT
Source organism: Paenibacillus luteus (assembly GCF_006542765.1). GTDB lineage: Bacteria > Bacillota > Bacilli > Paenibacillales > Paenibacillaceae > Pristimantibacillus > Pristimantibacillus luteus. Next base: position 79,139 of record NZ_SKCD01000006.1, read on the forward strand.
TATTTCTATACCCATTTTCAAAGCTTTTTCGGGAAGTCTCCCTCTGATCTGCGGGGAAAAGGTTAACAACGATCAAAGCAGAATGGAGAATATTGATGCAAAAGTGCTCTAGATACAAAAGTATCTTCATGACGATCAGTATGATACTGCTGCTCACAGCGTATTCAACCGGCTGCTCCCGGCAGCCTAGCAGAAATATCAATGATATCGATTATAGTGAAACCGTCAACCTGATTTATTACACGATTGGAGAGCCCGACAAGGACTTGAAGCTCGTAAATGATAAAATCAATGAAATCACTGCTCGTAAAATTGGCGTAACGATCACCTATATCAAGATCGGTTGGCAGGAGTATGAGGATCGGCTGAACACCCTTATATCCGCAGGCACTCCTTTCGACGTTGCTTTCGCATCCAACTATGCAACTACGACTATGCGCGGCGCATGGCTGAAGCTTGATGATTATCTTACGGGTCTAGGCAAGGATTTGTACAACACCGTTGACCCCATCTTTTGGCAAGGGGTACAAATGAATGACGGAGGCATTTATGGGGTACCGACCAATAAAGAGCTGGCCGTGCGTGATCATTGGATGTACCCTGCTTCCATCGTAAAAAAATACGATATCGACATTACCAAATACAATACGCTTGAATCGCTAGAACCGCTGTTGCGGATGATTCAGCAGAAGGAGCCTGCGTACATCCCCATGGAATTAGATCGGGATTCGCATAATTTCTTTGCTCTTTATGGCTACGAATATATTGTGAACAATAAAGTTCCGTTAATGGTAAAATCACTGGATGCTCACCCTAAAGTTGTTAATATCTTTGAGACAAAGGAAGCTAGGGAAGTATTAGATATATTAAGGCGTTACTATAAGGAAGGATTTATAAACAAAGACGCTGCACTGCGGGAGCCAGGTGGACTTAAACGTGGGGATAAAGTGTTCTGGAAGTCCTCCGGTGGCGGCCCCATCTCGGAGACGACATGGAGTAAGGATCGCGGCTATACGATTGTATCGAATCCAGTAACCCCTAACGTCGTTACCACAGAATCCGTCCGTGGAGGAATCATGGCTGTTAATGCCAATACCAAACATCCCATTGAGTCTATCAAGTTCTTGAACATGCTCAATACCGATCCTGAACTACGAAACTTATTTAATTATGGAATTGAAGGAGTGCATTACACGCTGAGCGAAAATGGGCAAGCGGTCCCCATTCCCGGCAAAGACAGCCACGGCGACCCGATCCCGGATGCGCCAGCAAGCTATGCAGGTGTACAATATACGCAGGGTAACTGGTTTATCCTGAGAACCATGGGCGGTGATAACCCGGAACCTCTCGATAAATGGGATCAATTCCGTAAAAACAATGCTGAAGCAGTCAAATCTAACGTGCTCGGCTTTACGCCTGACTTATCCAAACTGAACGCCAAAACCGAAAACATCGAGATGATTTGGAAGAAATATTATCCCAGCCTCATGACTGGCACCGTCGATGTTGACACGATCCTCCCCAAGTTTAACGAGGAGCTTAAGCAAGCAGGCATCGAAGAAGTACAGAGGGAAATACAGAAGCAGTTGGATGCGAGGCAAGGCAGCAAGAATTAAGTGCTATAGTAGCTCTTCTATATTTCGGTTTAGATGGAATCCCCCCTCTATAGGGAGAAATTCCTGCTAATTCATAACCACTCTAAATCAACTCCCATCCTACGAATGATAGCAACTCATTTCATTATTTTCTTACGTCTGCTTATTTAGTTACCGCAGCATTTTCGTGAAACGAACCATCCGCATCCACCTTAATACTCCCAAGCTTAGTTACTAACTCATTTGTTACAGCAAAAGAAGACTATTTAGGTACATCCTTGAATACAACTTCCATGTTGAGTTAGCAAGCGCTTATCTTGAGAAAGAGCCTATATCAGCTCATATGCTGTCCATGCATTTTAAAACAACAAAAAGACCCTCATCACAGGATGAGGGCACAAACGGAGCCAAAGGAAAGGTTTGCTTATAGGTGACTAACTGAAACGACTCGGTGAAAATGTCTGATTAAAGGCGGCATGCTGCTTGTTTGCAATATAATCAGCCGCCAGCAGCGCAGTCACCGGGCTAAGTAAAATACCGTTTCGGTAATGCCCAACGGCAAGCACTACCCTGCTCGTTTCCGGGACTGGCCCGATTAACGGATAGCCGTCCTGCGTCGCAGGACGGAGACCCGCCCAACTGTGAAACGGCGTTTGGTCCTCCAGAAAAGGAAGCAGCTGCTTGTTCCAATTTTGTAGCCGGGTAATGCCTTTTTCTGTAACTGCAGTGTCGTAACCGGCCACATCCTCTGAAGCGCCGCATACCAGTGTGCCATTCGCTTTACCTACCAAATAACCTTGATTGCAAAAGACCATATGCGAAACCGGCTGAGCATCCACCTCGTAAGCACAAATCTGCCCGCGAATGGGATAGACGGGAATGTTCATATGAAAGGTATCCGCGAGCTGCTGCGCCCACGCGCCAGAGCATACGAGCAGTTGATCTCCCTCGAAGAAACGCCCATCCGCAGCACGGACAACCGCCTCGCTCTTCCACTCCACAATTTCAAGGTGCTCCAGCTCCTCATAAATGTGTACACCGAGTCTTCTGCATGCTTCCTCAAGCGCACGTACATAATGGGGAGCATAGATATGGCTCTCTTCGGGCGTATACAACGCAGCTCTTGCCTCACCTGTCAGCATCGGCTCCATACGGTGCAATGCAGCACCTTCCACGATTGAGCCGGAAGAACCGTATTCCCGCTGCCATAACAGCCTGCCTTCCAGCGCCAGCAGATCGGCATCATGATACGCCACGTACAAGCTGCCTGACTCCTTATATTCAAACGACTGGCCGGAAATTCCCCTCACTGTCCTCTGCCACTCCGGGTAAAGCTGCAAGCTCTCCAAACAAAGCTGAAAGAAAGCATCGGGGCCCTCTACATTCTCCGAGTAGGGAGCCAGCATGCCCGCAGCCGCTCCTGAGGCTTGCCCGCCGCAGCTCTTTGTCTCCAGCAAGACGGCTTGGTAGCCCCGCCTTTGCAGCTCAAGCGCGCAGGACAATCCGATAATGCCTCCGCCCAAAACGATAATTTGTTCCTTCATTGACATCCCATCGCTCCCGTAAATCGGTTATTTCAATTTAAAAGCTTCAAGCCCGCTGCTTGCCGAGGCATACTTTTTCTTCCCAATCCGACCCGCCAAATAGGATAGACGCCCAGCTTCGATGGCAAGGCTCATCGCTTTCGCCATCCGCACCGGGTCCTTCGCCTTCGCTACAGGCGTGTTCATCAGGACTCCGCTCACCCCAAGCTCCATCGCCTGCGCGACATCGCTCGCCGAACCAAGTCCGGCATCCACGATAATAGGAACGTTAGCCTCCTCAACGATTAAACCGATGTTATAAGGATTCAGGATGCCTAGGCCCGTACCGATTGGCGACGCGCCGGGCATGACCGCCGCAGCGCCCGCTTCCTCCAGCCGCTTGCAGATGACTGGATCATCCGAAGTATAGGGAAGCACCGTAAAGCCTTCCTTCACTAATAGTTCAGTTGCCTTCAGCGTTTCAATTGGATCGGGCAGCAATGTGCGCTCGTTGACGCTAATCTCAACTTTAATCCAGTCACTGAGACCGGAAGCCCGCGCCAGCCGTGCAATCCGGACGGCTTCTTCCGCTGTTCGGGCGCCTGAAGTATTCGGAAGATAAACATAATTCTCCCCTTCCAAATGCTGAAGAATGGAATCATCCTCCGTCGCAGCTAAGTTGATTCGTCTAATTGCAAAAGTAAGCACCTCGGCACCAGACGCCTTGATTGCTTCCTTCTGCACATAGGGATTAGGAAATAGTCCGGTGCCAATAAAAAAACGGGAGGTCAGCGTGCGACCGCCAATGACCAAAGCATCTGTCTGCATCCGTTCAGCCTCCTCCTACGAAATGAACCAATTCAATCTTCATGCCCGAATATACGGGCGTATCCGCCCACTGCTCCGCGGTCAGCACGTTGCCATCCGCCTCCGCAACGACCGGCTTCCCAGACAGTCCCAGCTTCTCGATCACGTCATAAACCGAGCGAACCTGCTCCAATTGCTGATTTTCTCCGTTAATTACAAGGTCCATATGCTCACTATCCTCTCTCCAGCTTCCGAATAAAGGCCTCGCAGGTGCCTTTCACATCCGCGCTGCCTACAATTTCGCTAACCGCGCAAATCCGGGTTGCTCCCGCTTCAATTACCTCATCTACGTTGTGCAGCTTAATCCCACCAATCGCTACAAACGGAATGTTCACTTCCCGCACCACTTCGCGCACGTATGCAATCGTGACCGGATCAACGACATCAACCTTAGTCGCTGTCGGATAAATAGGACCAACCCCGATATAGTCGGCTCCTTGCTCCTGCGCAAGTACCGCCTCCTCGATGGCATGGGTTGAGATGCCAATGATTTTAGTGCCGACGATCTTTCTCGCTTCGAGGAGAGGCACATCGCCTTGACCCAAATGAATGCCGTCCGCATCCACTTCCATTGCAATATCGATATCGTCATTAACGATAAAGGTTACGCCATATTTTCGGGTCAGCTCTCTAAGCGCCTTTGCCTTCTCCAATATCGCTGCTTTGTCGCCTGACTTGTCGCGCAGCTGAATAATGTCAACTCCGCCGAGAATCGCTTCCTCCATAACCTCTACCAAGCCGCGGCCGGGATGGAATTGCTCGCCGGTAATGGCGTACAATTTAAAATCCTTCATCGGTTCCTCACTCCTCCGTATTAAAGCCCGATATAGCGGGCGTATAAGGTTTTTGCGCGTACAAAATCATCCGTGCCCTGCACAAGCACCCGGCCATCCGCAAACAATACGAGCCGCTCGCCTTCAGGAAGCTCGGCCTTCAGCAGGAACGGGTTCAGGCTTACTTTTACCGCTGCCTGCGCAAGCCGGTCCCGCCACAAAACCAGATCAAGCGAACCGCTGCCTGCAATTTGAATAGTCTCCCGTCCGCACAGGGACAAGAACGTGTTTTCCGCATCCGGCTCCAGGGCAGGGTATTCCTTCAACTGGCAGCAGGGACAGTTCTTGTCCGGCTCGCCCAACTTCATCTCAAAATATTGGTTTTGCCAGATGTCGAATGTGACCAAGCTTTTTCTTCTTTTCTTCTCGTCTCCAACCAAATATTTCATGGCTTCTACGGCTTGATAGGAAGCGACCATATCAACGATAGGTGCAATCACCCCGATCATATCGCAGGTTTGACCGCCGGAATCGCCTGTTTTGATAAAGCAGCGCAGGCAAGGGGTCTGCCCTGGAATGAAGATTGCGCTCATTCCCCGCGAGCTGACTGCCCCTCCATACGTAAACGGGATGCCGAGCTTAAAGCACGCGTCGTTGAGCAGAAACCGGGTCTGGAAATTGTCGGTACCGTCCAATACCAAGTCCATGCCCTCTAGCAAAGCCTCGATATTAAGGGCGGTTACATCGGCTACAATCGCTTCGATGCGAATGGAAGAATTAATTTTCTTCAGCTTCTTCTCGGCTGCCACCACCTTCGGGTACACCTGCTCCACGTCATCCTCGTCGAACAGCATTTGCCTTTGCAAATTGCTTTTCTCAACATAATCTCGATCCACAAGCCTCACATGCCCAACTCCGGCGCGCACCATATGGTTCGCCAGTACCGTTCCGAGCGCCCCCATGCCTACGATGCAAACCGCGCTATCCATCAGCTTTCGCTGCCCAGCCTCGCCAATCGGCGCAAAAAGCATTTGTCTTGAATACCGTTCTTCCACCTAACCTGCTCCTTCCCGTAAAACCTTGATGCACAATACTTCTATTTGTATTCCATTATAGATTACGGAAAGCATCCTCTGCCTTAAGCTCTTTCTTTAATTGCCCATGCTCGTTCAGCCAATTAATAACCGCGTTCCAGGACTCCTCCGTTTGCGAGCCAAACGGTTCTGAGCCGGCATCCATAAGCGGCAGCAAAATATCCAAGCTTTGCTTCTCAATCTCAGCGTCCAGCGGAAAGTTCTCATTTTGCAAGTCGAGCAGATTTTGCAGGGATTGCTCGGGATGCTCTACCGTATACTGCTGGCCTTTTGCAGCCGCCTCGATAAACTTCTTGAACGCCGCGCTTTTACTCTCCAAGCCAGCTTCACTGGCTGTAAGCACAAGCTCATAATAATCGGGAACGCCATACGCAGAAGGATCAAACGCCGCAAGCTTCATTCCTTCTTTCTCCAGCAGCGGCTTTTCATGGTTGACGTAACCGCCAATAATCGCATCGACCTTGCTCGTTGTCATCGCCGGAATAAGGTCCCAGCCGATATCGACATAATTCAGCTTAGCCGGATCGCCGCCATCCGATTCCACCATCGTGTTCACGATCAACTGATCAAGCGGAATCGACGGATATCCGATTTTTTTGCCAATGAGATCTTTCGGGCTTTGAATGCCTGCTGAATCCAGCGCGAACAAGCGATTTAGCGGATGACGTACGATTGCCGCCACGGAAACAATCGGAATGTCCTCGGCACGAGAGATCGCTACCTGCATCTGGTAGCTGAGCGCCAGATCCGCTTTGCCTGTAGCCACTAATTTTAGCGCGTCATTCGTATCGGCCGGTGTTTGGAGCTTGACCTTAAGCCCCGCTTCTTTAAAATAACCCTGCTCCTCCGCCGCATAAAGGAAGGAATGCACCGCATTCGGATACCAGTCGAGCAGCACGGTAAGCTCCGTTTCGGCTTCCGCCGCCGCTTTCTCTTTATTATCGGAGCCGCATGCAGCAAGCGTAGTCAGGACAAGTGCAAATACAATTGTAAATCCAAAATGTCTTTTCCATTTATTTAAGCTCATTGAATGATTATTCCTCTCTTATTTGCAATTAAGATTGACGCCGCGACAAGCTGGCCCTCTCCAGCCACTGGGCGGTCAGAAACAATAAAATCCCCATAAGCGATAGGAGCAGCACGCCTGAAAATACAGCGTCGCCCCGCAGCAAACTAGATGCCCGCTTCGTATACATCCCAAGCCCAGCCTCGCCGCCCAACCATTCACCAAGTGTTGCGCCGCCTACGCTGATCGTTGCAGCCATCTTCAGTCCGGTGAAAAAGCCGGGCAGCGCCGATGGCAGCTTCCATTTGAAGAACAGGTCGCGCCGCCGGGCTCCCATCGACCGCATGACCTCACCTATACCGGTATCTGCCGAACGAAAGCCATCCGCCGTGTTGACCGCGATAGGAAAAAAAGTGAATAAAATAACGACGGCCACCTTGCTCCATATCTCATAGCCGAACCACATGACCATAATTGGCGATAAAGCGATGATCGGAATCGTTTGGGAGGCGACGATTAATGGATAGATGGTCTTCTTCGCTAAGGAAGAGCCTTCGATGCAAATAGCCGCAAGTGTTCCGAAAATAATGGATATGCCTAAACCGAGCAGCGACTCTCCCAGCGTAACCGCAAAGTGTTTGCCAAGCAGCTGACGATTGTCCCAAATCGAAACCAGCACGTCCGACAGCTTCGGAATAATGTAATGCGGAATCGCCAGCAATCTCGTTGCGGCCTCCCATAGGAGCGCCAACAGCAAGCCAAAGATTAGAATAGGGAGGCTAGACCGTAAACGTCGCCTCATTGGCAAGCTTCCCCCATTCCGCCCGTTCCTCTGCCAAGAAGCTCAAGTGTCTGTCGTTTCAACTCGGCAAAAGAATCTTCCAGCACCGTATGGTAGGTTCGCGGCCTTGGCAGCGAAATCACGAGTTCCTTCAGCGAGGAGACCGGCGATTCCGTCGCTATGAGCACCCGATCCGACAGCAGCAGCGCCTCATCGATATCATGGGTAATAAACAAGATGGTTTTACGGTGCTGCTCCCATACCTGAAGCAGCCATTCCTGCATGCTGATTCGCGTCATCGCGTCTAATGCGCTGAACGGCTCATCAAGCAGCAGCAGGTTCCCTCCTCCAAGCATCGAGCGCAGAAAGGATACGCGCTGGCGCATGCCGCCCGACAGCTCATGCGGACGCTTCCCCTCCGTTCCTGCGAGCCCAAAGGCTGGCAGCAGCTCCAGCACGCGCTGCCTTGCTTCACGTTTTCGAACTCCTGCCAGCTCAAGGCCGAGAGCCGCATTATCCAGCACGCTTCGCCAAGGCATCAGGCTGTCCCGCTGCGGCATATAACCCATGCGTCCAGAACGTGAAAAGCTTGTGCCAAGTGTTTCTTCCTCTGACGAGCCCAGTCTCACTGTTCCTGCTTGCGGGCTAAGCAGCCCTGCCAGCAGTCGAAACAGCGTCGTTTTGCCCATACCGCTTGGTGCAAGGAAAGATACGAATTCTCCTTTGCGTATATGGAAGTCTAACCCTTTGAACAACGGAGCGCCTTCATCAAAGGCATAAGTAAGCCCCTCTACTGACAAGGCCAACGAACGGTCGGTCGCTGCAAGCGGCAGCGTGTCGCTCAAACCGGCCACTCTTCTTGCCGATATGCCATGTCCCAAAACATATATTCGAATTTGGACGTAACGACGAACAGCTCCTCAAGCCGGGCCAGCTCCCGTTCAGGCAAACCCTCGGCCAGCCTATCCATCAGTCCGATCGTCCACTCCGTAAGCTCTCCGAATTCCTCCGAGCTGTACATCAGAATCCATTCGCGATACAGCGGATGCTTCAGCGCACCCGGGTGCTCCGCAAAGGTTATCCCGATCTCGCGGTAGCTCCACATACACGGTAGCAATGCTGCGACCACCTCCGCAAGCGAGCCCTGCCCTGCATCCAGCATATACTTCGTATAGGCTATCGTTGTCGGCGCAGGAACTGTAGCCTCCAACTCATCTCTTGCAATGCCGAAGCGCTCGGCATACTCGCGATGAAGCTCCATCTCCACGTTGAGCGTCGAATGCAGCAGCTCGGCGAACTTCCCCATCGTCTCCAAATCGCGGGCCTTGATGCTCCCTAAAGCGAACATTTTGGCATAATCGATCAAATAAACATAATCCTGCTTCATATAATAAATGAACCGTTCCAGTTCAAGTGTCCCATCTCTTAAGCCCGTAAGGAACGGGTGTGCATGGCATTTCTGCCATACCGGCTGAACCGACTCGTAGAGCCTCTCACTAAAGCTTCCAACTGTCGTATCTACTCCCATTTGCTAGCACCTCTCGCTTTCCGATTTTGGTTGATTGCACCAATCCGCGATAAAGGCAATCATCACCTTGACGTAATGGATGAGCTCGCGAAGCTCGATGCTTTCATCCATTGCATGTGCATGGCGAAGCTCTCCAGGTCCGTAAATAACAGTCGGTATGCCAGCTCTTCCCAGCCATCCCGCATCCGTGACGCTCGGGCTCATGCCTACTATCGGCGCTGTACCAAGCTGGTTGGCATGGGCAGCGGCAAGCGTCTTCAGCCCTTCCCCTTCTTCATCCAGCGTTAGTGAGGGGAATATTTCGCCCCGCTCCTCCAGCATGGACCTTCCACCCCAGCGAAAGGTGGGCGGATGGTCACGCAGCCATGGATCGGCTTCGGCCACCTTGAGCAGATGGCTCTCGATTTCAGCAGCCACCGATTCATAATCCTCGTCAGGGTAAAAGTGAACCGTGATCCATAACGCGCATTGATCGGCAATAAATGCCGCATGTCGGCCGCCTTCAATGACCGCCGGATTGATCGTGTTCGAGCCTGCCGCAAATCCCGGATAGGATTTCGTGACCGCCCAGTGCCTCTCCAGCTCCTGCAGCCCAACGATCAGCTTAATCATTTTCTCAATAGCGCTAGCTCCCCTGATGCCGCCGCCGGCATGAATCATCCGCGAACGCAAGCCGTCATGGTACGTAACCGGGCTCTTCACGGTAACCCACCCGGTGATCACGCCGCCTTGCCCTTGAATGGCAAGATGGCTTGTGTCAGCAACAATGGCAAAGTCGGCGCTGCAGCCCCTTTCCGTACAGGCTCTCGTTCCTGCCTCTCCGGCTTCCTCGCCAATGACCGATTGGAACAGCAGGTCGCCCTTCAGCTCGGCGCCGCCCTCGTTCAGCAGCCTGATTGCAAACAGCAAGGCCGCCAATCCGCCTTTCATGTCTGCGGTTCCCCGCCCGTACACTCTCCCTGCCTCAAGGGTCAACTGGAACGGATCATACTGCCACTCGGCATCACTGCCAACCTCCGCTACATCCATGTGGCCGTTAAGCAGCAGGCTCCGGTAAGCTTCCCGCTGCGTTCCCCGTTTAATCCCTGTAACATTCGGGTCGCCGGGATATACCTCCCATAGCTCTGTCTCAAATCCGCAAGCGTCTAGCTGCTCCCGGGCAAATCGCTGCGCCTCTTGCGTGTTGCGCGCCGGAGGGCTTACGGTCGGATAAGCGACCAGCTGCGACAGCAGGGCAAGCAGCTCCTCCTGCCGGTCTTCAACCTGCTGCTGAAGCCTTTCAATTAACGCTTCCTGCATCATTTCTGTTTCCTCCCATTCACGGAAAACAGGTGCGGGCAATAGAAAAAAACCATTCGAGAATACACGAATGGTTACGATTCGATACGTTCTCTACGCCAGCATTACCTGGTTCAGATTAACGGTCAGGGACAAAAGGGCCCCTATCTCAGCCGGACTAAATCCAGCACCCGTACTCCATATGAAGTTAAAACAACTATAGCGTATGCTTTTGCAATTGGCAATACGAATCTGATCATGCTTCTCACCCTTCTGGGCAACTAGACAACTGCTATCTCATTTGAATCCTCATATACTTAAATTAATTCCAAGTACTGAGAAGACGTTCAAAAAAAATGAGTGGAGAGCAACGGATTCCGTTATCATCATAAGTTAGCTCTATATCGTTGACTTCCCGCTTCCCTTCCAAGCTTTCGGTTTTGAATTAGTTGATAGAGCAGTTGCCTCTTAACCTACCGCTTCGAAAATTCGCTCGCAACAGGGAGGCTCTCTATTTATTTTGCACGCATAACTGCGTAACACGCACCTCATCCAACATTCGCTCATGATGCAGCGCAGAGTATTCTCCAGCTGGGAATTCGAACCATGGAAAGCCCGGCAAATAGGAGACCATACGATGCTTGACGGCGCGCAAGCTCTGCCAATATCCGGACGCAAGCAAGCCTCTCCACGTCGCCTCGGACGCTGCATCCTCATTGACGCTCAGCATAATGTGATCCGCATGGAAATCCTCCAGTTGATGGGGCAGTACCGCTTGCAGCCATGGATCAATCATACCAAGTCGATAAGGAGTCTTAAGCTGCAAATCATCATAGAGCACCGTCGCCGCACGACGTCCGACTACAGAGATGCGTGTTCCTGCTATTTTCAAAATGAGCACAACCGACTTCTTGACCGCAGCCTGCAGCTCGCGCCGCACCAGCTCCGCTTTCCAATCATAGTTGACCAGCCAGTTTTCTGCCTCTTTGGACTTGTCCGTAAAATCCGCGACAAGGCGCAAATGCTGGCGCCAATCCGCCACGGACCACGGAATAAGGAGAAGCGGCGCAATCTGCTCAAGCTTCTCTCTCACCTCTGCCGGAATAAGATAATCCAGGCTGATTATGCACTCCGGACGTGCTTCTTTTAACGCAGCCAGATTAAAATCATGGTCGTGGCTAAGCGGAACAACAACGTCCGTTTGATACCTTTTGCGATAATAATCGTTCCAATATTGATCGATTGGCGCCGCATAAGGCATGATTTGGAGCGGCAAAAGCTGGCCGATATTCGCCCAACTGTAAGCTGCTACCTTACGAGAGCGGTTGCGCCAGTACAAGTTAGGAGTAATTCCGACCTGCTTCTTAAAAATCCGGCTGAAATACGCAGCATTATGATAGCCAGCTTGCTCCGCAATATCGTGCAAGGAAAGTTCCGGCTGATCAACCATTAGCCGCTTCGCTTTGCCAAGCCGGAGCTCCGTTACGTATTCAAGCACGCTTTTCCCGTACTTTTCCTTGAATATCCGCATAAAGTGAAAACGACTGAGTCCGACAAGTGCCGCTAAATCATCGATTTTAATATCTTCCGCATACCGTTTCTCCAGCTCCGCTCTTGCAAGTTCGAGCATGCTTGTTGGCGAATGCGCAGAACCGGCCAGCGATAATCCGAGAAGCTCATAAAGCCCAGCATTTCCGTATAAACGGTCGATGGCATTGCCGCTCCTCCAATAGCGGTCGATCTTTTGGCTTTTTTCCATTGCGCCCGCGGCAGGCGAGAGCTTGTATACACCGAGAATAGCCTGCAGCTCCTCGTAGGCTTGTTCACCGTCCACCAATTCCGCAGCCTGCTTGGAGGAACGCATGCCGCCAGCCTCAAACGAGAGGATAAAAATGCCAGTCCCCGTCGCATTAGACGAAGTCACTTCAATCTGCTGCGCCGTCGAGCACACGCAAACGATTCCCAGGTGCAGCGGATAATGGCTGCCGTCGATCTTCACTTGCCCGTAATTGCCCTCCGCTATGATTAAGAGCAAATGATTCTCTTGCTCGCTATAGCGAGGAAATGACCGATCTTGGCCATGGACACTTTCTATATGTTTCAGCTTCAGCCATAGGTTTTCAAACCGCTGGTCTGCCATTGTTTCCTTCAGACGTTCCAATCCATCCATTCCTGCTTCACCATCCCTATTGCATGTTTGCGGCTTCATATTCACTTTGCCCTTGCGTGCAATCTTACATTTGCTGCTGCTTACATTCTAATTGATAATTGTTATCAATGCTAATTCATTTTTTAAATATTGAATAATTAATCGTTTTGTTGTATATTTATGCAATGAGATGAATATTCGGGAGGCTAGTCATGATTCAGACAGAAAAAACAATCACGTCGGCTTTATTGGAACAAGCAGAAAAATCCGTACTATTTACGGCAAAACGCCCAAACCTCGTTATGGAACGTGGGCAGGGCATGTACTTATGGGATACGGATGGGAACCGTTATTTAGATTTTGTTGGCGGATGGGCTGTTGCAAGTCTAGGGCATTCCCCTGCGGTACTGCAGGAGGCATTGTCGCGTCAAGCCGGAACGCTTGTCCATGCTAGTCCCGGCTACTTCAATCGTCCAATGATTGAGTTTGCCGAGCTATTGACTAGCGTTAGCGGAATGGATAAAGCTTTTTTCGCCAGCAGCGGCGCTGAGGCAAACGAGAGTGCCATCAAGCTCGCAAGAAAACACGGGTCCGTTAACCTTGGAGGAGCTTACGAAATCATTACGCTCACGAACAGCTTTCACGGACGCTCGCTCGCAATGATGTCGGCGACTGGAAAAGAACAATGGAAAGAGCTCTTTGCACCTAAAGTTGACGGCTTCAAGCATGTCCCGATCAATGATCTGGATGCTTGCTTTGCTGCCGTTAACAATCAAACATGCGCGATCATGGTTGAGCTTGTGCAAGGGGAAGGCGGCGTTCATGCCGTCGATGAGGCCTATTTGTACGGGCTTCGCAAAATATGCGATATGTATGGGATGCTGCTTATTTTCGACGAGATTCAAACGGGGCTAGGCAGAACCGGCAAGCTCTTCGCTTATGAACATTATGGCATTCAGCCTGATGTCATGACGCTTGGCAAAGGCATTGGCGCTGGATTTCCGTTGTCGGCTATGCTGACCAAGAGCAAATATGATTTGTTCGAGCCAGGGGATCAAGGGGGTACCTACACGGGAGCTCCGCTTGCCATGGCTGCAGGCCACGCCGTACTTACCGAGCTTCTGGAGCGGAATCTTGCGGGCAACGCGGACGTTCAGGGAAAATATTTGGTCCGGGGCTTGCAGGGGCTCACAAGCGAGTATCCAATAACAAACGTACGCGGCAAGGGGCTGCTGCTGGCGTTTGATACACCGGAAGGAACAGCTGCCGAGCTTGCCGCTATCTGTCTTCGTATGGGCCTGCTGATTAACACGCCTAATTCTTCTACGGTGCGTCTCGTCCCGCCGTTAATTGTTACGCAGCAGGACAACGATCAGATGCTGAGCATTCTGCGCCGCGCTTTCGGCGAGCTTTCCGCTCGTTAGAGCTCATTAGTTTTTATAAAAAGGGCCTGCGATCCAGCACGAGCTGCAGTGGCTTATCCGTGTGAATAAGCTCGGGAAGCAGCAATTGTATCGCAGCCAAGCCGCACACCGCTCCGCATAATGAATGCAAATCGTCAAGCGGCTCCTCCGAATCCTCTCCAAGCTGTGCGAGCGCAGCGATGAAGGATTGGGAGGTGCCTTTGACAGCCGCTTCGCATTCTTCCCTTCGGTACGTGGCGTTTTGCCTCATGCAGCAGAGGATGACATAAACCCAATCAATATGAAAATAAGAAAATGGCTCGATGGGCACTTCCAATTCACCGCTCTGATAAAGCGATAGGCACGTATCCAAGATGCGCTCTGGATACAGAATCGGCTCCTTCCGGTGCGCAAGGTTAAACAAATAATGGAAGCTCCCCGCAATGTGATGAAAGATGGGAGCGCTCACCAAGCTTCCATCCTCATTCTTTACGCAACTGCGGCGCCACAGGCCAGTTATAGGATCGACATTTTGGCGCAGCCAGTCAAAATAAGCCTGCTCCCACTCTTCATCCACCGATGCTGACAGCACTAGGCTTGCATAAATGCCCGCGCCTTTCAGTGATTCCCCCCAAGGCTGATTACGCCAGTCCAGCCCCTCAAGAAAGCTGACAATTGCCTCTTTATCCATTCGTTCATTAAATCTGCTTAGCGGATAGAGCGCTTTCGCATCAAACAGCTCCAAAGCAAACAAAGCAAACGCCGTGCTATGGATTTCATCATGGCCTTTGCCTGCAAAAACACCCGTTTCCTTAACTTGATGCTGTTGAAGCGCATGAATCCACTTTTTCTGCTCCGTGGAATCTGTTGGCATGGCATTGAGTGTATACAAAATAATTGCGGCATCCGCTGTACCATATACATCTTCATCGTTAGGTTCAGTCTCCAGCTGCGCTAAATACCGGGCATACCTTCCGCTATCATCCTTCAATCGATGAGCCTCTAGCGTGTTCATGACACGAGCAACAAAAGAACGTAAATCCGTCATTGGATACAACACCTGCTTTCATTAGTTAGGTATGCTAGACTGCGTCATACAAAGCCCCATAAAACTTTAGACTATGTAAAACCCTCTCATCCACTGCATCGACGTTAGCTTACAAGAACTATAGTACGTGGAGCAGGGGCAGGATTCGGGCCCTGAATCAGCTACCAGTTCAGTGCGTTGCCAGCATAATCGACATATTCACAGTCCGCTTCTTCGGCACTCTGGCCTAACCTTGCTTCAACCAGCTTGAGAATGCCTTCGGCCGACTGCTCAGGCGTAAGCGCTGCCGCTGCATCCAGCTTGCCCTGCATAAAGGTTTGCACCCAGCCGGGATGGACGACCAGCACGCGGCCTCCTTGCGACTTGATACCGTTATGGATAAGCTTGGACTGCATGTTAAGCGCTGCCTTCGACATGCAGTACGCGTACCAGCTCTCCCTGAAACAGTCGCCAATGCTGCCTGCTTCCGATGAAATGTTGACAAGAAATTTCGAATCGCTCTTGATCAGCAGCGGCATAAAGGTCTGGCTCATGCGCAAGCTGCCGAGCGTGTTCACGTTGAATACCTCGAGCATCTCGGCATAATTAAACGTATCCAGAACGGTGGCGCTAATTTCTCCTAAAATAGCTCCGTTGTTGATTAACAAATCCAGCTTTTCCGTTCGCTCCACGCAAGCTTTGAACGCCATAGCCACGCTTTCATCGCTAGCGATATCCAGCCGAACTATTTGCAATTGCTTGGCATATTCATCCTTCAGCGCCTGAACAGCAGGCACTTCCTCTGCGTACTGTCCTGCAAATACATCATACCCTTGCGCTAGCAAGCCCTTCACAAGCCCCAGACCTACGCCTCGGTCCGCTCCTGTTACGAAAGCTGTTTTTGTCACCGTGCCCACTCCTCTAATGATTGTTGCTAACCTTTTCAATTGACGAATGATGGATAAGCCGCCGCGCATAGTCTAGTTACGGTTGTAATGCGCCTATTCAGCAGGAGGGCTACCATTTTGCGAACACGTTCCGTTCATAAGAAAGAATTTAAAATTTATGTTGTGCCCGCATGGAAATGGAAGGAGTTTATCGCCTTTGAACTCATTGGCGGTACCGCTTTCTATTTGCTTTGCAGAAAAACGGCCCATTCCGAGCTATTCGGCATGGCCGCAAATATTGCTGTACCGCAGATGCTTAGATATTTGATGGCTGCCTACCGGCTCGACGCAAAAAACGTTCCACAACCTCCGCCAAGCAAAAAGCTGACGGAGCTGCAGAACGTATAATCGCTATAAAATTAGAAACCGAAATATGCTTTTGCGTTGCGGTAGGAAATGTTTTGCACCATGTCGCCGAGCAATTCCATGTCCTGTGGCGCCTCGCCGTTTTCCACCCATTCGCCAAGAAGATTGCAAAGCAAACGTCTGAAATACTCATGTCTGGTATACGAGAGGAAGCTGCGGGAATCCGTCAGCATGCCGACAAAACGGCTAAGCAAGCCGAGATTCGCAAGCGCATTCATCTGATCGAGCATGCCGCTCTTCGTATCGTTGAACCACCATGCCGAGCCTAGTTGGATTTTCCCTGGCACGCCACCGCCTTGGAAGCTGCCGATAATCGAGCCGAGCACATCATTGTCATTCGCATTCAGGGAATAAACGATCGTCTTCGGAAGCGCATCGTCTGTATCCAGCGCATCAAGCAGCTTCGCAAGCGGATAAGCGACAGGGCTGTCATTGATCGAGTCAAACCCGGTATCTGGGCCCAGCTTGCCGAACATGCGGGAGCTGTTGTTCCGTGCGGCATTGATATGAAATTGCATTGCCCAGCCGCGCTCTGCATACAAACGTCCAAGAAAGAGCAGCGTGTACGTTTTGTATTGCTTCTCTTCCTCCAGGCTGACCATTTCGCCCTTTAGTGCTTTG
The DNA here is from genome assembly GCF_006542765.1 of Paenibacillus luteus. Taxonomy (GTDB): domain Bacteria; phylum Bacillota; class Bacilli; order Paenibacillales; family Paenibacillaceae; genus Pristimantibacillus; species Pristimantibacillus luteus. The sequence continues at coordinate 96,097 of NZ_SKCD01000006.1, forward strand.
GCAAAAATAGCGGCGGCCTCGTCCTTCGACGCCTCGGCGTAGGCAACATAATCAAGCGCATGGTCGGAAACCTTGCAGCCTACTTCATCAAAAAACTGCACTCTCGAAGCAAGCGCGTCAAGCAGCGCGTCATAGCTGTCGATCGTTGCGGACGCCGCAGAGCCGAGCTTGTCTACCCAATCCAGAAAGGTAGCACGGTTAATTTCAAGCGCCTTGTCCGGACGGAAAGATGGCAGCACCTGTACGTCGAAATCTTCCAAACCCTTAATTGCAATATGATACTCTAGCGAATCGACAGGATCATCTGTTGTACAGATAACCTCTACGTTGGACATTTTGACTAGGTCACGCGCCTTGAACTGGCCCGTTGCCAGCTTCGCGTTTACCTGCTCCCAAATCGCCGGAGCGTTCTTCTCATTAATGATCTCGTATACGCCGAAATAGCGGCGAAGCTCCAAATGCGACCATTGGTACAGCGGGTTGCCAATCGTTTGCGGTACTGTCCGGGCCCATGCTTCAAAGCGGTCGTAATCGCTTACGCCCTCGCCGCCAGTCACGTACTTCTCCTCTACCCCGTTGGCGCGCAATGCACGCCATTTGTAGTGGTCACCATACAGCCAAGCTTCGGTCAAATTCGCAAAGCTCGTATTCTCAAAAATTTGCTGCGGGCTCAAATGGCAGTGATAATCGATAATGGGCATGTCCTTCGCAAAATCGTGATAGAGCCGCACAGCGGTTTCATTCGATAGCAAAAAATTGTCGTCCATAAATGGCTTCATTCCAGCTTCCCCCCGAACACTATTTGTGAAATTTCACAAGGTCATCGATCTGTATCGCAAGCCCCGTCTGTATCGAGCGGTTCGCTGCAATACCCGTTAGAATCGATCTTGCTCCGTCAATGTGGTTAGCCGCACGATTGAACGGGTCCTCCACAGGCGTTCCGAACAAATCGTTCAACAGGACAGGATCTCCCCCGCCGTGGCCGCCCACGCCTTCCTCAACCTCTACCTCGTAGGGAGCGCCAAACATCGGGAACACCTTAATCGTCTGTTCCTTCAGCGCGCCTTCGTCCGCTTTCTCGCCGCCGGAATTCACGTATGATTGCTCGACGATGTTCATCTCAATACGGCCCTTCGTTCCATTAAAGGCGATGCGGTAGCCCTCCCAAGGCAAATAAGCATTTAACGAATACGTTAAAATCGCGTTGTTCTTGTAGCGGACAAGCACGCCCATCGTGTCTTCGATATTAATGCCGTCACCGAATACGCTCTGGTCGCGGCGATAGCCGTCCTCATGCTCCGCGTCCAAATACATCGCTTTCAAATGCTCATTTTTATCCAAGTGTAGCGCAAAAGGATCGTTCTCGGCAATCGGATTTCCCGTCGCGCGCTCATAAAATTGCGTTTCGCCACGCTCCTCCGCGTTTTCGCGGCCATAGAACAAGAGATCGCCGTAGGCAAATACCGATTCCGGCTGCGAGCCAATCCAGAAGTTAACGAGATCAAAGTGATGCGTTGATTTATGCACGAGCAAGCCGCCGCTGTTCTGCTTGTTGCGGTGCCATCTGCGGAAATAATCCGCGCCATGCTGTGTATTCAGCAGCCACTCGAAATGTACGGAGGTTACTTTGCCAATCGTGCCGTTTGCGATAAGCTCTCTCGCCTTGGTATGATGCGGCGCATAGCGGTAGTTGAACGTTACGCGTACATTGCGGCCTGTTCGTTCGACGGCGTCCAAGATTTCCTGGCATTTTTTCTCGTCTACGGTCATCGGTTTCTCCGTCACCACATCACAGCCTAGTTCCAGCGCACGGATAATGTACGTATGATGCGTACGGTCCATGCTTGTCACGATGACCGCGTCTGGCTTCTCCGTCTCAATCATGCGGTCAAATTCACTCGATTTGTACGTATTTACAGCTTCATATTTATATTTATCGACTAACACGCGGTTCGCATAGTCCATACGGGTTTGGTTAATATCGCAAAGAGCAGTCAGCTCCGATGTTTCTCTGAAATCGGTTGCAAGCGCACCGTAAAAAAATTCAGCTCTTCCGCCGCTTCCTACCAATACATAACGTTTTTTTGACATAATCATAATTCCTCCCTTTATTCGCTTGCCTTCATTTTACGGCATGAGAATGATATAATTCTCTGCATATGATGCTTATTTTCGATAAAACACCGCTTTTCTTGCGATAATTAGCAATCACTGCTTCTTTTTCGCATAACCATTCCCTTAATTTCCCTGCCATATACAATTGCAGCTGTAACCGATTACTACAAATCATATTACTTTAAAAAGGAGCACGTCTGCGATGAACATGCCGCTTGAATTGTACAGCTTCGGATTTACGCCTGAGCTGTATGTGGAATATTTGAAGCGCTCCGCCCCGTTTACGATGGCAGATGATCATTACCATGATTATTATGAGCTTTATTACATGCTGTCGGGACAGCGCATCTATTTCATACGGGACCGTTCCTATTCGATTGAACAAGGAGATCTTGTCTTCATCCATAAGCATGAGCTTCACAAAACGATGCAGACTGGCGATGCCTCGCATGAGCGGTTCGTCATTCACTTCGACGACGCGATGATTGGGGACTTGGCAGGTATCCACAGTGACCTGCTGCTGTCGCCATTCCGGCAAGCTTCCCCTATCCTTCGCCTGCCTCGTCAGGAACAGCTTGCCGTCGATCAATTAATGAGACGAATGCTTGCAGAAATTAGGGACCGACCTGTCGGCTGCGAGCTCTATCCTCCGCATGCGGTCATGGAGCTGCTGCTTCTCTCAGCCAGATACATGCAGAAGCATGAATCGACGCCGCTGCACCATGCAACGCCTATGCACGCCAAAATTTCTGAGGTTATCCGCTATATTAATGCCCATTTTGCGGAGCCGCTGCGGCTAAACGGCCTTGCTGGCCAGTTTTTCATCAGTCCTTACTATTTAAGCCGTATGTTCAAGGAAATCACGGGTTTTGCTTTCTCCGACTACGTCATCCTTACGCGTATTAAGGAAGCGCAACGCTTGCTTCGTGAAACCGGCTCCAGCATTACCGACATCGCCGCTGCCGTCGGCTTCGACAACTTTTCCCATTTTGGCAAAACGTTCAAAAAGATCACTCGGCTGTCCCCGCGCGCATACCGTAAGCCCTATCTGTAAATACTAAATTCAATGTCGTAATTCCGTATATAAATCGTCATTAAATTGCACTAAAAATAAGAATACAAATATGTTAGATTATATTTGTTGTCATAAATTTATATACGAATCACGAAATCACTAATAGACGCCCAGGGAGAGATGAACCGATGATCCGAATTGGTAAAATCAGTTATTGGCATGTGCACGCATGGGATTATACAAAGCAAGCGCAGGAGCATCCCGGTACAGAAATCGTAGCGGTATGGGATGAAATCGCGGAACGTGGACAGGCCGCAGCCGAGAAGCTGGGCGTTGATTTCCACGCTAGTTTAGATGAAATGCTGAGCCGCGAGGACATCGATGCTGTTATCGTTGATGCGCCAACGTTTAGGCACCAAGAAGTCATGGTTGCTGCCGCTAATGCGGGCAAACATATTTTTACGGAGAAAGTTATTGCCCCAACTTTGAAGGAAGTTAACATTATACTGGATGCAGTAGCCAAAAATAATGTAAAATTAACGGTATCGCTGCCTCGTTTGAACGACGGCTATACCTTAGCGATTCGCGATATTTTGTCACAAGGCGTACTTGGAAAAATCACCCTCGTGCGTGCACGCTTGTCTCACAACGGGGCAACGGCGAACTGGCTGCCTGAACATTTCTACAGCTTGCAGGAATGCGGCGGCGGCGCTTTAATCGATTTGGGATGTCATCCAATGTATTTGACCAGACTGTTTATGAACGAGATGCCTAAGGAGGTGTCGGCTCATTTTGGTTACGTAACCGGCAAGGAAGTCGAAGACAACGCGGTAGCAACACTGTCTGCTGCTTCGGGAGCCATCGGCATCGTAGAGGCTGGATTCGTGAACAATCATTCGCCATTTGCGCTTGAGGTGCATGGTACGGAAGGAACGCTGCTATACGGTACGCCTGAGAGCAAGCTTCTTCTTCGCACATCCGCTGCCGGTGCCGCTTCATCAGAAAACTGGACGGAACAAGAGATTCCTGCAAACAGAGAAAGCGCATTTGACCAATGGGTACAGCATATTGAAAACAACACGTCAGCAGATGAAAATGTAAGCCTTGCCATCGATTTGACAAAGCTTATGGAGGCTTCGAACCGATCTGCTCGCGAGCACCGTGCAGTTAGCATCGACGAGCTAAGCGAGTAGCGGCAAACGCAAGCGGAGACCTCCGAGGAGGAACCGGCATGCCCAACTTCCCTTATGAGGTCATGCATGAACGCCAGGATGCGCTTGAGCGTCTGGAGCTGTGCATCAGATGGGGATCTTACGACATCCATGTGCTGCGCTTCCATCTGACGCAATTTCCTCCCGGCAGAATCGTCGGATTTCACAAGCATGCGGAGTATGAATTCCATTTCATACCCCAAGGCAAAGGAAAAGTCATTATTGTCGATCAAGAATACGCACTGAAACCCGGCATGCTTTATTTGACGGGACCCGAAATCATGCATTATCAAGAGGCCGATGCTCTGGAAGCGATGGATGAGCTTTGCTTGCACGTCGATATCGTCGACAGGTTGGAACAAGGCCTCCATGACGATTCCCGCTCCTATGACGACTGGGAAGCCGCTGAAGCGCGCGATTGCATCGAGAAGCTGAAGTCGCTTCCGCATTCCCCGGCAGCGGACCTGCATCAGGCGATGCCTCGCTTTCTGGAAGCCTATCAGGCCTGCAACGACAATTTTGTCGGTAGCTATACCACCATTAAGCAGGCGGTCATTCAAATTTTACTGCGCGCCGTTCGCGCTTATGACAGCGCGAATGAGCAGAAGCATTTTCCGACGCGGGATATGAAAGCTTATCGCTATCGCCTCGCGCTCGAGTATATTTACGCCAACTATGACGGCTTCATTACACTGGAAGACGTTGCGGACAAGCTTAACCTGAGCACTCGGCATATTCAGCGGCTGTTCAAGGAGCTTCATCACGGTCACACGTTCAGCCGGATACTGGAAGATATTCGTCTAAATGTCGTCTGCCGTGAGCTGCAGGAAAGCGACCAATCCGTGGAGAAAATTGCCAAGCTAGCGGGGTTTGCAGGCGGCAATTATCTTCATGCCGTGTTTCGTAAGAAATTCGGGGTTACACCTTCTGAATACCGGAGAAGTACCCGCAGTAAAGTTATGCCCTAACCCAAAACCCTACATTTTTAGGAGGCTATTACTCATGTCCAAAGTATACAAATTAGCTATTATCGGCTGCGGCGGGATCGCCAACGGCAAGCATCTGCCAAGCTTGAAAAAATTGAACAACGTTGAAATCGTCGCATTTTGCGATATCGTTGAGCATCGCGCTTATGAAGCTGCTGGCTTGTATGGTGCTGAAGGCGCGAAAGTTTATACGGATTACACAGAATTGCTTCAAGATGATTCCATTGAAATTGTACATGTTTGTACGCCAAATGATTCCCATGCCGATATCGCTATCGCAGCACTTGAAGCTGGCAAGCACGTGATGAGCGAAAAGCCGATGGCTAAAACTGCACATGACGCACAGCGCATGGTCGATGCGGCTCGTCGTACAGGCAAGAAGCTTACGGTTGGCTACAACAACCGCTTCCGCCCGGACAGCCAGCATTTGAAGAAGCTTTGTGAAGCTGGTGAGCTTGGCGACATCTATTACGCAAAAGCACATGCGATTCGCCGCCGCGCGGTTCCAACATGGGGCGTTTTCCTTGATGAAGAAAAACAAGGCGGCGGACCGCTTATCGATATCGGTACTCACGCGCTTGATCTAACGCTATGGATGCTTGACAACTACAAGCCAAAAGTTGTGCTTGGTACTTCCTACCATAAGCTTTCGCAGCGCGAAAACGCAGCAAATGCTTGGGGACCTTGGGACCCTTCGAAGTTTACAGTCGAGGATTCTGCATTCGGCATGATCGTTATGGAAAACGGCGCTACAATCGTGCTGGAGTCCAGCTGGGCGCTTAACACGCTTGAAGTTGACGAAGCTAAGTGTACTTTGTCAGGCACAGAAGGCGGAGCTGACATGAAGGACGGTCTGCGTATCAATGGCGAGAAGCACAGCCGTTTGTTCACAACGCAGGTTGACCTGAAAGCAGGCGGCGTTGCTTTCTTTGACGGCCAAACGGAGAACGAAGCTGTCCTTGAGATGAGAATGTGGCTGAAAGCGATCGAGGAAGACACCGAGCCAGTCGTTACGCCGGAGCAAGCTTTCGTAGTCTCGCAAATTCTTGAAGCAATTTATGAATCGTCCAAAACGGGCAAAGCCGTATATCTGTAAGCAATCGCGCTAAAAATAAGCAGCATGGTTGCGTAGGTTTTTCATGTTGTGCATGTTGTGCATGTTGTGCATGTTGTGAAAGTTGCGGATGCAAATGCCGAGTATGAAAACACTTTTATCAATGCTGATTCTATCTATACTATACTTTCTCAAACAAATAGCTGCCTCGCAGGGTCAATCATGACCTCGTCGGCAGCTATTTTTTATTGTATAAGGTCAATTTGGAAGATGCATAAATGAATCGCTATTGCGCCCTAATTGTTAAATTTCATAAACTTCCTAATGTAAACATTTAACGGCAAAGGAAGTCGGTTCAATACTTCAGAACGTTCCTCTTGCTTCGCTTAAAATTCATTTCTTTCTTTTTGGTAGCTGCGCGAGTTGATCATTCTATGGGGTCGCGGTTGCACCCAGATTCTTAGAATGACTAAGACATGTAAAGGTAAGAATCCGGCTACTAAGGCGAACACTTCATTTCTCCAGATCGATCTTCTCGCTTCTCATATCCTTCATCTCTTTCGTTCAACTTATCTATGTCTCCAAAACCCAGCCAAACGCCGCCCATTTGAAGCCGCTGGGCTAAATTAGATCTATTTTTTAGACCTATTTCATCCATTTCGGCTATTTTCGCTAGATTAGATCTAAAAATTAGATCTATTTCTCCAAATCCTAGCCATATCCAGTTCATTTGGGGCCGCGGGGCTAGATTAGATCTATTTTTTAGACCTATTTCATCCCAATCGGCGATTTCCGCCAGATTAGATCTAAAAATTAGATCTATTTCTCCAAAACAGAGCTATAAGCTGCCCATTTGAAGCCGCTGAGGTAGATTTGTTTGAAGACGGGAGTATGATCCACGATTATTTATGGAGGAAATCCCCAATTATAAATGGACTATAATTGACCGACTGTGCTTCCGTATGGAATCCTTCTTTCAGAAACTCATTAAGTATAAAATGATTAGTTGAACTTATATAGAAATTCCATCTAATTCATAAACCTTATCCTATTGTTCACTGACATCTCCAGAAAATGAATGAAGAGTAGCTGATTTCGTGTTCAGCATAAGTTCGTCCTGTCTAGTTAATTTCTCAGGCTAGTTAGCTTCCAAATGAATGAACCTCAGTAATGCTACCAGGTCATTCAATCGTTGCGTTTGTGACGTATAATGTCGATCAGGCTTTAGCTGCTTGATCGACATGGCTTCTTGAATCAGGCCGTGCCATTGTTCAGGCAAGCTCTCAATTCCATAAACACCAGCTCCTATTTTGCTCGTGATATCATACTCTTTTAATGTATACAATTGTCGCAGCATGCCGAGAGTGCACCACTCAACCGCTTCATCCAGCTGCTTTTCGTTAATTTCTTGTTCCAATCCTTTGACATCGGTTAATTGTTTCTCTAATCGATCAATCCAGTGAACCCAATAGCTATTCAAATTGATAAAGACATATCCCTGCAGAGCGTCAATATCTAAATCGTAATGAAAAATTAAGTCGGAGCCATAGACTTTAATTCCATGTTTTTTTAAAATCCACCATGTAACCGGATTAATATCTGCTCCCGCCCCAGTCGTATTCAGCTGCTTGTTATAATAAGTCAGTAAGGGGCTGCTTTCAGTGCCCTTATTCATTAGATCATCGAGGAGTAGGTACGCCCCCATAATATCCGTGCTCGGCAGCACCCTTTCAACCTCTTCATGCGCCTCTGCAATGGCTTGAATATCCGCTTGACTAAGCGGCTCTCTAGCGATTGCCAAAAAGTCGATATCGCTGGATCCTTCAATATAACCATTTAACGCAACTGATCCATATAAATAAACGGATTCAATATTAGTCGTGCGAGCGCAGAGTGATTTACACAACAGATCAATCGTTTTTTCTACTATAGCAGGCAGCATGGCGGTCCCTCCAATTCCATCCTCTTATCAAATCTAAGTATAGAAGCTGCAATCTTTACCTAAAAGAGAAAAAAATAGCTTCAATTTTTCTAGTTTTATGAGTAAGTCTTCGTTTCGTATCACTACCAAATAACTTGGTACATTCCTTTAAAACTTAATTATTTTAATATGTTTTTATTGAAAATATTTATATTGTTATAGAGAAAAAGAGCGGTTCTTTTATATTAAAAGATAAATTGTGACAAAAAATATAGTTAGCCGACAAAATTCATTAGTTCTTTAGTCATATTTAACTAAAAGCATATTGATCTTGGAAAAGTGAAATAGTAGAATGTTCCTATAACATGACAATGTTTGCTAATTATACTTCAAATTTATCCAAATTTAATATTGGCAAACCCGTCGAAAGATGGTCACGCAAAGCTATAGGGACTACTTCTTCCAAAGAAATGTCAGCCAGTTGCAACGTTACAAGCAATGGTATACCTATGAGGATTTATAGGTATACCTTTTTTAATGCAGAGAGAAAATATGGATGATGGAGAGAGGTAGTATGAGTATGAATAATGAAACTAATATTCGCAGCTTATTCCCAAGTGATGACGGCAACGTAGAGCAGCGTACTAGAATTTTAGAACTAATTGGCCAGATCGTTAGTGGTGTCGATGAATTAAAAGATCCTGAATCGGCGTTCCTTAAAGGACAAAAAGATAGAGGACCACTCTTTTATAAAGAACTAGCAGACTCTAGTCATATACCTGTAAATGGAAGCCCTTTAGAAGAGGTTAATAAAGAATTATTAAACTTACTTCATGCCCATCCCTATCATACAAAATATTTTCTTACGAACATTCTTCCGATGGCTAGCATTCCCGGCGTACTTGGGATGATTGCTGCTTTTATGGTTAACGGCAATAATTTATGGGATGTGTATGGTCCTGCCGGCGCCGAAGCCGAAGTAAAGGTCGTTGCCATGATGTCCGAGCTTGTAGACTACGATCCCTCTGTTAGCGGAGGCTACACCACGTGGGGTGGGCAAGGAGCCATATTCACCGGTTTGCGTCTAGCTATCAACAAAGCTAGCTCATCCGCGGCCACAAACGGGGTTCCCCGGAATTTATATGCCTTTTGCTCGGAAAGTGCTCACTATTCGCTATATAAATCAATGGAAGCCACCGGCATTGGCAGCAACAACTTAATTAAGATCAGAACCTTGGAGGATAGCTCATTAGATGTCGCCGATTTGAAAGAGAAAATGGAAAATGTCATTTTAAATGGGGGCACCCCTATTTATGTTGTTGCTACTACAGGAACAACAGACGCTATGGGCATTGACAGTATTGATGAAATATTTAATATGACAGAGCTTCTCTCGCAAAAACACGGTATTCAGAGGCCTCACATCCATGCAGACTCTGCTTTGGGTGGATTTTTCGCCTTTTTCAATAAATACGACTTTGAAAAAAATTCATTAGGCATCGAGAAAGATACGCTTTATGCTTTAAAAATAATCCAACAAAAAATGAAGTATCTATACAAAGCTGACTCCCTTTGCTTTGATTTTCAAAAGCTTGGGCAAACTCCGTATTCAACAAGCCTGTTTTTAGTCAAGAACGCAACAGATTTAAAACTTCTGGATTTAGACCCAGATGAGACTCCTTACGTAGGTCACCGAGGTTACGGGCAATATCATACGAGCTACACCTTGGAATGCTCAAGAATGGGAAGCTCCATTAGCATTTATAGTGCCTTATTAGCTTTTGGAATCGAAGGTTACCAAAAACTGCTCGCACAATTTGTAGACGTTAACGTTGCCTTTCGAAAAAGATTACTAAAAGTAGTACCGGAAGCCATTATTGTGAATCCGCTAAACCCGGGAATAATTACCCTCTTCCGCCTTTATCATGATCGATTAAATGGATACGAGGCAGAGTATGCCGGATCAAAAAGCTACGAAGAAATTGATAAGGTCAATCAATTAAACGAGCTATTATTCGAAATTTTGGGAAGGGATCGCGGAGAAATGTTCTTTGGCGATACGAAAAAGCATCTGATCGTGCCTACTTTGGATAATCAGAGAATAGCGCTGTATGCAAGCAAGCTATTTGTGATTTCCCCGCATACCCAAGTGAGTGATGTTGATAAAATCGTAGACTATTTAAAGCTTAAAATTGATGAAGCATACGCGGAACATAATCGATTGACTACAAGGGAGAACACTCATGAGGAAATCTATACTTAGTTTTAACTGGTACAAAGAACATCTTGCTGTGAAAATAGCAATTAGTATTCTTCTATTGCAAGTCATCACCTGCGTTGCATTTGCTGTATCCGGTTATTTGAGCCAACAAAATCTATCGGAGAAGCTGCTCGAGCAATTTGATAAACGTCTTACTACCGATATCCAAATTGCAAGCAATACCTTATCTACAATACCGGGATCTGAGAAAAAACTAGAAAATACGGACGATCCGAATTACACGTTAATCAAAACAGAACTTGAGAAATTGCAAGTAATTCATAGCTTGGAAAATATCTATATTTTAGCAAATGACCAAAATAACGAACGCATTCTTATCTTGTCTGGCGTACCTGATGATTTTGGCACCCCCTATCCCTTTACGGATGAGATGAGGGAAGCCATTGCGTCAAACAGTCCTATCATTAGCCCAATCTACAAAGATGAATATGGCACACATAAATCGATCTTCTACCCTTTATCTGATGGGTCAGGCACTTCATATGGCATTCTTGGCATTGATTTGGATGCTTCAGTGGTGCCCGAAACGGCAGCAAGCTCAAATCTAACAACGATCATTATTTCTATTGTTGTGTTTTTAGTGGGAAGCATCATAGCGATTGTTATCGGTAGGGTCATTACAAATCCGCTGCGCAACTTAATGTTAGCTGCAGATAAAATTGCTGCTGGCGATATGAAAACGGCTATTGCCGTTCAAAGCAAGGATGAAATCGGAAAACTAGCCGTATCGTTTGGCTTAATGATTACTAGCCTTAAAAGCCTGATTCAACAGGTTAGTGCTTCTTCCAATCTGATTTCCGTAACAAGCAAACACCTAGAGCAAACGGTAAATGAGTCAACGAACAGTGCGCAGCAGGTTGCTGACTCCACCAATCGGATGACAGAGGGAATTAATGAAATTGTTCAGAGCGTGTCCCTTAGTCAACATAATATCAATCACATCGATTCTGAAATTAAAGATGTATCCGGCGGTATGAAAGATATTCAGAACATCGCCACGGAGGTTCACAATCAATCCGAACAAGGTCAGAACCTTGTAGAACGCACTCTTCAGCAGATGCTTGCCATTAAAGAAGCGATGCTTCAATCTCAAGCAGCCGCTACTACACTAACGGAACGATCTAATGAAATAAGTGAAATTATAAACATTATCTCTGAAATATCCAATCAAACGAATCTGCTCGCGCTAAATGCTTCAATCGAAGCGGCTCGTGCAGGGGATGTTGGACGAGGCTTTGCCATCGTCGCTGGTGAAGTTAAAAAATTAGCAACACAATCTGCTCAGGCAGCACTCTCTGTAACGGATCTTGTATCCAGTACACAAGAAAACAGCTTGCTCGTTATGAAAAGCATTAACGATGGAAGCAAAGCTGTTGAGCAAGGGCACTCATGGATACAGGGAACATACGAAAACTTTAAAGGCATCTATGGTGGCGTTTCGGAGTTTACCGAGCATACGAATCATATGTTCAGCGCATTGGGTAAGGTCGATGAATCCTTTGAAAAAATAACCGAATCGATGCAGCAAATCTCTGGCATCACACAGGAACAGGCGGCAGGAACGGAAGAGGTTGCTGCATCGGCGCAGCAGCAGAGCGCTTCGATGCAAGAAATATCCGCAGTCATTATACAGCTGTCAAATCTTTCCGTTGATTTAAATGAATCGATCAAACAATACAAGCTGGATAACTAAGTCATGATCCCTAAACACAAGAAAGGCGCTCAACTTGAGCGCCTTTCTCTTTTTCTTGGCCAATCACTTCCCCGCAAAAAATGAAGCCAACAGAACAACCGGGGCATTGTAGTCTATCGCGTATTCATTACTCGAATAAGAACCTCTTACATCCAAATACGCCATAGCTGGCGCAAGTTTTTCTTTCACCGCATCAAGATCGGGGTCGCCGCCATAGCGGTTGGGACCTCCAACCACAAGCCCTGGAATCGTAATGCCGGTAGCGGCATTAATTCGATGATGCGGCTCCATCGGATAACGGCTGCCGATACCCGTCACATAACTAAAGCCTGTTGCGCTTCTGCCAAACACATGATGCAACTGCTCGAGTGCCATTGCCGTATAGCCCTCATCCGGCTCCATCAAGTTAGCTATCAGGAGGAGCGTTCCATTAGCAGCGCCTGACTTGACCGACGCCCACGTATACTCATCCATGTTCAGCGTATTCAAATACCCGTCTGCTTCCGCTCTCGCCACTAGCACCTTCGCGCGCCCGGTCACCGCTTGGCGAATATTGTTTTGCCACTGCTGCTCCGCTTTGTCTGCGCTATAATAAGCCCACTGCCCAAGCAGCTGCGTATTCGCCCAATTAACCGCCTGCGGTGATTGCTCCAGCAAATAACCAAACTCCTTCGTAAGCTGATCGCGGTAGTTGGTATCATTCGTCGTACGCAGAAGCTCGGCAAGTGCCCACATTCGCTCCTCTGCGTCCGTCTGCTTCCCATAGCCTCCTGATCCGTTATCCTGCATTGGATCTTGCCGGAAAGCAGCTGCCTCATTTAAGCTTAAATAGCTTTGTGCTTTCTCAGCGGCCGCCAGCAATCGATTAGAAAAGGCTTTGTCGAAGGGCTTGTAAATACGAGCAGCAAGCGCTGTTGCCCCTGCAAACTGCGCAGTGCCATACGTCGACATTCCGTATACATAGCGGGTCTGAGTATCCGTGTCCGGCGTTACGAAACCTGTCCATGCGGCGCCGCTGACCTTGTGATAAACTGCGCCATCCTTGCGCTGCATACGCAGCATCCATTCCAACTCGTAGCGAACCTCGGATAACAAATCCGGCAGCGATTCGTCTGCCTCCTTAAGCCCCTCAGGAAACATGAGCTGCCCTGCAGAGAAAGCAGTCGGATTAAGATCATACGCCAGCAAGAGCTGTGCAACCGTAACGGCTGCCGGAGGTATGTATTTGCCATAATCGCCCGCATCATACCAGCCGCCTGACACATCTATCGTTTCCCCTTTATGGGAAATGCCGTCCTCGAAAAAAATCTCAGCCATTTTGTCCTGCAAATGACCTGCCTTCAGCTTCAATCCTGTTACAGGATCATCTATAGCTACTCCTGACCTCTGAAGCGTATAAGAACGAAGCAGCGTTTCCAATGGCTTATCGTACGGGGAGGCAGCTATCGCAAAGGTATAGGAACTTCCGGCTCCCTCCACGAAAATGCGATATTCACCAACCTTCTGGAAGCTGGTAAAATCCGCTCTTCTTACCGTTTTGAGCGAGGCTGCATCAGCCAGCGGAGCCGAGAGACGGCCTGTAAATACCGTTGCGCCGCTGTTCTTTTCAATCAGCTCGAATGGTTTTCCATCCGGATGGTCACCCTCGATTATCGCAAGCTTTGATTCTTCAGTTCCGTATCCGATCTGATCAACCTTTACCATCTCACCTATCTGTGGCTGTATGCCGGATGGCTCCACGGGCTTTACGATTTCTTCCATCGCAGCCGGAACTGCTGTCTCAATCGTTGATGGGGCAATATCTCCAATTTGCTGCTTGTTCAACGAATCACCTCCTTTGGAAGAAGTTAGTATGACTATGAAAAATACAGCGCATAACAATAGAGCCGAAGCTGCGCCTATCCAGATCAGGTTCTGCTTAGGCTTACGCATGGTCGATCTGTTGAAGTTCAACCAGCCACTCCGCCTCCGCCTTCAGCAAGCGCAAGAAATCCGGATGCAGCAAGCCCTCTTCTCTGTGCGCCGGTGTTAGGCAGCTTATTTTCCCAGCGCCATAAGGATGCCGCCATCCCGCAATCGATGATCCGTCAACCGAAGAAGACCGAAGGAACACCTCTGTATTCTCTTCCTCACAATGAACAAAATAATGCTCGTCTACAAATTCAAACGCTTTATCCAACTGCCCATTTGCGGCCAAATACGTGACCCGTTTATGCTGCTCAGGATGTGACAAGAAGTAACCCCGAAGCATTCCCGTATAGCTTCCATCTGCGGGATATGAAGCGAGCCCGGAATGCCAGGCTAACCAGCCTCCCCCCTCATCCACATATTGCACAATTCGAGCCTCGATGTCAGGCGTCATCCAGTGAAGATCCGGCTGCGCTTCAGGAGCCACCCGGTTTTCTGCAAACAGAATAACTGCATCGGGCTTATCGTCAAGCACGGAAATCAGATGTTCCGTATCGGATACTAACAGAAGCTGCAATGCTCCCGAGGCGATCGGTTCCGCTAGGGCCCCCTGCAATGAAGCACGAGCCAGTTCCTCTTTATGATAGTAATCGCCAACCAAAGCAGCAATTATTTTCATTCCAATTCGCTCCTCTCTGTTCGAATTCCTTATAATCCTTATAACCGCATAGCAGAGCCGCTATGGTCAATAAACAGCTCATCCGCCGTCGTCTTCCGCTCAACAAGGTTTAATATGCCCACAGCTGAGGACGCTGCGTCGCCTGGGGCTTGATCACCGCCCATGTCGGTCTTGATCCAGCCTGGATGGAGCGCATGTACGATTATGCCTGCGGGAGCAAGCTCACGCTTTAGCTGAGCCGAGAACATATTCAGGGCTGACTTGGAGAGCGCATAGGAATAGTCTCCACCATAGGCCCCAGCAAAGCTGCCCGCTTCAGAGCTGATGTTAATAATAACTTGCTGCGATCCTTGGCGCAGCAGCGGCAAGAAGTGCTTGAGTACGACGATTGGACCATATAAATTAATTTGGAATGATTGCTCGACCTGCTCCATATCAAGCTGCTCCAACTTTTGGTCCCTCCCAAGCAGAATAGCCGCGCTGTTAATGACAGCATCAAGGCTGCTTAAGCGGCTTCCCGCTTGCTCACTGGCGTAGCGTACCGAATTCTCATCCGCTACATCCAGCGGCAGTATCGTGACTTGCTCTGGAAAGGCCGCAAGCAGCTTCTGCAAGCCTTCGGCATCCGAGCCGGGGCTGCGAACGCCCGCTATCACATGATGGCCACGCTTACATGCTTCGGTTGCAAGAGCCAAGCCTAATCCTCGGTTTGCGCCCGTTATCAAAATATTCATGATATGTATCCTCCAGTCATTCTCTAAGTTTAGCTTGCTGTGTCCAATGGCGTGAGCTATTGCTTATCGTTCTCAAGCAGCTCCAGCATCACTTTTAACTGTTTGAACGTATCCATATAGGCATAACGCCCTCCGGTGTATTCCCCTTTTTGAATTAACGGCATGCCCAGCTTTTCCATAGAAGCCGTCTTCTCCTTCATGCCATCCACAACAAAAGCAATATGGTGAGGCCCTTCCCCATGCTTATCGAGATGCTCCCGCCAGGTGCTCGGATGCTCATCTGGTTCAATCAGCTCCAACTGCAGCGAGCCCATATCGAAGAACGCTAGCTTAGCGCGAGCCACTGACGATTCTCCTTTGTATTCGGTTTGAGCCTTATCAACCGTGTCTGTCCAAAACCATGCCGGCTTCTCCACGCCGAAAAAATCAGCATACGCCTGCGAAACCTCTTCAATATCGTTAACCAATAGCCCAATTTGCGTAATTGTCCGTGATCCTAGAACATTTTCCCCCATGCCTATCATCTCCCTATCGGTTTTAGTTGTCATCATTACTCGTCTAAACGATCATAAAGTTAATAGACCTTCTCTACACCCACATCCCCCCTCTCAAAATATGCCCAACCTTCCTGAACACGTGTTTATTCGAACTTGCTGCTTGCCTGCATAAAATGATCTACGGCTGCGTCACAAGCAGGCTTTGACATGAATTACGTACCACCAGCTTGGTTTCTGCTGAGAATATTTGAAAAGCTGCCGCGCCTTTCTCAATGCTTGTGATAAGAGACTTCGTCAACCGATCCATCATATCCGCAAAATCCACGTGAATGGTCGTTAAGGCTGGGCTAAAATACGAGCTTCTAAAATGGTCATCAAAACCGATGACGGACATTTGCCCAGGTACGCTTATTCCCATCTCCTTGAGAGCGCGGACCGCACCGAAAGCCACGCTGTCATTCACAGCGAATATCGCAGTCGGAAGCTCCGAGGGCTTTGTCTGCAGAAAAGCTTTTATAGCTTTGTAGCCACTCTCCTCGTTAAAATCACCTGGCAGCATCCACTGCTGCATGATCGGAAGCTGATGCCGCAGCATCGCTGCCTGGAAGCTCTTTAGCTTCGACGGACCAGAATAGCGGTTCATATCCCCATTAATCATGCCGATTCGCTTGTGCCTCAGGCTAACCAAATAATCGATGGCCTGCCCAACGCCTGTCTCATTGTCAAAGTTGTATACGAGACGGTTTGGCTCCGTTCTGCCTGGCAGATACTGATCTACAATGCCAACCTGAAAACCTTCCGCAATCAGCTCTTCAATTAAAGGCTCGTGATTGGCAGCGCCAATGAATATACCACCATCGATTCTGCGCTGGTAGAAGCTTTCCTTGATCGTCCTCGCTTCATCCGAATCCTTCATATCCCGAACGATATGAGTAAGCACATAATAGCCCTGTGAAGAAGCGCTTTCAATAATACGGGCGAGCAACAGACTTGAAATGCTATCGCCTGACACGCGGCCAGAGTCAATCATGAACAAGCCGATCGTTCGCGTACGTTTCCCTGCCAGCACCTGAGCGGACAAATTGGGATAATAGTTATACTGCTGAATCACCTTCATCACTTTCTGCTTCGTCTGCTCAGGAACGTTCGCATAGTTGTTAATGACACGGCTGACCGTGCTGCGGGAAACGCCTGCCAGCCTGGCGATCTCCGTACTATTTATTTCCTTGCTCAACCGATGTCCTCCTTTGCTTGTAAACGCGCGTTTATGGGCATATGTTAACAATGATTTGAAGCGCTGTCAATGTCTATTTGCAGCTTGTACTAAGGAAGCCTGTAATTGTAAAATAGAACGGTACAGTCAAGGAGGCAGCGACAAATGTTAAAAAAAGCTGATGGCTTTAATGCTCAAAAAATTATTGTGCTTCCCCCTTACCAATTGAGTGAAATGATTGAACACCCCATTATAAAGCAGCTGTATATTACAGACATTGGCTATTTCCCAAGAGCCAAGCATCATTTTCGCGAACGGCCTGACGGCTGCGATTCCTATATATTTTTTTATTGTGCGAGCGGACAAGGCTGGATTGAAATGAGGAACGGCGAACGATTTATTGTGATGGAACAATCCATTGCATTCATACCAGCCGATACGCCTCACGCGTATGGTGCTGACGAGAGCAATCCTTGGAGCATCTATTGGTTTCATTTGAAGGGTACGCAGGTAGATGTGCTTATGGAAAGCTTCGGCTCTAATAACGGTCCGCTTCAGCTAGTCCTATCCGACGCGGATAAAATATTGGAGTTGTTTCACCAATGCTTTGACCTGCTATCTGTGAAAGCCTATTCGGTTGCGCACCAAATTCATATCTCGCATACGATGCGCTACATGCTGAGCTTCATTGGGCTTATCCCGAGAAGGAAGCAGGAGGAAAAAACGCTCGCCTACATTGAACAAGCCATCATCTATATGCAGGAGAGGCTTGAGAGCAACATTACGCTCGAGAGTCTGGTTGCTTTCACCAACATCTCCAAGCAGCATCTCAATCACTTATTCAAGCAATCGACTGGCTGTGCACCGATTGATTATTACTTGCGCTTGAAAATGCAAAGAGCATGCCAACTGCTCGATCTCACGGATAGAAGCATTAAGGAAATCAGCCTATCTATCGGCCTTAGTGATCCATATTATTTCTCGCGCCTGTTCAAAAAGATTATCGGCTCCTCGCCTTCCGAGTATCGGAGCAAGCTGAAAGGTTAGCTGTCCATTATTATAAAGAAAATGCAGGCCCCGTCGGCTGCATTTTCTTGTTGTCGTATTATTTTGCCCAATCAGCATCACATTTTCTGGTTTTTATTCCTAATCTGAAACGTTATGCCCCTATCCTCCTATTCATGGGACAAGTCTTCTTCCTCACGTTTGATTTTCCGCTCATACAAATTCGCGCTCCAGCCTTGACTGTCGAACCGCCCCCGAAATGTCATACCCTGACTAAGATAATAGCGATTGAGTGCCGGGTTGTCTGCCATGCAATCTAATCTAAGCCAAGCCTTGCCTCTATAGCGGATATAGTGCTCTGCCCAAGCCAAAATGCGGCTGCCGAACCCTTGTCCTTTATATTTCCGAGATACGGCCAGCCGATGAACATAACCGGCATTATCATGAAACTGGTCTCCCCATATCTCTTCATACTGCCATTGGATCGAGAAGCAGCCTACAAGCTCTTCCTTCAAAAATGCAGCAAATACCTCTTGTTCTTCAACAAACGAGGTTAGGTACTCTTTTGTAAACGCCGCTTCAGGCCACTGAAAGAAGCCTGTGGACGAGTGAATCCAGCGAGCCGCTTCCCTATATAACTGCTGCATTGCCTCCAGATCTGCTAATCCGGCTTTTCGTATGAGCAGCTTCTCATCCTTTTGTAAGCTATCTTTAGAGACTAGCCCTGAAAAGTCCGACTCTCGCCAATGATACTCGAGCATTGAAGCTGAATTATGTGCTCTCTCTGATCCAAGCAGCCTGCGGACGATATGAAGCGCGGCATCCATTCCGGCTGTTACTCCCGCAGATAAAATGATTTGCCCATTGTCGACATAACGGACATCCTTAACCATCTTCGCGCTTGTGGGTGCCACTTCTCTCAATAAATCAATTGCCCTGCGATTGGTTGTTATTTGTAATCCGTCTAGAACATCTGCCTTCGCCAGAAGAAGCGCGCCCGTACACACCGATAAAACATGCTCGGCGGAAGCAGTCATCTTTTGAACCCAAGCGGTAATCGCCTCATTATTCATCTCTTTTCGCGCGCCCAACCCTCCGGGAACGACTAGAATATCCGGTCCAGGACAATTGTCAAAACTGTATTTTGGACATATGGCAAGACCGCTGACCGTATGCACCGGCGATTCCCGTTCGCCTACGGTGTAGACATAGAAGTCCTTGCCCCAATTACTGGACACGGCAAACACATCGTATGGGCCCGTAACATCCAGCGCATCTACTTGCTCATAAATGAAAACGGCCACATTCCTCGGTTTTCCCATTGCCTTTTTCCCCCTTAAATCAAAAAAAAGCATCTGATCGTTAGATCAAATACTTTGCCCAGGCGAACGGCTGCTATGAAATATGTGCTCCCCCGTAGTGATCTACGTTTTCGCCAGTTACACATACCAAATATTTACTTTATTATAATTGGAGGAATACGGGATAGGCAAGGCTTTTTTAATAGGCGGTTCTAAGAGCTTACTCATTCGCAGATTTTTTCATAATGCTAAGCGCTCCATTCGTTTCGTTAACGGCATACTCCACCTCGCTAGGGATAAATCATAAACAAAGACGATACGAGGATGCTTTGAGGGAACCCTTCACCTAAAACAGCTTAGATTCCAGACATCTTCACCAACGATTTTGTTCATCATTCATTTCATTTCATATTATGAATAAAGCAAAACCCCCGTCTGCACTTCCTAGATCAGGAATAGCAAACGGAGGATCATGTTCTAAAACTCTTGTTGTGTAAAAGCCTAACTCATCACGTCTTCTAAGCTGCCCTGACCAAGCATGAGATCGATATGCCAAGCGTAGCGTTCCGCAGGCTCCAGCAGCTTGGCTGTTCCATTGCCTGCTGCGCGAGCCAAGGAATCGTAGTAGCCGATTCCCGGCTCCAAAGCGCAAACCGCCCGGTCATTGCAGACACCCTTATCAAGCCATAGGCCAAAATAAGGAACCTGCGCAACCGGATAACTTATCATCAAATAATTGCCGCTTGCTTGGCCGAACAAGCCCGACCAGCCTTCCGGTATCACACCAGGATAATAAAACTTGATCCCGTCCCCAGTGACGTCCGGCTGCATCACCTTATGCTCGGCTAGATCGTATTCCTCCCCAAGCGTCAGCTGCTTGCCGCCATAAACGCATAAGAGCTTATGCATGGCCTGCGGCACCAAGATTTCCGTCGGTTCGGTTATGGCGAACTGCGGATGTGCTGCCCAAAGAAACGGGAAAGCTTCCTTCCCCTCATTCACCGTCTCATAAGCCAAGCGGATAGTGCCACTTGGCAAAAGCATGATTTTGCGAGTGAAGCGGTAGGGTAAAGCCACTCCCTTGACGGAGCAGGCAATCGTATTTCCCTCGAGCTCTGATGCCCAAGGCAGCGACCATACCTCGCCATGATCAGGCAGCTTAATCCCCTGACCAATGACGCACGGATCAATGGTAGGGAAACATTCATCCCAGCCGCTCATATCCGCATCCGTAAAGCTTGATGCCTGAGCAACCGATTCCAGCTTGCGGGTTCCGGAATCAAGCAGCCACTCCTTGCCCGTAGGCTTGTACATAAGGGAGACAATCTTCGCACCAAGCTCAGGTACAATTTCCAGGCGCACGCTGTCACTCTCGATGACTACAGAAGGAAAGCCTTTATATAGGGCTTCCCGAATTTCCGCTCCGCTGTTGATCTCCATGCTGCTCCTCCTAACGTATACGCATAATCCGAACGAGGCGGCTAGCATAGTCGCCAGACAGCGCATAAGGAATTCCAATATTCATGAGCGTAGAGCCATGTCTGACGACAGGCTGCCCTTCTTCCCCGTACACTTCATACGAGGAAGAAGCATCCAATCCTTGCAGCTTAAGCCGGCTCTCCTGATAACCAAAATACTGTGCCTGCTGGAAAGCAAAGACAACCGCTTCATCCCCGTCACAGCTCATATACTGGTAAGCAGCGGTATTGCCTTCCTCGAACGAAGCCAAACGGAACAAGCTGCCCTCGGTCACGATATGGCGAATCTGCTTATACGTTGCAATATGCCGCTTCGCTTCCTCGTCTTCTTCGGCGGACCAGCGGCTAATATTGGCACCAATCCCGAGGCCGCCCATCATGGCGCTGTGAAAGCGGAACGATAACGGAAGGCGTCTGCCATTCATGCTATGAGGCGATTCGGTAACCCAGCACATCATCACCGAAGGACTGTACACGTATGAGAAGCCCTCCTGAATAGTTAAGCGGTCTCGCGCATCCGTATTATCGCTAATCCATGCTTGGTCCGCAAAACGTAAAATACCGAGATCAATTCTCGCCCCGCCGCCCGCACATGTCTCAAACTCAACATGAGGGAATTGGCTTCGCAGCTCCGCCCATATATCATAGAGATGATCCACATGCTTCAACCATACGGATTCTCCTGCTACACCATCAAGCGGTGTATTCCCAGGCTCGGTCACCGTTCGGTTCATATCCCATTTAATAAAGGAAATATCATAGGTGCTGAGCAGCTCCGTCATGAAACCGAGCACAAATGCCTTCACCTCTGGCTTGCCCAAGTTAAGCAACAGCTGATTGCGCAATAACGTGCCTTCGCGGGTCGGGAACTGGTACACCCAGTCTGGATGGCTGCGGTACAAGTCGCTGTCTGGGTTAACCGACTCCGGCTCTACCCATAATCCAAACTCCATGCCGAGTCCCTTCACCTCATCAATCAGCTCCTGCAGGCCAAGCGGAAACTTCTCGGCATTGACTTGCCAATCGCCAAGGCCTGCCCGGTCGCTGTGCCGGCTGCCGAACCAGCCATCATCAACGACGAAGCGCTCCACGCCGATGGCTGCCGCCCGCTGCGCCAGCTCCTTCTGGCCAGCCGCTGTTACGGCAAACTCAGTAGCCTCCCATGAATTGTACAGCACCTTCCGAATGCGGGAGCCTGGCAAAATATGCTCGCTCTGATAGCTGTGCAGCTTCCGGCTCATTTCTCCAAAGCCCCCCGAAGAGAAACCTCCCGTAAATAGAGGAGAGCTGTAGCTCTCACCCGGAGCCAGCGTAAAGGAACCGTCAAAATCATTGATTCCGCCTACCACGCGCAGACGGCCAAATACTGATTTTTCTGCGACGATTTTCCAGTTTCCGCTCCAGCCCAGCGCGCCGAACCACACGTTTCCTGATTTTTCATCAGCCCTGCCGTTATCGATGGCGAACCAGGGGTTCGCATTTGCGCCCGTGAAGCCTCTTCTTGATTCCAGCACTTTTTTGCCTTCCGTAAGCAGCTCCGATCGAAGCTGGAACTCACCTGCCCAGCGGCCTGCCACATGCTTCAGCCGGTAATCGCGAAGCGCTGGGATCGACCACGCTGCCGCCATTCCCTGCTCAATGACGACGGGAAGCTTGTCATCATTATAGAAGCGGACAGAACGTTCAATCAGATCCTGCCGGGAAATAACCGTATAGCTCAGTTCCACCCGGAAAGGATAGCTTTGATCCGCCAATCGGACAATAAGCTGGTTTTCTCCTACGATTTCGTAGCTTTTATAGTTAAGCTTCAGATCGCGGACGCCGTCATGGAACGTTGCCTTCAGGCATGGCTCGGAATAATGACTGCCTCCCCATCCTCCGTATTCTTCCATGTCGCGTTCTACATTTGCATCGAAGGAGCTGTGCTGCCAGCCTTTTAACAGCTCCGCTGCTTCTTCGGATTCTACCGGCTCTCCCCAATAAACATGTTGAACGCCCCCCTTGTCGTTAATGCCGAACAAATACGAGGACCGATCGGTACGAAGCTCAAAAAGCGAGCTTTTCTCCAAATAAGTAATAGCCAAATGTAACACTCCTCTACGCTGCTAATCTTTTATTAAAACTTACGAAATGGCGCGACAAACACCTGTTTGTCAGCCCTTGACCGCACCCGCCGCGATGCCCTTGATAATATATTTTTGCATAAATAGGAAAAAGATGATAATCGGGACCATCCCCATCACTGCGTAAGCAAAAGCAAGGTTCAGGTCGCTGCTGTATTGGCCAAAGAAAAAATATTGCTGCAGCGGTATCGTCCGGTAAGAGACATCCTGAAGGAAGAGCAGAGGAAGCAGAAAATCATTCCAAATATATAGCGCATTTAATACAAGTACCGTAGCCGTTACCGGCTTAAGTAAAGGAATAATGATTCGGAAAAAGATGCCCGGTGTCGTACAGCCGTCAATTCGGGCAGCCTCTTCAATTTCTTGTGAAATCGCCCGGATAAAGCCGGTATAGAACAGCACGCCCATCTGAATGCCCGCGCCGCCGTAAATCAGAATAATTCCCCAATGCGTATCAATCATATGAAGCGTCTTGCCCAGCTTATAGATCGGAAGCATCGTAATTTGGAAGGGCACCATCATGCCGGCAAGAAACAATACAAAAAACATTTGGTAAAACTTTTTGTTCCGTCTTGCGATCGAATAACCTGCCATGGCTGAAATGATAACGATCAGCAGGATGGCCGCTACTGTAATGATCAAGCTGTTCAGGAATGCCGTCGGGTATCGGGAAGTGTCCCAGGCATGCAGAAAGTTGGAGAAATCCAGCGCCGAAGGGAGCGCATAAAATGAATCATACGTTTCCTTCGCCGATTTGAAAGCCATAAGCACCGCAATATAGAAAGGAAACAAGAAGACAAGCGCTAATACCAAGACAATGCTAAACACAGCCGTATGCTTGACTTTCATTAGATTTCAACCTCCCTTCTGCGAAAGATCGAGAGCTGGATGATCGTAACGATAACAAGCACAACAAAGAAAATCATCGATAGCGCCATCCCGTATCCGCCTTTATACGAGGCAAAGGAGCTTCTGTAAATGTAGGTGGACATGACCTCGGTGGCGAAAGCCGGCCCGCCGTGCGTCGTAACGAATACGAGATCGAATACCTTTAAAGAGCCCGTTAGCGTCAATACCATATTTATCGTAAAAGAAGGCGCAAGCAGGGGCAGCACGATATTCCAAAGCGTTCTTCCCGTGCCCGCACCGTCGATTTTCGCGCTTTCAATCAGTTCCTGGGGAATGCCCTGCAAACCTGCGATATAAATGATCATCGGTGCCCCGATGCCCTGCCAGACGGCAATGATGATAATTCCAAATAAGGCATGGTCAGGGTTGCCAAGCGGGCTGGTGACGTTTTCGAAACCAAAAAAATGAAACAGCTTGGGCAATCCCGTGCTGTAGTTGTAGCTCCAAATAAAGCCCGATAGAACGATGGAGATGACACTCGGCAGAAAAAACACCGTACGAAATACGTTGCGAAACTTTAAATACGAATCAAGCAGCAGCGCGAATAACAAGGACAGGCAATTCACCGCAATGGTCAAAATGATCGCATACTTGAATGTGTTTAGCAGCGCTTTCCATAAGTCATTGTCCGTCAGAGCATTTTTGTAATTGCCCCATCCGATATAATGGAGCGTCTGGGCGATTCCGTCCCAGTCCGTAAAGGAATACCGTATTCCCATCCCAAGCGGGATTAATAAAGCGAGTGCAAATAAACTGAAGCCGGGCACTAAAAACAAAACATACCAAAATTCATTTTTAACCGTTCGTCTCAACAAGCCCATTCCTGCTCCTCCTCCGAAAATGCGGCTGAGCGGAACATTTGCCCCGCCCACCCGCAGCCGTTCTCCAAACCTATTTCCGCCTATTATTTGTGGTTTTTGGAAATCCAATCATCCATATCCGCGATGATTTTGTCCGGAGTTGTCTTATTGAAGAAATATTGCTGAAGCAATTGGCAGAATTGCGTGGACCAGTCCAGCGTCGTGTTCGCGAAATAAATTTGCGAGTCATACGTCAGGCCTTGATCGAAATAAGGCTTCAGCTCATCCATGGCAGGAGCAATGCTTGTTGTGGAACCTTTCACATAGCTTAATGATTTAATGTTGTTAACCCAAGCGTCTCCGCCTTGCTTGCTGGACATAAATTCCATGAATTTAAGCGCAGCTTCCTTATGCGGCGTATTGCTTGCTACGGCAAGCGAAGCATCCGGATTAAATTCCAGCTTGTTCAAAGCTTCGTCATTGCTGAACGGGTAAGGAAAGTAGCCGAGATCGTTGTTGTAGAAATCCGGGTTTTTCTTCTCAAAATCCAGCAGCGGCCATGTGCCGGTATACATCATTCCGACCTCGCCTTTGGAGAACAGATCTACGACACCGTTGTAATCCACGCCAAGCTGATCCTTGTTGCCCAGCTCAAACAGCTTCTTGGCCCGTTCAATCGTTACCTTTACTGCCGGGTTATCCGCAAACTTGGCTTGCCCTACTTCAAGCTTCTGGAAGAAATCCGTTTGTCCCTCTTCAAGCGCCGTTAAGCTTGGCAGATCGCGTGAAGCCCACATTCCTAGCGTCCAACCATCCTTCCACCCTAGCGCAAACGGCGTCTTGCCCGCTTCCTTGATTTTATTGGCTGCTTCAATCAATGCATCATAGGTTCTAGGAACCTCCAGCCCTAGATCACTGAATATTTTCTTGTTGTAAAATACGGCAATCGGCCCGCCATTAACTGGCATGACATAGTTTTTGCCGTCTGTCGCCTGACCCTTCAGCACATCCTCGTCAAAGTTTTCCAGGAAAGGCTGCCCTGTCAGATCCATAATGTAACCGCCATCGGCAAACAATTTCGTTTGGCCGCCGGGATTTAGCGTGAATACGTCAATGATATCGCCGCCCGCTAGCTTCGTTTTGATCAGCGTATAATAGTCATCGTATTTAACGGGCTGAACCTCAACGGTAATGTTCGGGTTCTCTGCTTCGAACTGCTCTACGATTTTTGCAACGCCATCGGTCACATCGCTCTTAAAATGCATAAACGAGATCGTAACCTTCTCTTCCTTCGTGTCCTCTGCCGTGGCCGCCGGCTCCGTCCCCTTGTTCGTATCTTTCGTAGCCGCAGGCTCGTTGTTGCCGCTACCGCAGGCTGCAAGCAGAAGCATGAGCATCGCTAAGCACAAGCCTATGATCATTTTTTTGTTCATTGTGGTTCCCCTTTTCATAATCAAGAGTTTGGAACGCTGTCACTCGTTCTGTCTCTATCATAGAATTCAGAAGGAAAAATCGTAATCCAATAATTTGTGTTTCGATTGTTCAAATTTTTATACTTACGGAATGATCCTGTCCCCTGGACTCCCGGTACTCTGTGGGCGTTAACCCCATTACCTTGCGGAAAACCTGGCTGAAATAACGCTGGTTTTCATAGCCAATCAGCTCGGAAATCTCGATAATTTTCCGGTCAGTGCCCCCGAGCAGCTCACAAGCCTTTTCTATCCGCTTGCGGCTCACATATTCAATAAAGTTTTCTCCCGTCACCGTTTTAAACAATTTGCTTAAATAGCTCGGATCGATATGGTACCTTGTTGCAATGTCGACCAAGCTTAAATCCTCAAAATAACGCTGATCAAGCAAGGCTACAATCTCGCGAATCGTGTAATCGGTATCCGGCTTCTCATGTCTCGTTGCCAATTGCTCAGCAAAGGCACAGACCTGCGCCGCCCAAATGTGCAGCTCTGCCGGTTCAAGTACCTGCAGGATCGCTTTAGGCTCAAGGAAGGACGACCATTCCGACTGATGCTGGTCGCCTATCGGCAGCAGCTCAACCGCGCCGGCGAGCTCCCTTTGAACGGACTGGATGGATGCTCCATGCGCCGACAGGATTTGATGAACAAACTGGTTGAATATTCGCTGCATATCCTTGCTCTTGCCTGACACGAGAGCTTGCTTTAGCGTCTGGGCTTCGAAGGAGCTGAGTATGGCTTGCTCAAGGATGGGGGCTTGCCGCCGCGCTTCGCAAACGTCGAGCCCCATTCCTTGAAACGGATTAGCAAGCAGCGCCTGCTGCGCGGCATGATAGGCCGCAGGAAGCTGCTCGAAGGGCTCATCTGCCGGGCTAAGCCCTACGATAACATCCGCTTGGTACATATGCTTCATAGCTTCATGGAACTTGCCGAGGAATGAGTGCAGACAAGGAGTGTGATCCATCGAATCGGGAAAAAGAATGATAATGTTCTCCCGGTCATCCGATTTGAAGGCAACCGTCGTTTCTCCGCGCAGCATTTCAAGTACGATATTTTCTACGCTATACATCAGCAAATCCGCATTGCCGTGAAACTTCCTATCTACGATCCGGCGATATTGCCGCAGCTTAAGTACAGCCAATCGAAGCCTGCTGCTCGCACAGCCAAGTCCCAGCTCCGAGGCCTGGGCATAAAGGTCAGCGTGATTGTTAATGCGTCCGCTGACCACATGCTGAAGGAACACCTCCCGCTTCAAGCTCAGCATATCCTCTTTATGCTTCTTCTGCTGCTGCAGGCTGAGATGGCTCTGGCTGGCTGCGATAGCCTTGCCAAGCGCTGCTCTCAGCTCCGCAGCCGAGACCGGCTTCATCACGTATTCACATGCCTGGTAGGTTAACGCAGCCTTCATGTATTCGAACTCGGAGTACCCGCTGATGACCACCGTTTTGATCTCGCTATACTCCCTATGCAGCTCGGCAAGAAATGACTTCCCATTCATGACCGGCATGTTCATATCGGTCACCACGATATGCGGCTTGCTCATTCGGATCAGCTCCAGCGCCTCTTCCCCATGCCTCGCTTCCGCAATTACTTCCAATTCCAGCGGAAGCTCTCCGATCATTTTGCTAATGGATTTACGTCCCCACGGCTCATCATCCACGACCATCACCTTGTACATCTGCCCCAGCCTCCGTTCTATTTGGGATTCGAATCGAGATTGACGTTTCGGTTCCTTCCTCGCTATGAATCGTTATGCCGTAATTGGGACCATAAACAAGCTTGATGCGTTCATGGACATTTTTCAGGCCAATCGAGACACCAGCGAATACTTCCTTTGATGGATGGCTAATATCCTTTCGGACGGCTTCCAGTTTATCCTTATCCATACCAGGTCCGTTATCCCATACGGTAAGAAGGATATCATCCGATTCACGAACGGCGCTTATACGGATCAGCAACTGCGTGTCATCGTCCTTGACCAGCCCATGGACGATGACATTTTCAATAATGGGCTGCAGCACGAATCGAATGATCGTCACATCCATAAAAGTCTCAGGCACATCAATTTCCAGTCGCAAGGAATTTTCAAATCTCAGCTGCTGGATATACAAATAATTGTTTACATGCACTACCTCCATGCGCAGTGTGGACTCCATATTCCCTTCATAGAAGCTGTACCGGAACATATCGCCCAGCGCCCTGCACATTTCATGGATTTCATAATCTCCCATCAGGACGGCTTTTCCGCCTATCGTTTGCAAGGTATTGTAAAGAAAATGAGGATTGATTTGCATCTGCAGCGCCATAATATGCGCCTCCTTGTTGCGCAGCTGCATTTGAAACTCGGTTTCGATCATCATTCTTATTTTTTCCGTCATATAATTAAAACTGCGCGTCAGCTCCGAGATATCGTCTCGCCACAGTTGCGGCTGTTTGACGGTTGCCTGCAAATTTCCGTTTCGAAAGGCTTTCATCGCTTTGCCCAGCATAAGCAGCGGCCTCGTAATAAATCGCTGTGACAGAAACGAAAAAATATAGATAAACAACAGCACAAGAATGAGCGCAACAATCGTAATCAGCATCAAATGATCGCGGTTTAGCCTAAGCTCCGTATTAGGGTACACAATGGACAAACGGATATTGCCATTGTTAATGAAGGAGGTACTGGTTAACCGATCCTTGTTGTCTGAGAAACGAAGATCATGCTTTTGACTGCTTATGGGCAGCTTTGGCGGTTCATAAGGGTCGATGGATGCCGCATAACGATCAGAGGTTTGATAGAACGTATCCCCGCGCCTGTTCTGTAAAATAATTTCGTTTGGCTCGTAATTATATCGTTCAATCATCTTCACGATTTCTTTGCTAGGGATATAGAAGATGAGCGTGCCCACCTTCGATTTGGAGAAAGGGTCATAAATCGTTACACCATACACAAAAAATGACTGCTTCAGCAGCGATTCCGTATACGTGAACATCAACGTGTTCTGAAAAGGCAAGTCCAGCATCTCATCTGAATAGGGCGTGCCTTTGCCCAGCATAATCGCATCATAACTGGAAGCTCTTGACCAATTATCGGCCAGCCTATTATTTTTTCCATAGATCATCACTTTCATGATATGCTCGTTTCGGCTCTCGACCAGTCGGTAATAATTATTTAACGAATCCTTTAGGTTAAGAATATCCGGATTATTGTAATCAATGCCATGCTCCATCAAGTTCATAATTCGTTGAAAGCCGTAGACCTGAAGAGCGGAAGCTGATACATTTTGAAAATATTTGTCCAAATAATCCGACAGGTAATCGGCGTTTTGATTCGAGCTGCGCAGCATCGTCCTCTCCAAGGAACGGGCATTCGTATCATAAAATAAGTAGGAGAGAATCAGCAGCGGAATTAAGGAAATCAGCACGGTGCTCCATACAATCTTGGTTTTGATGCTGCGATTAAGCAAAAAACGAAGCATCCGCCCACCTCCTGAATTTCCGGGACTTCTTCACCGTACACCTTCATTATTGATATTTTCACCGCCGCGAACAATGGACGATATCATGTTCATGATGGACGATATGCTTCTAAACAGACAAAAGACTCTTGCCCAGCCTAACTTTCAGCTGAGCAAGAGTCTTTCTCAATTTTTATTTGTAAATGGTAAAGATCAAATCCCGGTTGCCGCTGCTTTCCGTTGTCCAGGTTATGCCGCCGTTCGTCGATAGCCGCTCAAATCCGCCCGCATAAGGATTGCTGTCGCTATAAGCGAAACCGTACTTATTGCTCGTTGATGCGTCATCCAGCGTTTCCGGCGAACGGAGAATCAGTCCGTATTTCTTCGACGTATCGAGTCCGCTCAGGCGCGGGTAAATCGAATATGGCGTTGCCGCTCCCGGTACATTGTTCGGTTGAAGCGCTGCGCTGAACAAGGTGCTTACCGGATTATTGCTTGTATCCAGCTGGACAATATCAAGATAGAGATTATCCTCTGGCACTTTGTTTACGTAGCTTTCATACAGATAAACATCCATTTTAGGCAAGCTCGACTGCGTCAAGGTAAAGGTTTGCATTCGTTGAATAGTCGCCCGAATATCCGAATAGGTAGAATAGGCGCCATTGCTGTTGTCTTGATCAATCATGTAACCCGTATTGCCCGGTACGTTATAGATTTCAATTTCTTGAATGGAAGGAATGAATCTGGCCGTTTTGACATAAAGCCTTATTTTCGAAGTGGATACGGTCGGGAAATTATAGATACGGCGGTCGCCGATCGTAAATCCCTTCGTTAGGTCTACATAGCTTGTTCCGTTCCAATATTGCAGCGCATACGTATCAATTTGGTAGCTTTGGCTGCCTGAGCCGTATTCGCTTAGGACGACGCGGTTGACGTTCGTATTTGCGCCAAGGTTAACCTCTATCCACTGATTGTTGGCTGTACCGCCCGCTGCGCTCCATCTGGTAGCGAGATTTCCATCCGTTACTTTGGATGCTTCGTATCCGGAGCTTCCCGACCAGGTAGAGGATGCCGTGGCCGTCTTGCCAAGCGCAAGATTCGTAGGTGCGAGCGGCAGCGACGACGGCTGCGGCGATACGCGAACGATAATCGATTCGCCAGGCTTTAAGGTACGCGAGTAGCTTCCCGTAAACTGCCCGATTTTTGTTTTGCTATAAATCTCCGTTAACGTGTAATTCGTGGTTGCGCTTAAGCCCAGATCACTGAAGGACAGCGAGACGGAAGCCGGATTATTCATATCCCAATTGGATAAGCCCACGACACGGTCGCCGTTCGTATCCGTCAAATAGAGAGCAATTGGCGAATGCTCCAGCTTGTGATAGAAATTCGACATCTTCACCGGCTTTGCCGCCTTGCCCTTTTTCACCAAATCCAGCAGGCCCTCGTTTTGCAAAATGGCCATTCGGTCCTCCGAGATAAACGGCACGTTGTCACCGATCAGCCAGTGGCCGCCTCCCATAATAATTGCTGTCGTTAGGAGTGAAGCTTCGTTTAATGTTACCTTACCAAATCCGTCGATGACGCTTTCCGGAAAAATCATATCTGGATCGTTATACGCATACAACGTATCGTTCGTCCACCAAGATGCCGCTGTATTCAGCGCCTGGCGCTCAATGCCCGGGTAAGACTCCAGCCCAATTGTAGTATCTACTCCTGTCCGTCTGCCATGGGCATAACCGGAAGGGAGCAGCGGGGCAATCGATTCGTTAATATAAATATCCTGCGGGGCAGCCAGCAATGTATCGCGCATGATCTCCATGCCTATACGGTAAGCCTGCATGCCATTTTTGGTCGTATCATAGAATTTCCCGTCATACATGCCCAAATCGATAAAGTCCAGCTTTACATAATCGAAGCCCGGGGCGACGTGATACTTGTCCATGACCCACTCGATATAGGCTTGGCCGCCGGGATGCGTTGCATCTACGATGTAAGTGTTAATATACGACTTGATTGGACTTCCGCTCGCATCCTTCAAGGCAATATTGCCGAACGTATACGATGTGCCTGGTACCGTATCCGCCAAATCGTCAAAAATAGCAAACGGAGCGGAATATGTGCCAGCTTTCATCCCTTTCGCATGGACATAGTCTACAAAGTCATCCAGATTCTCGAGGTCCGTCTTCCCCTCTACACCTTGGTAACAACAATCCAAATTCATATAATTATAGCCAAGCGGCTTCAAGTGCTTCTCGAAATAATCCGTCATCGGAAACATAGCGTCCGCCGTTGGATAAGTATAATAGGCGTACCATGTATTAAATCCGATAGGGACGGCATCATTCCATTCCAGCTTAGGCTCCGCAACGGCATAGGTGCTGCCAAACGTCTCCAGCCCTTTCTGGTAATCGTCAAAATAACCTAGAAAAAATTTGTCAGAGGATACCGAGGTCCCTCTCTGCTGGCCACCCGCATTATATACGGAAAACGCCGTCAAAGGACCGTTGGCCGCAGCTGCTTGACGCAGATACTGCATGCTTTTCCACTTGAATGTCGTCGCTGCTCCAGCTATAAACCCTTTTTTGTTCGTATTGTCGAACATGGCGGCAACCCAGTAGCTCGTCCCGTTAAAGGGTGCCCAGCTTTCGGTTGAACCGTATGGCCTATCGTAGCCATTTTGACTGTTGCCAAAATCATTAACCGGTGCCACGCCAAAGTCATAATTGTTCGTATAAGGCGTCGTATAGATGCGTTTATCCGAGCCCGCACCAATATCTAAATTTCCTGCCGCAATCGGTTCCATAAAATCAATGCTTTTGCTCGTACCGTTGTTAACGGTCATATCCGCAAGAATATACGAGTGGTTCTCATACATAGCGATGCGGAGAATAATCGTAGACCCGGCGCTTAAGGTATTCGTAATCGTCAGTTGCTTCCCGTTGATACCGTAGTTATCTGTACCGATCGATGCCCAGCTTGCCGTACGCGTCCCCGCATCAAAGGAGCTGATACGGGCCCCGCTTCCGACAATGCCGTAATCCGAATAAAAATCCGACATGATGACCGTGCTTCCGGCTTGGAAATGACCTTTGCCATCCGCCAAGTCATACGTAATCGTTAAATTCCCGTTGGTAGCGGTTACAATACTGCCTGCTTGAGAGATCGTTACAGCTGAAGCTGCTGCTAGTGCTGCGTACGGAATCATCCCCGCAACTAACAGCAAAAAAACGACCATGACCTGAACCATTTTCCGTGAACTCAGTTTCATTCTTTATTATCCTCCCCTAGCATCGAATTAGAGATTCGAAGATCGACTCTCCTTCTCTATCTTGCACTGCAAGGAGGAAGCCAACAATTCATTAATTTGTGTTTCTGGCTTTCAAATTTTTGTATAAACATTGGAATATGACTGTAAAGGCGAACACTTCGTTTCTCCAGAACAATCTTCTCGCTTCGCTTAAACTTCATTTCTTTTGTTCAACATATATTTTTCATGAAATACAACTAACTGCTCAATAGATTGCCGTTCGGGAATCGAAAGAACCTAAATCAGTTCATTAACCTTTATCGTTACTTATTGGGTTACCGACATACAGTTGAAGAATAAAGCATAAAGAAAGACCGGATGCTGTGTCCGATCTTTCTGGTCTGCTGTTATCTCGTTTCTCTGTGAACGGTTACCCGTTTGAGTCTCGGGCTGTATTTCTTTACCTCAAGCCGCTCCGGCGTCGTTCTTTTGTTTTTTGTCGTTGTATAGTTGCGGTCGCCCGTTTCTGTACAAGCAAGCGTCACGATTACTCTCACTGTATTCACCTCCTAAACGTAAGAAGATTTCATCAACCTAATTAAAACATCGTTTAATGCAGAGCCTGCTCCATCTGCTCAGACGATGTATTTGGAAACTCATCAGGGAACTCGTCCCAATTCTCATCCAGCTCCCCATCGCTCAGCAAACAGCTATCGAGCGAGTCGATCAGCTTTGTCCGGTTCATTTCGATTCCGATAAACACAACTTTGTTTATGCGGTCGCCATATTTGTCATCCCAAAGCTCTGCCAGTTCTGGATCTTCTAGCAATACGGCCTCGCGCTCCGTATCAGGCAGAGCGGCCGCCCACTGTCCCGCTGGGCCAAACTGAATGGAAGGCCCCGCTTGGCTTAAGCTTTGTGCATAATCATTGCGCGTCGCGAGCCACACCATTCCTTTCGCACGGACGATCTCCTCCGGCCATTCCTCCATCCAGGTCATCAGCCGCTGCGGATGAA
This sequence comes from Paenibacillus luteus, assembly GCF_006542765.1. Lineage (GTDB taxonomy): Bacteria > Bacillota > Bacilli > Paenibacillales > Paenibacillaceae > Pristimantibacillus > Pristimantibacillus luteus. The sequence continues at coordinate 130,193 of NZ_SKCD01000006.1, forward strand.
AGGGCTTTGTCCGCTCATAAACGAACGAGGATATGCCAAATTCCTCAGTTTCCGGGGTATGCGCTGGCGCCGCCATTTCCTTCATCCAGCCCGCCGATTGGCTGGCTTCCTCAAAGTCGAACAACGAGGTATTCAAAATTTCGTTCGGATCGATCTCGCCTTTGGCTGTACGGATCAATTTGGCTCGTGGCTGCAGTGTGCGAAGAACACCCTCCAGCTCCATCAGCTCTTCTTCCTCTACAAGATCACATTTGTTCAAAATAAGTACGTCGCAAAATTCAATTTGATCGATAAGCAGATCAACAACCTCACGTGTATCATCCTCGCCTACGGCTTGGCTGCGTTCGAGCAGCGTCTCACCAGAGGAATAGTCGTGCCAGAAACGGTACGCGTCAACAACAGTTACCATACAATCCAGCTTACAAAATTGAGTAAGGTCGATGCCCTGCTCTTCATCAATATAGGTAAAGGTCTGAGCGACGGGGACCGGTTCGCCAACGCCTGTGGATTCAATCAATATATAATCAAATCGATTCTCTTTAGCCAGTTTTTCGACTTCCTTCAGCAGATCTTCCCTTAAGGTGCAGCAGATGCAGCCATTGGACATCTCGACTAGCTTCTCATCTGTGCGAGACAAGCCGCCACCGTCATTGATCAGGCTAGCATCAATATTCAATTCGCTTAAGTCGTTGACTATAACCGCAACCTTAAGCCCCACCCGGTTGTTCAACACATGATTCATAATCGTAGTTTTGCCCGCTCCCAAATAACCGCTTAGTACGGTTACGGGAATTTTGTTCGCTGTCATCCGCAGCACCTCTGTTCTATTCATTATTTTATTTAAACGTAATTATTACGATTATAATTCATTAAAAAAGCCGACTCACTCATCGACTAATAGTAAACTTTACGCTTTGATTAGTATAGCAACTCCATTCGTTTGCGTCAAGATAGTAATGATTACAATTTATTCTTTTATAAAAAAGCACACCAAGGTACTTACAGCCTCCAATTCAGCCTAGGAGCAACCTCATTCGGGCTCTTTAAGCACCTAAACGTTCTTATTGAACTTGAATAACCTCCAAACGGCTTGAATAGCTATCGCAACTCGATTGTAATCTTTAATTATAGTTAATTGGTATGCCGCGCGCTTGGTTTCCATATTGTATGATGGAACCAATCAAGCATCGATGCATGTATAAGAAAACACCCACTAATAGGAGGGAAGAATCATAAGCATTCGATTAGAACCAGTGTCCAAAGAAAATTGGTATGACTGTACTCAGCTTCAGGTTACAGCTCAGCAGCTCCATGTGTTTCCTGCGCCCGTTGTTTACTGGATTGCGGAGTCCAAATATATGGTTGAGTTTTCCTTGCTCTCCATTTACTCTGAGGGAACCCTCACAGGTATTATTGTATATTGCACAGAACCAGATGAGAATGGACACTACTGGATTCCCGCCTTAATGATCGATGCAAAGCAGCAAGGGAACGGTTATGGCAAACAAGCCTTAATCCAGCTTATAGCGCTAATGCGCCAGACCTTGAACTGCAAGACCATCATGATCGGACATCGCGCTGAAAATCACATCGCCGCTCACTTATATGAATCGCTGGGATTCCATAAGGTCAGTGATGAGCTAATCGACGGTGAAATTGTCCGTTTGCTGCGCATCTCATAATCGCAGCCATCCCCTACTCACAAAAAAGGAGCCGCATCAGGCTTCTCCCTGATCCAGCTCCTTCTGCAATTCTGTAAAATCACTCTACTCGCGTAGCATTCTTCTGAGCAAGCAGCGAAAGCTCTGCTGCCTTGAAGGTATGCTCCTGTGTCATGGCAAGCTCTGTTCCGTTCAAGCAATCCAGGATAAGCTGGCCAAAATAAGGAAAGCCCACTTTTCCCCTCAACTGTATATGCTGCTCTCCATCGGCGTTCACCAGGTACAGGTTATCGCCTTCTTTTTCCCTTGCGATATCAATATACTTACGCAGCTCGATATAGCCGTCCGTTCCGAGAATAATCGTCCGGCCATCGCCCCAAGTGCCTAGACCGCTCGGCGTAAGCCAGTCTACACGAAAGTACCCCGTAGCCCCGTTCTCACCAACTAGCGTCATATCACCGAAGTCTTCAAGCTCCGGATAGTCCTTATTCGCGTAATTGGCTACTTTGCTGTTTACGACCGTCGCATTGCGGTTGCCGGTAAAGGATAAAAATTGCTCCACTTGATGGGAACCAATATCACAAATAATGCCGCCGTATTTTTCTTTCTCAAAAAACCAAGCTGGACGCGCGGGAGCGTTCAAGCGATGAGGGCCAAGCCCGATCACCTGCACCACTCGCCCGATCGCCCCCTGCTCAATGAGCTGACCTGCATACACAGCGCTTTCCACATGGAGACGCTCACTGTAATAAACCGCATATGTTTTACCTGTTTCGGAGTAAGCAGCTCGGGCATCTGCGAGCTGCTCCAACGTCGTAAACGGCGCTTTATCTGTAAAATAATGCTTGCCATGCCTCATAACGCGTACGCCGAGCGGACCGCGCTCAGAGGTAATGGCCGCTGCTGCCACAAGCTGGACCTCCGGATCAGCGAGCACTTGCTCTTCTGACTCTGCTGCTTTTGCCTGAGGATATTGCTGGATAAAGGCTTCTACTCTAGCCGGGTCGGGATCGTAAACCCATTTTAAGGTTGCTCCCGCTTCGACAAGTCCATTGCACATTCCATAGATATGCCCATGGTCCAGACTGACAGCAGCAATGACAAACTGCCCATCCTCTATCACTTTATTCGGCTTCCCTTTTGGTGCATACTTCATGCCATCTGCCTTACTCATAAGCTCTGCTCCTCCTTCTTATAGGCCGAAGCCTTGATGCGATCCTCCAAATGCTGAAGAAATAAATCTTCATCAATCGGCAAATCAACCCAGTTATCCGTCCAAGTGGACAGGAGCATCGCATTGGAAAGCATTAGGCCTTTAATCCCTTCCTCCCCTGGTGCAATCAATGGCTCTTCATACAAAATTGCGTTTACCCAGTTTTGCGTAATGCCTTTGTGATCGGGATAGCTGCCTGTGACCGGAATTTCGCATTTCCAGCATTCCGGCTGCCCGAAGCCGCCTTTGAACTGTTGGTTGAATTCCGGCTCAGGCACCCGCAGCCTCCAAAAGGTCATCTCATTATTTTCGATGACAATCTTGCCGCGGTCTCCGCTAATTTCCAGCCGGTTCGTGCCGGGTGCCTCACCTGTTGTTGTTACGAATACACCGGTCGCGCCATTCTCGTATTCAACAAACGCCGTCACATCATCCTCAACCTCAATGTTGCGATGCTTGCCAAAGTAACAAAAAGCACGGACGCGCTTTGGCATCATGCTGATCGTCCACTGCCACAGATCAAGCTGATGCGGGTCTTGGTTGAGCAATACGCCGCCGCCTTCTCCGCCCCATGTCGCGCGCCATGTACCCGAATCATAATAACTTTGGGAGCGGTACCAATTCGTAATAATCCAATTGGTTCTTCTTATCTCACCTAGCTCGCCCGCGTCAATCAGTTCCTTTAACTTCACATAAAGCGGGTTAGTCCGTTGATTGTACATCATGCTGAATTTCACATTGGCTTTGCTTCCCGCTTCATTCATTTGACGAACTTGCTTCGTGTAGACGCCTGCCGGTTTCTCGCAAAGCACGTGCAAACCGCGCTCGAAGCTAGCGATTGCAAGCTCTGGATGCGAGTAATGAGGCGTCGCAATAAGAACACCATCAATAAGACCGGAATCCATCATCTCATAAGGATCGGAAAATAAACCTGCTTGATCGCCAAGTTTCTCTTTGGCCCAATCCAAATTCGCAGGGATAGAGTCACTAACTGCCGAAACCTCTACACCGCTTACTTCACCATTCAACAAGTAACCCAGATGGCCCTTACCCATATTACCAAGTCCGATAATTCCCAAACGAACGATCTGCATCCCGATTGCTCCCTTTTATTTGAATGTATCTTCTGCTGTTTGATCAAACGTTTTAACCTGTCTTTATGGTAGCACTTCGGGCTTTAAGTGACTTCATTCGCATTATCCTGTTTGCGCTTTTATTTAACTCTGGTTGGTGTATAATGAGGATATTTAGCAGGGGGAGGCAAAATAATGGCCACACAGCACCAAATCAGCGAGCCTTATACGATTGGAACCAGCTCGAACTTTAACGTTCAAGTTCCTTACCATACCCATTTTCACTACGAGATTTATTATTTTCATGGCGGTAAAGTGAATTACCTGATCAATGATCGCATACATGTGCTGGAGCCGGGTGACCTATTGCTCATGCACGGCATGACGCTGCACCGCGCCCATGTTGATCCTAGCGAAGAGTATCACCGCACAACGCTGCATTTTGATCCGTTTTATTTCAAGCAATTTATTCAGCCTCCATTTGCCACAGATTTGCTTGAGCCCTTTCAGAAGCTGCAAAATATAAAATTACAGCTTCGCGGAGCAGATAAGGACGAAGTGGAGGCAACTCTCCTGCGGCTGAAAGAGCTTTACGCCGTGCAGGATTCATTCTCCCAGCAGCGCTTTAAGGCCCGCCTGCTTGATTTTCTTATTCTCATCAACCAGCTATGCCAGAAGCCGCTAAAGGATAAACCAAGCTTTCCTTCCTCAAAGGAGCATCATGTTCAATCCATTATTTCTTATTTGGACCGCCAATACCAAGAGGATATTACGCTGGAGGGTATTCAGGCCGAACTTCATTTGAGTAAGTTTTATTTGGCCAAAACCTTTAAAGAGGTGACGGGCAACACGATCTTCCAATTTCTCATGCAGCGCCGTATCTATCAGGCCAAAATCGTGCTGATTGACAGCCAGCAGCCGATTACCGATGTCGGCTATGAAGTTGGCTTCAAGCATCCCTCCCATTTTAGCCGCGCATTCAAGCTCCATACCGGACTTACCCCCGAACAGTACCGCAAGCAGAATCAGCTCCATGCCAATCGACTAATATAGGCTCCAATCCTGTTTTTTTGGATTGGAGCAGTTGACCTATATAGTTGATAAGCGTATTATTGTTATAACAACTAAATAAACAAAGCAGGTGGATACCATGGAATTCAAGCAATCCGTAGGATATGTCATTAGTAATACAGGACGGCGATTAAATCACCGGCTCCAGCAGCTTTTTCAGGATTATGATGTAACGCCCGAGCAATGGTCGCTGTTAATGTGCTTAGAGGAACATGATGGGATTACGCATAAGGATCTAGCCCAGCGCACGGATAAAGATCCTGCTAACATTACCCGTCTGGTGGATCAGCTAGAACGTAAGGCGCTCGTTCGCCGAGTCTCGAACCCAAATGATCGCCGCTCGCAGCTGCTGCATGTCACGGAAGAAGGCAAGACAAGCGCTCACGCACTGGCTCCCATCGAAGCCGATTTTGTATCGCGTATGCTAGCCGATATTTCAGAGCAAGAAATTGAAGTCTTTAGAAGCTTTATGGCTAAAATCAACAAAAATGCAGAACAGCACGAGTAGCATGATGCTGGTCCTTCTGCATGCACGGCCGTCAACTGAGAGGGGAACATAAGATGAACACCAACAAATTATGGAGCGCTGACTTCATTAAAATTTGTTTAAGCAGCTTTTTTCTATTTTTTTCATTTTACACATTAGCAACTGCCCTATCCGTTTATGTAACGAATGGGCTTGGAGGTTCGGATACGCAAGCCGGATTATCTATGACCGTATTTGTCATAGCCTCCGTTCTGCTCCGGCCTTTTGCTGGTCAGCTAATGTCTAGATACGGCGAACGAAAAATCGTCGTTATTTCTCTGCTGCTGTTTTTGTTGTTTTCGATTGCATACTTAGGCGTTTTTGGCTACGCCATGCTATTGCTTGTTCGTTTTTTCCATGGGGGTACATTCGCTATCGCGACTACTTCTACCAATACTACCGCGATTGGCATCATTCCAGAGCACCGCAAAGGCGAAGGCATAAGCTATTTCAGCTTGTTTATGAGCCTTGCGATGGTAATCGGACCATTCGTAGGGTTAACGATTACGACGCATGGCGGCTATACAGCGATGTTTGCTTTGTGTGCGGTTTGCTCCTTGATTGCGTTCATACTCGGCGCATCAACGAAACGCCTGCCTGCTACAAAGCAACCATTGGCCCAAGCCAAAAGCAAGCTGAATTGGCGTGACCTTATCGAGAAGAAAGCCGTCCCTATCGCGTTCAGCGGTTTCGTTGTTGCTTTCGCTTACAGCGGCTTGGTTACCTTTATGTCCGTATTTGCCCATGAGCAGGCGATTGATCAATACGCCAGTTATTTCTTTGTATGCTTCGGCATTATGATTGTGCTGCCCCGTCCCATTGTCGGCAAATTGCTGGACCGAGTGGGCGAGCATGTTATCGTTTATCCGAGCATCGCCATATTTGCGATCGGCATGCTGTTGCTAAGCCAAGCGCATTCCCCAGCACTACTTCTCATTTCCGGTGCAGTTATCGGTCTTGGGTACGGCGCCTTGCTGCCTTGCTTTCAGACGATAGCCGTATTAGCCGCACCACCACATCGACGCGGACTCGCAACAGCCACTTTCTATTTATTATTCGACTTGGGCTACGGCATCGGCTCTTATACGCTGGGCTCCCTTGCCTCAGGCTATGGCTACAGCGTCATGTATGTCCTTTGTGCGATTATTATTGCTTTTTCTTCTGTTATTTATTTCGTGCTTCACCACAAACGCAAAAAGATAACAGCAGCAGCCGAAGAGCCGGTTTATGTATCACCCTGAGCTTGGCGGCAGCTCCTGAACAGGCAAAGTAATTTCAACAACAGTCCCTTCGTTTATCGCACTCCTCAGTTGAAGCGTACCTTTGTGCGCTTCAATAATGCGTGTGCTGATCATAATTCCAAGCCCGGTCCCCTTTTCTTTCGTCGTTACGAAAGGCTCACCGATTTTTTTGATCAGCTCTTCAGGAATGCCAGGGCCTCCATCCTTAATGTGGATATGAACATAACCATCCTCCGTACTGACAGACAAGGTAACTTCTCCGCCCTCCGGCATCGCCTCAATCGCATTTTTTATAATATTCAAAAATACCTGCTTTAATTGGTCGACGTTGCAATATACCATAGGATGAGATAGATCGTAATGAACCTGAAGTTCCACATTCAATAATATAGCTTGCGTCTCCAAAATTGAAATTACACTTTGTAAAATCGGCTCAAGCGGCTCAATCTGAAATTGCGAAAAATGTGGCTTGGCCAACGTCATAAACTCATTGACGATTAGCGTAATCCGGTCGATTTCATTGGACATTATCGTAAAATAATGCGGCTGCTGCGGATATTTTGTGCTCAGAAGCTGAGTAAATCCCTTAAGCGCTGTTAACGGATTGCGGATCTCATGGGCAACTCCTGCCGCAAGCTGGCCAATGGCGGACAGCTTCTCCGAACGGATTAAGATTTCCTCCGAACGTTTGCGGTCAGTCAAATCACGCAGCACACTTAGCATGACATCCTTGCCCATGTAATTATTAATCCGTATGCTCGATAATTCCACATCCATTAATTGCCCATCTGGCCGAATAATAACCCGTTCTTGAAAAGGCGTCGCTTCATCGGACGACATAATCGACTGCATCGTTTCTTTGAGGGTATCGTGGTGCATCACGTGAAAAAAATCAAATGCGCTTTTGCCAATGACCTCTGCATCATCATTGATGCCAATGATCTGCATAGCCAGCTTATTCACATATAGGATAACGCCCTCATCGGTTAGTACAATTGGCTCTGGAACAAACTTAATCATTTTTTGATAGAGCTTGGCGTTGTCTCTCAGCATCCTCTCCTTCTCTTCCTTAAAAGTAACGTCCTGTACGGTACCAAGCAGACAAGGCTGTCCGTTAAACATAATGATTGAACTGTTTCCCTCCAAATAAATAAAGCTGCCATCTTTTTTGATTCCGTTAAATTTCAGTGCAAAATGATCAATGCCCCTTTCCATCCCATCTAAAACAACCGCTTTGACTTTGTTGCACTCTTCTTCGGTAACCAGATCATACGTCTTAAGCTTAAAAAGCTCTTCTTCGCTATAGCCGAACATTTCCGATAAATAGGGATTGGCGTAAACGATATTATTTTTGTGACCAACAAATACACCGGCTACGACATTTTCCATCAAACTTTTGTACAAATAGTCCTTCTCTTGCAAAGATGCTTCCATTTTTTTTTGATCGGATACATCATGAATAATGAGCTGTACCGCAGGCTTACCATCAAACTTGACTGAAACCGCTCTCAATTCTACTTCTATTGCGTCCTGTTTCATATTAAGCAACTTATAGTAAATAGAATTAGTAGGATTCGTTTCCCTTATTAAATAATTAATCGTAGCGGCAAACGGCTCCCAATAATCGAGATGAATAAAACTTTTGATCGGTAACGTGATGATTTCCTCTAAAGATCTCGCTCCTACGATACCAAGAAACGCGTGGTTAGCAAACACAATTGCACCCTCGGAATAAACGAGAAGCCCATCCGGCAGCATATGTACGAGATGCTGATACCTTTCTTCGCTTTGTCTCAATTGCTCGCCAACTCCAACAATCTCCATCCGCACTTTTCACCTCATTCAAACAATTCACTCGTTATGCTAGTTTACTTTCAACATCGCCTGCCTTCTTCCTGCTCCGTAATCAAATTAATATATAAAAAAACAATATTGCCACTATCCTAAATAAAGGAATATCGGCAATGGATTGTGACAAATGTTTATCGAAGCCAAAAATACATCTGCTTCCATGTTCGATATTACGATTATTGTAATCGATATTTCGCTCCTGTTTCGAAAATCTTTTTTCATAGCTGCCTCTTTGTACAAAAAAACTGCCTAGGAAGTAGAATACTCTACTTCCCAGGCAGTCGTTATGGTCATGATTATGTGATTTAACCTTCAAGAAGCAATGCTTCCGGATCTTCCAAGAGCGATTTAACCGTTACAAGGAAGCGGACAGCCTCGCTGCCGTCTACGATACGGTGATCGTACGACAATGCAATGTACATCATCGGACGGTTTTCCATACGAACGTCATCAATTGCAACTGGGCGGATTTGAATTTTGTGCATGCCTAGAATACCAACCTGAGGTGCGTTAAGAATTGGCGTTGACAGCAAGGAGCCAAATACGCCGCCATTCGTAATCGTAAAGCTGCCGCCTTGCAGATCAGAGATCGCAAGCGTGTTGGATCTTGCTTTGCCGGCAAGCTCAACGATGTTTTTCTCGATTTCAGCGAAGCTAAGGCGATCTGCATCACGAACGACCGGAACAACTAGGCCTTCTTTCGCAGAAACGGCAATACCGATATCGTAGAATTTTTTCGTTACAATTTCTTCGCCGTCAATTTCAGCATTGAGCAGCGGGAATGCTTTAAGCGCGCCTACTACCGCTTTGGTGAAGAATGACATAAAGCCGAGATTTACGTCATTTTTCTCGAAGAACGCTTGTTTCCGACGTTTACGCAAATCAAGGATCGCCGTCATGTCTACTTCATTGAACGTCGTCAGCATTGCAGCTGTACGCTGTGCTTCTACGAGGCGGTTTGCAATCGTTACCCGGCGGCGCGACATCCGTTTGCGCTCTGTCGGTTTAGCATCTTTGCTTGCGCTTGCTGGTTCAGCATGCGTAAGCGGAGCTGATTTCACAGGAGTTGCTACTGCTGGAGCAGGAGCTTGTCCTTGTGAAAGATCAATGCCTTGCTCACGGGCACGCTTGCGTGCTGCTGGAGAAGCGTTGATCGCTGCTGCGCTATCGCTTGCAGGAGTTGCTGTCGGTGCTGCTGCTGGCGCGGTTGGGGCCGTCGCAGGAGCAGCAGGTGCTGTTGTAGCCGCTGCCTGTTCAACTGCTGGAGCCGCTGGTGCAACTGCACCACCAACTCCTTCGCCGATGGAACCGATCGCTTCGCCTACCAGAACAACATCTCCGTCTTGCTTAGCGATGCGTGATACTACGCCGCTGTTATCGGCACTAATTTCAATGTTAACTTTATCGGTTTCAAGCTCCAGTAGAACATCTCCCTGATTAACGGAGTCGCCTTCCTTCACGAACCATTTGGTAATCGTGCCCTCCGAGATGGACTCGCCTAATTCCGGTACTATAATTTCAGCCATTAGTCGCTACCCCCTTATCAAACTTGTTTCAACTGGTTTGCCGTTCAATGCTGTCGAAATGATCCATTTTTGTTCTGCGGCATGTACCTCTTGATGACCGCTCGCTGTACTTGAGCGATCAGGTCTGCCGACGTAGCGGACTGCGGCTTTCTTAGGTGCCAACGCGCGCAGGCGCGGCTCCATAAAGCTCCATGAGCCCATGTTTTTCGGCTCTTCCTGTACCCACACGATTTCTTCGAGCTTATCATACTGCTTCACGATACGCTCGATTTCTGCATGAGCGAATGGATAAAGCTGCTCTACTCTCGCTACGCGCAGCCACTCGAAATCTTCTGCATTGGAGGAAGCAAGAGCTTCTTCCACATCAATAGCAACCTTGCCTGTGCAAAGCAGCAAGCGTTTCACTTTATCCTTCTGTTCCTTCGGTTCCGTCAGGCTGAATTGCGGCAGCACCGGCTTGAATGAGCCTTCGCTAAATTCAACGCCATGAGAAGCGACGCGAGGATTACGGATCAGGCTCTTAGGCGCCATAAGAACGAGCGGACGAACATGCTCTGTGCCTAAGATAGATGCCTGTCTGCGAAGCAGATGGAAATATTGGGCGGACGTTGTCAGGTTCGCAACCGTCCAGTTATTATCAGCGGAAAGCTGAAGGAAACGCTCCAATCTGGCGCTGGAATGCTCAGGTCCTTGACCTTCGTAACCATGCGGCAGCAAAATCGTAATACCAGATTTCTGCGACCATTTTGCGCGGCCAGCCGAAATGAACTGGTCAAATATAACTTGTGCAACGTTGGCGAAATCACCGTATTGTGCTTCCCAAATAACGAAGGTTTCCGGCGCAAATACATTATAACCATATTCAAAGCCAAGTACCGCTGTTTCCGATAGCGGACTGTTATGAACGGCGAATGACGCCTTCGCTTGCGGCAGCATGTGCAGCGGCGAGAACTTGGCTGCATTCGCATTATCATTCAGCATAATGTGGCGATGTGCAAAAGTTCCGCGTTCGGAATCTTGGCCACTCAGGCGGATAGGTGTGCCATCCGCAAGAATCGTAGCGAATGCAAGTGTCTCAGCATGTGCCCAATCCACTTTTTCCCCATCATTCAAAGCTGAAGCTCTGCGCTGCAAAATACGTTGGAGCTTCGTATATTCGGTGAAGCCTTCCGGACGGTTAAGCAGCTCCAGGTTAATATCGCGAAGCGTTTCGAGAGGCACGGCTGTACGAGCTTCCTCTGTTGCTGGAAGCGGCGGCTTCTGTTGCTCTCCGCGCACCTTCGGCTGGTCTTCCTTCGCTTTCATGGCATCATAAGCAGCCTGAAGCTTGCCATTAGTACGTTGGCGCAGCTCTTCTACTTGCTCTTCCGAGATTGCTTTCTGACTCTTCAACTGCTCGCTGTAAAGAACGCTTACCGTAGGGTGATTGCGAACCTTTGCATACATGAGAGGTTGCGTTACTTCCGGATCATCCATTTCATTATGGCCAAAACGGCGATAGCCGATCAAATCAATGACAAAACCTTTATTGTAGCGAAGGCGGTATTCGCAAGCCAGGCGTACTGCAGCTAAGCAAGCTTCCGGCTCATCCGCGTTTACGTGTACGATTGGAATGTCAAACCCTTTCGCAAGATCACTTGCATAATGCGTCGAGCGCGAATCAATGCTGTTCGTTGTAAAGCCAAGACGGTTGTTCGCAATGATATGTAGCGTACCGCCGTTATGGTAGCCCTGTAGTTTATTGAAGTTGAGCGTTTCCGCTACGATGCCTTCTCCGATGAATGCCGCGTCGCCGTGCACACAAATCGTAACGGCTTTCGACGGATCCTGCTGCGGCATACCTGGCTTGCTGCGATCCTCTTGAGCAGCACGCGTAAAGCCTTCAACTACCGGGTTAACGAATTCAAGGTGACTTGGGTTATTCGCAAGCGTCAAGTTGGCGCGGATCGTTTCGCCTTCCTTCACTGCACGATCTGCACCCAAATGATATTTTACGTCGCCGGTCCAGCCATAATTAAGGCCCATGGAACCTTCAGACGGAATAAGCTCTTTATTCGGTGCATGATGGAATTCAGAGAAAATTTTCTCATATGGCTTGCCAAGCACATGCGTCAATACGTTTAGACGCCCGCGATGAGCCATGCCCATTAGAATGTTATTGGCTCCGTCATGCGCAACGGAACGAACGATTTCGTCCAGTACAGGCACAAGCATATCGACGCCCTCGATCGAGAAGCGCTTCTGCCCAACGAATGTACGGTGCAGGAAGTTTTCGAAATACTCAACCTCCATCAGACGCTCAAGCAGCGATGAACGCTCTCTTGCCGACAGCGGCGCAGGGAAACTACCCGATTCCGCTTGCTTGTTCAACCAATTCCGCTCATTCTCATCATGAATATGTGTAAATTCATAAGCTGCTGAACGAGTATAGATTTCTCTTAAACGGCTGATTGCTTCCCAACCATTAGAGATCGACGCTGGCGCGTTGTCCCAAATAAGCGATGCAGGGATAGAGGCAAGATCAGCTTGCGTCAACCCAAAGGTTTCCGGTTCAAGCAGCTTCGTATCCGCAGCAGGGCTGAAGCCAAGCGGATCAATATCCGCAGCTAAATGGCCGTATCTGCGTATGTTCAGCATAAGCTGATGCGCAGCCACAACCTTTTTCAACATATTTGAATCAATCGGACCAGATGTCGCTGCAGGTGATGCAGCCTGTTGATCGCTAGACTTAGCCGGACTTGGAGTCGCTCCCAATGATACCGCCGGCGGCTCTCCAAAACGTTCAAACTGTTCGCGAACCGTTGCTTCAACGGAATCGGGATCGGTTAAGAAACGTTCGTACTGCTCCTGCACGTACCCCAGATTGGGACCATAGTAGCTTTGCCAAGGCGAATAATTACGCTCATCATGGTTGCTCATTGCAGAAAATTCCACCCTCTCTATTCATTGCCATCCTATTATCTTCCAAGGCGAAGCGCGCCATGCATGCCCGCCAACTTGCACTTGCATAAATCGTTTTCACATTGCGTTTATTTTCATGGATATTCTAATAATACTGTTAAATCCTCGCAAAGGTTTCAACCTGCGATAACTCCCTTATATTTTAGTACATAGTAAGCTCGCCATCCATAATCATATTAGCATTGATATCATCCATTTCAAGCATTGATTGTCGTTATCGGGCTTTCTAGCCTGCCGCCACCGTCCCTATGCTCCAAAAAGACAGAGTTACATCACCAATTTCACTTCAGCATCTCTTGCAAAAATTCGATACTCTTCCGATTCTGATATTCACTCACTTCATGTCCGGAGAATGGATAGTCATTGATTTGTTTATGAGAACGAATCTTATTATAAACCGCATAAACCGTCTCCGGCAGGCAAACGGTATCCTTCCAGCCCACCGACATTAGCACCGGAGCTTTAATGCGCTCTGCTAAGTTCAGTAGGTCAAAATGGGCAAGCGTTTCCATCACGACGTTTAACCGGTCCGGATAGCGCTTGATATACTGGGCAACTTCCGTCAAAGAGCCTGTGGAATGCAAAACACCATGATCCATATGGCACATATTCGGAATGTCCGCAATGACAGCACTCACTTTCGGGTTCAAAGCTGCAGCAAGCAGCGCGAGTCCGCCGCCTTGGCTTCCTCCGACAACTGCAATTCGCGACGCATCGATCTCAGGCTGAAGTGCAGCCACATCAACCGCCCTTACCGTATCCATCGTAATCGCGCGGTAATAGCTGTTCTCGATCTCTGAGATGCCTTGAGTTACCCAGCCTTTGACTGAGCCTTGCTCGGACGTCAATAAATTCCCGGTTTCTCCGCTTTGACCGCGTGCGTCCACTACGAATACCGCGTAGCCAAGCAGCAGCCATGAAGAATAGCGCTCCGGCAGCCCTTTATCGCCGGTGTAGCCCTGAAACAATACGACACAAGGAAGCTTTTCACCTTCCAAACCTTGCTGCGGTACGATGTATAAACCATGAATCGGCGTTTCATCGCTGCCCTTGTAGGTTACACGCTCCGCTCTTACAGACGCGATCGGGGTATCTACTCTCTTTCTTTCGATATTAAGCGATTGATTCTGATACCCGGCAAGAACAGCATCCCAGTATTGATCCAGTTCATCCGCTCCAAGCGTTGCAGGCGGGTTGTACGCCAACAATTCATTTCTCCTTCGATCGATTGCATTCATTTCAGTATACCCCTTTTCTCATACGTTTTTTCGTCCAGGCACAGAAAGGTTTTACAGCTTGCTCCTTCTACACCTATAAGAGTACATGGTATAAGAAATCCGTCAAGCCATATTTCCAAAAAAAACAATCTCTACCTTTATCGGATTAGCAAGCATCCATTCTCCCGCATTTCTTTCTCGTAGAAATAGAAAGATACTTTATCGCGTGAAACCTATAAAAACTTATATTTAAATAAAGGAGGTCCACTGAAAGCAGCGGACCTCCTTTTATTTCATGATTTTAATTAGACTGACAGACTTCAATTGATTGAACGGCTGCCACTGAATCACGCTTAAGTTGTTATTTTGTCATATACATTGCTGTTTATTTACTTTGCAGCACCAGCTCAACCAACGTCCTGACCATGACGCCGGTAGCGCCTTTCGGCTCCCAGCCTCTGCTCGTATCAAGCCAAGCTGTACCGCCAATATCCAAATGCACCCACGGCAAACCTTCTGCAAAGTGGCCGATAAACAATCCGCCTGTAATCGTTCCTCCATACCTGCCGCCGCTATTTTTTAAATCCGCTGCATCACTCCTGATCTGCTTCTTATATTCCGGATAGGCAGGCAATTGCCAAATTCTTTCTCCCGAGCGCTCGGACGCTGCTTGCACCTGTTTGAACAGCTCATCATTGTTCGTTACGGCACCAGTAGCCTCAAGTCCAAGCGCAACAGAAACCGCTCCAGTCAATGTCGCTACATCCACTAGTCGAGTAGCACCTCTGGTAATCGCAGTCGTCAAACCATCCGCGAGCACCAAACGACCCTCAGCATCCGTATTCACGATCTCTACCGTATGGCCGCTCATCATCCGCAGGACATCGCCAGGCTTAATCGCGCGGTCGGAAGGCATATTCTCGGCAGTTGGAATGACCGCAATCACATTAATTGCCGGCTTCAGCTCTCCGATAATACGCATCGCACCAAGCACTGCGGCGGCTCCGCCCATATCCGAGATCATTTCCTGCATACCCTCTGCCCGCTTCAACGATATACCGCCTGTATCAAACGTAATGCCTTTTCCGACGAGACCCCAAGCTTCTTCCGTGCTGGAATCTCCTTTATAATGAATCACAATCATGCGTGGAGGATTGATGCTGCCTTGGCCTACGCCAAGCAATCCGCCCATCCGCTGTTCAGCCGCGCTCCATTCATCGATCACTTCAATCTCCAGATCCAACTCCCTTGCCAGCTCTTCCGCATGATAGGCCAGTCGTTCAGGCGTAAGATCATTGCCAGGCAAATTCGTCAGATCACGGGCCAAGTTTACCCCTTCGACATACAGCTTGCCTTTAGCTATCCCTTGCTCCCACAATGGAGCATCTTGTCCTGCTATCGCCGTGCCCTGTGGTACAAAAGCAACATCCTTTAATCCGAAACGTTCATTTTGCTCGCGTTTAAGCGGTTGGCGCACATGCAAGGCAAGCAGCAATCCTTCTGTAAGCGCCTGAGCCGCACGTTCAGCACCAATATCGTTCCCTACACTATTCGTCAAAGCTTCTGATAGCAGAATTTGAACATGCTCAGCCTTAAATTTCTTCAAAGCCTTTGCTACTGCTGCAGCGGCGAGACGCAGCCCTCTTGCTCCCCCGTCCTGATCAACACCGGCGAAAACAATATGTGCCGCCGGATATAGCCCTAAAGTAGTTACGGTTTCCGTTTGCTCCGGATCTGCTTTAAACAATCCTTTTGCATATAACCCTCTAAGCGCTTCATCGATTTGCGGCTGGATAATGGGTCCCGCATTTTCCCCGTGAATCAATTCTTTCTTGCTAACGAATCTCACTACAGCATCTGGAGCTGCGTGTTCTGAACCTCGTACTCCATAAGTCAATTGAACGCTCATTAGTGTAGCCTCGCTTTCCGATTTGAAAATTTAGAATAGATAACGTTTATCAACTTAACGAAATTCTTATCTTTCTCCGTGAAACATGCCGATCCCAACAAAGAGCAGCAGCAACCGTTTAAGCTTGATAAACTAGAATATGTAACCAACCTAATGACTTATAATTAACATATTTTCAAACCCATTATACCGAACGTCCTTTGACATTTCCATGTTTATATTCGCTATGTGAGGATGTCAATCTGCGAGTTTAGCATAACAAAAAGCCCTCTCCACATAGGGGAGAAGAGCTCCGGTTTCATCTCTCTGACTGCTAATATACCCTGTATATGCCGCTCTCTGCCCATTATTCCGCCAATGGCAAAGTAATAATAAACTCCGTTCCTACCCCCGCTTCGCTTTCAACCCGGATCGTACCGCTGTGGTTGCGAACAATACGGTAGCTCACCGATAATCCAAGACCGGTACCCGCTTGCTTCGTTGTGAAAAATGGATCAAACAGTCTGCTCATCGTGGCCTTGTCCATTCCCTTTCCGTTATCCTTAAGAAGGATTTCGGCGGTTTTTCCTGTGCTTCGAGTAATGATTTCGATCAAGCCTCTTCGCTCGCTCTGTACTTCTTCAATGGCATCAAGAGAGTTTTTGACAATGTTCAAGATGACCTGCTTAACCTGTTTAACGTCTATGGATACCAAGGGACCTGGGTAATAGCATTCCGACTTGATTTCGCAATTTCGCATCAATGCTTCACTCTCGGTTAACAGCACGACCTCCTTGATCAAATGATCAATGGGAACCAATTGCTTCATTGGCGCCGACGGCTTGGAAGAATTCAAAAATTCATAAATGATGTCGTTGGCCCGGTCGATTTCCGTTAAAATAATTCTTGCGTATTCTTCCTTGCCTACTTCCAGCAAATAAGGCCGAAGGAGCTGAATAAAGCCGCGGATGCTTGTTAATGGATTCCGAATCTCATGTGCTATTGCAGCCGCGATCTTACCAAGCATGGCAAGCTTGTCATTTTGCAGAGCCGTCTGCTCAATCTGTTTGTACTCCGAAACATCCTTGACGCTAATGAGAAAATCACCATCTAATTGGTCGCCATAGGTGACCGTCACTAGCAAATGCTTGCCATCCTTATGCTGAAATTCATAATAACGTCCACGCAGCAGAAACATTTCTTTATAAAGCCTAAGAACCGTTCGTTTTGTTGTGCTCGTAAGTTGGCGATGCCTTAATATTTCCTTGATCGTACAGCCGATTAACGTCTTCCTCGGAATATCCAGCAGCTTGGCCATCTGCACATTGATGAATGACAAAATGCCATCATTGTCGAACAAAGCAATGCCACTATCCATGTGCTGAAGTACGTTTTCATATTTGTTCTTAACCATTTCAAACGAACGGTTGGAACGAAACAACATTTCCCGCATTTCGGTAAATTTCTGTTCAGTCGTCTGTTCTGGCCTCAAACGAAAACGGCATGAGACCATGATTTCCATCAAAAAAACGAAAGAGCGATTGTACAGCCTAACAGCTTCATCAGAATCTACATTGGCAGCCAAAGCTTGAATACATTCCTCATGTACAGCAATAATTTCTTCAGGGTTTATTCCGTAAAGCTCCTTGCCAAGCTCATTGGCGTGGAATAGCGACACTTCCTTACCACTTCGTATATACTCGGCAAGCGCCGGGAAATAGCGCTTTCGAATGGCCTGCATCATGTACTCCTCCCCGGCAACGTCGATAAGATAACGGTTACAGTTACTACTAATCATAGGGCGAGCTTACAATAGCTGTCAATCGGAAATCCTGTCGAATTTTGTTACGGAGATAGGCTTTTAGTCACCCATTCCACATAATAGGACTTTAGCCTACACATCCAAACTCCTTCATTTAGAAGCTTTGTACTGCACAAATTCATGCACGTGATCGGTCATCCCGACCACGGTGCTTCTCTTTATCCTGCTTTGTTTCCTTTCTTTTGTCCTCCCACTTTTCGTTGTTCCGATCTCCTTTTTTCCAACCGTTTCGGTCGTATTGACGATCATTGTTATCATCATTTCCCCAATTGCTATTTTCATTATCGCTATGATCCTTGCTATTGGAATCTTTCCAATTCCCCCACTTATCCTTGTCTTTATCCTTGTCTTTATCCTTGTCTTTATCCTTGTTGTTATTCTTATCATCCTTCTTATCGTCTTTCTTGTTGTCATTCTTTTCTGTATTCGGTTTATGAGGCGTACTTGGCTTGTTAGATTTGTCGGGCTTCGTCGGCTGATTGCCGCCCCATGTCCCGTTTTTATTAGGCTTCGCGGTAGCTCCGCCTTTATTTATTTCACTAGCCGTGGGCTTCTGCGGCTTTGCCGCTTTCGGAGGCTTGCTCGCATTTGGCGTCGCGCTTGGCTTCGCTGCAGCAGGCTTAACGGTGCTTTGGGCTTGTTTTACTTTTTCCTCTTTCTCACGCTCAACTAGCTGCTTCAGCTTTTCCTTGCTCTTGTCAGCTGCTTTGTCCACAATAGTCTTGACGCCGCCAATCGGCTCGGTAACCTTATCGATCGATTGCTGCTTCAACTGCTCCAATTCAAGCTCGTAGCCCTCATCCTTCGCCATTAAATAAACAGCCATTTTTCCTGAAGATATTCCGTTTGCAGCCGCTTCGTCCCGAAGCTCGCTTGGTATCGACAAAGTCGTAACATTTGCGCTGACTGCCTCCGCTGCGAGCTGAGCCAACAAACTTCGCAGCGTCTGATCGACTTTTCCCGTCAAAATATTCTCAAAATCGAGCTGAAGTGCGGAATTCCCTTCCACGAGCATACTTGTTATGAAAATATCCTTGTCCGGCGTGTCGAGATAATGTGAGCCTTTAGCCCTTTGCAATATGGAAGCGGCTACCTCCTCCGCATTCACGCCTTTGTACTCCAAGCCTTGGATGATCAGCTCTCCGTCTTCGTTAAGCGCGTGAAGCTCACGCACCTTTCCTTGGCTGTCTACTCCAAGCTCTACACTTGGATTAATATCCATGCTCATGTAAGCAACGACAGGATGCATATCCTTTTGCATATAAAACCAAAACGGCAGGAGCATCAGCAAAACAACAGCTGCAGCTGCGCCGCTATACCAATAAACAGGTTTAAACTTTCGCAGCTTTCGGTACTCCTCCTCAAACGTAATTTCTTCACCGACTTGCGGCGTACCTTGAATAGGGGCTTGCAAAAATTGACCGTCAGCCGTCATTACTACTGCATGCTGCTTATGAATGCTCATAACAACTCCACGTTTCATTTACTTGCCTCCTTATTCGTCTGGTTGAAATTATCATCTATGTCCAAATAATCATGCATAAATGGATATGTACCCGATATGATAATCGCGATGGCGATAATGTATTTTCGATTCCGTTCTATCGTTTTACGAGATACACCGCACATTTCCGTTAGCTCTTTCACGGCTAGCTTATTCGTTTCCCTTAATGAATCCATCAAGCCTGCTTCGCTGACAAGCGTCTGTGCGATTCCGATCAGCAGCCTTCTTGAGTCCGCATGCTTCGGAGAATGCTCCACAAGCTCCGTAAAGGAAATGCCAACTCGAATGAGCTCCTGATTCAGCTCCCCGATCTCCAGCCGTCTCTCGTCCTCTGTTCGCTTGAGTTCAAATGCGGATAGCGCTTGCCTAGTCTCTACGGAATTATAATGAGGCTGCTCTTCATCCTCAGAGTCGAACATGCTGTAAGGAACTACCTTCGCATGCCTTTGTTCTTTTCGGACATAGTCAATAAGCCGACGGCGAATGACAGTTTCAGAAAAACCGATAAAGGATTTTCCTGCATCGCTATCGAACTGATTGATCGCTTCATTGAAGGCTAACAGCGCCACACTGAATTCATCATCTCGGTTCGGATCGATGTACCGTTTGCAAAATCGACTTGTTACTTTCAATATATAAGGCTTGTAATCTGCTATGAACTGCTCGCGAAGCAGCTCGTCACCTTGACGAATGCGAGCAACAGATTGTTCGGGAACAAGCTTCCGCTCATCCTCTACAACGTCTGCGGCAACTGACTTCCGCAGAAAGCGTTTGAACAATACAAGTAACAACCGCTCCACCTCACTACTAGTATGATTCGTTTCTGTCTGACCGGTTTCAGGGGGTACATTATGAGAACATTTTCATTTATTGAAAAAAAGAAAAGCCTCCGGAGTGGAGGCTCACCATTCGAGTTAAAAAACTAAACGGAGGTACGACGTTGACGAAGCTTGTTTCTTCTATTGTTCAGCATCGCAAGACGCTTCTTCAACACAAGCTGCCATTCCGTATCCTCAATCTGCTTCGCAAAACTAAGCAAATCAAGCGCCATATCAATTTGACTATGGACCACATCCATCGGATCTTCATTCTCATGATTGACGCAGTTTTCAAGCAGCGCCTTGCCTTCTTGCTCAACATATTCCTGGAAATCCACTTCAGCCGCGCCATCTCCATGCGCATATTCGGCTAATATTTCATATTCATTTTCAACTAAGTAATGAATGTCAACGCGATGGCATACTGGACAAAACACAATAGGAACATTATGTATATGGGTTCGGAAATGCTTCAACGTACCTTTTGTACCGATCATACTAGCTCCACAGCAAAAACTCATTGACGACCCCTCCTCAATGGTTTGCGAAGCAAACCAACTTCGTAAGCATCTACTTAGGTTTGCGAAGCAAACCTATTCTTTAAGCATCATTTAAGTTTTAACCATTATACCTATTTCGTAATCAGCAATAGATAGAGTTAGTCCAAATCTAGCATTTCTTCATCATTGGTGTTAAGTATATTCTATTCGCCCTGCATGGCCGAAATTCCTGCTTTCGTATCCCATTGTCCATGGTTAAATAATCGAGCTCCCCTTTCATTACGAGTGATAAACAAGTTTAACAGCCTATGTACAACCCCATTCTGCGCTTTACTTAGTCATTTGAAATAGGTTTGCATAAAAAAAGAAACCCGCACCATAAAATGGCGCGGGTTTCGGCAGGAAATACTTATTTCGCTACCAATGTTTGTTGACCTGGTTTCCAGTTGATTGGGCAAAGTCCGCCGGATTGCAAAGCTTGCAATACGCGAAGCGTCTCGTCAACGCTGCGGCCTACATTGTTGTGGTTAACCACTTGGTATTGTACTTCGCCTTCTGGGTTGATGATGAACAGGCCGCGAAGCGCGATACCTTCTTCTTCGATCAACACACCGTAGTCACGAGCAACGCTTTTCGTGATATCGGCAGCAAGCGGGAATTCAAGTTGGCCAAGGCCATTATCGTTAACCGGCGTGTTGATCCATGCACGGTGGCTATGTTTGCTGTCTACGCTGACACCAAGAATTTCAGTGTCCAATTTTTTGAATTCAGCAGCTGCAAGGCTCAAAGCTGTGATTTCTGTAGGGCATACAAAAGTGAAATCTAGTGGATAGAAGAACAATACCAGCCATTTGCCTTTGTAATCTGCAAGTGATGCTGTACCGAAATCCTTACCGTCTCCTGTTGCTGTTTCCATTGAAAAATCTGGGGCCTGACGGCCTACCAAACGCTCTGCCATAATAGAAAACCTCCTTGACCTATCCATAAATTTTTATTGTTTATGCTACTTCATCTGTGTGACTACCTAGTAAATCTTATCACTAGTCTAGAATGAAGTCAATATTATAATCAATATTTATTTATAATAATTATAAACTGGAATTACTTTTTAAGTGCTGCTACGATCAAATCGCCCATTTCTGTTGTACCGATCGCTTGGCTCTTATCCACTGCGATATCGCCAGTACGGTGACCTGCATCCAGCACTTCTTTTACAGCCGCTTCAATAGCCGCTGCAGCTTCGTGATAACCAAATGTCAGACGGAACATCAAGGCTACCGATAGAATCGTTGCGATCGGGTTCGAGATGCCTTGGCCAGCAATGTCAGGCGCAGAGCCGTGTACCGGCTCGTACAAACCGAAGCTTCCTTCGCCAAGCGAAGCGGAAGACAACATGCCAATGGAACCTGTAAGCATAGCAGCCTCGTCGCTAAGGATATCGCCGAACATATTTTCAGTTACGATAACGTCAAAGCTCGAAGGACGGCGAAGCAGCTGCATCGCGCAGTTATCAACCAATACGTGCTCAAGCTCAACCTCTGGATATTCAGGAGCGATCCGGTTTACCACTTCACGCCATAGACGGGAGGTTTCAAGCACATTCGCTTTATCAACGGAAGCAAGACGCTTGCCGCGAGTCATTGCGATATCAAATGCCTGACGAACGATACGCTCGATTTCTTGTACATTATATACACAAGTATCTACCGCTTCTTCGCCGCCAGCACCTTCACGACGGAACTTCTCACCGAAATAAATACCGCCAGTAAGTTCGCGGACAACGATTAGGTCCGTACCTTCAAGCACTTCTGGCTTCAGTGTCGATGCTTCTTTCAAGCAGTCAAATACCGTTGCAGGACGGATGTTCGAGAACAAACCAAGTGCTTTTCGAATGCCAAGCAAGCCTGTTTCAGGGCGAAGCTCTTTCGAGTTGTTGTCCCATTTCGGGCCACCAACGGCACCAAGCAATACAGCGTCTGCACCTTTGCAAAGGTCAAGCGTCTCTTGCGGCAATGGCGTACCTTTCTCGTCGATAGCAATACCGCCGAACAAGCCATGCTCCGTTTCGAATTTGTAGCCATAAAGCTCTTCGGTTTTTTTAAGTACTTTAAGCGCTTCGCCAACAACCTCAGGTCCGATACCGTCGCCGGCAATAACTGCAATTTTTTTTACGTCTGACATAATAAATGTAACACTCCTCTTTTTCAGTTAAGCTTGTCCGTTCATTGAGCGGCTGCCCGTGAAACGAACGAGCTTATAGACTCATTCTCATTCTATTATCATTTGTACCACAAATCCGGAGTGATTACAAAGATATAAAATCTATTGGCTCTATAGCCTATGACTATAGAGTGGCCAAGCAAGCCATTGCATGCTAAGAAATGACAATAACTAGCCTTCTTCATGAATAAAGACAGTCCACTGCGGAATTTCCCTTAGCGGACTGCCTTATTGACTGTTGTTATTTAAATCAGGCTCATCTTGTCGCTGCGGCCTGGCGTCTTGCGCTTATCGATCAATCGATTCAAAGCATCGATGTAAGCCCGTGCGCTCGCTTCAAGGATATCCGTGCTAAGTCCACGGCCTTGAGCAGAAATATCTTCCTGCTTCAGAACCACATGAACCTCGCCTTGTGCGTCCTTGCCTTGCGATACGGATTTAATCGAATAATCTTCAAGCTCCACAGCTTCCTGTGTCACTTTATCAATCGCGTTATAGATGGCGTCCACGGAGCCGTTGCCGACTGCCGCTTCCTCCACAACCTCACCTTCGGCTTTGCGAATCCGTACGGATGCGCTTGGCGTCGATTGGTTGCCATAACTTACTTGAATTGTTTCCAAGCTGAAGATTTCCGGCGTATCAATGAGTTTCTCTTCAATTAAAGCAAGAATATCCTCATCGCTTACCGTTTTCTTGCGATCTGCCAAATCCTTGAATTTAGCGAAGGCCGCATTCATTGCTTCCTCTTCAATCTCATAACCAAGATCGATAAGCTTCTCACGGAATGCATGGCGTCCAGAGTGCTTGCCAAGTACAAGCTTAGACTCCTTCAAACCAATCATGTCCGGAGAAATAATCTCATAGGTTGTTTTTTCCTTCAACATGCCATCCTGGTGAATGCCTGATTCATGCGCGAACGCATTAGCTCCTACAATCGCCTTATTGCCTGGAACGACCATGCCAGTCAGCTTGCTGACAAGGCGGCTTGTCTTGGCGATTTCCTTCAGATTCAGCGTCGTTTGAGCGCCAAAATAATCAGGACGCGTCGCTAGCGCCATTGCAATCTCTTCAATTGCTGTGTTGCCTGCACGCTCGCCGATCCCGTTGATGGTTCCCTCAATTTGATCCGCACCGTTTAAGATAGCCGCCAGCGAGTTGGCTGTTGCCATGCCCAAATCGTTATGACAATGCGCGCTTAGCTGTATCTTCTCGATATTCGGAACGTTTTCCTTCAAGGTTTTGAAGATATTGCCGAATTCTAGCGGGTTCAAATAACCTACCGTATCGGGAATGTTAACAACCGTTGCTCCTGCTTTGATCGCCATCTCAACGACCTCACACAGAAAATCAAGCTCAGTGCGGCCAGCATCCTCAGCTGAGAATTCAACCTTGTCAAAATATTTTTTCGCATAACGAATGGAACGTTCTGCCGTCTCAAGCACCTGCTCCTTCTCCATGCGCAGCTTATGCTTGCGATGGATAGGACTAGTCGCAAGAAAAACGTGGATGCAAGGATCTTGTGCGCCAATGAGCGCTTCACGAACAGCATCAATATCTTGCTCACGCGAGCGGGACAAGCCGATAACTGTGGAATTTTTGACCGCGCGTGCTACTGCGTTAACCGCAGCAAGATCCCCGGGAGAAGCAGCAGGGAAGCCGGCTTCCATCCGATCCACGCCGAGACGCTCAAGCTGAAGAGCAATCTCTACCTTTTCCTTCGTGTTCAGGTTTACACCCGGAGATTGCTCTCCGTCACGAAGCGTTGTATCGAAAACATAAATTTTCCGCATTTGTGCATTGCACCTCCGTGAACAGAATGATCCCGGCACGCATACGGAAGCCGCTGGGCGATACGCAATCCGTATCGTCCAGCGATCCGGCGAGCCGGGATATGGTCAATCCATCTATCTGTTATTACTTCTTGATCCAGTGCATCAATTCGCGAAGCTGTGCGCCTGTTTGCTCAATTGGGTGAGCTGCTTCGTTACGGCGAGTAGCCGTAAGCATTGCACGGTTCGATTGGTTCTCCAAGATGAAATCACGAGCGAAACGACCGGATTGGATATCTTCCAATACACGTTTCATTTCTTTTTTCGTTTCTTCAGTAACAATACGAGGACCTGTTACATAGTCGCCGTATTCAGCTGTGTTGGAGATGGAATCGCGCATCGAAGAGATTCCGCCTTCATACATCATGTCAACGATTAGTTTAAGCTCGTGCAAGCACTCGAAGTAAGCCATTTCTGGAGCATAGCCAGCTTCAACAAGCGTTTCGAAACCAGCTTTAACCAGTGCAGAAGCGCCGCCGCAAAGAACCGCTTGCTCACCGAACAAATCTGTTTCTGTTTCTTCTTTGAAAGAAGTTTCGATAACGCCTGCGCGTGTACAGCCGATACCTTTAGCATATGCAAGACCGATCGATTTAGCATTGCCTGTTGCATCTTGCTCGATTGCAATTAGTCCTGGTACGCCAAAGCCTTCTTGGTACGTACGACGAACCATGTGACCTGGAGATTTAGGAGCTACCAGGAATACGTCTGTATCCGCGTTAGGCACGATTTGGCCGTAGTGAATGTTGAAGCCGTGTGAGAACATAAGAGCCGCGCCTTTTTTCAAGTTAGGAGCGATTTCTTCGCTATATACTTTCGCTTGTGTTTCGTCAGGAAGCAAGATTTGAACAACGTCAGCCACTTTTGTTGCTTCTGCAACAGTAAGTACTTCGAAGCCGTCTTTCTTAGCTACGTCTGCGGATTTACCAGGACGAAGACCGATAACGACTTTCAAGCCGCTGTCGCGAAGGTTTTGCGCTTGCGCGTGGCCTTGGCTTCCGTAACCGATAACTGCGATTGTTTTACCTTGTAGTACGCCTTGGTCTGCGTCTTTTTCATAGTACATTGTAACTGCCATTTTAATAATTGCCTCCTTTAATTTAACCCTTTTGAGCGGGTGTTTAAGCAGAGAATGACGCATATTCAGCGGTTCTCCCCTTAAACTCCCGCTCAAATAGGGGCATTGAAAAATTACTTGGCGTTGCCTCGGTTTAGTGCGGTAACGCCTGTACGCGACAGTTCGCGAATGCCGTATGGTTTAAGCAATTCTACCATGGCATCGATTTTTTCGGTATCTCCGACAACTTGTACCATAAGCGAATGAGTGCCGATGTCTACGACTGCTGCACGGAACGTTTCAACTACGCCGAGAATTTCCGGACGGGAGCTTGGTTCTGCGTTTACTTTAATAAGAGCCAGCTCGCGTCCTACCATCGGATTCGAACTAAGGTCAATAACCTTGATAACGTCAATCAGCTTGTACAATTGCTTCGTAACTTGCTCGAGCGTATGGTCATCACCCGAAGTGACGATGACCATACGCGACAAGCCTGCTTCTTCGCTTGAACCAACTGTAATGCTTTCAATATTGAAGCCACGGCGTCCGAACAAACCGGAAACACGCTGTAGAACGCCGGGCTGATCATTAACGATTACTGCGATCGTATGCTTTTTCATTCCGCATCCCCCATGATCATTTCGTCGATGGTACTTCCTTGCGCAACCATTGGATAGACGTTCTCTTCCTTACGAACGACGAATTCAACGACTGCAGGACCAGGATGATTAAGTGCTTCTTCCCATACGGCGCGAGCTTCTTCTTTGTTCGTCGCACGGAAGCCTTTCACACCATATGCTTCCGCTAGTTTAACAAAGTCCGGGCTTCCGGAGAGATCGATATGGCTATAACGGTTATCATAGATAAGCTCCTGCCACTGACGAACCATACCTAGCACCTGATTGTTAATAATAACAACTTTAACCGGAATGTTGTTGATAGCGCAAATCGCTAGCTCCTGCGCGCACATTTGCATGCCGCCATCTCCGTTAATGGAAACAACTAAGCGGTCCGGGTTAGCCATTTGAGCACCGATCGCTGAAGGAAAGCCGAAGCCCATGGTGCCTAGTCCACCGGATGTTACCCATGAACGCGGTTTATTGAATTTGTAGTACTGCGCAGCCCACATTTGATGCTGGCCAACGTCAGTGGTTACAATGGCATCACCGTTTGTCGTTTCGTGAATAAGCTCCACAACCCATTGCGGCTTCAATTCCACATCCGAGTCTTTATAGCTAAACGGATATTGTTCACAAGAAGCTTTGAGCTTCGCACGCCAGTCATCTGCTTTGTCCGCAAGCTTCGCTTGCTTATTAACGATTTCCAGAACCGTCTTCACATCGCCAACGATCGGAATGTCCGTCGGCACATTTTTACCAATTTCCGCTGGATCGATATCGATATGAACGATCTTTGCCAGTGGAGCAAATCCAGCAAGCTTCCCTGTTACACGGTCATCAAATCGTGCTCCGATATTAATCAGCAAGTCTGCGCCTTGAATCGATTTGTTCGCTGTGTATGTGCCGTGCATGCCCGGCATGCCCAGAAACAGCTCGTTGCCGCTTGGGAAGGCTCCCAGACCAAGCAAGGTTGTCGTAATGGGAATTTGTGTTTTCGTTACGAACTCGAACAGTTCTTCATGCGCGCCGGAGTAAACAACGCCACCGCCAGCCAGAATGATCGGACGCTCTGCTTGCTCGATCGCCTTGATCAGCTTATCCACTTGATTCTTGTTCGGAGACACCGTCGGATTGTAGCCGCGGATGCTCACTTCCGTGGAAGGCTTAAACAATGTCTTCGCCGCTGAAATGTCCTTCGGTATGTCGATCAATACTGGACCTTTACGGCCCGTATTGGCGATATGGAAAGCTTCATGAATAATACGAGGCAAATCCTCTACGTCACGAACCAGATAGCTGTGCTTCGTGATTGGCATCGTTATGCCTGTAATATCCGCCTCTTGGAAAGCATCGCTGCCAATTAAGCTAGAAATGACATTACCTGTAATAACAACGAGTGGCACCGAATCCATATAGGCCGTTGCGATACCCGTTACCAGATTCGTTGCTCCCGGCCCGGAAGTCGCGATACACACGCCTACTTTGCCGCTAGCGCGCGCATAGCCGTCAGCCGCGTGAATAGCGCCTTGCTCATGGCGAGTTAGCAAATGATTGAAATCGGGGTTCCCGTGCATCGCGTCGTAAATGTACAACACTGCTCCACCAGGATAGCCGAACACACAATCTACGTCCTCAAGCAACAGACTGCGTAGCAATATTTCAGAACCAGATATAACCTCAGGCTTCGAGAGCCTTTCCTTCAATTCCTCTTTTGACTTCAGTGTTGCACCTTGCGTTACCATCAGTCTTCCTCCTCTCAGAAAAAACAAAAAAACCTTTCGCTCCTCTTGCTTCAAACGAAGCAACGAGGGACGAAAGGTATATCTTCCGTGGTACCACCCAAATTCGTTATACGTCTCCCGATGTATAACCTCCACAAGTAAGAACGTCGTGCACATACGTTCATACTATTGGCACTTTAACGCTTGCCCTGCGATTCCCCCTAATACGCAACAGCTTTCGTTGTTGCTTTTCAAGGAAACAGCTCCGAGGTGAGCTCGTAGAAAAGGGATTTTGGCGATGGTTGC
The DNA here is from genome assembly GCF_006542765.1 of Paenibacillus luteus. Lineage (GTDB taxonomy): Bacteria > Bacillota > Bacilli > Paenibacillales > Paenibacillaceae > Pristimantibacillus > Pristimantibacillus luteus. Next base: position 158,818 of record NZ_SKCD01000006.1, read on the forward strand.
AGCTAATCCATCCGCTCTCTGTTCAAAAGGGCCCTAAGCACTTCGTCCTCATCATTGCTGATTGTGTATTTACCACATGGTGCGTACACCGGTACGTGGTAGATAAGACTTTCTTTATTATATGCCCCGAATCCGCGTTCGTCAAGAACCATAAGCAACTCTTCGCACATTTTGTATTTGGCGCATTTTGCAGCAACTCTACATATACTAGTTTAGCCTCTAAAGGGCAAACTCATGCAGCTCGCAGCTCGCTTGCCGCACAGAAACGGAATGATGATTATGATCCGGCTATACGAGCCCAGATATGATGAAGCCGAGGTTGTTCGGCTCATCCGAACCGAGCTGATTCCTTTATCACATTCCGTCCATCAGCTTGATGCCCAGACGATTCGCGAGCTTCCGAAGCGTTTTCGCAGCGGCGTTACTTATGTAGCAGCCATGTCCAAAAAAAGCGCGCCGATCTCCTTCATTCATTTTGAGATCATGGGCGAGGTGCTCTATTTGGATATGATGGTTACGCATCCTGATCATCGAAACAGACAATGGGGTAAAAAATTAATGGCTCATAGCGAGGCTTACGGAAAATCGCAGCAATGCAGGATTGCCAGGCTTTTTGTCGATCAAATCAATGATAAAGCCCACAAGCTCTATAACAAGCTTGGCTATTACACCGTACAGTATTATCCCGAGCTTCGCTGCTACGAGCTGCTCAAGCCGCTCACCCCGCTATGATCATCTAAACGCCATTAATACCCGTTGTAGCCCTGGTTGCCGTAGCCTTGGTTGCCATAATCTCCACCATAGCCGCCTTGGTTATAGTTGTTGTTGCAACAATCTCCACCATAACCGCCCCCGTATCCGCCGCCACATCCACCGCCGCCTCCGCCGAAGCCTCCTCCAAAAAACGGAATCGTTCCGATGGCAAGTAGATCAAATAAAACGAGCGGCAAAAGAAAAGCTTTGGTCTGCACCTGCTTGCCCTTGTCTTTTTTGAGCGGAGCAAGAATCAGTTTATTTTGGTGAACCCGAACGAGCTTGCCCGTGACGATTGAACCGTCTGGACGTACTGCATAAATGGATTTCCCGACCAGTTTCCGCACTTGCTGTTTGGAAACATTACGCATGTAAAATCCCTCCTTCCCGTTGTCCTTTAGCTTATTCCGGGAAAGCATCTTTCGTCTGTTTGTTTGTCCTCTCTGCAATTAAATGTACGGATACCTGCTGAAGGAACCAAAAAGGGCTGTCCGCTCGTCATCAGAATGACGACACGGACAGCCCTTATAACATAACGCCTAGGCGTTAATTTTTTCTTTTGCGATGCCTGCAAGCGAGTTGAACGAAGTGATATCGTTAACTGCAAGATCAGCAAGGATTTTGCGGTTAACTTCTACGCCCGCAAGTTTCAAGCCGTGCATGAATTTGTTGTACGATAGGCCGTTAATACGAGCTGCCGCGTTGATACGAACGATCCACAGTCTGCGGATGTCACGTTTTTTGTTGCGACGGTCACGGTAAGCGTACATAAGGGACTTACCAACTTGCTCCTTCGCTGTTTTAAACAGACGATGTTTCGAACCGAAATAACCTTTAGCTAGCTTTAGAATTCTTTTGCGACGACGAGTGCGGACAAAACCGCCTTTGACTCTTGCCATGAATGGAAACCTCCTGTAGGTTGAATTAGCTTATTTGGTGTTGCTTCATATTACAAGTTGGAAAGGCCTTGCTTCAAACGACGAACGTCGCCAGCTGCCATAAGCGGTTGACCAGCAAGTACGCGTTTTTGACGACCGGATTTGTGTGAAAGCAAGTGGTTACGGTAAGCTTTGTAACGTTTTACTTTACCAGTTCCAGTAATTTTAAAGCGGTCTTTCAGACTGCTGTGAGTTTTCATCTTCGGCATATCAGTTATCCTCCTTAAAGTTCTTCATCAGTTGTTAGCTGTTGGTTTTGGGTGCCAAAATCATAATCATGCTCCGGCCTTCCAGCTTAGGAGCGCGCTCAACGCTGCATAATTCGGCAACCTCTTTGGAAAGACGATCCAAAATCTTTTGACCAAGAGATGCATGGGCAATCTCACGACCGCGGAATCTTACGGATGCTTTCACTTTATCGCCTTCACCCAGAAACTTAATTACGTTACGATATTTCGTTTGGTAATCATTTTCATCAATGTTGGCACGGAACCAAACTTCCTTAAGATCAACGATCTTTTGGTTTTTGCGAGCCTCTTTTTCTTTCTTCTGTTGCTCATAACGGAATTTTCCGTAGTCCATGATCCGGCATACCGGCGGCTTAGCCGTCGGAGCGACGTTTACCAGGTCCAAGTTAAGCTCAATAGCCATTTGCATAGCGTCACGAATCGATTTAATACCGATTTGCTCGCCTTCCGCGCCGACTAGACGCACTTCTCTGGCCCGGATTTCATCATTGATTTGATGTTCTCTGCTAATAACGTGCCACCTCCAAAATAGTTTGTTTCCTGTTTCCACGCAATAAAAAAATGCGGGTTCGCTCGAACCCGCATCTCATAACCGTACATGTATGTCATTGCATCATTTCTAGTTGAAATAATGGAGTGACCAATCGATTATCGCGAACCAGCCAGCTTGAGCCGAAAGGTGAGAAGCGGGTGCTTCTGCTTGTGCGTCATTAAGTTAGTTGAAAATGTTACCGTGTTACTATACCATGGCCCACAGAGTCGTGTCAACAGCTGGATTAAAAGTCCTCGAAAGACTGTACTGCTGCCACGAAATCGCTATTTGCTTTGTACTTCCTCTATGCGTACAACACGTGTATGCTGCGTATGGCTCCACGTTTTGTTGTTTTGCGTAAAGAAAGCATAAAACGTAATCGGCCACCAAGAGATAAGGAAAAATGGCAGCGTCAGCAGGTGAGCATACATTTTCCACGACTTCACGCCTTCGAGCATGAGTGCCAGCGGGAATTGCACAATTCCTGCTACAGCAGCAATGGCAACCGTCCACCAAGGCAAATAATTATAGAGTGAATCCAAATAATTAGTAGTTGGTATGGCAATGTCAATCCAAATAACTAACGTCAAAATAAAGCCAAGCAGCGTATTGTAAACAGAGATGGTGTAGATGGCGGAATCGAACTTTACAAAGTTGCGTTCTTTAATGCTCGCCCACAGAAGCGGAAAAAAGTAATTGCGCGCAACATTGAAATGTCCCTGCATCCAGCGCAGCCGTTGCCTTGCTGATGCTTTAAATGTAACCGGCTTCTCATCGTATACCTTCGCGTCATAGTTCAGAATCGGATAGATTCCCCGCTGTACACAGCGCATGGAAAACTCCAAATCCTCTACCAGGCTCGTTGCTCCCCAGCCCATATCCTTAAGCAAAGCTGAATCAAAGCACATGCCCGTACCGCCAAGGAAATTGCTCATCTTCAGGTTTGTTCTCGAAAGCTGCCACAAACGGTTGCAATACCAATAAGTAATGCCGTAAGCCGCAGTAACCCACGAATCATCTGGATTTTTTGTATCCAGGTAACCTTGGATAACCTGATGGCCTTCACAGAGGTCATCGTTCATAAGCTGAAGGAAGTCAGGATTGACCAAGTTGTCAGCATCAAACATGACAACCGCGTCATATTGGCGAGGCATCGCCCATAGCTCTTTAAGCATCCACTCAATCGCGTAGCCTTTGCCGCGCAGCAATTGGTTTGTTCTCTCACAAGCATTCACACCCAGGCTGCGGCTGATCTCAGCCGTACCGTCCGTGCAGTTATCGCAAATAACAAATATATCGTAGAGTTCCTCTGGATAATCCATCTTTTTTAAATTTTCTATTAAAGCTCCGACTACTTGTTCTTCGTTGTGGGCCGCAACTAACACGGCAAAAGATTTACTCGGTGCATGGTGCTTGCGGCTTTTGTTTTTGAAAAAGCCAAAAATCGAAATACTGAATTGATAAACCGCGATTAACGCCATCACCACTTGAAAAGCAATAAAAACAACACTTAAAACCATGCGGCACTGCCCCCTTGAGACCCCATTTTTTTGCTTTGTTCAGCACTTGCTAACAGCTGCTGCAAGCTTTTTATTATATATCTTCTCTTTGTATGAGTGTTTCTCTGCAAACACTCTCGAACCTTAATTGATTCTCCACAGAATCAACTTCTTTGTCAAAAGTTGAATAAGTCTCCATTACGCTTAATCTCGTCAGAAAAACGCTTGCATAGCGTATTAATGAACACATTACCTCCTTTTACGACGACTCAGCCTTATTTTCAACCAATTGCTGAGTTTTTAGCACTAACGTCCTTATTTACGATATGAAGTTAGAAAAGGTTGCTTCTAATGTGGAGCCAGTATGTGACGAACAGGTGAACAAGCGCGTTACTTCCGACACCTTTTGCTGTTTCGACAAAAATCCTCTCAACGTGCTGAAATATGTCCATTACAGTTTTACCATCAACTGCACAAAATTAAACAGCAAATAGAAACGATTGTGAAAACAATTTTTTGGGAAGCCGGAAACCGCTCGTCGATACGCATTTATAAAAGCTTATTGGATTAAAATGCATCATTTCTGTAAATGTGATACAATACTGACTTCTTATTTTAATAATAGGACAAGAAATAGTTTACGCCCCGCGAACAAAAACATGTTAAAATTGATTAGATTACAATATAAGAGTGGTTGCGATGAACACACTTATATTTCGCAAAAAAAATCCGGTTCTGTCTGTGTAGAACAACAGAATTTATAATTAATACTTAGATCTACTGGGATAAAGAAAGCCACCGTAAGGAGGAAAAACAGCGATGGAACGAATGATAGGCTGGCTGAAAACAAGTGAGCAAAAGATGCTGATTTGGGCAAATCGGAGACCTACAGGGGGCAAAGGACATCGACTCCTTGGTAGATGGTTAAGCATAGTAACACATATGGGCGGCGCCACCTTCACGCTAGCAACCGCCCTCTTATATGCACTATTGGCACCTGCGCCTTGGAGCTTAACGGGCTGGCAATGTTTGACCGCGGTCGTCATTAGCCACTTGCCCGTAGCCATCGTCAAAAGAAAATTCAAGCGGCTTCGGCCTTACCAGGCCATGCCTGATGTGAACATTGGCCATAAGCCACTTGTCGACTCATCCTTCCCGTCTGGCCATACGACAGCAATCTTCGCGTGGCTTGTCCCGATTCTGCTGACTAGCGGCATATGGATGGTTGTCTTAGTTCCAGCAGCCATGATTATCGGGGTATCGGTCGGATGGTCAAGGATGTATCTAGGCTTGCATTACCCCTCCGATGTTGCGGCAGGCGCACTCATTGGAACGGTAACAGCTCTTGCGGTCAACTATTCATGGGTCAGCTCAGCCGCAGGACTCAACTAATTGTCCTCGTCTGCGGAATCATTCGATTCCGTGTCGCTGGCCTCAGCCTCTTCCAATATCAACTTTTCCTGCTTCGCCTCACGATGCTTCCTTAAAGCTTCGGCACCGATAACCGCTTCTACGCGATAAATATTTTGACCTTTTTCCATAAACTTCATTTCATATTCCGTAAACACAAGGTCCTCTCGAGGGCCTTCTTTGTGCAGGTGGAGCGAAATATTACGCATGACCAGCTCCATTTCCGCAAAGCTATTCAAAGAAAACTCAAACAACGATTGCGAATCGGTCTTAAAATGAATCTCACCGCGCTCATTAAGCAGCTCGATATATTTAGCAACCAGCCTTGGATGAGTTAGCCTTCTGCGGGCATGCTTGCTTTTTGGCCATGGATCGCTGAAGTTTAGATGAACGCGCTCAAGTTCTCCCGGTTCAAACATGGTCTCAATATTTTCAATATTGGCCCGAAGCAAAGCGAGGTTCGGCGGATGCGATTCTCCTTTTTGCTCCCAAATAATACGTGCCTTCTCGCTTGCGCGGCGAAGCAGCTCATCGTACATGTCCACACCAATAAAATTGATATGCGGATAACGCGCGCTCATCTGGCTAATGAAGCGGCCTTTGCCCATGCCAAGCTCAACGTAAATCGGATTGTCATTGCCAAAAAATTCACGCCATTTGCCTTTGTGCGGAGCAGCATCAAGCACGACCAGCTCCGGCTGTCCCTCTAAACTCTCACGTATCCCTTTTCTTCCTCTTAAACGCATATGCAGTGATTCCTCCATTTATCGTAGACGATGCAACGAATAGACTAGTCCCTATTGTGCCCAAGAAATGACGCAATGTAAAGAGGAATGGCAACCAACTTCTATACATTTGAGAAGTCATTCTGCTTCACTGCCCGCTATTATCTCACTTTCACTACAAAACCGCGTGCTTGGATTAAAAAAAGCCGCGGCCCTTGTTCGGCACTGCGGCTTTGTTCCTGTATATACGATGCTCTGTCAAGCTTAGAGCAGCAGTTGGTAAGCAATCGGACCATTTTCTTGCTGATCACGCTCATACGTCTCAACCAGCACTTCGTTCAACTTCTTGCGAGCTGAAATTTCTACGCCATGGTTATTGTGAAAACGGACACCCGTAAGGGCCATTAATTCTTTGATCGTAAGCTCAACCGTTACTGTGTTGTCGCCGTTTGGTATTTTCGTTGCATGATTCATCTCTAATCACCTCATCGATTTATTGTAAAAGTATTTCCATTTTATCGACGTTTCATGAATGCAAGTGCAATTGGGTTATGTTAGGTTTATTTGTTGTTTTGTCGCACTTTTAATATAACACTTCATGTAAGGTTATGCAAGCCCAAAATGCACCATTTCAAAAATAATTTCCAATTAAAGCGTTTCCCGAACGTTCCCTAGACATACGTGTAACAAACGTGGCTTTTCCACTCATTTTTCGTTAAAATATAGGGTGTATGTTTCGAAAGAAGGGGAAAATAATGATTGACTCACAGACTGCGCTGCCCAAACTTTGGAGCGATAAACGATTTCATACATGGAATTACGAAATGCGGGAGCAATTCGGCGGTAAAGTATTTAAAGTCACGCTCGATGCCGGCTTTACTTGCCCGAACCGGGACGGCTCTATCGCCAAGGGTGGCTGCACGTTCTGCAGCGCACGCGGATCAGGTGATTTCGCAGGCAGCAGACGGGACGACCTCGTCACGCAGTTCAATCAGATACGTGACCGCCAGCATCAGAAATGGCCGGACGCCCAGTATATCGGCTACTTTCAGGCTTATACCAATACCTATGCGCCTTTAGAGGAGCTTCGCGAATATTATGAAGTGATTTTGCAGCAGCCCGGCGTTGTCGGTCTATCGATCGCCACCCGTCCCGACTGCTTGCCCGATGACGTAGTTGATTATTTGGCAGAGCTGAACGAGCGCACCTATCTGTGGGTGGAGATGGGCTTGCAGACCGTGCATGAATCAACTTCCGAGCTGATTAATCGAGCGCATGATACCGCCTGCTATGAGGATGCCGTCCGCCGCTTGCGCGCACGCGGCATTCGCGTCTGTGCGCATATTATTTACGGGCTTCCGCAGGAAACGCATGAAATGATGCTCGATACCGGCCGTGCCGTTGCCAACATGGATGTTCAGGGAATCAAAATTCACCTACTTCACTTGATGCGCAAAACGCCGATGGTTCGTCAATACGAAGCCGGGCTTCTGCAATTTCTGGAGAAGGATGAGTATGTCAGCTTGATCGTAGACACACTCGAATTTTTGCCGCCGGAGATGATTGTCCACCGCCTGACCGGCGATGCGCCTCGCGACCTGCTGATCGGCCCTCTGTGGAGCATGAGAAAATGGGAAGTGCTTAATGCCTTTGACGATGAGCTTAAGCGCCGCAATACATGGCAAGGCAAGCACTGGAAGGCGGGGGCTTAATAAATGGGCATATGTGTTAAGACAACTGCTTTCCTTCTGCCTCCTTTGGCTTTAACCTATACTTTCTGTCCGAATGGAGGTAACCTATGGGCTTCCTATCCATGCTGAGCATGGCCCACAAGTGGATTGCCGAGCGTACCGCGCCAGGCGATATCGTTATTGATGCAACCGCGGGTGGCGGTGTCGATACGCTGGCATTAGCAACGCTTGTCGGGCCTAAAGGCACCGTCTATGCCTTCGATATTCAACAGGAAGCGCTTGATCGGACGGAGGCACGCCTCTCTGCGCTTGACGTGGACAAGCGTCCCTCAGTCAAGCTGCTGCTAGAATCACATGCCAATATGGCAAAGGTTGTTGCTCCTAACGTTATCAGCAAAGCTTCAGCGGTCATGTTCAATCTCGGCTATTTGCCAGGCAGCAGTGATCTTACGATTATAACCGAGCCTGCCTCAACGATTGCCGCGCTGGATGCCGCCATGCTGCTGCTAAGACCGGGAGGTATCGTCACTTGCGTATTATATCCGGGCCACAGCGGAGGCAGCGATGAGGCGGCCGCCGTTGAGAAATGGGCAGCCGAGCAGCCGCAAACCTCGGCTCAGACGGTTATCTATCGTCAACTGCAGCGGTCAACTGCTCCCTATCTTGTGGCTGTCGAGAAACGATAGGCTGCAGCCGGATGGGCTTTTGATCTAGTCGCGAGTCCTCTATCCTTGTGAAGCCACAAAGGGTACAATCGATTTAACTACATATTATAGACATGGGAGAGATATCAAATGACAGTAAAACCTTATCCATTACAATTCAAACCAGAAATGAAAGAACGCATTTGGGGAGGACGAGCGCTGGAGGGCTTTGGACTTGAGCTTCCGGAAGGCTCCATTGGCGAAGGCTGGATGATTGGCGATCACCCGAATGGTACAACAAAGGTCATGAACGGCGAACTGGCTGGCACAGGACTTGACGAAATTCGCGAAACCTATGGCCGCATTTGGTTCGGCACGAAGGGCTTCTCCGAGAAAAACGGACGGTTCCCGCTTCTTATTAAATTGCTCGATTGCAATGATGATTTGTCCATTCAAGTCCATCCAACGGATGCTTATGAAGGCCTTCCCGAAGGAGAACTCGGCAAAACGGAAATGTGGTACATCTTGGACGCTAAGCCGGGCGCAAAAATCATTTATGGCTTAAAAGACGGCGTTGACCGTACGGCGATGGAAGCCGCAATTGCTGAGGGCCGCATTATGGACACGCTTCAAGAAGTGTCTGTATCGGCTGGTGATGCCTTCTACATTCCGGCAGGAACGGTGCATGCGCTATGCTCCGGCGTTGTCGTTGCCGAGATTCAGCAAAACTCCGATACGACTTACCGTTTGCATGATTACGACCGTTCAGGCCTTGATGGACAGCTTCGCGAGCTTCATATTGAGGATTCACTGAATGTCATCGCCTATGAAGGCGCTGGCGCACAGCGAATGACAACCGATGGTGCCATTGCAGGAGAGTGGCTGACGATCGCAACCTCCCCTTATTTCGTTGTTGAAAAAGGAATCGTAGCTGCGCCTTGGAAGCTCTCCACCTCGCTTGAAAGCTTTGTCATTCTCGTTGTTGCGGAAGGCGAAGGCCAGTTGAAATGGGCAGACGGCGAACACTCCATCAAACCAGGCGAATGCTTCCTTCTACCCGCTAACCTTGGCGACTACGAGCTATCGGGCAGCTTCACCGTACTTCGCAGCGTAGTCCCTGCGTAAATCTGCAACTAGGTAAAGCTTACCTATCGAACAAGGTGAAACGACTGTCTCCGTCCTTTGGCAGCGATGCGCGATTCATTCCGAGAAATATAGAGATCGTATGGCGAATGATATACTTCCCTATATTTTAAAGGACGCAACAAAAGAACCTTCAGCTCCGCGGTTACGCGGAATTGAAGGTTCTTTTTCATTCCAATATCACAACATTGCCAGTTGGAAATTGAACATGCCTTAGCCCTGAAGCACCTCGCGGCTTGCTTCTATCGTCAGCGTGAACGGACGAGGCTTCGGCTTCGTGCTGCCCGATTCCAAGGCATACAAGACAACGAGCAGCGTATGCTGCTCCCGCACGACCTCGCCGGTTGCAAGGAACGTTGCGAGATCAAATGGAAGCTTCTCGATGACCGCATGTTTTTGCAGTTCCTTCTCTCCAAAGCCAAGCGCGGCGAATGCTGGCGATACCTCTTCAGGACGCTCCGCCAAGCGGCGCATCCAACCGCTCCAAATGGACTTGTCCATCGTAAATTCCCACCAGGTTTTACGCGGCTTGTAATTATGGTTAAGGAAATAATCATATTTCATAAGCCCCAGCACAATGTCTGAATCTAGGCGCGAGCCTGCAATGGCAAGCACCTCGTCAAACGTAAAGGAAACCTTCTCCGAATCCTCCTGCAGTGTAGGCAATGAACCGATTGCGTTCTTACCCGAGCGCGGCAGCGATTCAAGAAATGCCCAGAGCCGCGAGTATAGATCCTCCAACTGATGCCCAATCTTTTGCCAACCGCTGCGCTCCCAGAAATCACCGAATGCTTGAAAGAAATCAAATGGCGACGGAAAGACGCGGTCAACCAAATAAAGCAGCGTATGGTCCATCCGGTGCGCATTCCAATACTTCTCCAATACATCTTCTACCCGCTTGATCCGAACGATATCGCCGAATGGCATCAGGTCATTCCCTAGCATCTCGTACGGGGAGCGATCCATGTAAATATAGCCCCATTTGTCTGCTTCTCGCCGAAGGCCCGTTCCTCGCAGCATTTTGAGAAATCCAAGCTGCAGCTCCTCTGGCCGAAGCTCGAAGACGTCATTGAACGTTCCACGGAACGTATCATAGTTCTCCAGCGGAAGTCCGGCAATTAAATCGAGATGCTGGTCGATCTTTTGCGAATTTTTCACTTTCATGACCGTCCGCACAAGCTTCATCCAGTTTTGGCGCCGCTGAACTGCTTCATTCGTCGGATCATTTGTCGATTGTACGCCGATCTCGAAGCGGAAGATCCCGGCAGGCGCGTTTTCCGCCAAATAGTCCAGCACCTCAGGCCGCATAATATCAGCCGTAATCTCAAATTGGAACACACAGCCTTGATGATTTTTAATCAAAAACTCAAAGATTTCAAGTGCATAATCCCGTTTGATGTTAAATGTACGGTCAACGAATTTGATCAGCTTGGCGCCTTTTTCAATCAGATACAAAATATCCGCTTTGGTCCGCTCCATATCATAGTAGCGCACGCCAACCTCAATACTGGAAAGGCAAAACTGGCAGCTGAACGGACAGCCGCGGCTCGTCTCGAAATAGACCACCCGGCTGCCCAAATGAGGAATATCCTCCTCGAAGCGATGCGGTGAAGGCAGCTCGTTCAAATTCAGCTTCGGACGCGGCGGATTGATGAGAACCTCCACGCGGTCTTCGCGCTGCTTCCGGTAGGTCACTCCGAAGACCATGTGATATTTGCCGTCACCCTCAATTTCTGTCAGCAAGTGATGAAAGGTCTCTTCGCCCTCGCCCACCACGATGAAATCAACCTCTTGGACGCGCTCCATCCAATAATCCATATCGTAGCTGACTTCGGGACCCCCAAGAATGATTTTAATTTCAGGCATAATTTTGCGCAGCATATTGATGACTGTAATCGTCTCCTCGATGTTCCAAATGTAACAGGAGAACCCTACGACATCAGGCTTTCGTGAGAAAATATCCGAAACGATGTTCATGACCGGGTCTTTGATCGTATACTCTGCAATATCGATATCGAATCTGTCGCCGCTGAACGCCTTCAAGCAGCGCAGCGCAAGTGATGTGTGTATAAACTTCGCATTTAAGGTGGACAATACCACTTTCATAGCATAACCTCTCTAACATAAGCATTTGCCCAGCCAGCAACACAGCCTTGTAGCCTTAGTCGCTTCTAGCAAGATGCCTTCTATTGTACAGAAAAAAAAAGAAAAAAAGAAGAGGCATCCTTTGCCGGCGGTCGCCTCTGCTGGATACCTCTTTGAATGACTAGCCTCTAAGCTTGATATACAGCTCGTTTTTCAGCTGCATATCGATGACCGAGTACCTTACCCGCCATTTATCGCTGCCAAGCGAGGTTACCTCGCCCGCAGCAAAGCCGCGTGGTTCAAAGCCATAATCGCGTTGGAACGAGATGACGACCTGAATTTTGTCGTCAGGCAGCAGCTCGTGGAACTCGTAGCCTAAATTAATCGTCCACATCCGCAGCTCTTGCGCGGTTGCCGGACCATAGTACATATAAAACAATGGATCGATATCAGCCGTTAGCACGAGCCAGCCGGCAGAGTCGCGTTTTGCCGACCAATTGGTCATTTTCGCTTCTCCCTCGGTCGTCGAAATTGCGGAATATTGATCCTTAAGCAGCTTCTCGATATCCGCCTCAGGCACTCCAACTAACGTATCCGGCAAGCTTGATGGCAAGAACTTGGCAGCGGCAATCGTTTCTTTCGTGACCTCGCTATACAAGCTTGCTGCATGAATAACGGACACGGCAAAGTTGAGATCCGCGTTCGTATTGGAATATCCAAGCGTAGTTATGCCTACCAGCTCTCCATATTCATTAAACAATGCTCCTCCTGAACTTCCGTGATCGATGGGAGCGCTTGTTTGAATATAGCGAATGCTATTCTCGTAAGCAATGTTGCTAACGAGACCATCCGAAACCGTATTTTGCAGTCCTAATGGGCTTCCGATCGCAACAACCTTACTGCCCTTATAAGAATTAAAGCCATAGCCCAGCTCTACCACAGGGAGATTAAGCGATGCTTCTGTTTTGACAATCGCCAGATCAGCATTTTCGTCATAGCTGACCACACCCGTGATTTTCAGCTCCTTGCCCCGCAGCGTAAGCGCGGTTGCGGAAGAAGCATCCGAGATGACATGGTAATTCGTAAGAATCAGATTATCGCCAATGACTACGCCGCTGCCTTGCGCACGATTAGTCATGATGAGCACGACGCTTGCATCAAACTTATCAACGATTTCTTTGCTTGTCATCGTAGGCAGATTTTTCTGCTGCTCCAGCCATTCCTGATATTCCGCTTCTTCTCCTGCCTCTACCGAAGTAATTCTTACTGTGTTAGCCTTGCTGTCCCACTTGACCGTCGCGTTCAAAGATTCGGAAATAAAACGAACCGGCACAAAGGTAACCCCTTTGCGAACGACCGCAGCCGCGTCAAGCTTCACGGATTTTCCGTTAATCACCGCTTGCTTGTTGCCAACTTGTAGAGAAATCGTAATATTGCCTTTACGGCCAATGATCGTCCCCGTCTTGCCCTCCCAAGTTACAGAAGCGCCCAACGCCGTGAAAATATCACGCATCGGAACAAAGGTAACGCCTTTCTCTGCATAAGCTGCTGCAGATAGAGAAAGCTTCTTCCCGTCAACGACGACCTGCAATTGCTCGGTTGCGGAGGCAACCGCCATATTCGTAGCACTCGCTGCCGCTACGGAACTGTCGCCAAACCCTTGTAAAGGAGCAAACAGCAAGCCCGCTACAAGCAAGGGGCTAAGCAAAGACTTTACTAATTTTGTATTCACGCGATTGTTTCCTCCAGCCTTTTCCATTTTCACCATTTGGTTATTCTACCAATTATCCTACCATTCCTCTTAACGCTTTGTCTATTAGAATGGATTTGATAGAGTACCGCTGCATAAGCAAATTGAACATTAGAACTGATGGCTGCACTCGTGGTATAGTAGGAACATTGAATCTAGGAGGTTTTTTAGCATGCACAGGGGGAAAAAGCGCGGCGCTCCTCAATCACAAGCGGATAAAAGCAAGTCTTATCCGGTTACCGAACCGATGGAGCTGCTCCCGTTTCTTATAAAAAACATATCAGGTGCTGGACGCAATGTCGTCAAGTCGATTCTGGCCCATGGCCAGGTATCCGTAGGAGGAAAATCAACCACGGCCTATAATTACCCGCTCCAGCCCGGCCAAACCGTTACGGTAGGCAAAGACCGTCCGCAAGAGAAACTTCCGCTGGAAGGTCTATCGATCCTCTTCGAGGACGAGCATATTATCGTCATCAAGAAAGACTCGGGCCTGCTTTCGATCTCGTCAGACGCCGCGCCGGAGAATGAAATTACCGCTTACCGCCAGCTGATGGCGCATGTGCGGCAAGAGAACGCAAAAAACCGAATCTTCGTTGTGCATAGACTTGACCGCGACACCTCCGGTGTCATGATGTTTGCCAAGAGCGAGGCTGTTCAGCAGCAGCTCCAAAACAGCTGGCAGGATACGGTACAGGAGCGAATCTATGTCGCTTTGGTAGAAGGTGCGGTTAAAAAGGAAAAGGGTACGATCAGCTCATGGCTTAAGGAAAGCAAGACGCTCAAAATGTACTCCAGCTCCTACCCGAAAGACGGATTGCATGCCGTGACGCATTATAAGGTGCTTCGCAGCAACAAAAATTTCTCCTTGCTTGAGGTCAATCTCGAAACGGGACGAAAAAATCAGATCCGCGTTCATATGGAGGACATCGGACATCCGGTCGTCGGCGACAAAAAGTACGGCGCACGCACACGTATTATTGGCCGGCTAGGCCTGCATGCGCGCGTTCTCGCCTTTACTCATCCGATTACGGGCAAGCTGGTCCGGTTTGAAACCGACATTCCAAAGCTGTTCCTAAAGCCTTTCCATACTACCGAGTAAACAGGAGGTTGGAGCGATGCCGCATCTAATATTTCGCGGTGTACCAGCAGATAAACTGCACACCATATCCTTACCGCTTGCTAACGAGCTTGCTGTCATTTGTGAGTGCGGTACCGATAATTTTACGATGGCCTGCCTTCACACGACGAATGTCTTCGGCAATGAAGCAGGCGATCCTGACTTCGCCTTCATCGAAGTAGGCTGGTTCGAGCGGGGACAGCAGGTACGGAACCGCTTCGCGCAAGCAGTCACCGCATATGTAGCCGAGCTAGGCATCCCGGAAATCGAAATCGTCTTCCATGCCTATCGCGAGGACAGTTACTATATTAATGGCGAGCCTGTGGCCGAATAATGGTTATACAAGAAAGGCGCACCCGATGGGTGCGCCTTTCTTGTATAATCCAACTGCTGCCTATGGCCGGCTGGACGGTCAGCTCCAAACGGATTCCGTTTCGCTCTAATTCGAAGGAAGCCCCCGTGTAGTACCAGTCGATTTCATGATCCGCCCTCTTGGCTTCACATTCAAGCAAATACTCCCACTCGTAGAGCTCTGGACCTTGTCTTATCATTGTTTTTCCCACTCCACATCATCCGCGTTCAGCCACCCTGCTCCCCCGGTAAAATAAACGGACACCTCATCCTGCTCAGCTACTGTCACAGCAGGCAGCTGAGCAACCACGTATTCTTCTGCCATCGGTACCGCTTGCTCCACAGCTTGGACGCCGTTAACCGAAATTCCGATGATGCCACCCTCACCGCCTGCGCTAACCTTGGCTCTCAGGACGTATTGGCCGCTGTCCATGCTTATAAAGGTTTGAGCGGCGTTGTGCTCCGCGCCTGGGTCCAAATAAAGCAGGTTCGATCCGCTGAATGGTCGGTTGGTCCCTATGCCTGCGCCTCCTGAGAACGCCCAAAATCGCGAGCCCTCCTCCAATCCGCCGTTAAGGAAAGATTCGTGAGGCTGCTGCGTCGTTATCGTGCCATTGCTTTTGCCGCTAACCACCGTATAATGCTTAAAGCGCTTAAGTGTATAGCCTGCGCTCTCATCCGGAATGGCGTCGTTGTTCGTAAAAATATAAGCGGCATCCTCGCTCGGCCTTAGCTGCGGAGTACCAAATTCATACCTCCCAAAGGAACGGACAAACTGGAACTGGCCGCCGGGATTAATGTAGTCAACCGTATCCAAAAAATGCTGGGGATTAATTTTCTCATAAAATAGGACATAGATATAGGGCATCATAACTTGATCAGTCACATATACCTTGCCTTCGGTCTCATCAGAAGCATACTGCACAGCTTCTCCAAAGGATTCGAAGAAAAGCGGGCTAATTTGCTTGGCATAAGTCGTAAAGTACTGTCCACAAAAAAGGATGAAAAATACCGAAAATGAACTAATCACAACGACAAAGGAATATTTGATCCGCTTATGCAGCCACATGAGTCCCGCTACTGCTGTAAATACGGTCGGATAAAAAATAATGTTGATCCGGTTAATATTAACGTCCGTGATCAGCGTCATCAGCACGGCCGTGCCAAACCAAATCGCAATGACAGCCGTTTCGACACGAAACGATTTGATTAATTGATATACGCCGTAAACCATGCCGATTGCAACAAGCGGGAGGCCGATGGGGTACAAGAAGCCGAACCCCGGTATTGCATTCCACAACAGACCGTCATTTTGCGTGAGGTACATTTTAGAAAAGTGTTTGAAATTTTGCGCAAGCATCGATAAGGCATCACCTTCAAACACAGTGGATACTTGCTCAACCCTAGGGACCGTAAGCTTCGGAATCGAAAATAAGAAGGATAAGGTCGCCATGCCAAAACGGTTAATGACAAGAAATAAGCCGATGGGCAGCGCAAGGATAAACAAGGCCAAAGCGTTCCACAGCATCACCCTTAGCGCGAACGTCTTCCTCACCACAAACAAGGTCAGCAGGGCTGCACCGAACACCGGCACAAAAAAGTAAGACGTGCCATAGGCGTAAAGCGAGACAGCGAGCGTGACCGTAAACGCGATCAGCCACTTGGGCTGACGGAACGCTTTCAACAAGAAAAAAACGGCGATCAGCACGAATGTGGGAAAAATATTAGATTCAAGCGCCCATCTCGACATCATGATATGCCAAGGGCAAATCACGATGAAAAAAGCTGCCGCAACCGCTGCATGCTTTTTCTGAAACAGCTGCAAAGCAATCAAATAAAACAACACCATGACGATAAGCCCTATCAAGATACTGGCCATCCGCACCGATAGCGGGGTTAAACCAAATAAATAGATAAAAGGCATAGACAAATACGCGTATAGAGCATTTTGGCCGCTTCCCCATGCGATTAAGTGAATCGGCAGCTTTATGCCATTCCGATCCATACCATAATGCAAAATCGAATAAGCTTCATAACCGATGGATGCCTCATCCTGATTCAAGCCGCCCGGTATGGAGCCGGCGTACAAGACTCGTACCACGACTCCAACTAGAAACAGCATAACTAGCATTCGATTTTGCTTTAACCATTCCAAATAACGAATCATGCCTCCAGGTCACCGCTTCTTGTAGTAGATTTAGTCTGGCGTGTCGGATACAGATAAAAGAATACAAGAGCGATCAGCAAAGCGACAAACGGAATAAAGCTCAGCATGGAACGGATTCCCCATACCGCAGCCTCCGCCTGCACGGCATCCTTCTTGTAGCCTGTCGCCTCCAAAATCAAGCCTAGCACCACCGCCTGCAGCGACACGCCCCATTTGACGATAAAGCCATTCATGCCAAAATACATGCCTTCCCTGCGCACCTTCGTCCGCTTCTCGTCCTCGTCGATAATTTCCGACAATAACACGTCCAGCAGAACGAGCAGACCCGCCAAACCGATGCCGATAGCAGCGGCAGCCGCAGCAGCCGCTGCTACGCTTGACACGAATACAAACGGAACCATCGCCAGAGCATAAATACTGACTGCAATCAGTACCGTTTTTCGCGCTCCCCATTTTTGAACCAGCCGGCCCCATAAGTAGACGCAAGGAATGGCAGCGATAAAGATCGCTCCTAGCAAAATGGTATTGCTTGCGTCCTCGGCACCGAGTACGTATTTGGTGAAGAATGGAATTGCCGCAGGCAGCATAGCAAAGGTAAATTGCACGAAGAAACTGCCAATGACGAACAAAACAAACGCCTTATTCGAAAAGGTGAATTTTAAAGACTGAACAAAACCGATCTCCTCGCGATCTACGACGGTTTTCTCCTTGCTGGAAGATACCATGATGATAAAGAAGACCAAAGCTATTCCTGCGAATATCGCCCCCATCGGCCCCCAGCCCAAATTGCCGTATACAAGGGGTGGCAGCGCCACGCCAATAATCATGCCGACAATACCGAACATTTGCCGCCAAGAGGAAACGGTTGCCCGCTCCTTCATCGTGGTGAACATTTCCGGAAAAAGAGCTGAATAATTCAGAACGACCATAACGAATAAAATATCATAGAGCAGCACGATCGTTAAAAAGTACCAGAACACTTCTGTGCCCGTTCCGAGCGGAAACCAAATGGCGGTAAACAAGGCTGCGAGCGGTACCATCCCAAACAACATATAGGGAATCCGCCTGCCAAAACGGGAGCTCGTACGATCGGAGATATGCCCGAACAACGGATTCAGCACCGCATTTACGATGCCGTGAATAACCATAGCCACACTGATTAGGCCAGGCTCTACGCCCAACACGTCAACATAATAAAAGACGATGTATGAGGCGAAAGCCTGCGCCATCAGGTTGACGGACAAATTTCCCGAGCTGTACGCTAATTTCGATTTGAAGCTTGCATTGGACATGGAATAACACGCTCCCGGTTACGATGAAAGTCTATAATCTAGCAATAACTCTCTCATCTTACCGTACAAACCCTTATTATTCCATAATTAACTTTTGAATCAATTACAGCGGCTTCACCATTCGGATGTAGCGGCTGCCGCTGACCGTAATGGAACCATCCTCGATAAAATCAAGCTTCTGGTATACAGAGTGAGCTCTAGTGTTATAGGGCTCTACAATGAGTGACAATCTGCTGCAGCCCTCCTTCGCTCCTAATTTCTCAAACTCGCCGATTAATGCCTTTCCCACACCCTGCCCCTGATAACGTTCAGAAACGGAAATCGAGTCCAAGTAATAATCGCCTTCCTGAGCTTCAACAACGATACTCTCACTTGCACGTGCCCCCTTGTCCCTACCCGGCCTTTCAAGGAAAGGGATGTCAAGCGCTGCTGCACCTTCCCCTGGATAACTGATCAAAATGCCCGCAATGCCGTCTTCTCTCCGATCTACGATTACATGCTTATAGCTGATCCGGTTATCTTCCCGAATATAAAAATCGGCTAAGATTTGTTCGACTTCTGCGTCATTCTCCGTTCCGGCCAACGTATAGGCAATTGATCCGATCGCTGCTAGCAGCAGCGGAAGAAATTCCTGAACATCTTCTTTTCTAGCTGGTCCAATCATGATGGCTTCCCTCTTTCTGATATGGTTCTGTTATAATCAATACATCTAATTCGTTGAAGGTGATAAAGTGAGCAACAACTATTATACATTTCCGATCGGCATCCGGAACGGCGAGGTTCCGTTTGCACCGCTTGCCGAGGCCAAGACAAGCATCCAGCTTGTCGGCAACAGCGAGAAGGACGCCGGATTTTTCCGCGGCTTGGAGCAGTATGGCATCTCGCTCAATCGACCGCAAATCGCTGCCGTCCGGCACAACGCTGGACCTGCGCTTACGCTAGCGGGGGCTGGATCGGGCAAAACCTCTGTACTCGTATGCCGGACGGCTTACCTGCTTGCGATTCAAAGCGTGCAGCCCCAGCATATTTTACTGATGACCTTCTCCAAGAAAGCAGCAGACGAAATGCGCAGCCGCATCCGCTCTCTTCCCATGCTAAACCCGCAAGCGGCAAGCGGCGTGGAAGCTCGTACGTTCCACTCCTTCTGCCTCCAGCTGCTGCGCGGACGCGGCTACCGCCAGGGCATACTTGGCGAAACCGGGCAAAAGCATATTTTTTTCAAACGGCTGATGCGCGAGCTGCTGCTTCAGAATGAATACGAGCCCGAAACGCTGCTGGCTCAGCTCTCAGCCATTAAGCTGCAGATGATCAACATCAGCGACCTTCCGTCCTCCACAACGGAGGAGCGCGAGCTTAAGCTTCTCTTCACCCGTTACGAGAAATGGAAGCAGGAAATGGACAAGCTGGACTACGACGACCTGCTTCTCGAGGCTTATAAGCTTCTAAGAGACGATAGAGAACTGCTGGCTTCGCTCCAACAGCGATTTCAATATGTGATGATCGACGAGTTTCAAGACACGAACCAAGTTCAGTATGTGCTTGTGCAAATGCTTGCCGATAAACATCGCAACCTTATGGTTGTTGGCGATGATGATCAGACTATCTATTCCTTTAATGGAGCCAAAAATGATTATATCCTGAATTTCGAGCACCAATATCCGGGAGCGGCTACATATGTTCTCGATATCAACTATCGCTCAACAAGCACCATTGTAGGACTTGGCAATGCCATCATTCAATATAACAAGCTTCGCAAAGAGAAGACGCTGCTCGCGGTCAAGCCAAAAGGTTCCAATCCCTCCTATGCGCGTCTCAAAACGACACAGGAGGAAGCCAAGCTTATTGCAGACACCATAACACTGCAAACCGGACAAGGCAAACGGTCTTACGGGGATTTTGCCGTACTATTCCGCACAGCGAGCAGCAGCAGAGCGCTTGTCGAGCTGCTGCTGACCAGAGAGCTGCCGTTCATCGACTTCGGAGATGGTCAGCTCTTCTATGACCAATGGGCCATAAAGCCGCTGCTCGCACATCTAAGGCTAGTGCAGGACCGGCGCAATTTTGATGCAATGGAGATTTTGCTGCCTTCGCTCTACGTCAACCGTGAGCAGGCCATGGCTTTTATCTGGAACCAGGATAAGCTTCGCGCGAAGAAGTGGCCGCTCATCCATCTGCTTGAATTTCCGCAGCTGAAAGAGTTTCAGAAGGACAAAATCAAAGAGCGCATTAAGCTGATTAAAGCATTAGCTGAATTAAAACCCGCTGCAGCTATTATGGAGCTTCGGCAAGCCTTTTATGACCAATATCTTGAAACCAGCAAGCGCCATGAAATGACGGAGCATAAAGAGGGCTTAAAGGAAGTGCTGGACGAATTCGAGGCTGCGGCTAGCGCTTATGATACGATTGACTCTTTCCTCGCCTACATTGATGATATTACAGATAAGCATGCGGCTGTTCAGCAGCTTCGCAAGCACGAACATAATCGAAGCTCCGTTTCGCTTATGTCGATTCACAAGTCCAAAGGGCTGGAATTTCCGGTCGTTTTTGTCATCGGTGCTTCGGAAGGCATACTGCCGCATAGCTCTGCGCTGGCTGCCGATAAGCATAGCGACCGCAGCTCTCTCCAGACAGGGGATGATGCCCTTGCGGAAGCACTGGAGGAAGAACGCAGACTCGCCTATGTTGCCGTAACGCGGGCGCAGGAGGAGCTGTATGTCAGCTCCCCTGCGCTTTACCGCGGCAAACCTGCCGAGCTGTCGAGATTTATCCGGTCCGCTTTTATGAACGGCCAAGAAGAGGACGCTCAATCAGAATCCGCTCTGGCCTGGCTGTGCACAAGCGATACCTGTCAGGTCTGGCAGCGTATTATTACGTACGAGGATTCGCAAGCAGAATCCCGTTCATGCCCATTATGCCAATCCAAAATGGAGCAGGGAACGAAGCTGCTTCCGAAAAAAAAGAACTAAGGAGACCAAAGTAACCTCATGAGTAGCACATATGAACAGCTGTCTCCGTATCTTAAACTGGCAGATGCCGTCATCATCACGGATGAAGGGCATTATATCATAGCCGTAAATCCCGCTTACGAGAAAATCACAGGCTATGACACAGAAGAAATCATTGGTAAGAGGGCTAGTATTTTAAGAACATCCTATACCCCGAAGGAAACACATGACCAAATGAAGGCGGCTTTGCAGCAAGGTTCCCCTTGGTCCGGCGTATTTACAAACCGTCGCAGGGACAGCAGCGTGTGGCATTCCTCGATTACAATCACGCCGCTTGAATCAGACGGAGCCATCTACTATATCGGCGTTTTCCGTGAGCTGGAGAAGCTGAAGAGCGGCTTTTATTTGCCAGAGGAACGTATCAGTTCTATTCAAAGCTCTATGCTGAAAGTGCTTGCGATCTCCTGCGAAATTCGCGACCCTGGCATCGAGCAGCATCTCGTCCGTGTCCGGGATCTTACCGAGCGGCTGACGCACTTTCATAATGAACGGCTGCAGCTCGGCTGGCCGGAGGAGCTTGTAAACCGGATCGCGCATTCGAGCATTTTGCATGACATCGGCAAATCCGGCATTCCCGAGGGCATTCTATACAAGCCGGGGCCACTCGCTTATTATGAGCGCAACATTGTCGAGATGCATACCCAAATCGGTGTAGACATTATTGATAAAATCTATGCCGAGCTTAATGATGATTTATTTAATCAAGAGCTGGAGCTGGGCAAAAATATTATTTTATACCATCATGAAAAATGGGACGGTACCGGCTACCCTCACCAACTCTCCGGAGATGGCATCCCGATCGAAGCTCGAATCGTCAGCGTCGTCGATGTATTTGATGCCTTAACCAGCACGCGTCCCTACAAAGAGAAATGGTCCGAAGAACGTGCGCTTGCCTATCTATCCGAGCAACGTGGACAACACTTCGACCCTGAGCTTGTCGACTCGTTTCTTGCTCTTATCCAATAAAACCAAAAAACCATTAGCAGAAAAGCAATAGCGGCTAATGGTTTTTTATTTTGTAGCACGTTCTATGATGGCTTCAATGCGGGATATTCTCTCAGGGTCACGTGGCATACCACTCCGAAGCTTGACCAGAAAAAAGCCCTCCACGTCCTTAAAGCTCATATATTCCTCTGTTGGATGATCAGCCGCCAGATCCAAATAGCCTCCCGAGAGCCCAATGCTTGCCATGGCTTTCATCGCGTCTTCCGGATAAATGTAATCATGGGCAAGCGCAATGGATAGTTGCTTCGCTTTACCTTTTACATACGTCACCGTTACAATCCCAGCCTTCGTACCATAAGCTCGAGCCTCCGTTTGCTCAATCATGTCGACGGCACGTGAGCTTTCAAGCGCACGCTTATCGAACAGGCGGTCTAAAGTCTCTGAATCCTTGTCCATAAAGTCACGGATTTGAATAAGCGGTAGAAGATCACTTGTTGGAGTGACGAATCCTTTATGCTCGGGAGGTGCGGGAGATGCAAAAACCTGCAGAGGAGTTGGCGGCTCATTCTGCCCGATTGGCGAGCAGGCGGATAATACGATTATGATAGCCACGGCTACCCACAATTTTTTCATAGTAGTCTCCTATGACCGTAACTCAGATTAGATACAAAAAGAGACCTTCCCCTGAGTAGAAGTTTCCACCCGGTAGACGGCCTCTAATTGGCTTATTAATAATAGCGAATGAGCTTTAAAGTGCCGGAGCCGTAAACGAGCGACCAGCAAACTCGGCATCCAGCATATAGAAGGCATTGCTGTCTTTGTCGATCCGCTTTAACTTATGAATAATATTATCGAATAGCGCTTCCTCTTCTACCTGCTCATCAATGAACCATTTAAGGAAGTTAATTGTGGCATGCTCGCGATCGCTAATCGCCAAATCAGAAAGATTGTAGAAGCGTTTCGTATTTTGCTGTTCATGTCCATAGCCTTGCTCAAATGTATCCAGAATGGACGCATATTCATTATTCGGCTCTCCGAGAGCGGATAGCGTGGCGCGACGGCCGCGGTCATTCAGGAATTTGTAAATTTTCATAGCATGGAAACGTTCTTCCTCCGCTTGCACGATAAAGAAATTAGCGAATCCGTCAAGACTTTCGCCGGAGCAATAAGCTGCCATGGCAAGATACACATGCGCTGAATAAAATTCAAAATTCATCTGTTCATTTAATGCTTCTGCTAGTCCATCATTCATGCTCGTGCACCTCAGCTTTCCTAGATTGTACTTATTCTAACATAAAAATAAAGAACGGCAAATGCCGTTCTTGTAAATGTAACCATTTATTTAATTATCCGATCATCTTCTTCAATCGCTTATATAGCTTCTCGGCTGACGGCGCGCTAACCGTCTTCGACTTGATGACGACAAAACACTCCAGCTTGCAGGTTTTGCAATCGCCAAGGCAATCGCTTTTCTTCTGCTTGATATCGGGATAGCGATTTTTCATAGCCTTATAAATCGGCTCTGAGCCATTTTTCAAATTACGTTTGCAATACTTGATCTTCTTCATCCGATTCACCCCGCAGCGCAACGAAGGATTAACTACCTACTTGATGATAATGATTATCATCCCCGTTGTCAACTGCGATTTTTAAGAAGTGTTGTTCTTCTGTGATAATGTCATCCCATAACTGTTCTGAGATAATGTCACTATGGGACAGGAGACAATTACATTGACCAGAGAAGAACTGAAGAAGATCCGCGTCGTGCAGAAAATAGTGGATG
>NZ_SKCD01000007.1 GCF_006542765.1 Paenibacillus luteus
TACAACAACTACCGATATACGGAGCGACTTAACGGCTTGTCTCCCCATGAGTATCGTCGAGCTGCGTAATGAAATAATCCCCCAGTTCTCTGTACTTGAACTGAGGGATAGGCCTAACCGTTTTTTTGTTTTTTTCACTGTCTACTTGACAGGGAGCACTTCAAAATGGAGGTTGAGCGGCTGTTTTTATGTGGTGTGCAGCTTATTCTTTCCCCAACTTGCGTGACACCTGCTCTGCAGCATGCAGAACCGCTTCAATGGATAACCTTTTGAGCGTTTCGTCAAAACGGTATTTAGGGCCTGCGATGGAGAGGCTTGCGACAAGTGTGCCCCGGGAATCAAATACCGGCGCGCCGACTGCGAATACGTCGGGATCAATCTCTCCCTGCGTAAGCGCGTAGCCCTGCTCACGTATTCCGCTCAGCTCCTGCAGCAGCTTCCCCTCCGATAGCTCTGGCGCCCACTTGTCTAGGACGTTTTGAATAATTTTTTCGCTTTCGTAAGCCAAGATGACTTTGCTCGACGCGCCCAAGTACAAGGGCAGTATTCTTCCATTCTCGGCTGAATATTGAATGAGCGCCTTGCTCTTAATGGTCTGGATACTGATCGCATTCGTGCCGGAGCGAATAAACAGCAGCGACGTCTCATTCGTCTCCTTCGTCAACTCCTCCATAACCGGCAGTGCGAGCGGGACCAGCTCCCGGTGCACCTGCTGGCTGAGGCTTCTTGCCAAATCCAAAATCCGCATGCCGAGGCCAATCTGTCCTTTGCCCCTGCGCTCAACGATTCCGTTCTGTTCAAGCGTCTGCAAAAAACGGTAGGTCGAGCTCTCCGGTATCGACACCTTCTGCGCAATGTCGCTGACGGATAAAGCGCCGTCCGCTTCGGCCAGCGCAAAGAGAATATCCAAAGCCCGGCTTAAGGTCTGTGTTCCATTCATGGGTCGCACCTCTACGTTTGTACTCATATTCACCCCTATATATTCGGCTGTCGGCTTGGAATACCTTCTCTGGTATGGATAGCACGGGCTGCCTAAGCTTCTCCCAGCTGATCGTCAAGCCCTCCTGTTTTCAATAACGTATAGGCTGCTTTTATGTCTCCGCTTAAGCTGCGGTCCCGATCCAAGAAGGGAACCACCTCTCTGATTCTATTATACGCGGTCAACGTGCCTTCTCCCAGCTTGATCCCATTCCTCAGATCAATGGCTTGGGCTGCATGTATGGCCTCTATTGCCAGAATATAGGTAAGTCGGTCTATGATTTCACCTGTCTTATGGATCGCTAGCGGCGCATTTGTCGAATGATCCTCCATATCGCCGGCCAAAGAATAATAATCGGCCGAAACAGGGTTTGAGAGATGCCGGATCTCCGCATCGAGTGCAGTGAACGTTTTCTGAATGGTGCTGAAGGCGAGAATATGAGCTTCCGGAGCCAAGAAGCGCGGCAGCCCCGTGAATGATGGCGTGCTCAGCTTAATCGTTCGGTAACACGCAATTTTGGAGACATGGCTAAGCGCGATGCCAAGCATTTCAAAGCCCAGCACCCAGGCCAGCGGTTCAAAGCTGGCGCTTGGCAAAATGCGCCCCTCATCTTCAAGCACGCAAGGATTATCCTCCGATGAGTTCAAATGAAGTTGCAGCGAGCCTTTGGCGTAACCAAGCGCCTCTAGGGCTGCGCCGTGAACGGGCGACGCGCTGCGGAAGCTGAGCGGGTCCTGCAAGGCTCCCGTGCTATGGCTCCATAAGCTGCTGCCTTTTAGGTAGCTGCGAATCCGCGAGCTGCTGCTGCCATGCCCTTCGTAAGGGCGGCTGCGGTGAACGCTCTTATCCAGCGGCGTCAGCTGCCCTTGCAGCGCTTCCAGCGAAAGCGCATAAACCAGGTCAGCAATCGCAAGCAGCCGTTCGCCCTCCTGCAGCACCAAGGCTCCATGTCCCGCGGCTGCGGCATTGGAGGACACGATCGCAAGCCCGTCCTTGGCTCCAAGACGGATTGGCTGTAATCCTGCCTGCTGGAGGGCTTCCTCCGCCGCCATTCTCGTCCCTTTGTAGATCACGTCTCCCTCACCGATAAAGGCAAGCCCGAGATGGGACAGCAGCGTGATGTCGCCAGCGCCGACGGACCCTCTGCTTGGCAGCAGAGGATGAATGCCCGCATTTAAAAACTCGGCATACTGCTTGATTAATTCAGGAGAAGCTCCGGTTGTGCCGACAAGCAGCGTGTTCAGTCTGGCAAGCAAAGTCGCTCTAACCTGGCGCTCGCTGGCATAAGGCTCGACCCCGGCAGAATGGGCATACAGCAGACTGCGGTTGTAGCTCTCGAAAGCCTGCTCCTCGACAACCCAATCCTTATTTAGGCCCACGCCGCGGTTGAATCCATAGATCGGCGAATCACTCTCCGTCTGTTTAAGGATAAATTGACGAGAACGTACCAGCCGCTGCCAGGCATCCTCCGCTATTTCGACGCGGACAAGCCCAGCCGCAACCGCCACGACATCCTCTATGGTCAAAGAACTGCCGTCAAGCAAAAGCGTCCGCAATTTTTGCCCGTTTGTCATCCGGCTACCCCTGCAAGCCTTCCAGCGCATAGGCAGCCAGCGAAATGCCAAGCGCCTTCTCCACTTCCGGATAAACGGACGAGTCCTTCACGCTCGAGCTCAGCGGAACCTCACTTTTATGAATAGACAAGACAGCCAGCTTGCTTCCAAGCGCAACATGCCCTACGCTGACAGGCAGTCCGGTCTCCGAAGAGAGTGTTGTAATAACATCAGGGTAGGTGGTCAGCCGATTGCCGCTGCTATCATCTACCGCCATATATTCGTTCATGACATGAAGCGTAAGTACGCCTGCCTCGGTTTCTACATCGATCGTGCCGATATCGAAGGCCCCGG
This sequence comes from Paenibacillus luteus, assembly GCF_006542765.1. Classification (GTDB taxonomy): domain Bacteria; phylum Bacillota; class Bacilli; order Paenibacillales; family Paenibacillaceae; genus Pristimantibacillus; species Pristimantibacillus luteus. The sequence goes on from NZ_SKCD01000007.1 coordinate 2,887, forward strand.
AATAATGAACCTCCCTGCGAATGACCGTCCCTTGTCCCAAGATCGTGCCTCTCGTTTGCGTTAAAATCGTATCGATTACTGCGTCGCCGCCCTGCGGCTGCGCGGCAATAATGGCTTTTCCAAGCGCAATGGCAATGGAGATGCCGCCGATAGCAGCATGCTCCTTAATATAGGAAGCCGGAAGCGGGTGGCGTGCCGAAGCGATAAAGCCGCCTGCCTGATCGGCCGCCGTTCGCAAAATATTCGACGTGCGGGCAGGCGAGCCTTTGACGACCAGCTCGATATACGAGCCGTTATCGCGCTTGCCGCCGACGACAACTTGAATCGTTTCGTAATCCTGCAGGGCCGCGAGTCCCATCGAGCCCATTTTGCCGGTCGGATGGGCGCGAATATCGCCGGTGGCATCCACGACGACCAGATTAAGAAGCGCAGCTGGAAGCCAGCCGTTAATCGTGCTGGACATGCCGTTTTGAGGAGTCATGATGCCTACGATCTTTCCTTCGTAGTTTTCCTGCAGAAGCTGCACCGCTTTAATATAATCAGTGCCTAGCATTTGCCAATCGGTACCTGCCGGAGCGCCTATGGCCGTCGCCGTAATGACAATGGCGTCATCCGGCAGCTCATCGACGGAAACCAGCCGCGGCTGGCCGATCGCTACTGCCGCTCCGCCTATCTGGAGCCCATGATCCACCCATCCGCCTCCCCCGCTTGCAAACACAGAGCCTCCTCTTACGGCTGCCCATACGTCCTCTTCCGTCAAAATTCGCATCTCGTTTCCTCCCTTTTCCACAGTTATTATAGATTGGTGTTGATTCTCCGAATCCCCTTCCGCTCAACCTCGTCCAGCGATTCCTCATAGCCGGCATCCGCATAGCGAAGTACACCTAGGCTCGTATCGTTATTCAGCGTCGTCTCCAAACGAATGCCGCTCTCGGTCGTGCCGTCCGCCACAAGCGTCACGCCGGCACTAGTCATATAGCCGGAATAACCACCTCCGCCGGAATGAATCGTAACGAGATCCGCCATCGATGAACAGTTCAGCATAGCGTTCAAGAGCGGCCAGTCTGCAATCGCATCGCTGCCGTCCTTCATTTTTTCGGTCATAATATTAGGATGAGTCATCGAGGCCGCGTCCAAATGATCACGCGAGAAGGCAATTGGTCCGCTTAAGACGCCTTCCTTAACCATTTGATTGACCGCCAAAGCCAGCTTCGTACGATCGCCGTGGCCAAACCAGCCGATGCGCGCGGGCAAGCCCTCGACGGGAACATGCTCCTGCGCCAAACGGATCCAGTTCACGATAATTTGGTTATCTGCAAAGGCCTGAAGGATATAATCGTCGATTTTCTGAATATCGCCGACGTCGCCGCTCAGGGCAACCCAGCGAAAAGGACCGATCGCCCTAGCAAACAAGGGACGCAGAAAGGCTTCGGTAAAAATATCGATGTCAAACGCTTGCTCTACGCCGAACAGCTGCGCTTGTGAGCGAATGTTGTTGCCATTATCGAATACGATTGAGCCCTTCTCCTTAAAAGCCAGCATCGCCCGCACCTCGCGCGCGATCGATGCCCCTGCCGCCTGCTGCAGGCGTTCGGGGTCCGTTTCCCTAAGCTGCTGAAGCTCCGCCGTTCCATATTCTGAAGGAACATAGCCGTAAAGCAAATCATGGGCGGAGGTTTGATCGGTAACGATATCGGGTACAATTCCCCGCCTCACAATTTCTGGATAAATATCGGCTGCATTGCCGATAAGACCAACGGATAACGCCGTCTTGCTGCTGACCGCTTCTGCTATCCATTCAAGCGCTTCATCCAACTGATCGGTCCTACGCTGAAGATAGCCCGACTGAATCCGCCGCTCTACCCTCTCTTCGGAAACCTCAACGCAGAGAATCGCTGCGCCGGCAAGCGTACCGGCAAGCGGCTGTGCACCGCCCATGCCACCTAAGCCCGCCGTCAGAATAAATCGCCCTTGCAGCTGGCCTTCAAAATATTGTCTTGCGATGCTCTGAAAAATCTCATACGTCCCTTGAATGACGCCCTGCGAGCCGATATATTGCCAAGCCGCTGCCGTTAAGCCACCCCAAATCAGCAAGCCCTTCTCCTGCAGCTTGTAGAAATTTTCACTCGTCGCCCAGCGACCGACCAAATTGCAGTTGGCCATGACGACCAGTGGCGCAAAGCGGTGCGTCTTGAAGATGCCGATTGGCTTACCCGATTGAATGACCAATGTTTCGTCCTCTTCCAGCTCTTTCAGCGTACGAACAATCGCATGGTAAGAGGGCCAATCACGCGCGGCCTTAGCAAGCGCCGCATAGACGATCAGCTCCTTCTGGTTCTCGCCGTTCTCCAGCACATTCTCCAGCATCCGGAGTAAAGCCTCCTGCCGCCAGCCCTTGCAGCGAAGCTCGGTGCCTCTAGCTGCCGCTATCCGTTCCATTGGAATCATCCTCTCTCTCCAACGCATCCCATCGTTGGTCAAATAAAAGCACGGCTTGAATAACCGCTTCAATTCCGGTGGCAACCTGAGCATAAGGGGTCCACTCCTCCGGACAGTGGCTGCGCCCTCCTTCGCTAGGCACGAAGATCATGCCGATCGGCGCGATGCGCGCCAGTTGGTTCGCATCATGCCCCGCGCCGCTTGGCAGCTCTATCGTCGGAGCGATCGCGCTGCACACCTCCCGAATGATCGATTGCACCTCGCTGCTTACCCTAATCGGATCCGATTGCGACAAGGGCTCCAAGCGTATGCTAAGCCCCCTGCGCTCTGCGATTTGAGTAGCTCTCACCCGAAGCGCCGCCGCAGCCTGCTCCACTATCTTCGTATTTAGGGAACGGAGTTCCAACTCAAAAACGACTCTTCCCGGAATAACGTTGGACGCATTTGGCTCTACGAACAGCCGGCCTACCGTTCCCACCACAGGCTCAGCGTACTTCTGGCTTGCAATTTCTTCGACTGCAAGCACCAGCTCAGACGAGCCGGTCAATGCATCGGCACGCAGCCCCATCGGCGTTGTTCCGGCGTGGTTCGGCGCGCCTTCTACCGTAACGGAAAATCGGTGGATGCCCACGATGCCGGTAACGACGCCAAGCGTGTTCCCGGTTTGCTCCAGCACCGGCCCTTGCTCGATGTGAAGCTCCAAATAAAAAGCCACATCTCCTGAACGTCTGGCCTGCGCGGCGATATCATCCGGCGAACCTCCAGCCCGTTGGATGGCATCCCGGAGAACTAATCCTTCTGGATCCTTGCGCAGCAGCATTTCTGCCAATAATTGATTCACCATGCCGCGGCTGCCAATCGTCGAAATGCCGAATTCGCTCGGCTCCTCCGCGGTGAAGTCCACAATTTCAAGCGGGTGCCGCAGGATAATACCCGTTTCCTTCAGCACCCGTGCAAGCTCGAGTCCGGCAATGACACCAATAATGCCGTCAAACCTCCCACCTCCCGTAACGGTATCGGTATGGGAACCGACCATAATCGGCTTCAAGCCTGGCTCGCTGCCTGGCAATTGGCCGATCAGGTTGGATGCCGAATCCTGCCGCACCGACAAGCCATTCTCCCGCATACGCTGGCGCAGCCACTCTCTTCCTTGCTCATACCAGGATGTGAAGGGCCTTCTCGTCCAGCCTGGCTTGCTTGTATCTATATAAACGGCAAGCGCTTCGATTTGCTGCCGTATTCGTTCGCTGTCAATGTGTATTCGGGTCAAGCTCATGAGCTGACAACCTCCCTTTTATAGGCTGCGCCTGCAATAAACTGGCCGCTGCCCGGCTGGGCTACAATCCGCTCACCGTCATAAACGCTTCTCCCTCTAACGATGGTATGCCTGATTTTGCCCTGTACCTTATGCTGATGAAACGGGGAAAGCTTGGAATGGGAGAGAAGCTTAGTCTGGTCAATCGTCCAACTTTGCAGCGGATCAATAACGGTAAAGTCGGCATCGAAGCCCAGTTCGATTTTCCCTTTGCCCGGTATGCCGAATACCTCTGCGGGAGATTGCGCCATCCATTTGGCGAACTCCTCTGGCGGGACGCCCTCCTGAATAACGGCGCGGTCGAATAGCAGCGGAACCATAATTTCCACGCCGGGCATGCCTGAAGCAGCAAGAAATATATTGTCCTTGCCCGCTTCTTTGCGATCCGCTCCCCAAGGCGCGTGATCGGAAGTAATGATGTTAATGCCTCCCTTGCGCTGCTGCTCCCACAGCTTTGCCGCATCTTGTGCGAGACGTAGCGGCGGATTGTTTTTGGCAGCGGGTCCAAACTTCTCCAGTGCGGAGACATCCATAAGCAGATAGGGATAACAGGTTTCACAGGTAACATCTACCTGGTCGTCCTTGTACCGCTTAATCAATTCAATCGTTCGCGGATGGCTCACATGGACAATATGCACCTTGACTCCCGTCCAATAGGCGAATTCCAGTACCTTCAGCACGGCACTCGTCTCGGTTACCGGAGGCCTGGTCTCCATATGCGCTCTCGCGTACAGCCGTCCGGCATCCATATATTCCTTGGTCAAGCTTTTAATCAATTCGTTATTTTCCGCGTGAAAAGCAGCCCGGAGACCGGTTTCCCGAATCAGCGCCATCGCTCTCATGATTTCACTGTCCGGAATTTCTGGGAAGCGATGGGGATCAGTCTCAAAGGTAGACATTTTAAACGCTATCGCTCCTGCCTTCGCCAGCGGAATAATCTCATCGGTCCCGCCTGTTTTGGCAATGGTAGCCCAAAGGCCAATGTCGATAAGCGCTTCCCGGTTTAATCGCTCAATCTTCTGCTCCAGCAGCGAAGCAGAATTGATCGGAGCAGGCAGGTCATAGGGCATATCCAGCATAGTGGTAATCCCGCCCGCTGCTGCTGAGGATGAGGTCGTGACGAATCCCTCTAGCGGATTGCTGAAGCAATGCACATGCGCGTCAATCATCCCGGGAAAAACATAGCACTCGCCAAAATCAAGCGTTCGCGCCCCAAGCAGTGAGCCCGCTGGGGCGATATGATGAATGGTTTCATTCTTGACTCCGACTTCTCCGAAGATGACGCCGTCTTCCAATACGAGATTGCCCCGCACAATTAAATCATAGAACATGCCATAACCTCTTTCCTTGTGGAGTAGATGGAACGGTTTTGGCTCTCAGCCGCTAGATGCGGTACGATTATCCGGAGCTTCCCGCTTCGATTGCCCGCTTGCGGAATCCGGAATAATTCGATATAAAAACACCAGCCAAAATAATCATGCCGCCGAGAAGCTGAGTGGCCTTAATAGGGTCCCCGAGCCATAAATAACCGGCAAGCAAGGCGATAAAAGGCGGCAAGTTATTGAATAACGAAGCCGTGCCCGCACCGACGACCGCTACCCCGCGGGTCCACCACCAACCCGCGAATACATTTATGAGTCCCGCAGCGATAAGCAGCAGCCACATCCACGCCTCGCCGCTCATTTCCAGCTTGCCAAGCGCACGTTCGCTGAACGTAAGCGGAAGCATAAGCGTCATACCAACAAAGGTTGAATATAAATTCATGGAGAAGGTCGATAGGCGCCGTGACAGCCTAGGGATAAACAGCAGGCTGACCGAGAAGCCAAGCATCGCAATGAGCAAATACAAGTCGCCAATGGACACGCCTAGCGCGGATTGTCCTGCAAGGACGATAATCAAGACGCCGGCAAAACCAAGCAGCGCTCCTCCGATCTTTTTGCCCTGCAGCCTCACCCGGAAGAACACGGCCTCCAGCAGAAGCGTGACGAGCGGTGCCACCGCATAAATAAGCGAGCCGTTGGCAGCGGAAGAATGCTGAAGCCCAAGAAAATAAAATGGCTGCTGAATAAGTGTGAAAAAAAAGGAGGACGCGAGCAGCAGCAGCCACTCGGTCCTTGTCGGCCGCTGAAGGGGCTGCGTCCCGCTGATAGCCAGCAGCAGCACGCCCGTCACCGCAATTCGAAGAAAGGATAGAAGCACGGGGGAAAAACCTCTCAGCAAATATGCGCTAAGCACATAGCTGATCCCCCATAGAATCGTAACGGCAAATAACCCGATATAAGCCGATTTTTGAGCTGACGCTGTCAACGGCATAGCATCCCCATCCCTATCTGACTGCTCATCAGGTATGCGGAGCGGTGTTTTTGTACGGAAGCCGATCCTCTTCCTGCAGCTTCCACTGCACGCCGTCTACATAGAGGGCATCCACTTCTTCATTGTAAAAGCTCAGTCTTCCAGCAATCTCGTTCACTTCCGGCAGCGCCTCCGCATAGCTCCATACGATATTCTTGGCCGTCTTCCCATCCTCCAGAATAGCGGACCAATAGGAAGCCGTGCCTTTGTAGGGGCATTGCGTCGATGTCTCAGATGGTGCTAGCAAATCCAGCCGAATATCTTCCTTGGGCAAATAGTAGCGCGGCGTCAAGCCCGTTTCGTACAAAATGACCGGGCGATGGCTGTCCGCAACAAGCTTGCCTCCGATATAAACCTGTACGTGGCGCGAGCTTGGAATCGCATCAATGCGGGAATAGGGGTCTCTCGCATGAACGAAGACCTGCTCCTCCTCCTCGTACCAGGCATCCGCCTGCTTCCAGACAAAGGAGATATATCCTGCGATAATGCTCCCCTCTCCTGCCGAATTTGGATACTGCCACGCGGCTCGCTCAAACACAAGGCCGCCTAACGAAATATCGCCGTATACGGCTTCGCCTTTATGCCCATGGTCCACGCGTTGCTCAGACCAAGCGATATACTCGCTTTTCACATCATCCTGAGGGAAATAATAGACTGGCAGTTTTCCCGTTTCCGTCACGACAAGCACCTGCTTGCTATCGGCTATCGTAACTCCGCCAAACACAACGCGAATCCATTTCGGGCTTCGCTCCGCCCGGATTTGCCAGCCCTCGTGCTCTCCGTCCCTTAAAGACCACTGCGGATCAATATGCGCCATCATCCATCTCTCCTTTATCGATTAAACGCGAACCGACGTATGCCGATTGGCTGGCCGCTGCAGATTCAAATGCTCGCGCAGCGTGCGTCCGGTGTATTCCGTACGGAACAATCCCCGGCGTTGAAGCTCGGGAATAACCAAATCGACAAAGTCATCCAAGCTTCCCGGCAAATACGGGAATGCAATATTGAAGCCATCCGCGGCTCCGTTGACGAACCAATCTTCCAAATGGTCGGCTATCTGCACGGGCGTGCCTGCAAACCCGCGTTTTTTCGTTATGCGTTGATACAGCTGACGCAGCGTCAACGGCTCTTGCTGAACCAGCTCCCGGATGCGCTCTAGGCCGCTTTTGCTTTGATTAAAGCCATCAAGCTCCGGAATAAATGGCAGCGGCTCATCGAGCGGGTAGCCCGATATGTCATGACCCAAATAATGGGACAGCAAATCCAAACCAAGCTTCTCCGGCGTCAGCTCCTCGATGATGGCAATGCGCTCCTGCGCCTCCGCCTCCGTTCGTCCGATAATCGGCATGATGCCCGGCAATATTTTCAGCTCATCCGGATGCCGGTTGTACTTCACCATTCTGCCTTTAATATCCTGATACAAGCGCTGGCCGTCCTCCAGCAGGCCACCGGGCGCAAACGTCGATCCCGGTGCAAAAACGACCTCTGCCTTGGCAGCCGCCAGCTCCTTGCCGGCCTCGGATGCACCCGCTTGAATAAGCACCGGATGCCCTTGAGGCGGCCTAGAAACGTTGAGCGGGCCCCGTACGTTAAAATCCTTGCCTTTATGATCCAAGTTGTGAAGTTTGTCTTTGTCGGCGAAATATCCGCTCTCTTTATTAAAAAGCAGCGCGTCATCCTCCCAGCTGTCCCATAGTCCCTGCGTGGCTTCGACGAACTCGCCTGCCCGCTCGTATCGGAGTGCATGCTGGAGGTGCTTTTCTTTGCCAAAATTGCGCGCTTCCTCATCGGTCTGCGAAGTGACGATATTCCAAGCGGATCTCCCGCCGCTGAAATGATCCAGCGTACCTAACTTGCGAGCGATATGGTACGGCTCGTTGTAGGTTGTGGAGATCGTTGCAGCCAGTCCGATATGCTCCGTCACAACGGAGAGTGCCGAGAGCAGCGTAAATGGCTCTGGCCTAATGCTGTTGGAGTGGCTGATGCCGGATTCGAATCGATCCCACACATACAGCTCATCTGCGTAAAAAAACATATCGAACTTCCCGCGCTCGGCGGTTTGGACAATTCGCTTGTAATAATTGAAATCAAGCAGCCCCTCCGCTTCCGCTTCCGGGTGTCTCCAGCTTGAGATGTGCTCCCCAGCGGGGAAATACATCATGGCGCCAAGCGCCATTTGTTTTTTCGGTGTACTCATTTTGCCTCACGACTCCTTCATTCGATTATTTCGTAATCAATCCATTTGCCGTCAGCCATTCCTTCGCCACATCAAGCGCCGGGCGCTGCTTCAATTCCACTTCGCTGTTCAAGCTTTGCATCTGAGCATCGGTGATTTTGCCTGCAAGCTTATTCAGCACTTTTTCCAGCTCCGGATGCTTCTTCAATACCTCGTCGCGTACGATCGGCACAGCATAATAAGGCAAGAATACATGTTTGTCATCTTCAAGCACGACAATCGGCTTCACGGTGATTTGGCTGTCCGTCGTATAAAGAATCATAGAATCGATGAGTTTTTGGTCGATCGCCTGATACGCAAGCCCAGGGTTCTGAATCGTTTTGATTTCCTTAAACTTTGGATTGTATTTTTCAAGGATTGGTGGCCAAGCGTCGGGACGATTAATAAACTCCTCGCTTGCGCCGAAGATAAGCTCCCCTGATTTTTCCGCGAGCTGGCTAGTCGTCTTAATGCCGTATTTCTCCGCTTGGTCCTTATGCAGACCGAAAGCATAGGTATTGTTGAAGCCAATCGGGTCCAGCACCGTTAGCTGATTTTGCTCCTTTAGATCCTTTTTTACCTTGTCATAGGCTTTTTGCGGGTCGAATTCCGGCTCCGCTTTAAGAATATTGATGAGTGCCGTACCGGTATACTCCGCATAAACATCCACTTTATTTTCCTTTAATGCATTCCAAAGCAAAGAGTTATCGAGCGTCTCTACATTGGCTTTTAGCTTCGTATCATTTTCAATGAGCAGCTTGAACGCATTCGCCAAAATATCCGATTCAGCGAAGCCTTTCGTTGCGATATTAATGGTATCCGATTTGCCTGAACCCGAGGTGGAGCACCCGCTCATGACGGCTATTAATAAAGCTGCCGCCCCCAAAGCAATCGTTTTTCGAACCGAACGTTTCCCCCTGCTGCTTGCTGTAAAATTCCACTTTTTCATTTCCCTTTTCCCCTCTCCTGTACTCTCTTATATTTTGGATTGCTCCCGCAGCCCTTTAGGCGTCATGCGCCGGTTAAGCAGCAGCAGAAGCAGATTAACGACAATGACTAGCAATGAAACCGGAATCGCGCCCATCAAAATAACATTGGTATTGATCATCGAAATTCCCCGCGTAATGATATCCCCAAGCCCGCCTGCGGCAATATAAGTCGCAATCGTCGCCAAGCTGATCGTTTGCACGGCTACTACCCGAACGCCAGCCATGATGAAGCTGCGCGCAATCGGAAGCTGGACCATTCGGAGTATTTGCCAGCGCGTCATTCCCATGCCCGTACCGGCTTCGATTAAGGCAGGATTCACGCCGGATACGCCAACGTACGTATTTTGCAAAATCGGAAGCAGTGCGTAGAGCGTCAGCGCGATGATCGCCGGCTTGGTGCCAATTCCGACCAGCGGAATCATGAACCCGAACAAGGCGAGACTCGGAATGGTCTGAATAACCGAGACGACCGTAATAATCCCGTTTGCCAGCCGCTTATGCGTCGTGAGGTAAATGCCGATCGGAATCGCAATCAGGCACGCGATAATGACCGAGACTAGGGATAGCTCCACATGCTCCAACGTTTTCTGCAAAATATGCTCCCAATCCGCCTTCACCGTGTTCCAAAATTGATTCATGCCAGCACCTCCTCCCTGTTAAACTGTTTACCAATTGCCTCAATTAAGCTGGACTGCGTAACCGCCCCCAGCAGCTGATGAGACGCGTCCACTACCGGCACGATGCGGTTTTTCTTCAGCAGCTCGAAGAGCTGCGAGACCGGCGCATCGCCTCTCACGTAAGGAGCATCGGTCTTCATCACTTCATTGATCGGCCTCTCGCTGCTCCTAGCCTGCTCTCCTTGCAGCTGTTCCCGCCCGATGATGCCTAAATATTTGTTTTGCTCACAGGTTACAGCCAGCGCATCCAGCTCATGCTGCTCCACATATTGCAGCGCATCGGCTACTTTGAAGTGGGAGTAGATCGATAAATGATGAGCCAGCATGTTGGCTACCGTGTGCTGCGGAACCAGCGGCTTAAAGCGCTCCTGTCCGATGAATTCCCGGACGAAATCGTTGGCGGGCTCATCAAGCAGCTCTTCCGGCGTGCCGGATTGAACGACTTTGCCATCCTTCAGCAGCACGATCAGATCGGCAATTTTCAGCGCTTCATCAATATCATGCGTGACGAAGACGATCGTTTTTTTCACATGCTCATTAAGCTTGATGAGCTCCTTCTGAAGCTGAATGCGGCTGATGGGGTCCAGCGCGCTGAATGGCTCATCCATAAGCACGATTGATGGATTCGCGGCCAGCGCCCTAGCTACGCCGATTCGCTGCTGCTGCCCCCCGCTTAACTCGTGGGGATACCGTTTTCGATAGGCTTCGGGCTCCAGCCCAACAAGCGACAGCAGCTCCTCGGTACGCTCCTTCAGTTGCTGCTTCGGCTCCCCTTTCAGCCGCGGGACGACCGATATGTTCTCCTCAATGGTCATATGCGGGAATAATCCGATTTGCTGAATGACATATCCGATATTCCGCCTGAGTTCCACGGGATTCAGCTCACCAATGTTGCTGCCTTCGAGAAGGATTTGACCAGCCTCAGGCTCGATTAGGCGATTGATCATTTTCAGAATGGTCGTTTTTCCGCAGCCGGAAGGACCTATAATCGTTACAATCCGTTCCTTGGGCACAGTCAGATTAAAGTTTTCCAGCACGAATCCCGCGCCATAATTTTTACTTACCTGCTTGAATTCAACGGCGGCCTCGCTCATCCCCATCCATCCCTTCTATAAACATGCGTTAACGGCTGGCGCCGTTCCAAAAGACTGTAAAAGCGTTTCTTAATAATCGACAAAGGCTTTTGGGGAGCCAAAGCTGCCCAAGTCCCTATAGATACAGAAAAGGCCCCACTTTCCCTTATGGGAAAATGAGACCTCCTATCGCAAGGTTGACCTCAAATTATTATTAACATGTGATAATAACTAACTGTATTACAATAATATTATGTAAGTAGTTGAATGTCAACGATTATTTACACTAAACCTATCGGAATTAACAACTTAAACGAGGGAATAAAAAAAGACCTCCTGTCAACAGGTCAGTCACGTCGGTATTATGCCGTTCGTGTATTCAATTACTTAATTTCGCTGGCGTTAAAGAAATCAAGCGCAGACCGGTACCAGCTCGGCTCCGCTTCCTTCACACCGTCCACAAAAATCGCATCCACTCGCTCATTGTAGAACGAATGCAGCTTTGCGATTTTCGGTATTTCCGGGATCGGGTCCGGGTAGCTCCAAAGCACATTTTCGTACGTTTTACCGTTTATATCTGCAGTCAGATAGGCTGCCGTTCCTTTATATGGGCAGCTGGTTTGTAGGTTCGATTCTGAGAAGTATTCCTGGCGAATATCCTCGATAGGCAAATAATAGCGAACGGGTACGCCCGTTTCAAACACGATCACCGGCCGCTTGCTGTCTGCTACCGTCACCCCATTCAGCACAACCTGGATATGGCGAGAGCTAGCAATGGCATCAACACGCTTGTACGGATCACGGGGATGAACAAATATTTCTTCTTCCTCCTCCAGCCACTTATCGACCTTGTTCCAGTAGAAAGCCACATGCCCGCGAAGCGCCTCGCTCTGCGGGATCGGGTTCTCGTAGCCCCACACGGCATTTTCAATTAAGCGTTCGCCTACCTGGATACTCCAGTAGGAGGCGTCTCCCTTCAAAGGGCAGTGGGTTTGATGCGCGGACGGTACAAGCAGATCCTTGCGGACGTCCTCCACCGGAAAATAATAGACGGGCAAATGCCCCCGCTCATGAAGAGTAATGACGGACTTGCTGTCCGCGATAGTCACGCCATCCACCTGAACGCGCACCCAACGTGGGTTAAGCTCGGCTTTCAAATTCTTTTTCGACGTATCCGCTACCTGGCAAGTTTCCTGCTCCGTTTGATGAAGACTCATGTTTATTCCTCCTCTTTTTTATCAATAATAGATAATTGATTATCACATTTATATATTAGCACCGACTTTTATGTCGCACAATAGATATTCATATAAAACCAATAGGGATTTAAGTATATGGAATTATGAGAAATATGATTGCAGTTTATCTCATGTCCCTTATCGCAATGGATATCCTACAATATAAACCTGATAATAGAGGCTTCACAGTTCGCAAACAGCAAACGACCGGCCTCCTTTAACGGAAACCGGTCTTCGGTTTATTGCACTGCAAGCTAATCCCGAAAGCCACAATTGGAATGAATAGTCTGAACGATTCTCCCCGTCAGGAACTTCGGCAGCATAAGCTGCTTCAATCCCTCGTTTAGCCTTTGCTTGCTCCGCCAAAGCTGAAGCCTTGGGACATGAATCGCTGACCTATAATATATAGAGCAACTGCTGGCATCGTATAGATAATCGAGAAGGAAGCCAGCTTACCGTACTGCACAATCCCGTTTTGGCCAAAATATTGATAGATGGCAACAGCGGCCGGAAGCTTCGACGGGCTTTGCAGCAATATGAATGGAACTAAGAAATTGCCCCAGCTGCCTGCGAATGCAAAGATACCTACTGTAAAAATACCTGGCAGCATAAGCGGAGTCACAACGAGGCGCATCGTCGTCCAGATTGAAGCTCCATCCACCCATGCCGCCTCCTCTAGCTCCAGCGGAACAGAATCCATGAAGTTTTTCATCATCCAGATCGAATAAGGCAGCGCGGATGCCGCGAGAAACAAAGTCGTGAACAGGAGAGAATCCTGAATTTTCAAATACAGAAAAAACTGATACACCGGCACCATAACAGCGGTAATCGGCAAGCCGGTAGCAAACAAAATAATGTACATAAAAGGGCGCTTGTAGCGCAGCTGATAACGCGATAACGGATAAGAAGCAAGGCCCGCTACAACAACAACAAGCAGCGCTTGTCCTAACGCCAGAATCAAGCCATTCATAAAAGCTCTTTGATTGTCCGCACTCGACAACGTTGAGGCATAATTGGCAGCCGTCAAATCTGCAGGCATTCGCAAAGCGAGCGTAGCGCTCCCATCAAAAGACGCAAGCAACAGCCACAGCAGCGGCAACAAAAACAACAGCCCGATGATACTCAAAATGATATAAGGAAGCACCCGTGCCAACATATAACGATTAAATTTCGGGCGTTTCCGTACGTTACTGCTCATCATTCATCCTCCTCATGTAGATCATACATAGCATTCATTTTGATTTCCTAGGCACAACTTTAACAGCCTGACCTTAAGCTCATTTTCTACAGCTTCACCTTCAACAGCTTCATATACAGCAAGCTGGCTATGATGCCGATTAAGAGAAGCATCAGTGAAATAGCCGTTCCGTAGCCCAATTGATAATTCACAAAAGCCTGATGATACATGTAAATCGGCAGTGTCTCGGTTGCATTGCCCGGTCCTCCGCCTGTCAGCGCATAGATGAGCGTAAATGAGCCGAGCGTCTGCAGCGTGACGAGCACCATGTTCGTCACGACCGAACCAATGATCATCGGAATTGTAATACGAATCAGTCGCTGCCAGGCGCTCGCTCCATCGATCATCGCTGCCTCTTCTACTTCGCGAGGCACATCGCCAAGCGCGGCCTGAAAGACCAGCATCGAGAATGCCGTTCCATGCCAAATGTTTGCGAAAATAACGGAAACCATCGGGAATGTATACAGCCATGTTATGGGCTTCAGCCCGATGCTTTCAATCATTGCATTAGCTGTTCCACTATCGTTAAGAAATGCGAACCATACGAAGGCGCACACCACCTCCGGCGCAACCCAGCCCGCGATAACAATAGAGCCGATGACACTTCGAAAGGTTCGATTCCGACCATTCATCAGAAATGCAATCAGAAATCCCATGACCTGCTGGCCAATGACTGCGGAGAACAACAAAAATAGAATCGTGTTAAATACAGATGTACGGAAGGTCGCATCCTGAAACATATTCGTAAAATTTTTAAAGCCAATAAACTCTGTTTGCGCCGCTGCCGCACCAGTCAAGGACATATTGGTAAAGGCCAAATAAAAAGTTAACAGCGCAGGTACAAAAAAGAACAGCAGGAGCAGCAGCCAGCTAGGGGTTAAGAACATCGCCGCTCTCCATTGCTCCCCGCTTCCCCGCTTTCTTTTCACTCCCGAACCCCGCGGATTAATCGCTTCCATCTCGAATCCTCCTGACTGAATATAACAAGTAAGGCCGACTGTTAGTAAGCAACAATCGGCCTCCTCCTGCACTTTACTTCGCCGTCACTTTTTCTGCGCCAACCGTTCTTTCCACATTTTTGGCATATTCCTTCATAGCATCCTCTGGAGATAAGCTGCCAGAAGCGACCTTCTCGACCATTTCCTGAATTTGAGTAGATACACCCGGATATTCCGAGTTGCTAGGACGCACATGTGTGTAAGTAATAAACTCCGCTGCTACGCCGTACAAGGTTCCAGGCTGACCAGTGTACTCCTCATCTGACGCAACATCGGTGCGCGGCGTCAAGGCGCCATCAAGAATGGCAAACTTTTTATTATTTACCTTATTGGTAGCCATTTGAATAAATTGGAACCCAAGCTCTTTTTCCTTCGACTTTGCTCCAACGCTTAATGTCCAGCCTCCGGACATCGACGTGAAGCCTGGCTCCTGTCCGTTCTGCGTCGGCATTTTCACGAAGCCGTACACATCAAGCGCTTCCGGCCATGGCTTGCCGCCGTTCTCTGCCCAGTTGCCTGTAAGCCAATTGCCGTTCAGCACAATCGCAACCTTCTGGTTAGGCATCAAGTCGGTTTCTAGCACTTGCCCTGCTTGGGAGGTCAATACTTGCGACAGCTTCGGTCCCATGCCTTCGGAATAAATACTATTAATAAATTGAAGAGAGCTTAGCATGCCAGGGCTTTGCGTTACCCATTTACCGTCTTCGTAAAGCGTGTTATCCGTACCGTAAAGCAGCATTTCGAGCGTCTGCATCGTAGTTGCTTCCTGGCCTGCTTTGCCAGAATTCATCCAGAACGGAATAATATCCGGAAGCTTCTCTTTAATGATGCGCGAAGCGCTCAGAATGTCATCCCAACTCTTCGGCTCCCATGGAACAGGAAGTCCCGCTTGCTTGAACAGCTCTTTATTGTAGTAAAGCCCACGAACATCAGTAGAGAACGGAACGCCGTATATGCTGTCGCCCTTGCCCGTTACTGCAGCTTTGATGCCATCGTTGAAATTGCTCCAATCTGACCACGAAGCAACGTCAAGCGGCTCGAGATAACCCGCTTCGCTATCTGCGTTAATCATAAACGAATCCTCTGCAAGCACCTCTGGCGACGTTTTTCCATCCATCATCAGCAATGGGATTTTCGTTGCATACTGCGAGCCTTCGATCGGCTGAAGCTCAACCTTCACACCCGGATTGGCTGCCTCAAACTCAACCTTCACATCAGCGAGCCATTTGCCCCAGTTATCGGTCTCATTCCATTTGCCGTAGGCGACCTTGACAGTCTTTGTCGCTTGTCCGCCAGCATTGGCCTGATTGCCTGCCGAATCGCTTGTACCCGTATTCCCTGAGCATGCCGCTGTCAGCACCGTTAATGCCGCAATTGTACCTGCCAACCACTTTTTTGTCCCTGTCATGCTACTCGCTCCCCTTTGTTGTTCGTTTACCCAGCAGAATTGTACTAAAATTCTTTGTTGTTCCTCTATTAGACAGGCTTCATGCCTGATGGAACCTTGAATCCGCAATACACCAATATAAGCTCGCTGAACAGCGAATTGGCCCAGGAAAACCATTCACGCGTATATTCTGCAGGGTTGTCTTTATGAAACCCTTCATGCAGAAAATCCGTTCCTGCATCCGTATGCTCCAGCACAGACAGCAATCGATCAACCTCAACTTGATCACCCGATGTCAACGCTTGCATCGCCAGCGAAATATGCCAAATGTAATCCTCTGGCGTATGTGGACTGCCGATTCCTTCAGCTGCGATTCCACGGAAGAAATACGGATTCTGTTCACTCAGTACAAAACGGCGCGTGTTCAAGTAAATCGGATCATCGATCGAGCAATAGCCGAGATACGGCAGCGAGAGCAAGCTTGGCACATTGGCATCATCCATCAGGTTATAACCGCCAAGGCCATCCGTCTCGTAAGCGTACATGCGACCGAATTCACTATGCTCAATAGACGCATAAGCCTCAATACCTGCTTCAATTTCCTTGCGTAATGACGCAGCTTCGTTAGCAAGCCCTTCTTCTCCCATGACTTCCCGGGCAATCTCCTCCATATAATTCAGCACTACGACAGCAAACATATTGGAGGGTATCAAGTAGCCGTAAGTGCAAGCATCGTCGCTCGGTCGGAAGCCTGACCAGGTCATGCCCGTCACTGCGCTTGGATTGCCCTTGCCTTGGTGAGGCAATGTATCTGACGCCGGGCAGTCTTTGCGTTCAAAGCGATATGTCGAAGCCTCATCATGATTTTGCTCGATTGTCCATATTTTTAATATGATGCGACATGCTTCCAGAAATAATTCATCGAATTGGGACGTACGCCCTGTCGTTTTCCACAATAGATAAGCAAGTTGCAGTGGATAGCAGAGTGAATCAATCTCATATTTACGCTCCCAAAGCCAGTCGTTCATTTCTGTTAAATCGTTCTGATGCCCCATGCCATTAGCGCTCTCATTAAAAGCATTGGCATACGGGTCGAGGACAATATAGTGAAGCTGCCGTCTGACAACGCCTTCAATCATGTCTGCGAGCTCCGAATCTTGCTCTGCCAATATCAGATATGGCCGCACCTGAGCTGCCGAATCTCTGAGCCACATCGCCGGAATATCTCCCGTAATGACAAATATCGTATTGTCGGACTGTGGTCGCAAGGTCGTCGTCAACGTATTGGTATAACATTTGGTAAACATGCGAGCCAGCTTCGGACGATCTCTGAGCTTGTTCTCTACTGCCCTTATCAATGACTGCACCGATACGGGCAGCGACTTTGTTAATTCTGTCATCTCCTGCATTCCTCTCTGTTAAGCGCTTTCATTAGTTCGTAAATAGATATTAATACATATTATATGTTATGTCAATATATCATATTATATTTTTTTATTAAAATGACATAACAACATAGCAACATAAAAATAGTCCTTGTTTGTCACAGGAGACAAACAAGGACTATTTGTTAAACCAGCTTTCAATCTATTCTATAAATGCCAGCCATTACACCTGTACGTTCATTGGCTCGGGGGCCGGACCTGTCGATTTACCGGTTATAAGTGTGGCATTCAAGGAAATTTTGCCCGAGATAACTTCCCCTTCAATATGCTTCAGCACATGGTTGACCGCAAGCTTCCCTATCTCCTTCTGCTGCTGCTGCAAATGAGTAAATGGATAGAGAGCTGAGGTGCTCGGCGGACTATCGAAGCAAATGACAGATAATTGCTTTGGAATTTGCATACCCAGCTTCTCGATCGCTTCCTTGGCGATAAGAGCCAGCTCATATTCCATAGCAAACAGTGCAGTAACCTGCGGATGGTCCCGCAGCATGCGTTGAACCATATCCACATTTCTGTCAATCGATGTTGACGCCGGTTCGTCGCTCACACTCCAGTTCATATCGGTAAGCCAGGATGAGCGATCAAGCAGGATGCCCCGTTCGGCATGCGCCTGAACGAAGCCTTCAATTCTTTCTTCAATAGCTACATTATCCGTCACTCTTGAGGCCAGCAGCCCAATATGGCGATGACCGTAATTAAACAGATGCTGTACGCCATTGCGCGTGGCTTCCACATTATCTGTACTTATTGCGGTCGTATCCGTCCACTTCATATAACGGTCAACGAGCACATGCGGAAATTTGTCGATGACAAGCCTGAGAATTTCCGGACTGAAGTTCTGTCCCCTTGTCGGATAGATAATTAAGCCGTCCACTCCGTATTCACGCAGCATACGGATCGCTTTCTCTTCTACTTCAGGGCGCGAGAAGGAAAGGCGCAGCAGGATATACACACCAAGCGCCTGCGCAGTACGCTCCATCTCGGCCAGCATTTCCTTGCCGTAGCTATCGCTGAAATCCTCCATAATCACCCCGAGCACCATCTGCTTCGGACGAGACACAGTCAGGGCTTGCTCAAGAACGCTCGGCACTTCACCTGGTCTGAAGGGGGGCTTATGCTCGATCACGAATGAGCCCCGACCAGGCTGGCGCATAATAATGCCATCCTGCACGAGCATATCCAGCGCTTTCTTCGAGGTGATTCGGCTTACAGAGAATTCCTCCATCAGCTCTTTCTCTGAGGGGATCCGCTCTCCCACCGAATACTCGCCAACTAGGATTTTCTCGCGAAGCAGAAGGTACATTTGTTCATATCTTGGCTTCAACATATTCATGCCTTCCATCATATAGTCACCTTCAGCATTGGATTAGTCATTCTGAAATTAGTTTACGTATATATCAACCTAGTATACTATGTTATGTCATTTATTGAAAGGTTATTCTATTAGAAGATCAGCTATTCTCGCTACTTTATGATGTTCCTCAACAAAAATAACGCCTCTTCAAGAAGCGGCATAACGATTGTTTATATTTTATCCTATTACAGGGAACTACGCTATCTCTAGAGCTCAACTACTTATTTAAGCCAGATAACCGCAAAAATATTGCCAAGCATACAACCGATGGGAATTCAGCCCTTGGACTCTTTGAAGTAAAGAAACCAAGAAAAATGAGCATATTCAGATGAATACGCTCATTCATAACAATTGTATCTGAAGTTTCCTGCAAATCTTGTGACTGGATATAGGTAACCTTCCTAAAATATAAAGCGTCATTATGAAACAGCGGCCTTTCAAGGAAACATGTGTGTATGGGGTTAGAAAATATAAAGAACCGGGAAGTCAGCATCAACCATAAAGGCCCGTGAACTCCACAATTGTTAAGAGCTCACGGGCTTAACACACCTATTCCTGAGGCATATACTTGCGGATGTCCACCTCAAGTGCTTGGGATAGCTTCATCCCGAGCGTACGATCGGCTCGGAAGAAATTGCAAATCGCGCGCAGCCGGATATCGTCATTCGTTTGCTTAAGCTCACCAATCAGGTTTGCGAGCAAGTTGGCTTGCTGCTCTTCGGGTAACGAGCGGTATCGGTCGCCAGCTTGGGTAAAATCATCGGTTTTATCAATCTTTTGGCGGCCAGCCGCCCCTTGGAGCGGAACATAGGAGTCCGTATGAGACTCTGATTCTCTCGGGCTCTCCGATGAGCTGTTCGGCTCATAATTGACCGTGGACGGATTAGCATGCATGGTCATCGCACCATCCCGTTGATGATTGCGAACAGGCGCATAAGGACAATTAACCGGGATATGCAAATAATTGGACCCGAGGCGATAACGCTGCGTATCCGGATATGAGAATAGCCTGCCCTGAAGCAGCTTATCCTCAGATGGCTCAATGCCTGGCACCAATGAGCTTGGTGAAAAGGCTGACTGCTCCACCTCGGCAAAATAATTGACCGGATTGCGGTTCAAGGTCATCGTTCCTACCTGTTGCAGCGGGTACATATCCTCTGGCCAGACCTTCGTCGGATCAAGGGGATCAAATGCGTACCTGTCCACGTGTTCTGTCGGCATCAACTGAACGTGCAGCTCCCATTCGGGATAGTTGCCTAGCTCAATCGCATCATGCAAATCGCGGGTTGCATGATTAAAGTCCTTGCCCTGCATCTCACTGGCTTCAGCTGCTGTAAAGTTACGCACCCCTTGCTTAGACTTCCACTGGTATTTTACATAGGTCGGCTTTCCAACATCATTGATCCACTTAAAAGCATGTACGCCGAAGCCGTCCATTTCGCGATATGTGGCTGGTGTCCCGTCATCCGAGAAAAGCCAAGTCAGCATATGCGTCGATTCCGGGGAAAGCGTCATGAAATCCCAATAGCGCGCCGGATCTTGAAGGTTCGTATGGGGAGCTGGCTTCAGAGAATGAACCATGTCCGGAAACTTCATCGCATCACGAATGAAAAACACGGGCAAATGGTTACCTACAATATCGTAGTTGCCTTCCTGCGTATAAAATTTAACCGCGAAGCCGCGCGGATCGCGAGCCGTCTCAGGTGAGCCCGTACCGTTGATAACAGTAGAAAACCTTACAAACACCGGTGTCTCTGTACCAGTTTCCTGCATGAAATGAGCCCTCGTATGGCTCGTCATGCTTACCTGGGTACGGAATACTCCATGTGCCCCAGCGCCGCGGGCATGAACGACTCGCTCCGGAATCCGCTCTCGGTCGAAATGGGCCAGCTTCTCAAGCAAATGGTAATCCTCTATTAAAGCGGGTCCGCGCTGTCCTGCTGTACGTGAGCTCTGATTATTGCCAACGGGCGTTCCTAAATTAGTGGTCAGGTAGTTTTCCATCGTAGCACCTCTTCATTGGTTTATATATTTAGACTTGATCTAAATCTCTAAACCAATCATAGCGGATAGCCGAAGGGCTGTCATGAATAGACTATGAATGAACAATGAATGTTTCATGAAGAGGTCACTGCGCAGCCGCTTCATATCGGAGCAAGATGCTGATCAATGAGCGATCCCTCTCAGTCGCGAAGATCCGCAAGCCGGTAACCTACACCGCGAACGGTCACGATATATTTAGGTGCCACCGCGCTGTCTTTCAATTTTTTGCGCAAGCTCTTAATATGGGCATCCACCAGATTGCTGCCGCCATAGAAATGTAGTCCCCATACCGTGTCCAGAAGCGATTCCCGCGTGAGTACGGAACCATCAGATGACATAAAATGCAGAAGAAGATCATATTCCGTCTTCGTCAGCTCAACGCGCTGCCCAGCTCGGTCAACCGTCATTTTCTTAAGATCAACAGAAATATCTTTAAATGTACGCATGTCGCCCATAGCCCCAGCGTTGCCCGCTATAGCTGGTCGGCCTAGAAGCATTCGGTTGATTTGTTTGACTGCCTGCTCCGGCTTAGCCGGCCACACTAGCAGTTCAGCCGCCCCCAGCGCAAAAGTACCGCGCGTATCATACGATTTCTGATCCAGCAGAATCAAGACCGGAACTGCGTGCAAATCCGCGGATTCAAGCAGCTCGGCTCCAGCCTGTAAAGTATTTCCCGCAACCGCATGAAGGACAGGAATGGCATCGTAGACAAGCAGCTCCGGCTGAAGACTTTGCAGCATGCTCTTATTAAAATCATGCAGCGAAAATACGTCAAAGCATTCCGAAGATAATGCAATGAGCAGGCTTTTGACACGTTCGGGAAAAGGACTGATGATCATGACCCGCTGCGTAATCGAGCAGATCATGCCATTCTGCAGCAACTCTTCCTCCGTGTAGCTCAAGGTTTCATCCGCCGCGTGCAGCGGATCTGCTTCGTTTGAAGCAGCAGGGTTTAGGCTTCCTTCGTCGCGCATGATTCGCAAACCCCCTCGATTACGACTTGGGCATGCTCGATTTTATATTTTGTCTCCAGTGCAACCTTCTGCAGCCACTCCGCTGGCAGTTGAGTGAGCACCTCATCCACTCGCCCGCATACGGTACATACGATATGCTGATGCTCGTCCGTACGCGCATCATAGCGGCTAACTGCTTCACCCAGCTTTAATTCACGGATAAGGCCTGCATCGGTTAAATAACGAAGCGAATTGTACACTGTACCATATGCAAAATTAAAGCCTTTGCCCCGCAACCGTTCAATTACGTCTGCCGCAGTGGGATGATCATGAGCAGCCTGTATCACTTCCAATATCGATTTCCGCTGTATTGTTAAGTTAATTTTGTTCATATGAACATCATTCCTTTGATTAATGACTTTAGACTAAGTATAAATTTAAAGGCCAAAGCGGTCAACCTGAAACAAAAATCCAGCAACCAGCAACCAGCAACCAGCAACCAGCCTCCTAAATGGTATGTTGCGAATGCGGTGCCGGTTTTCCGAAAAAGTAGCCTTGAAACCATTCATAACCCAGCTCCTACAAGCACAGGCTAGGTCATCTCTGCACTCAATTCCCTCTGCAAGTAGCTGGCTTCCTAATTACTGCATCTATTCAGTGCGCCTCGCGCTCCTGCTGAAATTGCGGCAGCGGCAGGAGGCCCTTTACCTTTTCTATCACTGTATTCCGTCTCGCTTCCACCGCGCTGATCCCAGACACGTTCAAATGAGCCAAGGCGTAATCCATCATATTATAAAATAAAGTTTCATGCAGCCAGTAACGTTAATCATCATATTTTTGCCACAGCCTATCTGAATGGTCTGGTAAATATCGAGCAAGAAATTCCGCTTCCGACCGATCATCGAATTGGAGAAAGTAACTCTTCTCCTCCACTAAGCAGCTTTCGCATTGCATCGAAATCATCCTTCCCTCTAAGTTGCATTCCATTCTATGTCCACCTTATTTATTCGCTGTAATCGTTTCAATTTTTTTGTCGAAATAAATAAACTGAATATTTACAAAATTATAATAATGAGATATACTAAGCCTATCTTAAACGAGAGGGGATAGCCCATTGAAGTAGGTTAGCGAAGCATGTCTCATTAACTCGGGAAGGAGCACCGAAGGAAATACAGGACATGCGGGGACAACAGTGATTAGGAAAGGTCGATGAGTTGAAGGTCAGGTACTTACGGAAGGAAGAGGATTTGAAACAAATCGAAAGGAAGTTGATCGAGGTCAGTAAAACTAGGATCGAAGTCGATAAGGTTTGTAACAAATTCGAAAGGACGAGGAAGAAACAAGGAAAGAATCGGATTGGAGCGTTTGAATAAATTGAATAGTTCACTACCAAGCAGGTGAAGGGCTTCTGGTTATCCATTGATAAGCAGAAGCCCTTCTTATGTGTGTCTATAGGATTGGACTGAGTAGCCGAGAAATCGATTCCTTGAACCGATTCATCAGCGGACGCTCGCCGTAAATCTCCGTGGTCAGCTGCGTACTATTTTTCATATCCATCTCAAAAATGCGTTGCAGCTTGGCTGCCGTCTGCGTATCATAGATAAACGCATTCATCTCGAAGTTGAGCTTAAAGCTGCGGATATCAAGGTTTGCGGTACCAACGGAAGCGACCTTGCCGTCTATAACCAGCGTCTTCGCATGAAGAAAGCCCTTCTCGAACATATAACAAGAGACACCATTGGAAAGAAGCTCACCCAAATACGAATGCGTTGCCCAGTAGACAAAGAAGTGATCCGGCTTGCTCGGCAGCATAATACGAACGTCAACCCCTGATAATGCCGCGATCTTCAGCGCCGTCATCAAGCTCTCGTCTGGCACAAAATAAGGAGTTTGCAGACAGATCGTTTCTTTCGCCGCATAGATCATTTTGATATAAGCATCTTTAATCTGCTGGTATTCCGTATCCGGCCCGCTGGCCACCAGTTGCAACCCAATCGTGCCTGTATCCTCGCTCATAATTGGGAAATACAGTTCATTTAAAGATATTTTCCCGGACGCAGCAAGGTTCCAGTCCATTAGAAACTGCGCTTGCATTTGCAGCACCGCGTTGCCCCGCACTCTCAGATGGGTATCACGCCACTCTCCGAAATGCTCATTCAGGCCCAGATATTCGTCACCGATGTTAAAGCCGCCAATATAACCTACCTGACCGTCAATAATGACAAGCTTGCGATGATTGCGATAGTTTATCTTCAAGTTCAAATACGGAATACGAGACGGGAAAAACGCCGCTTCCTCGCCGCCAGCCGCCAATAAATCGTGAAAATAACGCCTTGGCAAGCCAGAGCTTCCAATGTGATCATATAGAAACTTAACTTCCACGCCCTCCGCTGCCTTCGCAGCGAGCGCCTTTACGAGCCGTCTGCCCAGCTCATCGTCGCGCACGATATAGTAGACGAGATGAATATGATGCTTGGCCTCTGCAATATCCTTCAGCAGCGCGTCGAATTTCTGGTTGCCCTCCGTGAAGATATCAACCGCGTTATTGCTCGTGTACAAGGCGTAGCTTGTTTTCAGATTCATGTAGATCATATCCTGGTAGCTCTGCATTTCCGTATCCTTGTGCAGCAGTTCACCATCGCGCAGCTGTCGCATTTGTCGCTCAATTGTATGCTCGATAATGCGCTGGCTGTCTCCAAGCAGCTTATACAGCTTTCTCTTGCGAACCTTTTGCCCCAATATTAAATACATGATAAACCCGATGACTGGGATAAAAAAGAGGACCATCAGCCAAGCCCAAGTGGTACTTGCATTGCGACGTTCCAAGAAGATGACGGTTATCGCCAAAAAAATGTTAAGCAGCATAATGATTGCGTATGCGTTTTGCATTATTGCGATTCTGATCATAAACACCTCAGTCTTATGTAAAAGCTAATGCGATCATACTCCAAGCACGGTGTATGTTCAACCCTGATTATATGCTACAATTCAAGCAGAAGAAACGATTGCTTCATTAATACCCCTTTCCGATTAAAATGCATCAAAATATACGCCTGTTAACAAGGCGGGATCAAGAACCACTTTCTCTTGGACAGAACCCGCAGCAGTGGCACTGGAGGAACAACGATGGATATACGCAAATTCAGGCTGGACGAGAAAGCGCTCGGCACCTTTAGTGAAGAACGGGATGAATATGAACGCGATTACGCAAGACTCATTCAATCGCCTGCCTTCCGCCGACTGCAGGGTAAATCGCAGGTATTCGGCGCAGGCACGGGCGATTACTACCGGACAAGACTAACCCACTCACTAGAAGTGTCGCAAATTGCGCGTGAGGTAGCCAGAAGACTTGGCAAACAATATGATTTTCTAGATCGCAAAGAGCATCCCGGCCTCGTACTGGACCCCGCTGTCGTGGAGATTGCAGCACTTGCCCACGACCTCGGCCATCCGCCTTTCGGACATAAGGGCGAGGAAGTGCTCAATCATGTGCTCATGGAAGAATACGGAATGCCTTATGAGGGGAATGCGCAAAACTTCCGCATCCTCATGTTCTTGGAGAAGCGCGCCGGCAGCGGCAGCGGCCTCGATTTGACTGCCGCCGTATTGCTTGCTGTCAACAAATATCCCTTCAGCCTCGGTGAGCCTGGGCGGCTCAAAGGCTTATACACCACCGAATGGGCAGAAATCGAACAGCTCCGTCGGTCATGGCAAATTCCGATTGGCTGTTCGACGCTTGAGGCGCAGCTGATGGATCTATGCGATGATATTGCTTATTCCACCCATGACATCGAGGACGGCATTCGTGCAGGCAAAATCCAGATGAACCGTACTTTTTTCGAAGATAGCCGGCTTATTGATCATGTGGTACAGGAAATTGTAGAGGATAAGGGCAATACGGGCATCGGCTGGGGCGAAGTCGACATTCCCGCCATGGTGAAGCGTGTGCTTATCTCTTATTTAGAGCAATGGGAAGCTCTTTATGTTAGCTGTGAGAGGGAATCCTCACGCACCAGACGTGAGATGAAAGCTCGATGGGTCAGCTTGTTCGCAGGCAAGGTCGGCATTATCGACGACACGCAGCGCGGCTGGAAAAAGGTTACTTTCGTCAACAACGGACAGCAGGATATCGATCTGCTGCGGACGATGGAAATTTTGAAGAAGCTCGCTTGGGTTACGCTAATTAAGGATTTCCGTGTTCAGCGCCTACAAATGCGCAGTGAAATTATGATTCGAAGGCTGTGGGATAGCTTTAAGGTGCAAGAGCAAGGGCGCCTCATTATCCCACCGGATTGGATCGAGAATTATGAGCAGCATAAGAGCAAATGGAGTTGGCCTCGATTTGTTGCTGACTATATTTCCGGCATGACCGATGCTTATGCGGAGAAGGTCTACGCAGAGCTCTATGCCAGCAAATCAGGCTCAATTTATGAGCTGGATTAACTAAAAAAAAAGCACAGCAGGGAGTGAGACTCACTTCCAGCTGTGCTTCTTCTTTTGCAAGGCTTCTCCAAATGATCCGCCTTTATCTTCACTTTAGTCTCTCCCTACAACCGTACTTACCGCGCTAGCCGAAAGCTCCGTAATGTAATCGAAGAAACGAACCGGATCGACATCGTAAACCAAGCTAACCGGACGGCCATCCGCGAGCTCCACCGTACGGCCTTGGCTCGCACCATCCTTGATCACGCCGCTTGGTACCGTCTTGATTTGCACTAAATCCGGGTTTCCGACAACGGCTGTCGTCAGTACATCCCATAAATAGTAGGTAGAATTGGTTTCCATGTAAACAAGCGGAGGACATGCGGCATAACATTGACCGACAAAATCAAGTCCTTCATGCTTCCGCAGCGAAGCCCAACGATTGCGAACATCCATCGTAAGAGGCACCTTGTTCGTGCTCTCCAGAGCAACTAGCAGGATCGGAATGCTGCTTGCCCATACGCGGTGAACCGCTTCCGGGTCCCAGAAGGCATTCCATTCTGCCGTACCGTCATGCTCAGGCTCCTGAACATTGCCCCGTTCATTAAATGTGCCGCCCATCCACACGAGCTTCTCGATCTTCTCTTCAATATCTGGCGCCTCGTCCAGCGCTCTCGCCAAATCCGTAAGCGGACCAGTAAACAGCAGCGTAACCTTCTCCTCGGAACGGCGAAGCTGCTCGATCATATGCAAATGCGCAGGCAGCTCGGCGACTTTCGTACGAATCGTTCCTGCCTCATTCAAAATCGGCAGCGCATCGACAAAAAACGTATGCATGCGCCACTCGGCTGGAAATGGGTTCACGCCACGAGAATTAGAGCGCGCGACCTCCGTTGCAACGGTTTTCTCTTGTTTGCCGAAGCGATCAATGATTTTGCGGCTCGCCTTCTCGCCTGGCTCCAAATAGCCGTCTGCCGGGATAACTGAAACGCCAATCAGATCAACATCCTCCATTTGCAGCAATAGAAATAGAGATACCAGGTCATCAACGCCAGCATCATGATTAAAATAAAGTTTTGTGTTTGCCATATATATCCGTCCTTTCCGAGTATAAAACGATATATCGTTTGTCCATCCTATAAACAAGGGGGTGAATTGTCAATGGCTAAGGATGTACTATGTGAAGTGAACTCATGCAAGTTCTGGGCAGCGGGAAACCACTGCGGCGCTTCATCCATTTATGTTGTCAGCAACCGTGGCAAGCAAGCAAGCCACTCCGAGGAAACCGATTGTAAAACGTTTGAAGCAAAGATCTAACGAAAGGCTTTACCGTTAATAAGCAGCGCAAGCGTCTTGATTCGAATGCCGTAATCTTAAGCGGGTTCGAATTAAAGACAGCTTGCGCAGCTCCTAATTCTATTTATTTTGTAACCGGAACCGCATTAAAATGCTCCTCAAGCGTCTCGCCGCTCTCGGCTAGCTCAGCAGCAAGGTCCTCGCCTACGTAGCGAAGATGCCAAGGCTCGTACTGATAACCCGTAATCTCTTCCTTTCCCTTTAGATATCGGATAATAAACCCATATTCATGGGCGTGCTTCTCCAGCCATACCGCTTCCTTCGTACCTGCGAAGCAATCGGCCGCCGCGCATTTGCCATCGCTTCCGGTTACGTCTATGGCGAGACCCGTCTCATGCTCGCTCGTCCCGGGAAAGGCGCTATAGGTTCTGGCTTTCTCCAGCCCATCACGTTTGACATAGCGCTCAAAAAGCGTCTTTTGCGTGCTGTGGGACCGATAAGCCGAAACTCCCGCCAGCAGTACGCCGTCATTCTCTGCTCCAGCAAACAGCTTTTCGAGCGCCGTAGATGCTTCCTGTCTCATCTTGCGCTTGTCCACCTTATCCGAAAAAATAAAACGAACGTCAGGATAGACCAAATCCGAAGGATTATATTCTTCGGGCAGCTTGTTCTGCTTGTTTACAAGCACCGCTACGTCCGCTGGCTTCGCAATGACGGCCATTCCATCCTCGGTTTGTTCATTTTCTGCAGTTCCATTGCCGCTACCGCTGTTTCCTTGATTAGCAGTTGGCTTATCGGTTGCTGCAGGCGGCTCTCCCGTTGGCTTGTCTTCTGGTTTAGTCCCCGGCTTGGCATCCACGCCGCCTGACACCTCGCCGCCGTTCCCTGACGCTCCACCATTGGCAGACGCTTGCTTGCCCGGAAAGATTGCAAAATCTCCCGTCTTATATAGAGAGTAACCAATCACCATTGCTGCGCATACCATAACGAACAAAAGCAGCCTGCTTTTTCTTTTTTTCATGATTAGCCTCCGGAATATTTTTTTACATATTTTTCATGTATTTGCACTTGTTTTCACGGTTTGTCCATCGCATCTACTTAATAGACTACTAAAAGCTTTATAATGTTTCAATCTAATAACTTGGAAATGATGTAACGTGATAGAAATAGAGCAAATACGTGTATTAATTAATGATTAACCAATTATATGCTTGGGCATGGAGGAGCCTTTTGCCTTTTGACATTCACCTGTCATTAGGAGCATAATGGGATAAGAATTTACAGAGCGCATATATATTAATATTAGCGGGCTGGCTGCCTCGGAGAGACGGCCTGTTTTTGCTGTGAAAGGTAGGCGGTTATATGTCATTTTTAACTCCCAAACGACTGCTAAGCACTCGTCCCATCCTTTTTTTCTCGTTCATTATGCTTTTGAAAAGCTATTTGGCGTGGATGGTTATTTTCGAAGATGGATTCTCCTGGACTACGATTTTAAAAGAAATACCGTTTGTACTTATTGTGTATTGTTTCATAGAATACTTCTCATCCAAACGCAAGCTGGTCTACTATTTAATCGCGAATTTAGTCATGACGCTCATTTTGTTCGCCGTCATTATGTATTACAAATATTATGGCGTCATCGTTACCTATCTGGCGCTTGAGCAGGTAAACCAGGTTACAGCGGTCAAGAACAGCGTATTCTCGCTCATGGACCCCTACTACTTGCTCATCTTCACCGATATCATCATTATGGCTTTCTTGCTCTTTCGCCGCAAGAAGGCATTGAACTGGAAGAAAGAAAGCTCCCGCAAGGAGAGCAAACGTCTCGTTGTAGCCTTGTTTACCATTTCAATCGCGCTTTGCTTGTTCAACATTTTGCCAAACCGTGCGAGCATGAACGAAATTGTCAAAGCGGAGCAAATGGGCATTCTGAATTACGAGGCTTACATGATTTTTTCTAATAAAGACATTGATTTTGTAGATCCAAACCATATTACGCAAACCAAGATCGATGAAGTAAAGAAAATCGAGCAGCCCGCTGCTCCACAGCTGTGGAAGACGGCTTCCGGCAAAAACGTCATTATCATTCAGATGGAGTCGTTCCAAAACTTCCTCGTCAATCTGAAGATTGATGGCAAAGAAATTACACCGAATATAAATAAGCTCGTCAACGAGAACTATTATTTCAAGCACTTCTACCAGCAGGTTGGCCAAGGAAATACGTCAGACGCTGAATTTGTCGTCAACACATCGTTCTATATTCCGCCTCGTGGCGCTGCAACGATGATTTATGCTGACAAGGAGCTTCCAAGCTTGCCTAAGCTGCTTAAAGCGAACGGCTACGACACGACTACGTTCCATACGAATGTCGTTGAATTCTGGAACCGAGGCGAGCTCTACAAGGCGCTTGGGTTCGACCGTTATTACGACCAGAAGTTTTTTGGCGATGAGGACACTGTATTCTTCGGCGCTTCCGATGAGCAGCTTTACAAGAAAACAGCAGCAGAGATGGATCGCATGAGCCAAAACGGCAAACCGTTCTACTCGCACGTCATTTCGATGACATCGCATCACCCGTTCACGATTCCAGCGGACAAATACAAAATGACGCTCCCTGAGCGCTATGAGAATACTTTTGTCGGTGATTATATCCGTGCTCAAAACTATGCGGATTACGCACTTGGCGGCTTTATTGCAGATCTAAAGGAACGCGGCATTTGGGACAACAGCTTGATTCTGTTATACGGTGATCATCTAGGTCTTCCTATTTATTCTTTGGATCGCGATGATAAAGCGCTCATGGCTGAAATTTACGGACATGAATACAGCTACACCGATATGATCAATATTCCGCTCGTTGTTGCTTCTACAGGCGTAACGGAAGGAAAAGTGTTCGATCAGCTTGGCGGACAGGTAGATATTTTGCCAACGATTGCGAACATGCTTGGCATTTCCTTGGATGATCATATCCATTTTGGCCAAGACTTGTTCAACCAGTCGTATAACGTGCTTCCTCAGCGTTATTATCTCCCGACTGGCTCATTCTTAAGCAGCAAAGAGCTATTCATGTCAGGCAGCGGCTATGAAGACGGCAAGCATTATTCGTTAGCCGGAGACGGCCTTAAGGAACAAGAAGCGACGGAGGATGAGTACCAGCGCGCGCTGGAGCTGCTTAATCTATCCGATAGCTATGTCAGCCAGCTGCCTAGCTGGAAGAAGAAATAATGGTGTAGATATCACTAAAAAAGGCTCACTCTGAAGCGCAGCAAGCTGCTTCAAAGTGAGCCTTATTTTTATTCAACAGAATATCTTTTTGCCCTGTTTATCTGGACTAGTTGTTTTTCACCGCTTGGAGCACTTCTTGAACATGTCCGTCTACGCTTACGCTGCGCCATTCCTTGGCAAGCTTACCCTGTTCGTCGATCAAGAAGGTGGAACGCTCAATCCCCATAAACTCCTCGCCATTCCAGCTCCGCAGCTTCCATACGCCGAATAGCTCCGAAACCGTATGCTCGGTATCCGACAGCAGCAGGAAAGGCAGCTCATGCTTGCCAACGAATTGCTCATGCGAAGCCAAATCATCTGGGCTTATCCCAATGACCTCGGCATTATTTTCTCCGAATTGTCCATTAAAATCACGGAAGTCGCAGGATTCCGTTGTGCAGCCAGGCGTCATGTCGCGCGGATAGAAATAGATTACAAGCTTCTTGCCTGCATAATCGGAAAGCTCCACCTGCTCGCCATTAGATGCTAATAACTTGAAATTTGGAACTTGGTCGCCAACCTTTAACTGTTCTCCCATTGGTCCATTCTCCTCTACTTTATCATTTCAATCGTCAAGCCGCCTTCATCTTCCTTCAAATACAACTCGCGAAGACCTTGAATCTTCAAGCGGACCGGAAAGCTTTGAGCCGTTTTGTTCGTAAAATGCCACCTTCGCCCCGTCTCCACGACCATCAGCAAGCCATTGTCGTCGCCAATCGGGTTGAAATCGTCGCTGCGCGTCTTATAGGTCAGAATGCCGAGCTCGGCAAACCGATCTACTGCTGCCGGAACACCGCGGGTAGGCACGCCAATCTCGCTGATGCACAGGATATCCTGCTTGGCATCAAAGGGCCGGTCTACGCCATTGCTCATCGTGTGCCTCGCGATCAGCTCCAAAATATTACCCGCTGGGTCCTCAAAATAAACGGAATGTGAATTCCACGACTCGCTGAAGGAAATATCAATCCCAGCTTCAGTGCCGATGGGCACCAACGATTCGATCCATTGCTTCGCTTCCGGCAGCTTGTTCTCAGGGATCGTAAAGGCAAAGTGGTAAAACTCACCTTGATACGCGCCTGCTGCGGGCTCCTGGAAAGTAAGCTCGCTCCAGCCTGCACGTACCGTAAAGCTGTCCTTCTCCGAATGAACAAGCGTCAAGCCGAGCCTATTCGTATAAAACAGTTGAAGGCTTGCAGTATCCGCTGTTAAGATGACAAGCTTCTCAATAATCATTTTACACCTCGTTGTGTTCGTAATACAAAGTACTGCCCGTAGCGAATGCTTTTGCCGACACATGATCATTAAATTGGCCGTATGCCAGCATGAGCTTCGTTAAGGCTGCTTCGATAGACAGCTTCTCGATTACAATGGCACCCGCTTCAATCAAGCGGAGAGAAGAGGAATAGAGCGCATCTGAACGGTCCTTAATCGGACATATGTAGACATCGATGCCAAGTGCAGTACAGCGTGTTATAAAATGAGGGAGCGAGTAAGGCCCTTCCGCTATCCCACATGCCGTACCTGAATGATGCAAGTCATGGAGCACCGCCTTTGGGCGATTTACCGAAAAATCATAGAACGAATAATTTAAGCCCGGATAGGGCCGGATGTAGACGATTCCGGATTCGAGACACAGAGTTTCCGGTGCCCAGTCCAAAGAAGCATTTGGCCGTGTTAGAAGTGCATCCGGTTTTGGATTGCGCGGATGGTCCCGCCAGTGGAAGGCCTTGTCCACCATGGTTCCGTATGTAAGGCCATAAGGGCTGCCGAATTGGTCTGTAAATGAGATGGCTTGGGTCATTCGGGTTCCGAGATACACCTGCGAGATGCCCTGGTCATCCTCATAAACCGCAAATACGCCTGGCAGCCCTTTTTCAGCCACAAAATGAATCGCATTGGCGAAATTGCGAAGCCCGTTGCTTCTCTCATCCGCCAGCGGATAATTGCTTGCCGTTAGAACGATCGGAATGTCCGTAGCAGCAAACAAATAAGCCATCATCGATGCACTATATGCCAGCGTATCTGAGCCATGCGTTATAATAATTCCCTCATACAGGGCTGAATCCAGCTCGCAAAGTGCAGTGGCCAGCGCGATCCAGTCATCCGTTGTCAAATTTTCACTTAATAAATTCAGAGGCTGCACAGCTTGAAGCACAATATCTTCCCGTTTATGAGAACTATTGCGATAGACATCAATGAGCGTATACGCGCCTGACTGATCAACGTCTATACCCGCTCCTTGCCGTTTGCTTCCGATGGTTCCACCGGTAAATACTACTAAAATAGGTTTCATGTTCGGTCCTCCTTGCCATCTCGCTAGTCCTACGCTTTCATTCATAAAGGTTGATGGATATCTATCGTATATGCGTCACAGGGTCTTGGTCAAGCTGCCTACCTGCTCTTATCAGGGTACCCTCTGTCTCCTGCTTCATACGACACATCCGCCGTCCTGAGAATCCCAGCAAAAAGAAACGGCTTCACCGACCACTGTAAGAGGCAGTTATCCGTTTCTCTTAGAAATATAAGACTATTTCTTTGTGAAAAACATGTAAGTTCTATAATTCAAAAAAAGGCTGCTACCGTCTATACCGGCAGAGCCTCCTCTTCTTCTATTGGCGGTTAGCCAGGTTTCTTTGACGCTGCCAGAAATCATCGAATGTCTCCAGCAAGGCTTCTGTAGAAAGGGTATTCTGCAAATATTGCCGTCCGAGTTCCGTTCCCATCTGGTAATACTCACTGAAATTTGTGTAATGGCTCGGCCGTTTGACTCCTCTGTAATGAATAGGATCATTGGCCATCAAAATATAAGGGGCATACGGGCTCGTTGAATATTTCTCATCGTCGATAGCGCCGCTATAGATGGATCTGAGCCCTGCGGCATCAGCAAAAGCTCTATTGCTTTCGGCCGAGGACAAATACGTAATGAAGGCCCAAGCCTCGTCCCTATGCTTGGACTGCAAGGCAATGCCCCAGCCGGCAGCGCCAACGTTATAGTGGGATATGCCCTGGGGCCCCGTTGGCAGAGGAGCCGTCGCCCACTCGTTATTTTTCAGCTTTTCCCTAATTTGCGGGATGATGTCCGAATCTTGAATAAGCATGGCTGCTTCGCCATTTGCGAAAGCATTTACTTGGTCGTTGAATCCCCAATCTATGGATTTGGGATGTGAAGTCTCAACGTAAAGCTTACGGTAAAGCTCAAGCGCCTCGGCTGCTCGTTCTCCGGCAAAGATTGTTGTCCCGTCCAACTCAAACATGGAATCGCTGCTGCTAACGCCATCTCCGTTGTAATCTTGGATCATGCTGGTGAGCGTATTGGCGGCACCCGGCCCACCGCGAAAAGCAAAGCCGTAACGGCCCAACTCTGGTTTCGTCAACTGCTTACCGACAAAGTAAAGCTGTTCCCATGTCTCCGGCGCTTGAAGCGCTTTAGCGTCGAACCAATCCTTTCGGTAATAGAGCTGGACCTGGTAAAGACTATTTGGAATATAATAGGTAATGTCCCCAATATCCCTAGCCATCAATCTGGCATCCTCGCTAATGAGCGAATAGTTGCTCCACTCCGGCAAGTAGCGCTCCAGACTGACCAGCAGTCCGCGAGAGGCATAGGTATGCGCCGTTATGTCACGTACCTCTACGATATCTATGTCTTGGTTATCCTCCAGCATCGTTAAAATGGCATCGTCCGCGTTATCTTCTGTCGGCGTAATTAACTGGATGCGGATATTGGCATTCTGGAGTTCGAACTGCCCGATTAGCTTCTTGAGTTCTGCCGTCCGCTGTGGGGTCATCAGGCTTTGGACGACCTTTAAAGTCACTTTTTCGGAATCAGGAGCAGGCGTCTGCGTGCCTATGCTTTGTTTATCTCCGTTGTTCGCGCAGCTGCTTATAATTGATATCATGATCATCCACGAGAGCAGATACAGAGCTTTGTTCATCATACGGAGCCTCATTGCATTTCCTCCGATCCAATAAAGGTTCTTCCATCTCTACTTTATTTATCGGCTTCCTGCTCTTCAAGCAATACCGTTTTACTCTATTTTTTTCAAAAAAAGT
This sequence comes from Paenibacillus luteus, assembly GCF_006542765.1. Taxonomy (GTDB): domain Bacteria; phylum Bacillota; class Bacilli; order Paenibacillales; family Paenibacillaceae; genus Pristimantibacillus; species Pristimantibacillus luteus. The sequence goes on from NZ_SKCD01000007.1 coordinate 37,637, forward strand.
TCAGCCAACCGCCCGTTATTAAAACGGTAACAACCATTCATTCAAGCAGCAGCGCGGCGGGCTGGTTTCTTCACTAGCATCCTCCCGCTTGCAAGCAGCAGCGTTATCACCAATGTTGCCACATACATCCCTTTGATTAAGGGAAGTTCGGTATCCGTACCTGAGAAAAATCCGTGTGCAAGCGCCATGATGAAGATCGGATAGGAAAGCAAATGAATCGTTAGCCAAATACGGCGGGAGAACTTATGGCGAAAATCTGACGTGAGGAGCAGCAGCAGCATCCCGTATAACGACAGCGTACCCAGCCCGTACAGGAGAGGATGTTCATGGGCCATAAACGGAATCAACAGCTCTGTCCATTTGAATGGCGTATAGGTATCGATAACCAAAACTGCCATGTGGAGCAAGGCTAACAGCGTGCCGCTATTCGTTAATTGCATATGGGCCTTATAGAGGGTTGCCTTCCTCTTTCCCTTCATGAACGGGTAGCCGTAAAGCATGCCCATAGCCATCCCGCCAAACAGCAGCAAGTAAGCCGCAATCGCAAATATACGCGTAAGCTGCCAGGTAGGCAATTCGATCAACCAATCAGTCATCCCCGATCCCTTCCTTCCCTTTACGATCACTGGAAGCTTCGTGCTTGCGCAGCGTACGGTCTGCGGTGTACATAAAACCCGCATATTCAGGAGCGTACGTCGCCAGCAGCGCTGTACCTTCCTCTAAGCCGGCAATACATACCGCCTTCGCCCACACCTCACACGCCGTAACGTCAGGCCCTGTAATGGTACACTGTACAACATCACTGCGACTTGGCCTCAGCGTGCGTGGATCAAGAATATGATGGCAGCTAGAGCCGTCCGGCCTACTCCAGCTCCGTCCCAGCGTACTGGAGGTAGCGACACCTCCATTGCGAAGTGAAATAACCGCTTCCGCACGACCGGGATCCCATGGATTTTGAATCCGCAGCTCAGCCGGCGTGCTGTCGCTTCGCACATCCCAGACTGCCGCATCGCCGCCTGCGTTAATCATCCCAGCCTGAACGCCGCGTTTGCGACGCAGCCAGTCGGCAAGCTTTCGAGCAGACCAGCTCTTTGCAATGCCGCCTAAATCAACCTCTGCGCCTCGCTGAAGCCTTACTGCCTTCATCCCTGCGTTCATTTCCAGCAGCGTATCGCTTGTCGCTGGACAACTGCTGATGATTGGATAGGCTTGGATATGACCGATATGTTCGAAGGTTTGGTTGTATCCCGCTGCTTCAAGCGCCTTTAACATATGAACGTTGAACAGACCTCCCGTGAGCATTCGATACTTATTGGCTTCAGCTAAAATTTGAAACAAAAGAGGAGAGACAAGCTGCCAACTGCCGGCAGAGCGATTGAGCTGGCTCAGTTCGCTATTCGCACGAAACCGGCTAAGTCTGTTCTCCATATCCAGAAACCACTGCTTAACGAATGCTGCGTACTCGCCTGCCTCAGAATTGTCCTCTGCATTGCCCGGTGACTGAGCGTCTGAGTTGTGAATGAGGATGGCCTCAACGTCCGTATTCATGGCCCGAAAGTGAATTGCTGTCCGATTATTCATCTACGAACGCCCCGTCTGAGACCGCATGCCGCTGCCGCCGGAGCTCTCACTCGAATCTGCCTCCGGTTCCGTAGACCAGCTGCCATTGCCTCTGCTTTCACTATATTGCCGGGTTCTGCCCACAGGCTGCCGCTGCGCCCAATCCTCCACGATCGCATCCTCATCCTCGAGCTGCTGACTTAAAGATGAACTGGTGCTATCGCCAACCTTCTGCGCGTACGCTTGTTGAAAAGCCTGGCTGTTCTGCACGGATCCAAACACGAGAAAAACAGCAAACGCTCCACAGGCCCCCAGCTGCCATTTCATTAGCTTAGATGAATTCATCTCCAGCTTCACCGTCCCTTTTATAACTGTTATATCAATCGAATTAAGGAAAAGTATAAACCGGCATTCTGAAAATCAGGTTAAAGCAGGGTAAAAGCAACTTCAAAATTCAATAATATTTTTGCTTTTGTAAATAATAATAATAATCATTGTCAATGCTGTAGTAGAAGAAGCCTTCTTTACTTAGCTGAGTGCCATATGATAAAAGAATGAGGTGACTCTTTATGATAAAATCACAAACTGCTCGTTTTGGAGCACAGCAAACGAAGCGTCCTGGAGCATCGGATGGTCATCGGCACAGCAGTGGCGGCAAACGTTATTTTGGACGCGGCGGCGTCAAATTTGCGCTGTTGAAGCTGCTTGAGAATGAATCTATGCACGGCTACCAGATGATGAAAATATTGAAGGAGCAATCAGGCGGACTTTATTCGCCAAGCGCTGGTTCGATTTACCCCACGTTGCAAATGCTCGAAGCAAGCGGATTTATCACCTTCCGTCTAGAGGAATCGGGCAAAAAAGTATATAGCATTACGGAGCTGGGACGCTCCGGATTATTGATGTTACCGGAGAATACAAAACGCGGTAAGTCAGAGGACGGCAGCAGAGCGCCAGAAGCTGAAGCCTTTCGCATCGAAAAAGTACGGTTAAAGCTCGGTTTATCGAGTGAAACCTATGATTTGCTGCGGCTGGTTACCCGAGCTGAGCAGGAAGCCTCTGCTTGCAAGGAACGTGCCGAGCAGCTGCAGCTTCTGCTTTACGAGCAGCAGTTGCAAATCAATGAATTTCTAACCGGACATGAACAGGAGCATCATGCTAAGCAGCATTAAGCTGAGGTTGAATCAACGGAATAAAAAAAGGATTACCGCAAGGTCATTAACGCATAGACCTTGGGTAATCCTATTTTTCATGTATTAGTGGGTTGAATCATGTGAGACTTGCTGGCCTTTCAGCGTTTGTCCCCCATGCATGCGTTTATCCTGCTCCGCATCCGGTTTGCGTCCCATGAACGGCCACCAGTTGGCCTGCCCGAACGTACGTACCATGACTGGAATGAATAACGGCAGCATAAGCAAGGCGTACATAAACAATCCACAAAGTACGATAGTTGCAATTTGTAGAAGCGACATCACGCCCGAAGGCAGCATCGCAGCAAATGTTCCGCCTAGGATGACGGCAGCCGACATAATGACCGTACCCATGTTTTTCATCGCTTCAAGAATCGCTTCCTGAGGTGAGAGGTGGCGGTATTCCTTGAATCGATCCATCAAGAATATACTATAGTCGATTCCAAGCGCCACCAGCATGACGAAGCCGAAGAACGGAACCGCCCAGCTAATGCCTGACTGTCCAAGCAGCCTTACGAATATGACCTCTGCAATCGCTAATGACGAATAGTAAGTAAGCAGCAGCGATGCAATCATATAAAGCGGCATGACAATCGAACGGAAGAGAATGATCAATATAATTGAAATTCCGATCAGCATCAGTACAACCGTACGCGAGTAGTCAGCTTTCGATATATTGCTTAAATCATTGTTCATGCTCGTTACGCCACCAATTGCGACCTGCGCTCCGCTGTAATCCGTGCTTTGAATCGCGCGGTTTACAGCTGCTTCAAGCCCATCGATTTGCGCCATCGTTTCTTGCGAATAAGGATTGCTGCCAAATATGACTTCGAATTTCGCTGTCTGGCGATCCTCTGACATATACACATTAAGCGCCGTTTGGAACTCCTCGTTCGCAATCGCTTCTTCTGGAATGTACCAGCCTGTCATCTGTTTATTCGGCGATCCCGCTAGCCCATTCAGGTAGCCGCCTGCCGAATTCAGTCCATCCGTTACTTGAGTTAAGCCGTCTACGCTTTGATCAAGCCCGCTCGTAAGCTCGCCAAGCTGATCGTTTAGTGAAGCAAATCCGGCTTGAAGCTCTTTTTGACCATCGGTTAGCTCATTAAATCCTTGCGTTACGCTTGGCAGCTTCGAGACAATTTGCCCTTGGCCTGCGGCCGCTTGCGCAATCCCTTTTTGCAGCTCCGATAGGCCTTCTGCCAGCTTGCCAAGACCCGCAGCAAGCGCCGATTGGCCTTCTGCTGCCTGCAAGAAGCCGGCATTTGCCTGCGTCATGCCCGAAGAAATGCCGGAAAGCTGTTCATTTAGTTGAGTCAATTGTCCACTGATTGCGGTTGCTCCCGCTTGCAGCTGGGTCAAGGTGCTTAACGCTTGCTTAAAACTCTCATCATCCTGCAGCTCAGGATAACTCTCCTGAAGGCCCGACAGCCCTTGCTCTACCCCCGATAAGCCATCTGCAAACTTCGATTGCTCAGCAGCGATTGTCGTATAAGCGCCCGTCAACTGACCAAGGCCTCCGCCTAGCTGCTCATAACTGGTCTGTAATTGGCGGCTTGCGCCTGCTAATTGTTCCGCGCTAGCCTGTGCTTGCTTCAGCCCTTCGCTAAGCTCACCTGCGCCAGCGGAGCCGTCCTGTAAGCCTTGCTGGATGCGCTTCAAACCATCGCCCAGCTGTACGACCCCGTCCTTAAGCTTATTCGTGCCCTCAACGAGCTGTCCGGCACCATCAACGGCTTCATTCAGCTTCGGCGCATTCTCGCTCAGCGCGCTGCTAGCCTCAGAAAGCCCATCTCCGATCTTCCCTAAACCTTCCCCGCTTTGGCCAAGACCATCCTCGAGAGTAACCACTTGGTCCGAAACAAGGAATTGCTCCATCACCTCACCAGTTGGACGAGTGGCGCTGCGTACTGCTTTAACGCCCTCCGTATTCGCCAGCTCGCGGCTGACTTGCTCCAACACTGCAAGCCCTTCAGGCGTATCCAATGGTTTATCTGTTTTAACGATAACCGTGGTCGGAAGCGAATCTCCAGGCCCAAAGTTGTCTGAGATGAGATTAAATGCTTTAACGGAATCGTATTTATCCCCAATCTCGTCTAATGAGTTAAAAGAAATTGTCCCTTTATAGGCTGTCAGGAACGGAACGATAATAACGGCTAATATAATGAGTGCCCATAAAGGGCGTTTCAGTGAAAATTTGCCGACCGATCCCCAGAGCTTGCTTGGCTTATGCTCCAGAGAGCCCTTCGCCGGCCAAAACAGCTTTGTGCCAAGTACAGCCATAAAGAACGGCACGATCGTAAACAACGCTACTAGCAAAATGGCAACGCCGACCGCGACGGCAACCGCCGAGCGGTAAAGCATAAAGGTGGAGAAACCAATCGCCGCGAAGCCGACCAGCACGGCCAAGCCTGAAAACAAGACAGTCCTGCCCGCTGTGCGGTACGTATTAACAATGGCCTCCGTCTTATCGCCGCCACTATGAGTAAGCTCTTCCTTAAAGCGGCTGATGAGCAGGATGCAGTAATCTGTCCCGATTCCGAACAATACCGCAACCAAGAAAATTTGCGTGAAGTTGGACAGCGGAAAGTCGAAATATTCAACCAGGAACGCTATGATCGATTGCGAAATTAAGTACGTAAAACCGACCGCTACAAGCGGTACGAGCGGCGCGACCGCCGAACGGAAGACCACAAACAAAATAATGAGGATAAAGCCTAACGTAATAAATTCGGTTTTCTTAAGCCCTTCCTGCGAGCTTTGGACAACGTCCTCAGAAATGAGCCAGTTACCGGTGTAATAATGCTCCACTTTCACGTCTGAAATGGCCTCGTACAGTCCATCCCGCAGCTCCGCCAGTTCACGGTCGCCTGCTTCTACGTTCACGAGCGCAAGAATAGTGCTGCCATCCTCGGATACCATTTGCTCTTCCAACTCTTTGGTATCAAAGTGAGTCGTAACCGATAGGACACCGATGGATTCCCCATCGCTCTTTAGCTTGTCGACACCGCTTTTCACCTCTGCGATATCCGTATCTGACAAACCGCCGTCCTTATGGAATACAAGCACGGTCGCCATTCCGGTGCTCGCTCCGGCTCCCTCGCTTGTGCCAACGGCTTTCTCCAATTCATTGGCTATCGTTGAGGAATAGCCATCAGGCACGTTAATCTGGCCCTTCGTGCGAACAAGCTCCTCCATGCCTGGTGCCGAAAGCATGAGCAAAGTAGCAGCTACCAGCCACAGTGCTAGCACCAGCCACCTAAATTTCAATACAGTCCTCATCTTTGTTCTCCCTCCACGTCAAATCTAACTAAGGTTTCATTAATTCCCCCGCAAGCCTCTCGAAGGTTTCTATAAAGAAAATGGCTTCTTGCTCTTCAAAACGATTCATATACTTAGCAAGAAGCACTTGAATCTTTTCCTCCATCCTGTCGCAAATCTGCTGACCATCCTCGGTTAGCGCCAAATAGATCACACGGCGGTCCTTCTCATCTGGCATGCGCTGAATGAGATTCTTGTCAAACAGTCTCGTAATAATGGCAGTTATGGAGCTTTTGCCTACGCAGAAAATGTCCGCAAGCTCAGAAGATGTGCACCTCTCCCTCGAACGTAAGTAGCGAAGCGTTGAGAACTGGTCAACCGTCAGATCATCCGGCATCAGCTCGCGGATCATCGCGTTTAACCGACGGTTAACGAGGAAGTTGGCCGCCTCATAGCGATCGATCATTTGTTTCAATAACGCTCGATCCACACTCATGTCCTCCTTAGTGGCCGATGAAGCCAAACCACAAATTTAATTCTATTATAGAATAGTTCTACAATAGAACTATATCAAATGAATATATTGAACGCAACGCCATAGTTTTGAACGTATCGTGAACAATAATGGAATAGGTATCGTTTTACAAACGATTCAATTCCTACGGCTTATCCTTTTAGCAAGCAGGATTTCCAAAAATAATGTCGAATAATAGGAAAAATATTCAAAAGCACATTCAGGAGGCCGCAGCAGGTGAGCAACCCTTTTCTTCAGCAGCAAAATAAACCCCGTACGATTGCTTTCGCATTTACACTATTACTACTGCTTGCACTAGCATCCGAATCCAGTCATCTCCAATTTTTGTATGGGATCACGTTTTCCTTAACCAGCCTGTTTGTGCTGCTTGGCTTACGCATCTTCGGTTTCGTACCAGGACTGCTTACAGCAACGGTTGTGCCCTGCATCGGAATCTTCCTTTTTGACCAACCCGCTTATCATCTTCTATTATTGGTCGAAGCCGCCGTAATCGGCCTCTTCCTGAGCAGATTCAAAAACCGCCTATTCCGGCTTGACGCTGCATTCTGGCTCCTGATCGGCATGCCAACCGCATATGGTCTTCATGCTGCCAATTCTACACTTGCCTCGAAAGATTTGATCTTGATTACCTGTATCATCGCTCTGAATGGCATGTTCAATGCCTTGTTCGCCGAAATGATTCAGCAGTACTTCCCTCTGCGCAAATGGAGTGGCTTCGCCTTCGACAATCGCCGGCCCCGCTCGTTCAGCAGGGTGCTTTTTCATTTCTCCCTTGGCATCGTATTCCTATCCTTCTTGCTCAATATCTATGTAAACAGCCTCAGCTCCTTCAAAGAAGCGTGTATGTACGCCCAGCGCCTTTCCTCAAGTGAAGCCAATCGCATCCTAAACATCTGGAACGAGTGGCAGCCTATGAACAGCGGCATAACCGTCCAAGAACAAGCTCGCTTCCTCCAAAGCCTGCTGCAAAGCTCGCCTAGCGACCTTGTCATTAGCTTTACCAATTCTACTTATACCGTTGTAGCATCAAGCCGTACCAGCCTAGTCGGTCAACTCCTCCATTACGAAGCCGATAGCCGAACAACTATCGTCAACCCGCAATTGCTGCTAACCATGCCGCCAGAAAAAAAGTATTCATTGGAGTTGCAAACCTGGCATGACGGGCAATTTGTTTACAAAGACAACGTCTCGGCCAGCGGTTTTCAAATGTATATTGAACTGCCGATCAAACATTATCAGAACTATTTATTTTCTAAATATTTAACGCATTTCTACTACTTAATCGGCCTTGCCATCTTTGCGGCTATTCTCGCTTATTTAATTAACCGTTGGCTTTCTCAAAGCCTGCAGCGGTTGGCTGCGGTCACTACCGATCTACCGCTCACTCTTGAAAAATCAGATACTGTTGTGTGGCCTGCCAGCGGCTTCGTAGAAATTCAATCGTTAATTGTCAATTTCAAGCAAATGTCGACCAATCTCATTCATCTGTTTCAAGAGGCAAGAAATAGCAATGAAAGGCTTGAAGCCCAGGCCATCATGCTGCAGCAGTCAGAAGAGCGGCTTCACCAGCTTGCTTATTCCGATATGCTGACTGGGCTGCCTAACCGCTTGCAATTCACCCTGTATGTACAAGAAATGATTGATAACTATGCCCGATTCAATAAGCCGATAGCTGTCATGTTCGCTGATATTAACCGATTCAAGCAAATTAACGACACACTCGGCCATGCGGTTGGCGATCAATTGCTGCAGAAGGCGGCAGAGCGCTTCGAAGCCGCAGCACTGCAGGATTGCAAGGTTTTCCGATTGGGCGGTGATGAATTTGTATTCGTGGGGCATTATGAGGATGAAGCTGCTATCCGTGTTAAAGGGCAAGCGGTCGTGGATTCCTTTAACGAGCCCTTTGTGTTGGCTGAGGCACGGCTCTTTCTAACGGTAAGTGTAGGCATCAGCCATTATCCGCAAGATGGCGACAACATGGATACGATCATTAGCAATGCCGATATTGCCATGTACAGCGCCAAGGAGCAGGGAGATGGCTGCTACCGCCTGTTTACGCCACAGCTTGTTTCCACAATGACCGAGAAAATGCAGCTGGAAAATGAATTGTACCCTGCACTTCAACAAAATCAGTTCTCCCTGCACTATCAGCCTAAAATGAATGCGGCTACCGGCGAGCTATGTGGGATTGAAGCGCTCATCCGTTGGCGGCATCCAGAGCTTGGCATGGTTCCGCCGGATAAGTTCATCCCGCTTGCAGAACAATCAGGATTTATTTTAGAAATCGACAGTTGGGTCTTCCGTGAGGCATGCCGTCAAAATAAAGCTTGGCAGGATGCCGGCTTGCAGCGGATATGCGTATCGGTGAACATATCAGCGAGACATTTCTATCAAGGGCAGTTGTCCGAAATGATTGTGCAGGCTTTGAAGGATACCGGACTTGAACCGCAATATGTCAGTCTAGAAATTACAGAAGGCGTATTTATGCAAAATATGGAGCAGGTCATTGAGACCATTCAATACCTTCGCGCTCTAGGCATCCAAATTTCCATTGATGATTTCGGCACAGGCTATTCCTCCCTGAATCAGCTTCAACGATTGCCGATCTCGGACGTTAAGCTCGATCGCTCATTCATTCAAGGTATTACAAGCGACGAGAAGAAATCTTCGATTGTCAAAGCGATTATTCAATTGATTCATAGCATGAATATGAAAGTAGTCGCTGAGGGCGTAGAGACCGACGACGAATCGAGGTTCTGCAAGGAGCTGCAATGCGATGAGCTGCAGGGTTATCTTTTCAGCAGGCCGCTCCCCCCGCAAGAGCTCGCGCTTATGCTCAGCACGCATGTTGAAATACCAACACAACATTAGAAAAGGAGCCGTCTCTCGGTCGATGACCTTAAGAGACAGCTCCTTTTTCCCTATATCTGGGATAGCAATCCCATGTTTAACTTAAACGGAGGCCTATGCGTTGGAAGAATCCGTCTCCGCTGCATCCGTGCCTGTTGTCGCCTGTGGAGCAGCGCCATCCGGACGTTCTCCGCGCGGTCCTTTGCCGCCATGACCGCCTTTGCCCCCGTTCTCACCACGCGCAGGGAGCTCGCCATTCACTTGTTTAGTCGCACGCTCTGTTGCTTCTTCAAGCTTTGTATCGTACTGCTCCTGCGTAATCGTACCCGCTGCCAGTTGCTCAGCCAACTTGGCTTGTTTATCCTTTATGTTCAGATCGATCAGCGTTTGGACAGCAATGCCCTTCTCTGCTGCAATAGCCGCAAGCGTCTTGCCAGACTCAAGCTCCGCCTTCAGCTCGTCCTCTGTTAAGCCTAGCGCTGTCGCAAAAACATCCAGGTTGCCTCCTCCAAAGCCGCCCCTGCCGCCTTCACCTCGCTGCGGCAGCAAGCCATTGACATGCTGCGTTGCATGTTCAACCGCCTTTTCAAACTTCGAATCATATTGGTCCTGCGTAAGGGAACCCGCTGCCAGCTCAGCGTCCAGCTTCGTTTTCTGCTCGCTCACAAGCGCATCAATGACTGTTTGCACCTCAATGCCCTTCTCGGTTGCAACAGCGGCGAGCGTCTTGCCCGATTCCTGTTCTGCTTTCAGTTCATCCGCAGTTAGGCCGAGCACAGCAGCGGCTGCTGTAAGATTTTGACCAAAGCCGCCTTTGCCGCCTCCCCCGCCCTGCTTGCCAAAGCCAAAGCCTTTGGAATCAAGCAATTTCTCTGCGATAGTAGCAGCATCTGGCTTAGTCAGCTGTTTCCCCGCATCCGTTTGTTGATCTGCATCGGTCGTAGTCCCGGCTTCCGTCTTCGCAGGTGCCGCAGCTTCCAGCCATTCCACTAGCTTCTCCTTCAGCTCAGCGCGTGTTTTGCCTTGTTCCACTGCGATCTCCGAGAGCGTCAAGGTCTCCAGCTTCGTCTGAAGCGCTGCTTCATCCACTCCTAAGTAAGTGGTCAATTGTTCTTGTATTTGTTCAAAGCCGCGTCCGAAGCCGCCGCGTTTATCTGCACGATCCTTCTTAGCTGCACCATTGTCTGACTGTGTGCTTTGCAGTGCCGGTTTACCGCTGCTTGCAGCAGCCGCATTAACAAGCTGGCCTGCCCATAGGCTTCCGCCTCCAAGTGCCAAAGTTAGTGCAATGGCACCTGCTGTGATTGCTTTCGCTTTATTCATCATTTAATTCCACCTCTCACTTTCGATTTGTTGTTACAAGACCTAGCATAACCACAAATACTTAAGGCTTCTTTAAAACCCGCTGAAAGTTGGCTGAATAGGAGAAATTCTCATACACGATTTGCTATTTATCGACAGCGCTAATTTGAAATAACACGAATTATTTATCTCATTCTTCTATAATTGAACACTTTTCTAACATTAATTTGATATTGTGAGAACAGATTGGACATCATGTACTGTCGAAAAATGGAAATATGCTTATGTCTACATTTTTCGACATTATTCGACGATATACTATCATAACTAACTAATAATTAAGAGGTGTGGTCCCATGTTACGTTTGAAAGACAAAAGCTTAGTCGTTACCAGCTCTATCGTATTAGCCCTTCTATTAGTTATGGTTATTGGCGTGACCGAATATTTGTCCTATAACACGCAGAAAAAAAACTATTTAGCTGAAATCGAACGGATTGGTCAAACACTTAGTTATCAAATGGAAGCTGCCCATGATCTGCTTGCATTTGGCAACAAAGAAATTACGGCTGGAAATGACACGAACAACGACAACTTCAAGCTTCTCAAGCTGCAGCTTGACGTGATGATCAAAAATGATATCGTATCCAATGCTTACGTCTACATGCCTGACATCATTGAGAAAGACGGAAAGTCCTATCTGAAAGTAATTCAAAGCAACGAGGAGCTGAATGCCGCAGGCCTTGGGCCCGGCCAGGACTATGAGCTAACGCCAGCCTTCCAAGAGGACGTACACAAGGCGATGGACAACGGCTCTGTCGTGACTGCTCCTGTAGTGGACGCTTTTGGAGAGTGGGTAACCTATCTCTCTAAAGTTGAAACTCCTAACGGCCGATTCATCGGTTTATTCGGTATCGATATAGACTATAAAAAAATAAATGATGCTATGTCCGCAATGTTATGGCAAAGCATCGGCATTGCCGTTCTCTTGTCCGCCATCGCCATCGGTATTATTATCGCTCTCATCCGTATGGTGTTGAGGCCTCTTAAGAGGCTTGCTGAAGTTTCCTCGCTGGCGGCCAAAGGGGACTTGACGCTTGCCGTTGCCGTGAAAGGGAACAATGAAATCAGCCAGGTATCCATGGCATTTAACGAAATGATCGCCAGCCTGCGCCAGCTCACCAGCAATATTCGCACGACTTCAGACGAAGTGGCTGGATCAGCTTTCAATATGCAGCAAAGCGCAGAGCAAACGTCGCGGGCAACGGAGGAAGTAACCGAAGCCATCCAAGAAGTGGCCTCCGGCTCAGAAACGCAGCTGCAAAGCTTCCAAGAGTGCCAGCGGGCGATGACGGAAATGACGATCGGCATTCAGCGGATCGCTGAATCCTCCTCTTCCGTATCCGATCTCGCAGCCGAGACGACCGCACTTGCTTCAGAAGGCGAAACCGTTATCGAGCAGACGCTCCAGCAAATGCAAACGATTGAGAACAATGTCGTCTCTACGGTAGCAACCTTGCACGAACTGAAAGAGCAAAGCGATAAAATAGGCAGCATTCTCGGCTTAATCGGTGATGTCGCGAATCAGACGAACCTGCTTGCGCTGAATGCTTCCATCGAAGCAGCGCGTGCTGGCGAGCACGGCAAAGGCTTCGCTGTCGTAGCTCATGAAATCCGCAAGCTTGCTGAGCGGTCGAAAGAGTCGTCCGAACAAATCGGGACCATTCTGCACAGCATTGGCAGCTACACCTCGACAGCTGTTTCTTCCATGGAGCAATCCGTAGAAGCGGCTCGCGTGGGTTCGACCGTGTCCAGCCAAGCTGGCGAGTCGTTCCGCACGATCGTCACGTCTATCCGCGATGTTTCCAGCCAGGTGCAGGAAGTATCTGCAGCGTCCGAGCAAATGTCGGCTGGCAGCGAGCAGATTGCCGCTTCACTGGATGAACTGGAGACGATCACAGCCAGCGCTGCTGGCAACTCGCAGCGCGTGGCTGCTGCATCGGAAGAGCAGCTTGCCTCCATGCAGGAAGTCGCCAGCTCGTCCGAGCAGCTGCGCAACTTGGCTTCTAGCCTGAATGAAGCTATCGGCCGTTTCAAAACCTAAGCAGATAAAATAAGAAGAAACGGCTTCGCCGTCCTCTGCACGAGGTGGCGATCCGTTTCTCGCAGAAATATAAGGCTTCTTTATCGTGTAAAACATATAAAGACTTATATCTGCAAATAGAAGGCAAACGGGCATGATCCCGTTTGCCTTCTTTTTCGTTGCCTTTACGCGGGAAGTGCCGCTCCAAGCTGCAACTGGTACATCGCGAAATATTTGCCGCGCTGTTCCATCAGCTCGTCGTGGTTGCCGCGCTCTACGATAACGCCGCGATCCAGCACCAGAATTTGATCCGCGTTGCGGATCGTAGACAGGCGATGCGCGATAACAAACGTTGTCCGTCCTTTTTTGAGCACATCAAGCGCCTCTTGAATGATCGCTTCTGTTTCCGTATCAATGCTGGCTGTCGCTTCATCCAAAATAAGAATCGCCGGATCATAGGCTAGCGCTCTCGCGAAGGAAATGAGCTGCCGCTGACCCGCGGATAGCGTGCTGCCCTTCTCGATAACCGGTGCATCTATGCCACCTGTCAGTTGGCTGAACATCTCATACGCACCGACATCGCGGAGCGACTGTTCAATCTTCTCACGGCTAATCTCCGGGTTATCCAAACTAATATTGGAAGCGATCGTACCCGTAAAGAGGAACGGGTCCTGCAGTACAATGCCCATATGCTGGCGAAGCAGCTGCTTCGGAATATCGCGTACATCCGTGCCGTCGACGATGATCTTCCCCTCATTCGAATCATAGAAACGAAACAACAGGTTCAGAATCGAGCTTTTACCCGAGCCGGTATGACCGACCAGCGCGACAGTCTGGCCTTGGCGGGCATGGAAGGAAATATGTTTGAGCACATATTCGTCCTTCTTGTAGGCAAACGAAACGTCCTCGAATTTGACTTCGCCTTTGTAGCGCTCCATCTTGCCAGGTACGATATCGATACCTTCCTCGTCCATCAGCTTAAATACGCGCTCAGCAGAGACACGTGCCGTTTCGAGATTCGAAAGCTGATTAACGATGCCGACGATTGGCGCAAACATCCGGTTCATGTAATCAACGAACGCATACAGCACACCAACCGATACCGCGCCCCGGAGCGAATCGCCCCAGAACATCCAGAGTACGATTAGGAACAAAATATTTCGAACGACGTTGACAAGGTTATGCGACGTAATGGAATTGAGGCTGAGCAGTTTATTCTGGTACTTGTAATAATGCTCGTTCATTTCATCGAATTCCTTCGTCGTCTCCTTCTGGCGGCGGAAGGCTTGAATGATCGTCATCCCTTGAATGGATTCATTGATCATACCGTTAATTTCGCTAAGCTTCGAGCGAATAATCCGGTTGTACTTGGCCGCGAATTTGCGGTAGACGACAATCCAGATAATCAGAATCGGTATGAGCGGAAGCGCAATAAGCGCAAGCCGGACATCCAGCAGGAACAGCGCGCCATAAATAGCCGCCATATAAATAATGCCTGTGAAGAAGTTTGCCAGAACCGAAACGTACAGTTCACGTATCGCCTCTGTATCGTTAGTGACACGAGAGACAACCTGACCTGCCGATAAGTTATCGTAATAATTGACGGGCAGCCGCTGCGTATGCGCAAAAATATCGGTACGCAGCTTGCGAACAATCCGGTTCGCCGACGTTTGCAGCATAAGACGCTGTCCGTAAGTAAAGACTGCGACCAGCAGCAAGAAACCAAAATACATAAAGGCTAGTTTCATTAATGAAGGGAATTCCGGTTTATAGAACGAGTAGAGCTCCGGATTCGTAAGCTTTGTTACCGGATATACGGCTTGCTCCCCCGTGTCCTTATCTGTGACGGTCAACGTATTCCCCTCGACCGTGCGCTTGCCCTGATCAGAGACAAGCGTATCATTCAGCCAATAAAACTGGCGTCCTACCTGCAGCACGCGAACCTCTTTGCCCTTCACTTCGGAAGCTGCAAAGTGATCTTCGCGCTTATACCATGTATCTTTATAAAGGACTGCAAAATCTTGCTTGCCCTCAACCTCATGCCACTTCTTCTCGATACCGAGAATATTTTGGTCAATCATCCGTTTGGCGATCAGCGGCCCGGCAAGCTCAGCGCATACCGCTAAGATAAGCAGCAGAAGCGCAAGCATGATCGGTTTTTTATAAAGCATGGCGTATTGAAACAATCGTTTTCCTGTAGTGCCCATTGTTTTTCACGCTCCAATTTCTTACGTTTCAATAATAGATTCCAGCTGCTGGCGATCATATTGCTCGCGATACCAGCCGCCGCTCTCGAGCAGCTGCTCATGGGTGCCTTCTTGGACAATTTTGCCCTCATCGAGCACGAGGATCCAGTCGGCATGCTGCACTGCTGATAAGCGATGCGTCGTGATGAGTGTCGTTTTGCCTGCCCGTTCCGTGCGGATGCCTTCAATAATTTCGGCTTCCGTCTTCCCGTCAACGGCTGACAACGCATCATCCATCAGCAGAATCTCCGGATCCGCGATGAGCGCGCGCGCGATGCTTACGCGCTGCTTCTGCCCACCGGACAGCGCTACGCCTCTCTCGCCAACCATTGTTGCCAATCCATCCGGCAAAAACTTAATGTCCTTCGCAAACGAAGCCCGCTCCAGCGCACGCTGCAAATCCTCTTCGGTACCTTCTTTGAGTCCGAAGAAAATATTTTCGCGAATCGTCTTGGAGAAGAGAACAGGCTGCTGCGGCACATAACCGATCCAACCAAGCAAATCATCAACCTTCAGGCTGCCCACTGGCGTTCCCGATATGCTGATGCTTCCCTTGCCAAGCGGGTATTCACGAAGCAGCTGCTTCAGAAGCGTCGTCTTCCCGCTTCCGGTCCTGCCCACAATGCCGAGTGTCTGGCCTTGATGCAGCGTAAAGGAAACCTGGCTCAAGTTATCGACCGTCGAGGACG
Source organism: Paenibacillus luteus (assembly GCF_006542765.1). Taxonomy (GTDB): domain Bacteria; phylum Bacillota; class Bacilli; order Paenibacillales; family Paenibacillaceae; genus Pristimantibacillus; species Pristimantibacillus luteus. Next base: position 53,350 of record NZ_SKCD01000007.1, read on the forward strand.
GATAACGGAATGTCACCTTGTCAAAAGAAAGCGAGGAAGGCTCATTGACATGAACAGGAGCGCTTGCATCGGAAACATCCGGCTTATAGCCAAGCGTCTCGCTAACACGGTCGAGCGAAGCGTTGCCGCGCTGCATAATGTTAATCAGCTCACCGATCGCGAACATCGGCCAGATCAGCATCCCAAGAAATACGTTAAAGGAAACCAATTCGCCAAGCGTAATCTCATTGTGGAAAACTAAGTAGCCGCCATAGCACAGCCCGATCAAATAGCTCGTTCCGACCAAAATTTTCATCGTTGGCTCAAACAGGGCGTCAATGCGGGCAACGGCGATATTTTTATTCAACACATCATTTGTCTTGGCGCCAAAACGCGCCTCACTTGCTTCTTCCTGCACAAACGCCCGGATTACCCGAACGCCGGATACCGATTCCAGCACCTGGTCGTTCAGCTCGCCGAACGCATCCTGCGCATCCATGAACCGCTCATGAATTTTTTTGCCGTAATGCTTCATAGCCAGCGCCATAAGCGGCAAAGGAAGCAGCGCTGCAAGCGTGAGCTTCACGCTGATTAATCCAGCCATAACGATCAATATCGTGATCATGAACAGCGTGGAGTCAATCAGCGTTAAAATGCCGAAGCCTGCTGTCGTCGCTACTGCCCCAAGGTCATTCGTCGAGCGCGCCATGAGATCACCCGTGCGATTTCGTTCATAAAAAGTCGGCGTCATCCTCAGAAAATGGCCCATCAAACGTGACCTTAGCAGCTTCTCCAGCACGAAGGCCCCGCCAAACAGCTGATAATGCCATATGTACGTTATGATATAACCAACAATCGTCAACGCAATCCAGCCATACAGCACGCGGTTGAAATCAGCCTGACCCAGCAGATCCTGATGAATGCCATCAATCGTATATCCGATTAGCCAAGGGGGTATAACATCGATAAATCCTGTGAAAATAAGAAGTGAAATCGCAACGGTATACCGTTTCCAATTCAATTTAAAAAACCAGCTTAATTTTTTGAGTACACTAAACATGCTTTTCTACCACACCTTCCGCTATCCATCCAAGCTTCGTTAACCTTTAATTAATTCCCGGATACCACGCGACAGTTAAACCTACCGATTAGCGGCAAGGCACTGTCTCGCCTTGAAATATAGGCTGGCCCACCATAAGGAGCCTAATAAAGGCCTATAGTTGCAAAAAAAAGAAGCGCGCCGCCGTAACGACACACTTCTTTCCTGTGCGAGTATCGACCAGACTCCAGTCGTGTCTCGCAAGCATAGAAAAGGCGCATGATTACGGTGACGTAACCATGCGCCTCTAATGATCGGAAAACCTTCATTAAAGAGATTCGACGCGCGGATGGATTACGTTATTCAAGTTCAAACGATCGTTCACAGCAGCAACAACAAAGTTAAAATGATTGATTGTACCCATAGAACGTAATCCTCCTCTCGTTAAAATATATTAGTCACTTTACCATTGGTTGAAAATACTGTCAAGACCCGAAAACGCATTCTTTTTTGTGCCTATGAATCGATCCGCCTGTCACAAATTGTTGCAGATTATTGTGATTAAAATCACAATTGCCGTGCGCTTATCGATCTATACTTGCAATATCCGTTACAAACGAGAGGTGGAGGGGTTCACATGCTAAACGAAAAAACCATTGCCATTATTAAGTCGACTGTGCCTGTTTTAGAGGTTCACGGCGTGACGATTACAAAGAGGTTCTACCAGCTGCTGTTCACGAATCATCCAGAACTGCTGAATCTTTTCAATCAGGCTAACCAGAAACAGGGCAGGCAGCAAACCGCCTTGGCAAATGCCGTTTACGCGGCAGCGCTGCATATCGACAATCTGAGCGCGATTCTTCCGGTCGTGAAGCAAATTGGACATAAACACCGCAGCCTCGGCATAGCACCAGAGCATTATCCAATTGTTGGTAAGTACTTGCTTATGGCTATTAAAGAGGTACTTGGAGACGCCGCGACCGATGACATTTTGCATGCCTGGGCAGAAGCGTATGGTATGATTGCGGATGCCTTTATCGGCATCGAGAAGGACATGTATGAGCAAGCGCACACCCAAATTGGCGGTTGGGAAGGCTTTCGCTCCTTTCGCATCGATCGTACAGTGAAGGAAAGTGAGGTGATTACGTCCTTTTATCTGGTTCCGGAGGATGGCGGTCCCTTGGCCAGCTTTGCATCTGGGCAATACGTAAGCGTGAAGATCAAGCAGGATGGCTCGGAGCATACCCAGATTCGCCAATACAGCTTATCTGATGCTCCTGACGCAGGCCATTACCGAATTTCTGTTAAACGTGAGGCAGGACAGGGTGATCATCCCGAAGGTGCGGTTTCCACCTACCTTCATCAATGTGCTCAAGCGGGAACAAGCTTGTCTCTTTCTGCACCCGCCGGCGATTTTGTATTGGATACGACTGATCAACGTCCGGTCGTGCTGCTTAGCGGGGGAGTTGGGCTGACGCCAATGCTCAGCATGCTTCACACGCTCGTGCAGCACTATCCAGAACGCCCTGTCACCTTTGTTCATGCCGCCCAAAACGGCGATGTTCATGCCATGAGAAACGAGGTCAATGCACTGGCAAGCAAGCATCCGCAGCTGTCTGTATATTACTGCTACGCGAACCCTACTCAGCAAGATGAGGAACAGCAGCGCTATCACAAGAAGGGCTATATCGACTTGCCTTGGCTGCAATCTGTCCTTTCAGATACCGACCGATCTTTTTATTTTTGCGGACCGACACCCTTTATGGCGACCATTAACCAGTCACTACGGCAGCTGGGAGTGCCCGAAGCAGACATTCATTTTGAGTTTTTTGGCCCTGCGGCTAGCCTTGAGCCAGCCGTAGTGGGCTAACGCGAGATCGAGATATGAGGTTGGTTCAAGAAATGAAATTTCCTATTTTTGCTTCAGCGATGCCCGAAGCAGCCGATTGACCGTCTCTCGCCTTAATCCGATAAGCTGACCAATCTCATCCTGGGTTAGGACGTCTGTAATTGCAGCCGGACCGATGTACGCGGCGAACCATTGCTGCAGCTTGCTAAGCTTGTCGGCTGGAGAGATTTGGGTAAGCTGGTCAATTCGCTGCTGCATCATTCGCAGCTTGCCCTGGAGCAGCAGCGCGATCTCGCGGTTTTTCTCCGGATTTTGCGCAAGCTCTCCGTACCATTGCTGCGGCGGGACCACTTCGACCTCGCTTGCAAGGAGGGCGACCGCCGTTCCATGGTACGGCATAGGGGTAATTAGCGAATGATGGGGAATGATCTCGTCCGGCACAATAATATTAACGAGGAACGGGCTTCCGTCCTCATAGACGCGAACGATCTTGAGCAGTCCGCTTTGTAAGTGATAGAGCGAGCCGCTCTCTCCTTGTCGAAACAACGTTTGCCCTTTATGCAGCAGCATCAAAACGTTCCTTTCTCCATGCTCATCCTTTCAAGGATGAGCATTTTTTTGATTTCGAGCAGAAAGCCGATTACGAAATGACAGATCTAGGTGATTGACGGTACAAGAACAGGAGGCGTAGAATATTACATGCTGAGTCAACATTGACCGGTATTTGATGAAGAAAGAAGGAGAACGCCCCGCATGCGCATCCGAACTTATGCCATTTGCTTGTATATCATTCTAATCTATTGGATTTCCCTGCATGTCCCATATATGCATTCCCTGTTTTTCCCGACGCTTGGCGCTTTCAGCCTGCTCTTTATATCACGGCCGTTCGAGAAAAAAGAAATACGCAAAATCGCTTTTGGCGCCGTGTTGTCCTCCCTAATTGGCTCATTGTTCGTATTCTGGAGCACTGGCGTACTATCGCTGCTGTTCACTTTATTGATCGTGATCTTCTTGATTCATCAATTCAAATGGAATGCGCCGCCGATTTTAGCCGTTTCGCTCATTCCTTTTTTCACGCAGCCTCCGCTGGTATGGGTCATTCCGCTGTCCGTTTGCGGATCGCTTCTCGGTTTGCTCTTTACCTTATCCATGGCTGCTTTTGCCGAGAGAAAATTCGGCGCTATGATGCTGCTTTCCAAAAAAACGGTTAACGCCGATTCAGACTCCGTGATGTAGATCCGGTTTCCATTCCTCCGGCAGCAAACGCTGGTACTGGGCTTGCAAATACCGGTCATCAATAAGCACAAGCGTACCGCGATCGTTCTCTGACCGGATTAATCGCCCACCAGCCTGCAGCACCTTGTTCATTCCGGGATAGACGTAAGCATAATCATAACCGTTCTTGTTCTGTCCGTTAAAATAATCCTTCAGCATGTTCCGTTCCACCCCAAGCTGGGGCAGCCCGACGCCGACCACGATGACACCGATCAAGCGGTCTCCCACTAAATCCACACCCTCAGAGAACACGCCGCCCATGACGGCAAAGCCAATTAGCGATTGTTCCTTGTCACCCGCGAACGTCTTCAAGAAGCTGTCGCGTTCCTCTTCCGACATATCGGGCCTTTGCAGCAACACCTCCGCATCGAATGCGGAGCCTGCCGGAATTGACCATTCTTTCAGCTCCATATACGTCTCATAAACCGCATTCATATAAGCATACGATGGAAAGAAGACAAAGTAATTGCCCGGCCGTTCCTTCATGAGCTGCAAAATTAACTGTGCAATAGGCTGCTTCGACTCGTCTCGGTCATGGTATCGGGTCGAAAGCGGCTTGATGATCACATCCAGCTGTTCCTTGGAGAAAGGCGATGGGACCGCCAGCGTATAATCCTCCTCTCTCGCTCCCAACATGTCCATATAATAAGAGACCGGCGAGAGTGTAGCGGAGAAATAAATATGCGAGCGGTAGCCCTTGCCCATTTGCTGCAGCAGCAGCGACGGGTCTAAGCAAAATAACTTAAGCCGAACATCGTTTTTGGATAGCTCCGTGTAAACGACGTAACGTTCATCGAACAGCTTGGCCGTGCGGATGAAGTTTTGCGCGTTAAAATACAGATCAAGCAGCTGTCCGCCTGCACCCAGTCCTGCGGCTAGCGCTTGCTCGGCTGCTGATGCAAAGCTCTCTGCGAGCGCAACCAGCTCCTCCGGCAGCTGCCGTTCGACCAAATGCGGCACCCCGTCACTGCTTTTGCGCAGCGCAATAAAATAATCATTCATCGCCTTCGCCGTGCGGTAACCTTCGCCATGAACTCCCTTCAGCTCGCGCTGCAGCGCCAGAAACGGAGCCTTGGACAGCTCGGCCGAGAACATTTCGCGCGCCCGGTCGACCAAATTATGCGCCTCATCCACGAGCAGTGCCGTTCGCTTCTTCATCTCGGCATATTGGCGCTTAAATGAAATGCGAGGATCAAAAATATAATTATAATCACAGATGACCGCATCCGCAGCGTAAGCCAAATCCAGCGAAAACTCAAACGGACACACCTTGTGCTTATGGGCATAAGCCTCTATGACAGGCCTTGTCATGATCGTTTCCTGCGCCAATATATCAAGGACCGCGCCATTTATTCGGTCATAATATCCATCCGCATAAGGACAATGCTCCCTCTCGCAGCGTACCTCTTCCTGAAAACAAATCTTATCCTTCGCCGTAATGGTGACCGCGTGCAGGTGAAGTCCCTTGTCGCGCATGAACAGCAGCGCATCCTCGGCCGCTGCTCTCGTCGTCGTTCGCGCCGTCAAATAATAAAAGCGCTGCAGCATGCCCGAACCGATCGCTTTGATCGTCGGATAAGTCGTCGAGATCGTCTTACCAATGCCCGTAGGCGCCTTGGCAAACAAGCGCACGCCCTCATCAATGGATTTATATACCGCTCCAGCCAGCTTACGCTGCCCTGCCCGGTACGTATCGAAAGGGAAAGCGAGCCCGCTTATGCTCTCGTTGCGGGCAAGCTCATGGCCTCGGCGCAGCTGGGCATAAGGCGCATAACGCGCAGCAACCTCATGAACGTATTGTTCCAGCTCCTCATAGCTGGCCTTCCTTACAAACCGCCGTTCCTCCTCCGTTTCCGTCTGTACATAGGTAAGCTGAATGCGCATAGCCGGCAGCTCATGCTCTTTCGCATACATATAGGCATAGAATAGCGCCTGCGCCCAGTGCACAGGATATCCATCCTCCGTAATCCGGTCGAGATCGCCGCCAGTTGATTTAATCTCGTCAATGGTCAAGAGCGGCTCGGTCCCCAGCAGCCCGTCACAGCGGCCATCCACGACAAATAGCAGATCATCCACCCGGATATCCGCTTTGACATAAACCTCTTTATGATCCTGCTCACTATACGTGCGCTGCACTCTCTGATGCGCCTTCGTGCCCTCATGCATCGTATCGATCGTATTTAGCCGAACATCGATGCTCCCGCTAAGAAATACATATTCGACCAAGTGTCTCACTGAAATCGTAACCGTATCATTCATTAGCATAACGTCTCGTCTACCGCTCCCAAAAAGAACATTTGTTCCTTTTATTGTACCACATGCGCCAATGCAAACGTAAATCTCTTGGCTGTGCATAACCTCTATGTATTGACCTTTCATCAAAGTGCTAGTACGATTTTAATTGTATTTTATTGTCATAAAAGGAGAACCGCTCATGAAAAAAAATCAGCCTATTTCGCGGTTCTTTTCACCGCTGTAACATTAACCCTTATTATTTATTTAACTGGAACTAGCACGTCAGCAAATACTGAAAAAGAATATAGAACAAACTTTTAAAAACCTTATTACAGCGGTCAATAACAAAGATGTAAGTAGTATGATTAAGTATTCACTTGATGTTCGATTCTCAGATGATGATATTCGAAAGACCGAATACGTGCCTGGGCATGAATATGATGATAAAATCTCTGGTTCCCAAACTCCCATGCTAGAGACCATCCATCACTTCCATCTTTGTCGTAATACAACACAACATTGTTGCGTTATAAAGCCAAAAAAGAGAACTGTCGCGAAACAGCCCTCCATTGCCCTGCCCATTACGCTTCCCTTTCGCTCGCTCGCTTCTTTACCGGGATCCAGATCTCGCTACGGAACGCCGGCGAGCTCGTGTCCTTGCTCACGTTACGCAGCATCTCCGGCCCCGGCGCCAGCTCGAAGCCGGTCGTCGGGAACCACTCGGAATAGATACGCCCCCATACCGATTGCAGCGCCTCCGGGAACGGGCCAACCGCTTCGAACAACGCCCACGTCGTCGCCGCCACCTCCAGCGCCGCGAACCGCTCCGGGCAGGCATTCGTCGTCGCGGCGCCGATATAATAGTCGAACTCGCCTTGCTCATCCCTGCGTCCCTCGGAGAAGTTCGCCGACGCGCTGACGAGTCCCGCCGGCTCGACGTCGGACAGCCGTTCCAAGCGTACGAACTCCTCCTCGTCCAGCGAATTCCACATCGCCGCGATGTACGGGTTCACGCCATGGTGGAACACGATCGGCACCCGCTTGCTGTAGCCGACGATGCGGAACGCTTCCTTGTCCACGATCCGATAGTTCATCTCGCTTCCTCCCTGTATCGTCAATCGGAAGGTCATCGGCGGATAAGCTTTCAGCATCGCTCCCGGCCTCCTGGCTTCGGAAGGCGTCGCGTCGTGCAACTGCTGGAATGCCCGCGCAAACGCGTCCGGCGACGAATAGCCGTACTTCAGGGCGATGTCGATCACCTTCGCGTCGCTTTGCCGCAGCTCTGCCGCGGCGCGCGTCAGCCTTCTGCGCCGGACGTACTCGGACAGCGGAATGCCCGCCAGGAACGAGAACATTCGGGTGAAGTGATACTCCGAGCAAAGCGCGATCCGCGCCGCCTCGGTCATGTCGATGTCGTCCGTGAGCCGCGCTTCAATGTATGCCAGCGCGGCGTTCATGTGCTTCAGCGAATCCATATCTGCTTCTGACCTCCTCTCGTGAACAGAATAACAGGAAGCGCGAAGACGTATCCGACTTTCATTGCACCGTTATGCAGGGCTAGTCTTGTGTCACCCGGCTTCGGCACGTCAGGCTCAGGTGGTCGGAGAGAAAGAGAGCGTCTTGGATGGTACAAGGTGGGACTACGTTCAGAGAGCTTTATATTAAGACGAGGTTCAAAGCGGTATAGCAATCCCGCCCCAGAATACTAATTAACAATTTAATTAAACAAGAAAGCCATCAAAGCAAAATCAATGAGTTATGCACTTGCAGGTAGAACATGGGAATTAAGTATCGTTCTCCGTTAGCGTAATCGTCAGATGTCCAATGAAACAAATTCTCCCCCCCCCCCATAATTTTTCACACGTAAGCGTCTATACATATTTTTTTCATAATGATAACGTACCCTTCGTAGACGGAATAACATCGCCTGTTATCCTAATTGCTTTCTTCAACGCATCGCCGAATGCCACGAAAATCGCCTCATTTATATGGTGTGTATTTTTGCCGTATTCCAAATTGATGTGCATGGTTATCCCGCTATTATTCGCTACAGCAAGAAAAAACTCTTCGGTTAGTTCGGTTTCAAACTCGCCTGCTCGTGTTGACGGCATTTCCACGTTAAACACTAAAAAAGAGCGATTAGATATACTCAAATCCACTAATGCTAAGCTCTCATCCATAGGTATACGCGAACTACCATAACGGTTTATACCTTTTTTATCCCCTATAGCCTTTTTGATTGCTTGCCCCAAGCATATTCCAATGTCCTCAACCGTGTGATGCCCATCTATCTCTAAATCACCTTTGCAATCCACATTTAGTTTTATTCCTGCCCTAAAAGCAAAAAGCATGAGCATATGGTTAAAGAATCCAATTCCCGTGTTGATGTTGCCTTCACTGTATTCATCGAGATTAAGATCCAGTTTAATTTCTGTTTCTTTTGTTTTTCTGTTAATTAATGCCTCTCGCACTATAACAAACTCCCTTCTTAACTGAGGTACTGCCTTTTGGTATTGCTAGCCAAATGAATTCGATTAAGACCGCATCCTTCATCACTTTACTACTATAATATATTAACGCAATAAAGTAATAATGTAAAGTTATGTAAGTCGGTCAGCCACGCTAAATTGCCCGTTAGCTTAATGAAGTATCGTCAGTCTAACATTTTATTTTCTCAGTTTAGAACTTTATTTTCTTCTGACATCTAGAGCTAAATTTAACTGATCGCCGCGCGAGCATTTCAAACAATAGCAATAGAAGAATGTTATTCATGTGATTCCATGCAAAAAAAGGACGCCGAGGCGTCCCTTTACGTTTATTCAGTCAATTAAAGATCTTCCGTCTCTTCCTCGGGATGACGGCCGACTCCGTTTAGCAAATCCGTGCCATGAAACTCCTCGCCCGGGGATGCAGGGTCAACGGGGCTGTCCTTCGCTATGAGATCCGCATCCGGAACGGCGGCCAGCTCCTCGGAAATCTCTTCAGGAGTGTCCACTTCATTTCGAGCATCCAATGGATAAGGAACATGAGGCTCATGCACATGCTCATTTTCTTTCGGATATTGCTTCAGCAGAAGCTCAGACGCCTCTGAAACGGCGCCCTCCGGCACATCCTCCGTAAATAAGCCAAACGCGGGATCAATATCCTTTTCGGTCGCCAAGCTATTTGATTTCCGTTTATGTTGATCTTGCTCGTTTATCATTTCGATTGCCTCCTCCGTTGTTCTACCCTATAATACCCACTTGGCCCATCATTCTAACCAATTATTATTAGATTGCATAAATTCAACAAAGTCGCAGGCTATGCTTGGGTATAGGCCAAAATCAATAGCGTTGCATTATCCTGGTAAGGCCTCTGTTGTTCTAAAACATATTGAAGGATATAATCCGCTGCATCCTGCGGGGAGAGATTAGCCGCTTCCTCCAGCAGCTCTTCCGTTAAATCCTCGTAAAGGCCGTCGCTGCAGAGCAAAACCCAATCGCCTTCCTGCAGCTTCAGCGGCTTTTGACTAGCATCTATTTCAGTCACGCTCGGGATACCCAAATAACTAGTTAGCAAGTACCGATCCGGATGCGACTCCGCCTCTTCCAGCGTAAGCTTTCCCGCCAGTACCCGCTCGTACAACCGATTGGCATAGATATGATCCCGCGTCAAAGGAACAAGCACACCGCTGCGATACAAATATATCCGGCTATCGCCTACTGATATCCAGTGCAGCTGCCCCTCACGAATTACAGTCGCCACAAGCGTCGTGCCCACATGCCACTCCAGCTTATGTTCAAGCGCCAACTCATAAACCGCTTGGCCTGCAAAGTGCATGGACAGCTCCAGCGCCTCTGGCACACTGCTCCATTCCGCTTTATGAGCATAAACGCTCAGCATCGTCTCGACCGCAAGCTGCCCGGCTTCCTTGCCCATTTCATAACCGCCCATACCATCAGCAAGCACGGCGAGCAGACCATGCCCCTTGCTCAATTTTTGATCCTCCAGAGAAGAGAAGCCATACGCATCCTGCTGCTCCTCCCGCTTTCCGATATGCTGAGCATAGCCCGTCACTATTTGATGCGTCGCCATGTATCGATTCGATTTTATAAATAAACGATAAATGGCCTGCCAGCCTTGAAATAGCAGACGCCTCAGCTTTGCTGCGCTTTTGCTTAACCATCTCGTCATCACCATACGATCCCCGCCTTATTTACGCTGCTGAGTTTCTGTCTCTCAACTGTATAGTTATGGCTGGGTTTCTTCAATTATACTTCAATAGCCAATTTGGCTTATGCGATCTGCCTATCCGCTCGAACCTTTATTATAAAGGTTTTAACCAAAGGAAAAGCGAGGCTGTCTCTCCGTAGTCAGCAACTACTTCGGGATAGCCTCGCTTCGTCTTCTTATTTTTTCACGATATCCTGTACCGCTTTGTCAAATTTCTCAAGCAGCTGATCGCTGGTGATTTGTTTGCCTAGGTACTCCTGCATAGCGGCTCCCCATTGCTGGGTGATGCCATCCGGGAAGCGATCCCAGTTCCAGCCCTTCACCTGAGCAGGGTTGGCATTCGCAAAGGTTGCGAAATCGCCGCCGATTTTGCCGACTGCCTCTGGGTTAGGCTCAATCGAAGACAGCGCCGGTACGAACTTAAAGTCGGTCGCAATGTATTTTTTACCTGTTTCCGAGGTAACCATCCAGTTCAGGAATGCCTTCGCTTCTTCCACTTGATCGGATTTGCTGTTTACGATCCAGTTGTTCGGCACGCCAGTGAATACGTTCGGCTTGTCAAGAAGCGGCACAGCCATCATACCCAAATTGAGCGCCGGATTGATCTCATCGATCATGCCTTGAATCCAGTTGCCATGCTGAATCATCGCGTATTTGCCTGCTGCGAATTCAGCTACTTGCGTATTGTAATCCGTGGTCAGCGCATTGTCTTGCCCATTGGCGAACATAATGTCCACCAGATGAATCCACTGCTTCATGATCGGATCATCCTTCAGCTTCACCGTACCTGCTTTCACATCCTCGATAAATGCTGCTGGGTCTGCTTGGTTCGCAAACGCGATATTAAGCGTATGGATCCCCATCGACCACCATTCAGAAGTCAGCGCGAACGGTATAATGCCTGCGTCTTTCAGCTTTTTGGCCGCTGCCTCCAGCTCGTCTAGCGTTTGCGGAAGCTCTGTGATGCCCGCCTTAGCGAACAAATCCTTGTTGTATGTGAAGCCGTAAGCCTCAAGGTTCATCGGCATGCCGAGCAGCTTGCCGTCACGAGTAATTTGCGCCTTCGATGCTTCAACCAAATCCTTGGCCCATGCCTCACCTGTCAGATCAGCCGCACGGTCTACGTAAGGATCAAAGCCTGCCCAGCCGCTGGAGTTGAAAATTTCCGGCTCTTCGCCCGCAGCCAGCTCCGCTTTCAGAAGTGCGCTGTAATCCTCGCCGCCGCCATGCGTCTCAATGTCTACCTTCACGCCTGTTTCTTTCTCGTACTCCGCAGCCATCTTGGTCAGCGCATCGGCAATCTCTACTTTAAACTGAAACACCTTGATCGTTACGTCCTTCTTCGGTGCTTCGGTAGCTTCCGTTTTACCCTTATCATTCGTATTCTTTGGTGCGTTGGTAGCCTTTCCACCGTTATTGTTGCTTCCGCAACCGCTTGCCAGAACGATGAGCATAATAGCAGCCAGCATCAGTAAGGAAATTTTTTTCATCTTATGACCTCCCGCAAATTTTATCTATCCTTATGTTTTGTAGCGCTTACAACGTCATTATAATTGTGCAACCTCGTGGCACAACACCGAATATATTGTACTTCTAGGTGTAAAATGTTGATAACTTCCATTTATTCAAGCTTTACGCCTATCCTTTTACGGAACCGGCCGTAATGCCTTCGATAATATGCTTTTGCAAAAACAGGAAAAACAATATGATCGGAATCGTGCTTAAGGTGAGCGCTGCCATGGCTAGATCCCATTTGCGCAAATACTGGCCGAAAAATTTCTGGACCGCCAGCGGAATAGTCGTTAGCTTATCATTCACCACCAGCACCGGCAGCAAATAATCGTTCCAGATCCACAGCACGTTCAAAATAATAACCGTTACCGTAATCGGCTTCAAGAGCGGAAATACGATGCGCCAGAATACTCCGTAAGGCGAGCAGCCGTCCACCACCGCAGCCTCCTCTACTTCCAGAGGCACCGATTTAATAAAGCCATGGTACAGAAACATCGATAACGAAATGCCAAACCCCATATAACATATGACAATGCCATACAGATGCCCACGCAGTTCAAACAGGGACGTAATGCGCATCAGCGGCAGCATAACCGATTGGAACGGAATAATCATAGCAGCAATAAGCACCGTAAGCAGCAAATTGTTAAAGACGGTCGGGCGACGAACCAGCCGGTAAGCCATCATGGAGCTGACCACAACAAGCATCAGTACGCTGATGGAGGTGATCATGAACGAGTTGAGAAACACGGTTGGAAAATCAATCGCCACCCATGCACGCTTAAAATTATCGAAGCCCAGCTTCTCCGGCAGCGAAGCCGCATTGAGCAAAATATATTTGAGCTCCTTGAACGAGTTGACAATCAAGAAGTAAAAAGGAGCCAGAAATACGAGCGCGACTGCAATTCCGACGATCTCCAGCAGCAGGACAAGCGGCGTGTAACGCTGTTTATTATCCATTACGCCTCCACCTCCTTCTTCTTGGTGATCCATACCTGCGTCACCGTAATGAGGGCAACGCCGATAAAGAAGATCATCGCTTTCGCCGTGCCAAGGCCGTATCGGTTGTTGACCAGCCCTTCGCGGTACACGTTCAGCGCAATCGATTCAGTCGCATTGCCCGGCCCACCAGCCGTCAAGGACAGGTTCAAGTCGAACATGCGGAATGAGTTGGACGTGGTGAGGAACAAACAAATCGTAATCGCTGGCATGATCAGCGGTACGGTAACGGAACGCAGCATTTGCCAGGACCCCGCCCCGTCGATTTTGGCAGCCTCGATCAAATCCTTGGGTACGCTGATCATCGCGGCTATGTAAATAATCATCATATAACCGGCCGTCTGCCAGACGAACACGATCACAATACCCCAAAATGCTGTATCCGGCGTACCCAGCCACTGCAGATTAAAAAATCCGATTCCCGTCGCCTCTCCAATCGCCCGGAAACCTCTCACAAAAATAAAATACCAGATATAGCCGAGCAACAAGCCGCCGATCACGTTAGGCAGGAAAAATACCGTCCGTAAAATATTGCGGCTCTTCAAGTTGCGCGTCAGCAGCAGCGATAGCAGAAACGCCGTTACGTTCGTTACGATGACAGCAGCAGCCGTAAACTTTGTCGTAAACCAAAAGGCTTTCCAAAACCGCTCGTCGTCCGTAAATATTTTTATAATATTTTTCATTCCTACCCATTTGGCATTGCCCAAATCAAGCCCATTCCACTCCGTAAACGTGTAATAAAAGCCCATCACGAACGGCGTTAACACGATCAGTATAAAGGCAATAAGACCCGGGCCGACAAATACCGTTTGCTGCATCCACTCGGACCATTTCATTTTTTTGGACATCGTTACGTCCCCCTTCTCTTTCCCTCTGCCGTAATAGATCTGTTGCTAATCACAGTATAAAACCGGTCCAGCCGATGGAACACAGAGGATGATGATAACGTAGGTGGACTATATTGACCATCCGAGGCATGATCGGTTACTGTGTAGGCAAGAGCGAGATGAACGAGAAGGCGGGCGAATGCCATGATGAACACCGTGAAGCCATTTAATACGATTCGAAAAAAGCTTATGCTGCTGCTCCTCGCAGCCACGATTTTGCCAATTGCCACCTCCATGGTTATCTCTTATAATGCGACAACCAAGTCAATAACCGAAGAAGCGATTGCCAAGAACAACCGGCTGCTCTCGCTCGGCAAAACCAACATTATGAATTACATGAACAATATTAATCAGAAGTCGCTGGCCGTCTACAATGCCATGAACGTTCCGCGCTCTTTATATTATATTTTGGAGCACAGCATGGAAGATGAAGTGTTTCCGAACGATATTACCGACGTCATCCGCAATCGCAACTTGCTTAAGGATCACCTGTACAACATCTATCAAAGCGTGAGCGAGTTCCACAAAGTAAGGTTGTACGTCGTAAACCAGAACGCAACCTATCTACTCTGGAATGACGACATCAAGGTCGGGCAAAATGTGAATGCGGTTCCAATGACCGCCAAGAAGGCGAATATCGAGCCTACGCATAAAAGCCACAATTACGGTCTCGTCGATTTAAAATCGTCCGCGAGCGAGGAGATGGTATTTACCCTCCATCGACCGATTTTTCGTGCCCCCAGCGAGGAGCTTCTTGCCGAGCTTTCGATTGACGTTAAGCTGCAGGTGCTTGAGGATTTGAACCGACAGCTTTATGACAGCGGTCCGGAAAACTTCTATATCATGGATGCCGAAGGCCATATCGTTTTATCCTCAACTCCTGACGAGATCGGAACAGCCGTTCAGCCCAGCTGGCTTAGCATGGTTTTGGACTCTGGTTCAGATAACGGGCATTTCGATTGGGAGGCGGAAGCCTTCGACGGGATGATTTTTTACGACCGGATCAAAACGCCGTATATGGACTGGTATTTAGTCAAACAAACACCGTACAAGCATCTCTTTAGCGCTGCCGACCGGATCGCCCGTATCAATACGGCCGTTGGCGTTGCCTTCCTTGCTGTCGTGGTGCTTGCTACGCTATTCATCTCCATCAGGTTTACGAAGCCGCTGCTGCGGTTGATCGGATACGTGAATAAGATCGAAACCGGCAATTTAAACGTGTCGATCGATATTCACAGCAACGATGAAATCGGGCTGCTCGCCAGACGCTTCCGCTCCATGATGCAGACGATCAACAATTTAATTTTGACGGAATACCGACTTGAAATCGCGAACAAGACCAATGAGCTGAAGGCGCTGCAAGCGCAGGTCAATCCTCATTTTCTATATAATGCGCTGCAATCGATCGGAACCGTCTCGCTTCAGCATGGGGATACGAAAGCTTATTCGCTTATTACCTCACTCGGTAAAATGATGCGTTATCAAATGAATGCGATGGATGCAATGGTGGAGCTCAGCCGAGAGCTCGATTACGTGCAGGCTTACCTCGATCTTCAGAAGCAGCGCTTTGATACGGCGCTTCATGTCCAGCTTCGCATCGAGGAGCAGACCAGGCAAGTTCTCGTTCCCAAGATGATTTTGCAGCCGCTGCTCGAAAATTTCTTCAAGCACGGCTTCGCGCAATCTTCGAAGGAGCCCTCCGAGCTGATCATGATCAGCCGACTGGATGTCGCGAACCATCGTCTCACGATTACCGTTGAGGACAATGGCAGCGGCGTATCGGAGGAGCGGCTGCAGGAGGTGCTGCTTCGGCTGGAGCGGCTGCCACAGCATGCGCCCGAGCAGCATAGCGATCAGGAAGAAAGCGGCATCGGCCTGCTTAATTTGCTTTCCCGGCTGCGCCTGCATGTTAACGAGAGCGCCGCTATGGAGCTGCGCCATGTGCAGCCGCACGGCTTTTCCGTTACGATCCATATTCCGCTGACAAAGGAGAATGAACGATGAAGGCATTAATCATTGACGACGAGAAGCATGTGAGGGAAGCGATTCGCCTGCTGGTGCCCTGGGATCAGTTCGGCATCGATTCATTGCTTGAAGCGCAAGACGGTATAGCCGCTACGGAATTAATCCGTACCGAGCGGCCGGAAATCATTTTTACCGATATGATGATGCCGAATATGGACGGTACGGAGCTGCTGCAATGGGTCGCGGAGCATGCGCCAGCCAGCAAAATGATCGTCATCAGCGGACATGATGATTTTAGCTTCGTGCGGCATGCAGTAAAATACGGCGGCGTCGATTATATTCTGAAGCCGATCGATGCTGAGCAGCTTGTCAGCGCGCTCACCAAAGCGGTAGACTGCTGGTTAGCAGATGAACAGGAACGTACGCGCAAGCGCCGGATGAATATGGAGCTTAATCAACTGAAGCCGATGTATTTGGAACAATATCTCTCATCGCTGATTCATAATCCCACTGCGCACGCAAGCTTTGCCGAGACACTGCGCCAGGAGCTGGGAATAACAAAACCGATTGTGCAGGCACGGATGGGCTTGGTCAGATTGGAGCTTACTTCTCCAGAAATTAGAGAGAAATTTGCATCGGGGCTTGATTTGCTCTTATTCTCGCTTACGAATATATGCAATGAGTTTCTTAAAGAAAAGGAGCTTGGCTTCGCGCTCCGCCACCGGGGGCAGGGGCATGAGCTGCTGCTGCTGTTCTGGGGAGATGGCGAGCTGGCCCCTTCGTTGATTGCCGAAATGAACGATGCGCTTTTTTTGGCGTTGAAAACGAGGTTTCACTTTGGGCTTGGGCAAGCTTCGCCTTTTCCCGCTTCAGCAGCAAGCGCCTACCAACAGGCGAAGCTTGCGCTGCTGCGTAGAAACTTGCTCAAAAATGACTCTTACTGCCATTTGTTTGACGCGGCCGTCCCTACTCACAAAAACACGCCTCTTCTCTTCAGCGAGCACGAGGAACGAATTCGATTTGCCGTTCAAAGCGGCAATAAGGAACAGATTCGCCGCGCTTTGCTGCCTTGGTTCGATATTCTCGATCAAGACGGCTATCTGTCGCTTGAGCAGCTAGTCATGTGGAGACAGCAATATGAGCTTGCCAAGTCCATTTGGGAGTTCAAACATGAGCGGAACCATACGGGTGACCAGCCCCGTTCGGCTAAGGAGCAGGCGCTTCTGCCTGTAACTAGCAATGGCTGTTTCGATTATGAGCAGTGGAAACGATCGGTATATGAAGAGGCATGCGAAATTTCTGTGCAGCTGTCAGGAAAAGAGAAGGAGCGCAGCGTAATCGAGGAAATTGCAAGCTATATCGAGCAGCATCCCCACGAGGAAATTACGCTGCAGGATATATCCGAGCGGTTCTATCTGAGCCGGGAATACATTTCGCGCAAATTCAAGCAGGAAACAAGCGGAAACCTGTCCGACTTTATCGCAGAGGTTAGAATCAAGCGGGCGAAGGAGCTGCTCGCGAACGGGCAGCTGAAAATTTCACAGGTAGCCGAGCTCGTCGGCTTTCAGGACGAGAAATATTTTAGCCGAGTATTCAAGAAACGTACGAATTGCTCGCCAAATGATTACCGCAAGCACCATTATGGCGGAGAAGAATAGCATAGTCTATGCCATGCTGCGGGGCATCGCACAAGCAAAAGCGCCTACAGCGTCCTTTGGACGCTGTAGGCGCTTTGACGGTGAAATATAAGCCCTTTATAAGCTAACAAACTTATAAATTCTTATATTTGAAAAAAACCCAGCATCTTGCGCGAACGGCGTGAACCGCTCGCGCAAGGCTGGGCTTTCTACTTTTGTTAAAGTGGCGACTACATAATCGGAGTGCCCTTCTTCAACGTCTTCATGTCACTATTGGAGTTATTGAGCGCGGGCAGCATTCTTTCGCCGCTGACCATCGGTGCATGGCAGATCAAGCATGTAGGAACGTGATCAAACGCAAAGTTATCGCGCATCCAACTGTTGCACCCTTCCGTCTCACATGTCCATACCTTCGTGTTTTCTTCCGGAATTTCTTCAAGCGGTTTTTTACGATTGTACATGGTCAGCCCCCTTCGCGCTAAAAAAGGAAAAACTGCCTCGAACTGATGAGTTAGGGGCAGTTATCATTTATAAACAGCAGTGTATTTTGAATATTTGCTTCAAACTTGCAATGATTTTATTGTACCATATTTCGTCCAATAAAGGCAAATTTCAGTCCTTGTTTTTGAGCCTTTTTTTTGAGGCATCCTTATAGTAGGCAAACAGCTGCTCTACAGGCTTGAAGAAAAGATGCCCATCCTCCCATGGCTGAAAATGCAGGTCCATTCTTGAATCGCTCCAGTTAGCAGGCGTTCCTTTCGTTTGAAGCCTACCGGAGAGCACCGGCGCCTCCACTACGGCGGGAAATTCCTGATAGCCAAACAGCAGATTCTCGTGCATCGCTATGATTTCATACTTCGGCCCCTGGAAGGCTTGCTCCTCCTGAAGCTGATAATGATAATAAATGTAGCTGGCTGCCATTTCCGGCTTCAAGTGTGCGACTCGGCCTACCCGCCGCTCGACCGGCTCTTGGCGCAGCCAATGCTCATAGCTGGCCGGCTCGTTGAAATGGAATACATCGATCATCGGAATCCATTTCCGCGCCGCGGCTTGTCCCGGCCAAGCCTCCAAGTATGCGGCCATTCCGGGCAGCAGAGCCTCCGGCTCCAGCGGCGATTGAACGCTCTCGCAATAAACAAAAACATTTCTTTCCCACTTGAAGCAGCCCACCGTCATGATTTCCCCTTGCTCCATCAGTAGGTGCACGGCTTGCTCCCGCTTTGCCGCTTCAATCGCTTCCGACTCCAAACCTTCTATTATGTGCGCTCGCGCAATCATTCGAAACATGATGTCCCTCGCTTCGTTTGTTTAGGTGCTGTATTAGGACTATTTTACAACACCCCCATTCCAGCGGTCTATCCAAGCATTCAGCATGGTCGTCACACCTAACCCAAACGGCCGAGACGCACAGGGAAAGCTGCTTTGCGAGAAGCCATTCTTCTTATACTTATTCCCATTTTATCTGATTTAGAACCTGCTATATAAGTTGAACTAAAGTTTTTCGTGTGGGTCGCTGCGTGAGTAGATCATTCTTACGATCGCGGTTGTAACCATATTCTTTGATTGACTAAGACATTTAAAGGTAAGAATCCGGCTACAAAGGCGAACACTTCGTTTCTCCAGAACGATCTTATCACTTCACTTAAACTTCATTTTTTATAGTTTAACTTATATAGTTAAGCCGTTTCTTTTTTAATGCCTGATTTTCGAAATATTGGATACTCTAATGAATGTAATACGAAAGAAATATCACCCCAAGGAGGCTCAACATTATGGAAAGCACAAAAGAGTTTGTAGCAAAGGTCAACGCGACACAGCATAAAGCCGAGCTGAATAAAAGACGCAGCGGCAATGGCAATCCGGCCGAAAGACTCTCCAACAAGCAGCATGGGACCAATAAATAAGTCCTCCTGTGCCGTGAGCTTACATTACGTCATACATTTTCGTCGATAAAACCCGATTCAATGAAGCAAACTATGATGATCTCGAAAAAATCAAAGCGAGCTCTATTATCCAATAGCACCACGGCTCACATCAAAAAAAACCAGTCATGCACTCATAGGAGGCTCATGACTGGTTTTTGATTTTTTGCAGCTCAATACATGCCGAAACGATTAGACCGAATACTCATGAGGATAATATTCAATCCGCGATTCCGCGGCAATGGTCAGGCTCTCTTGGTCTGTATCGTACTCGACCAGCCCGTCCTTGATGTAGTACCACGTTTTCAGCGTAGGCTGATCCTCGAACTCCTTGAAAATAAACACATTGAGCTCCTGCTTATGGGCGAGCAGTTCTGCTATTTTCTCGCTCCATGGTACATGGACCGTAAACAACCAGCCCTCTCCTTGCGGCGTAAGCGTGTACGGCACTGCCTCTTTATTGGTATCAATAAACATCCTGCCGCCAACCGCATGCTTGACTTGAAACGTTGTTTTCATCCGAGTCCCTCCTTTTGCCTTTGCGCAGCCAGCCTTACATGGAATGCGTAGGCTGTAAGAATACTTGCGTAAGCTTGTTCTACCCGTTAAGGCAAATCAACCAGCATAAAAAAGGCTGCTTCCTTCGCGTCAAAAGCAAGTAAGTCTGCCGCTTCAATCTGCGCCGTATCGCCAGTCGCTAGCGTCTCGCCATGCACGAGCAGCTTTCCTTCAATCACATAAATGAACTGCTTGCGCCCTGGCTTCCCTTCATATTCAAGCTGCTTTCCTTGCTCGAGCTTGCTGAGATAGATGGTCATATCCTGAGCGATGGAAGCCGTCTGCTCTGGGCCTTGATTCGAGACGACTGGGAGCAGCGCATTTTGCAAATTCGCTGTATCGAAGCGGCTCGCTTCATAGGATGGCGCTTGGCCTCGCTCCCTTGGCATAAACCATAACTGAAGCAAGCGCAGCTCCTCCGTCTCCGAAGCATTGAATTCGGTATGAATGACGCCTGTGCCCGCAGACATCCGCTGCACCTCGCCAAAGGAGGATACGACGGAATTGCCAAGATTGTCTTCATGCCTAATGAGGCCATTCAATACAATCGATACAATTTCCATATCGCTATGGGGGTGAGCGCCAAACCCTTTGCCCGGAGCCAAATAATCGTCATTGCACACACGCATCACACTAAAGCCCGTCCGATTCGGATCATAATAGGCACCGAATGAGAAGCTTGGCTGGCTGCGCAGCCAGCCGAGATCCGCCGAATGCCGCGTTGCAGCGGGGAATACGTCGATCATCGTCTCTCCTCCAAACATCTATTTATTTACTTACTTATTTATAGCAGTTTTCAAACCTTCCGGCAAGTCCCGCTTATCATCCCTTTATGCCGCAGCTACCTGCTTACCTTATTCCCGAACCGGATTGAGCAGCGGCTCGAACCCAGCGATATGGCATTCCACAATATCCCCGTCGCGAATCACGACAGCCCCTGGCGTACCTGTCAAAATCACATCTCCCGGAAGCAGTGTCATCACTTTCGAATGAAAAGCAATGAGAAACGAAGGCCGAAACTTCATGTTGTATACATGGTTATGATAAGCCGTCTCGCCATTCAACACGGTCTTCACTTCCAATTGCAAAGGATCTTGCACTTCATCCTTCGTAACGAGCTGCGGTCCGAAGCTGAAAAAGGTGTCGAAGCTTTTGGCTCTCGTTAAATAACGTGGATTTCTAGCGTGGATATCAGATGCCGTCACATCGATGGTTGTCGTATAACCCGCAATCACCTCAAGCGCTTCATCTTCTGCTAAGTCTTTGCATCTCTTGCCTATAACGATGCCAAGCTCCGCTTCCGCGATAATTTTCCCTGCAGCCACCGGAAGTCGAATCGCGTCAAGCGGTCCGATTAGTGTCGTGTCCGGCTTCATGAAGCTAACCGGCTCTTCCTCGGGGTTTACTTCTGCCAGTTCCGACGTTTCCTTGACGTAATTCATACCAATGCCCCATATTTTGCGTGGGTGCCGGTACAGCGGTGCATATTCCGCTTTTTCAAACGGGATACCTGCGAGCCTCGCCAGCTTTTCCTTGCCGCCTATGTTATACCACTCGGTCAGTTGCTCCAGCTCGCCAAGGCGGATAAGCTCAAACAGCTCCGTACTCCAGCTTGTCTGCTCCATGTGGTTAATCGTCTCTATTAGCACAAGCCCTCGCGCGCCATAAAGCGCCGCCAGCTCTCGTCCACTCACCTTAACGGTCGATATCCTCATTCGGGTACGCTCCTTATGCTAGATTAAGCTGCTTCATTTTTGCTGCTGCGCCACTCGCAACCCATTCCAGCAAACGCAAATCCTGATTGCGGCCGGCAATAAACGAGATTCCGATCGGACAGCCCAGCTCCCCCTTAATAGGAACCGTCACCTGAGGCAAGCCGGCAAGCCCAGCCACACAGCTCATTTCGAGCGTTTGCACGCGCCGCCGCTCCACCTCCGCGCCCGTCATGTTCAGAAGCGGAGCAATCGCAGGTACCGTCGGCACAACAAGGAGCGTGTCATCTCCTAGCCATCCTTTCATCTTTACACGTACCGACTCGCGTAATAGGTACGCCTCCGAATGCTCTTCCTTCTTCAGTGTACTTGCCCAGGCAAACCGCTCGGCGATTCCTGGCCCAAAAGCAGGCTTCACGCGTGTAATCCAATCCCGGTGCTCGTTCCAAATTTCGATGCCTTGGATAGTGCGGAAGGCGTTCATCCAGTCGTGAAGGCCATCAGTTGAAACCAAAACATCCTCTTTCCGCTCAAAAAGCTCACCTATAGCTTGGAGATATGGTGCCACAGCAGCAGACGAGTGTTCGTCAACTAAGGACCATAGATCCTGAGCAAGCAGCAGCTTCGAAAATGGTTTTTCCTCTCTGTCGGAATCCTGCTCCAGCAGCACACGCCCCACGTCCAGAAGCGTTTGTGCGTCTTGTGCCATCCAGCCCACCGTGTCAAAGCTTGGCGCAAGCGGAATAAGCCCGCCCGTCGCCACCACCCCATGTGTTGGCCGAATGCCGTAAATGCCGCAATAGGCGGATGGCACGCGGACGGAGCCTCCAGTGTCGGTACCAATAGCAAAATCCGCGAGCCCGGAAGCTACAGCCACCGCAGACCCGCTAGAAGAACCTCCGGGTATGCGACCCGGCGCTTTCGGGTTTATCGGCGTTCCATAATGGGCGTTCTCGCCATTAATGCTGTACATAATCTCATCGGTGATCGTCGTTCCCGCAAGCTTCGCCCCGCTGCCGAGCAGCCTGTTTATAACAACAGCATGGCAGGCCGACGGCTCGTGTGTCCGCAACCAATCTGGATTCCCCGCTCCCGGCGTATGCCCGGCAATATCAAAAACATCCTTAACCGCAAACGTTTTGCCGCTTAGACTTCCCTCTGCCAGCGGTTCAACGATGACCTGCTCATTGGCATATGCCTTCCAGCTTTTATCCATCCCTATCCTGCCTCCGAATCTCTCATTCTACCTGGCTGTCTACCAGCCAATAGCCGCTCCGTCGCAGCGCGGATCCGATCCGCCCTGAAGAAAGCCTTGTTCATCCCGTTTAATCGCGTGGGCGTGCCCCATAATGCCGTCAAAATCTTTGACCTTCTTCACGACATGGCCTGCCTGTGCCAAAGATTCCAGCACCGCAGATGGCACACGGCCTTCTACCTTCAGCTCCTGCGTAGGCTCACCCCACGTTCGGCCCCAGACCCACCTCGGCTCATTAATCGCTTGCTGCGGGTCCATGCCATAATCGATCATACGGGTGAAAATAGCCGTTTGCGTTTGCGGCTGCCCTTCCCCGCCCTGCGTACCGTAAAGCACTGCCGGCTTTCCTCCGCGGCTAGCCATCGCCGGCATTAACGTATGAAAGGTCCGCTTAGCCGGCTTCAAGCTGTTGACATGATTAGGGTCCAACGAGAAGAACGAGCCGCGATTTTGCAGAAGAACGCCTGTGCCGCCAGCGACAACGCCCGATCCGAATTCAAAATAAAGACTCTGAATAAACGAAACGGAATTACCCTCCTCATCAACTACAGCTGCATAAGCGGTATCGCTGCCAAGCACCTCCGATTGTTCGGTTGAGGCACGATGCAGCTCAATCGATGCTGCCAGATTAGCCGCATAGCTTTTGTCTAGCAGCCGCTCCAGCGGCACGTTTGTAAAAGCAGGATCGGATAAATATCGGTTCCGGTCACGGAAGCTGAGCTTAAGCGATTCTACGCATAACTGATAATATTCATGCGAGCCATGCTCAATGTCGCCGAGCTTGAACTGTTCGAGTATATGAAGCGCCATAATCGCAGAGAAGCCTTGCGAGTTAGGAGGCATTTGATGAAGAGTATAGCCACGGTAAGTGCCCTCGATTGGCGTTACCCAATCGCCATGATGATCAGCAAGGTCATCCTCCGTTAACAGCCCGTTTTCCTTGCCCAAAAAGCTTGTCATTTCCTTGGCTGTTTCCCCTTTATAAAACTCATCGCGCCCAAACTCAGCCAGTCGGCGCAGCGTCTTAGCCAGTGCCAGTTGCTTGAACCGCTCCCCGGGCTTCACAATTTGCCCACCAGGCAAATAAATGTCCGCCGTCTCCAGCGTTCTCGCCAGCACCGCCTCGTTGTGAACCGTGTTGTGGTATTGATCCTTCGACATCGGATAACCATTTTCCGCATAATCGATGGCTGGAGCAAGTACCTGCGCCCAAGGCAGTCGGCCATATTCGCGGTGAACCGCGTCCCAGCCGTCTACCATGCCAGGTACGGTCACAATGCTGCCGATGCCTCGGTTCGGAATCGCCGTCATTCCTGCGTAGGAGCCTATGCTCGCGTTATAGCCCGATCGCCCGCTTGCATTATAACCACGCACCTTGCCCTCTGACTGCTCATAGGTGAGCCAGAAGGAATCTCCGCCAAGGCTCGTCATATGCGGATAAACGACAGCAAGACACGCGCTGACGGCAACAGCGGCATCGAATGCATTGCCGCCTTGCTCCAGCATGCGGGCTCCAGCCGCAGTCGCCAAATAATGAGGACTTACAATCATTGCTTTCGTACCAATGACAGACTGATTCATGGCTACCACTCCCAAATAATAGTTCACTACTCTTAAAATACGATATAAGTTCATTTATTGTGTTAGATAACTTAACATTTTATATGAATTTAAAATACCATCTTCCTAGATGATAGGCAACTAAAATGTAATCAAATTTAATTTATTGTATTGAAAACGAATGTGAATGTGTATATATTTATACATATGGTAATTAAAACGTGATATTACAGTACACCTTGAAATAAAGCAGAGCAGAATTGGAGCTGATACACGATGCAATCGAAACCAATAGATGAGCCTACAACGATTGAAATCGATGATATTGATCGCAAAATCATAGCCGAACTCAATATTAATGGAAGAATTTCTTACACAGACTTAGCAAAAGAAATCGGATTATCGCGCGTTGCGGTTCAATCCCGGATCAATGCACTGATGGATGGCGGTGTCATTGAACGCTTCACAGCCGTCATTAATCCCGAGCGTATCGGCATAAACGTATCCGCCTTTTTCAACGTGGAGGTTGAACCGAAGCATCTGCACGACGTAGCCGATCAGCTGTCAACAGAACCGTTCGTCACCAGCTTGTATCACATGACCGGTCCAAGCAAGCTGCATATGCATGGACTGTTCCGCAACAATCAGGAGATGGAGCATTTTCTGAAGGAGAAGCTCTATAAGCTGCCTGGCATTATGAGCGTCGACTGCCAGGTGCTGATCAACCGCTATAAGAGCCGTATGGGAATGAGGCTGTAAATAATGGCGAGCAAACTAATGAACAACCGCTACATGCAGCTGTCATGGGCGATGATCAAGACGGGGATTATCGGCTATGGCGGCGGGCCCTCGGTTATCCCTCTTATCCGTTACGAGGCAGTCACTAATTACAAATGGATTGATGACGAAGAGTTTGGTGAAATATTGGCGCTAGCGAATGCGCTGCCAGGTCCGATCGCCACCAAGATGGCGGCTTACCTGGGGTACAAAGAGAAAGGAACAATCGGGGCCATCGTAGCGGTCCTTGCCCACATCGTCCCCTCCGGGCTTGCGATGATATTGCTGCTGAGCTTTGTCCAATATTTGAGCAGCGCTGCTTTCATCCAAGGAATGATCGGTGCCGTGACGCCCGTTATTGCCGTCATGCTCGGCATGATGGCCTATGAATTTGGCGAAAAAGCCGTAAAAGGGCTTGGCAAATACATCGGCTTCGGATTTTTCGCGCTTGCTTTCGGCTT
Organism: Paenibacillus luteus; assembly: GCF_006542765.1. Taxonomy (GTDB): domain Bacteria; phylum Bacillota; class Bacilli; order Paenibacillales; family Paenibacillaceae; genus Pristimantibacillus; species Pristimantibacillus luteus. Next base: position 79,184 of record NZ_SKCD01000007.1, read on the forward strand.
ACTGCAAGGCATCAAGCTTCATCCCGCTATTGTTATTCTTTTATTTCTCGGTTACGGTGCCTTTCATTTACGGACGGTCGCTGCCCTTCAGCGAAGAAAAGAAAAGAAAAAGCTGCGTGACGTACAGCAGAAGGAGGGCGTGACTCGTGGATTGGATTAATTTAATCATCGGTTTTTTTATTGCCAATGTGCTTGGTTATGGCGGCGGACCAGCTTCCATTCCGCTGATGTACCGGGAAATTGTAACGAACCATGGATGGACAACACCGGTGGAGTTTTCGAATATTTTAGCCTTGGGCAATGCGCTGCCTGGTCCGATCGCAACGAAAATCGCCGCTTTTGTCGGTTACGACGTTGGTGGCTGGGTTGGCATCATTGCTGCTTTGGCTGCAACGATCGTACCTTCGGCTGTTGCGCTTATCCTGCTGCTCAAAGTGCTGCAAAAACATCGGCAATCGCCGGTAGTGAAAGGCATGACCCTGCTGGTGCAGCCGGTCATTGCCATCATGATGCTGTTGCTCACCTGGCAAATGGCGGAGAGCTCCATTGCATCGATCGGCATGATCCAGTCGCTGATCATTGCGGCCGTCGCATTCTGGGCGATGCAGTTCCGCAAAATTCACCCCGCGATTGTGATTGTCATCGCTTTTGCCTATGGCGGGCTCGTCATCCCGCATTTGAATGTGCTTTAAGTAGCGCTTTTGGTGCATCTGCGAAAAACGTCTTCCGCGTCCCTTAGACGCTGAAGCAGCTTTGACAGTGAAATATAAGACTTCTTTATCGTGTAAAACATATAAAATCTTATATTTTAAATAAAAGGACCGACCCTCCGCTAATTTTTCTTAGCTGAAAGGCGGTCCTTTCATCTGCTTAGCCCAAAACCATGCACAAGCATTAGCGAATACGAATGCGTCAGCGCCCGCTCAACAGTGCAAATTTTAATAACCGGCTGATCGCTGCCGGGAGCACGCTTACGTGGCCTTCTTCGGGAAACTTCGCAATAGAGGAATGAAACCCCTTTTCGCTGAGCGGCTTCAAACTTTCCGCCAACTGCTCGGAGTCCTAACCTGCTGTTCCATAAAACGGCGGATTTCCAGCAAGTCCGTCCTTGGCTGCCTTTGCCCCTCTGTCTCCGAACCCTTTTGGCTGCGTTCCATGATGCACCCCCTAAGCTGGCTTTGCTATACTTATCACAATATAAACCGTAACTTTGAATTTCCAGTCCCTTCAGTATAACGACAATGAGAATGACTATCAATTGGATTCGATTCTTTGGGTATTACTGAAGTCAATGCTCAACCTGAATAAGGAGCCTGAAGCTAATGACGCCGAATAGGATTTCCCCCGTTAATTATGCGACTCAAACTTAAAAGTGCGGCAAGTTTCAGATTGTCTAACGTAATAATTAACATTTATGATAAAATAAAGGGGGTAACTCACCCGTAGAGATAACTTAATTATGAATGAAACAAGGAGTGGGACGTTTGACTTTTTTAAATATGATCTTCTTAATCATAAATCTGATTTGCTCAGGAATATTGGCATGGTTCCTCTTTAATGAGTACAGCCAATATCGTATGCTCAAAAAAGCCAAAAACAACATTCAAATCTATAGCGCCTCAATTCTTTCGCATAATAAAATCATCGTTGCCACGATTTTTGTCTATGCAGCCGCTATGACCCTCTTATGGACTCTATTCCTGCTGGGGTATAACAACTGGATTCAACAGCACTGGTATGCTTATATGTACCTTTTCTTCCTAATGACCATCGTGAAGAAAGATAAGATGGTGTTTTCCGTTGCGAGCGAAGGGGTTCATTATAACGACATGCTCATTCCTTGGGAGGCCGTCGTGAAGCATAGCTTGAAAGAAAGCCCTGTCCGTGCAGGAGATAAGCTGGAGCTAGAGATCGTGACAAAAAATCAGGTGCTGCGGGGAGTCGTTCACAGTGATTCACAGGCTCAGCTGCTCCAATGGTTGAAGGGTGCATCCTAATCTCAAATCGACCGATGTCCGTTCTGTTAAAATCCTTTACGGAGAGCTAGCCCTAATTGCAGCAGCATCTTCTTAACGTTAAAAACCAGCAGATCAAGAGAGTCCTTTGATCTGCTGGTTTTCCTATATTCTACTCCTAGCCCTCATTTTTTGGATCCTTTTTTCATATCAAACCATCGGGTGAAACATAACAGCAGCCCTCCAAATGAGAGAAATAAGCTGAAATAAGAAATGTCATTCCCACTCACCCAAGCCGTTAAGAAATCGTAACCGTAGATCAGAAATATTAATGCTCCGACCATCATCCATATTTTATTACGCATATTCTAGTCCCCTTTAACTTAAACTAGTATGCTAATACGTATTAGATCTAATGGTGTTGCTCTTTTGAGCCGGTATCTTTTAGTTCAAGAACATTTCCTCCTGGCCCGCTTGTTATTGGATGATATACCATTAAAAAAACCAGCAACCCAAGGTCCCCCCTTGATCTGCTGGTTTCTCTATTTCCCGTTCTTACACGCGTCCGCGAATGTTATCAATAAACGCCTTCGACTGCGCCATTTGCTCTTCCTTCGCTTCCTCCATGATGATGTGCACATGCGGCTTGTATTGATTGAGAAGCTTCATATAAAGCTCGTAGTTCATCTTGCCGAGTCCAGCCGTTACCGTGCCCAGCTCGCCATTTTCAAGCAGGATGCGATCCTTTGCATGGGCCGCAATAATCCGGCTGCCCAGCAGCTCGAAAGCCTCTTCAATCACTTGGTCCTGCTTCGCAAAGTTGGCTGCCGTCAGCAAATTTCCGGGATCAATCACGACGCCGATGTTGGAGGAGGGAACCTCCTCCAGCATCCGGGCCAGCTCAGGAGCCGTCCCGACCAAATGATCGTTTGCGGCCTCCAGGCCTACAAATACGCCCCATTTCTCGGCTTCTTCCGCCAGCTCCTCCAGCGTCGCTTTCATAACCAACCAATCGCGGTCGGTGTAGTCCTCGCCCTCATTGCGTCCGGTTTCGGCCGCAACCATCGGTGCTCCAAAGAACTTGGCGTAGCGCAGCAGCTCTTTAAAACGATTCACATTGGCGCGGCGCAGCACCTCATCGCGTTCAAAGAGATGAACGTAACAGCCCAGCACCGAGATCGATACGCCATGCTTGTCGAATTGCTCGCCGATTGCATTTGCAAGCCCCGGGCTGATGTTGCCTGGCTTGCTGAAATCGACATCGCTGATCGCTTTCCACAAAGCCAGCTGCACATGAGTGAAGCCGCTCTCTGCTACTTTAGGAGCAAGCTCCTTATAAGGCAAGCTTCCGAATAAATGGGCCAATACACCGACTGACATCCGATCGTCTCCTTCGTATTAGACGCTGCCCTTGAGTGCGACCTCCACCTTTGGCGCGTACACTTTTTTGGCTAGATAAGACTGCGCAATCATGAATAGGCCACCAGTTACCCAATACAGCGAGATGGCTGCAGGCGCCGATAGAGCGAATACGCCCATCAGAATCGGCGACAAGTAGCCCATGAACGCAAGCTGCTTCTGTTGAGCGGCGTTTGCATTCGGCTGCGTGGTTTGGGAAACCTTGAATTGCACAAAATAAACGATGGCTGCAATGATCGGCAGCACAATATCGGGCGAGCCTAGCTTAAACCATAGGAACGAGTGATCCGCAAGCTCCGGCGTCAGCTTGATAGCTGAATACAAGCCCATAAGGATCGGCATTTGAATCAGCATTGGCAAGCAGCCGATGGCAAGCGGATTAACCTGATGCTTCTGATAAAGCTGCATCGTTTCCTGTTGAAGCTTTTGCTTGGATTCCGCATCCGATTTGTTTTTGTATTTATCTTGCAATTGTTTCAGCTCAGGCTGAAGAATGGCCATCTTGGTTTTCATTTGATTTTGCGAGCGGTACTGGCGCATCATAAGCGGCAATAGCACCAAACGGATAATCAACGTAATTCCGATAATCGCAAAACCGTAATTCCCTTGGAACATGTCCGCTAAATACTGTAGTACCGCGGATAATGGATAAATCACGTAGTGGTTGAATATACCTGGCGTATTGCCGTCGATCGTACCTGTAGCCGTGCTGCAGCCGCTCACTAGCAGCAAGCCCAGCAGCATCAAACCTGCCATCATAACCCGTTTATATTTTAAAGAAGTGAATACATTGCCCGTTTGCATAAAAATCCTCCTCGTTTGTTTGAAAATGGCGCAACAAACGAGGCGGAGCAGTCTGCTATGTCGTCATCCGGTGATTCCTTCCGCTTCACTTTCCTGGCTAACCAGTGATGCAGCGGAACGGTTCGGATAAGTACCTGTGGCATCAATACGAACATTACGGTTAACATTTGGCTTCGTTCCCAATAGGCATACACATCAAGATCCAAATGCGTAGCAAAGGCAAAGGCCAACGAACAAAGCAGACTAAGCGAAATCAAATAGGGCACGATATCATGCAGTTCAAACTCAAACAATGTATTCACCTCCCTTCCTGTCCATCAAAATACTTTTGATCCTATCTGGATAGTATATCAGTAAATCTCAGCTAATTACGAGCCCAGTCAGCACAAATGTGTTACAACTCCGATGAAGCTGGTTATTTACAAATAGATGGCGAACACCATATAATTTCTAAGTTGCATGCGCCGGCGGCTGCCCGAATGGAGCTAACTCCGCTCGTAAGGCGCTTCATGGCGATGAACAATCAACTTAGAAGAAAGAGGACATCATGATACGAAAAAAGTTCAACCGCATTTATTTGTCGCTTATCCTCGTTATGCTCCTCCTGCTTACGCTGGGGCAAGCCATTCCTTTAGGCCAAGAAGGCTCATCGACCGCGCACGCGGAAAGTGCGGCCACCTCGCCTATGGACGGCCAGAAAAAAAAGCTCATTCTTGGAACCTCAGCCGATTATCCGCCCTACGAAAGCGTAGATGCCAAAAACAGCGGCGAGATCGTCGGACTAGATATCGATATTGCCAAGTATATCACCAGCCAGCTCGGTTATGAACTGGAAATCGCAAACATGGATTTCAATGGTTTAATTGCCTCTCTGCAAACCGGCCGCGTTGACTTCGTTATGTCAGCGATGTCCGCAACGGAGGATCGTAAGAAGAACGTCGATTTTTCTGATATCTATTACGCAGCCCGCAATACGATCGTTTCCAAAAAATCGGCGCCATTAGAAACGGAAGCATCGCTTGCCGGCAAAAGAGTCGGTACCCAGCTTGGTTCCACGCAGGATTTATATGCCGAAACGATTGAAGGGGCTGTCCTCAAGAAGCTCAATAAAATTCCCGATCTGATTCAGGAGCTGAACTCCGGACGGATCGATGCCGCCATCGTTGAGGATGCTGTTGCTCTGGAGATGACCAGCCTCAACCCCGAATTGGTCATGAATTTCCTGCCAGCCGAGTCGGCTGACAACGGCTATGCCCTGGCTTTTCCTAAGCAATCGCCCATTGTCACCGAATTTAACGGCGTACTGGCGGACATGAAAGCAAACGGAGAGCTTGACCGCATCGTAGACAAATGGTTTCCCGACAAGGAGAAGGAGTCCAGTTTGCTGCTGAATCTCAACATCGATTTTAGCGTGCTCAAGGGCTATATTCCTTATATATTAAAAGGCGTTTATGTCACGCTGCTCTTTACGCTCGTTTCAGCACTGTTTGGACTCGTATGGGGTACCATATTGTCGCTGTTTAAAATATCCGGCATTAAGCCGCTCGAATGGTTCGCGACCGCCTACACCTCGGTATTTCGCGGAACGCCTCTGCTTGTCCAACTCACGATTATTTACTATGCAACGCCGCAAATTTTCCATTACGATATTCCCGCGTTGATGGCAGCCGGGCTTGCGTTCGGTCTCAATTCCTCCGCTTATTTGTCAGAGACCATCCGCGGCGGCATCATGGCGGTGGACAAGGGGCAGCGCGAGGCTGCTATCGCACTCGGTGTCCCATACCGCACGATGATGCTCCGCATCATCTTCCCTCAGGCGCTGCGTACCATTCTGCCTGCGCTTGTGAATGAATGCGTTGCGCTGCTCAAGGAATCGTCGCTCGTATCCGTCATCGGCGTTGCCGACTTAATGCGCCGGGCTGACGTCGTTCGTTCGGCAACCTTCAAGTCCATTGAAGTCTTGTTGTTTATTGCCGCTATTTATTACGTACTCGTGCTCGTCTTGACGGCACTTGCCCATAGACTTGAAAGGAGGCTGCGCCGCAGTGATTAATGTAACCGACTTGACGAAGTCCTTTGGCAAAAACCAAGTGCTGAAAGGCATAACGACAACCATAGACCGAGGTGAGGTGGTTGCCTTGATCGGGCCTTCCGGCTCAGGCAAATCCACCTTTCTCCGCTGCTTGAATATGCTTGAAACGCCGACCTCTGGCGTGATTACGATCGATGGCACCGCGATTACTGATCAGAAAACAGATATCGCCCGCGTCCGCCAGCGGATCGGCATGGTGTTCCAGCATTTTCACCTGTTTCCGCATATGACGGTCATGGATAATATTACGTTTGCGCCCATTCAGGTGAAAGGTTTGCCACGAGAAGCGGCGCAGGCTAAGGCGAAGGAGCTGCTTGCTCGCGTAGGCCTTCTGGACAAAGCCGACAGCTACCCTTCCCGCTTGTCCGGCGGCCAGAAGCAGCGCGTAGCGATCGCTCGAAGTCTGGCCATGGAGCCTGACATTATGCTGTTCGACGAACCGACCTCGGCGCTTGATCCCGAAATGGTGAAGGAAGTGCTGTCCGTCATTCGCGGCCTTGCCGAGACCGGCATGACGATGCTGATCGTCACGCATGAGATGAAGTTCGCCCGCGAAGCGGCGGATACGATCTATTTCCTGGATCAAGGGAAGCTCGTGGAACGGACGAAGCCCGAGCAGTTCTTTACCAAGCCGCAAAGCGAGCGTGCTGCACGGTTTTTGGAGCAGGTGCTTTAATAGAGCGGGTTCTGTACTATGCCGCAGAACAAACCTACTCGAGTTACATCCATTACGATAGCTGCCGAGAAGAAGCCTTCTAACCGACGAAGATGTCAGTTAGAAGGCTTCTTCGTTATGATTCAGAATTTGCCCTGCAAGGCGCTGCCGCTTGGAAGAAGCATATGTTCTTATCATTTTCTCTTATCATTTTCTCTCATCAAAGCTTCCATCTCCACGCACGCCATCACGAAAGCGCCGACGCCGTGCAGATCATTTTCGCAAGTTGGCCGTGTCACGTAGCTTTCATAATCGCCTGCTGAGGTGCCAATGCAAATATCCGGCAAAACAAACCGTCCTTGTTCGTCTGACTTCACCACGCTCACAAGCCCCTTGTACCCTCGCCTTGCCGCAGCCAAGCCTTCCTCGCCGATTAGCCCAAGCTTATAAGCCTTCGCAAGCGTATAAACGAATAAGCAGGTCCCCGATGTTTCCAGCCAATTATCCGTTAAGTGCCCTTTATTCACGACCTGGTACCACAATCCGCTCGCGGCATCCTGATGCTTTACTAGCACCGCCGAGAACTCTGACAACACTGCTTCCAGCTCTGCACGCCCCTCGGCTCCGACCGGAATTTCATCCATGAACTGCGCTAACGCCAGCCCGTACCAGCCGAGCGACCTTGCCCAAAACTCGGGCGAACAGCCGGTTTCGGGATCAGCCCAAGGCATCTGCTTGCTCTCATCCCACGCATGATAAAGCAGTCCTGTCCGCTCGTCCTTCATATGCTGCCGCATGAGCTGCTCTTGGTGCAGCACCATTTGGCGCAAATCTGGTTCGTCATAAGCGTTAGCATATTTGAACGCAAATACGCCGCCCATATACAAGCCATCCAGCCACATATTGTAGGCGTACTTGTCCTTATGCCAGAAGCCGCCCTCCGAGGTGCGGTTCAGCGTATGGAACAGGCTGCGGAGCTTATCCGCTGCGATGCGGTACTTTCGGCTGTCGCCCTCCTGATCCAAACGGAACAGCAGCAATCCTGCCTGAATCGCATCCAGCTCATCGCGGGCGAAATCGAAATTGCCGTGATCATCAATGAGCTGATCCACATATCGCTTGATGTAAGCAGCGTAGCGGTCCTCGCCGCCTGCCTGCCAGAGCAGCTCCATGCCGCAAAGAAACACGCCCTGATGGTAATGCCAGCGCCTTGCAGGCGGAAGCTCCTCCGGCAAGTAGGCGTCCATTAAAGAATCGCAAGCCGCTCTTGCCCATTTTATCGGCGAAGCTATCGTTGAATTTTCTGTCATCGTTGAGCACCTCTTCTTTTTTTATCAGCATACGCATACTCTCCCGGCATCAGCCCTTAATAGAACCAAGCATCGCACCTTTGGCAAAATGCTTCTGGAGGAACGGGTAGACGATGAGAATCGGCAGCGTAGCTACCACGATAACCGCCATCTTCACCGTCTGGTCGGGCGGAGGCACGGCAGCATCCAGATCGGAGCTGTAATCGAGTCCGCTCGCAAGGACAACGATCTGGCGAAGCAGTACCTGGATCGGCCATTTGGCGCTGTCATCCAAATACAGAATGGCGCTCAAATACGTATTCCAGTAGGTCACCGCATAAAACAGGGATATCGTTGCGATCGCAGGCATCGACAGCGGCAGCACGATGCGGAACAAAATGCCGAAGTCGCTGCAGCCATCAATTTTTGCCGATTCCTCCAAGCCTTCGGGAATATTTTGAAAGAAGTTTTTCAAAATAATAAGGTTAAACGCACTGATCGCCGAGGGAATAATGAGCGCAGCATAGCTGTCGATCAGCCCCATCTCCCGCACGACAAGGAACGTCGGAATCAACCCTCCGCTGAACAGCATCGTAAAGACGACCAGAAACATGATGGCCTTGCGCCCATCGAGATCTCTGCGCGAGAGCCCGTATGCCATCAGTGCCGTAGTCAGCATGCTGAATACCGTACCGAACAGCGTAATAAACGTCGATACCGACATGGCGCGGAATATCGTATTGGTCGAAAAAATAAATTTATAAGCATCAAAGCTCCAAATGGTTGGTACAAGGATGAACTTTTTCATCGCCATCTCGGCGCTTGTCGTGAACGATCCGGCAACGACATGCAGGAACGGAAGCACCGTCACAAGCGCTATAATGGCGAGTAGCGTAAAGTTCACTATCGAAAAAAGCCGGCCGCTGAGCGTTTTGTCCTCTACCATGCTGAACCCTCCCTAAGTTTTGTTGCTACGCCCAAGCTTAATACACGCCTTCCTCGCCCATCTTCTTAGCCAGCCGGTTCGCTGCCATGACAAGCACGAGCCCAATAAACGATTTGAAGAAGCCGATCGCGGTGCTGTAGCTGAACTGACCTTGCCGCAGCCCTGCCGTATACACATAGGTATCGATAATTTCAGCAACATCCCGATTCATGGAATTCAGCAGCAGATAGACATGCTCGAAGCCCAGCTCCAGCACATCGCCTATTTTCAAAATGAGCAAAATAATGATGACGCTTCGGATCGCCGGCAGCGTAATATGCCACACCTGCCTGAGCCGGCCGGCACCGTCCATACGTGCTGCCTCATACAAGCCCGGATCAACAGAGGCGATGGCCGCCAAATATATAATCGTTCCCCAACCCGCTTCCCGCCAGATGACCTGAATGATATACGTTGGCCTGAACCACTCGGGACTGAGCAGGAAATTGACTTTTTCGAATCCAAAATACGCAAGCAGCTCATTCACAATTCCGCCGTCCGACGTCAGCATCACGAAGCTGATCGACACGATAATGACCCATGACATAAAGTGAGGCAAATAAACAAGCGTCTGAAACGTTCTTTTGAAAAAAGATAACCGTACCTCATTCAGCATTAACGCCAAAATAATCGGAACCGGAAAAAAGAATAATAAATTCATGCCAAACAACAACAGCGTATTCGTCAATATGTTCAAAAAGTCAGGCTCGGTGAACAAACGCTCGAAATGCTTAAGGCCGACCCAATCGCTTCCGCCAATCCCCTTGAAAGGCTTATAATCTTGGAAAGCAATTGCAAGACCTAACATTGGAATATACTTGAAAATAATAAAATAGAACACTCCCGGCAGCAGCATGACATAGAGCCATTTATTTTTCCATAGACGCTTTTTAAGCTCGCTAGTTCGAGGCTGTGGTACCCTTGCCTGCTGAATAACCGTTTCCTGCATACGGGATCTTCCTTTCCACCGGAGGTTTTGGAGATTGCCCGGACGTCCGGACAATCTCCAAGGCATCGCTATTGTGCTTGCAGCAGGTGCTGCGTTCTATTTTTTGTAGGCTGCATTGTACTCTTCAATAATTTGAGCCCCGCCGCGTTTCTTCCAGTCCTCGACCGCTTTGTCGAACCCAGCCTTGTCGATCGAGCCGTAAATATATTTGTAAGTCGCGTCCTTGATCAAATCCTGCAGCCCTGTTCCTTTCTCCGTATACGTTGGCGAATCCAGCGCCGCAGTAGGGTCGGCTACCGCTATCTTCTCGTTTTCCACGATGAGCTGCTCCGCATGAATACGGGCAGGAAGCTCATGAAAACCCTCATACATGCCGTTTGTTTCCGGCTCGCCGATGACGCTGTCCTTGTAGCCTTTCACCTCGCGCTCAGTCAGCTCTTTATCTGAAGAAGCTTTAGCTTTGCCATCTACGACTGTGTAATGAGTGCCTTCAATTCCCCAGTACATCACGTTGGATACTTCCGGTGTCATCAGCTTGTCGAAGAATGCCAAAATCTTTTTCAATTCTCCTTCATCTTTAATTGCAGATTTAGGGAACAGCGCTACATTGTTGTAGCCAGGAATCGACCAAGAGGCCAATTGTCCTTGAGGACCGGCAATCATGCTGTGCGTATCAACGACGGCTGTCGGTACGTTTTTGACCAAATCCTTCACAAGGGAATCGACATCCTGCATGGAGCCGATATAGACACCAGCCTTGCCGCTTGTAAACATGTTGACTTGATCGGTTTTGCTTGTCGCTGCAAAATCCACGTTCATCGCCTTGGCATCACGAATTTTTTTGATATAATCCATCGTTGCCGTATATTCAGGAGTCGTAAAATCAGGTACGAGTTGGCCGTCTCTCTCCCCCCAACCGTTCGGAGTGCCGAACCATGCGGATGCCGTTTTAAATGCGCCATAGATAAGATCATTCCGGTCAGCCAAACCAATCGTATCCGGCTTGCCATTTCCGTCCGGATCGCCCGTTGTAAATTTCTCCATCATGGCAAACAGCTCATCTACATTGGCCGGTGCGGCAATGTCCAGCTTATCCGCCCAATCCTTGCGGTAAATAATGCCTTGGCGAGCGAGTGGCCTGCCGATATACACCGAGTACAGCTTGCCGTCCACCTTCGTATTGTTCAAAATCTCTTCCTTAAGCTTGCCTAGGTTTGGGAACTCGCTCAAATACGGCCCGATTTCCCAGAACTGTCCTTCGCGGATCGCTTCTTTCATTTGTACGAAGGTCGCCTGATTTTTCAGATACGTTACCTGCGGCAGCGAGCCTGTAGCGAAGGAAGCATTCAGCTTCTCTTCGTACGTGTCTGCAGGGAAGAACTGGTAAGTAAGCTTCGTATTTGTCAGCTTCTCCAGCTCATTCTTAATCGTATTTGGTGGAGTCTCCGCAATATTAAGCGGAAGCATGATCGTAATTTCTGTAGGTTTCTCCGCTTCTGCCGGCTTGGCCGTCTCTTCTGTCTTTGCGCCGGTGTCGTTGCTTGGTGCCGTTGAAGGATTGTTGCTGCCGCCCTTGTTGCCACCTGAGCAAGCTGCCAGCAATAAGCTAAATGTCAAAACCATGCCCATCAGAATCGAAAACGATTTTTTCTTCATACAGCGTTGACCTCCATCTACGATTTGGTTGCTACGCCTTCAAGCTACCATGCCAATGGGCGATGCCGAAATAATCATTCCCTCATATCACCCGCTTTCGGCGACGTATCTGATGGAATGATTATGGCTGAAGAAGATGACACCCACACTTGCACATACTTATATTCATGTTCGTCCAAGTGGATTTGATGACAACGCAAAAAGGGTGAAGATCGCTCTTCACCCTCGGTTAATGTTCACTGCTATATGTTTATTTCCATGCGGAAACTTTTATCCTTTTATACTTTCGAACGAACCTTCTCTCGAGCTTCTTAAAGAAACCTTGGCTTTTTTTCTCCTCCTGAATGTTTTGAATGCCTCTGATAAGCAATCGGTATCTCCACTCATCGTCATGGCTAAACTTATGTATTTCTTTGAAAATTTCCGTTTTCATTTCAAGTCACACTCCATGTTGTCTAGATTAGGATATAGGATGAATTACTTACATTATCTTTATTATATAAAATGCCACTGTACATTTTCTGAACAAATTTCGATTAAATGAGACAAAAGTATCATTATAATAACATATATCGACTTATGATATGCAACTTAATACTCATAATATGTCATTAGTCCCGACTCGCATTCATTTGCTCCATCCAAATTGGCAAGAAAAAAAAGAGCAATCGTCCTGCCCTAACGGACAGCCAGACTCCTCTTTTTTTTGCTCAACCGAAGCTGCTGTTCAAATGAAACCTTATTCCCTCTTAAAGTAGGCATCCGTATACTCAGCCATCATCTGGCTGCCGCCACTGCGCTTCCAGCGGTCAACCTCCTGATAGAAGCCATCAGCACTAATTTGGCCAAGTATATATTTGTAGGTAGCATCGGAGATGATTTTGTTCAGCTCCATGCTCTTCTCATCGTACGTCTTGGATTCCAGACCAATCGTCGGATCTTTAACGATAAACTTATTATTGTCCGCACTTAGACGATCCGCCAGCTCCCACATGGACTCCTTCTCAGCTACCTTTAACAGGTTAGGGTTGCTTAGATCTGCAATCATGAGTGGATAGAGCGCATTTACCTCCGTTACACGAAGCTGCGAGGTTGCTTCGGGAAGCTGAACCTGCTCACCACTCAGCGTATAATGCTTTCCTTCAATTCCGTATCGCATCAGATTAGAAAGCTCTTTGTCCATGGTGCGGTCGAAGAAGGCAAGCTGCTCCAGCAATTCCGCTTCCGTACGGATCGCCTTTTTCGAGAATAAATAAAGACCGTTATAGTTAGGTATCGACCATATATGGAAACCGCCGGGTCCTTGGATTCTGTTCACCAGCGTGAAGCGAGCCTTCGGATTAATCTGCTTTGCCTCGTCTGACAGACGCTGCACATCGGTCATGCTTCCAATATAAACGCCCGCAGCTCCGCGGATAATTTGGTCCCGCTGCATATCTTTGCTCGTTACCGCAAAATCCGCGTTCATCAGCTTCTCATCATACAGCCGCTTCATGAAGTTCATCGTCTCCAGATAAGGTGCGGTTTCAAACTCCGGAATGACCTTCTTGTCTACGATACCCCAATTGTTGGGCGTACCGAAATAAGAGCTTAGCGTCTTAAATGCGCCGAACACCAAGTCATTGCGATCCGCCAGCCCAACCGTATCCTGCTGGCCGTTGCCATCCGGGTCGCTCAGCGTAAACTGCTTAATGACCTCATAGAGGTCTTCAAGTGTTTCTGGCTTGTTCAGCTTTAGAGTGTCAAGCCAATCCTCCCTAATAATAATGCCTTGCCTCGATGAAGGACGTTCCGTATATAATCCAAAGACCTGCCCATCAATAGCAGCTTGTTCAAGTATATCCGCGTCCAGATGCCTTAAATTCGGGAATCTCTCCAAATAGGAGCCAATCTCCCAAAACGAGCCGGAGCGTATTGCATTTTTCACAAAAATATAGTCCGTATGCTTCACGAACGTCGCCTTCTTCAATGAGTTTGTGGACAACGCCGTATTCATTTTATCTGTATAAATGCCGTCGGGAACCCAATTGATATCCAGTTTCACTTTCGCTAAAACTTCGACTTCCGCAATAATTTCTTGACTTGGCGGGTGGGGAAAATGCAGCGGCGCCATAATGGAAATGACGGGTAAGCTGCTGCTTCCGTTCTTGTTCCCAGCGGTAGATGAGGCACAGGAGGAGCATAGAAAGAGAATAAGCAGCACAGCGAGAATACGTACGATAAGAGCTGGCCTTGCATGTGAAGAATCATTTCCCAACGGTAATCCTCCTTGTGTTATCAGCCTTTTCTCCTCATAATCTAAGGAAATGATCATCTGCAAGCCAGATGATTATTGCTCAAAATGTATGCGTTTACTAAAATAAAGCTAATGCTCTCTCATTCCCAGATAAGGTGTTGATAGCTGTGCGGTCCTTAACCTTTTTAAGCAAAATGACGATCTACGGCTTTCTGCTCAGCACGCTTCCGGTTATTTTTATTGGCGCCTTCTCTTACGCAACTTCCTCCAACGAAATCCAGAAAAATGTAAACTCAGGAAAAATGCAGCTGATTATGCAAATTAATTCAAATGTAGAGCAGAAATTGACGACTGTCAACCATACGCTAAATCAGGTCATTAACTCGACGGTACTGAAAAAAGCGATGAACCAGCCATTAACGGTTAATGAGTTTGTCATGTACGACGACCTTAGAAGTGAAATTCGGCATATGCAATCCTTCGACACCAAGCTCGAGGATGTGGTGCTGATCAATGAGCGCCATAACTGGATGATTAAAAACTCGGGTCTCTATTCCTTCGAACAGTATGCTTATTATGAACAGCTATCCGGTTTGATGCAAGTCCCTGAAGGCACCACTTGGGTACTGAATCCGTCCAAATGGTTTTATAGCGAGGAAGCCGCGGGCAGCGAAGCCTGCGCCTACAGCATCAGCCTCGTCAAGAAGCTGCCGACGAACGGGCTTGAAAAGTACGGCTTGGCACTTGCCAATATCCCGACCTGCAGCCTGCAGGAGCTGCTCGACAATAAGGGGGATCATTTCTCCAATATAATGATTCTGGATGATCAAAACCGTATTTTGCTGGACCAGGATCAATCCCTGATTGGCAAGCCGGTAGCCGTAAGCGGAATAATGCCCGAGCAATTGGACGAATCCTCCGGTCAATTCACGACTGCTGTGGAGCAAAATAATTACTCCGTAACCTACTTCCGCTCCGAGCTTAACGGCTGGACTTATTTATCGACGACCTCCATCTCCGCCATGACGAAGGAATCCAACAAAATCGGCACGTACACTCTCTACGTATGCCTGTTTATGCTGCTCCTATCTATGCTTCTAGCTTGGATCGGCTCACGCCGCATGTACTCGCCCATCCAACTGCTGCTGAACCAGATCGGTGAACGTCCAACGGATATTCGGAAGCGGAAAACCAATGAGTTCCAAGCGATCGGCGAGCGTGTCGCGCATCTCTTCCAGTCTAAGACCGAGCTGGAGAAGGAAGTACATCAACACCTCCAGCAGGTACGCACTTTCTTCTTTATGAAAGCCTTCCAGGGGACGGTCAAGCCTAGTGAAATTTCCGAGCGGCTAGAGCAATTCGGCTACAGCCAGCAGTTCAAAGCGTGGAGAACGATGGCGGCCATTACACTCCAAATTGATTTTCCCGATCACAGCCGCTACTCCAAAAACGACCTGGAGCTGCTGCTTTTTGCCGTGCATAACATGCTTGAGGAGCTCATCCCATCCGATCAGCGCCTTGCGCCTATAATTATGGATCAAACGATCGTCACGATTATCGGAAGCGCAGAGCCCGATGCCGAGGCTTTCCATAATGCTAAATACGCAATAACCGAGCATCTTCAACAGCAGATTACAAGCTATTTGAACGTTCAGGTCAGCATCGGCATGAGCCTCCCGTTTTCTTCCTTCTCTTCTCTTCCTATCGCTTATAGGGAAGGGCTTGAAGCGCTCAAGCATCGGATCAAATTAGGCGAGGGCATCATCATCCAGTATGAGAACGTGAACGAGGGCAAACATTATTTGAATCTCAACTATCCAGCCCATCTGGAGAATGAGCTTATGGATGCGATCAAGCTCGCCGACAAAGACAGGTCGAAGGAGCTGCTTCGCGTTTTCTTGCAAGCCGTATTTGCGATTGAATTGTCACCGCAGGAATACCAAATCCCCCTTGCCCGGCTGCTCAATAACCTGCTGATTATTATGCAAGAATCCGGTGTCAGCTTAACTCAGATCCACCCCATGAAGGGGTCACTGCTGGAGGAGCTGCTGGAGCTTCATACCACGGCGGAGATTGAAGACTGGTTCTGGACTAGGGTCGTTTATCCGATGATTAAAATTTTCAAGGACCGTCAAGAAGCGCAATACCATAACATTTCCGAGAAAATAATCGATCTTGTGCAGCACCAATACGATACCGATCTCACGCTGGAAGAATGCGCCTCACGCCTTCATTATAATGCGAACTACTTGAGCAGCGTTTTCCGCAAGGAAACGGGTTATTCGTTCAGCGAATATTTGACGATTTACCGTTTCCAGATGGCAAAGAGATGGCTGGAAGACAGCGAAATGCCCATTAAGGACATTGCCGCCAAGCTTTGCTACAACAATTCACAAAATTTCATTCGCTCCTTCCGTAAACAGGAAGGGATGACGCCTGGGCAATACCGCTATAAAAAACGGAACGGATAACCGATAAAGAGAGTACATGCTTTTGGAAAAAAATATGCTTTTAAATTTGAGTAGGAGGCTGTACACATGCCACAGAGACCGTCTAAAGAAGAATATTTGCCCTACTATGAGCAATATATTGGCTTGGTTGGAGAAGAATCAATCATTGAAATTCTAACGAAACAGCTGACCAGCACGACTGAGCTGCTCTCTGACATTCCCGAACAGCAGTCAAACTATCGTTATGCTGAGGGAAAGTGGACGCTGAAAGAGGTTATCGGACATATCTCCGATAACGAGCGCGTCATGGCCTATCGCCTGCTTCGCATTGCGCGTGGAGACCAAACGCCTCTTGCGGGCTATGACCAGGATGAATTTATGAACGGCTCCACGTTTCAGGATTGGACCTTGTCACAAATTATTGAGGATTATATTTCTGTCCGCAAAGCTACGCTTGCGCTGTTGCGCGGTTTATCCGAAGTGGCATGGCAGCGTACCGGAACAGCGAACGATGCCCCGATCTCAGCCAGAGCTTTAGCTTATATTATTGCCGGACATGAGCTGCATCACTGGAAATTAATTCAAAGCAAATATTTGAGCCATTAAACGTTGTCATCTAAGGAAATAAATATATATGTAAACTTACGCTTATGCTAAAATGGTTAACATATTCTTTTCAGCATAAGGAGCGGTAAAGTGATGACAATTCGATTGCGCGGCCACCATCTGCTATGCCTTCTCGGTTTTCGGGGCATGGGGTATTCCGAGGATTTTTGCGCCAATATGACCATCATTTATGAAACGCTGCGTACCAAACCTGACACTGTGGTTGAAATTATAATAGGGCCGGATGACGTTTGCCAAGCCTATCCGCCGGATGAGTCCTACCATTGTGAAGGCACGGTTTATGGCCTAGATGAAGCTGTACTTGCAAAGCTAAGACTTCGTGCAGGCGAGCGGGACAGTTGGCAGGCGATTTGCAGCCGCGTAGCTGCTGTTATGGTGCCTGAAGATATTAGCAGCCTCTGCACCACTTGCCCATGGGAGAAGTACGGTGTTTGCGCTGAAGGCGTTGGCCTTGTCGCTCAAGGCGTCCCTCTTCCCAAGGTAGGCGTTTAATTTACAGTTGGATTTAGGGTACGTAGTACCCTACGTTTAAAGTAATTACCATCTGTCAAGGAGCCCTGATTGTCTGGGCTCTTTTTGTTATTTAAATCAAAGGTAACAATCGGTGGTCTAGTGATACTAATCCACGTTTAATACTCTCCTCTGGAATGGTTTGGATATCTCTTCTATTAAATATCTTAGTCAATCAAAGAATCTGGTTACAACCGCGACCCTAAAGAATGATCTACTCGCGCAGCCACCAATACGAAAAACTTTAGTTCAACTTATATAGCTAACGATAAGCCGCTCCATGCCGTTCATATAGGGACGAAGCGCCAAAGGAATGTGAATCGAACCATCTTCCTGCTGATGGTTCTCCAGCAGCGGAATCAAAATGCGCGGGCTTGCGACCGCTGTATTATTGAGCGTATGGCAGTACAGGAGCGTGCCATCCTCGGCTCGATAGCGGATATTCGAGCGCCGCGCCTGGAAATCATGCAGGTTCGACGACGAATGCGTTTCCCCATAAGCCCCGCGGCTGGGCATCCACGTCTCAATGTCGTATTGTTTATAGGTTTTTTGCGACATATCGCCCGTACAAACGGCCATTACGCGGTAAGGCAGCTCCAATAGCTGAAGCAGCTCCTCGGCATTTGCCGTAATCTCCTGCAGCATCTGCTCCGAGAGCTCCAGATCCGCTTTGCATAAAATGACCTGCTCCACCTTCGCAAATTGATGGACACGATACAATCCATGTACATCCCTTCCTGCCGAGCCTACTTCACTGCGGAAGCAGGTCGAAGCAGCGGCTAGCTTAATTGGCGTATCCGCCTCGACTATTTCGTTAGCATGAAAGGTAATAAGCGGCACCTCCGAGGTACCGACCAGCCATTTATCCTCATTAACCATTCGGTAGGTCTGATCCTCGCCTAGCGGAAAAAAACCGGTATGGTTCATCGCTTCGGTACGAACCATCAACGGGACATCCAGCAGCGTGTACCCTTTCCGCAATAGCAAATCGATGGCTAGCTGCTGTACAGCGCGGTGGAGCAGCACTCCCGTACCCTTCAAGTAATAATTGCGGCTGCCCGCCGCCTTTACCCCTCGCTGCACGTCTACCATATCATGAAGCTCACCGAGCTCCATATGGTCCCTGGTCTCAAAGGCAAAGCTCGGCGCCTCGCCAACCCGTTTCCGTTCCACATTATCAGCATCCGATCGGCCCTCCGGCGTATCTGGCGATACGATGTTCGGCACCAAAACCATCAGCTCGGCAACCTGATCTTCAGCGAGGGCAAGCTCTGTCTCTAGAACTGCCAGCTTTTCATTCGATTCCTTTACCCTTTGCCTAGTCTGCTCCGCTTCGCCCTGAGCCCCTTGCTTTACCAGCCTGCCAATCCGATTTGACAGCTTGTTGCGCTCCGCACGGAAGGCCTCTACTTTCTGCTGCAACAAACGCTTCTTCTCGTCCTTCAGCAGCAGCTCTGCAATCAAAATCTTAATTCCCTTTTGATTGGCTACTGTCTGTACTTGCTCCTGATTTGTTCTGATCCATTTCATGTCCAACATGACACCGCGCTCCTTTTCGTTAGAAAAACACAAAAAACGCCCTCATCCCTATGGGACGAGGAGCGTTTTTGTACTCGCGGTGCCACCCAAATTGACCGAACAGACGCACTGTCCAATCCTCTTTGTTCCGCAGTAACGGGCGGGCCCGGTAAACTTAGGGGGAGCTTGCTGCCTCCCCTTGACGAGAACGCCTCCGAGTTGGATTCTCTTCACTGGCGTGATCCGATAATTAATTTTGTTGTACTATACCATAGTATATGCCGAAAGCACAAGCTTGCTATGTCCCTCGTTGGAAAAATCGTACATTCAGCCTAATTACAGACGCTTTCACCAGAGGAGAATGGTAAAATAAAGACAATTAAATCGCTAGATGAAAGGAAGATTAACCATGAACATCGCAATCATAACCGGGAGCAACCGGAGTGCCGCTACCAGCACACAGCTCGCCACTGCAGCTTCAGGCAATCGTGCGTAAACTTCATGGGGTTAACGCCCCTGAGTGGGTTTCCGTAGGCGGTGCACAGCGCAATGAGCTTGCCCATGGCATAACAGAGTACGAAACCGGCGGACAGCCTATTATCGACCGTATTCATCGCGCGACTATATCCTTCTTAGCCCTTGCAGCATCCGTAAGATCAAATTAAAACAAACAATAAAAAAACCAGATCAACGCGCTAAACATGCGCTGATCTGGTTTTTAGTATCCATATAGCCGAGGCCTTCATCCTTATTTCTGCATAAAAACATCCCGAAACCATACGCCCGAGAAAAAGATAATGCCGAATAAACAAAGCAGTACAAACACGGTGACCACAACGATAACGACCGTCCATAAAACAACTTTTGTTACTTTATTCATATTCTACTCCTTGAAGGGTAAAGTCCAGACCACTCTAAGCTCCCAAGTATAGACACTCTTAGTCCGGACGGTATACGCCAAATAATGGTTGCAGCATATAAGACGCGTAGAATTTTGCAAACAAATGACGAACCGTTCATTACGAGCCGGCAAGCGCATTTCGGAAGGCTAAAATATATTTGGATTGATCCAGCGGATTGACGCCGCGACGCACCCGCTCCGCAGATACGTCCGCCGGGCATTCCTGATAACCCGCGAAAAACGTAGCCAAAATACCCCGCCCCTTGGTGAGCGATCCGAATCGTGCAGGAAAATCAAGAGAGGTGGCAACAGGCAGCTTTCCTTCTATCTCCATTCTCTCCTGCCTAACGACCGGCGTGTCGAATTCACCCCGCATGAGGATCAACTCATTCATAAGCTTGCCGCCATTCTCCTCCGGAATAGAAAGGCGAAAAGACAGCATCGGTTCAAGCAGCGTTACTCCTGTATGAGACAAGCCGTCCATAATCCCCATCGGCGTAGCCAGTGCGAAGTCGAGCGGATGAGTATGCCACACATGATGCTCGCCCTCAATTAGCGTCACCTTCAGATCCGTAACTTCCCACCCGAAAAGCCCTTGCTGCAGCGCTTCCGGAACGCTTCTAGCCACCTCGTTCTGGTAACGGTCAAGCAGGCGTTCCGAGCGTACGGCCGCGCTATAGGTGAGTCCGCTTCCGCGTTCGCCTGGCTCAATGAGAAAGCGAAGAATCGCCCAGCAGGGCTTCGGCATTGTATAAGCAATGAAGCCTTCGCCCGTTTGAGCAGGCGTTTCTTTATAAATAACGGAAGGCTGACCGAATTCCGCCTTCAGCCCATAGCGGTGATTCAGCAGATGCGTCAGCACCTCAATCTGAATCGGCCCCATGACTTTCAGATGCAGCTCGCGCTGCTCCTGCAGCCATTGAAGATCAAGCAGCGGATCTTCATCGGCCAGCTCTTGCAGCGCGGCTACGACAGCCGGATAATCGGCTTCGCTGCTCCAGCGCACTTGCACCGTCAGAAGCGGTACAGCCAGCCGTGTCTCGCCAGGAACATGATCCGCACACCCGATAATATCACCGATACGCGCTTGGTTCCAGCCACAAACGGCAGCAATATCCCCCGCCTCCAATAACCCTACATCCTCCGCCTTCTGACCGTCGATTTTGCGAATTTGTGTAATTTTTTCTTCAATCTGCTGCGTCTCATTAAAGACCGAATCACGGTTGCGAATCACACCGCTATATAAGCGGACATATGCAATCCGCCCCATCGCCGCGTCCCGCTCAATACGGAATACGACGCCAGATACAGGCCCGTCGAGTACTACAGTTGGTGCCGGCAGCAGCGTAACCATGGCTTGCATGAGAGGTTCGATCCCGATTCCTCGGCTTGAAGCACCAAATAGAATAGGGAAAAAGGCTCCGCTTTGCGTAAGGGCTGGCAGCCTACCCGTCAATTCCTCCATCGGCAGCGTACCATGCTCCAGGTAGTGATTCAGCAGCTCCTCTTCTTGCTCCGCAACCGTTTCTTCGAGCAGCTGCAAATACCATCTTGTTTCTTCAGATTCACTACCCGTTTCCAATACGCTGCTTATGCCAGCAAAGGTATCCTCTACTCCACACGGAGCCTGAATGGGGGCTGCCAACGGCGATAGCAATCGTCGAATTTGCTTCAACGTCCCTATGGGATCTGCACCGATCCGGTCCAGCTTATTCACGTAAATCAGCGTGGGAATGTTCCGCTCCCGCAAAGCATGCCAAATGACCTCAGTCTGTGCCTGCACGCCTTCCACCGCCGAAAGAATAAGCACCGCCCCATCCATCACCCGCAAAGAACGCTCAACCTCGGATAGAAAATCGACATGTCCGGGCGTGTCAACCAGATTGATGGTCATGCCTTGCCAGGAAAAACGCGTTGCAGCCGCTCGCACGGAGATGCCTCTGGAGCGTTCGACTTCTAGAAAATCCGTTTGCGCCGTACCGGCATCCACGCTGCCAAGCGACCTAATTCGACCGCTGCGATAAAGAATCTGCTCAGTTGTTGTTGTCTTCCCCGCATCGACATGAGCAAAAATACCGATATTTCGTATATGTTTTGTTACGTTAGCTGCCATTACGCATGTCTCCTTACTGGCTGTCCTTTCCTTATCGTAACTCTGAAAGCGCATAACAGCAAGCGTAAACGGGAGCAGACCTCTTCCTAAACCAAGAAGAAACGGCTTCGCCGTCCTCTGCAAGAGGAGGGGTATCCATTTCTAATAGAAATAGAAGAATGTTTTATCTCGTGAAACATATAAAGTCTTATATTTGAACAAAAACAGCCTGTCGGATCGCTATCCGACAGGCTGTTCTATAATCGTAGCTATTTTGATTAACCTTGCTGAATCGCTTCAATATCAATGGATATTTTCACTTCGTCGCCAATCAGAACGCCGCCTGTCTCCAGAGCCGCATTATAAGTTAAACCGTAATCACTGCGTTTCAGGCTGCCCGTCGCGCTAAAGCCTACTTTATCATTGCCCCAAGGATCTTTGCCCGCGCCTTCGAAGCTAACGTTGAATTTCTCGGAACGCGTCACGCCATGCAGGCTAACATCACCAACGACAGAGTACTCTCCATCATCGGTTTTCGTAATTGCAGTCGAAGTGAAGACAAGTGAAGGATGCTTCTCTATGTCAAAGAAGTCTGCATTGCGAAGATGCGCGTCACGGTCTTTGTTGCGTGTGTCTACGCTGCTTAGATCGATCGTCACCTGGATGTCAGCGGAAGTGAGGTCATGCGCGTCTGCCACGATATTCGCTTCAAACGCGTGGAACGAGCCTTTTACCTTTGCGATCATCATATGCTTTACTGAAAAATCAATACTGCTGTGCGTGGAATCAACCGTCCATTGTGATTTTGCCATTTTAAATTTCCTCCTAAGTTTACATAAATAATAATTTACTTACTTTTTATAATGTACTAACTTTTATTTTGTATAACTGTATTTTATGGCTTAGACACAAATTTGTCAATTATATTTTTTTCTATCCGATACCCAGCGAAACGCCCTGTCTCCTAACAGCAATAGCTTATCTACCTATTCTTAAGAGCTTTTATATAAAAAAAGGGTGCCGGAGAAGGTTACAACCCCTTCTCTGACACCCTTTTCTCCATACGCTCCAGCTGTTATTTAGCCGTTTTTATCCGTGTACAACAGCAGGTTGTTCCTTTTGCTCGCGCTTGACCAGCGCATGCTTCTCCCACGCTCTGCTGCGCCAGCGGAAAAACATAATAAACGCACGCAGCCATTCATCCGCCGCGATGGCAAGCCAAATTCCAGCTAATCCCATCTCCAGCTTGAATACAAAGAAATAACCGAGCGGCAAACTCATTGCTACCATCGAGAACATCCCCACCCACAGCGGGTACTTCGCATCTCCGCTCGCGCGAAGCGAGTTAACGAGTACAATATTAATCGTCCGTCCGGTCTCCAGTACGATACTAAGCAGCAATACGCTAACGCCAAGTCGGATGATTTCCTCATCGTCCGTGAACATGCGCATAAGCGGCTCACGGAAGGCAATGACGAGCAACACGGCGAACAAGGTCACGCCGCTTGCCCAGCGCACGCTTTTCCAAACCCGGTGATAGGCCGACGTCGGCTCTCCTGCGCCAACCAGCCTGCCAACGATAATCGATGTCCCCATTCCGATCGCAAAGGCAAACAAATAGGTGAACATCGAAATATTGTTTGCATAGTTCTTGGCTGCCAGCGAAGCTGCCCCAAGATAAGTCGCGTAATAAAGAAACACGATTTGGCAAGTCTGGTACATCACCTGCTCCAGTGCAGACGGAATGCCGATTTTTAAAATTTTGGAGACATACTCCTTCGATAAAGTGAAATAATAATGAAGCTCCACCCTTACCGACATAATGCGATACAGCATCCAGAAAAAGACGACAAGCGCTAGCGCTCGACTGATAACCGAAGAAAGCGCGGCGCCTTGCACACCCATTTCGGGAAAACCGAAATTTCCAAAAATAAGCAAATAGTTTCCTATAATATGCACAATATTCATGCCCAGCGATACGTACATCGCTTCCTTTGTAAACCCATGTACCCGAATAATGGCCGCTATCGAGTTAATAATCGCCTGCAGGAAGATCATTCCGCCTACAATCGATAAATAGCTCTTCGCATGCTCCATGATCTCGCCCTGCAAATTCAGCGTTTGCAGCAGGTGACCGCCAAACAAAACGAAGGTCAGGCTGATGAGCAGTCCCACTGCCAGATTGAGCGTTACCGCCAGCGCTGATATTTTCGCCGCCTCGATAAACTTCCGTGAACCGATATATTGTGCAACTACAATGGATGCTCCGTTGCCAATTACCTCTAGCAGTAGTATAGCGATGTGCAAATATTGATTAGATGCCCCGACCCCGGATACGGCGTTATCCGAAATGGCGCTCAGCATTAGCGTGTCTGCAATACCCATAAGCATAAACAAAAAGATTTCCAAAAATATAGGCCATGTCAGAAAAAACAAATTGATTCCTTTCGGATCCTGCTGGCCTTGTCCACTACCCACTGCTGCCGCACTCATGTTGTCACCTTCTTCTAAAAATAAAAGCAAAGCACAAGGTATCGTAGCATATAAAAATAGCTATTGCACGATAGATTTACGATTTTACGCGAATAAAATACTACCAATCCAAATGTAAACGCATACCTCGCCAGAAAGCAGATTTTCCGACCTTTTGCTTTGCTTTTTATATCGAAAAAAAGCCATTCATGCCTAGCTATATAAGTTCAACTAAAGTTTCTTCTTCTGGTCACTGCTCGAGTAGATCATTCAATCGGGTCGCGTTTGCAGCAAGGTTCTTAGATTAACTAAGACAAGTAAAACTAAGAATCCGGCTGCTAATACGAACACTTCGTTTCTCCAGTACGATCCTCTCTCTTCACTTACCCATCAATTCTTTCGTTCAACTTATCTATTTCTACAATACCCAATCATATCCAGCCCATTGAAGCCGCTAAGCTAGATTAGATCTATTTTTTAGACCTAATTCAGCTATTTTGGCTATCTACGCCAAATTAGATCTGAAAATTAGATCTATTTCTCCAGAACCCAGCCATATCCAGTCCATTTGGAACTGCTGGGCTAAATTAGATCTATTTTTCAGACCTATTTCAGCTACTTCGGCTATTTAAGCCCGATTAGATCTAAAAATTAGATCTATTCTCCAAAACCCCGCCATATCCGGTCCATTTAGGGCCTCTGGACTTTAGGCTATCATAGACCGACTGTGCGTCCGTATGGAATCCTTCTTTCAGAATCTCATTGCGTCTAAACTCATTTGTTGAACTTATATAGCAAGAATATTTAGAGAATACCGCAGTTTATTGTGAAACGACTCGGCGATCCATATTACTATAGCGTAAAAAAAAGACTGCACCCCGCCGTCGAGACAGCTTAGGTACAGTCTTCCTCTTTATAATTTAAAATGATAGATATCATTATTGCTCTTCAGACTCTTCTTCAGCAGCTTCTTCCTCAGCCGCCTCTTCTTCCGCTTCCTCTGCAGCTTCTTCCTCAACCGCAGCAGCCGCTTCTTCCACTTCTTCTTCCGATTCAGCCTCCACAGCTTCTACTGCTTCTTCCGCTGGAGCCTCTTCCGAAATCAGTTCTGCGGACACCTCCGCGCCTTCTTGAACTACTTCTTCTTCTTGGCTCATATTATTCACCTCCTGCCTCTTATTACCTTAATTGTAGCGCTTTCATAGAACTATACAAGAGGTGTAAAATGTCGTTTCATAGGAACTATTTCCGCTTTTTGTAACGTTCGAGCCCGTTCGAGCTTATTCGAGCCGTTGCCCCGTCAGAGGTCCAGTAGATCGTTCCGACTTACGGCGGTTTTGTATGGCTGCTGAACTAGATAAGATGAATAACGACTAGTAAACGGTTTCTTATTCTTCAATATAAGCAGGTATGTATTACGATTCGATCAGGAGGCTATTCCTATGTATTCCTTGTTAACTAATCTAGAGCTCAGCGCGATTATGCTCTTTATTCTGTTCTCCTTTATAGCGGCAAACAAAGCGGCAAAGCTCGTGTTCAATCAGACAGAAAAGCAGCTATACCGCAAAACGCGCAAGCTGCTTTTCTGGTCTGTCAGTTTAAGCTTGCTCTCAGTAGCGGTGGCAGTGGCCGACCTTATGCTCGCAGCGGCTTTCTCTCCGTCACTATGGCTCGACCGACTGCTGATCAGAACCCCATTAGCCGTTATACCGGTCCTGCTGATCTGGCTTGGCTCCTACCCAAGGCTGCGCAAGCTGATGCAGCGGACGAAAGGGCGAACGGATACGCCTCCTGATGTAGCTAGAAGGCGCCAAGCTTCCGACCCCGCTTTCATTGTTCCCTATCAACTGACGGCCCTCAGCTCCTTGGCCTTATTTTATTTTGCGTTTGTTCCACCAGTTCCGTTTCGCTGGCTCACTGTAACTATTCCTGCTGCGCTGCTGCTATTTATTGCCTGCCTGCTATGGATGCTTCAAATCCACCACAACCAGCTTGCAGCGAAGGCCCCGCTTCTATACCGTCCTTGGAGACGCAGGCTTAAACATACGGGCGTTCTGCTGGCAGCGGCGGCCGTGCTAAGCATCCCGTTCATCACAGCCATGGAGAGCAGCCGCCTGCCTGACAATCTGAGCATGATGAAAGGCAAGGGACATTCACTCAGCCTACTCATGAGCAAGGTTGGCAGCGGAGCCATACCTCCTCAGATTGCCACGACAACCTTTGATCCTCTTCGATACAGGAACAAGGCAGAACCGGCCCCCTTCAACCTGAACAGCCATTACGATCGTGAATTTAAAATGATATTGGATAATCGCTTTGCTTTCTACAACGGGAGCTTTAACGCTTACGATACGATTAATGGTAAATTATGCTCCAATACGCCCGTGTTTGTTGTCAAGGAGGGCGAACTGGTGAAAAAGACGGTTGTCAACCGCAGCTCGTTCGATCATCCGGAATAGCTCATACTGGACTTTAGTCCAGCTCGCTGTTTTACCTGCAGCAGGAGGACAGCTATTTTCATTGTATGCTATGCTGAATGCAGCTAATAAAACGACGATTGGGGTGCACTAAAACTATGAATGTAAGAAACATTGGCGGACTTGTCCTCCTACTGCTCGGCGCTTGCCTGTTTCTAAATCAAGGAGAAACCTTCGGCCCCGGCAAAATATTCGCCTACTTCTGGCCATCACTATTCGTCATTCCGCTTGGCCTTTTTTTCCACTGGCTGTACTTCTCCATGATCGGCAGAAAAGGGATCGGCGTCCTCATTCCAGGAGGCATTCTGTTCACCGCCGGGATTGTATGTCAGATCGCTATGCTCTTTAACAATTGGGGTTACATGTGGCCCGGCTTTATTCTCGCTCCCGCGGTTGGGTTATTCGAATTTTATTGGTTCGGCAACCGCAACAAATGGCTGCTTATACCGATTAATATTTTAACCGTGCTCTCCCTGCTTTTTTTCGCCGTATTCTCCATCGGGTCCATCTACAACAAGTTCGTGCTGAGCCAGCCAATCATTGCGATCGTATTCGTTCTCGCTGGCGCCATGATGCTGCTGATGAAGAAGAAAGACATTTAACAGCTCCCTCCCACGGTATGGTATAATCAAGCGTCGCAGCTGCGGCTGCGCAAGCTTAGGCTCACGCTTACGAAGTGGTTTGCTCCGCAAACCTAAGTTTACGCTTACGAAGTGGTTTGCTCCGCAAACCTAAGTTTATGCTTACGAAGTGGTTTGCTCCGCAAACCTTTAGGAGGAAAGAAATGTTATCTTTTGAACAAAAGCTGGCTGTTATTGAGTCGTTTCCTGAATTGCAACGAAAGGACGTCTCGCTGGGCCGCACGAATTTTCACTATGAGGAAAGTGCCCATGAGAAAAAATCGGTCGTGCACCATCTGCACCCGAACGGTAATGGCTATGTATTTGCCGGACTCGTGCCTGGTATAGCTACGGACGACAAAGGACTCGTGAACATCAGAGATTACAGCGAGGATGAGCTTCGCTCGCTTATTGCTAAATCCATTAGCGCCCTCGCCATTGCACCGCCGGAGAAGCCGGAGTCGAAGAAAAAGAAAAAACGCAAGCCTCCGCAAGAGGAACGTTGGATCGGGCCGGATAATGCTGTACTGACCCTGCTGTTCGAGGAAGACTTGTGGTACTTATATGCGGATTTGAATTTGGAATCAGCCTTTGAAA
Organism: Paenibacillus luteus; assembly: GCF_006542765.1. Classification (GTDB taxonomy): domain Bacteria; phylum Bacillota; class Bacilli; order Paenibacillales; family Paenibacillaceae; genus Pristimantibacillus; species Pristimantibacillus luteus. Next base: position 107,488 of record NZ_SKCD01000007.1, read on the forward strand.
CCTACGAAGAAGCCGAGATTTATTTGCAAGAAGAGCAATTTACGCGCGCTTAAACCAACAATATGGAAAAAAAAGGAGAAACAATTCATGTTTCTCCTTTTTTATATGCTTACAAACAGGATTTTTGTCATTGCGTGTCTAATTGTAGTACATGCACCAAAGACCCTGGGGGGAATTTCTGTTGTCTATAAAAGCCAAACTATCCTTCTCCATCTCCATCATCGTAGCTGTTATATTAGCCTTAAGCACCTCCCTCTACTACTATTCAACAAAGTCAGAGACCGAGGCCAATCTCGAGACTCAATTAAACAATATCGCTAAGCAAATAAGCATCACAGTGGAAGCTTCCGAAAATGCCCTTCAATATATGGAGGATACGCTCGGAGACAAGCTGAGAATCGCATCTCTTGCTGCCAAAGAGCAGCTCGATCCCGATATCAATAACATTACCAATGAGCAGTTGATCAGCCTCAGCGCCAAGCTGGGCGTCGATCATATCACCTTATGGCAGCGCTTTGGAGACGATGTGATTGCCGTCAGATCCTCCGATCCCAACGAAGTTAATATGAGCTCAAAAACATGGGATTATTGGCATGTCGCTTTTCTACAATTATTCAATAAACAAGAAGTGAGCATTGAGCAGGGGCAAAAACTGAAGCATTTCTGGTCGGGGCCTTTCAATTTCTCTACCTCCGACCCTTCCAAGGTACGGAAGTGGGGTTACTATTACGACGGCTCTACCAACTATATGATCAACCCTTACGTAAACGCACAAGTACTGATGGATTTTAATTACACCATTGGAACCGACGCTATCGTCAACAAGATTATTGCCGATCAATCCGATATTTTAGAGATTACTGGCTTTGACCTGGAGTTTTACGGAAAGGCTAAAATCATCAAGTATAAAAAGGGAGTGCCCGTCTATAATCTGGATGTCCGTGAGATTCCCTTTGGCGACTATAACTATCAAGACCCCGTCAATGACCGCGAAAATATCCAAGAGGCCAATGAGACCGGCAAAGCAATAACCGTTAAAAGAAACGTCAATGGCATTCCCGTCATCAAAAACTTCATTCCAATTAAAATGAACAAAACCTACGTCTTTAGCGTCGTATTTGATCAAAAAGCCATTCAAGAGCCCGTCAGCCGGTTGCTGGTCATGCAAATTATTATCTCGCTCGGACTTGTGCTGATTACAATGATTGCAAGCTATTTCATTGCAGGCTTCATGATGCGCGGCTTGAATCAAATTATGCGCAAAGTAAACGCAATTGCAGTTGGAAACTTCGGAGAAGTGATTACGATACGCAGTGACGACGAATTCGGCCTGCTCGCCTCCCGCGTCGATACGATGGGCAATAATCTCAATCATTATACGACCGAGCTCAAATCAGCGGCTGCGGAGCTCCAAAGCACGAAGCAATATTTGGAATCATTCGTTAATCACACATCAGATGCCATTCATGTGACCGATTTAATGGGGCAGATCATTCAAGTGAACGTCGCATTCGAGTCCATGTACGGATGGAGCCAAGAAGAAGCACTCGGCACGCCGCTCGACAATGTGCCTCCCGATTACGTGAGCTCGCATCATGAGCTGGAGGCAACCGTGCTGCGCGGCGGTTCCGTCACCGACTTTGAGACGGTCAGATATAAAAAATCCGGGCAGCTTATCGACCTGAGCATTACGATCTCGCCTATCCGCAGCGAATCGGGAGAGATCATCGCCATTGCAACTATTTCCCGGAATATTACGTCTCGTAAGCAAACGGAAGAAATTATCCGGCGCTCGGAGAAGCTGTCTGTCGTCGGTCAAATTGCCGCAGGCGTTGCGCATGAAGTCCGCAATCCGCTCACGACGCTGAGAGGCTTCGTGCAGCTCCACCAGCAGGTAGGCTCGTTATCGCCCGCCCATCTCGAAGTTATGCTTGGCGAGCTGGATCAGATTAATATGATTGTGAGCGAGTTTCTAGTGTTTGCCAAGCCGCAAGCGAGCCGCTATCAAGCGATAGATATTATTAATCTGGTTAGCAATATTATGATGCTGCTGGATTCAGAAGCAAAAATGAGCAACGTACAATTAACCTTGCTTGCGGATTCCGAGTTGCCTAGCGTGATTGGTGAAGCCAACCAATTAAAGCAGGTTTTCGTCAATGTGATGAAAAACGGCATTGAAGCGATGCCAGGCGGAGGCGTTCTCTCCGTGAAAATTGAGCATCATTCGAAGGAGTCTATTAACCTTCAGTTCATCGATCAAGGCAGCGGAATTGCTAATGATGATTTAGTCCGTCTCGGCGAGCCGTTCTTTACGAGAAAAGAAAATGGCAACGGGCTTGGGCTCATGGTCAGCCAGCAAATCATTTCCGCTCATAAAGGTACCATCGTTTTTCGCAGCGAGTTTGGCAAAGGTACCTGCGTAGAAATTTCACTACCTGCGGACAGCTAGGAGCAACGGCCCAGCTGTCTGATTTTATATTGTTTTGTAGAAAAATGAAGAGCTATGTTAAAATGTGTCCATAGCCTTGAATCCTTCACGCAGTTGTTTCAATATGGAATAACTACTATTTTGTTACATTGGGAGCCGCATCTATCAATGACTATGAATTCCCCTATTTCCCAGTATATTATCATTGTCATCATATCCGGTGTTCTTAACGTACTGCTTGCCTTATATGCTTATTACAACAAGTCAAAATTCGCCGGCCTGAAATTATTTATGTGGTCCACCCTATTATCAGCCGTCTATACGTTTGCTTTTGCTTTCGAACTCGCAAGCGATACACTGGGTGAAATTCTTTTTTGGACCAAAATAGAGTACCTTGGCATGCCGTTCATATCTATTTTCTCCTTACTGCTGATTATGCACTATGTTGGTATAGAGCGATTCAACACTCCCAAAAAAGCCTGGGGGTTGTTCGTCATTCCCGCTATTACTCTATTGATGGTCATGACCAATGACTTTCACCACCTGTTCTACAAGGAGGTATTCTTGCGACCAAATGTGGATTCGCCTATGGTAGAGGTTGTGCCTGGACTGTGGTATTACGTGCATGGCAGCTTTACTTCTGGATCTATGTTTGCCAGCCTGTTCATACTCGGACGCTACTGGCGCAAGAAAAAAACGATTTACCGCAAGCAGATGATCACACTCGCCATCGGTATTGCTTTGCCTATGATAGGTGCATTATCCTATACGCTTGGGCTTACTCCTATGGGCATGGATCCTGTTCCCGTCATCATGTGCGTGACATCCATTTTATACGTAACGGCTATCTTTTCAACTGCTCTGCTTACTGTCGCTCCTATTGCCCGCGAGCATATCTTCGAGAGCATGCGGGACGGCGTGCTTGTGCTTAATTTAGAGAATCAGATTATGGATTTTAATGGAGCAGCCACTCAAATCATTCCAGCGCTCACTCCCTTGGCGATCGGCCAAAAGCTTGATCATATTTGGAAGCGTGGAGCTGAATCCGAAGCCTTCTCCTTTGATGTAGACCCTACAACCGAACATGAGCAAGAATTTAAATGGATACGCGGCGGCGAAACGTTCTATTATCGGATTAGAGCCTCCAAGCTGCTAAAACCAAACGGCCAGCTTGCAGGCCGAACGATCGTCATGATTGATGTGACGGAGCATACCCTGCTGCAAAACAAGCTGCGTCATCTCGCCGAGATCGATGGACTTACTGCTATCTATAACCGGACTTTTTTCATGGAAAAAAGCAGACAGCTGCTCCTCTCCGCTCACCAGCGAAAGCAGCCTTGTTCCTTTATTTTGTTTGACATTGATCATTTCAAGCTAATTAACGACCGTTATGGACATAGCGTGGGTGACTTCGCGCTCCAGCATGTCGTTTCGATTTGTCAGCAGACGCTTCCGGCAAGCGCCTTGTTTGGACGATATGGCGGCGAGGAGTTCGCTATCGGCTTGCCCGACACAAAGCTTGAACAAGCCGGGCAGATCGCCGAGAATCTCCGGGCCGCGATCGAGAGCAATCCGCTTTACAGCTCGGCCAAAGCACTCACCATTACCGCAAGCTTTGGCGTCAATCAGGCTAGAGAACCTGAGGTGCCGCTGGAAACATTGTTAAGCGAAGCGGATGTTGCCCTTTACCGGTCGAAGCATAACGGCCGAAACTGCGTTCATTTGTACGAGCAAGATTCAATACATGCAATCAAAGCAAAAAAACCATACTAGCACGAACGAGATAGGTGGAGTTGACGCCATGCTGAAAGTAGCTGACCTGCGCAATAAACTGCGGTTTCGACCAAGTCCGCCGCAAGTCATGACCTTTGGTTTCATATTAATTATCTTTATTGGGGCACAGCTGCTGTCTCGGCCGATATCCTTTACGGATGCCAAGTCTATCTCCTACCTCGATGCCTTGTTTATGTCTGCCAGCGCTACCTGTGTCACCGGACTGACCGTCCTCGATACCGGCACGCACCTTTCCACCTTTGGGCAAGTGGTCATCATTGTTCTCGCTCAAGTCGGCGGACTTGGGTTTATGACCATGGCAACTTTATTTGCGCTTCTGTTCCGCAAGCGTATTTCTTTCCGCGAGCGCCTTGTGCTTCAGGAGTCTATGAACTATGGCTCTAATGAAGGCATCGTACGCATGATTCGAAAAGTGCTGCTGTATGCATTGGTCATTGAATTGACCGGTGCTATTTTATTGAGCAGCTATTTTATGTTGGAAATGCCCGTAGGCAAATCTTTATATTTTGGCGTCTTCCACAGCATCTCGTTTTTCAACAATGCGGGATTCGATCTGTTCTCGCAGTTTCCCGAACGGCCGGGCAGCTTGATCCATTACGTTGAAGATCCGTTTGTGAATATCGTTTCGATGCTGCTTATTTTTTTTGGAGGAATCGGCTTTATTGTTATATCGGAGCTCGTTACCTACCCTAAAAATAGAAAATTCAGCTTACATAGTAAGGTTGTATTATCTGTTACCGGCATGCTGACGGTTATTGGGGCAATCGTTATATTTGCGCTGGAGCTGTCCAACCCGAATACCCTGCAGCCTTTGTCCGGTATTGGCAAAACGCTTGGCGCCTTATTCCAATCGGTAACCGCCCGCTCCGCAGGCCTCAGCACCGTTGATCCGAGCATGCTTCGTGAGGTCACGCAGTTTTTCCTTATTCTGCTGATGTTTATTGGGGCAGGCCCCGGATCGACGGGAGGCGGAATACGAGTCACAACCTTTGCGATCCTCATTGGAGCAATCATTGCTATGATGCGGGGCAAAGACGACGTTGTTCTCTTCCGCTACCGAATTGCCAAGAACCAAATTCATCAGGCGATCATGTTTACGATGATTGCCTTCTCCATTATATGTGGAGCCACGATGCTGCTCTCCATTACAGAGGCAGGCTCCTTTCTCGCCATTTTGTTCGAAGCGACGTCAGCTTATTGTACAGTTGGCATGTCAGCGGGATTAACGGAGCATTTAAGCAGTCCAGGAAAAATCATCATCATTTTGCTTATGTTTGTTGGACGTCTCGGGCCCGTGACACTCGCCTTTGCACTCAACACACGGTCTAAGAAAGAGCTGTACCGTTACCCTGAAGGCAAGATAACCATCGGCTAAGCAGACATTTGCATCTGGAATCTGGCGAATGATACGATAGGTATTATTCATTATTGCTGATTCCCAGATAGAGGAGATTATAGTCTCATGACATCACAATCCGATAAACATGCTAGCAATTTATTACATGAAGATGAGTTGCAAAATCAAAAACGAATACTCATCGCCACTGCCGTTGAAGCGGAGCGTGATGCTGTACTTCGAGGACTGGGGGATATGCCGAACGTCGATGTCATTACCGTAGGCGTAGGTGTAGCTTCCGCTGCGGCACGCACTGCGATGGTGCTTGCGAAGGCTGCGGTTCCCTATCATTTGGTTATCAACGCCGGCATTGGCGGCGGCTTTGCAGGCAGGGCCGATATCGGCTCGCTAGTGGTCGCCGATCTTATTGTGGCCGCTGATTTGGGAGCAGAGACGCCGGAAGGCTTCCTAAGTGTGGACGAGCTTGGTTTCGGCTCTGCTCGAATAGCAGTAAGCAGCCATTGGAACAGCCTATTATTTCATGCGATAGCAGCTGCCCATTTAAGCGTCTTGAGCGGCCCCATCCTCACCGTAACAACGGCTACTGGAACGGCAGAGACTACGTCTGCGCTTGCTAAGCGAGTCGATGGCGCAGCCGCCGAAGGAATGGAAGGCTTTGGCGTCGCAGAGGCGGCCACCGGGTTTAACCTGCCCTTTGCCGAAATACGCGCTATCTCCAATGCTGTCGGTCCGCGTGACCGTGCAGCCTGGCGGATTGGTGAAGCGCTAGCCTCATTAGAAGCAGCAAGTAAAGCTATACGGGAGGTTTTAACATGAACATTGCTTACTCACCATGTCCAAACGATACCTTCGTCTTCCACGCATGGGCACACGGGCTAATCCCTGGAGCTCCGACGCTTGACGTAACGTATGCAGATATAGATATTACGAATAATTGGGCTGCCAAATCCAAAGGACCCGAAATTATGAAAATTTCTTACGCGGCACTGCCTTGGGTGCTGGAAGATTATAAGCTGCTGTCCTGCGGCGGGGCCCTTGGCCGTGGCTGCGGTCCACTTGTGTTGACCAACGGCGGGGAGAGTGAAGCTGCTTCTCTTGCCGGAAAACGGGTAGCCGTTCCTAGCGAACGTTCCACCGCCTATCTGCTTTTCCGATTGTGGGCAGCGCAAAACGTACCTGGCGGGGTAGGGGAAATCGTAGTCATGCCTTTCCATGAAATTATGCCGGCCGTACGCGATGGGCATATTGACGCTGGTTTAGTTATCCACGAGGCTCGCTTCACCTATCCTTCGTACGGTTTGACCATGCTGACGGATCTCGGCAGCTGGTGGGAGTCGGATACGGGCTTACCCATTCCGCTTGGAGCTATTATTGCAAAGCGTGAGCTCGATACCGACACGATTACCGAGTGGATCCGCGCATCCGTTGACTACGCATGGACGCATCCGGAGGAATCCAAATCCTACATTATGATGCATGCCCAAGAACTGTCTTCCGATGTTGCCCAGGCCCATATTGACCTTTATGTCAATGAATTCACGGCAAACTTAGGCGATGAAGGCTACGCTGCTATTGAAGCCCTTCTCGGACGGGCTGCCGAGGAAGGCCTAGTGCCCAGCTTTGACTTGTCGCTTCTGCGCTAACAGAATACAGCTTAGGTTGGTAAGTCATTAAGAAATGTCGAAGAGCCGCTAATTCCATGGAATTAGCGGCTCTTCGGCATTGCTGGTGGCTATCGCCCATCATTCCGCTCTACTGCAGCGAGCGGACCAAATGACTCTTCAAAAGCATGATCATCTGACTCGACAAAACGCTTAAGCGCTGACAATTTATTATCCCAATATCGTTCGTAATAGGCGAGCCAGCGCCTAAGCTCCAGCAGCGGCTCTGGATCTAGGCGATATCGCGTTTCCCGGCCAACCTTGCGATCCTTCACGAGTCCTGCATCCGCAAGCACGCGCAAATGCTTCGATACCGCTGTCCGACTCATCGTAAAATGCCCGCTAAGTACAGTGACCGGCATCTCCTCGTCCCCAAGCAGGTGCAGCAGCTTGCGCCTCGTTGGATCTGCAATGGCCTGAAATACGTCATGTTTCGGTGCGGTCTCCGCCATATTAAGACTCTATAATCTGGCGCAGCTTCGCCACAATGCCGATCCAGCCGCCAGACATCCGGCCATGCACCTCGCCATGCGACTGTCCGAATTCCGTAACCTTATCCGCATCCCAGCCTGCATGGATCAACGTAAACTCCGTCTTGCCCTCACGGTCAACAAGCTCGAATGTCAGGGACCAATCCTTGCCCCAGGCGAAAGACAACTGGTTAGGAGGATCAAGCACCGTTACCTTGCAAGGAGAATTCCCGAAAGGGCCGGCTTCCAAATGAAATTCATAACCAAGCTCGGCTTGAAAATTATTCGGCATGAACCATGTGGCAATGCCTTCCGAGGTTGCGACCGCAGCCCATACCTTCTGTATTGGCGCGTTAAGCACAAGTGTCTGCCTAATATCCGATAATGTATTCTGTGAAATATTGTTATCCATTTGACGTCCTCCATTAGCAATGCGTAACCATTGCAGCCCTTTAATACGAAACCATTTGGTTTCACTTTATGAGTATATGACACCCTATGGTTTCGTGTCAAATGACATAACCTTCTCATCCGCTAGCTTGCCCTTCACGTCCGCTCCTATGCCATCAGCCTAGCCTTACTATTGAAAACCAGGAAACTGGGCAAGCTCTCCGCTTTGCAGAAGAAAGATGACTACGGAAAGAACAAATAGCACAATAGATGCAGCTGATTCTTTCATGTTGTCTTTCATGCGAACATGCACCAGGATTGCACCAATCATGGTCACTCCAAGCAACAAGCTACCCGCTGCCGCCCAGCTCGGCTCCCAAATGCCAACGATTAAAGCAGCCGCTCCAATAAGCTCTACTAATCCGGTTACAACTCTGAACCATTGCGGCAAACCCCACTGGTTGAAATGGTCCACATGCATTTTGGTACCGGAGACTTTGCCTATACCAGCCATTAGAAACATCAAGCCCAGCAAGCTTTGTAAAATAATCGCTACGATTTCCATACGTTTTCCCCCTCGTCCAATTAACTGCCACTACTACAAGCACAGTTTGTTTCAAAAAAATTGCAGTATATCCGATATAACTGCAACCTTTATAAGCACATATTAATCTGCCCATTTTCAAAAGTCAATCGTTTCCGTTAAATCAGCAATTGAATATTGTTTTAAGTATTCTACGGTACGCAAATCGGCAGCATTCATAATTTGCTCCAGCGCCTGATCGAGCTGTATGCCCGCGCCTTCTTCGCCGCTGCATCGCAGTTCATCAGCCGCTTCGCAAGGTTCTGTTCTTACTGCCAAATAAACATCAGCAAGCGTAATGTTATCTGCTGGCCTACTTAAGCTATACCCGCCATCGCGACCTTCCCTAGCATCAACAAATCCCGATTGCACCAATGTAGCAAGCACTCTGCGCAAAAAAGTCGCATGAGAGTTCACTTGTCCCGCAATAGTCGCACTAGAAAGCAGGCCTCCGCTCTTGGCAAGCCAAATGAGTACATGAACGGCTATGACAAATCGCGGAGGCCCGATTTGATTGCCTCGCTTTGACTGACTCATATTATTTCCTCCTCGCAAGCTTTATTTCAAAACCATTGTCTATGGTAGTTTACCCTCCCGCAATCCTCTTTTGCAAGGCGAATGGGCGGATGCCTTTGCATCCGCCCATTCGAACTTCCCTAGCTTAATTTATATCCGCACATCAAATGTACGGTCAGAATTCGCTACTGGGCCAGTAACAGCCTTCGGAGCGCTAACATTCGCGTTTTCATTTACTTCTAGCCCGCTTGCCTTGTTCGTGCTGGCTTCAGCCTTCTGCTTCGCGATTTCTTGCTGTAACTGTTGAATTTGCTGCTGGATGACCTGCGCTTTTTTATCCTTAGTCGCTTGATCATCTTTACTGTCATTGACTTTTTTAAGCTCGGCCTGCAGGCTGCTTACCTGTTTCTCCAAGCTGGATGCAGCGGATGATGCGGCCGAATATGACGCTGTACTGCTGCCTGTTGCAGATGATATGTTCATATTTTCTATCCCTCCTTATGCTTGCTTTCCTAACGAAAGTCAACTATACACAAGGATCATGAACCCAGTATGAACGAGCATGCTGCTCGATCCAAGGTGAAACGGCTGACGCCGTCCTCTGGCGGTGCAGCACGTTTCATTCCGAGAAATATAGAGAAAGAATAGCGAAATGATATACTTTTCTATATTTCAAGCAAAAACTCCTGTCGCTGCTTCTGCCCATTTCCCGCCTATAAGCTTGCCTCTGGAGAAGGCAGCCTCACGGAGGGGAGCCGATGCAATCGCATGTTTCGCATTGACGGCAGGCACAAGCATGAAGCTCGCTGGGTCGCCCACTTGTGGTGTAAGCGAGCCTGCCGCTATGAGCGGATACGTCTGAAGGAGCGCATCATCGAGTATCCAGCCCAATTTCTCGGCCAACTTCGCTCCTCTTGCAAGCAAATCACCATTGCCAAACGGGCTCCATGCATCGAGTATATTGTCAGAGCCTACATATACCCGAACACCTTCCGCAATCAGCTGGTCTACGCGCGGCATCGGCCTGTCGAGCGGGACACTCGTAATAATGGCTACGTCATTCGCTTTCAATTGCTGTGCAAGCTCTCTCGACTCCGTCTCCGTAACCTGACCTAAGCAATAGGCATGGCTGACTGCCGCTCTGCCTCCTTTGCCAGCTTGAGCTGTTAATTCCGCAAAACGGCTAATCGTATACAAGCCCAAATGTCCAGAGTCATGCAAATGGAGATCGACGCCTGCATTAAATTCAGCGCTCAGCTCGAATGTGGCTTCAAGGCTGCGATCGACCTGACGGTCCAATCCCGCAGGATCGACGCCTCCGACATACTCGGCACCAGCACGCAGCGCATCCTTCATGACTTGCATGGAATCCGAGCGGAGCAGCCCCTGCTGCGGGAAGGCGACGATTTCAATTTCCATCACGCCGCGGTATTCCTCACGGACCTGCAGGACATTCTCCAAATGGGAAATGCCAATTTGCGGATCAACGTCCACATGCGTTCGGATTTTAGTCGTTCCTTGGCGTAGAAGCAGGTCGATCAGTCGGCGGGCGCGCTCAGCGACCGTAGTTGGGAGCGATGCCAGCATAGACTTTTCAAACTTTAATTGCCCGGGCAATGTGATAAACGGCTGAAGCGGCTTCCATGGCTCGCCCAAAAAATGCTTATCCAAATGAATATGCATATCGGTCATGGCCGGCAAATAGTGCAGTCCTTCCGCATCTCTAATCCCGGCTCCCACCGCACCTCCAGAAGCCGGATGGCTAGGCGTTATATGCGAAATAATTCCTTTCTCCAAGTCCAGCGTGATATCAAACAGACGATCATTTATGCGGATACGATTAATTTGTGTAATGGACACCTGCGTCACCCTCTACTTCATCATATAGTTAATGTGCGCCCAAATAGGCTTTAATCATCCGATCATCATTCAGCAAAGCGGTAGACGAGCCGTGTAATGTGATGTTTCCGTTATCTACAACGTAACCGCGCTTCGCAATGGACAGCGCTTTGTGCGCCATCTGCTCAACTAGCAAAATCGCCGTACCTTCGTATGCTAATTCGTTTATGGTAGCAAAAATTTCATTAACGATAATAGGAGCTAACCCGAGTGAGGGCTCATCGAGCAGCAGCAGTCTCGGTTTACTGATCATGGCACGCGAGAGAACGAGCATCTGCTGCTCGCCTCCGCTAAGCGTGAAAGCCAGCTGATTCTGGCGTTCATGCAGACGGGGGAACCTCTCGAATACAAGCTCCAGTTCTTTCTCGAACTGCCGCTTCGTGACCGATCCGATTTTTTTCTTCAGCCCCATGCGCAAATTCTCAGTAACCGTCAGGGTGCCAAATACCTCCCGGCCTTCCGGAACAAGCGATACGCCGAGATTTGACGTTTTGTTCGCTGACATACGGGTAATCGGCTTGCCGCCAAGCTCTATGACGCCGGCATTAGGTCTTACAAGGCCAAGCACGGCTTGCAGGAGCGTTGTTTTGCCCGCGCCGTTGGAGCCAATCACAGCTGCAATCTCACCTTCTTTAAGCTCCACATCCACGCCCTTCAAAGCGTGGATAGCGCCATAGCGCACTTCAAGTCCTTTAATGCTCAGCACTGGCAGCCACCTCCTCTGCACCTAGATATGCTTGGATGACTCGCGGATCGCTAAGCATTTGCTCCGGGCTGCCCGTTCCGATTATTTTCCCAAAATCAAGCACGGTCACCGTATCCGATACACGCTGCACAAAGTCCATATGATGCTCGATTAAAATAACCGTCAAGCCTTGGCTGACAAGCTTGCGAAGCAGCTGCTCCAGCTGCTCAATCTCCGAAGCCGTCATTCCGGCTGCCGGTTCGTCGAGCAATAGCAGGCTAGGCGCTGTCGCCAGCGCACGCGCTATTTCTACCATCCGTTGATGCCCGTAGGGGAGCTGGCTAGCCGGCATATCCCGATCGCCTTCATAGCCGATTAAATCCAACAGCGCATGCGAGGTCTCCTCCATGAGGCGCTCGGAGCGAAGCTGCCCGGGCAGTCTTAGGAGGGATGCCCCAAGCCCGCTTTGCGCTCGCTTAGCTAGGCCTGTCATCACATTTTCAAGGACGCTAAGCTCTTTGAACAAACGGGAATGCTGGAACGTCCTTGCAATACCTAGCTCGGCAACTGCCGACAAGGAACGCGGGATGAGCGGCTGCCCGCGCAGCGTATAATGACCCTGGTCTGAGCTGTATAATCCGCTGATGACATTCAGCAGCGTGGTTTTGCCGGCCCCATTTGGACCGACCAACGAATGTATGGTTCCCGCCTCTACCTTAAGACTCACCTCTTTTAAGGCATGCAGCCCGCCAAAATATTTCTGGATTCCTTCAAGCACAAGAATGGGCTGGCCACCCGCCCGAACAGGGGAAGCAAACAACGCTTTGGCCTCCTCAGGCTTCGACGATGCCTGCCTTGGGTTTATGCTGACAAATCGCCTCATACGAGGACTAAGCCAGCTGTCTAACGTACCGACGATGCCCTTCGGCAGAAAAAAAAGCACAGCAAACATAATGCCTCCGTATAGTGCCATACGCAGCTTCTCCATATCAAGCAGCTCCGGTAAAAACACGATAATAACCGCGCCGATTACCGGTCCTAGCACTCGGCCTGCTCCTCCTAAAATAACGATGAGAACCAGCTGGACAGAGGTCTGAAAATTGTACGTGTCCGGACTAATAAAGCTATTGGCATGCGCATAAATCGCGCCCGATAGTCCGGCTAACACCGAGCTAATTGCGAAGCCCGCATACTGAACCGCAAACTTGCGAATGCCAAGCGATGCAGCGGCTATCTCATTTTCCTTCGTCGCAATCATCGACCTGCCCCAAGAGGAGCGCCGCAAATTGCGAGCAAGCAGAAGCGCAGCTGCTGAAATCACTAGTACAAATAAATACATGCCTTTCAGATCGAAGGTATAACCGCCAATCTGCGGCTTGGCTATTCCTGATATGCCAAGCGGGCCGCCGGAGAAAGCATCCCACCGAATAAGCACCTCATGAATCACGACACCGAAGGCGATGGTAATCATCGATAAATAGACGCCACCGGCTCGAATGGTAGGAATGGCGATCAAGCTGCCAATAAGAAGCGAAACGACCATGCCGATCAGCACTACGCTCCAGAAGGACAAGCCGTATTTTGTGCTGAGAAAAGAAGACATATATGCGCCGATGGCCATTAAGCCCGCATGGCCAATGGAGACGATGCCGCAATAGCCGATTAAAATATTCATGCCCGTACACGTAATAACGAATATGCCGATCATAAACAATAAGTTCAAATAATACGTATCGACCATCCATGGCCCTGCGGCAAGCAGCCCGATGGCTGCCAGGCCGGCAATCCACCCTGCGGCTGCACGGTAGCCAGCGCTCCGCTCTATGAGCTGATTCATCTGCACACCCCCTGACTTAAACTCACTAGACTTTCACTATCGTTTTGCGTGCATTAAACAGCCCCATCGGCTTCCAATACAGCACCAGAATAACCAAACCATACACAAACATCTCTCTGAATGCCGTAGAGATGTACTGGCCAATGAAAGCCTCGGAAATGCCCAGAATCAAGCCTGCCGCGACGATGCCCTTCGGATTGTTAACCCCGGCGAGAATCGCAACCGAAATCGCCTTAAGTCCGAGCGGAAGCCCAATATCTACGGAAACGGCATAGTTCGTAGACATTAAGGCTCCGCCAATGCCTGCCAGCAAACCGCTCAGCATATACGCAACCGCCACAATCTTGTTGCTGCTAATGCCCATTATTTCAACGGCTGTACGATTGTCCGCCGTTGCCCGAAGCCATAAGCCCCAATGCGATTTTTTGTAAAATAAAATTAACAGCACCAGCAATACCGCAACGACCGGCAGAAAAACAAACTCTTTCCAATATATCCCTGCTCCAGCAATACGAAGCATCTCATCTCCCATGGGCGAAGGAGTAACGCCTTCATCCGGACCGTTCACATAAAGAGCAACGTCTTGAATAATAATGCCAACCGCTATCGTACTAAGCACCCATTCGATTGAATTCGCGCCTTTGTCAAACTTTCGGATCGCTAATCGTTCTATGCCTAAATTCAACAGCCCAACTATGAGCGCAGCCAGCAGAAAGGAAACGAAGAAGGGCAGGTGCCCCAGCTCGGCAAAGCCGAACATAAGCACCCCGCCAAGCATAACTAACTGTCCTTGCGACATATTTAGCGTGCCATTCACGACAAACGTCAAGCTGTAGCCGAGTGCGATCAAGGCATAGAGACAGCCGACCGAGAGCCCGCTAATGGCAAGCTGGAGTATAAGCGACATGTCCATCCCTCTTTTCCACGAAGTAACTTATTGCTTATCCGAAATGACCAGCTTGCCGTCCTTCCATACGCACATGAGGTAGGAATTGACGTCCACCGCATCGTGATTTTCAGTTGTAAAGGCTTGCTCCCAATCCTTAATCACGCCGCTGTAAGTGCCCAGATTCGTCTCCAGCGTATTTTTGATCGCCTCTCGGTCCTTTGCCAAATCACCGGACAAGCCCGCTTTCTCGATCGCTTGGAACAGCATCATCGCACCGTCATAGCCTTGTGCCGCAGAGGCGAATGTGGTTGGAATATGGCCGAATTTCGCCGTGAAGTCTGCCAAAAATACTTTTGCCGTCTCACGTGTCTGATCAACGTTGAAGTTAGCCGTTTGAATCGCATACGTGCCTTCCGCCAGCTCCTTGCCAACTTCTTGGGCACCCTTGTTCGCCATGCCGTTCTCGCCTACAATCGGCACCTTCCAGCCGAGCTTATCCATCGCTTGCAGCACATAACCATTCGCCGCGCCTTGACCGAATAAGTAGATGACCTCTGCTCCCGCTTGCTTCGCACGGTTGACCTGCGCGGTCATGTCTTTATCCTTGGCATTATCAAAGGACTCCACCGCAACCGGCTTCAGCCCTTCAGCCTCCAGCACCTTGGTCATAGCGGCAGCCGCGCCTTTTCCGTAACCGCCGTTCTCGTGCAATACCGCGATTTTTGTCGTATTGAAATGCTCTTTTATAAATTTGAGCGCATATTGCGCCGTAATATTCGCGTTCATCCGAACGCCGAACGTCCATGGCATACCGGATTCAACCGATGCCGGAACGTTTGAGGTGGCTACCATAAACGGGAACTTTTCCTCCATAATGATTGGAGACTGCGCCAGCATAACCGTACTGTGAAAACCGCCAATAGCCGCAAGCACCTTCTCCTTTTGGCTAAAATCACGGATAATGCTGATGCCGCGCGTCGGGTTTTGCTCCGTATCGCGCACAACCAGCTCAACCAGGCGTCCATCAATCCCGCCCTTAGCATTCACTTGATCGACCGCTACCTGAACGCCCTGATAAAGATTAACCGAGTTCATAGCGTTATCGCCCGTCGCTTCCGTTGACATGCCGATTAGAATCGGCTCCTTGCTTGCCGCTCCATCGCTGGAAGCCGGAGCGTTAGCCGCTTCTGCGTTCTTCCCGCCGCTATTGCCACCGCCGCATGCTGCCAGTACCCACATCATGACAACGACCAATAAACCCAGTGTCCACTTCTTGCCGCTTTGCTTCTTCATCCTCAAACCCACTCCTCTATATGTTTTTATCATCAAAACCTTTGCAGCTCGCTGGATACCCGCGTCTCGGCCGATTTCACGCCTCGTTTCCACACCGTTCGATGCTCTGGCTTATCCAGCAAAATATCGCGTTCGGTCTGTACGGCGAACAGCACCATATCCGCCTTCGCCCCGATACGTATCCCATAGTCCTGCACGCCAAGTGCTCTAGCCGCCCCATCCGTGAGCATATGAATCAAATGCCGAGCATCGGCTTCGCCTCCCATATAAGCGGAAACCGCGACCAGCCACGCCGTTTCCAGCGGATCTGCCTTTCCGAAAGGGGTAAACGGATTGCGCACGTTGTTTACCCCGATCACGACATTGACGCTATGCTCAAGCAATAGGCCGATCGGCGTTAACCCGCGCCTTGGTTTCTCTAGGTCGCCTCTGCCGTTGATGTACAAATCGGTAGCTGGGAGACTCATGATCTGGAGATCCGCCTTCTTGATTTGCTCCACGACCGAAACCGCACGATGATGCTCCAGTGATCCAAGCGAAGTGACATGTCCTGCAGCGACTAAGCCCTGCATGCCTGCCGCTATCGTTTTCGCCGCAATGTCTGCAATGGCAAGCTGCTCGGGATTATCCGAAAAATCAGCGTGGAAATCGATAGGCTTGCCATGCTTTTCGGCCAAATCGAACACAAAACGCAAATGCTCCTTCAAATCAGCGTCCTGGTACGTAATGCCGCCAACAACATCCCCTCCAAGGCGCATAGCCTCATCCATAAGCTCTGCCGTCCCAGGGCTTTGGGCTATGCCCTCCTGTGGGAAAACAACGATTTGCAAATCCAGTACCGGCTTTACTCGCTCCTTCAGCTCAAGCGCCGCTTCAAACGCAGACAACCCAAGAATCGGATCAACCTCGGCATGGCAGCGCATATGGGTAACACCGCTGCGAACGGCTTCACGGATAACCGTGAGTGATCTCTCCTGCATGTCTTCCTTTGTAAACCCATGCTTCATCTCCGCAGTCATGCGAATCGCATCTTGCAAGGATGCTGCCTCTTGCTCCATACGAGAGAGCAGATAAGCTTTCTCCAGGTGTATATGCGGTTCTATGAACCCCGGTAACAGCATCCCTCCTGCTCCATCCTCCGTTTGAAGCGCATCCGGCCTATGATTCGGTTGGCTAGGGGCAAGATACGTGAAACGCCCTTGTCTTACGCCAACATCCATAAGTGCGGTTTCCTGTTGAAGCCGTACTTGTGTAAGAAGTAAATCAAGCAATGCTCTCACCTCTACTGACACATTTTATGATGATTTTGAGTGGAAACTGAAAAAACAGCCCTCTGTTGTGTTATGTTTTTTGACATATAATCTCTTAAAAAAAGCATAACTTTTCGTTTAGCTGCTGTCATTGTTCAATAGATCCAAAGGTTCTTCTATTCTTTGGATCATTCGTCCAGCATGCCCTTTACAACAAACCAAATTGGTGTTAGTTTTTATATCATCACGAAGAATGGAAGGATGGACCCTATGCTGCTTGAGCAATTGCTTTCGAATGCCGTTTTTGCCAAAGCAAAGGTTATTGCAGGGCAAAGCGGCTTAACGCGTACCGTTCAGACCGTTAATATTATGGATGCGCCTGATATTATCCATTTCTTAAGACCCGGCGAGCTGCTGCTCACGAACGGCTATTTCATGAAAGAGACACCTTCTATGCTGCTAGAGCTCATGAGCAAAATGAATCATCTGAAATGCTCGGGGCTCGCGGTCAAAACAAAACGGTTTGCGCTGGACATTCCGCAGGAGGTGATTGACGAAGCCAATCGGATTCATTTTCCGATCATCGAAATCTCGTCCGTGGACTATTCGCTTGGCGAACTATTGCAGCGCTCCACCAGCTTGATTCTGGATAACAAAAACGATGAATTGCAGTATTCGCTGACCATTCACAAACAGTTTTCCGAAATGATCATGAAGGGGAACGGCATTCCCCAAATGATTGGCGCGCTGACGCAGCTCCTATCCTCGCCGATCCTCCTGCTCGGCAGCAAGCTGCAGGTGACCGCGCATTCCTATCATTTCAAGCAGCCGAGCTTGCATCCGCTAATGACAGTCGGTAATAAGCTGTTAAGCGATATTCCGGCCCTGCCTGCCGCTGTTCAGCTTTGCCTGCTTGACCCTGCGCTGCGGAAACATCGCTACATGGCCATTTATCCGGTATTCACCTATCGCCATGAAGGCTACCTCATTGCTTTCCAGCCCCACGAGGCCGCTTCGACCCAGTACAGCTTAACGCTGGAGCAGGCCGCCAACGTCATAGGTATGGAGATGACTAAGCTCCATGCAGTGAAGGAGCGGTCACGACGGTACAAAAACGAGTTTTTCTCCGATTTGATCGATGGGTTTATCAGCTCCGAGCAAGAAGCACTGCATCGCGGCAAAAAATACGGCCTCAAGCAAAAGGAGACTTGGCTGCTCCTCGCTGCTCGCAAAGACGAAAGTTCCACTATCCTGACAAGCATGACAAAAAACGCTGCGCCACTAGCTGACGAGCGTCTGATCTCAGAGCGGGATGTCCAGTATGAGCTGATTAAACGGCAATTCTCGCAGCTTGGAGAAGCGCCTGTCATGTTCACTAAAAATGATTTGTTTGGCATGCTCATGTGCATTAGGGAATCGGAATGGGAGGAGAGTGTTTTCCTGAAGCAGTTGGCAGCCATGCAGGAGCAGCTGGAATTGCAGTCACAACTGAGCATCTCGCTTGGCATAGGGAATCCGGTGACGAATGTGCTGGATATTGGGATTTCCTATAACGAAGCTGTTAAGGCGCTTCATATCGGGTATCAAATGAAAAAAACGAGGTTCATCCAATCGTATCAATCTAAGGACATCAGCTATCTCTTCCGAATGATCCCCTACGATGAGCTGAAACAATTTTATGAGGAAACGTTCCAATGCTTGTCTACCATGGAGGAGAATGAGCAAAAGGAGCTGATGCGCACGCTGCACGTGTATTACGATACCCAGTGCCAGCTCGTGGAGACAGCCAAGCAGCTTTTTGTCCACAGGAATACTGTGATTTACCGATTGGACAAATGCGAGAAGCTGATGGGTATTAAGCTTAAGGATCCTGTAGAGAGCCTTCGCTTCCGACTTGCCTTCGCCATTCTGCCCCTCTTGCATGCGGGGAAAAGCGACTCCGTGAACCGAAGCTCGGGAGATTTTGGGCGTTAGCCCCATTCAGCTAACGCCAACCTGGAATCTTTCGCAAATCGCCATCTTCGATCAGCCACTTGCTTTTGGTTTCCAATAGATGAACAGGAGACGCGCTTGTGCGAAGATAACAGCCGTCAATGCCCACCCGGCGAGCACCTTCCATGTCCGTTCGAGGATCATTGCCAATCATCAGCGCGGCGGTTAAATTGACTTGATACTTACCGCATAAATACGCATAAAAAAGAGGGTCGGGCTTACTGATCCCGGCCACCGACGAGATCGCTATTCCATCGAAACAACGGTCGATCCCCAACGATTTCAGCTCCATTTCAATAAACGTTTTTTGCCCGTTGGAGAGTAAATAGATCTTTTTTCCCTGACGTCTTAATCCGTTAAGCACCTCGATAGCGCCTTCATACAGCATCAGCTTGCGCATCGACAATATTCGGAACCATCTGACCGTTTCTTGCAGCCACGCTGTATTTGCACGCCCTTTCAGCTTCCTCACAACGTCAGCAAATACATCCTCCATGACATAATCGGGGTATTCGCATCGCCCCCTGCCCACTTCCAAGTGCTGCTCCATATGGCAGAGCGTGAGCGCCTGCAAGGCTTGGCCGGAAACGTTCATGCCGTTATATCGAAAGTAGAGAGCCATATTCTCCCACAGCTGCTGACTTTCTTCATCTGTCTGTATATCAATTAATGTGCCGTACAAATCAAAAATATAGGTTTGATACAGGCTAAGTCCTCCCTATCTCAATGCGCAAACGCTTGCACAACGGTCTGTGGCTCGTTTGACTTTCGGCATTAATACCTTTTCTCTGATATTACCATATATGCCGGCTAGATGGACAACAAAAAAAGAGACCCGCCCACCGTCAACATGACCGCTGGGCTTGTCTCTCGCATCTAGATCAAACTATTCCAAATTCGCGTGATTGCCATACATGGCTTTGCCCGTCAGCTCCTGCCTGTCCATCAGTTGCAGGATGACAGCATCGCATACGAGCAGAAGCATTTGTTCAAACAAAGAACCCATCGGCTGAACCGTTGAAGCATCTTCCCCATCCTGATCCTTTGGCGCACCAGGCAGCTTCACTACGATATCTGCCAGTTCGCCAATGGTCGAGGCTTCGGAAAGCGTCAATGCCCCCACGCGGGCTTCCAAGCTTAACGCTTTATGGACCATCGGCACAAGTGATTTGGTCTCGCCCGAGCCTGAGCCGATCAAGAGCAGGTCTCCCTTGCTTAAGCTGCGGGTGACCGTGTCGCCAACCACATACACATCAAGGCCCAAATGCATAAGCCGCATTGCAAACGCCCGCATCATTAGACCTGAGCGTCCTGCCCCTGCTACGAACACGCGGCCAGCAGAGCTGATCGCATCAGCTAACTGCTCCAGCTGTTCGCCCGCTAGCTGCTCTGCAGCACGATTTAGCTCGTCCAAGACTACTGCCAGTTTGGATGATTTGGACATCATCATTAACCTTGTTTAATCAATTGCTGCATCTCAGAAGCAGCAGCCTGCATGTCGGCTTGTCCTGTAATCCCGCCGCCTACGATAACCAGGTCAGGACCCACGGCAATGACTTCCGGCAACGTGCTTAGCTTAATCCCGCCAGCAACAGCAACCTTTGCATTTTTGACAACGGCTTTAATCGTGCGAAGATCCTCAAAAGAGTTTTGTCCTTCTGCTTGCAGATCATAACCGGTGTGTACGCAGATATAGTCTACGCCAAATGAATCAACCTGAGCAGCACGCTCTGCCAAATTTTTCACTGCGATCATGTCCACCAATATTTGCTTTCCTTGTTTTTTGGCTTCCTCGACCGCACCCTTAATGCTCGCATCCTCAGCTACGCCAAGAATCGTTACGATATCCGCGCCAGCTTCAGCTGCCTTCATCACTTCGTAGCCGCCTGCATCCATGATTTTCAAATCCGCAAGTACCGCTAGGTTGGGAAAAGCCTCCTTAAGCGCTTTGACTGCATGCAGTCCTTCGTTAATAACGATCGGCGTACCGATCTCCACGATATCCACATAAGACTCCACTTGCTTCACGACTTCAATCGCACCCGGAATATCAACAAGATCCAACGCTAATTGCAATTTCATTTATCGTTCACTCCTCATAGGTTGTGTTTGTTTCACTGACAAACCCTATTCTAGACCGTCATAGGCAAATAAAACAGTACGCACTTTTACGGAACGTAGTATCCATTTGGTAACTATGAGAAGTTTTTTCTCCTATTCCCCCTGCTCCCGCGGGTGTCTTTCTTGGTGCTGCTCTCCCCATTGCGACATAACATTGAGCAGCTCTTTCACCGTTAACCCGTATTCCGTTAATGAATATTCAACCTTAGGAGGCACCTGCACATAGACTTTTCGGTCGATAATCGCATCCTCCTCCAATTCACGCAGCTGCTGCGTAAGCATTTTTTGGGTAATGGCGGGCATTTCCCGTTTCAGCTCGCCGAAGCGGTGCGTTCCCTCCGTCAAATGGCAAAGAATAACCGGCTTCCACTTGCCGCCAATCACCTTCAAGGTCAACTCCACGGTTTCTTTAAAATGCTGATCTCCCAACACAAACGACTCCTTTAGTGTCCAAATCATACGATCGATATTGATTAAACTCGAAAAATAACAACTTCTTACGCAAAAAGCTCCATATTGCCGAATGTTTTCTTATTCCAAAACTCTCTTACGTCCGATTTCGCATCATTATTATTTATGATCTCGCAAACGATTCAAGCTTAGATTTCTTAAAAGTTGATACTTGCCTTCCGTGTGGTGTAGCATAATAAGAGAGCTTAACGTATGCCATGACTTGTTAAAAGGATATCATACCTAGGCTGGTTCATACGAATTAAACAATACGCAAGAAACAAGGGAGAGATTAGCATGGAATTAAAAAATAGATCAGCCATCATTACCGGCGCAGGCAAGGGAATAGGCAAAGCGATTGCCACAGCACTGGCTGGAGAAGGCGTCAACCTCGGCCTGCTTGCCCGGACAAGCGCCGACTTGGAAGCACTTCAAGCAGAGCTAATTAGCAAATATGGGGTTAGTGTACATATTGCCACTGCGGACATAGCGGTAAAATCAGATGTGGATCAAGCGATAGAAGCCTTGAAGGAAAGCCTTGGCTCCATTGATATTCTGATCAACAATGCCGGTATTGGAACGTTCGGCACCCTTCTCGACATGGAGCCTGAGCAGTGGGAGTGCATTATTCAGACTAATGTTATGGGCACTTACTATGTGACACGCGCAGCGCTTCCTACGATGCTTGCACAAAGCAGCGGCAGCATTATCAATATTGCCTCCACGGCAGGCGAGCGCGGCTTCGCCACGGGCTCCGCTTACTGCGCGTCCAAATTCGCCGTCATCGGCATGACTGAGGCGCTCATGCAGGAGGTTCGCAAATCGAACATCCGAGTTACGGCACTAACGCCAAGCACCGTCAACACCGAGCTGGCTTCGAACGCCGGACTAAAAATCGGTGACGAGGACCGCATGATGCAAGCGGAGGATATGGCCGAGCTTGTGCTCGCTGCCCTCAAGCTGCCGGAACGCGTGTTCATTAAAACCGCGGGCATTTGGACAACCAATCCGCAATAAAATTCTGCTCAACTGATGCAGCCCCTCGCCTCTCCTTGGCGCTTGGGGTTTTATGTCTAATCTCGAATTTCCGCAAATCACTACCTATCCTTTCTCGGAACGGTCTACCCTTTTACTCATTGCTTAGGAGGTTCATGCGATTATGTCTATTCATACGATTCCCCTGTCCATTTTGGATCTTGCACCTATCGTCACCGGCGGCACGCCTGCTGCCTCGTTCCGGAATACGCTAGATTTGGCCCAGCATGCCGAAAAATGGGGCTATCACCGCTACTGGCTGGCGGAGCATCATAACATGCCTGGCATCGCAAGCTCCGCGACCTCGGTCGTCATAGGGTATGTAGCCGCAGGTACAGAAAAAATCCGTGTCGGCTCCGGTGGCATCATGCTGCCAAATCACGCTCCGCTCGTCATAGCCGAGCAATTCGGAACGCTTGAATCCATGTATCCCGGACGAATTGATCTCGGCCTTGGCAGAGCGCCCGGCTCGGACCATATTGCCGCTCGAGCGCTGCGGCGCGGACTTGGCAGCAACGGCGAGGATTTCCCCGAACAGCTTAATGAGCTTCGCCATTATTTCAATCCGACCGATGAATCGCGTGCGGTTATGCCAAGAGCAATTCCCGGCGAAGGACTGAGCGTGCCGATCTGGCTGCTTGGCTCCAGCGGCTTTAGCGCGCAGCTTGCGGGGCATCATGGCCTTCCGTTTGCTTTCGCCAGCCATTTCGCACCGGATTTCGTACTGCCAGCCCTAAAGCTTTACCGAGACAACTTCCGTCCTTCTGCGGAGCTGGAGAAGCCTTACGCCATGATTGGCGTGAATGTCATTATTGCGGAAACGGAAGAAGCCGCCAAATTTCTCGCAACTTCGCAAGAACAGGCATTTCTAAACCTCATCCGCGGACGCATGGGGCAGCTCAATCCTCCCGTGGATAGCATGGACGGACTATGGAGTGAACAAGAGAAAATGATGGTCCGAAAACAGCTTAGCTTTACGATTGCCGGTACGAAAGCAACCGTTCGAGATCGGTTAAACGCCATTCTGGAAGAGACAGAAGCCGATGAAATGATCGTCGTCAGCCAGATCTATGACCATGGCGCACGACTTCGCTCCTTCGAGCTGCTCTCCGAGATTGTGAACGAAAGCCGCGAAGCTGCACAGTAACCGCAAAGCAAGAAGAACGAACGGCCATAGCGACTTGTGTGCACAACTAATTTCTTTCCGTACCTTTAGAAGGCAGGCTCTACCTTTATAGCTAAAAGGCTATTCTAGCCTTTAAATCCGAAGCAGCAGCTCTGCACGTATTGCCGAGCTGCTGCTTTTTTCTATGCTTTTTTCCCATATTCGCATTGATGGGTAGATTTTGGCGAAATCAGAAATACTAAGACTAGCATTTTTGGGAGGTCGAACATATTGAGCCATATTTTGTCCATTTACGCCAAAGATCTTCGCCATATTTTGCGAAACAGCGCCGCAGCCATCATTATTATCGGACTCGCCTGCTTGCCATCCCTTTACGCGTGGTTCAATATTAAAGCCTCATGGGACCCTTACGGACAGACCAGTTCGCTCGCCATTGCTGTCGTGAACAATGATGAGGGCGCTGAGCTGCGCGGCACGCCGATACGGGTTGGCGATGAAATTATTGCCTCCTTGAAGGAAAATAAGAAGATCGGCTGGGTTTTCGTTGACGAGAAAAACGCGCTTGCGGGCGTGAAGCATGGCGAATACTATGCCAGCATTACAATCCCTGTCGATTTTTCCGCCAAAATGGCGACTGTGCTTTCCGACAATTTGCAGCAAGCGGAGCTGGATTACGCCGTAAATGAAAAAATAAACGCGGTTTCCCCTAAAATTGCCCAAAAAGGAGCAAGCGGCATTATTGAGGAAGTCCGCAGCAGCTTCGTCAAAACGGCTAACGAGACGATTTTTCGTATTTTCAATCAGATTGGCATAGAGCTGGAGGAAAACCGGCCGGCCATTGAGCAAGTTAGAAGCACCGTGTTCAAGCTAGAGGCGCTCATTCCTAAAATTAATGAGGCCGTAGCGCTGGCATCAACAGACCTCGATAAATCGAAGAAAATCGTCGCTTCCGTCCAAACCGAGCTGCCGAAGGCCGCTAAGCTCGCGAAGGAAGGGGAAGCGTTCACGAAGCAGCTGGGCAGTTTTTTTGACCAGAGCACGGCTGCACTCGACACGGCTGGCCCGCTAATCAAGCAGGATTTGCAGCTTCTGCTCCAAACGGCTGGCGCGATCGAGGAGCTAACCTCTATTTTGCAAGGAGCGGATGTAGATCCGGAGACCCTACTGGCTGCGCTTGTCCTAGCCGAGAAACGGCTTACCAGCGCAGTCTCCGTTACGGGAGGAACAATTAAGCTGCTGGAGCGTCTAAATGAATCGGCTTCGACGGGAAGCAAGCTCCTCACGCCTACCATTGATCGTTTAAAGCAAATCAATACCCGCTTCGGGCAGCAGCTTGCGGTTGTACAGCAAATTCATGCGGCTATCAAGAAGGGCGAGCAGCCCCCTGCGGCGCTCATCGACCGGCTTAATACCTTGTCAGTGGAGACCTCTGCCATGTTAAATGACCTGCTGAGCCGCTATGATTCCGACATTTTGCCTCGCATCCAGCAAGTAGTAGGCAAAGCCAAGCAAGCCGCAGCGGACGCACAGTCAATACTCGCAGCAGCGAACAAAAATATGCCAAGCGCCCTGCAAATCGTGAACGATGCCGCCAAAGGGCTCGAGACCGGCAGCAAGGAACTAGCGAAAATAAAGCAGAACCTGCCTGCTGCTGAGCAGCGGGTTAAAGATTTCGCACAGCGCATACGCGACCTGGAAAAGGAAGGGAATTTGAATGAACTTGTCGATCTCCTCAAGAACGATGCGGAACGCGAGGGGGCCTTCTTCGCAGAACCAGTCGTCCTGAAAGAAAATCGGCTCTATCCGATTCCGAATTACGGCTCTGCGATGTCGCCATTTTTTACGACGTTGTCGTTATGGGTGGGGGCTCTATTGCTTGTGTCCCTGCTCAGCGTGGATGTCCATGATGATGAGAATAAGTACCGTAGCTACCACATCTATTTCGGCCGCTTTCTCACTTTCCTTACTATTGCGCTGCTTCAGTCCGTGCTTGTGACGGCTGGTGATATTTGGCTCCTCCAAGCTTATGTGGCGGATAAAGCGTGGTTCATCTTGTTCGGCTTGGTGCTCAGCGCGGTATTTATGCTTATCGTGTACACGCTGGTGTCCGTATTCGGCAATGTCGGCAAAGCAATGGCTATCGTTCTGCTCGTGCTTCAGCTTGCCGGCTCTGGGGGTACGTTCCCTATTCAGGTTACGCCGCCTTTTTTCCAAGCGATCCATCCGTTCTTGCCCTTTACCTATGCGATTAGCATGATGCGCGAGGCCGTGGGTGGGATTTTGTGGGATATTGTCGTCAGAGACCTGATTGCCTTGGCGGTTTTTTCCGGCGCCGCTCTAGTTATGGGACTCGCCTTAAAGAAATGGATTAACCGCTACGCCGTCAAAATGCTGGAAAAAGCGAAGCAAAGTGGCTTAATCCACTAAAAGAGCCTGTTCAAAATGCCGCCTATCTTCATCGAAGATTTCACAATCTAAGTAGGGTAATTAAAGAGTTTTGAGCCAACCCATTCAAAAAGGTTATCCTTCAACCTGTTGAATCAACGGATTGAAGAATAACCCTCACTTCAAAATTATTCTTTTATTTTAAGTTACTTGTTCTTTTGATCCAAAATTTTCAGAAGAACGGTAACGGCCTCTGCTCTTGTCGTCCCGGCATTAGGATCGAATGTATTGTTTCCTTTTCCACCCATAATGCCAAGCATCTTGACGGCTGAGACTGCGTTTTTTGCCCAATCCGGAATCGCTTTGTCGTCTGCAAAGCCCGTTTCGGAACTGGCTTGTAACGACAGACCTAATGCGTTAGCAACGATCATCGCCAATTCCGCGCGAGTAATGGCTGCATCCGGACGGAAGGTCCCATCTGCATAGCCTTTTAGATATCCCGCTTGTTCGGCTTGCACCACTGCACTCTTCGCCCATGCCCCAATTTTCGCCTCATCGGTAAATGCCGGCGATGTTCCTGCATCTAGTCCTTGAAGCTTCAACGTATTCATCAGCATCACTGTGAATTCCGCCCGTGTCACGGTGTGATTGGGCTTAAACGTTCCATCTGGATAGCCGTTAACCATTCCGCTTCCTACTGCTTGCTTAATTGCTGTCTCCGCCCAATGTCCTGTAATGTCGCTCAAATGTTTCGTCGGTTCTTGCCCATCCACTGGCGATTGGCCTGTGGCGATTACAGCAAACTTCGTAAAGTGATTAATCTTCACCGTAATATAATTGCCGGTTATTATTCCGCCAGCCACTTCCACCCAGCCTTTTTTCAATTCATCATAATAGAAGATAGCCATCGATTGGCCTTCCTTCAAGAGGGCAGGATTAAACGCAATGGAAAGCGTGACAGGATTATTAAAGTTCTCCTTGAAGTTTTTTAGAATTTCATAGACCCCGGTAATCATTACTTCATTATTCTTGAGAAGGTTTTGCGTGTCCGTCAATTTGTCGATCGTAATTCTCAGCTCTTTATCGGTTGCATTAGCTGGAATTGAGACAATGACTTCCTTGCCCAAACTAATCTCTCCCGCCTTACCTACCGGAACCGTAAGCTTCCCATCCGTCGAGCTTGCTTTTGGGTCGCTTGGAGGCGTAGAACCGCCGCCAGAAGGAGGTGCAGCATTAATGGAAACCGTATAAGTAATCTTCGTTATGCCATCCTGCGCGACTACAATGACCTTGCTACTAGAAGTTAAGCTGCTTGCTATCGTTGTTCCGTCAGCATCATAGATTTCAAAAGTCGCTCCCGCCGCCTGGATAATAGCTGACTTTAAACCAGCTATCGTTGTGCCATACGGAATATTCGAGATGCTCTCGTACGCCGTTCCGCCTACACTTACGGTCCCTAGAGTAGATGATATCGTCGCATCGTGGCTTAAAGCTGCACTAGCAGTAACAGTTACTACCCAGTTCTGCTTAGTGCCATCTGCCGCTGTTATCGAATAAGTAATCGGTCCCGTGAAATCATTACGGGTCGTACCGCTAACTTGTGCTATAGAGCCAACTTGCGCCATGGCCCCTGCAGATAACGTAAATGTAGCCTTCAATCCATTTCGATCTGTTCCGTACGGAACAGTAAGCGCAATGTTTGTCCCGTTAATCGTACCCGTCACCACTGGCGTCAACTCCGCAAAGCTGAAAGCCGTTATGTCCTTCTCGTTGCTCGGAGATACCGTTACGGTAACGGTGTACTGTTTCGTTGCACCATCCTGTGCAGTGACAGTGTATGTCACTGGAGATTTAAAGTCATTTCCTGTTGTACCGCTTACTTGGGCTATGGAGCCAACCTTCGCAGACGCTCCTATGGATAACGAAAATGTAGCCTTCAATCCATTTCGATCTGTTCCGTATGGAACAGTAAGCGCGATGTTTGTCCCGCTAATTGTACCCGTCACCACTGGCGTCAACTCTGCAAAGCTGAATCTCGTGATGTCTTTCGCGCTGCTCGGAGCTACCGTTACAGTAACGGTGTACTGTTTTGTTGTTCCATCCTGCGCAGTGACGATATAGGTCACCGGAGAAGTGAAGTCATTTCCCGTCGTCCCGCTCACTTGTGCTAGGGAGCCGACCTGCGCCGAGGCTCCTGCGGATAACGCAAACGTCGCCTTCAACCCATCTCGATCTGTGCCGTAAGGAACAGTTAACGCGATGTTTGCCCCGCTAATTGTACCCGTCACCACTGGCGTCAACTCTGCAAAGCTGAAGCCCGTGATGTCTTTCACGCTGCTCGGAGCTACCGTTACAGTAACGGTGTACTGTTTCGTTGTGCCATCCTGTGCAGTGACTGTGTATGTTATTGGAGAAGTAAAGTCATTCGTCGTCGTCCCGCTCACTTGAGCTATGGAGCCGACCTGCGCCGAGGCTCCTGCGGATAACGCAAACGTCGCCTTCAACCCATCTCGATCTGTGCCGTAAGGAACAGTTAGCGCGATGTTTGCCCCGCTAATTGTACCCGTCACCACTGGCGTCAACTCTGCAAAGCTGAAGGCTGTTATATCCTTCGCGCTGCTCGGAGCTACGGTTACAGTTACGGTGTACTGTTTTGTTGTGCCATCCTGCGCAGTGACGATATAGGTCACCGGAGAAGTGAAGTCATTTCCCGTCGTCCCGCTCACTTGTGCTAGGGAGCCGACCTGCGCCGAGGCTCCTGCGGATAACGCAAACGTCGCCTTCAACCCATCTCGATCTGTGCCGTAAGGAACAGTTAACGCGATGTTTGCCCCGCTAATTGTACCCGTCACCACTGGCGTCAACTCTGCAAAGCTGAAGCCCGTGATGTCTTTCACGCTGCTCGGAGCTACCGTTACAGTAACGGTGAACTGTTTCGTTGTGCCATCCTGTGCAGTGACTGTGTATGTTATTGGAGAAGTAAAGTCATTCGTCGTCGTCCCGCTCACTTGAGCTATGGAGCCGACTTGCGCCGAAGCTCCTGCGGATAACGCGAACGTCGCCTTCAACCCATTTCGATCTGTTCCGTTAGGAACCGTAAGCGAGATATTGGTACCGCTAATTGTACCTGTCACCACCGGCGCAAACTCTGCAAAGCTGAAGCCCGTGATGTCCTTCGCGCTGCTCGGAGCTACCGTTACAGTTACGGTGTACTGTTTCGTTGTACCATCCTGCGCAGTGACGATATAGGTCACTGGAGAAGTGAAGTCATTCGTCGTCCCACTCACTTGAGTTATGGAGCCGACTTGCGCCGAGGCTCCTGCGGATAACGCAAACGTGGCCTTTAATCCATTTCGATCTGTGCCGTAAGGAACAGTTAGCGCAATGTTTGTCCCGCTAATTGTACCCGTCACCACTGGCGTCAACTCCATAAAGCTGAAGGCTGTTATATCCTTCGCGCTGCTCGGAGCTACCGTTACAGTTACGGTGTACTGTTTTGTTGTTC
Organism: Paenibacillus luteus; assembly: GCF_006542765.1. Taxonomy (GTDB): domain Bacteria; phylum Bacillota; class Bacilli; order Paenibacillales; family Paenibacillaceae; genus Pristimantibacillus; species Pristimantibacillus luteus. The sequence goes on from NZ_SKCD01000007.1 coordinate 137,154, forward strand.
CATCCTGCGCAGTGACGATATAGGTCACTGGAGAAGTGAAGTCATTTCCCGTCCTCCCGCTCACTTGAGCTATGGAGCCGACTTGCGCCGAAGCTCCTGCGGATAACGCAAACGTGGCCTTTAAACCATTTCGATCTGTTCCGTTAGGAACCGTAAGCGAGATGCTCGTTCCGCTAATTGTACCCGTCACCACCGGTGCCAACTCCATAAAGCTGAAGGCTGTTATATCTTTCACGCTGCTCGGAGCTACCGTTACAGTAACGGTGTACTGTTTCGTTGTGCCATCCTGTGCAGTGACGATATAGGTCACCGGAGAAGTGAAGTCATTTCCCGTCGTCCCGCTCACTTGAGTTATAGAGCCGACCTGCGCCGAGGCTCCTGCGGATAACGCAAACGTGGCCTTCAATCCATCTCGATCTGTTCCGTACGGAACAGTAAGCGCGATGTTTGTCCCGCTAATTGTACCCGTCACCACTGGCGCCAACTCCGCAAAGCTGAAGGCTGTTATATCCTTTGCGCTGCTCGGAGCTTCCGTTACATTTACGGAGTACTGTTTTGTTGTGCCATCCTGCGCAGTGACGATATAGGTCACTGGAGAAGTGAAGTCATTTCCCGTCGTCCCGCTCACTTGAGCTATGGAGCCGACTTGCGCCGAAGCACCTGCGGATAACGCAAACGTGGCCTTTAAACCATTTCGATCTGTTCCGTTAGGAACCGTAAGCGAGATGCTCGTTCCGCTAATTGTACCCGTCACCACCGGTGCCAACTCCATAAAGCTGAAGGCTGTTATATCCTTCGCGCTGCTCGGAGCTACCGTTACAGTTACGGTGTACTGTTTTGTTGTTCCATCCTGCGCAGTGACGATATAGGTCACCGGAGAAGTGAAGTCATTTGCCGTCGTCCCGCTCACTTGAGTTATAGAGCCGACCTGCGCCGAGGCTCCTGCGGATAACGCAAACGTGGCCTTCAATCCATCTCGATCTGTTCCGTACGGAACAGTAAGCGCAATGTTTGTCCCGCTAATTGTACCCGTCACCACTGGCGCCAACTCCGCAAAGCTGAAGGCTGTTATATCCTTTGCGCTGCTCGGAGCTTCCGTTACATTTACGGAGTACTGTTTTGTTGTGCCATCCTGCGCAGTGACGATATAGGTCACTGGAGAAGTGAAGTCATTTCCCGTCGTCCCGCTCAATTGAGCTATGGAGCCGACTTGCGCCGAAGCACCTGCGGATAACGCAAACGTCGCCTTCAACCCATCTCGATCTGTGCCGTACGGAACCGTAAGCGCGATGTTTGTCCCGCTAATCGTACCCGTCACCACTGGCGTCAACTCCGCAAAGCTGAACGCTGTTATATCTTTCGCGCTGCTCGGCGCTACCGTTACAGTAACGGTGTACTGTTTCGTTGTACCATCCTGTGCAGTGACGATATAGGTCACCGGAGAAGTGAAGTCATTTGCCGTCGTCCCGCTCACTTGAGCTAGGGAGCCGACCTGCGCAGAGGCTCCTGCGGATAACGCAAACGTCGCCTTTAACCCACTTGGATCCGTACCGTACGGAACCGTAAGCGAGATATTGGTCCCGCTAATTGTGCCCGTAACCACTGGCGTCAACTGAGCAAAGCTGAACGCTGTTATATCTTTCGCGCTGCTCGGCGGCGCAACAGTCACGGTAACCACCCAGTTCTGCCTTGTACCGTTCTCCGCCTGCACAACATAAGTGACCGGGTTCGTGAAATTGTTAGAAGTTGTGCCGCTTCTTTGAGTTGTCCCGTTTACCTTTGTAGAGGATGCTGGGGTTAATGTGAATGTGGCAATCAGATTAGTCACATTCGTTCCATACTTTACCTCTATGTCGACCGTACGAGCTGCCGTGTTGATTGTTGCCGGCTTGGTTTGCGAAGAAAAACTATATGCTGTAATGTCTTTTGCGCTACTTAGTTCAATAGAGACATAGACCGTCCATTCTTGGGTGCTACCATCTGCTGCAGTTACTATGTATTGAACAGGGTTCCTAAAATCGTTGGCAGTCGTCCCGCTTACTTGAGTAATTGAGCCAACTTTTGCTGAAGCATCAGGTGATAGAGAGAATGTGGCCTTCAAATTAGACAAGCTGCTATAAGAGGTTGTGTATACAACTTCAATCTCTACGGTAAAATCTGTCGTATTGATCGTAGCTGCTTTGGTTTGGGTAACGGCGTTTAATGAGAACGCCACAATATCTTTCTCACTGCTTTTTCTCACGGTTACAGTCCAGTTTTGACTGCTTCCATCCCCTGCTTTTACTATATAGGTAACTGGAGTTGTAAAATTATTAGCACTCCGTCCACTTACTTGGTCAACAATGCCGACTTTAGCAGAGGCTTCTGGGGATAACGTAAATGTAGCCTTCAAGTTGGTTACATCAGTGGCATTCCCCACTTGAATCTCAACGGTGCGTGCAGTCTTATTAATTGTTGCTGCTCCGGTCTGCTCCGCTAAACTAAATGACATAATATCCTTTGCACTGCTTGCTATAACAGACACGATATATGTAACTTTCGTTACCCCATCCGCTGCGGTTACAATGACTTTCTTTCCTGAGGTTAGGTTTGTTGCAACGGTGGCTCCGTCTTCATCGTAGATTTCAAACGTTGCATTAGTCGCTGGCATAATTTCTTCTTTTAATACAGCTAATGTTGTTCCAGACGGAATATTGGTGATCGTTTCATTTGTTGTTCCGTCAGTACTCACGATTCCGATACCGGAAGTCAAAGTGGCAGCTGAGCTTAGTGCTTCCCACTGCGCATACAAGGTTGTATAGGGCATGATCTCGAAAGAACCGCTATAACTCTTTCCATTTCCATTTTCTTGTGTGTTCCATCCAATAAAGGTATAACCCGTCTTTACTAAATTTAATGTCCCCGTATATATGCTAGCCGTTTCTCCAGGTAGATATAAAGTGGAATCAATCGGAACGGTCCCGCCCGTGTTTCCGTTTCCGTCATATTTTAATTGAAACAAGAAATCTTGCAAATAAGGATATCCGCCGTTACGCGATGGATCTATCGCCCAAAGGCTAGTAAAATCCCAGCCACTTACAGGCCCCTTCATATTTTCGTCTAGGTAAATGCTCCCTATATTGTTTCCTTCACCATTGCTGGTCAAAGGGCTTATAGGAACAACATCTCCGCTCACATGACCACTTGCGTAACTATTGCTATATGATCCACTACTATTACTATAAGCATAGCCAATCAAGCCACCGACAAAACTATATCCGCTCACTTTCCCCGTAGTAAAGCTATCACTTATTATTCCGCTAACTTCAAGATTGCTGACTAAGCCACCTACATGCTGTCCTCCGTTCACCTCACCTGTGGAATAACTTTTGCTAATCGTTCCATAATTGTAACCCGTTAATCCACCTGAAGAAAAACTACCATTAACTTTGCCTGTCGCAAAACTGTTCCTTATTTCAGTATTTGTAGAATTGCTGCCAACAAGGCCGCCAATACTTTGACCATCTATCATTTCCCCTGTGGCGTAACTGTAGCTAATCGTTCCATCATTATTACCTACTAAACCGCCAACTGCATAATCTCCTGTTACATTTCCCGTGGCGTAGCTGTAATTAATAGCTCCGCTATTCGTACCCACTAAACCGCCTGAAGAGAAGCCCGATCCAGTAACGCTAGCATGAGCGTAACTATTGTCGATTATGGCATGCCCATTAGAAATCGCAACGCCATTATCGCCAATCAAGCCACCTACTCTATCTTTTCCGCCTACATTTCCGGTGGCATAACTATATGAAACTTTCCCTCTATTTGCACCCACCAAACTACCTACACTATTATTTCCAGTAACGTCCACATTTTCCAGATTCACGTTAGCAATGACACTTTCCTCGCTTGTCAACCCGAATAAACCCAAGTTATTACCACTTGTATTTATTTTTAATCCATTAATTGCAAATCCGTTTCCGTTAAAATTCCCCCTAAATGGCGTCGCGCGATTATTACCAATAGGAGTCCAGTTATCTTTATAATCGCTAGTACTCAAGTCAATATTTTTTGTCTGCTTGAAATAAAGACCTGCATTTAAATAAGCTCCCCGAATCTGGTTAAGCTGATCGGCAGTTCCGATGAGATAGGGGCTACTTGCTGTACCACTTCCTAAAAACTCATTTGCCGCAAACACTTTGTTGTTTCCAAAAATCCCCGAAGGTGCGACAACACCCAATCCTAATACTATCGTCAATAGGATAGACAAGGCTTTTTTTCCTGATCTACGCATTCTTTATTCTCCTCTCGATCTATCTGATGGAATAAATGATTCACAGACAAGTCTACTAAAGCACAATAAAAGAATAATGAAAGATTTTATGAGGAAAAGACAAAAATCGTGTTAGAACAAGGCTTCGCGGGTTTGGATCAATAACGAAAGTATTTCGTTTGGTGCATCTCGCCATAAAAAAGCACAAACGCTACGGTTCCCCAGATCCCACACATGTTGAAAAACGTATTCCAATCCCGACGGCCCTTAGGACACGGGAAACAATGGAATTCTTGGTTAAATGGTGAAATTTCCGATGAGGATAGGACTTTTTTGAACAGCCGCGAACAGAAAATTTGACTCCATCCTACTTTCTATGAATAATAATTAATATAAACAGAAAGTCATGCGGCTAGGAGGAAATGATTATGTCCATCGTTCCACGTATGTTAGAATTCAACAAGAAATTTGTCGAAGAGAAGAGTTATGAAGCTTATCTCACTGACAAATTTCCAGACAAAAAGGTAGCCGTTCTCACCTGTATGGACACGCGTCTTATAGAGCTGCTTCCCAAAGCCCTTAATTTCAAAAACGGGGATGCCAAATTTATTAAAAACGCGGGCGCGATTCTGACCCAGCCATTCGGAAGCGCCATGCGGAGTATCCTCGTTGCCGTCTATGAGCTTGGAGCACGCGAGGTGTTGGTAATCGGCCACCATGGCTGCGGCATGACAAATCTCGATACCGCAGGCATGGTCAGCAAGTTCATCGATCACGGGATCGATCCGCTTGCTATTGAGACACTAGAAAATTCCGGCATCCGCATGGATAAGTTTCTAAGAGGCTTCCAAAGCGCCGAAGAAGGCGTCATGCACAGCGTCAAATTAATTCGCAAGCATCCGCTGTTTCCTAAGGATATCCCGGTACACGGCTTCATTCTCAGCCCGGAAACGGGCGCAATAGAAGTTCTTTGCCAGGATTACCGCGAGGACTAGCCCTTGCATAAAGCATCATACAAGAAGCCCCCCAGCTTTAGTTGGGGGGCTTCTTGTATGATGCTTCTTTGGGTATGCTGTCGCTCACTTTATTTTACAGCAATATAAATGTCAACCTCGGCAGCGGCTGGGTCAAAGGACCGGCCGTCATACAACTCGTAATCCCCCGTATAAGCGCGTTCGATAGTCGATTGCTCGAAAAATGCCCATATTTCTTGCCATGCTTGAGCAACGACCTCGTACACCGGACCTTTCTTCGTCTTGAAAACGAGAAATTTCGACTCCGGAATCTCAGCCTGCGCTAGGCCAGACGGTACCGGCACATCACCGCGCTCATGCCCGATCAGCACCGTATAAGCACCAGTAGCGTCGCTCTCGTAATCGGTATATAGCGCATAAATCAAATGAGCATGGTTCCCCTGAAGACGCTCAGCGACCCCGCTAGCAAAGTAATCGTTCCACAACCCCGAAAGGCGTCCGTTTCCCCCTGTTTCAACCGCATTGGTGGTGCGAACAGCGATTCCTGCTAATGAAACTCCAGGTTTGACAATCAGATCTGTATGCAAGATGACTCCCCATTTCTTTGGATTTGTCCTTATTGTAACTGGGGAATCTGGACAACTGTCTGTCTTAGTTACCGTATCGTCCAATAATATTTCGGGCTCGCTGAACGACCTGCTCCGCAACAAAGCCAGGCTGCTCGACTTTTACGTGATCGCCATGGCTGAGCAGCATCCCATAAAACCACTCATCTAACGTAAAGTTGTTCTTGACCCGCAAGGAGCCATCCTCGGCAATCGTCACTTTGTCCGCAGGAAAGGAGTCTCCGACACGGTAACGCGCCTGAGGGCGGAAAACAAGCGTAACCTCCACTTCATCCGTCCCTAGCCAGTCCGAATCCCACGCATACTTGTCCAGCACAGGAGCCTCACGGCGCTCAAAGGTTGCAGACAGCGCTTCGGCTTGATGAATGCGCGACACACGAAAAACGCGGAATGCCCCGCGCAGTAAGCAATAAGCGTGCACATACCAAATATTTCCTTTCAATATCAGCGCATAGGGCTCTGCCGTCCGTTCCGTTTCCGTGCCATTGCGGTTAATGTAGCTCAACTGCACGATTCGTTTATCTTCAATCGCTTGCTTGAACAAATTGACTTTTTGGCGCGCCTCCGGCCCCTGTCCCCATGGATTAAGATCGAACACCAAGCTTTCCCCGCGCTGGCCATTGCTGTCCTTGTCAGATTTGCGCAGCAGCGCCATCACTTTATCCTGCAAAGTGGAGTAGGCTGCATCGTCCACCGCCATTCCCACGCCTTTCACGGCAGCAATCATGGACGAGAGCTCGCCTAATGTTAAATATTGCCGGGATATCGTGTACTGCTCCATGATCTCAAATCCGCCCGTCGTGCCTTGATGGGCTAACACGGGAATACCCGATTGGCTGAGCGTATCCATATCCCGGTAAATCGTTTTGGTCGAGACCTCAAAACGCTCAGCCAATTCCTTGGCGCTGATCCGGCCACGGTTCAAGAGCAACACCGTCATGGCCAGCAAACGATCTATTTTCAACGACTTTCCTACTTTCTTCAGTTAATCCGATATCCTGCCGCTAACCAAAGCGAATTTCCGCAATGGGGCCGCTCTCAATAAAACCTACGTTTTTGTATACCTTATTGGAGGCTGGGTTTTTAACGTCTGCATATAGCATAGGCTTCCTATTCTCTTCCTCCAAAATCGAACAAAGACCAGCAACGATCGCGCTCGCATAACCGTTCTTCCGCAGCACTGGCGGAGTATATACCGCGTTAATCCGACCGTGGCGCGGAGAACGGTAAGCGATATTGGCCATGGCTACAGGCAGCTCATCCAACGTCCAAAAGTACAAATTGCCTCTCATAATCATGCCCTCGGCGACCGGCAGCTGGCTGGCAGGGATAACCGACGCGCCATAGGCATCCTCGGAGAACCCTGCCAGAAATTCGGCAACCAGCTCCAAATGCTGCCTTGTGGCTTGAATCATTTTCCCCTTAACTTTCAATGGCCTTATAGCTTTAGGGCAATAGTAAGTTTCCATCATCATATAGGCATGATGACCGCGCTGATTCGCTTCCCCATAGAGCTTCGCAAACAGCTCTGCTATAGGCGGCGCTCCGCAAATGCCGGGCAGGTCTGTCCCATCATAATAGGAAACAAGCTCCTTCATCAACTCAACTTTGCGCTCATCGTCTACATCCTCGGAAATCCACAGCCAAGCATTATGTCCGGGCGATCCTGCAAACAAAAGGCGCCCGTCAGGCGACTTTAAGCTTGTCGCTCCATCGATTGCGGTTATTAAGTGAATTAAATTATATTGCAGCTCGTCCTTCATAAACGGAATCTGGTTTAAAACGCCGTCATCGGGATGCAACTTCTCTAGCATATCATCTCCTCCTTCCGACGAATGGTTCTTTTTGCTTCAAGCAGATCACCTGATCGTTTTCGTCCACAACCAATACCCATTAAACCTGCTGCTCTAACAAACCTTGCTTCACTTTAAGATTCCTCATTTATCAGCCGCCCGGCTGGAATAGACAGACGGCTACAAAACAGTTCCAAAGAACGATAACTAGCTTTACTCGCGCCAAAAGTCCCAATGGGACAGATCAGTATTGGCTCCGATGGCGGCCTTGCTTCCTTCGCCTGCGGCAACAATGAGCTGGGCAGGCACAATAATTGAGGTATCGCCTGCCGCATATACGCCCGGGACGCTCGTACGGCCATAGTCGTCCGTTGCGAAGCCGCCTCCCGGCGTCATGGCGCAGCCAAGCGCTTCGCCAAACGAAGCCGCTTGATCCCAAGAGGGAGTAACGAAGCCGCCATCGCGCTCAAATTCCGTGTTATTTTCAAATCGGATCCGCCTCAGCCGTCCATGCTCGCCTGTTAACTCTTTGATTCGGTGAAGATTCACCTGAATGCCCTTTTGTTTAAGCTGGCCGATCTGCTCGGCATTCAAGCTATTTCTCCCGTTGGTGCAAACGAGGAGATTCTTGCTCCAATTGTAGACGATTTTGGTTAAAGCGAATAGATTGGAACCCTCGGAAATAACAACAAGCGGTTTATCTCGCAGCTCCCAGCCGTCACAGTAGGGGCAGCTAAACAAGCTAACGCCATAAAACTCGCGGACGCTTGGTATTTCCGGCAAAGATTCCCTAAGGCCTGCCGCCAAAATAACCGTCCGTGCGTGGTACATGACGCCATTGCTCGTTGTCAGCGTAAAACCCGCCCGATCGGCCTTCACCTCGGTAACCTTATCTGGCTTAATGGTTACTGAAGGATAACGCGCGATGTCTTCATGGGCCAGCCTGCGAAACTCGCGGGGCGCCATGCCGTCCCTTGTCAGAAAGCCATGCGACTGACGCGTCACTGCGTTTCTTGGCTTATTATGATCAAACACAATAACGTGTCTCTTCGCCCTGCCGAGCACCAATGCAGCGTTTAAGCCCGCCGGCCCGCCGCCTATAACGGCACAATCCAGCTTCATCGCGGAACCGCCTCTCTTCGGCCTATAGCCGTAGTTGGTTATCCTTATTCCGATATCACGAGAAGGATGCATCGATTATTTGCTAGCTCCGTGATTTTGGCGATTGACAGTGGATGAACGTTCAATTTACAATGCAAATATATCCAATTACATACGGGCAATGCTTTCAGTTAATCGAACAACCCTTTTCTCATTCCAAGAGAAGGGTTGTTCTTTTTGTTTCAAACACTTGTTTCGGGGAGATGAATCATTTGGAACAGCAAGCTGGCTTCTATCAAAATGTATTCAAAATCGCGGTGCCGATTACGCTGCAAAGCCTCATTATGGCGTTGCTCCAGCTCACGGACCAGCTCATGGTTGGCAGCCTTGGCGAGCATACCATCGCTGCTGTCGGCATTGCCGGAAAGCTGTATTCCGTGTTATCGGTCGTCCTCATGGGCATCGGAACCGGGGTTTCCATTTTTGCCGCGCAGTATTGGGGCCGGCAGGATACGACAAGCCTATCCCGGCTTCTGGGGCTGGGTCTTGTTATCGGCGGCGCCTTTACGCTGCTCTTCTCCCTTTGCACAGCTCTTTTTCCCCAGTATGGGCTGCGGTTGTTCACAAATGACGCCAACGTGATTAACGCTGGCTCCCGCTTCCTGTTCCTCATCTCCTTCAGCTACATTCCCGCTATGCTAACGATCATGTACTCTGCTGTCTTGCGAAGCACGGGAACGGTCAAGCTTCCGATGTATATCAGCTTCGCAGCTGTTATCGTAAACGTAATTCTGAATTATTTCCTCATATTCGGCCATGGCTTCTTTCCCCGACTTGGCGCCGAAGGCTCAGCTGCAGCTACTGTCATTGCTAGGATCATGGAAGCTGGTTTATTGATCGGGCTTGTTTACTACCGAAGGCTGCCCGGTGCGGCGAGGCTCCGCGAGCTGTTCGGTACGGCTTCAGGCCTGACGGGCCGCTTTCTGCGAACAACCTATCCGCTGCTCCTGACGGAGCTGCTATGGGTGCTAGGAGAAACGTCTTACTCTATCATCTATGGTAAAATGGGCGGCGCTCAGCTCACTGCTATGACCTTGTCTTATCCGATTCAGGCAATTAGCTTCGGCTTGCTATCCGGACTCGCTGCCGCTGCGGGCATCATGATCGGCCAACTGCTGGGCGCCGGGAAAAAGGAAGAGGCGATGGCGTTTGCAAAGCGATTTGTCCGATTCGGCCTACTCTCGTCCATGCTGCTTATGCTCCTGTTGGCGGTTCTCGCGCCGGTCTATTTATCGGCCTTCCAGCTTACTGCCGTCACTTATAGCTACAGCATCGGCGTGCTATGGGTTTTTGCCGGTTTTTTCGCGGTGAAAGCATTCAATATGATTGTAGCGGGCGGTATTTTGAACAGCGGCGGAGACAGTCACTTTGTCTTTCGGATGGAAGCCGGAGCCACGTGGTTCATCGGTGTCCCGCTTGGTTTGCTCGCGGCGTTTGTATTGAAATGGCCGGTATACGGGGTATATTTTCTTCTTTCCATTGAGGAAATCGTGCGCATGGCATGCGGCGCTATTCGACTCCGTTCGCGTAAATGGATGAATCAATTGGCCGGAGCCGAAGATTAAGTTCTTCTCACTTATGATATCTGTAATCGACAATTTTCTGCTTGCGCTGTATAATTCTGTTGTTCCTTCAATAATTAACGGTGGTGACGAACATTTTATACGTCTTCTCTTTGTTGTTGTCCTTTGCGATCGTTTATTTCCTGATTCCCCCGTTTGGGAGGCTGGCATTCCGCCTCGATTTTGTGGACAAGCCCCGCAAAGACGTTGAGCGCAAGCTCCACAGGGAGCCTATTCCCCTTACGGCAAGCTATGTCATATTTATCGGTTTCTTCCTCACGTATTTGCTGGTTACGAGAGATTTCTCGCTGCAAACGGGAGCGATCTTTGTCGGCGGCGTGCTGCTACTCGTCATAGGAACCGTCGATGATTGGTACAAGACAAAGGGCAAGGACTTTCCGTCGCTCCCTAAATTTATCGTACAAATTTCAGCGGCAGTGCTCGTTTATGCTTCCGGCATATCGTTCACAGGCTTTTATAATCCACTTTCCGGCGAATACGTCTTATTGCCGGAAATATTACAATTTGCGCTTACGATCCTATGGATATTCGGCGTAACGACCGTCATCAACTTCTCCGATGGGATGGACGGGCTTGCCGGCGGGCTATCCGCCATTTCTGCAGTTACGCTGTTCGTCGTCGCCATAGCGAAAGGGCAGTCGAACTCCGCCATTATGGCAATTATTTTGGTAGGCGTTACGATTGCTTATTTACGCTATAACAAGCCGCCAGCCAAAATATTTATGGGGGACGCCGGGGCTACCTTCCTCGGGTTCATATTGGCCGTTATCGCGCTCGACGGCGCATTTAAACAGGCTACCGTCATGTCGCTGTTTATTCCTATTTTGGCGCTCGGCGTACCTATTTTCGATAATTTGTTCGTCGTGATCAGAAGAATGATGCAGGGCAAAGCCATTTATCAGGCAGACGCCAGCCAAGCCCATTACCGCTTGCTGCGCGCAGGCCTTAACCACAAGCAGGTGGTCATGTTTCTATGCCTGATCAGTACTTGCCTCTGCCTATCGTCCATCATTTTGCTGCTAGTCCAAATTTAAGATCAGAACCGGGGACAACATTCCCGGTTCTTTTTTTATGCCCTGCTTGCCACGAAGCCTTTACTTCGCAGAAGGTCGCTCATAAAAGGAAAGGACCGCCGGCCATCGCCACTGTCCATAATAAGAATCCGCACTGTCGACCTCTTTGATCCACTCTACCGGCTGCCTGCCGTCTTGTTCAGCAACAATAACACGAGCTGCTGCTTGTCCGTGAATCACCCAAGCCAGCTTCGATTGAAGTCCTACCGGATAATAGGCGCCAAAATTAGCGGAGGGTTGCGTGATAGAGGTTTGTTTACCGCTCTCCAATTCCACTCGTGCGATAAACGGAAGGGCTGCCGCTGCCGCACCCCTCTCCGGCTTCAATTCCACTGCGCGCGACACCGCGATGTGACGAAGGTCCTGCCAGGCAAACGCTTGGTCCACATACCCCTCCGGAGTGTAGGCAGAGCCTTTCTCATGCGTTACCGACAGTACCTTAAGCTGTTTATTATGGGTGGCTTCGCGCCCAATACCGGCAATATAGGCAAGCTGATCGCCACTCTCAGCCCATGCAAACCATTCCTCGTTGCCGACCATTTCATCCAGCGTACGAAAGACGACACCATCGGCAGTAATCACACATAACGTATTGCTGTCAGCAGGCAGGGAAGCCGTCGGCTTTGCAAGGAAAGCGATCCAACTTCCATCCGCAGACCATTTAAATAGACTTGTATCGACTGAAAAAAAATCATCGGAAGGCTTAGGCAGTACATGAACGGTTATATACTGGCTTGCATCGCCCAGTGCTTGCAGCGGGATTTGATATAGGCTGATCGGCGTCCAGCCGTCAGGCAGCAGCTCCGATTGCGAGGAAGCGAAGAAGCCACCGCCAGCCGGAAGCCATGAAAAATTGCCGATCCCTGCGGCCTGGCCGAGCGGCTTATCTGGTTGATCCGCATCCACATAGGACAATAGCCCTTCCGTTTGGTATGCAAGCTTCCGATCCTTCGGCGACCATTGAAATCTTCCGCCTCCTTTTGGCGAGACAAGGCTCGCCTTTCCGCTGCGGAGCTCCAGCACCCACAGCTCCTGCTCCTCTTCCCCTTTCGTAAAGGCCAGCCATTTCCCGTCAAAGGACCATTTTGGGTGGCGCACAAAGGGTCCTGCAGCCAACCTTTTCTCCCGTGTTCCCTCCTTTAGCCAAAGCTCGCCGCCCCGAACAAAAGCCGCTTTTAAAGGTTCTTCCCGCTTAGCAGCCATGGCAGGGGTTACGGATGTTATCGTCATCCATGCCAGAACAAGCAGCAAAACCAAACTCTTTTTGGCAAGGTTCATCATTCATTTATCCTCCTAAATAGTAGCTTTAGCATTACCGTTCCCTTCCCTGGCTGAAACATACTCCCAGCAGCTAGCGGCTATCGTTCTCGCCGGCCTGTATTTGTTTCCGTTTTGATACCTATTTGTAACTGTTCTGTTACGCATTTTCCAACATTCAGGCCTATACTTGCTATACAACGATTTATCTTCCAGAGGGGCTGAACAACATCTTTATCACCGGTACGAACATCCACCACCGCTACACCCGCTTTTTTCTGCTGACCCGCCTTACTTTCTGCATTCTGTTACCTTCTTTAAGCAAAGGAGGAGCCCGACATGCCTAAGCCTATTGGCAGCAGCAGCCGTTACATGCCGGGAATCGACGGCCTGCGGGCTATAGCTGTCCTGGCCGTTATTGCCTATCATTTGAACGTAAAATGGGTACCTGGCGGCTTGCTTGGGGTAACCCTATTTTTTGTCCTCTCTGGGTATCTCATCACGGACATTCTGCTCAAGCAGCTAAATCAAAATAAGAAGCTTAACCTGAAAACATTTTTAATCCGGCGTGCCCGCCGTTTACTGCCTGCTATGTTCATTATGCTAGCTGCCGTTTCTTTATGGCTTGCCATGAGCGACGCTAACCGTCTGCTCTCCTTGAAAGGCGATATCGGCTCGGCACTGCTTTATATTAGTAACTGGTGGCTGATTTTTCATGAAGTATCCTACTTTGAAAGCTTCGGTCCCACCTCCCCATTCGGCCACTTATGGTCACTTGCCGTAGAGGAACAATTCTATCTCGTTTGGCCGCTGCTGCTGGTCGCCGTCATTCGCTTCGTGCCCAAACGTGGCAAGCTCGCTCTCTGGACGCTGGCTGCTGCCGCCTTATCCGCTGGCGCCATGATACTGCTATACCAGCCGGGTGCAGATCCTAGCCGTGTATATTACGGCACAGACACCAGAGCCTTCTCCCTTCTTATAGGAGCAGCGCTTGCCATTGTATGGCCGAGTTGGAAGCTGTCCGATGCGATCTCCTCCCGCAGCCGCATGCTGCTCGATACAGCCGGAACCGCGGGCCTTGTCATTGTTTTACTTATGATCGGAAAAGTCGGCGAGTACGATTCCTTCCTTTACCGCGGCGGCATGGTACTGTTCTCTGTTGCAACGGCCGTCGTGGTTGCAGCCCTTGCCCATCCCGCAAGCAAACTTGCCCGCCTCGTCGGCAGCAAAGCGCTTACGTGGATAGGCGTTCGTTCCTATGGCATTTACTTGTACCATTATCCGATTATTGTGCTGACTACACCTGCCGCTGAGAGCGGTGAACTGCACCCGCTTCGGGCAATGACGCAGGTCGTGCTAACCTTGATTTTGGCTGAGTTGTCTTGGCGGTTCATTGAAGAACCGATCCGCCACGGCGCACTGGAGAGATTGGCAAGACTATTGAAGCAGCAAGCTGTACGCCGTATCCCCTTTGGTCGAATCAAACGGTCAGCCGGCTATTTCACCGCATCGGTGCTTGTCGTTACCACCGTATCCTGTATGAGCAGCGCCGATTTGCAATCTGCCAGCGTGAATCTAAAAAATTTGCACTCCCAAATTGTAAATGCCAACAACGAGGAGGAAACTCCGCCAACAGATCACGTTAAGCAAGGCGAGTTGGTTGCGGAAGTTACGCCTCACCCAGAGACAACGCTCGAGCCTCATGAGCCGCAGAAGCAAGAAAATAGCAAACCTGCCCGGCCCGTAAAAAATGAAAGCCTGCCGCCAGCTGTCGATCATGCCGTGGTAGAGCAGCCTGCCCCTACGGCTTCTCCGGCTCCGGATACCGAGAGCGTCCCATCCGAAGGCTCCATTAGCCCTGCTCCGGAACAAGAACCGGCAGGCTCCGACAAGGAACCCGTAGAAATTACAGCTATCGGCGACTCCGTACTGCTGGATGCGGGACCCTATCTCGAGAAGTGGTTTCCCGGCATCGTGATCGATGGAAAAATCGGCAGGCAGTTCCGCCAAGCCGCTTCCATTGTTGAATCCATGAAAAGCAGCAACCAGCTTGGAGATACGGTCATTATCGAGCTTGGCACAAATGGGATCTTCACAGCGAAGCAAATGAGTGAACTTCTGGAGACAATCGGAAGCGAGCGCCACATCCTGTTGATCAACACGCGAGTGCCTCGCAAATGGCAGGATTCCGTTAATGAAATGCTCGCGGAAACGGCTGGCAGCAACGAAAATGTGACGCTCGTCGACTGGTATGCAGCTAGTAAGGACAAAGAAGACTTTTTCTCCGCCGATGGCGTGCATTTGAACAAAGAGGGGGCAGAATTTTATGCCGACCTGCTGGCAAGAGGCATTAACGGCAAAATAACGGAGGAGGAGTGATAAGTGGCGAAATTGCTGCCCTTCTGTTAACCCATGCAAATAAGACTACACCTTGAAAAATAACGGCTAAAAAGCCGTTATAGCAAGGTGTAGTCTTATTTTAACGAGTCACATTAAAGTATAAATTTTATTTCTTTCCCCTGATTCTATCATTTAAATCCAATTCCTCGATGATATGAAAAAAAACAGCCATCTCATCATAAACATTCCTCAGATCATACTCACCATATTTCTTCTTGATGCCCCTATCAATAAAGTTTTTTTGTGACCATACAGCAACAAACATATAAGAATGATGGAATGAGATCATCATCGGGCTTGTATATCGTTTACAGAAATCAAGCAATTGAACCATTAATGAAGGGCTTAGAATGCTGCGTGCTTCGATTTCATTATCCGTACGTACAGTAAAGTATTGATTAAACTCAGCATGTTCAAGTTCAATTGTAGACTTTGCCTTCTTGCTGGTCGTCGAAGCAGCATTTTGCAGCATTTTTGCAAAAAAACTACCCATCTTACTATTGGACTTTAAATAATTTGTTTCTACTACTGTTAGGCCAGCAAAGTCCCTTTTGAAATCAGCTATGAATAACACACCGTTAAAAGCGACATTCCTTTGTTTTGTAGTATAGCCATCCGCATCAGAAAAGTGATCCTCTGTTGTAATTTTCAATTCAGACATATGAAATTCGGTTACGCCATATTTCCCTTCAAAGTAATCTTCTCCTGTTATATGCCTATTTTCAAACACGAACAGCTCGCTCGCATCAATCCATTCATCACTAATTCGAGCATCATGCGCATAATGACAATATTTTTCATATTGATCTGATTCATAGGGAAGCTTCGCAAACTTGAGCATATTGTCTGCCAAAGCGCCAATTACTGCTTGCTTCAGCGCCGCATTGTAGACTGCTCTCCCTTTAGTAAACACACGAAATGTATACCACAGGGATACCAGCCATACAACAATAATAAAAATAGTTAGAAGAGAGTATTCCACGTTTAGAAAAGTAACAACTAAAATAATCGTACAAATCAAAAATACAGCCGCTGCCCTAAGCCTTTTTTTATTCGTATCTGCTTTAATTTGCTTGAGCTCGTCATAGGGAAGGTTGACATTAGTCATAGCAATTTCATAAGTGGGAAGCATTACTCCGACCTCCTTTAAGAATTTTTATATTTATATCGGCTTTATTTGTTCATTATTAGAGAGTAAACCTTTATTTAGAAAAATAACTACCTGCTTCAATTAAAAAAGGAGCGCTCCAGGATTGATGTCCCTGAAAGCACTCCTATTTGCTCTATTCCTTTACAGCTGCATGAACTCATGAGGAGGAAGACATTCGGCAGCTGTCCAAAATGGCGATAATCATGTCTGGCTGCATTCTTGCTGCGGCTCTGATCAGCTAATCTGAATATGCCTAGCTTAACCTCAGTTCGAACAACCGAGCGGTTTTCACCACAGGCAGCGTTACTTCCAATACACCTTCTGCGGCAAGCCATTGGCATTCCGTGCCTTTCGCCTCTTTAGGATAGGCGCATACCGCTTCAAGCGGCTGTCCCTGCCAGCGTGGAAGAGGCAGCTTCACGGAAGCATCTTCTCCGGCGATCCGCCAAACCGCCACATAGATTCGATCATCGTGATAGAGGCCGAAGCTTACAAAGTCCGCTTGCTGCGTAGGCAATCCTAGCGGCCAGAAGGGCAGCGCCTCGGGAATGTCGCCCCGAATTTTTTTGTAATAATCGAGAGCTTCCTTGACGAGCTCCTTGCGGCGCGGGCTCAGCTCGGCTAAATGCCCGCTCTGGTGCACCCTAAGCAGCAACGCGTTGACCATATTGAAAATCACTTCCTCGTCGTCGCCCTCACGCAGCGGATAAGACCAGATGGCCGATTGCTCCGGCGTTAACGCCGCCGGCGAGCTTGCCGCGATCGCCGCATATTTCACATAATCCTCTTGGTCGCTGGTCGATTGAATGCTGTGACGGCTAAGCATCGCGTAATCCATCCGCATTCCGCCGCTGGAGCAGTTTTCGATCACCAAATCGGGATACTTTGCAAAAATATGGTCCAACCAGCTTAGGTAGGCTCGGTTATGTTGAAGAAGGCCCTCTCCATAGCTGTCCGCCGCCGTTTCCGTTCCGATGCCCGCGTTAATATTATAGTCCATTTTGATATAACCAACGCCGTAGTCCTCGACCAAGCGGCGAATGACTTCATTCGCATGGCCGATGACCTTCGGATTGCGATAGTCCAGCTGGTAACGGCTGCGATCCTTGACCCGCTTGCCATGACGCATGAAGAACCAGCTGTCATCGGTCTCCGCCAGCTTCGGACTATTAATGCCCATCACCTCAAGCTCCAGCCACAAGCCGGGTATCAGGCCTTTGCTGCGAATATAATCGAGCACGTATTTGATTCCCTCCGGGAATCTCTCTTCGGAAGGCAGCCACTCGCCTACGCCGTCCCACCATTCCCCGGGCGCATACCATCCCGCATCGATACAAAAATATTCGCATCCGACCTCGGCAGCCGCATCAATCAGCGGAAGAAGCTTAGCCGTCGTGGGGTCACCCCATAAGCAGTTCATATAATCGTTGAAAATCACCCGAAGGAGCTGATTATCCTCATTCGGTCTCCGAATGAGACGGCGATAGGCCGTCAACTGCGCAATAGACTCCTCGAAGCCACCTTCTACCGAGCCAATGGCCAGCGGCACAGACACAAACTCCGCTCCCGGCGCCAGCTTCAGCCACCAGTGGTTGTCATGCTCGGTTGGGCCGCTAATCAGCACCGTCAGCCAGTCCGATTGCTCGATAATCTCCCAGTGCCAAGAGCCGTTATGCTCGATTTGCCAGAAGAGGCTCGTTCCT
This sequence comes from Paenibacillus luteus, assembly GCF_006542765.1. Taxonomy (GTDB): domain Bacteria; phylum Bacillota; class Bacilli; order Paenibacillales; family Paenibacillaceae; genus Pristimantibacillus; species Pristimantibacillus luteus. The sequence goes on from NZ_SKCD01000007.1 coordinate 155,129, forward strand.
GCCTCCTCGTTCTGCAGCACAGCCATGGGGATGTGCTCCGCGGCGGACCAAGAACCCGTATTGCTGCAGGAGACCCGCTTGGAGCCACGGTCGATCAGATGCGACATGCCTAGCTCCGGCAGCGTGTACGAACGCCATTGCAGCTCGCTTTGCCAGCCGTTATGGGCAAGATACAGCCTCATTTTGTCATCACGATCCTGGGTGCCTTCCTTATCCAGACCCGTCAGCGCAAATGAAGATACATATTCGATCTCAGCAGCCTGCACTCCCTCATTCCTAAGAACCGTCCAGCTGCGAACCGTCTGTACGCCGTCATAGAACTGAAAATGCTGAATCGCCTTTAGGCCCGTTTCTTCATCGCGCAAGCCAAGTTCGAACTTGCGTCCAAGCGAATTGCGGGTATCCTCATGCCCGTCATAAACCATCCGTAATCCGGGGTACGTCGCCCGATGAGTCCGACCGTGGTATTCCGCGCGATCCTCGCCCGTAAGCTGCAGTTCCATAAGCCGGAAGCCCGGCTTTTGCTTATCCTGTATCACACTGGCAACAAGCGGCTGCGCTCCGAAATGAAGAAACAGCACATCGTTGCTATCCGTAATTTCAAAATTCAGAAATAGCCCGTTTTCGTTGACATCTATTCTTTTGCTCATCGCTATTCCACATCCTGTAATCGTTTTTGGAGTCCATAAAACAGCTTAACTCAGCACTTTAAAAGTGCTGAGTTAAGAGTTAGCCTATGGCAAAGCTTATTCCGCAGATCCGAATTGAACCCAAGCCTTTTGAATTTCGTCAATCGCTTGATCCTTCGTTTTGCTGCCGCCAATATAACCTTGCATCAACTCACCAAATTTTTGGTGGAACGTATCCAGAGAGTAGTTCACCGACAGATCGCCGGATTTTTCTGTTTTTAGAATCTCTTCCATTTGCTTAGGCATATCCAGTTCAGGAAGCGGAGCATCCTTGATTGGAGGAATAACCTTCGCTACGCTGGAGAACCAGTTTTTGCCGTAATCGGAAGTGTAAAGCCAGTTGAAAAACGCAATCGTTTCGTTGACAACTTTAGAATCCTTGTTGATGCGAAGCGCTTGGTCAGCGCCAGTAACAAGCAGGTTTTGCTCTGCTTTCTCGCTCACTGGGTAACCCACGATTCCAAGCTCAAAATCAGGTGTAATTTTTTTGATCGCTTCTTCGTCCCAAGCGCCCTTGCCTGTCATAAATGCAGCTTTGCCGGAAGCAAAGTCGCTGACTTCTGCGTTGCTGTCACGCTCAAGCGGCTTGCTTGTACCATGCTGAACCGTTGTATCGATGAAAGCGAAGAAGTTATCTTTCAGTACTGGGTGATCGTTAAACGTCGTTTTGCCGGCGATGAAATTTTCTACCAGCTCTTTCGGCGTAATGCCTGCATCTTCGGCAGCTGCATTGACGAAGTTTTGGAAAATATGCTTCCATACCCACCACTCTTTGTATGCATTCGCGAACGGCGTAATGCCTTTAGCTTCTAGCTTCGTAATGGCATCTGCCATTTGCGAAGTTGTTTTCGGCACTTCCGTGATGCCAGCGTCAGCCAACAATTTTTTGTTGTAAACCATGTTCATCAGGTTGCCTTTGACAGGGAAGCCCAGCACCTTGCCATCTTTGGAGCTCATGTTGATTTTAACGGAATCCGTCATGGCTGCTGCAAGCGGCTCATTCGTCAAATCCGCGCTGTATTCTGCAAATGTATCGATGTCGCCGCCTGCCGTTGTCTGGAATACGTCCGGCGTGCTGCCTGCCGCGATCTTCGATTTCAAGACCGTGTTATAATCGGCTTGCATAATTTCCAAGTTGATCGTTACGTTCGGTTTTACTTTCTTGTATTCTGCGATGTATGCATTGAAAGCATCTGTGTATTCTGGAGAGGCGGTGAACATGTTGATTGTAACCGGTTTATCCGAGGCCTCTGTGTTGCCGCCCGTATTCGTACCCTCGTTGTTGCCTGTCGTATTGTTTTTGTCGCTGCCGCAAGCAGCAAGTATTCCGATAATCAGCACGAGGCTGACGGACAGTGCCAGAAATCTTTTTAACATTGTAATGCCCCCATTTCCTTCATTGGTTGTGGTCTACGATGCCTATTCTAAAGAAAATGAAATCGGATAAGAATGCACATAAGTGAAGTCTTAAGGGTAAAAAAGTGTCATGCTGCCCGTTGTTCACTTTTTAGCTATCCCCATTGGAGGACCGAAATTCCGAAGGCGATACCGAATAATAATTGCGGAACGCCTTGCTGAAGTAGTTCTTGTCTTTATACCCCAGCATCTCTGAAATATCCTGAATCTTCAGGTTCGGATCGCTGAGCAGCTCCTTTGCCTTGTCCATTCTTACCTTCTGCACATACTCATGAATGCCGAAACCGAACTGCTGCTTAAACAGCTTCATCAAGTATTCCCTGCTCAAAAAATATTTGTCGGAAAACATCGAGATCTTTATTTCCTCAAAATAATGATGATCAATGTAGGCTTTAATATCCCCTACTTCAAACGGCTGATTCGTCATTTGCGATTTCCTAATTTGACCGCTGAAAAAATCCAATATGGCATATAGAAGCTGCTCATACTGCTCGATATTTCCAAAATCGGTAGAGATGCCAATGCCCCGCAGTGCATGGTCGCCTGTAAGCGGAAGCTGCTCAGGCTTCACGCCCAGCTCCAGCGACATGTCATTCAGCAGAATCACAAACTCATGCAATGCCCGGTCTGCTTCTCCAATACTGAATTGCTCCGAGGCTTTCCACCTTTTGATATACTCGCTCACAAGCGCCTTCGCATGTTGAGGGTTTCCGCCCTCCAGCGCAGTGCGGATATTTAGAATCCGGCTGGTCAGCGACTGGTTGTCTTTCGGAGCGGATACGTTCTTATCCGCGGCATTGGTTACCGTAGCTCCTTTCAGCCTAAGCAGATCAATCCCGCTAATGGCGCCTTTGGCCATCTCATAGGACGCTGCGATTTGCATGACATCGGGGCTGGAATGTCCGATTCCTGCCGCTACTACAATGCCAAAAAGCTCCTTTAACGTCGAAATGACCTTATTCATTTGATGCATGGAATGGTACGCGATATCCTCCGCATAACCGCCATTCATTGTCAGGATCGCAATGAGCTCCCGCTCCTGCTTCGGGCTCGCAAAGCTGAATGCGCCAAAATGGTCGCCAGCAATTTCATTCATGACATTTGCCACCGCAAAATGCAAAAGGTCGGTGTCCTCATGAAAGCGGCTTTTCCGAATCTGCTCCAGATTTAAGACGCGGAGCACGACCGCCGTAAAGCGGTTGCCGGGATCATCCGCCCCGATTAAAGGCAGGAAGGCCTCATTGCTTTGGCTTTTGAAGCTGCGCTCAATAATGGACAAATACACTTTTTCCTTGAGACGCGGCAGCGACATGTTGAGCGTGATATTGCGATTGATAAAATCGCTGTCCTTCTTCCGCTTCGCATCCAACACGTCGATCGCTTTGCGGAGCGATTGGTTCAAGTCGTTGCGATTCACCGGCTTCAGCAAGTAATCGACGACTTTAGAACGTATCGCTTGACGCGTATATTCGAAGTCGTTATAGCCGCTAATCACAACTGTCAGCAAATCGGGATAATCGCGCTCGATCATCTGCAGCAGCTCCACGCCGTTTACTACAGGCATCTTCATATCCACCATGGCCAAATCTATTTTGTGAGCAGCCAGCATCTCTAGTCCGACCTTGCCATCGGTTGCTTCAAGCACTTCTGTCACGTTCAAGCCCTTCCAATCTCCTAATATGCGAATGGCCTCGCGAAGCGGCTCTTCATCATCAATAATTAGCACTCTATACATGGCTGATTCCTTCCCGCGGTAACCGCATCTCCATTGTTGTTCCAAGCTCGTCTGTTTCGATCCGAAGCATCGCTTCGTCTCCGTAAAGCAGCCTCAGGCGGGTATGCAAATTCACAAGCCCGATGCTCTCCTCCACATCCTCACGTTCCTCCCACTCGCTCAAAAAGGATTGCCTCACCTCTATGAGCCGCTCTGGCGTAAAGCCTGGTCCATTGTCATGCACGGATATGACGGCATGCTCTTCGGTCAGCTTGGCCCGGATATCTATCGTAATCGTGCTCGATACTTTCTCCAGCGCGTGCTTGATCGAGTTTTCCACTAAGGTTTGAAGCGACAGCTTCGGTATTTCCAGCGCCATAAGCGATTCATCCCATTCATAAGTCATCTGCAGGCGGCTGCCGAAGCGCGCCTTCTGCAGCGACAAATAATGTTCGATATGCTTCAGCTCCTCGCGCGACTGCACGATATCTTTACCGCTTATGCAATAACGCAGCGTTAATGCTAGGGAGTCAACCATATCAACGATGTCAAAGCGTTCACTCTTGAGCGCTTTCGTCGAAATGGCTTGCAGCGCATTATATAGAAAATGCGGATTAATTTCAGCCTCCAACGCTTTCAATATCGCATTTTTCTCCACCAGCTTCATCTTGTAGCGTTCATTGATGAGATCATTCGTCCTTCTCACCATCTGGTTGAAATGACGGGACAAATAAGCAATCTCGTCTCGGCCTCTTACCTCTGCCTCCGCATCGAAATGCCCCGTACTGAAGCGATTCATCTGATAAGAAAGCTTCCTCAGCGGCTTAGTAATCGCATTAGAGAAATACGTAACCGCAATAATCGAGAGCAGCAAGAACAGAAAACCGATTGAAAAGCTGATGTTGCGTGTCGTTCGGGCCGCCTCATAGATTTGCGTATAAGGAATCGGCTTAACGAGCCTCCAGCCCTCTTGCTCACCGATGTCATAAACGACAAGGTACTTCTGTTCTTCCTCCGACCAGGTCAGCTGCCTGCTTGATGGTTGTCCCAAACGTTCCAATAAGCCTCCAGCCTTAGCCCGCTCATAAAAAGCAGGATCATCCGTATAAAAGGGCTCATTATCCGGACTTAAATACAGCAAATGCTGACCTGCATCGAAGGGTATATCCTTTAATATTTCGTCTCTGACCGAGGAATCGTAATAAAATGACAGCACGGCCTGAGGCTGCCTCGATACGATCGAGCGAAGCACCCGGTGATAGGCCATAAAGCTATTTTCCGTGTCTACCGGATACCCAGGCTCCGAGTCTGCTTCAACAAACGACTGGTACGAACGGTTAAAAGGGCTAGACATCGCCTTCTCGTACCATGGCAGCTTGGTGATGGCAGGGTCCACGCCCGTACGAACGGTAATATTATAGCTTTCCTTCGATATGGCATAATATTTTTTCTCCTTCACCACATAGAGAAAGATCGCTTCCAGATCATTTCTGGAATAATACAGCTCCCGCAAATAATCCTCCAAATACATCTTCGAAGCATAATCCACCGACTCATGCGTAATGGCATAAGTAATTTCATCATAGCGGATCTGCGGCAGCGATAACTGCTCCATTCCTTTCAAATAGTCCTCCATGTTCTGGTTAACGAGCAGCAGGTTGTTTGAAGTGCTGGCTATGCTGCTTGTGACCGACTCCTTCTGCAGCATTTGATATGAAATATAAGTCAGCGACCCGACCACGAGTATAATAATGGACGTGAAAAGCAAAATAAGCTTGTTCACCAGTCTTCTCGACATGCGCTCGGCTATTGCTTTAACGGCTTTCCCAGCTCGATTTATGATCATTTCCCTCTTCCCTTCAGCCCGGCATTCCGTTCACCTTTTTACCCCTAACTGATTTCTTAAATCCATTTTTGCAGGTGGGCGGCTGTTTTATAATACACATTATAACGAATGGCGATGGATTGAAAACAAAAATGTACAGCCTCGGAAACGAGCTCTGCCTGTGTTCCCGCGTTAGCCGTTCTGCCTTTCATCATGGCATACGCCAATCACGCTTGTATAGCAGAAGCAAACAGCCATTAGACGAACAGAGAAGAAAAGAGGTGCGTTGATGTTTAAAGCATTAGGGAGAAAATGGAGCGAGAAGCTCGAATTCGGCATCTTCACCTTGCCGGTATTAATTTGTATCGCCGTAGCGTTCTATATCCCGTTCGCCATGACCATCCGTTATTCCATGACCAAATGGAACGGAATTTCCAAGCATCCAACCTTCGTTGGGCTTGATAACTTTAAGCAAATTTTTACGGGCGATGCCAACTTTGCAAGCTCCGCATGGTTCACGATCAAATATGCGGTTTTGTATATCGTGCTCGTGAATGTGCTGGCCATTGTGCTGGCTGTTATTTTGGATATGAAGCTCAAAACGACTTCATGGCTGCGCGCCGCTTTCTTTATTCCCTATATTCTAAGCCTCGTCATCGTTGGCTTTATCTGGAAGTTTATCTTTATGCAAGGCTTTGAATCGCTTGCGCAGAGCACGGGCTGGGGCATATTCGACCTAAGCTGGCTCGGCGAGCCCGGGCTAGCCTTCGTCTCGATCCTGCTGGTCTCGATTTGGCAGTCAATCGGTTTCTACTTAGTGATCTACATTGCCGGCTTGCAGTCGGTGCCGGATGATCTCAAGGAAGCCGCAACCGTCGATGGCGCGGGTCCGTTAAGACGCTTCTTCAGCATTACGCTGCCGCTGCTAGCGCCGTCCATCACGATTTCCGTCTTCATGGCGTTGACCAACTCCATCAAAGTCTTTGACGTCATCCTGTCTTTGACTGGCGGCGGACCTGGCGGAACGACTTATAGTATCGCTTATGACATTTACAGAGATACGTTCCAAAACAATCTTTATGGCTACGGAACAGCCAAAGCGCTTATCCTATTCGTTGCGGTATTGTTCGTGACTATCATTCAATTGACGATCTTCAAACGCAGGGAGGTTGAAGCCTAATGAATACGCATGCCAAAGCAAGAACAGGGCGCATCGTACTGGAAGTCGTCATGGTGCTTCTCTCGCTTGTGTTTCTCTATCCCTTATTTCTGGCGATCAACAACTCGTTCAAGAGCTTCGGCGAGGTCATGACCGATGTCGTGGCCCTGCCAAAGCAGCTCGTATTCGAGAACTATTCCTACGTATGGTCGTTCATCAACTATCCGAAGCTGTTCCTTAACAACTTTATTATTACGACCGTGGGACTTGCCGGCATTATTCTTGTCTCCTCCATCGCAGCCTATAAGCTGGCGAGAACGAAGACGCGTTGGAGCGGCCTAATCTACCTGCTCTGCATTATGCCGATGCTGATTCCGTTCCAATCGATTATGCTTACCGTGCTTCAGCTTGCCAAAAACTTAAACTTGTCCGAGAGCACTTGGGGGCTCGGCATTCTTTACTGGGGCTTCGGCGCACCGCTCGCGGTGTTCATCTATCATGGCTTTGTGAAGGGCATTCCGAAGGAAATCGACGAGAGCGCTACAATTGACGGCGCTTCCGGCTTTAAATTATTTTTCCTAGTGATATTTCCGCTCCTTAAGTCGGTTACAACAACGATCGTTATCATTGATGTCATGTGGATCTGGAATGACTTCCTGCTCCCGCTGCTCATGGTTAACGGCTCGCCCGACACCAAAACCTTGACGCTCGCCGCTTACACCTTCGTCGGCCAATATACTTCCGACTGGCAATATGCGATGACCGCCATGGTCATGGCCGTGCTGCCATCGATTATCGTGTTCATCTTCCTGCAAAAGTACATCGTCAAAGGCGTTGTAGCCGGCGCGGTGAAAGGTTAAGAAAGCAAACGCAAAGAAGGCAGCTGCCCTCCGAAGAGGATAGCTGCCTTTTTCGTATACGCACCTGCGATTATGAAGACATAGGGGAAGTCGATTCACGAACGACAAGCTCCGGACTTAACTGGACCGTCACGTTTCGTTTAACTCCGCCATTAATCATTTTAAGCAGTAAATCCACACCCGTCCTTCCGATTTGGTCCGCCGGCTGCCGCATGGTCGTCAGCATCGGCCGAAATTCGGAGGCAATGAACTGGTCGTCGAACCCGATAATAGATATTTTCTCCGGTACTCGTATTCCCTCGTTCATGAATGCATTCATCGCGCCAAGCGCCATGTAATCATCCGACGCGAATAGCGCTGTTGGCAGCTTGCCGGATTCTATCCAGGCCTGGGCAATGCGATAGCCCGTTGAGATTTCAAAATCCCCTCGCTCTACGCAGTAAGGCTGAAATCCCGCTTCAGCTAAGGCAGCACGGTAGCCCCGCTCCCTTTCACGACTGCTTAGGAACAGCTCCGGACCGCTAATATGCGCAATATCCTGATGGCCAAGCCCGATTAAATGCTTGGTAGCTTCATAGCCGCCATGAAAGTTATCTACAATAACAGAGGTGGCGGAGGAATTAAGCTGCTGATTGTCGAGCATCACGAACGGAATCTGATTTTTCTTCAGGTCGAGCACATATTCATCCTCACGCATCGGCGACAGCAGAATGACGCCATCCACTCGATCCTCTTGAAACAAGGAGCGGTGAGCTTGATCATCGTCTCCGCTGGAAATCGACAACGCAAGAAAGTAGCCCTTCTCCGCCAAACAATCATTCACTTCCTTGACGACGGAATCTAGAAAGGAATCATAGAGCGTCGTCAAGGATAGTCCGATAATCCCCGTCTTACCACGGGCAAGACTTCTGGCCGAAGCGTTAGGATGGTAATCCAAATCCTTCATCGCTTGCAGTACACGATCCCTATTGCCCGATCTCACGCTAGGTAAATTGTTCAATACGCGAGAGACCGTTACAATGGAAAGCCCTGATTTCTTAGCTACGTCCAATATGCTTACTTTCATAGCAAACGCCTTCCTCAAACCAAAGTGATTACCTTTACAAAAAGAAAGCGGGGGAGCAGCACCTACGCCCCCTCCTCAAAGCCTATGTTCTATGGTTTGTTTACTCTCGCTAGAAGATCCTTCAGCTTCTGTTCGATAACAGGAAGCACTTCCTCTACTTTCTTATCGCCATTCTCAACGCCCGCTAGCTCGTTAATGAACAATTCATTGATTTGCGAGTAGTTGGAAATCAGATGGTTGTAGGATTCAAAACCATATTTATATGCGCCATCAAATACCTGTTGAATCCCTTTTGGGTCGATGCCTTCAAAGTTGTTGTAGTATTTCTCAGCTGCCGCTTGGTTTACCGGCGGATTTCCACCGCTGAGCTCAATCGATTTTTCCTGAATTTCAGTCGTAATCAAATATTTGATCCATTCCAAAGCTTCCTCCGGATGCTTGGAGTCCTTCAGAACGAACAGCGGATCTACGTAAAGCACGCTTCTTACATCGCCTTTCGGGCTTTGCGGCACTGCGGCTACACCTACATTAAAGCTGAAATCCGCTGCAGCAGCCAAGCTCCACGAGCCAACCACGGACATTCCGATTTTTCCGGATAAGAACGGATCACCGAATTGGCCCGAAACGGATTGAGAGAATGCCGGCGTTGGAGCAACCTTTTTATCGTAAATGAGACCATAGAGGGTTTTATAGGCATCCACTACCTCTGGTTTGGATAGGTTAATTTCGGAAGGCTTGCCGCCATTTGTCCAAGTATCATCGGAATAAACATTCGCTCCGAAGTATTGGGGACGTTGATCACGCTCGCCAAAGCCGAAATCGACACCATACTGCGCTTCCTCCATATTTTTGGAGTCTACCGTCATTTTTTGCGCGTATTCTACCATTTTCTCAAAGGTCCAGCTTTTGTCTTCATAATCCGTTGGAGGATAAGGGAGACCCGCCTTATCGAACAAGTCTTTGTTATAAAGCATGACGGTCACATAGCTATTAAGAGGAATGCCGTAGGTTTTCCCATCGACCTTATAGATGTCCATGACATCATCGGGAATGTTGTAATCCGATGCTTTGAAGCCCTCCAAATAGGGTGACAAATCCATCAGCATATCCTTATTGTAATACTCCATAAAACCGCCGTATCCCCAGTGAGAAGTAACGTCCGGAGCATTCTTTGCAGCAATGGAGGATTGCAGCTTAGAGTCGAACTGCTCATAAGGCGCTTTAGTTACTTTAATCTTAATATTAGGATGCTTCGCTTCGAAATCCGGGATTAGCTTCTCAACGAAGGTTCTGTCTGGCGAGTCAATTGTATAATGGGTAATCGTTACTTTCTCGCCTTTGCCGCCATCTGTCTTCTCCTTATTCGAGCATGCCGCTGCCAGTAAAGCAAATACGAGAGTCAAGCTAATCGCAATGGACATCCATTTCTTGTTCATCTTCCTTATTTCCCCCTTATTTTTCATTCGATATCGGCGCAAGGCTTATTTAATGCCCGTGAGCACGATACCTTCGACAAATCTTTTCTGTGCTACTGCAAATAAAAGCACAATCGGCATGACCGATAGAATGGAAGCCGCCATTAATAGATTCCACGGAGCAAGCCGGAACTTCGACGACAGCATAGCAGCCATGCCGATCGGAAGCGTAAAGTTCTCCTGCGAATCCAAATACAAGACCGGCGTGAGCAAATCATTCCAGCTCCAAATGAAGGAGAAGATGGCAACCGTCGCAAGCGCAGGGCCAGCTAACGGAAGCGTTAAATTCCAATAGAGGCGGAATTCGCTGCAGCCATCGATTCGACCCGCATTGTAAAGCTCATCCGGCATCGTAGAGAAAAATTGCTTCAACAAAAATATCATATAAGCAGACCCAAAAAAGGACGGCAGTATCAATGGAAGCAAGGAATCATGCAAGCCGAGATTCATAAAGAGCAGAAACTGCGGGATCATGATTGCCGGATACGGCAGCATTAATGTGCTAAGCACCAGCATGAACATAAAACCGCTGCTTCTCGTTTGATACCTAGCAAATCCAAAAGCAACTAGAGATGAAGAAATGATTGTGCCGATGACGGTGCATATCGCAACGATTAAGCTGTTCATGTACTGCTGGCCGAATTTGATGTCGGTGTTGGTGAATAATTCACTGAAATTTCCCCACGCGAACACCTTCGGAATTATGGTTGGAGGAAAAAGAAGCAATTCCTTCGTCGTCTTTAGCGAGGTAGTCACCATAAACCAAACGGGAGACAGCATCGTTATGGTCACGACTAGAAGGATAACAAATCCGATTAGCTGCGACAGCTTCCATTTCTTCTTTTTTTGCACCGTATTCTTTTTATTCTCCAGGGCTACTTCGCTCATCTGTCACGCCCCCCTTCGTAATAAACATAACGCTTCGAAGACCTCATGATGAGGTAAGTAATGATTAACACGGCAATGAGAAGCAGCCAAGCCATCGCTGAAGCATAGCCGTAACGGAAATTTTTGAACGCATTAATATAAATGTTGTATACGTAGAACCAAGTAGAATAACTTGGTCCTCCGCGAGTAATGGTATACGCCTGTGTAAAGACTTGAAAGGATTCGATCACGCCTATGATCAGCTGAAACAGAAACACCGGTGAGATCATCGGGAACGTCACGCTCCAAAAAGTTCTCCAGCGCCCCGCCCCATCCAGCCTCGCAGCCTCCAGCAGATGCGACGGCACGCCTTGGAGACCAGCGAGAAAGATAAGCATCCCTGCGCCTAATCCCCAAAATGACATCATAATCAAAGCCCATAATGCGTAGCGGTCGTCCAAGAACCAGTGAATCGGTTCGATCCCAAACAGCGATAGCCCATAGTTGAACAATCCCGCCTGCGGATTGAACACCCAAAAAAAGAGCAGCGCCATCGATACACCCGAAATCATGCTCGGAAAGTACATCGCTGTACGAAAGAAGCCGCTGAAGGGAACTTTCTGGTTGATCAAAATCGCAAAAATCAGTGAAAGAAACAACGTGATCGGAACACTGATAAAGGTGTATTTGAGTGTAACGACGATAGAGTTCCAGAATTGCTCGTCATGGAAGAGCTCTTTAAAATTATCCCCGCCGATAAAGACCGGCGAATGAATAATGTCGTAATCCGTAAAGCTGTAATACAAGGAAGCCCCCACTGGATACAGTGCAAATAATAGAAAACCGATCATCCAGGGCGAAATGAATAAGTAAAAATATTTGCTTTCACGCCTTTGCCCTTTGCTGCGCTTCAGTACAATCGCCCCCACTTCCGTCTCCGGATCATTCAAGCTTTATTTTTCTAAAATCTCATTTAATTTCAGCAGCATCGTCACTGCTTCTGCGCGAGTAGCTGCGCCAGACGATACGAAGGCATTGCCGCTGCGTCCTTGTACAATGCCAAGCGTCTTAGCCGTTTCAGCCGCTTTCTTCACCCAGGCAGGAATGTCGCTGTCATCAGCAAAGCTGGTTTTGCCCACCGCTTCTGCCTCCATGCCGGCCACCTTCGCAATCATGACCACCATCTCGGCTCTCGTTATGTTTGCATTTGGACGGAAGGTACCATCCGCATAGCCTTTAATAATGTCCGCTTCCACAGCTTGAGCTACTGCCTTGATAGCCCATTCGCCGATAGCGGCCTTATCTTTAAATAGCAGCTCACTGCCACTGGTTTCTGGTTTCAGCATTTGCATCATCATCACGGCAAATTCTGCCCGCGTTACCGAAAGGTTAGGCTTGAATGTACCGTCAGCATATCCATTCACGAATCCTTCCGAAGTTGCTTGCTGGATATTGAACTGAGCCCAGTGACCTTCGATATCTTTGAAGCTGAGTGGCGCCTTGTTCATCGCCAGCACGGTGAATTTCGTGAAGTGGTCCACTTCGACCTCAATGCGGTTACCGGTCACTTCTCCACCGATGAGCACCCATTTCTTCGTCGCCTCATCGAAGTAGAATACGCCCGCCGTCTGGTTTTCTTTCAGCAATGATGGGTTAAACTCGAAGACAAGCGTGATACGCTTGCTGAACTTGCCAGCCTTATCCTTCAGAATTTCAAACACCGGGCTGAGAGATACCTCATTCTTCGCAAACAGCTTAGCCGCATCCAGCAGCTCTTCAATCGTGAGCAACATTTGCTGCTCCGTCGATCCGGCTGGGATCGTTATTTTAATCTTCTCACCCAAGCTCACCTTAGCCGGGTAACCCGTAGGTATGGTTGCTTTGCCATTCGTAGAGACAACCTCGGTGACGCCCGTTCCGCCTGTGCCGCCTATGCTTCCTGTTGAACCGCCAGGCGTAGTAATGTTTCTCGCATCGCTGGCCTTGGAGAAGTTATTGGCTTGGTCAAACGCGATTATATAATACTGATATGAAGTTGCCGGGCTTAAGCCCGTATCGCTATAAGAGGTTAGCGTCGTCACAGCGAGCTCGACGCCATTACGGAAAACCTTGTAGCCTGCTACTCCCAAATTATCTTTGGATGAAGACCAAGTCAGATTAACTTGAGAGCCGGATACCGCTTCCGCCTTCAGATCCGCCGGTTCAGTGGGAGCCTCCGCATCCACGATCGTAGGCGTCCACCAGTTGCCGGATACGACGATCATGCTAAGCAAACGGAGGTTATTTCCGAAATAAAGATCATCCTCCGTCTTAACCGCAGCATTGTGGTCCCATAATTTATTCAGCCATTCTTGATTGGAAGAATCGATCATGGCACTCACCATCAATGGAGCAGAGAAGGTAATGTCTTGATAATCCGTTAATGCTTCCGATCCATCCAAACGATAACCAGCCATTATGTTTTCTGGCTCGCCGTTCGTTTTCTCGCGAATCCACATATTTAAAGTGCTCAACTGTTCTTTGGCCCGCGGTTCCCCCGTAATGAGGTAATCCGTACCTATCCGCCAAGGCGTTCGCGAGGAATTGTAGCTGTAATCGCCGTCCGTGTCCGATTCCAGGAAATACGGCGGTGCAGGGATAAAGCTGCCGCTGCCTTCATCCTTGATAACAAAATCCGGCAGAAGGCCTGCATTCGGGCTATAGTTCTTATACAGATGCTGCACAACGCTATAAGTTTGATCCACTACTTGCTTCCAGCGGCTATCGCCGGAAGCGACTCCAAAATCCTTCATATGCTGCAGCATGAAATCTGACGGACGCGTTGCCGTTGCATATTTTCCGTCCGTTGCCCAATCGGCAATTCTGAGCAGCCAGTCGGTTTGATTGACTTCGCTATCCATAATTGCTTTGATTACCTTGCGGGCCTCCGCCAAATAATCAATACCCCCGTCGTTGCCCCATTGCTCGCTTGCGAGCAGCAGTGCATAAGCGATATCCATATCGCCATCCGTAGCCGAGTCAACGCCGTTAATATCTATGATCGACTCTCCATCATCGGCTTGCTGCCAAGCCATCAGATCCGGATTAATCTCACTTGGATGCGCTCTGAAATATCGATACATGCCGTCAAAATATTTCTTCGCATCCGCATCGTGGCCCGCCATTAGTGCGGTAATCAGCATGCCGTAACCATGCGCCTCGGAAACGGTAATCTCATTGTCTTCAAACCAGTCGCCATCTGCATACCAGACATAATATTGGCCAGGCGTATAAGGATTTTCTTTCAAGTATTTCGCTTTCCACTCGTCATATAATCTCGATACGGTATCATCCAAATCGGCTTGCGCCACATGGTTTGGCTTAATGCTGCCCTCCACATAAGACGTGTGCTGAGGGAATGCCTTGAACGGCCCCGCTCCCGCAGCCGTTTCACCTTCAGCTGCAAAACTTGAATATGGCGTCAGTAATAGCATGAACGTTAGTACCAAACACGTGATTACATGAAATGAGTTCTTCCTTTTTCTTTTGATAAACATGTTTTTTGACCTCTTTTCTTTTCTGTAATGAAAACAAAAGCGCATACTATAACACCTTTTCTGTAAGCGTTATCATTTTAATTTGATGCCAATATGAGCGATAATTTCAAACCCATTGATGGCTTTACCACTCCTTTAGGCTAATTTTCAACTTCCCCTTTAAAAGTTTAAGCGCTTTAATCTTTCAAAAAGAGTTTATCCTGTAAGTCTCACTCTGTCAATCACTTCCAAAGTATTTTTCTTTGTATTTTGAAGATAAACCCCAAGATCAGTGTGTGTTTCTTGCTGTTCTTTGCATTTTTTTGTTACAATTTAATGGAGTGATATGGCATCAAACAATAAAAGTATAAGCGTTTTAACTATATAAGATGAGAAATAGTGTCGAATAAGGATGAGATTCATCGTTAAAAGAAATCAGCAATAAAAAAGGACCTTCAAGGTTTGCTAAATGAAGCAGCAAACCTTGTAAGTCCTCGCTTTTAACGATATCTATCCGTAAGGAGCCCTGCGATTAGGATTTCCGAGGCTCTCCCGTTGACTCTCTCACAATCAAAGTGGGATCGAATTCCATCGTTACGTTCCGCTTGGATGGGTCCTTAATTAATTTTAACAAAATATCGACACCCTGACGTCCTATTTTCTCAAACGGCTGGCGAATCGTGGTCAAGGTAGGACGAAATTCCTCCGCATAGATCTGATCGTCAAATCCAACGATAGATACATCTTCTGGTATGCGTATTCTCTCGTTCTTGAAAGCGTCCATTACCCCAAGAGCAATAAAATCATCCGCCGCAAACACCGCCGTAGGCAAGCGGCCGGACTGGATCCAGCGCATGGCAATGCTGTAGCCCGACGGAATGCCGAATGTTCCTTGCTCAATATGGAATGGCGTTAACCCTGCCTCCTCAAGCGCAAATAAATACCCACGCTCACGATCGCGGCTGCTTAAGTAAGGATCTGGACCGCTGATATGGGCAATTTCCGTATGTCCCAAATCGATGAGATGCTTGGTTGCGTCATAACCGCCTTTAAAGTTATTGACCACGACAGAGGGAACCGAGGGATTGCGTTGCTGGTTATCCAGAATTACAAATGGAATCTTCCTTTTTTTGAGCTCCATCACATATATATCTGCATTCATCGGCGATAGCAAGATGACGCCGTCTACACGGTCTTCTTGAAACATAGAGCGCTGAAAGGAGTCTTCGTCGCCTGCTGAAATGGACAACGCCAGGAAATAACCCTGCTCTGCCAAGCAATCATTGATTTCCTTAACGACTGCATCCAAAACCGTATCATGCAAGGTAGTTAGCGTAAGTCCGATAATCCCTGTTTTTCCGCTTGCCAGGCTTCGGGCCGAGGCGTTTGGATGATAATCCAAATCCTTCATCGCTTGCAGCACTTTATCTTTGTTTTTTTGCCGAACTGAAGTTGAATTATTGAGTACCCTGGATACTGTCACGACCGACAAACCTGATTTTTTGGCCACATCAAAAATACTAACCTTCATGAACAAACCGCTCCTGTTAAACGCTATTTCTACTAACATACCATATTTAACCTAAGATTTCACATTAAGGCCAAGCTCACTTAAAAGAAACTTTCGGGATATAGCATAGTCCCCAAAAAAAGGCTGCTCCTCAGCTATGCATGCAGCATGGCTTTGGGGAGCAGCCTCTTATTGCTATTCCGTTTTGAACTGGGCCGAAGCGACCGCTAAATCCTGTGTAAGTTTATCGATGGTCGTTACCATTTCCGCAAGCTGCTGAACCATGGCTGCCTGCTCCTGTACGGTTGCGGTTACCTCTTCGACAGAGGCGGACACTTCCTCTCCGGAAGCTGATAGGTTTTGAGCGGCAGCAAGCACTTCATTCTTGTCATTCTCAACCTCGTACAGCACTTCTGCCATCTCTCTTACCTGCTCGATAATATCCTTTACATGCCCCGAGACGAGATCGAAAGACTGCTTGGTTTGCCCTACGCTGTCATTGTGCTGCTCCGTAATGCCTTCAATGATATGAACGCTTTGATTGTTTTGCTCTACGTGATTGATCGTTTGGCCCACGATGGCGTTAATTTCCTGGGATTGTACGGAGGTCTGCTCCGCAAGCTTTCTTATTTCACTTGCGACCACGGCGAATCCTCTGCCGTGCTCTCCCGCCCGTGCCGCTTCAATCGAAGCGTTCAAGGCAAGCAGCTTGGTCTGATTGGCAATCTCGGCAATCGCATCGGTCATGCGCCCAATGCCAGATGAGCTTTCCGCAAGCTGCCGCGTAATTTCCGATATTTTGCGAACCTCTTCTTCATTTTTCACATTGATGGCAACCAGGGTTTCGATAACCTCATGGTTAGCTTGAAAAATGTCGGTAATAGCGTCCGCCTTCGCTTTGATCGTAAGCGATGTGCCTGTGGCACTTTCGATTTTGTCGCCTACGTCCATAAATTTATTCACGATCGATTCGGTGTCGTTCGCTTGCGACTCCATCGCCTTCGCAATTTCGGAAGTTGTCGTTGATGTCTCCATAATTGAAGTTGACGTCCGGGCGGAGGTTTGGTCCAGCTCCCTCGTGCTGTTGTGAAGCACCGCTATCGAGCTGTTCATACTGGAGATTAAGTTCTTATTGCGCTCGGCCATCGTATTAAAGCTATCCGCGAGCTCCTTAAATTCTCCGCTGTATTTGCCCGTTGCCACTGTCGTGAGGTCGCCGGAAGATAGCTTCTTGAATAGTCCTGTCAATTGCGCCACCGGTCTTGTCACCAATCTGGAGATCAATATTCCAACGATAATCGACACCACCAAAGCGATAATCATGGAGGTAGCCATCTTACTCATCATGGATTGCAGCGGTTGATTGACGTCCTCGTAACTATCCTCAACGATTACCGTCCAATCGGCTGCAGGTATTTTTGAGTAATAAGCTACCTTTTCCTTCAGCTTCACTTCACCTTGCGCAAGCTTTCCGTCACCGGCACCTTTAGTAATTTCATTGTATTCTCCGCTCTCAAGCGGCTTTCCGATAAGGGACTCATCACCGGAATGGTAAACCAATGTGCCTACTCGGTCCAAAATAAGCACATTGCCCTTATCATTTATTTTAACGCTCCCTAATTTATCTACAAAAAAAGCAGATACAACGGAAGAGATAAACACCCCTTGTACTTTTCCGTTCGAATCGTATACTGGCTGCGAGAAAACATTCACTTGGTTTCCGCTTGCTTTCGATAAAAGCGATTCGCTAACTACCGTTTTCCCTTTCAGACTGTCTTGGAAATATTGCCGGTCAGCACGGCTGTTTTTTACAACCGCTGGATTACTGGACGCAATAACAATGCCTTTGGTATCAATCAGCATCAGCGTCTCATTCCCCGGCATGCCTTTAATACTCGCTTCCAGCGTCTGATTTGCTTTCACAAACATGGAATTCGATTTAGAGTAGAACTCTTCTTCCGTCATCGTACCCGCACCTCTTAACTCCAATAAAGCGGTAAGCGCCGAGTTAATCGACAACAAATAAACAGACTGCTGCTCGAGCTGTACGGCAGAAAACAATCCTTCGCCAATGCGATCCGAAGTAGCTTTGATCTCATCTTTGCTTTTGTCCAGCGTAATGCCGGAGGCGATCTGATACGAAATGAAGCTGGTTGATGCCAAAACAATACATACGAGCAAACAAATCATGGCAGGCAATTTAAAGCGGAATGACATTTTTGACCAATAATCCAATTTCAAAACTGCAAGCATTTAATACTCTCCCTTGTAATCAATCTAGTTTGGCATTCGAATCGTATCGTAATCCCATCCTAGCAGAGTATTATTAGATAAATGAGAGGAATGCTTTAGATAATTGTTAGCCTTCCAGAACAACTCGCCAATTGAGATTACAAGTCGCCTCTACCTCGCTATGTTTCTGCAAATAACCCGCAACTAGCTCCGCCATATCCATCTGTACCTCCCGAATCACGGGTTTGCCTTGGTACATCTCGTAATCGCCTCCGCCCGCAGCCCGGTAATTGTTCATCACGACGTCCAACTGCTCATCGGCCAGCAAAGGCAGCCCGTTCCGAAGCAATTTCGCCACCCTCTGTCCCACTGGCCTCGCGGCATTCAGCTCATACGTGATGCCTTCCCACATATCATAGTTGTAGTGCTGCAGCTTGGGCTCAATATAGGCAGGATTGACCCCGAGCGACCCATCTTCGTTCATTTGAAAATAAGCGGCCGTCTGCTCCAGCGCGGCTTTAATATCGCTGCCGCTTAATCTCAATACGGTTAACGTATTCGGGTACATAAAATTCGTCAGGATAGCGCGCATCGTCACCTCGCCGCTAAAGCCCTCCGACTCATTATTCAGGAGTGCCGCATTCGAAATGTCCACGCCAGCCGCCTCCATCTGTACCTTGTTCATAAATTCAATGAAAGGATTGTCCGCACTGCGGCAGCCGAGCGGGTCCTTGATCGTCATATCTCCGTTGATTCGGCCGATAGGCTGGTCAAGCCACCGCTGCGTCTCTTCCTCCGCTTCACGCGTCAGCGCCATAATAGCGGGATCGGCTGCTACTGTTTCATTTGCTTGCAGCAGTTCCGCCTGTTTCGACACGATTGCCCAGCCATCTCCCTTCTTTCTTTCAAATGCGACGCTGATCTTGCCTATGGCCTGTCCGTTGAAGCCTGGCTGAATAACCGTAACCCCGTTCACCTCACTCGCAAGCATTCGATGCTGATGGCCCGTAATTAACACATCAATCCCCAGGACCTCTGTGCACATCGCATAGGCTTGATTCTCGCCTGTCAGCTTCTCGGCAGGTTCCCCGCTCATCAGGTCCCGTTCAAACCCTCCATGATAAGCAACCACAAGCAAATCCGGCTGCTCTATCGCTCGGATCGTAGCAACCCATTCCTTGACGGATGCAAGCGCATCTTGAAAAGCGAGTCCCTCCAAGTGCGCCGGGTTCTCCCAATGCGGAATGTAATGCGTGGTAACACCTAGTATTACTATTTTGATTCCACTTGTTAAAGTCCTTACAATATAAGGCTGGCCAAACGCGGGTTTATCCGTCTTGGCGCTTAGGATATTCGATGAAAGCCATGAAAAATCCGAATCCTCGATCGCCCTGCCCAGCAGCTCCAAGCCATAGTTGAATTCATGGTTGCCAGGCACGGCTGCATCGTATTGCAGTTCATTCAACGCTGCTATCGCAGGATTGAGCCGCTGCTTGCCGGCCGTTGCTGCGTAATAGGCAAATGGCGTTCCTTGCAGCAGATCGCCGTTATCCAGCAGAATAAGCTCTGGCGATTGCTGCCTGGCCTCCTTCACCAGCGTTGCCAGCTTGGCAAGTCCCGCAGGCCGCTCCTCGCGAGTGCGGTAATCGACTGGCCGAATGTGACCGTGAAGATCGCTGGTTACCATTATTTCGCATGTATATTTATTCGTTTGAGTCATGGTATAACTTCCCTCCGATTGCGTTCATTCGCCTTGCATCCATATATCTTAACCGATTCAGATGAGGGGTGAGAATGCCGTTCCGCTGCTTTACAAAAGCTTATCGCCTGCTTTACGGACAGATAATAAACCGTCCTTATAGTTAACCAAGTACCATACATTAGAAAATCTGGAGGGTTACCACTTGAAAAAAATGACCAAGTTTGTCCTACCGCTACTATTATCCGTATCCCTGCTTAGCGCATGCGGCGCTAACAAATCAAACAATGAAGCCGCAGCGACAAACAACGCCAGCACCAACGCGCCTGCTGCAACCGAACAGGCCGCAGGATACGTGCCAGAAACACTAACCGTACAATTCGTACCTTCACAGAATGCAGATACATTGGAAGCAAAGGCTAAGCCGCTGGAACAGCTGCTGTCGGACAAGCTAGGAATTCCGGTCAAAGTGAGCATTTCCACAGATTACAACACGATTATTGAAGCGATGGCTTCCAAAAAAGTAGACGTAGGCTTCCTGCCTCCGACGGCTTATGTACTAGCTAAGGATAAAGGCGCAGCCGAGGTCATTCTTCAAGCGCAGCGTTTTGGCGTACAGGATGATTCAGGCGCTCCTACCGACCAGCTCGTTGATTTCTACAAATCCATGATCATCGTAAAGAAGGATTCCGATATCAAGACAATTGAGGATCTGAAAGGCAAAAAGATTGCCTACCAAAACGTGACTTCCTCCGCAGGCTTCGTTTGGCCGGCAGGCAAGCTGCTCGAAGCAGGCATCGATCCGCTGAAGGACGTTTCGGCTGTTACAGTAAAAGGCCATGACCAAGGCGTAATCGCCGTACTGAACGGCGACGTTGACGCAGCGGCAATTTTCCAGGATGCCCGTACCACCGTTGCAAAGGATTTCCCAACCGTATTTGATGACACGCGCGTCCTCACATACACCGAGAACATTCCAAACGACACGATTTCCGTTCGCTCCGACATGAATGCGGAATGGATCGCTAAGATTCAGGATGCCTTTATTTCACTTGGCCAAGACGATGCAACTCGCCAAATTATTTTCGATATTTATTCCCATCAAGGCTATGTCAAATCCGAAGACAGCATCTTCAACATTGTTCGCGAATACGGTGAGAAGGTTAAAACCGAGTAGTTGTTAGTAGGTTTCAAGCAGAAGCTTCATGCTTCCTTCCATTCCAAAAGCATTGACGTATGGACAGCCAGTTCGGGCGGATTCGCGACCGGGCTGGCTATGCTTTTTCCAACTGTACAAGCATGTCTGGCCGTTTCCATCTACTAGCCTATTTTGATGGAAAATTTCCCGCTAAACTAGCTTTATTCCGTTTGCTTGTGAATTAGTGGGAATTTGTCCTGTTAATCCAGCTGGTTTGCGTCAAATAGGGCTGGATCATTGGAATTAGAGGGAGAAATTCCTTCTAATTGCCCCAAAACTCCAAATTGCATTTAAATAGCAGGAGAATTTCCCTCTAAATTCGCTTCCTGAAAATATATAAAACCTATCAAAACTTATCCTTAAAAAGGAATGATACTCCCGTGATCGAACTTCGCAACGTTACGAAATTGTACCCCAACGGGACAAAGGGCTTAAATCAAATTAACCTTACCTTCGGCGAAGGCGAATTTATCGTCATCGTCGGACTGTCAGGCGCCGGTAAATCAACGCTGTTGCGCTCCATTAACCGCCTCCATGACATCTCGGAGGGCGATATTTTGATCGATGGCAAATCCATTACCAGCGCCAAGGGCAGGCAGCTGCGCTTGATTCGCCGCAATATCGGCATGATCTTTCAGAGCTTTAACCTTGTTAAGCGCTCATCCGTGCTTCGCAACGTCCTTGCTGGACGCGTAGGCTATCATTCCACTCTCCGCACCATGACGGGCCGGTTTCCCGAGCGGGACATGAACCTGGCCTTTGAGGCGCTGAACCGCGTCAACATTATCGAGAAAGCCTATTCACGTGCCGACGAGCTCTCCGGCGGACAGCAGCAGCGGGTGGCGATCGCGCGGGTACTCGCGCAGGAAGCCAAAATTATTTTGGCAGACGAGCCTGTTGCCTCGCTAGATCCGCTAACGACGAAGCAGGTCATGGACGATTTAAAAAAAATCAATCTAGAGCTGGGCATCACAACGATTGTAAACCTGCATTACGTCGATCTAGCTAGGCAATATGCGACACGTATCGTCGGCTTGCGAGGTGGACAGGTCGTGTATGACGGACCGGTAGCAGAAGCCACGGACGAGATATTCGCGGAAATTTACGGTCGCCCGATTGAAGAGGACGAGCTGCTGGGAGCACGGCGCGCATGAATACCAATAAATCTCTTCCGCATCCGAAGCCGCCAAGCAAGCTCAAGCATTATTTGACGGCAGCCATTGTTATCCTGCTGCTATGGGGAAGCTCCGTTCAGACCGAAGCGACAATGGGTGAACTGATCGAAGGTTTTCCTAATATGTTCGACCTGCTAGCCGAAATGTTCCCGCCCAAATGGACGTATTTCGACAATATTGTCGGAGCTATGCTGGAGACTATTCGCATGGCGCTTATTGGCACGACCATTGGCGCAATTCTTGCCATTCCTGTTGCCTTGCTAAGCGCCAGCAACATTACGAAAAGCTGGTGGCTGCGCCATCCTGTACGTTTTGTGCTTAATCTCATCCGCACGATTCCTGATTTGCTGCTAGCAGCAATCTTTGTCGCCATCGTCGGCATCGGCCCGCTGCCGGGAACGATGGCTTTGGCCGTCTTTTCATTGGGCCTGATCGCCAAGCTCTCCTATGAAGCTTTGGAGTCCATCGACCGTGGTCCGCTCGAAGCGATGACCGCCGTCGGCGCGGGCAGCCTGCAGCAGATCTGGTATGCGGTTATTCCGCAAATACAGGCCCACTTCATGTCCTTTACGCTTTATACCTTTGAAATCAACGTCCGCGCAGCTGCCGTGCTTGGGCTCGTCGGCGCAGGCGGCATCGGGCATTATTATGAGATCACGCTAGGATTTCTGGAATACGACAAGACTTGCGTCATTATTCTTTTTACATTAGGCATCGTCTTGCTCATTGACTATTCAAGCACGAAACTGCGGGAGAAGCTATTATGACCAAACCTTGGAATACCCTCGTTCAGAGGCCGAAAAAGAACCGTTACCGCTGGCTAATTTATTTGGCGCTTGCCGCCGTCTATGTTTGGGCTTTCGCAGGCGTCCCCTTTACAGGCATCAAGGAGACAGCCGTACAAATTACGAAGTCAATTGTAAGCGGCATTTTCTCGCCCGATTGGGGTTTCGTTTATTTGCCCGAAGGGGAGGACTTACTGCGAGGCTTGCTGGATACGCTCGCCATCTCCGTCTTAGGCACGTTTATATCCACGCTGCTTTGTCTGCCGCTTGCCTTCTGGGCTGCGGTGAACATGAGCAATTCCAGGGCCATCTCCGGCTCAGGCAAAATGCTGCTCAGCTTCATTCGGGCCGTTCCCGAAATGGTGCTCGCACTCATGTTTATTAAAGCCGTTGGACCTGGCTCCTTCGCCGGCGTGCTTGCGCTTGGCTTGCATTCGGTCGGCATGCTTGGCAAGCTGTTTGCCGATGAAGTCGAAAATATGGACAAAGGCCCCGTCGAAGCGCTGTTGTCCTCTGGGGCAAACCGGCTGCAAATCTTATGGTTTGCCGTTCTCCCGCAAGTACTGCCAGGCTTTCTATCATATATGCTCTACCGTTTTGAAATTAATATGCGATCTGCAACCATTCTTGGCGTAATCGGCGCAGGCGGCATCGGTACGCCGCTGATCTTCGCCCTCAGTACTCGCAACTGGGACCGCGTTGGCATTATTCTGCTCGGTATTGTCATTCTGATTACGATCATCGACCTGATCTCAGGAGCGATCCGCAGACGCCTAGTCTGATCGGAAAGCACAAACAGCCCGTACCGGTTGATGAATGAAGTGCTCCCTGTCAAGTAGACAGTGAAAAAAACAAAAAACGGTTAGGCCTATCCCTCAGTTCAAGTACAGAGAACTGGGGGATTATTTCATTACGAAGCTCGGCGATACTCACGGGGAGACAAGCCGTTAAGTCGCTCCGTATATCGGTAGTTGTTGTAGTATCGAATATAGTTCCTTACATCTTCTAGAACTTCATCGTAGGTATCGTATTTCTTCAAATAAAAGCTTTCTGCCTTGAATGTGCCCCAAAATCGCTCTATCGGCTGGTTATCCAGGCAGCGACTCACACGAGACATGCTTGTTGTGAAACCGTATTTCACCTTCAAGCGATTATATTCATGCGAGGTATATTGGAAACCTCTGTCACTATGCAGAAGTGGCGTGATCCCACGTTTTCCCCTATATGCTTTCTTTACCGTGTCCATGACCAATTTGTTGTTGTTGGAGTGGCTGAGCGCCCACGAAACGACGGAGTTATCGTGCACATCAATAATGGCGCTTAAATAGGACTTTCGGCCGTTCCCATACTTCAGTTCAGTGACATCTGTACACCACTTCAGGTTCGGAGCAGCGGCTTGAAAGTCACGGTTCATGACGTTTTCGGCAACATGTGTTTCCGTGGCTCTCACGTAACTTGGACGTTTCCTCCGAATCACTGCTTTCAATCCCAGAGCTCTCATGATCCCGTAGTATCGCTTTTTGTTGTAAGTCTTTTTCAGTTTACGGTTCAATTGGATACGCATTTGGCGATAAC
>NZ_SKCD01000008.1 GCF_006542765.1 Paenibacillus luteus
GAACATATCCTTAATTTGTTCCCATTGTTCATCACTTAGTTCATACCTTCTTTGAATCATGGTGGATGCTCCAATCGTTTTTCTCAAATTATACTACAAAATCATTTAGTTTTCAGACACGTCCTAGTAATTCAATTGGATTTTCTTCCTGGCTGGATATCGTAGGGGATAGACTTTTACCGGCTTTCCCCGGCTTCGGCGGACAGATTAAAGATGGAGTATTGCATGCTCGATACTTACCAAAAATTATAGCGGCAACTGCATTTGGTGAAATTAATGGTGTAGTGACAGAACGCATAGAAAACCTAGCAAAATTATTTAAAACAGCAAAGCTTCCCTTCGTTATTAAAAAGGATATGCAGGCGTATCTAATCACACATTCCGTATCAGACATCGCCATGTTGAGCTTTTTGCATTCTGAGAATAAGATCATTGACAAAAAAACAGCCAGAACCAGAAAGACGGCACGCAAAATAACAGTCACTTTAAAAGCGTATCTAAGGGCAATACAAAAAGCTGGCGTTTCAATTGATCCACCCATGCTTAAAATGGTGCTTACATTTCCAAACTTATTTTTGGATCTTTTCTTTATGACATGGCTACGAACTAAAATGGTTAGTGACATGATGTTGCCGGATTATGCGAATAATGCTAACAATGAGATTGTGCAGCTGAGGAATGATTTAATGAAATTTTTAAGTCAAAATGATATATCCTCAAATTAAAAAAAGAAAAAACCCTTATGCAGGGTTTTCTCAAGATGAAAAAAAATCAGAATGCTTATTCGCCGAATGCTACTTCCCCGGGCCATTGCAGCATCCCGCCGGCAACATTAACGACTTTATAGCCTTGTGCGTGGAGAAAATCGCATGCTTTGCCACTGCGTCCTCCACTGCGGCAAATCAGAACAATGTCCTGATCACCTTGCTTAAGCTCATTTAGACGCTCTTGCAGCTCCGAAAGCGGGATGCTCCGTGCTTCCTTAATATGTCCTTCTTGCCATTCGTCTGGTTCACGAACATCGATCAAATTTATGGATTTTCCTTCTTTCAGCTGGCTGTCTAGCTCAGCTGCCGTTATTTCCGTATACATATTACCCATCCCTTCAAGCATAAAAGATTAGTTGTCTACACAACAGCATTGTATCGCGAAGGACCTTTAATGTCCATAACCGCAAGCAGTATCACTGATCACAAGGAGCTTCCTGCATAATGCAACAACACTCCTCCACTCCAGAAGCCGCTACCGTTTGTTCTTGTTTTTGGCAGCGAGCAATCGATTAATTGTAACATTACTCTCTACCGTACTTTCCTGTACGGGAGCCTCTTTTACCGACCGGCTTCCTGCTCGCTCCTCAGGCTTCTTATCCGAAGAAACGCTATGGTTCTGAAATACTGCTGCTGATTGGCCGTTCTTAGCTAGGTCTTGTTTCAACCCTGTATGTGATAGAGTCTCAACATTGACGGACCGGTCATCTCCACTATAAAAACGAGTTGCTTCCGACTTGCGCACATTCAATCGGGTCAGGCTGCCGGTTGGAGCATTGGGCACCGCTAACTTTTGAGCACGGACTATTCTTTTGGAACGAAACGGCTGCACAGCTAGCTTATACACGCTTCCCCAAGGGATAGACAACCTTCGAATCGCGATATCGATAAGCCACAGCAGCAGCACTATCATCCATAACACCCTTGCAGGGTCATAGGCTTGTCGAGAGGAAAGTGGATCAAACTCAAAGGCCATCGCTGGGTTAGCTGCATCAAGTACCCTGCCACCGCTAATCTCCGCAACTTGCTTCATTACAGTCGGTCCGTTCACATTCGTTATTCGATACTCCGGCGAATATGGAATAACAAAACCTGCGGTTGTCCCGTTTTGAATGGCCGATGAGCCTGATGATTGACCGATCTGGGCCAAATATACGCCAGGTTCTGTGATGCTTAGCCGCGTCTCGTATTCATCCGGGGCCACCGGCATCAGCCGTTTTTGTTCATTATTGCCCGCTTGATCTTGAATTCCCACTGTTAGGCCACTGTTTGCCCCTTCTCCACCCGCTTCGGATCGAACGTGCAGTGTCGCTGCGCTGCCATCCATTTGAGTAGTGATCGAATAAGGAGTGCTCTCAAATTGCGGGAATGTCCATTTGACCCAGTCGACGAATACTTTGGGAAGATCGGACCACTGTACAAAGCTGCCGGACCATTTCCCTGTTAAATCGCTCGTCCACGCAACCGTTCTTCCCGAACCGTAGGCCCAGCGAGCGAGAAGCGGATCACTATCGGGCGTCCAAAGAGCGATTTCGGCCGTTTCTTTAGGCGTCGTCGCGATATAAGCGTTTATGGAAGGGATCCCATTTTGCCATAGTGAGGACCAATCTCCTGCTTGACCGATGCTTGGAGTAAAGGTTTGCTCAACGATATAGGTTCTTGACATCATAACCGTCTCACGGCTGAAGATAGCCGGAAGCGTGCTTTGATCCTTCGTAAAATAGTAGCGGCCCTTCGCATTGTCCGCAAGCCGCTTTAGCAGCTGCTGATCAGCTCCATCTCCAACCGCCACCGTAGATAAAGTCATGTTCTGCTCGTTCATCTGGTCCGTTATGAGCTGGTAATTGGCGTTCATTCCAGATTGGCCATCCGTAAGCAAAATCATATGTTTGCGCTGAGCATCCAGCTTTGCCAAACCCTCATAGCCCCTGCTTAGCGCCGAGAAGATTTCCGTGCCGCCTTCGGCTTGAATGCCTTGTATTTTGTCCAGAACGGCTTCACGGTCCGAAAGCTGCGTAGGCTCGACAACCCACCAAGGTGAGGAATCAAAAGCAACCACGCCAACCGTATCGATATCCCTGAGCAGTTCGACGGTTCTCATTGCCGCTTCCTTCGCTAGCTCAAGCTTTCCATCCATCATGCTGCCTGAACGGTCAATGACAAGAACAAGCCCAAGCGATGGAATTTGTTTTTTGCCCTGCAAATCCATATAGACGGGAAGGGCCCGCTCAATCGGCGTTTTGAAGTATCCGCCCAGACCGAAGCTTTCATCGCCTCCGAGCATAACAAGTCCAACGCCATAATCACTGACAGCTTTTGCGATCCAATCCATCGGTTTCTCCGCAATACGAGTGGCGGAAACATTATTCAAAATAATGCTGTCGTACGCTGCATATTCGGCTAGTTCTACGGATAATTGCTCAGGCAAAATCGTTTGATATCGGATCACGGATGCTTTCAGCGCTGCTTCAATATTGGCTGATGTCCCGCTGCTTCCTTCAACGATCAATACGGAAGGCGGACCACTTACCCTGCTAATGGCATGTGCCGTATTGTTCGCGGACTGCTCATCTCCTGACATGAACAGCTCGGCTCTAAACCGATGAAAACCTGGGGCAAGAGCAACGCTTTGCAAGACAAAGCGGTTGTCCCCCTTCTCCAGCTGAAGCTCCGAAATCGATAGCTCCGCCTGGTCATCATAGAGACGAAGCTGCGCCGTGCCTGCTGCAGTACTGCTGATAGCGAGCTCGAATGTAAACGTTTCTCCTTGCTTTAGTGCTGCTGGGACGATCAATTCCTCAATGGCCGCATCCGTTGCCACAGTAGATTCCAGTTGTACGACATCAACGGAAATACCCGAATTTGCGAGCATCCGCGCTTGCCTGCGTACATCGCCTGCATTTTCCGCCCCATCGGAGAGCAGGACGATCCGTCCTCCGCCATCCTTCTGCAGCATAGCCGCAGCCAGTTGCAAGCCCTGAGATAGATCAGTAAACTGCTGATTTACATCCGCATGGAAAACAAATCCGTCTTCAACGGTGAGAGGCTGCGGTGTCAACGTTTTCTCTACAGCTGCATTCAGTCCCGAGGATATGATGCCGCCACGGTCCTTTGATGCCTTCGACCTCCAAGCTTCCGAAATCCACTCGCCAGCCCCCGTATCAGCCCTCATGCTCGCAGATCGATCGGCAACGAATACGACATTCCGCTGTTCTTTGTCAATGTAAGGCTGAATCTCAGCGATCATTGCGATAATCAGCAATAGAATAAAGCCGCGTATGGCAATTGAAACGATTTTTCGCTTGCCGCGCAGTCGCACCGTCATTTTGGATGCCCATATCAAATAAAAAAACCAAGGCAGCAGAAGCAATAGCGCCCAAGGCAGGTTAGCTTGAAAACCCACGGCGGTACACCTCCCATTCCGCGGCCATCATGAGCAGCAATGCAATCGCTGCGTACAGCTGAAGAGACAGCTTTTGCCCTTGCTCCTGCTTAATAGCGGGACTTGAAGATCTCTCTGCTTCGCTATCGGATATTGCAGTTAATTCAAGTTTCGTCTCAGAAGCGGAATCAATGCTTTGCAGCTCCGAATGATCAGCGGTTACCGCAAGGAGGCGGCTGCTCACCACAGCGCCATCCTTATTGCTTTCAATAAGTCGAAACAGCCCAGGCACAGAAGGAGCCGTCTGCTGGGTGGACAAGTCCAAAGCCAGCTCCGTCTTCTTTCCATACCGCTGCTGCTCGGCAGGCAATCCGCCTCCAGCCAGCTCTACAGCCTCCCAGGCTGCGCTAACCGTTTCTGAATGTAGCGACAATTCAAGCGGTTTCTCCGCCACCGCTGCTCCAAGTTCAAGCTGCGATCCTACGCTCATCCACTGAGCAGCCTGAACGATGAGTACTGGAAATTCATGTCGAAGCGGCAAATCCGTTTCTTGGAGGTTAAAGGTGAAACGAAGCTTTGGTTTTCCTTGGTCCGTCCCTGCATAAACTGCCGGGATACCACCATAGCTTAATACGGCATCTCCCCATGCGAGATCTGCCGAATTGGGTAAGGCTAATCTTCCGATGTGCGTATCTGCAAAAGTAAGATATGACGTAACCGGATGCTCCTTTGTTTCCACTCGCGTGTTTGCCGGAATGACGGAATTCTTATCCGTTTGGTCGGGATGGTCGATAAGCCAAAGCGGCTTGTCCGATAACAGCTTAGACCACTCTGGATCACCGCTTAACCGCTCGCTGGAACCATCTAACACGATCCAATCCACCTTGGCTGCTTGCTCGCCTACAGGAGCTGCGCTGCTAGGACTAACTTTTACAGGTTCAACTCCAGCCAGTTGCAGCGCCTTTTCCAGAAACAAATTTCCATCGGTGATGAGCAGCGCTTGCCGGTTGCGAGGAGCTGAGGGGAACTGATAAGCGTCGTTATCACTCTGTACCGCGTCATTAAGCTGTTGAATATGCGCTTTATAATAAAGCGCTGGCGGGAGAGATGCTATTTCGACGCTTTGCCACTCTCCTGCTGGAATGGCTATGCTGGGTGCTGCAGCAAGGATAGACTCCTTCTCTGAAGACTCAGCATATACTTCAAGCTTGACCGTCTGGTCTTGCCTGCTGTCGTTGCGTACCGTTATGACCCCGTTGCTTGTCCCCGTTTCCCCTTTATCCGCTTTGACGCCAAAGTATAAGATCGACAAATTGCCCAGCGGCTGCTTTTCGTCCACCATAACCAGGTCAACGGGGGCTTTCAATCTCAGCTTATTCGCTTCTTCAGCATCAGACCAGTAACCATCTGTAAAAATAACGGTTTCTCCCGACGGATCCTCCTGCAAAAGCGAATCTGCCAGCGAGAGCGCTCCCGCATTATCGGATTTTCCGTAAAACGGAAGAATCGACTCTAGGCGCTCCTTGATCTGCTCCTTGTTCGTGAGTCTACTGGCTATTACTTCAGGCTGAGCTCCTGTCGCAACTAAGGTAATAGGCCGGCCAGCCGCTTGCCGATCTAACCACTGGCTTGCTTTTTGAATGGCTAGTTCAAGGCGAGTAGCTGCTAAAAAATCAGTATCCTGGTAGCCTGGCTTGGCCGCCATGCTCGCCGAACGGTCAACCAGCAATACGACATGTGCCGTAGGCTGTGCAGCCCTCAACCATACAGGCTCCATTAGAGCAAATACGATAAGCAACGCCACAATCAGTTGTAAAATCAGAAGCCACCGGCTGCGCAGCTTTTGCCAAGGCCGATTCGCTTCTTGCTCCTGCAGAACCTTTCGCCATAATAAATGGCTTGAAATTTCTTTATTTTCATAGGTTCTCTTCAAAATGTACATGGCCGCGATTACAGGCAACGAAGCTGCGAACCAGGCAGACGCGGCTGACAAAAACTGCATCCATTCCCCTCCTTTTCTTTGATTTTTGCAGTTAATTAGTGAACTTCGTTATTTCTCGAGTTATTTGTTCAACACATTCGCGGAGAGAAAGGTCGTCCTGATCGTTTCCTCGAGCGGAGTATCCGTATTAACAAATAGGTACGCAGCGCCAAGCTCAGCGCAAATGCGCTTTAACTCGTGTTGAAAGCTTGCTACTGCTTCACTATACTCCTTCAATAGCTTATGGCCGATGGCTACTTCCTTGCCCGTTCCACGCTCGCTGTCAATCAGGTTAAGCTCACCGCTCAAATTGGGCACAATCTCATCTTGAGATAAAAGATGAACAAGAACGACATGCTGCCTAGCTGCAATGAACGTTACCAGTGCTTCATGAATGCCCTGCTCGAACATGGCATCGGTAAAAATCCAAGTCGTGCCTGCCCGGCGCGGAAGTGCTGCTGTAGCTTTAAATGGTGACGCCATATCCGTCGTAACCGGAATCGATTCATTTGTTGGGGGCGCCTCTTTGGTTTGCTGCATCGTTTCAGCCACAAATTGAAACAGCTTGGCAGAAGCCGCACGGCCATGAAGCGGGGGGAGTTCTCCTATGATGCGATCCCGGAACAATTGCATGGAGACACGGTCATCGCCGCTAAGCCCGATATAACCAAGGCATGCCGCTAATCGCAAAGCATAATAAGCTTTGTTTCCTTCCTCATCGCCAAAAGCCATGGATCGTGACACATCCACATATAAATGCACATGCAGCTCCTGCTCGTCCCAATATTGGCGCATAAAAGCTTTGCCGGTCCGTCCATAAACATTCCAATCGATTCGCCGAATATCGTCACCTGGAGAATAAGGGCGATAATCCGCAAATTCCTGAGACCCGCCGAGTGAGCTGGAGCGCCGCTTGCCCGCCAATGTTCCCTTGATTCGCACGCCCGCGTTAATTCTCAATCGTTCCAACTCAGCAAGCAGCGAAGAATTTGGAAAGACAAGCTGCAGCGCTTGCTGGGGGGTTAGCGCGCTACCAGTGAGGCTCTCAGGTTTTCCTTGTCCTGATGGGACCGTCATCGTTCAGCCTCAATGGAATGAAGAATGGCTTCCGTCATTCGATCGCTCGTTATACCCATGGCCTGTGCTTCGTAGCTAAGTACGATGCGGTGCCGCAGCACAGGGAGCGCAGTTTGCCGAATGTCATTCCATGAAATGTGAAGCCTCCCTGCCATTAGCGCCCTGACCTTGCTAACCGATATGATCGCTTGCAAAGCGCGCGGTCCTGCTCCGAAACGGACATATTTCCGAATGTCATCAGGCGCATCCTGCTCGTGCGGATGCGACATCATCACCACTTTAACCGCTAGATCCAGCATATCCTCGCTTACCAAAATTTGCTTCGCCGCCAATTGAAGATCCGTCAGCTCGGCTGCGCTCATTACGACAGATGCCTGCGGCTGAGAGGTTGATGTCGTACGCAGTACGATCTCCTTCAGCTCCTCGCGGCTAGGGTAATCGACGCCGATCTTCAGCAGAAAACGGTCCAACTGGGCCTCAGGCAGCGGATAAGTGCCCTCCTGCTCGATCGGATTTTGCGTAGCTAGCACGAAGAATGGCTTCGGCAAGCGATGGGTGTCTCCGCCTGCCGTTACCGTCCCTTCCTGCATGGCCTCGAGAAGCGCGCTTTGCGTCTTCGGCGTTGCCCGGTTAATCTCATCGGCAAGAACAAGGTTGCCAAAGATCGGTCCTGGCTGAAAACGGTGGGCTGCACTTCCTTGCGAGCCAAAGTCTATCAAGGTAGTCCCCGTAATATCTGAAGGCATGAGGTCGGGTGTAAATTGAATTCTTGAGAATTGCAGCGCAACACTGTCCGCAACTGTTCGGATAAGCATGGTTTTGCCTAGGCCAGGTATTCCTTCAAGCAGGGCATGTCCGCCTGCCAGCAGACACCATAGAAGCTGCTCAACTACCGCTTGCTGACCCACGATGACACGGCCAATCTCTTCCCTGAGCAAGGCGATGCGCGCGGCAGCCTCTTCCAATTGCGCTTTTGTTTCAATCATTTGGCATCATCTCCATCAACGATTCGGTTGGATTTGTTCAAAATATTGTTTGACCTTCTCCTGCATACTGTCCGGCAGCTGAGACCGCCCTAATGACTTCTTCGCTTCGGCCTGATATTCGTTGTACACTTCCTCGTAGGGACGCGTCATGCCATCAATCATCGGCGATTGACCGCCGGTCTCCGTCTGCCCTCCGGAGGCTGGGCCGCCATCCTGCTGCACGTTTCCCGAGCCCGCATGGCCGCGAGGTGTCGTAATCAGGTTTCTTCCGCCCGAGCCGAGACCGGCACCTGCTCCGCCACCTGAACCTGAACCACTTCCGCTTCCAGAGCCAGATCCCGAGCCAGTGCCAGAGCCGGTACCAGAGCCATTTCCTGAACCAGAGCCAGTTCCAGTTCCAGTTCCAGAGCTAGGTCCAGAACCAGAGCCTGAACCAGACCCGGAGCCAGCGCTTGAACCGCTTGGGCTGGATGAAGAGCCTGAGCTTGGGCCGGACGCTTGGCCCCCGGGGCCAGATGAAGAACCAGGCGTGCCGCCCGTACCTACAGCGCTCTGCCAGCCCGGCGGCACCGCGCCCCCCTGCGCAGCCAGCTGCTGTGCGAGCTGCTGGCCGCTCTGCTCTAGCTGGCCCGCCATGCTCCGGGCCAGCTGTTCCAGCTCGCCCTGCGACAATTCGCGGGCGAGCGCATCCTCCAGCGCGGCGAGACCATCGCCGTCGCTGCCATTTGCCGGGGCGGCTTCGCCCTCCGCCCCGTCCTCTCCTGCGGCGCGCACCTGCTGCGCCGCCTGTTCAAGCGCCGCCGCTAGCTCTGCGGCGGCCTCTTCCTGCGGCTGCTCTGCCGCCAGCCGCTCCAATGCTTCCGCCAGCGCTTCACGCTGCTCTGGCGACAATCGCTGCAGCTGCGATCGCATATCGCTGATCGCCTGCTTCATGCCTGCGGCGTCTCGGTCCTGCAAAGCTTGACCGAGCTGCCGCAAGCTTGGCTCTTTGCTCATCGCATTCGCCGCAGTCTCCATCCGCTGCGCGGCTTGCTTCGCCGCCTCCGCGGCCTGCTCCAGCTCGCGGATCGCAGCCTCCAGCTGCTCCAGCGCTTCAACACCGCTGCCGCTCAGCGCGTCAAGCTTGCTTCGCAGCTCCTCCAGCGGCTGAAGCAGCTCTTGCTTCGCTTCCTTCGGCAGCTCCGCTGCTTCTGCAAGCTCGGCGAGCTTCTCCGCCTCCTGCTCCAGCGCCGCCACCCGATCCTTCGCTTGGGCGAGTGCTTCCGCCCGCTCATCGAGCGGATTAGGCAAGGCGAGCAGCGCAGCCATCACCAACCCTACTGCCGCTGCGCCATATACTAGTGGCCGCCAGCTTCGCCATGAAGGCCAGGGCAAGCTAGTACGCAGGCTGCTTACATAACGCTCAGCAGCTGCAATCGCGTCTTCCCGCTGCAGCCTGACGATCGGCTTTATTTCTTTGTCTTCCTGCTTCAAGCCGTCAAGCGCGGTGGCGATCGCGTCTTCCGTTTCCTTCCGGTCCATCGTCCTCGCCGCATCCTTTAAGGTGGCGCGTTTCCATAGGCCGAAGCAGATGCCTATGACAACGCCAGCTCCGACCAACGCAATCCCCCACGAACGAGCTTGCAATATCGGAACCAATCTACTGCTCCCTAACAGAACTAGTGCTGCCGAGCTGCCGCCTAGCAAGCCTATTAGCGCAAACCGGCTAACCGTAAACATCGTCAATCTTATTCGCACAGGGCCAAGCAGCTCAACCAACGACTTCATATGCATAACCGCCCCTTCCAAGCCTTAACGGCAGCTACCGTCTTAGACGTTAAAGCTCGTTTCGCTCTGAAATATACCCATTCCGTTCAATGGAAAAAGAATAAACGCCCACATAATCATCATAATCCGATTAGAGTTTCAAACGCGGACGCAAGCTGCGAATGCCTACCCATAAAGCAATAACCGATAGAACCGTATAAATAATCATAAATTCCTGCCATAACGCCATAGGTGCATGCTTGGTTGAAGGAGAACCCATGTTCACCGTAAAGGCCTGCTCCGAAATGGAAGGGTCCAAAATGCTGTACAATGCAGCCACAGGATTCCAAGCAATAAAATGCCCTACCCAGCTATAAGTGGCCGTATTTGAATATGGGTTTTGTTCGACCATGCTGACTACAACAAAAAACAGCAGCGCTGTTCCGCCAAAAATAAACAAAGTAACGCCGTAGGTTACGATGACGGAAATCATGGTCCGCTTAAACAAGGAAGAAAATAAAATGCCGAAGGAACCCAGCACGAACATAATAAACAGATAAAACAGAAAAACAAGGATAAGCTGACTTGGCGAAATGCCGCCATACAAAAACATCATGCTGTACACCGGAATCGTACTCACCACGATTAGCACCATAAAGCTTAAGGAGGATACAAGCTTGCTGAGCACGATCGTTGCCGAGCTTTGCTGCGTGGTCAGCAATAAATTCAGCGTCTGCTTCTCCCTTTCCCCACTAATGACGCCGGCGGTTAATCCAGGCGCCATGAAGGCAATTAATCCAAGCTGTGCCATACTCAGAAAATAAAACAGCACCTTGCTCTCTTCCGGATTAAAGGATTGTCCCCCGCCGGAATTGATTTCCGTTAAATAAATCGCGCTAAGCGCCATTAAACCAATAGCGAACAAATAAAAGAACAGTGTCCACATCGCGCGCGGCGTTCGCATTCTTAATTTAAATTCTTTGTTAAGCACTGGGTTTATGAGCTTATTCCTCCAACTGATATCCTGTTTTCTCACGGCTGCTTGCTCTTTCATTCGATTCCTTCGCCTCCTTTCGTAATTTCTAGGAATACATCCTCCAGATTCGTTTGCGCTTCGCTGAATGAAATCAACTGAAAGCCTGCCGAGACCATTTCATGCAACAGCTCCGATTGCTCCGCATCCTGACCGCCAAAGTGAATCTGAATGCCGCGCTCATCGCGCAAAATCCGGTTAACGTAGGGTCGGTCGCGCAAAAATGCCTCCGCTTCTTCTTCCCGATCTCGCAATCTCACATGCAAGAAGCGCTTCACTCGCAATTTGTTTTGAATATCCGCCACGTTTCCGATCGCAATCATCTCGCCATGCTCGATTACGCCAATCTCATCAACCATCTCAGCTAGCTCTGGCAAAATGTGAGAAGAAATAATAATGGTTTTGCCCATCGCCTTAAGTTCCCGAAGAATTTCGCGCATTTCGATACGAGCGCGCGGGTCAAGCCCCGAAGCCGGTTCATCCAAAATAAGCAGCTCAGGGTCATGCACAAGGCAGCGGGCCAGACAGAGCCGCTGCTTCATTCCACGGGAGAGCGTATCCACGTAGGCGTCCTTTTTATCACTCAAATTGACAAGCTCCAGCAGCTGTGGAATCAATTCCTCGCGCTCAGCTTTTGGTATGCCATAGCTAGCTCCGTAGAAATGCAAATACTCTACCGTTTTGAATTGGTCGTACACCCCGAAGAAATCTGGCATATAACCGATTCTTTTCCTCACCTCTTGCGGGTGCAGCGTTACATCAAACCCATCAACCTTTGCATATCCGGAGGTTGGCATCATTAACGTCGCCAAAATGGACATCGTTGTCGATTTTCCCGCTCCGTTCGGACCGACAAAACCAAACACCGTACCTTTGGGAATCGTCAGGTCAATCGATTTCAGCGCTTGGAAACTCCCGAATACTTTTCGCAACTGCTTGATTTCGATCATGGGCACTTCACGATCTGCCGCTTCCTTCAACTCATCGCTTGTATTTTGCAGCAAGTCAACGTTTATAATTTCGATCTCACTGTTTTTGCTCACCGGCTTTTCACCTCTCCTTCCAAAGCGATTAATGGCAAGCCAGTATCCGCGCTGCCTTTTATCGTATATTTCATTCGAAGCATTTGATGATTAATGATATATTCGTTCGGGTCTGCCGCAACGTCAACAGAATCCGTCCACGCACCCTCTGTCTCGTTCCATACCGACAGGAGCAGATTCGACCCTAGCGCACCGTTGTTCAGTATAATTTCAAGCTTGTCGTATAAAATTTCTTCATTATCGGCAAGCATATATTCAAATACGACTTCGCCTTCCCCAAAGGAATACATGCCGTCGCCATGATTATCCATGCGGTTTACATTATTCTCCGTGATGATAGGCGTAATATGTCCGGCCGGCACAATCGCCCGATCGCCATCCACAAAAGCTCCATTCAGCTTTTGAACCCACATTTTTAAATTATCAGACTTCACGCTGCTGCCATTTACCTTGTAATTTTGCTCATGATCTGTGCTGAAACCAATCACCAGAGAATCGGGTGCCGAAAATCCCCCATTTCTGCGATTGATAAAATTATCTAAGAGCTGCCGCTCACGTCTGAATTCATCCTTGCTTCGATAAGATGAGTTCGGAAAGAGCGATGATCCATAAGAATAATAGCCAGAGACATTCCAGTTATTTATTGATACGGTCGCCTTGCCGCTCTCGCCACGCTTCAAATCACCGATAAGCTGGGCTTGTCCATTGATTAGCAGCGAGACATGCGTAAGATCGCTCATCGTCTCGTTGGTAGCAGTCACTTCGATATCATTACTGTTCTTTTTGTATGATAGCTTAATTTGTCCCGCTTCCCCCATCACCCTTCTGTCGATCCAAAGTTTCCGGGTAGACCAATAAGGGACAGAGCGCCATTGCGCTTCTGTTTTTTCATCTATGGAAATCACTTGTGTTTTGCCGTCCAGCGCTAGATTTCCGTTTTGGAATTGGTTCGCATAAGGAATGATGCTGACGCTCTCATCAAACTGGGCTTTTACCGTTCCGCCTGTCGGAATAAACACAGCGGTTGCTCCTGACCGAATGGCATCTCCCTGACCGACAAGCTCAACGATTTCAACGGTATGCGCGGACATATTCCGTTTGTCCTCTGCGCCGAAGAAAAATAGAACGAATCCGGTAACGACGGATAACAGAGGTATTAGCCACCATGACCATTCTCTGCGGTCTGCTTTGGCCAACAAAATATAAAGAATAGGCGCAACAACAATCATGTAACCAATAAACATGAACATCAGCAGCATGAAATTGGGAGGTTTAATGGAAGGAAATTCATTAATAATGGAATCCATGCTCCAATACATATCATTGGTAGCTTGCATTGATGTTACGGCTTGAATCGGAGACAGTGAATTCTGCAATAGCTTTGCCCATAACATCGCACTCCCTGACCACGTAGAAAACGGAGCTAACGATGGGTCGAACGCCACAGACAACACGCTCCCTGATCCCAGCTTGCGAGAAATGGTCAAGGCTTGTCCACCTTCCGATAGCTCTACGATCCCATCTGTAATTTTCCCTGTCGCTATAGCCACTGGGGCATCCAATTTAAGCTCCGTTCCGCCGTAGCCTTTCAGCGAATCTGCACTCGTCAAGGACGACATACCGGTCGCCTCAATCGGTGCAATCTCTTTAAAGGCTTCTGCGGTTTTGTCGTAACCGGCTCCACCTGAGAGGATTAGCGTACCTCCGAGCTTCACCCAATTTTTTACCGCTATTATTTTGCGCTCACTCCAATCAGCGGTCGCAACATCATTAATGACGAGTACTCTAAGCGTATTAAGCAAAATGGGATCATCCGGCAAATCCTTCTCCGAAACCGGAATAACCGTAATGTCGTAGCCTCGTTGATTCAACGAAGGCATGAAGTTCAACGTATCCGGATCGCGGGAAATCACGCCAATTGTATAACTGCTCGTTGCCCGAACATCTATGTAACTGGTTCCGATAATCGGAATAATTTTTCCTGATTTGAATGAGTCCTTGTAAAAATGAATACTGCTGTTGTCTTTGTTAAGCACATCTCCCGGGATAGACGCCGTGAGCTGAATAGCCGTCCCCCTTGGCAGTTCTGCAGGAATGACGGTATCGACAGTCATTCCGTTTCTTGAGGATTGGTTAGTGATGACTAGCTCACCCTTCAAATCCTGAGCCGTATTGTTCGTCAGGGTCAGCCTGACGGGATACCACTCATTTTGTTTAACATAGCCCTGAAAACCTGAGCTAAGTTCTAGAGAGATACCGCTGCCTTGCTCCGCTGCTTTCACATTGCCAGATAAAACCGGGCAAACCGCCAGCACGAAGCAGAGTACCGCAAATCCAATCGATTGAAATCCTTTTCTAAAAAATCGTTTCACCTTGCAACCCCTCTCTTTTTCGATACACTATTGGGTGTCCATCCTTATTTTAACGTTTTTTACAATGGAAAGGTTGCTTATTTTTCCAATTATGTTTGTCGAAAGATATCTTATCTTGATCATAAACACACAAAAAAAGCGACAACCTGTCGTTTACCTAGTTCTAGTTAGGCAAACAACGATTGTCGCTTTTATCCCTTTCAAATTCATTAGAACCTTACAGCAGTTCCACTTACAGCAACCATAAGCATTCCTTCACGGACGACTTCATAATCAATGTCAATCGCGACAATGGCGTTGGCACCAAGCTTTCCGGCTTGGTTTTTCATCTCTCCGATTGCCACATCCCGTGCTTCCTTAAGCTTGCTTTCATAGGCGCCGGAGCGTCCACCCACAATATCCGTAATCGAGGCAAAAAAATCGCGAACCACATTCGCTCCCATAATAGCTTCCCCCGTTACGATTCCTATATAATCCTGGATCGGTCTTCCTTCAATCGTTGGCGTTGTCGTAATCAGCATCGTCAGGCTCCTCTCGCTTCTGCTTGAAGCGTATAATATCGTTTTGCCTTGTATTACGGTGCACCTTAAACGATTGTTTCAATTATTTAATTAAGCTCATTAATTTTTATTTTAATAGCCTTATCAGAGCCGGTTTGAATCGTAATACTTACCCTAACTCCGAATTCTTTCGCATCGGTGCGGAGCCACAGCATAAAATGCTCTTCTGCCTGGCCTCCAGCCAATGGTTTTCTTCCCTCGTATTTATAATCCGTGATTGAGGCACCATGATAAGCCTTAGACGTTTCCTCAACCGCCAGTTTTCCCCACTTGGCATACGACGGTTCGGCATACAGTGCCGTCTCTTCCGTTGACATGACTTCCGAGTGGGCTAAGCTTAACAATACAAACACGGCCTTCATTACGATATGGCGCAGCATATTGCAGACAACCTTTCTGGACGATTATTATCCTATCTAGCCTCACCTTCTTGGTTTCGTCCTATGCATCCTGCCCCTTCAGTCAAAAGCCCATTTTATAGGGATAAGTGCCCTTTTTTCATTTGAAGCATATTTTAAATTATGATCTGAAGGAGGCCCACCATGATACAAAATCAGCCTTACATGCAAATGCAACCGAATGCGGCTATGCCGGAGAACAACATGTCCATACAACCAAACCAAAGTTTGCCTAATAAGCCTATTCAGGCTGAAACAGCAGCAGCGCCAAGTGTCCAATGCCACTGCTGGGTAGATTTCGGGGCAATGCACGATTACGGTGACATGCACGACTATGGCATGCACGAAATGCACGATTATGGCATGCACCCGATGTACGATTATCATGGTATGCATCACACGCACGCTATGCATAACTACTATGCCATGCATCAAATGCAGGCTATGCACGACTTTCATGCAATGCACCATATGCATGCCATGTATGGTATGCATCCCATGCACGAAATGATGGATTTCCATCCAGCTATGCATGGTGACTGGAACTCCCCTATGGATGAAGATCATCATTCATTCGAAGGATGGGATAATGCTTCACTCGGCGACCAGCATCATTGGCACCACTCATGGCATCATCCTCAGCAAATCTGCTTCCCAGTCGTGTGTGCTCCCCAAGGCAAGCCAGAACTGAAGTAGATTCATCATTTTAAAGAGCTTATCTAATGCTAGTCCATTCCTAAGAGCCTTGATCTCCGCTAAGTGACGGAGGTCAAGGCTCTTCTTTACTCGATTGCATCGATTTGATGTCACACGCCTAATCGACTAGCGGGACAAGCTGCCTTCAAGCCGCGGGCGAATGCGGCAATGGCCAATTGGAATTTGGATCAAGCTTGTTTGATTTCGCGGAATCATGTCGTAGATCGCGTTGCTTCCATTGGCATCAAAGCCAAGCAGTGGACGTCCTGCCATTCTTATGTCGGAAGCAGCGAGCAGCAGGCGCTGAACAAGCATACCCGCTTCCATCTGCTGAATCCGATACCCCCGGTAACCAAGCTGCGAGCGAAAATAATCGATGTCGCCTGCAATATGAAAGCAGAGCGGCACCTGATACATATTCACATTGGCAAGCGACAGCCCTTCTTGCAATTGCTGCCTGTGATCACCAGGACGAATTAGCCGCAGCTCGTTCGCTGCATCGTTATAGAGATACGCTCCATCACTCAGCCCTTCAACGCCGTAGAAACATCCATACAACGAAATACGGGCCGCTGGGTTTTGATGCACTTCATCCAAGTCGTTGAAATGTCTAGTTTCATCGAAAGTCTTCTGAAGAAGGGCGGCTAGGTTGATAAGGCTTACTGGCCGCAATACAAAATCATTTTCCGGTGAATATCGGTTCCGGCATGCAGAATCAAAATCAATTGCTCGGCTCTCCAAAACTGGCAGAGCAATATCCTCACCCAAACCTTTTAAGGCAGTCTCCGCCTGTATGGTTCGGAACAACCTAGAGCTTTCCATAATGGAAGCCCGGTTCGCTTCTAGGAGCATAGGATAAGGCAGCACCCGCTGGGAACGCATGTAGTGCTCATGCTCGGCAGGTGCCAGCATTGTAACTAGTTCCGATGAAGTCTTATGCCCTTTTTCTATATTGGTCTGTTTAAACCAGTTGTCCTTTTGCTCTACATTCGCATGAAGTGGGATGACTGCATACACACTTTCCTTGCTATCAGTCAACCCGAGCAAATGGTTAACGGCTTGATCCAGAAATTGAAAATAAACGCCTGTCTCTGCATCTAATGCTTTAGCTGCCACTGTCATCTGTCCAATAAGCAGTCCGGCGTCCAGCCCCTGTAGGCGGTATGAAAAGTTAAAATATTTAAAGTAATTTTTCCAAAACACGGTCGATACGAATACGACGCCAAAGCAGTCTTTTATCGCGCAGCGACGCCCAAGCGACTCGCTTATATAATTATCATAGTCGCCTTCTCGAAGCAAAATCAAGCGATGGTGCGCAGCGTCGTAATGATAAACTCCAAGCGGCAGCCCCTCCATTTTTAGATAAAGGTAAAGCTCGCTTGGATACAATCCCCCGCCCGAAGGAACGAAGCGTCTGCAGTGCAGCAGTGGGCTTCCCCACTCTTCACCCTCTCTAGCGTCATCGACGGACTGGCTCAGCTGAGTCAGCCCAAAAGTATACCAGAGGAAATGACTAATATCGTGAAGAGAAATCGCTGCCCGTTCACCTGTGCCAAGCGCAAACGGAATGTCAGCTGAGAGTGGGTATATCGGTCGCCTCCGATAGAGCTTATACGTTAACGGAGCATCCTCCCAATCGGTCTCTCGCTCTCCCAGCCTTGTTTTGTCCGGGTCAAATTGCAGTTGATGCAAAAAAACCTTCAGACTCATTCATTTCCCTCCTAAAGGCTGTGCTCACCGGTTATGGAAACGGATGAGGGTGCAGATTTAGCTGTTCAGTTGTCAGGGGTTCCTTTGCGTGCCCAAGCAGGACAGGGACGTTTAGAACACGGTCGAGCCCCGTCAAACGGACCAAATGCTGGCCGAAAGTCATAGGAAGCATTCCCGGAATTAATACTTTAACGCAATGAAGACCGTTCCGCATCGTTTCCGGTGTGGTCTGGTTTATGACAATGACATCCATGTAAAGCTGTTTGAACGCTT
Organism: Paenibacillus luteus; assembly: GCF_006542765.1. Classification (GTDB taxonomy): domain Bacteria; phylum Bacillota; class Bacilli; order Paenibacillales; family Paenibacillaceae; genus Pristimantibacillus; species Pristimantibacillus luteus. Next base: position 18,025 of record NZ_SKCD01000008.1, read on the forward strand.
GTAGAATCGCTGTCAAATCTTCCGTTAAATCCGCATTCCACTCCCTTGTTTTAAACTCCTCTGCGAACGTTCGCGCTGGTTGTTTATTCTCAAGCAAGAAATGCAGGCGTTCCTCCGCTTGCTTCAGCCCGTACAGCATCGAATGATCATCCATTTGTTTGACCAAATTGGGGTCCTTTAACATCTGCTCGTAATGTTCACGTTTTTCTTCGAGTTTCTCGTTCAAGGATAACAGCATGCCTGCAAGCTCATGGATTGCTCCTTTTGCCGCATGTACCGGGTCGGGATGAGCGCCTCCAGCGCATATAAGGTTCACGCCTTTGTCCGTTTTATTTTTGGCGATCGCCCAAATACTCGGAATGCCATTTTCCATCGTGGCATTAAACAAATGTACATCGTAGTTGGCAACCTCTCTTAACCGATCAACCATTAGCTTTAATTCCAGGTTCCCCGACGAATAGGGATCAATCGGAACAAGCGGCAGCTTAGCATACCAGGTTAACAAAAAGGCATCGCGTTCCACGACTTCCATGATGCCGTAAAAGACCGCCTCCTCTAGACTGCCGCCCAAAGCGCAGCCATTCGAGGTTTCATATACAAATCCATGACCGCATCCCGAGCTGTAATAAGCAAGCAGCTCCGGCACGAGCAGCGGTCGCTCTTGCAAAAAGGAGTACCCCCATACCCAGTCGATGGACTGGCTTGGATCAAAGGGCTGAAACGGAAAGTCGGACCGCTCATACATCGCCTTATCGTGAACACCGACCAGCCTAGGATCGAGCGCTTGCTCCTTTAGCCTGTTGAAGCTATCGCGTACAGCCGTCTTTTTTCCGCGCGGAGACATACCGCAATATCGCTCCAAACCTTCCAGGATTGCAGTCATTTCACTATCTGCATAGGAGTGCGTTCGTCCTGCACAACCCTCATCGCTTGAGAATAAAGGCAAATTAATGCTGGCATCCGCAAACGGCGACGCGAGATCGATCATCTTGCCGTTCAAAAAACCAATTCTCGTGTTCATATAATCATTGGAAAGCAAGCCTTTCAACTCCGATTTTGATCGGCACCGATAGCTGCTTTCGCTTATTTTCAAGCTTGGCTGCAGCAAGATTCGTGCTCCTTCCGCCGAATCCTCCGGAAGGCTTCCGCAAACGGGGCATAGCGGATCAGGCAAAAAGAAATGCGATGAACTGTTCAGTGATTGCAGATGAACGATCATGACATGATTCTGCAAACGCGCAGGAGAACCGGTCAATACCCTGCGTGCTTCCATGGCAATCATTTTGGCCATATGCGAGAGACCCGTGCGCGAAGCCCACAGATCAGGAAAACTTCCTCCATACAGCAGCTGTTGAAGTTCCCACATCTCCTTTCGGTCGTTTCCCGCCATTAAACGCCGGTAATCCGCGCACTGGGAGCATCCCTCCGCATTCGGAACAACCAGCGGACCGATCATCCCCTCTCCAAAAGTAACGAAACCACGGAGCCAGGGAATCCCGGATTTTTGGAACGCGTCCTCTGCCTGCATATGTTCGGAAGGATCATAACCGTCATTTAACACCAGAGCAAGGCTAACATCTGTCGACACTTCCGGGCTAAAGTCACTTTGCCAAGCCAAATGATAATCCCCTAACAGCTCAGCGCATACAAGCTCAGCAAGCAGTCCTTCTCCTACAATCGCTACAGTAGCGCTCACAGGTCTTCCTCCTCTCGAAGCGATACGCCGAACACCCCTGCCAATTCCTCCTTCATAAAGGCTTCAACGGCCAAATCGTATGTTATTATTTTTTTGTTCATCCGTTTTAATTGTTTTAGAGCTGATAATAAGCTTTCTCGATACGTTTGTGTATCATCCTTCGTAATGGAGAAGCTGCTTACTTCTTCTTTTTTTGTGTGAACTGTGGTTAGGCATAGACTGTTCCTGACACTTGAATTTTCTTTATTTTGAATGTCTAGCAATGCTTGCTGCAGCGCCCTTCGCAGAGCCTTTGTTTGATTAAAATCAACAGCCCCGTACCATTTGCCTTTTATGCCTACCCATGCTGTTGGGAAACCCATCACATCATCGCTGAAGCCACACTCCGGATTTTCTTTCATAGTATTTAGCGAGGTTAAATAAAAACGAATATGTTCATCCCCCACAACATCCAGCGTTGCCAGCGATATAGTAAGCGGCTGCTCCTTGAGGCTTTGAATAAGCTCTTGATTCAAGCATTTTTGCAAGGCGCGGCTTACCCCCTCTGCAGCCGAACGTCCCGCTCCGATACCGATGAATACACGACTCCCTTGCATCAAAGCATCGCTGTCAGCTTTGCTCTTTGCATCAAAAAGTATCTCTTCCAATCTCGCTGCATATGACTCTACCCCTGCCAAACCAGCTTCTGTCCGCGCTTCTTCATGATTAAGACCGTTGTAGATCCTCTCTGGCAGCAGCTCACTAGGCCCAAGCGATAAGGGATCCGCAATCTGAACACGGCATTGCGATAATGGAAGCTGCAGCAAATCCCCTTCCTCCCAAAGGTGAAATATGCCGGTTTCAGATGAGGTCAACCGGCTAAAATAAGTGATCAGGCTCTTGCTATTAGCCGTACGCTCTTCAGCCTCACTCTCTACTATTGCCACCACATCATCGATCACAGCAGCCGCGGGAACACGATTCACTAACGGATGAGTTAAAAAAGGATGCCAGCTTCCTTCCAACGTTTCCAGGTTTAACAGATACAATTTGTTATTCAGCTCGGGCCGAATCACCTCCGCGGATATTTTTAGCCATTCAAATACAACAACATTCGCAAGCAATGCTTCCGCTGTAGAAGAAACCGAAGGGTCCGCCAAAGCATTGTTGATAGCGACTTGATGAACTCTGCGCCAAGCCGATTCCCAGCAGCCATCCGATTTCGGATGTACGAGCGGACCAGCTATGCCCGTTTGCCCTAAAACAACGGCTGGCAGCAATACCTTTTTTTCATCTCTGCAAGCTTGGTGAATTTCTATTAATTCTGTTTCCGAAGGCGCTGTAGCTACAAAAAAAACGGCGTCAAACGGCTGGATTGCCTCTTTCCAATCCACGCTCCCTTCCGAGGGCATGAGTATCTCGTCCACTCTAACTTGCTGATCTGAGAGGCGCGCACGCTCCGCTAATTCAAATATCCGTTCTCGGTCAGTGATCCCAGAACGGGTAATCAATAGCTGAATACGGGGCATACCGGCTTCCAATAACGCTTTTACCAGTGAAACAAAAAAAGAGCCTGATCCGACGGCCAGAACGTTTGATTCGCGAAATAGCTGGAAGCGATAACCGCCTGAGCCTTCAAAGCTGTCTAAAAATTCAATTTGTGAAGCATATTTCTTTTGCACGCTTTCATCCAACTGATGCGGCTGGTCCCCGCTGACATCTCTAACGTATCCATTCGCGAATAGAACCTCCGCAATTTCATATACCCTTTTTTGATAGGGCTCCGACAATCCGCTAGTCACTTCTTGCATAGAATGCTCGCCGTTAAATATAGGCATCAGCTTTTCTATCCATTGATTGATAGAGGCGCCTTCCATCCGAAATGAACCAATGTTGTTGCGAAAATAGACGCTGCCGTCCGATCCGGGCAGAAAAAAAGTATCCCCTCTTACTTTAAGACGCGTAGAAGGATTCAAAGTCCATTCCTCCTTATCGTAAATCGTCACCTAGACTGACGTTTTTCCTCTTTAAAAGGTATGTAGCGCCCTTTGTCCGTCATGCCAGTTGATATACAGAAAAAACGCCTCTGACAGCTGGATGGCTGTAGAGGCGTTTCGCATTTTATTTTGGACTAGTTTTTTTGACAACGATTGCTTAACAGTTGCTCAACGACAGCGGGCACAACCAGCACATCGCGCGCAGCCTCCACATCGAGCACAACCAGCACATCGTGCGCAACCGCCGCCGCAGCCGCCGCAGCCACCACAACCGCCACAAGAACAAAATCCAATGCAGAATCCAATGCAAAATCCAACGCATAAACGCGCTTGGTTAGGATCGACTTGCCCTTGGCCGGCATTTGGTGTCATCCCACTTGTTTTGTAAGGATCCATATTCAAATGTTGCAAATCATTTTTAAACTCATCCATTTTCCGTAACCTCCGTTATGTGTTCATGAGTTTATCAACGCGTTAGACAAATGAGAAATGGCATAGATACATCCGGTTGAAACGGTCTAATGTCGTTGATTGTTCATGACATATACGTATGAAGTTAGCTCCGCTAGTGTTACTGTTGCATTTGCCTAGTTGCGTTATTAATAGACCACGTATATTACAGCTCTCAGAGATCAAAGAAGGCAGCCTCCTTGGTCAATGACCATGGAGGCTGCCTATTCATTAAACTCTGCATTTCGATATGATAACTTATTCAGCTGTCTTAACCTTGCGTTTACGGTTCAGGAACTCGTATACGACAGGGACGATAATTAACGTCAACAGCGTTGAGCTTGTCAAACCACCGATGACAGTAACTGCCATTCCCTTGGAGATCAGACCACCTGACTCAAAACCGAAGGCAAGCGGCAGCAATGCTCCTACCGTTGCTATAGCCGTCATTAGAATTGGACGAAGGCGCGTGCCTGCTGCTTCTAGTAAAGCCTCGCGCACAGTCATGCCCTCTTTTTCCTTCTGAATGACGCGGTCAACGAGTACGATGGCATTCGTAACTACGATACCGATCAGCATCAGCGCCCCGATCATCGCGGTTACACTGAGTGTTTCACCCGCAATAAGAAGCCCCACCAATGCTCCAATTACCGTAAACGGTAAGGAGAACAGGATTGCAAATGGCGTTAATCCGCCTCCGAAAGTAATGACTAGTACTAGATATACAACAGCGATAGCTGCCAGCATTGCCAGGCCAAGCTGAGTAAACGACTCATTAATTTGTTCGCTTACGCCGCCCATATCAATATCAACGCCAGCTGGCAAATCGGTTTCATCGATCATTTTTTGAAGCTCTGTAGACACTTTACCTACATCAGATACGGTTACATCCGCAGAAACCTCTGCATAAATCCGGTCATCGCGTCTGGTAATCGTATTTGGAGATTCTCCTTCTTCAATCGTAACCAAATCTTTAAGCGCAACTTCTGCTCCTTGTGGAGACGTCAGCATGACATTTTCAAGATCTGCCTTACTCGTGTAGGTTTTGGTTTCCACCTTCACATAAACGTTGAACTGCTCCCCGTCCTTCTCTATGGTAGTAAGTACGGGACGTTCGCGAACAGGACTAAGGGCCATTGCAATTTGCCCGGCAGTCAAACCATTTTGGCTAAGCTTCTCTTGATTGGCTACCAATCGATATTGTTCATAAGTTTCAGACAAGCTGGAATCAATATTTTTCAAATTTTTATTTTCAGCCAGCTTCGTCATTAAATCATCAACAACGGGTTGAAGAGCCTTCATATCCGTTCCGTAAACGAGCATTGATACGCCAGAGCCGCCTAGACCGCCGCCTGTGAAGTCCTGCTGCTTCCATTCGCCTTTCCCGCCAAGCTCTTGGAGAAGCGGCACAATCTTCTCTTTCTCTGCATTGAAATCCGCATAATCTTCATCGTAGCTTAAGTTGAATAAGGCTTGCTTTGACGCTCCTGGGCTAAATGGATTTTGTCCGCCAACGGCATACTGCACAACCCTAATGCCTTCACGATCAAGCAATTGTTTTTCGGCTTCAAGCGCCATTTTCTCGACCTGCTCACGTGTTTCACCTGGTGCAGGATTATAAGAAACAACCATCATTTTTTGCTCATCGCCTGCGATAAAGCTTGTGCCGATGACAGGCACAAGGAACAAACTTCCGATTAGAAGCACAACGGCCAAGCCAAAAGCAATCAGTTTATGATTAAGCGACCATTTCAGCACACCTTTGTACCACTCGGCCATCCGGCTCGGTTTTTCGTGATGTGCCTTGCCTGGCTTCATGCCTTTGCGGAACATCATATGAGCTAACATTGGAACAACCGTAATGGCTACCAATAGTGATGCCAGCAAAGCAAAGACGATCGTTAAAGCAAATGGCAGGAAGATTTGTCCAATCATTCCGGATACAAGACCAAGCGGAACGAATACTGCAATGGTTACGATCGTTGAAGCTAGGATTGGCACAAACATCTCTTTGGTTGCGTCAAGAATCAAATCCTTGCCCTTTAGCTTCTCTGTAGAGAGCGACATTCGGCGATATATATTCTCTATGACGACGATAGAGTCATCGATAACCCGACCGATAGCAACGGTCATCGCTCCAAGTGTCATAATATTCAGCGTAATGTCCATTTGGCTTAATATAAGCAGCGCGATCAGGATCGACAATGGAATGGACACAACAGCAATAATGGTAGAACGAATGTCACGCAGGAAAATCATAATAATGATAACTGCGAACAAGGCCCCAATGATGGCTTTGCTTAACATCGTGTGGACGGAATCCTCGATCGGCTTGCCTTGATCAAGTGTCATAACGAATGATAATCCTTCGTTTTTGCTTTCCAGCTCTTTAATTTCCTCTTTAACATTATTCACGACATCGACAGTATTGGCATCCGCGGATTTCACAACGTTGATTCCGATAGCATCCTTGCCATTTGTGCGTGAGATCGATTCTGCTTTGCCGACGATAGTGATATCAGCAACATCACTTAGTTTGACGCCTGGCACGACAACTAGATTTTTCAAATCTTCCTCGCTGGAAATGTTGCCGTCGACGAGAATGGCTTTCTCAGAGTCGCCAAATTCATAAATACCAAGCGGAACGGATAAAGCCGAGGCTTGAATAATGCCTTTGACCATATCCTCTGTCAAGCCGATTTGTTTTAGCTTATCGGTTTTAAAGGCTAATTCGCCTTCCTTTACGTTCTGTCCGGAAACTTGGATACTGGCTACGCCGTCAATGCCTTGCAGGCGCGGCAAAACATTTTCCTGCAATTCATTTGTAAGCTGCTCCAGATCCATATTGTCATTAGACAGACTGAGCGACAATACTGGGAAAGCGTTGAGGCTGAGTCTTGAGACCGAAGGATCCTGTGCCCCATCAGGCAGCGCTACCTCACTCAGTATATTTTTCACTTCCTCAGCGGCTTTGTCCATATCCGTCTCATAAGTATACTCAATGACGACAGATGAAGCATTCTCGTATGAGGTTGAGCTGATGACATTTACGCCTTTTAGATTACGGGTACGCTGCTCGATTGGCTTCGTAACTTTTTCCATGATCTCTTCAGGGGCTGCGCCGGGATATACCGTCGTAACACTTACGATTGGTACTGTGATATCTGGCAGTGTTTCCATTTTCATATTCAATCCAGAATAAAGTCCTGCAAACAGTACAAGCAGAGTCAAGATCCATAAAGCAAATTTGTTGTTTAGCGAAAATCGTATGATGCTTTTCAAAATATTCCACTCCTCATCTTCTATCTATACTTTAAATCGATAGCCTACTCCCCAAATCGTCTCAATATATTGCGGTTTGGATGGGTCATGCTCTATTTTTTCGCGCAGCCTCCGAATATGGACCGTAACCGTAGCTGCGTCGCCGTTCGAATCAAGACCCCAAATCCGCTCGAACAGCTCTTCTTTCTCAAAAACGCGATTAGGAAACGAAGCAAGCAGGAGAAGCAGCTCATATTCCTTCGAGGTAAGCATCGCTTCCTTCTCGTGAATCATCACTCTACGGGAAGGCTTATCAATGAAAATCCCTCGTATGCGAATATGATCACCTCGTTCCGTCTTGTCTGCGGTTAACCGCTCGTATCGCGCCAAATGGGCTTTTACTCGTGCAACTAGCTCGCTCGGACTAAACGGCTTAGTCATGTAATCATCTGCGCCAAGGCCAAGTCCTCTGATTTTGTCAATATCCTCTTTCTTTGCCGTAACCATAAGCACCGGAATATTGACCGTCTGCCTGATTTGGCGGCAAATTTCAAATCCGTCTACTTTAGGAAGCATCACATCGAGAATAATGAGGTCAAACTTTCCTTCCAGTGCTTTCTCTAGTCCGACATCGCCTCGCCCTTCAATATGCACGTCAAAGCCATAGCTCTCCAAATAATCGCGCTCCAGCTCGGCAATGGCTTTTTCGTCTTCAATAATCAGTATGCTCTTCATGCTCATCCACCGTTTTGACAGCACCTGATTTAGGAAGCTTCATACAGAACCGGGCACCCCCATGCTCTGCGTTTTCCGCCCAAACCATGCCGCCATGCCCTTCAATAATTTGTTTAACAATCGCTAGGCCAAGCCCGCTTCCTCCTGTCTCTGAGTTACGGGATTGCTCGGCTCGGTAGAAACGGTCAAAGATGTATGGGAGATCTTCCTTTTCAATTCCTGGTCCCGTATCTTCAATTTCCACTAAAGCAAATTGATCAAGCTCCTTCACTCGCACTATAATCGTCTTAGTTTCTTGTGACGATTGCTGTCCCATATATTTGACGCAGTTGTTCAAAATGTTGGTAAGCACCCGGCTTAGCTTATCCGGATCCGCCGCAATGAAAATCGAGCCGACTTCATGCGCTGTATAATGAAGCGTGACGCCAGATTTATCTAAATCAAAGCGCTGCTCGTCCATAAAATGCTCCATATACCGGCTGAAATCCATCACTTTAAGATCAAAAGCGACCGTTTGGAGATCGAGCTTCGAGAAAAGAAACAATTCATCAATCAATTGATCCATATCCGTAGCCTTGCGATAGATCGTTTCCATGTAACGCGTCCGTTTCTCGTCCGTGTTCGCAATTCCGTCCATAATTCCTTCAACATAACCTTTAATCGCCGATATCGGCGTCTTTAAATCATGTGAAATATGTGAGAGCAGCATCTTTCGATTTTCTTCATACTGAAGGCTTTGGTCAATCGAATGCTTTAATCTCACTCTCATTTCCTCAAATGCAATACTGAGCTGACCAATTTCTCCTCGTGTGGTGGCTTCCACCTTGCGGGATAAATCACCGTCCTTAATTTGCAGTGCGGCCGCTTCCAGCTTCTTGATTGGCTTTATAATGCTTCTGGACACAAAGTAGGTCAGCAGCAAACTCGTTAAGCCAATGAATGCCAATGAAAAAGCTGTGCCGACAGGCCTCCAGTAGATGGGGACTGTGTCGTTGCGTCGGAACAGAACGCCTCTGCCATCGCTTCCGTCGGGATATTTGAAATCGATATTGTACGTTTCAAATCGGTACGAGCTGAAAGCGACTGTAGCCGGAGGCTCCTCAAGCAGCCGTTGCCAATTTTGACCGGGCGCTACCTGCTCCAGGAATGGAGCAACCGATGTAATCTTTCCATCCTTCGAGAAGAGGTATCCCGCCCACAGATCACCAAGCCTCTGTTGAATATCACTAAGATACTCCTTGTCTTCCAGCTTTCCGGCGTCATTTTCCAGCACGTAAGACAGCTCGCCGTACACAAGTGCTTGAAGATATGGCTCTTTGCGTTCTTTGTCGAATGCTTCGCGTACATCCTCAATCCCGCCGGCATAAAAAAAGAAGAGCATAAAAGCAATCATGAGAATCACCGGCACAAACACCATGGCCAAGTAAGACATATACAGCTTTACTCGAATGGACAATCACGTTCACGCCTCGCTAGTTGGATATTGTTTAATCTATGGTTCATCATAACGGCTATTTCTAAACGAACTTGTAACCAATTCTTACAAAATTATTACGTTTGGTTTTAATGACTATATAAGTTGAATGAAATTTTTCGTTTTGTTCGCTTTCGTTCAACTTATATAGGATATTTTACATGACTTATAATTAAGGACGCGAATAATTCATATCATTAAATTTAGGATTTTTGTGACATAAAATAGCTCCGGTTGCGATAACGGTCGATAATCCGAATTGGTACAGCACCCACAACGAGATGGAAAACTCCGTCTGATCCGACCAATATTTATAGAAGCCCATTAATAGAACCAATATGATAAGAACAAAGATCGCTCTCATGATCTTTTGATTTTTTGCTGCCACTAGCAGCAGTGAAGCAGCATAGAGTCCGAATAAAGCTGAGGTAATTGGGGCAACAGCCCATATGCTAATGGAAAAAATGCTGCCTGATCCCATTAATTTCGCTGTAAAAAGCGCTAATGCCGGAAAAAGCAGAAGCCCCCAGTGTTTAAGGGGGCTTTGTGCATGATGGCTTGTGATTAATCCCTGTTCCTTCTTGCGCCAAGCTGAATAGCTCAACAGCAAATACAAGCATGGAGCTGCCAGGCCCAGCAGCGAAAACGACATTTGGAGTATATGGTACACGTAGTCCCCCATGATTAAGCTTTGCAGGAAAGGCAGGCGCTGAACGAACCACCCGCTGCTATGCGTAAAATGATCGACAAATACGTGGGTCAAAAACCCGATATACAACGAAATGATGAAGCGCAGCCAATCTTTCCCTTTAGATAAATGCCACGGCCGGTTTAGGAAGCTAGCATATGCCCGTATGACTCCGAAATTAGGAAGAAGATCAGGCAATGAAGGTTTTATAATCTTGTGAAAGGCAAGGGCAAAAGCAACACACATGGGGAGAACCAGCAGCAAGAAGCCAGCAAAAGAATGTCCGATCGTTTGAAAAGGCTGCATGGCTATAAAATACTCCATATCTGGCCCCATACTGCCCAGAATCAATCCGGTTAAACTTAAATAAGGAAAAATTTTTCGAAGCGGTGCAGCAAACAAAGGATGAGCTAACGTATAGGGCATGATATATCAGCTCCTTCTATTCGTTCAACGTCCCGAATTTAGGAAGCGGCCATATCCGGAATACGGCTTTACCCTCAATACTTGATCTTGAAATCGGCCCGATTGCACGGCTATCCAAACTATGTTCACGGTTATCTCCCATGACAAATAACTGACCTTCTTCTACTGTGAAGGGAAGCGTCACGCTCCCCGCAAAGGTTTGTCCTTTTACATACTGCTCGTCCAGCTTCTCTCCGTTTATGTATACATCCCCATCATGCATATCAATGATGTCTCCAGGAATGCCAACCACCCGTTTGATTAGGCGAAGCTCGCTCTCTGGACCATTTATGATGACAATATCCCCATGGCGCGGCTCATGGAAATGATAGGACCACTTATCTTCAATCAAGCGCTGCCCTGCCACAAGCGTATTTTGCATGGACACATTTTGAACCTCTGATTGCGCATAGACATAAGTCTGGAACAACATGGCTACAGCAACGGCTATGCCAAGCGATACCGTCCATTCCCGTAATTCCTTCAGCCAGTTTTTTTTGTGTTTTGTCTCCAATTGCATCAGCCTTCACCTCTTCAGTTGATATTTACATTCTAATTGTACATAAAAAGCCACATCATTCATACGCAGCACTTTGGAGAAAGTTTCCATATAGGCTGGCAAAATAGGAAGTGACAACGGAAGCTGCCATGCGATAAAGTGATAGCGAGAGGAGTTTTTATGAGCCATGAATGCCATACCCGCTACACAAAGACTATTGTTTACGACAATCACTATTTTGTACTGGACTTCTATGTATGTTTACGTTCCAACCCTATCGCCCTACTTAAGTGATCGCGGCTTTTCCCTGCCCTTTATCGGCATCGTACTTGGCAGCTATGGTCTTGTCCAGATGTTTGTTCGGTTTCCGCTAGGCATCCTATCGGACCGCTTCGGCAAGCGCAAGCCGTTCATATTGCTTGGCATGCTGACCGCTGGAATAAGCTGCCTGCTGTTTCTTATCCCTGGCCCTTGGATATGGCCACTGGCAGGTCGGCTGATGGCTGGCGTATGCGCATCTACCTGGGTTGCTTTCACGGTGCTATATGCGAGCTATTTTGGAAGTGGACAAACCGGCCGAGCCATGGGCAATATAAGCGTGATGACCGTCTCCGGCCAAATGATCGGCATGCTGCTTAGCGGATGGCTCACGGACGGCTTTAGTCCGAACGCACCTTTTACCCTTGGTGCCATTATCGCCATCATCGGGCTGCTGCTGGCACTGATGCTTAAAGAGCCACGAGCAAATCAACGCGAACAGCCAGGCATGTCATTTGCCATGATCAAAAACGTCGTGCGAACCAAAACGCTGCTACAGGTATCGCTGTTGTCTATCCTTGCGCACGGTGTACTCTTTATAACGATGTTCGGATTCACACCGTTGAAAGCGGCCGAAATGGGTGCAAATGGCGTGAAGCTAACTCTGCTCGTATTTGCATTTATGCTACCTCATGCATTCGCTTCATTGGTAACAGCGAGATGGTTTACTCCGCGTTTCGGCTACTGGGGCACCATCGGAGCAGGCTTTTTCATTAGTGCAGTCTGTACAGCTGCCATGGCATTTACCGGTTCGATGGAGATGCTTGTCATCACCCAAGCCATAAATGGCTTTGCTCAAGGACTACACATGCCTTTGCTGCTAGGGCTCGCCATTCGTGATGTCGAGCATGCCGGACGGGCAACAGCCATGGGCTTGTACCAGGCGCTATATGCTGTCGGGATGTTCTCCGGGCCTTTTCTCGCGGGGTGGCTCAACGAAAGCTGGGGCCTGAACAGCGGCTTCCTATTTGGCTCGCTGCTAGGTGCCGCTGCATTCATACTCGTGCTTGTATGGGCGCTGAGCGAACGAAAATCCGTCGTCAAAGTTGACGGAGAATATGCCGAGGAGGCAGGCAGATCATGAGACCTCAACTCGTTCTGGATATAGGAGGCGTACTGGCAACGAATTTGTCGCCCCTCTTTTGGCAGCTGCTTGCTGCGGAAACTGTGCTATCTGAAGAGGCATTATACTGTGAATATAAAAATCAAATAAGCAGCCAATTGTGGACTGGTGAAATTTCAGAACACGATTTTTGGCATTGGGTAAGTGCTTATGCTCCATTACTCACTCAGGAACATGCGAAAACAATGATTGATCGAAGTCTCCAGCCACTGCCTGCGCTAAGGAAAATCGCTGCATGGAGCAAAATAGCGGATATTCATCTACTTAGCAATCACCTGTCTGGATGGGTAGCGAATATCATACAACCCATACAGCCTTATTTAAAAAGCATAACCATTTCCAGCCAGACGGCGCTTAAGAAACCAGACCCGGCTATTTTCAATAAAGCAGCATATCATTTTCCACGAGAAAGCTATATTTTATTCATTGATGACCAGTCCAAAAATGTAGCTCAAGCAGCGCTGCACGGCTGGCACACGATGCTTGCCGATGAAGCTGGTTTATGGATTTCGCTTGTACAACCTTTGTTAGAGCAAGCGTTAGAGCAAGCTTCTAATGATAATTAGTCCCAATCCGCAACCTCCCGCAATGCCTAGCAACCAGGCATCGGAGCGGTCAAAGCGGAGACGGAAGGCGTAGACCGGTTTTCCCTTCTTATAACCAAATCCTCGTGCCTCTAGGGCATCTGACATTTGCTCCGCTAACCGCAAAATCGACCGGACATATGGAATAAGTACGGCATGTACGTTTTTGAGAGGAACTTTGCGAAGCGGCGTATCTGCCTTCCCTCTGGCATGCGCCAGCTTTGCAAATCTCTCCCACTCCCCTGTAAGCAAAGGAATAAACCGAAAAATAAGCGTTACGATTAATGCGAAAGAATGAATCGGCACCCCAAGCTTGCCAAGCCAGCCAAAGGTCTGCTCAATGGCGCGCTGAAGCCGGTAAGGTGTCATCAGATTAAGGAGCGGCATGCCAAGCATCATAATCAGAAATAGCTTGCCGAATCGAAGCACAATCGGCCAAGCCTTCTCGGAATCAAAGGAAAGGGGTTCTAGACCTATTCCGCCTACCACACAAAATATCATAATCATTATGGCATATGCGCGCAGAATGCCGATCCATGGCCGAATGAACGCTCGAAACGGAATGAGAAGCAGCACCGTTGCGAGCCCAGCCAGCAGCAGCCCCAAGCCGGATTGTTGCATGAATATACTTGCTGCCAATACTAAATAAGATAAAATAAGTGCTCGCGGGTCAAAACGAGTGGACTGCAGTCCACTCGTTTGGCTGATCGCTTCCTTTGGCATCTCGCTTACATTGGCTGCCTCTTCTTCCGCGAGCATCATCTGTTTAGACCTAGAAGAATCATTAGGGCCAGCCGCCTGAATAGCTTTATGAACAGCTACGCTAAGCTGCTCTGCTTCTAACAGTTTATGCTCGGCTGACCGTCGCTCTAATGCCAATGCTAACGCTGCGGCTACCTCACTTGGAGCTGGCCACGGCGCTCCGCCGCTGCGCTCCTGCGCCAGCAGCGGCAAAGCCGCCTCCGCGTGCAGCTCCGCCAGCACGCGGAGCGCCTGCGGCGCGGCGGCGGCATGCTTCATCGCCGCCGCAGGTGCCGCTGCGCGGACCGTGCCGCCGCTGACCACGGCGACCGCGTCCGCCAGCGGCAGCAGCGCGTCGAGGTCGTGCGTGGCTACGACCGCTCCGCGCCCTGACGCCCTGTGCGCTGCCAATACCGCGCACAGGCGTTGAATGCCGACGGCATCAAGCCCCGCCGTCGGCTCATCGAGCAGCAGCCATTCCGGCTCGCACGCCAGCAAGCAGGCAAGTGAGAGCCTTCGCTGCTGGCCGCCGCTGAGCGTCCATGGATCTTGCGTCAACATCTCTGGCGGCAATCCAGCCTCGTTAAGCGCCCTCTCCATTCTCGCTTCCGCAGCTTCGCCACTCACCTGATAGGGTTTCAGCGAATACCTCAGCTCTTCAAGCACACTGGCAGCAAACCATTGCGATTGGGCATTTTGCATCGCGAGCCCTAGCTTCATTGTCACTTCAGGGTTTAGGCGCTCTTTTCTTCCTCGTTTTATCCAAAGGGATTCGTTTCCCATCATAATCGAGCCTTTGTGAATGCTGTGAAGGCCTGTCATCGTTTCAAGCAGCGTTGATTTCCCAGCTCCATTACGTCCAACTAACAGCGTTATTTGTCCTGCTTTAAAGGTGTGATTCACTTCATGCAACAGCTGTTTCTGTGCTGCGCCGCTCTGGGCATAGACGTCAACGCTGCTCAGCTTCCAATCAGCGCCCATAGCAGCTCACCGCCTTCGCAAGCGTCTCAGCTGTAAAAGGAAAAGGCGTTAGCCGGATGCCGCGCTCTTCAAGCTCCCATGCCACTTGAGCGGCGTATGGCGCTTCAAAGCCGTGCTGTTCACAAAGGCTGTCCTTCGCTGATGGTGCAGATCTTTCAAACCAGGCACCCGCTTGCCCGTCAAATAGAACTGTACCCTCGTCCATCGCAATTAACCGGTCCGTTTCCAGCAGCTCCTCCAGCTTCTGAGTGATCCAAATAACCGTTGCGCCTTTCTCATGCAGTTCCCTTACCTGTTTTAATACTGTGCTGGATGCCTCAGGGTCAAGCATCGCTGTTACCTCGTCCAGCACGAGCAATGGCGTTTGCATTCCAATACATCCGGCGATGGCAACAAGCTGTTTCTGTCCTCCCGATAACGTGCCAAGCGGCTGGTGAAGCCGCTCTCCCATGCCTACGCTTTGCAAAGCACGCTCTGCTTCCATAGGGATGATGCCAGCGGGCAGCTCATTTTGCTCTAGCATAAGCAGGACGTCCTCCCAAGGCGTTGCGCCTACCATTGCCGCCTCCGGCTGCTGCATAACGATCGGAAGCGGCTTGCCCTTCCCAGCCGAGTGGAAATGATTCGCAACTTTTCCCGTCACGCCAGCAGCGCGGTAGCCTGCTGCCACTTTGGCAAGCGTGCTTTTCCCGCTTCCGTTACGTCCAATCAGCGCGATCCATTCCCCTTTATGGATCATCATAGATACATTTTGAATGATCGGCTTGCGCTTCTGCCCTTCGTGCATCAACGGCGGAATAACCGTCACTTGCTTCAATTCGATTTGAACGATATGCTCCAAAAAAATTTCACCCAACCTCTTCCCCAAAACGTTTGGCTATGCTACAATTCGATTTGTTAACCTAATTTAAATATAAATGGTTAACAATAAAATCGCAACTACATAAAGGAGTCGTAACCGCTATGCAAAGCAATAATATTCGATCGCTTGTCTTCATTTCTTTATTCGCAGCCCTATTTATCGTCATGAGCTCACTGACAATCAAGCTAGGAGGCTCATTCGTTCCGATTACGCTGCAAACCTTAGGTGTCGTGCTCGCAGGCTTGTTTCTGACACCGCGCAACGCCTTTCTCAGCATATTTGTTGTCATCGTGCTTGCCGCATTCGGCCTTCCGCTATTCAGCGGCCAAGGAGGGATACCAACATTAACAGGCCATACCGCCGGCTTTATCTTCGCTTTTCCTTTTTGCGCAATGTTAGTCAGCTTCGCTGTCGGTGCCTACCTTCGCAGCAGCAGCTCCAAATCCAATAAGTTGATTTCCTTTATCGTTTTCTTCCTTATATTCGAACTGTTCAGCTCATTGTTCTCCTATATTCCAGGCATACCTTGGCTCATGCATGTGCTAGGCTTTTCGTTCCCGAAAGCGATGGCTGTCGGCTTCTACCCGTTCTTGATCGGCGATGCTTTGAAATCCCTTGTAGGCACGCTTCTGGCTATCTCCTTAACACCTTACATCGTCCACATCCGCTCGTCAACCGTCAGCGGCAAAGCTCAAGAATCGGTTTATACGGCATAAATCAATTTTGTGCCGAACACAACAAAAACGCTTATCTACATGAACAATGTTCATGCCCAGATAAGCGTTTTTTGTTTATTCAGGCGTCCAATTCCACAAACGAACCTCGCCGAGCTGAATATCCTTTATTACGGCTGCCTCCTGCAGCTTTAGCAGCTCCTTTGAAGGGCCAGTAATGACAAGTCCGTAAATGCTTACCCCGTTATCTTCCACGTAAGCAAGCCCATTTTTAATTAGAGAGTACGGAACAACCGAGCTTGTGATCGACTTTTGCTTTTGCAAGAGCTTAAGCGTATCGATAAAGTTTTGATCTCTCCGCTCTCCGTCCCCTGTTTCTTGAATGGCAGGATACTTCGTCGTTGTCATTGAACCATCCCGAACAATCGATTCTATATCGTCATAGTGCCAAATCGGATTAAGCGGAAAGCCTAGCGGCTGGTATACAAAACCGGCGTCCGCTCCTTTATCTTCACCCGTATATACAGCCAACCATAACAACTTCAGATCAAAATCGCTCAAAAGCTTCAACGCTTCGTCCGTCGTATAATAACGGTCAAGCGATACAAACGCCTCCGCTACCGTCCCCTCTGGGAGCATGCTTAGACGATTCCACTGTACACTGCTTCTTTCTTGGTCCACTGATTCCGGCAGATGAAAATAAACGCCGATACTTCTGCCCCCTTGCCGATAAGGATCAATTCCATTGCCAATGGATTGATTCATTCTTATCGTTTGCTCATACGCTCCCATCGCTACATATTCCGTACCAATTTGTTTATTCATCATTCCGGAATATTTCATACTCAGAATACCGGTAGGACCACTACTCAAAGCTACGCTCATATTCGGCCTGGAAACAGCTACAGCCGAGCTCAGAACATCGCGGTAATATTCCTGGCGGTTCGGTTTCCCCGTAGAATAATAAACCGATGAAATGACTGAATTCAAAAAGGCTAATATAACCAATAAACCAATAACCGTACCTACATTCCAGAATCGAGCGTTCCGTTTTCCTTTGTTCATCAACCGTCTTGCTTTCTTCGGGTTCATTTCCGGAGACTCATGCTTTGCTTCATAATGGAATTGTTGGTCGCTTTTCTCCAGCATTTCCTCCATGTGCTCTTGGTACGCCTCCAGCTTTGCTATTTCCCGCTCCAGCGCTGCTTGTTCCTCGCCACTGAGCTTTCCATCTGCATAATCCTTTAATTGCTGCTTAAAACGTTCAGTCATCGCTGCCTCCCTCTGCACGCTGCTGACGCAGCGCCTGTCTCGCCCGAAATAAGATTACCTTATAGTAGGACAAGCCGATTCCCATAATGTCCGCCGATTCCTGATAGGTCAGCTCGTGCCAATCATGCAACAGCAGCGCCTGCTTTTGCTTGTAGGGGAGCTTTCCAATGGCTTGACCCCATTCGCTTATTCGTTCTTTGCGCAGGAACTGCAATTCCGGCGTAATTGGATCCGATATATCCGCGAAGAAAGAAGGCTCCTGCGGTTTCGCACGATTTTCCTTGCGCTTGTAATCAATTAACGCATGATGCGCGACCTGGAACAACCACGGCTTCACCCGCTCCCCTTTGTAGCTATCCAAATAAAGATAGGCGCGGAAGAAGGTTTCCTGCACAATATCCTCTGCCGCAAAAGGGTCCTGGCAGAGATAGAGCAAATAATGAAAAACATCCTTCATATAGATCATATACAGCTCATCCAGACTGTTCGGCTCTGCCACCTCCTATCATTTCCCTGCTCATTCTGCTCTTGCCTACCCATACACGTCTGAGATTGCAAAAAGTTACAGTTTCACAGCTGATTTCGCAAAAAAAACCGATTTTCATGCTGCAGCACTTACGGCTGGCACGAAAATCGGCTTTGTTCGAATACTTGAAAACCGCTGTCTTTAATGCTGCTTAGTCGCTGCATTCCTCAGGAGCTGGCTCCGAAGCATCCTCGACATTTATTTTCTCGGAAACGGTGTCGCGAACGATAGAAATGACCAACTGCAGCAAATAGTTAATGTCCGTTTGACTTTGTTGGAATTCATTAACGATTGGGATGCCGTCAAGCTCATCCTGCAGCGTTTCCATCTCGCCTTCTATTTTCTTAACCATATCGGCGTTTTTGAAGGTCGTTTCAAAGGCAACGACTTCTTTCTGCTTCTTCTTGATCTTCGTAATCAGCTGTTGTACACGCTCATTGCCATTGATTTGCTGTTCTGCGCGGCGGTAATGCTGCACTTCCTCCGAAGTAAAAATCAAATCCGCCAATTCTTTCGCTTTTGTAGAAATATCCTCGCGAACAATTAGATCACGCGTATGGAAGCTCGGGATACCGCAGCCCTCGCCATGCTCATGATCATGATCGCATTGTGCTGCCTGATTGTCTGCTGTATGCTGCTCTGCCATTTGTCATCTCTCCTATTTTCCCGTTATCTAACGGCTTCTTGAGTATTCTTTTCAATTGCTTCCGCTTTGATATACCATGTTTGTGCTTCGGTTACCTTTGCCATGATAAACTGGCCGATCCATTCCTTAGGCCCTTCCAAATGGACAAGCTTATTCGTGCGCGTACGTCCGGATAGGACATTCGCGTTGTTTTTGCTCTCGCCTTCAATGAGTACTTCTACGATTTGTCCGCACAGCTGCTCGTTCTTCTCTCTAGCATTAGCTGCAAGCTGTGCATTCAAACGCTGGAGTCGAGCCTTCTTCACTTCAATCGGCACGTTGTCCTCCATCCCAGCAGCAGGCGTACCCTCGCGCGGAGAATAAAGGAACGTATACGCGGAGTCAAAGCCGACTTCCTTGACAAGCGTCATCGTATCCTCGAACTGCTCATCCGTTTCACCGGGGAAACCCACGATAATATCTGAAGTCAGCATCGCATTCGGAATCGCTATTTTTATTTTATTTACAAGCTCAAGATACATCTCCCGCGAATATTTGCGGCTCATCCGCTTCAATATTTCAGTGCTGCCGGACTGAACAGGCAAATGGATATGCTCCACAAGATTGCCGCCAGTTCCGAGCACCTCGATCAAATGATCATCAAAGTCACGCGGATGACTCGTCATAAAGCGAACTCTCGGTATATCGATCTTGGACATGTCCTGCATTAGATCACCAAAACGGTATTTAATATCCTCAAAATCCTTGCCATACGCGTTAACGTTTTGGCCGAGGAGCGTAATTTCTTTGAATCCCTTTCTTGCCAGCTCACGAACCTCGGCAATAACATCCTCGGGCCGTCTGCTGCGTTCTTTGCCCCTAGTGTATGGCACGATGCAGTACGTGCAGAACTTGTCGCAGCCGTACATAATATTAACCCAGGCACGCATACCTTCGCGTTTCTTGGGCATATTTTCAATGATGTCGCCTTCCTTGGACCATACCTCAACAACCAGTTCCTTGCTGAAATAGGCATTTTGGAGCAGGTGAGGGAGTCGATGGATATTATGCGTTCCAAAGATCATATCAACGAAAGCGTGCTTTTGCAAAATACGCCCAACAACCGACTCTTCCTGCGACATGCAGCCGCAGACGCCAAGGAGCAAATCAGGCTTCTCGGTTTTGAGCGTCTTAAGATGACCTAGCTCACCGAACACCTTGTCCTCTGCATTCTCGCGAATGGCACAGGTATTAAGTAAAATGACGTCTGCAAGGTGCCGATCGTCCGTAGCCGTATAACCCATTTCCTCGAACATGCCCTTCATCACTTCAGTATCATGTTCGTTCATTTGGCAGCCGTACGTTTGGATCAAATAATGCTTGCCGACACCCATCGTCCGCAGCTCATCCGGAATCGCAAAATCATAATGCACCTCGATATCCTCTTTGCCGCGTTTCTTCTCATCCTTATGGCTTGGAGCAGCATTTATATTGACGATCCTTCCTTTAATGCGGTAGGTCGTTGAATTCTCATCCTGATCAATCACTTTAGCGTCGCTGAAATCGAAATATTTAGAATAATCCTTAAGCTGGCCTTGCTTCGTATCCGTAGCTAGCTGCTTACTTTCCTTCGTCAATGCCGATTCACTTCCTTATGGGTGCAAATAGTTGCTGTTCATATAGCCCAATTCAGTATTATACCAGTTAACGGAATAAAGGGTCAATAAAGGTCGAGCAAAACCGGTCCTGAATGTCCTCGCAGGAATACCCCATCACATAGCGCAATTGCCTATATGTATGCGGTGATTGCACCGAAATAAAGGAATGTGCTGTGTAGTCAGGATCAATCGAGTGAATCAGCCCTGACTCGAGAGCCTCATTCAATAGTCTGCAAATGGTTGCGTGCAAATAGAGATAAGGCGGCGATTGAAAAAAATCAGCCTTGTGATCTTCCGGCTTGTTAAACGACTGCACGACGCCCAGCCATTTGAACTGTTTGTCAATAAAAGCAATGATTTTGCGCATGACCATGTTCAACCGCTCTTGTACTGACAGTTGTACGTTTGCTTTCATATATTCATCGATCTCATTGATGAAAAGATCAAAGTTCTCTTTCATCATATCCATGCACAAGTCACCTTTATTTGAATACCGCCGATATAGCGTGCCTTGTCCGATTCCAACCGATTTGGCGATTTGGTGCATGCTGACCGATTCTACCCCATGCTCCGAAAACAAGTGATTTGCCGTATGCAAAATCGCTTTGCTCAGTTCTTGTTTCGTTCTGCCCTGTTCTGGTACAGTCATCATTCCTATCTCCTCTTTCCGCATTCGCAAATGAACGATTGACAATTTGCCTAATCGTCATTATTATTCAGTAGTGCGGACAATTGTCCGCACATAGAAGCGGTCATCTTTTCATTGTAGCCTGACAGGTCACAGAAGGTCAACAATTGGAAAGAAAAGACCCCTATATAGGGATGGGAGGATTTGAAATGGCTTCAGCTTCACAAAAAGCAGCACCCAAAGGCGATCCGATGTCGATCCGGAACATTATTGCTCCGCTCATCGCCATCATCGTCGGTATGTTTATGGTCATTCTCGACGGCACCGCAATGAATGTCGCAATGCCTGGTTTAATGGCTGATTTCAAAAGCCCGATGTCACTCGTTCAATGGACGATAACTGGCTACGCGCTGGCACAGGCGGCTGTTATCCCGCTCGCGGGATGGATGTCCGACCGATTCGGAGCCAAACAAGTCTTCTTGTTCTCCATTATCATGTTTACCCTTGGTTCAGCGCTGTGTGCTCTCGCAAGTACAGCTGAACAGCTTATTGTATTCCGTATCATTCAAGGTCTGGGCGGAGGAATGGTTGCTCCAATTGCAATGGCCTTCACATTCAGGCTTAGCCCTCCAGGCAAGCAAGGTGCAGTCATGGGCATGATCGGAATCCCGATGCTGCTTGCTCCTGCTCTTGGACCTGTAGTTGCAGGTTGGCTTGTTGATTATGTATCTTGGCATTGGATCTTTATTATCAATCTACCAATTGGCGTCGTTGCCGTCATTATCGGTCTTCGTACGCTGCCGAAAATAGAGCGTAAGCGCGTGCCTTCCCTCGACTTCCTTGGTATGATCTTTGCTCCGCTTGCCTTTGCCATGCTTGCTTATGGCGTAAGCTCCGCTGGCGGCGGCGAGGGCGGCGCAGGAAGCGGCTGGACATCACCCGCAGCTTTAACGGGAATGATTGTTGGCGGTGTGGCTTTGATTATCTTCATTATCGTTGAGCTTAGCCGCAAAGAACCGCTGCTTGAGCTTCGCGTTTTCAAATCAAGCAATTTCACTCGCGGCATCATTCTACAGTGGATTGTTCAAATTGCTTTGTTCGGCACACTATTCCTAGTACCTATTTTCTTGCAAATTGCCAAAGGCTACTCTGCATTTGATACCGGACTAATCTTGCTGCCACAAGCACTCGCTGCCGGGATCTTCATGCCGATCGGAGGCAAGCTATTTGACCGCTTCGGTGCACGTCCAGTCGTTATTGCTGGTTTAACCATCGTGACAATTGCAGGCTTCATCCTTAGCCAAATTTCGGCGGATACAACACTATTGACGCTGATGATTCCACTCGCTATGCTAGGCGCAGGAATGGGCTTGTCGATGATGCCGCTGAATACGCATATTATGCAATCCGCTCCGAGGGAGCTCGTTAGCCGCGTAACATCGCTTACGGCTGCTGCACAGCAGGTTATGACTTCCTTTGCTATTGCAGGCTTGTCAACGATTCTAGCGAGCAGAATGGAGCACTACGGAACGACCGCTCCAGGTCCGAATGTTGTTTATTCCTCCTATGGGGATACCTTCTTCATTCTTGCTGTGATTTCCATTGTGGGCGTCATTGTTGGCTTACTGCTTCGCAGACCTAAGCAAGAACAGGGCACGAATCCAGATGAAAAACCAGAGATGACCATGATGATGGGTCACTAACTGCTTTTTCTTCATATCGATATGTTAAAGAGACTGCTTCCTGGTCGTCACTGACGAACCACTGGGAAGCAGTCTTTTTTTTCAACCATTATTTAGTTGGATCAAAACTAGTCGATAATTTCGGCTTTATCTCCATTTTTCACGCCTGCCGCATTGGCTTCGTCGGTATCAATATGCATATCAAGGGCAAATTGTTCCGATACACGTGCAACAACATTTTCAAACACCACGCCGCGCTCTCCTGCAAAACGGACACGAAGCGACTGCTTGTCCGCAATTCCGAAGCGCTCTGCATCGCTTGTATGAAAGTGAATATGACGAGCAGCTACGATAACGCCTTCTTCAATCGTAACCTCACCTGCAGGGCCCTGCAGCTTGATACTGGCTGAACCCTTGGTATCCCCTGATTCTCGTACGGGAGGGTTAACGCCTAAAGCAAAAGCGTCTGTACGCGATACTTCCAGCTGTGTCTGCTTCCTTGCGGGTCCAAGAATTCTCACCTTTGCGAAGGTTCCCTTCGGACCGACGACCGCCACCGTTTCGTTGGCCGCATATTGCCCCGGTTGTGAGAGTGGCTTCATCTCGGTTAACTCATATCCTTTGCCGAACAATAGCTCGACATGCTCTTGTGATAAGTGAATATGTCTTGCTGATACGCCAATCGTAACTTCCTTATGTATCATGTTGTCACTCTCCTGCTATGAAGTAATTAATCTGTTGAACCTGCTGAACAAGCCCACATGAAAAAACATACGGCCGTAAGGCCGTATGCTTATCATACCATTTATTTAAATTCGGCAACAAGCTTATCGAATTCCTCGGAGGAAATCTTGATATTTTGCTTAGCAAGTCCTTCTTGTTTGAAGCCTGTAACCAGATCTTCATAGGATTTGCGTGTTTTGTTCTGATAGATCAGACCTGTAAGCAAGCCGTTCGTTTCCATGATTTTATTCATTGCCTGAACGCGGTTGGAAGGATCATATTCTGGGAATTGCTCCAAGTTCACGATGTTTTCTTTGAACCAGTCGTACGTATTGATTTTATTGAAGGTAACACACGGACTGAATACATTGATGAGCGAGAAGCCTTCATGATTGATGCCCTCTTCAATCAACTTAGTTAATTGCTTCAAATCGCTTGAGAACGACTGGGCAACAAACGTAGCGCCTGCTGACAAAGCGATTTCAAGCGGTGACAGCGTCGTCTCGATGGAACCTTCCGGCGTCGATTTTGTTTTGAAGCCTTCAGCGCTGCGCGGAGAAGTCTGACCCTTAGTCAAACCATAGATTTGGTTATCCATAACGATATAGGTCACGTTCAGGTTACGGCGAATCGCGTGTACTGTATGTCCCATACCGATAGCGAATCCATCGCCGTCGCCGCCAGATGCAATAACGGTAAGCTCACGGTTGGCAAGCTTTACGCCTTGCGCAATCGGAAGCACGCGTCCATGGATGCCGTGGAACCCATAGGCATTAATATAACCTGATATCCGGCCGGAGCAGCCGATTCCCGAGATGACAGCCAAATTTTCAGGCTCCAGCCCTACATTTGCCGCTGCGCGCTGAATAGCCGCTTGAATGGAGAAATCTCCGCAGCCTGGGCACCAGTTCGGCTTTACATTATTTCTAAACTCTTTGAATGTTGCCATCTAGACTCAACTCCTTACATGCTTTGTGAACGTCGGAAGGCAGAAATGGATTGCCGTCATATTTAAGCAAGCTTTCGATTTTTTCGGCGAAACCTGCATTCATTTTAATTTGGCCAGCCAGCTGTCCGGTCGCATTGTTCTCGATGACGATCACTTTTTTTGCATTTTGCAAGTAAGGAAGCAGAGGCTTCGTTGGGAACGGATGAATCTGGCGGATCGTAATGTGGTTTGTTGTTATGCCATCTTGCGTGAGCAAGCTTCTAGCTTCATCGATGGTACCACCAGTGGAGCCCATTCCGATGATAAGCAGCTCAGGCGTTTCGTGAGGCGCATCGACGCGGATAGCATCACGGATATACATATTGTCCAGCTTGCCAAGACGCTTATCCATCATATTCTGACGGTTCAAAGCATTTTCGGACGGACGACCTGTCTCGTCATGCTCAACGCCTGTAACATGGTGCAGACCGCCCTTCTCGCCCGGCAGCACGCGCGGGGAGACGCCATCCTCAGTCAGTTCATAGCGTTTAAACAAATCATGGCCTTCAAGCGCAGGAACATCCTGTACGAGCTTGCCGCGTTTGATTTCAATTTTGTCGTAATCGAGCTGATCGCAGGATTGCTTGCCCAGCGACAGCTGGAGGTCAGTCATCAAGATGACCGGAACTTGATATTGCTCCGCAAGGTTAAATGATTCGATCGTATCATAGAAGCAATCCTCGATCGAAGCCGGAGCGATAACGATTTTCGGAATTTCACCATGCGTGCCGTAAACCATGGCATTCAGGTCAGATTGCTCCTGCTTGGTTGGCAAACCTGTCGAAGGGCCGCCACGCTGGGTATTGACAATGACGAGCGGAGTTTCCGTCATGCCTGCAAGACCAATAGCCTCCATCATTAGGGCAAGGCCAGGGCCTGCCGATGCGGTCATCGTGCGCACACCTGCATAATTGGCGCCAATCGCCATCGTAACAGCTGCTATTTCGTCCTCGGTCTGTACAACCGTACCGCCGAACTTAGGAAGCTTCTTAATTAAATATTCCATTATCTCTGATGCTGGTGTAATCGGATAAGCAGCCATCAAACGGCAGCCGGCAGCGATTGAACCAAGTCCAATGGCTTCGTTTCCGATCATGAACAGCTTTTGCTGTCCATCCGCCTCATCAAGCTTGAACTCGTCAAGTGGTCCTCCCGCTTGCTCTAGAACAAATTCAGCTCCTCGTTTTACCGCTTCAATGTTTTTCTCTACAATGGCTGCGCCTTTGCGACCAAATTCCTCTTCCACTGCTTTATTGAATACTTCTAGCGGCAAGCCAAGAAGCGCCCAAGAAGCACCTGAGGCAACCATGTTTTTCATTAGCGAAGTGCCAAGCTCCTCCGCCATCTTCGTAATTGGCACCGCGAACAATCTTGCATCTATACCCTCTGGAATCGCAGGGTTGAATTTGGCATCCGCAACGATGACCCCGCCTAAACGCAGCTCCTTCGCGTTCAAATCGATGCTTTCTTGGTCAAACGCCACAAGAATATCCAAATCATCCGAAATCGCACGAATCGGTCTTGTGCTTATCCGTATTTTATTATTGGTATGTCCACCCTTAATCCTCGAAGAAAAATGTCGATATCCATATAAATAATAGCCCAAGCGATTAAGCGCCGTGGAAAAGATTCGGTCCGTACTCTCGACGCCTTCCCCTTGTTGTCCCCCGATCTTCCAAGACAATTGACTAATCAAAATGCCCAACTCCTCTTTTTCTAGAACGTGCTAATAATCATTATCAATTAATTATTATATCGTATAAGTCATAACAGTCACAACAAGTTTAAAGCGCAATCACATAAAAATCAAGATGTAAACGCTTAATGAAAACATAATTTGTTTCGATTGATTCCATACCGCAAACAGATGGGACAACTCTAAGCTTTAGGAAGGCTATTTTTGAGGAATCGAAGGGCATTTCCTGACATAAATTGTTCCGTTTGTTTACTGGAGTACCTTTTAAGCAGCGCATCCTGAAGGGAGATGAGCTCCCCTGGGTGCGTCAACCCTTTGATGTAGCGATCGATGCCGTCGAAATCAGAACCAAGCATAATATGGGTTTCTCCGCCGAGCTCGCATATATGCTCAATATGGCGCAACAAATCGTCCATTTTAACCACTTCTGCTTGAGAAACAAACCAAGGTACAAAGGTGATTCCGACTAATCCTTCCTTTGCAATTATCTCCTCAATTTGCATGTTTGTCAGGTTACGAGGATGATCACATATGGCTCTGGCATTGGAATGGGAAGCAATGAATGGCCTGGCCGACAGTTCAGCGACATCCCAGAACGCTCTTTCAGATAAATGAGATACATCCAATAGGATATCCAGTTGATTGCATTCTTCAACAAACGTTCTACCTTTGGCCGTTAATCCACCGCCTCGCGGCTCCATTGCACCATCAGCCGCCCAATTCGCATGATTCCAAGTGAGCCCAGCTGCCCGGATGCCAAGCTGATACATGATTCGCAGCATCGACATTTGCCCTTGGAGGCCGTCAACACCTTCAAGCGATAATAACGCGCCTATTTTTCCGTTGTTTATGCAAAAGTCCAAATCCTGGCCCGTCCTTACCCATATCATATCCTCACAAGTTAGGATCAACTGATGAAACCTGTCCACGCTCTCCAGAATAGGCTCTAACCGTCCATTTAAGGATTGGGGAATATAGATAGCAAAGGTTTGCAGAACCGTGCCTGCTGCCTTCAGGCGCTCGTATGTAACATCCAAACTTTCCGGCTTGCCTGCGCGAAACGTTAATTGCTCATCCATTAACAACTTGCAAAGCACATCACAATGAAAATCAACCACGTTCACAACATCGCCTCCATCACAGGCTTAGTTCATAGCAAAAAAACCTGTCTACGACGTAAACAGGCGAAACGTTTCATTTAATCCAATTGGCTTGCTGCTTAACGCCGCTTGGACTTGCTACCGAGGTTCAACAATCAATTTGATTGCTGTTCGGTCCTCCCCGTCAATCACAATGTCTGTAAAAGCTGGAATACAAATTAGATCCACCCCGCTGGGTGCGACAAATCCGCGAGCGATTGCAACTGCTTTGATCGCTTGATTCAACGCGCCAGCTCCAATGGCTTGCAGTTCCGCACCACCACGTTCACGAAGAACGCCAGCTAGCGCACCTGCAACGGAATTTGGATTGGATTTTGCTGAAACTTTTAATACATCCATAAAAAGAACCTCCCCTTGGACTGTTGGATGGATTCCACTTTTAAATAGTATTCGAGGGAGATTAAAAAATTCCTGCTTTTATTGTCTCTATTAACAAACTGTTCTGAATTGTCGGAACTTTTCAAAGATTCCGCTCATTACATGAGA
The DNA here is from genome assembly GCF_006542765.1 of Paenibacillus luteus. Taxonomy (GTDB): domain Bacteria; phylum Bacillota; class Bacilli; order Paenibacillales; family Paenibacillaceae; genus Pristimantibacillus; species Pristimantibacillus luteus. The sequence continues at coordinate 45,996 of NZ_SKCD01000008.1, forward strand.
AGCCATTCGTCTTCTGTCAGCCGTATCTTTTCAATTTTACGTGCTTGTCCCGTTGCATCATCAATTTGTACCGAAATCGCATGCAAATGCCATTTTCCTTCATCTACCACAAACCTAACAGGCAGCTGTGTAATAAATTTATGAAGTACAGCCGTCCGTTCCATTCCGAGTACGCCTTCTTTTGGCCCAACCATGCCCACATCCGTTATGTAAGCTGTTCCTCCAGGCAAAATCGTATCATCATTAGTTTGAACATGCGTATGCGTACCTAGAACGATTGATGCTCTGCCATCCAAATGCCAACCCATTGCTATTTTCTCTGATGTCGCTTCCGCATGAAAATCAACAAGGATGTTGTTTGTCATCTCCTGCGCTTCTTCAATCAACTCATCCGCCTTGCGGAATGGGCAGTCAATTGGCGGCAAAAAGGTTCGGCCCTGCAGGTTAATAATGGCAAGCTGCTTGCCGCCTGCTTTTATTAATGCCATGCCTTGACCAGGCGCGCCTTCAGCATAGTTCGCTGGACGAACAAGACGGGGCTCGTCATCGATCCATTCGAAAATATCTTTATTATCCCACGTATGGTTACCCATGGTTATGCCATGGATTCCCCATTCGAAAAATTCTTTAGCTATAGTGGCAGTAATTCCGCGGCCAGCTGCGGCGTTCTCTCCATTTGCGATAATAATATGAGGATTATATTTACTTTTTAATGCAGGCAATACGCGCTTCAAAGCGCTTCTTCCCACATTTCCAACGATATCTCCGATAAATAATACATTCATGTTGATACACTTCCTTTTTTTGAGCGCCTGCAAACAGAAAAGTGGCTAACGAGCAGCCACTTTTCTGTAAAGCTAATATTTGTTTGTGTTTTATTTCGCATATTCAACCGCGCGTGTTTCTCGAATAACCGTAACTTTAATATGTCCTGGGTAGTCGAGCTCGCTTTCGATTTTTTTCGTAATATCACGTGCAAGGCGGAAAGCTTCAGTATCATCGATTTTTTCTGGCTGCACCATGACGCGCACTTCGCGGCCAGCTTGAATCGCGTACGATTTTTCAACACCTTCAAACGATTCAGAGATATCTTCAAGCTTCTCCAGTCGTTTAATATACGTTTCAAGCGTTTCACGGCGGGCTCCTGGACGTGCTGCCGACAAGGCGTCAGCCGCTCCTACGAGCATCGCAATAACGGAAGTGGCTTCCGTATCACCGTGATGGGAAGCAATACTGTTAATAACAACAGGATGCTCCTTGTATTTCTTAGCAAGCTCAACGCCGATCTCAACGTGTGAGCCTTCCACTTCGTGGTCTAGCGCCTTACCGATATCATGCAGCAATCCTGCGCGCCTTGCCAAAGTTACATCCTGGCCAAGCTCTGCTGCCATCAATCCAGTCAAGTAAGCAACTTCCATGGAGTGCTTCAATACATTCTGGCCATAACTTGTACGATATTTCAATCGACCTAAAATCTTGATTAAATCCGGATGCAAGCTGTGAACGCCAACCTCGAAAGTTGCTTGCTCACCGTATTCACGGATGCGCTCGTCCACTTCCTTACGGGATTTTTCAACCATTTCTTCAATTCTTGCAGGGTGGATACGACCGTCAGCCACAAGCTTTTCTAAAGAAGTGCGGGCAATTTCGCGTCTTATCGGGTCGAAACCAGATAAAATGACCGCTTCCGGTGTATCGTCAATAATAAGATCGATACCAGTCAATGTTTCCAAAGCACGGATATTTCGGCCTTCACGCCCAATGATACGGCCCTTCATTTCCTCATTTGGCAAAGTAACAACGGAAACCGTTGTCTCAGCCACATGATCAGCCGCACAGCGCTGGATCGCAAGTGATATAATATCACGGGCTTTCTTATCGGCCTCTTCTTTCGCTTGCTGCTCGATCTCTTTAATCATTTGTGCTGTTTCATGTCGTACTTCCTGCTCAACATTGGATAAAATGATCGATTTTGCATCTTCCGTTGTCAGACTCGATATCCGCTCCAATTCACTAAGCTGCTGCTTGTAAATGGAATCGATCTGCTCTTGCGTTTCTTCGATCCGTTTTTCTTTATTGGCAACAGTTTCTTCTTTGCGTTCTAGCGCTTCTAACTTTTTATCCAGCGACTCCTCTTTTTGGAGCAAACGTCTTTCCTGACGTTGAGCTTCGTTGCGTCGTTCACGAATGTCTCTCTCGGCTTCGGAACGAAGTTTGTGGACTTCATCTTTTGCCTCTAGCACGGTTTCTTTCTTCTGAGCCTCTGCTTCTTTTTTCGCATTTTCTACGATTACAATAGCAGCTTGCTCAGCGCTTGAAATTTTAGCCTCGGCAATCGACTTTCGAATAAAATAACCAATCCCAAAGAAAATTGCGCCAACAAAGAGACAGATCAAGATCCAAATGACCTCACTAGGCATCTTGTTCACCTCCTTGTTGCATACACCAAGGCATTGCTTGGGATGATATTAGGTTTTCAACCGGCTTCAAACCGTTTCAACATTTACTAATTTGACGAAAATAATCGTTTTGAATCAACTTTTGGAAGGAAAATTGATTCAAGATTGAAGGAATACAACCTCATTTTATCTTTTCATAAAATCAATTGTCAAGCAAAAGCCCATCATCTTCCTCGAATGCTTCCTCTTCCCCAGTCAGATCGATCGACTTGATCGCTTCCTTCACGATATCACTCGAGAACCCTCTACGCATTAAATAGCCCATGAGCTTGCGCTTGCGCTCGAACGGTTCGCCTTTTATGGAACGCCATTTCTTCTCGGCAGCCTTCTTCGCTGACAATAATTCAACCTCGTGGTCCAAAGCATCTGTCGCTTCGGCTGCGGCTTCTTTCGACACACCTCGCATTTGCAGTTCCTGCTTGATAAAGCGCCGCCCTTTGGAGCTGTTCTTCAGCCGGCTTGTTGCAAATTGACGTGCATATTGTTCATCATCCACAATATGCTCTCTTTCTAAACGGTCTAGCGCATATTGAATATTGTCAGGTTCAAACATTTTGCGATTTAAATACTGCTCAATTTGTTTTCTTGTTCTTGGTTTTGGTCCTAAATAGGCTATTGCTAGCACATAAGCTCGGTATCTTTCGTCTTCCGTACGTATTTCTTCGATTTGAACCTCCGTTAAGACTTGCCCTTTTGTCAGCCGAAACCGTACGAGCATATCTTCATGCACGGAAAGCGTCGGTTCTTCTGACTCAGCAAAAAGATGGTATAGCTTCCGTTCCTTCTTGTCCTGTCGAACAGACAAGATCATCCATTCTTCCGCATTGCTTGACTCGCTGTGGGGCACACCTTACATCCTCTCTAAACACAGCTTCGCCGTCCCTAACAGGACGGCGAAGCATCGGCAGATATACTATTAGACCACTTTATTCCAAATCTTCGAATTCTTCATCGTCTTCTTCCTCAGCCTTGAAGTTAGCCTGAGTTGCAGATGCAGACAGATTGCTAGCATCACGAATTTGTTTCTCGATTACCTCAGCAACATCCTTATGATCCTTTAAGTATTGCTTGGCGTTCTCACGGCCTTGGCCGAGACGCTCGCCGTTATAAGAGAACCATGCACCGCTCTTCTGTACGATATCCAGCTCCACGCCGATATCCACAAGCGTACCTTCTCTGGAAATTCCTTCGCCGTACATAATGTCAATCTCCGCTTGTTTGAAAGGAGGAGCGACTTTATTCTTAACAACTTTGATACGAGTACGGTTACCGACCATATCGTTCCCTTGCTTCAGTGTCTCGATCCGACGCACATCAAGACGTACGCTGGAATAGAACTTCAAAGCGCGTCCCCCTGGCGTTGTCTCCGGGTTACCGAACATTACGCCTACCTTCTCACGCAATTGGTTGATGAAAACTGCAATGGTTTTCGATTTGCTGATTGCTCCTGAGAGTTTGCGCAAAGCTTGTGACATCAACCGTGCTTGAAGACCTACGTGGGAATCCCCCATATCGCCTTCAATTTCAGCTTTCGGCACAAGGGCAGCAACGGAGTCAATAACAACGATATCTACCGCACCGCTTCGTACAAGAGCTTCAGCGATTTCCAAAGCTTGTTCTCCCGTATCCGGCTGCGAAAGCAATAATTCATCAATGTTAACGCCAAGCTTGCTTGCGTAAAGAGGATCTAGTGCATGCTCTGCATCGATGAAGGCAGCTTGTCCGCCAATTCGTTGAACTTCTGCAATCGCATGCAGCGCAACCGTCGTTTTACCTGAAGATTCCGGTCCATATATTTCAATAACACGTCCACGCGGAAAACCGCCTATTCCCAATGCAATATCTAGAGCAAGCGAACCGCTAGGCACGGTTTCTACCTGCATGTGTGTGGATTCTCCCAATTTCATGATGGAGCCTTTACCAAATTGCTTCTCAATTTGACGCAAAGCCATTTCTAGTGCAGCGCGACGATCCGACAAGAAACTCACATCCTTCTTTGTTTATAATGTAATGATACCTTTTTTCTGACGGGTTGACAAGCATTTTTTCGAACATACATTCGCCTTTTAGCTTCGCCCCCTCAAATGGACATAAAAAAACCGCAGCAAAGTATTCTTCGCCACGGTTCTTCCGATAACTAATTTTTATTATAGCGGCCTGTCCCGCAATTGACAAACATTATTTCTGCCGCAGTTAGCAGCATCAGCAGTCCCGACCTTATGCCGTTGACTCGCCTACTCTCGCTCTTAGCGTGCCTGCAATGCTAGCCACAAACGGTAAAAAGCAGATTTAACTGCTCGTAGCCTGATCATATTTCTTCCGCCGCTAAGGTTCAGCGTATGAACGACCGTAGGCTTGCCTCTTTCTGCAAGACCCATGTAAACAAGACCAACAGGCTTGCCCTCGGATTCCGCTGGACCTGCAACGCCCGTCAGCGAAATACCGAAATCCGCATTGCAAATATCTCGTACTCGTTCCGCCATCAGTGCAGCAGTAGTATCGCTAATCGCTCCTGGTGCACCCTCGCCTTCCAACTGTGTTAACGGAATGCTAAGCAATTGATGCTTCATATGATTGGTATAGGTAATTACCCCTCCTACATACTCCCCACTGCTCCCAGGAACGCTCGTAACAAGTTCCCCTAACAAACCCCCACTTAAGCTCTCAGCGCTTGCCAGCTTGCGCCCAGAGGCTCTGAGCAGGTGGATGACCGCTTCCTCGATGGGGATATCCTGCTGCGAGTACATAAATTCGCCGACTCTCTCGCTGATTTTCAATACCGTCTCGTCAATCTTCCGATCGGCCTCCAGCATACTTGATGCTTTGGTCGATACACGGATAGCCACCTCCCCCTCTTTGGCGTAAGGAGCGATCGTAGGATCTACCTGACCATCTATTAGATCAAGCAGCTTTGCCTCAAGGTTTGATTCGCCTATACCCGCAAATTTCAGCAGCCGTGAGTAAAGAGGCTCTGATTCCCCGAGCACGGAGCGAAGCCACACTTCTGCAGCACCGTCCATCATTGGCTTCATCTCGCGAGGTGGGCCAGGCAGCAGCAAATAGAGAGTTCCATCGACAGATAACCCGTTACCAACTGCTAAGCCAGTCGTATTCTCAAGCGGCTCGCCGCCCTCAATCATCAGTGCCTGGCGCCGATTGCTTTCAACCATATGAATGCCGCGCGAGCTGAACATCTGCTCGATTTGCGCCATGGAAGGTTCATGAATTAGCAGCTTGCGATTTAAATAACCTGCGAGTACATCCTTGGTAAGATCATCCTGCGTTGGTCCAAGTCCCCCAGTGAATACGAGAAGATCCGCACGGCTCCGCCCAATCTCAATGGCTTGCTGCAACCTCTCAGGGTTATCCCCGACCACCGTTTGGAAATAAACGTCGATGCCTAGTCCTGCAAGCTTCTGCGATAAAAACTGCGCATTTGTATTGACGATTTGACCTAGAAGCAGCTCAGTTCCGACTGCAATAATTTCCGCTTTCATCTGTTTAGTTCCTTTCTTGGTACGAGAATGCAGGCATCCGGAGCCTGATATGCAAAAGCATCTCCCCGCGATGCGGAAAGATGCTTCGAGTTATTCCACCGGAATCAAATGCTTGTTCTTCAAAAAATAATCAATGCCAGAGTAAACCGTAATTGCTGCGGCTACCCAGCTTGCTACCACATCAAACGGGAAATCAATGAAATTGAAAGGGAAATTGTTGATCAGCAGAGCAATGATCATTGTAATCTGGATCGCAGTCTTCCATTTGCCCCATGTGCTCGCAGCCATAACAGAACCTTCCAAGAGTGCAATTTGGCGGAGGCCAGTAACTGCAAATTCGCGGCTAATGATAACGATCGCAATCAAAGCATTCAGCTTGTCCATTTCCACAAGCGAAATAAGCACTGCGGCAACAAGAAGCTTATCCGCCAACGGATCTAGCAGTTTGCCGAGGTTCGTTACGATTTTGTTCTTACGTGCAATATATCCGTCTAATCCGTCTGTGCTTGCCGCCACAATAAAGATGAGTGCCGCTGCGATTTGATTGTATGTAATGGAGAAGTCTGAGATGGTAAACGACCCCAAATCCATCTTAATTAGCAGGAAAAACATAATAACCGGCACCAAAAATATTCTGGCTAGTGTAATGCGGTTCGCCAGATTCACGCATTTCCCTCCTTAGCTAAATCGATCTCATAGGTGTGCGTAACGCGAACCCTCTGTTCGTAAGTCAAAGCTGCCGTTGCCACCACAGGCAGAGCACATACCAAGCTGCCATGAATGACTAAAATCTTACTTTCTCTCATCTATGTATCCCCCAGATCCTTCCGTGAAGCTGTTTAATCCAGTATAATACATGCTCAATACACGTGTCAAAAGCAGCTAAAACCTCAAGATTGACCTGTACTTTCACGAAAACGAAAAGCTTCGTTTCTCGGTAACCGCTGAAACGAAGCCTCATTATTATGACCGATAATTCGTAAATTGAAGTTCAACGGGCAATTCGGCTTCTCTAAGCAGCTTCATGACCGCTTGCAAATCATCGAGACTTTTACCCGATACACGAATCTGATCGCCTTGAATCAAGCTCTTCACCTTAAGCTTGGAATCACGAATTAGAATATTGATTTTTTTTGAAACATCTTGTTCGATCCCTTGTCTAAGCTTAATGCGCTGGCGAACCGTATTACCAGAAGCGCCTTCTATTTTCCCGTAATCCAGATTTTTGATCGGAACCCCGCGCTTAACCATTTTGGACAATAGAATATCAAGTACACTCTTTAGCTTATAATCATCCTCGGAAGCGACGACTAGTTCTTCCTTCTCTAGTGCAATAGAGCTTTTGCTGCCTTTAAAATCAAAGCGGGTCTCAATTTCTCTCTCCGCTTGTTTAATTGCATTGGCAAGTTCTTGCATATCCACCTTGGATACAATATCAAATGCATTTTCTGAAGCCATTTTAAAACCTCTCCTTTGTTACAAAAATCATTATTCTTGTTTTGTCGTGTCATTATTGGCAGGCGCTTCAGTAGCCCCGCCTTCCGTAGACGTGTTGCCACCCACAGGGGTTAGCAGCAGCTTCTTGGAGCCGGCACGATCACCATCCGGTACAATCACGCCATTTACCGTAATTTCAGTCAAGTCCGCTCTGCCTACATTAATATAAATCGGACCCGTCAATTCATAGGATTCTACAACACCATCCTCGGCATTGGCGGAGTAAAGCTTTTCGCCCGTGTTGCTGCCAGAGCGAACTTCAAGCCAGCTTCTTCCTCCAACGACCTTCACTTCGACCTTATGCGTGACGCCCGCAGGACCGATATCATATTGGTCTGCCTTGCCAACTTTACTCCCGAAAGTAACGGTTGTAGGTGCTTCAGTTGGTGGCGGAGTCGCAGTTGGCTCGTTGCTTGGCGTGTTTCCATTGCCAGTCTCCGTCCCATTTCCAGCATTCTCAACGGGTGGCTCCGATGCATCGGTAATTTTAGTCGTTTCATCCAATTGTTTAGAGTCTCCATTGTCCTTATTGATCACATACACCCAAAGGACAACGACAATTAGAATAAGAAAGGACCACATCACCACGTTGAACCCGATTTTCCCAAGCCTCTCCGAAGATTGCGATTTAACCCGGCGAGGCGCTCTTACGACGAGCGGCTCCGCAATTTGCTCAACCGGCGCCGCAGGCACCTCATGCTGATACAAACGAAGCACTTCATCTGGATCGAGTCCAACCGCTTCTGAGTAATTTTTCACAAATGCCCGTACATAAAAAGGACCAGGCAAAACCGTGTGGTCTCCACTTTCAATCGCTTCCAAGTACCGTTTTCTAATTTTAGTCGTTTCTTGAATATCATCAAGCGTTAATCCACGCTGGTCTCTAGCCTTGCGAAGCAATTCACCTAAATCAGACATGAGACGGCCTCCTTCCGATTAGAAATCGTCTGTATAGTGTGCAGTAAATGATTCATACGATATTTCCTCATCTGGCGTATTGCGTAATTCAACAATAATGTCAAAATGGCTGTAATCGTAATTGGATTCTTTAATAAAAATATCCGGATGCTCGATCACTTTGGTAGACGGCATCGCCATAATTTCTTGAAGCAGACCATAGTGCTTCTCATTTGAGCGAATTGTGCTGACAATTCCATCGATGATAAAAATATTATTTGGCTGCATTTCATCCTCAGATAGCTGACTTCTAACCGTCTGCCTCAGTAAGGTTGAGGAAACGAATGTCCAGCGCTTATTGGAACATACGCTGCCTGCGATGATAGATTCAGTTTTGCCCACACGCGGCATCCCTCTTAGTCCTATAACCTGATTTCCATCCCGTTTAAACACTTCACCCAAAAAATCGACCAAAATTCCAAGCTCGTCTCTTGTAAATCGGAACGTCTTGCGATCATCCGAATCGCGCTCGATATAACGTCCGTGGCGAACGGCTAAAATATCAACAATGGTAGGTGTTCTAAGCTTGTTTACAGTAATATTATCAACCTTTTGAAGCATTTTGCCAAGCAATTCGATTTTCTCGTCATCATCCGTCTGAAGGAGCATGCCCCGAGTCCTATCTTCAACGCCGTTAATCGTCATAATGTTAACTTCGAGCATCCCTAATAATGAGGCAATATCCCCAAGCAAACCAGGTCGATTCTTATGTATCTTGTATTCCATGTACCACTGTTTCGACTCCAAAGCTGTCACCGTCCTAAACCTTGTCATATAGAAGTATGTAAATGATGAAGAAGCGTCATGAAACATAATTCTACAATTTCCGTCATAATCCTGCAACCCAAAAAGAAACATTGCAGAAAAGCCTCCTGATGGGAGGCTCTCCTGCTTCTGTTCATTTGACGAAATGGCCCATGTACGCGGAGTGAACTATGATTTTTCGACGATCTTCACCATAAGGCAAGCGAGCGTTCTGCGCTCAGCTTCGTCGCCGGCATCCCATAGCTGTTTCAACACGCGTTCTTCCTCATTTTTCGGATCGACCTTCTCATCGAGAAAGGTTCCGATCTCGTAAGCCAAGGAAACAATCGTTTCATCCGTCATTCCGATCTTTTTTGCCTGCGATACACGTTCAGCCAAAAAATGCTTCCATGTTGCAAAATTAGAAAGGACAGTTGACATGCTCCTTCGCCTCCTAAAGGTATAGAAAAGAATCATCAACGGTCTTATGATGTGTCATTGTCTTTCTAATTATGCAGGAAGGTTGTCCGAAATGGCGGCTGAGGCATTTAGGTATGCCAACCTCCATTAGGACTTATGATTTGTCCAGTAATGTATGAGGACTCAGGCAGCGCTAAAAAATAAACGAGCGAAGCGATTTCGTCCGTGGAGCCGAAGCGACCCACCGGAATTTCCTGCTGTATCGCCGCCTTCTCCTCCGCGTTGAACCCGTCCATCATTTCGGTCTCTACTGCACCTGGGGCAACTGCGTTAACTGTAACGCCTGTCGGCGCCAGCTCCTTGGCCAGCGCCTTTGTGAAAGCGTTCATACCGCCTTTGGTTGTAGAATAAAGCACCTCGCAGGATGCACCCGACATTCCCCAAATGGAGGATACATTAATAATTCGTCCATAGCGCTGAGAGATCATATTGGGCATGAAGAGTTGCGAACACAAAAACATCCCCTTCAAATTGACCGCCATGACATCGTCCCACTCTTCTTCGGTCACGTCCATCAGCATGCCGTAATGAGAAATCCCTCCGTTATTGACTAGGATATCCGGCAGCATCTGATGGCTCTCGAGCTTCTCGCGCATTCTCTCCAGCTGTTCTTTGGAGCGCAGATCCGCAGATATCGTAAGAACATTGGCTCCAAGAGCCATGCAGGTACGAGCCGTCTCATTAGCTGTCTCATGAGAGTGCAAATAATGAATGACTATATTGACTCCTTCAGCCGCGAAACGTTTAGCAATGGCTGCTCCGATTCCACGGCCTCCCCCAGTAATCAATACAGTCATTTGCTGCAGCGTCTTCATTTTGAAGGCTGTTCCACGATGGATACAGCTAATTGGCCAAAATCAAAATGCTCACGCAAACGCTCGTTGATCTCATCAAGCGTACACTTCTCATAATAATCGAGCACATCGAACATATTGCTATCCCGGAACCGGTATCTTGTAAATTCACCCGCAATCGCCTCTGGGGAGTTTAGCATGCGCAAGTATCCACCGATTTTTTTTCTTTTGGCTCTCTCGAAAGCGGCAGGTTCAATTCCGTGCTCTATTACCGCTTCTACAGCGGATTGTATTTGCTTGATTAGCTCATCAGGATTTGGCGTATCACCACCAATAACCGAAAACGCATATCCTGTGCTGGAGTTGTATTCATGGCCAAACGAGTCGGAAATCAAATCCTTCTCATACAGCTCCTGATAGAGCTTCGAGCTAGATCCAATTAAAGACTCCAGCATCAGCTTGGTCGTGATTTCCTGACGGAGAAGATCATCGCCAGTTAAACCGACTTTTTTCTCTTTGAAGCCAAGCATGCATTTCGGCAACGAGACAGAAAGCTCGGTTACCTTACGCTTGATTTTCACCGTGTCTGGTTCCTTGTCAAAAAAACGTTCAATCGGGCCTTGCGGCTCAAACGATTTACTGTTTTGATTGTCACGTACAAGCTGGAATACCTCTTCCGCCTTTACGCCGCCTACAACGAACAAAATCATATTTGAAGGATGATAAAACGTTTCATAGCAACGGTAGAGTGTTTCTTTATCGATTTGCCATATGGATTCAACCGTTCCCGCAATATCAATATGAACGGGGTGCTCATGATACAACGCGTCAATCAGTCCGAAATAAACTCTCCAATCAGGATTATCTCGGTACATATTGATCTCTTGCTCAATTATCCCTTTTTCTTTTTCGACATTCGCATCGGTGAAATAGGGATTTTGGACAAAATTAATGAGTGTTTCCAAATTGGTGTTTATCTGCTCCGTTGCGGAAAACAAATAGACCGTTCTATCAAAGCTTGTGAACGCATTAGCCGATGCTCCTTGGGAGGCAAAGGTTGCAAATATGTCGCCCGTAGGCTCTTCGAACATTTTATGCTCCAAAAAATGGGCAATTCCGTCAGGCACCTTAGTTGGTTCCTGATCACCTACAGAGAAGCGGTTATCAACAGAACCATATTTGGTTGAAAAGGTCGCATAGGTTTTATTAAAGCCTTCCTTCGGAAGCACGATAACCTCAAGCCCATTATCAAGCACTTCACGATACAAGGTCTCCTGTACATTTGGATAGCTGAGCGTTTCCATCGGCTATGCCTCCTTTCGATCGCGCAAGAAGTAGATCGTATCGAGCTGCACGCCTTTGGCGACGTTAACGATATCTTCCGCGGTAACAGCCTGGACCTGCTCAAGCAGTTGCTGAGCACTTCGCTCTTTACCGGTCAACACGCTGTTGAAATCGTAAGCGATCATTTCGTAGGCGGAATCCTGCAGCTCTCGCAAGTGATTGGTTATCATCGCTTTGGTTTGGTTCAGCTCAAGCTCCGATAGCTGTCCTTGGCGCATACTCTCCAACTGCTCCTCAATGATCGTAACTGCACGCTCGTAATTGGCAAACTCAATTCCCGATTGTATGGTACATAGACCCTTGTGGCCATCCAGGCGCGAGGCTGCGTAATAAGCCAGGCTCTCCTTCTCCCGTACGTTTAGAAACAGCTTGGAATGAGGATATCCGCCCAATATACCATTGTACATGAGGGCAGCAGGGTAAGCATCATCATCGTAGCCTACATTTGTTCGTAGACCCATATTAAGCTTACCTTGGCTGATCTCCATCCGTTCGGTTACTTTCTTCACTTCTTGAACAGCATGTCGGACATCGGGCACCGTATAAGATGAAGGTGAACCTTCTTTTATTTGAAAGGCTTCCGTAACAAGACGGGTAACCTCTTCCAAACTCGTATCTCCAACGACGTAAAGATCCAGAGCGGCGTTCTCCAGCCATTGCTCGTAATTCTCAAAAAGTGATGCCGGAGTAATAGCTTCAATATCAGCCAGCTTTCCTAACGGATGGAGACGATAAGGCTCATCTGCGCACATTTCTTCCAGACACCGCTCTGCTGCATAGCGAATCTTATCATTGACAATCGCTTCAAGGCGTTTCCTCAGCGTCGTTTTCTCTGCATCCACATATTTCTGAAAGAAAGCCTTGTTGTTTAAAAGAGGATCAGTAACGACATCGCCCAAAAAATGAAGCGATTCAGCCAGCAGTGAAGTGTTAGAAGAAACAAACTCGTCATTGATGACATCCATGCGGAATTGGACTATCTGCGAATCGCCCCTTTTATATACGTCAAAGCCAAAACCTGCGCCATATAAATCATCTAGCTTCTCGCGGAATGCAATCGTCTCTGGTAAATTCGCTGTGCCTCTTCTCAGAACGAACGGAATGAGCGCTACCGGCGTTACCGTTGCTTCATCAAGTGTAAGTCCCGCAAATAAGGATATAGCAAACGTTTTGAATCGTTTTGTAGGCAGTACATGCAAACGGATTCGCTGCAGCTGCCCTCTTTCGAATTGGGTCACTCGGCTTGCTCCTTCCATCAGCGTGTTATAGAGTAAATCTATTCCAATTAGCAAATCTCTATTCCATTCTAACCTAGACCAAATGGAAGAAGCAACCGCTGCTGCACTTGGCAGTAACGGCTGCTTCCTTTCGTAAAAAGCCTTATAGTTACATACAAAATATGTGTTTGCCAATCGTTTTGATTTGCGTCCGCGTCCAGATCCATTTGGAGGTTGCAGTGTCCGGATTAAAATAGTAAATGCAGCCGCCTGAAGGATCCCAACCATTAATAGCATCCTCCACAGCCTCTCTGGCTTTCGCGTTTGGCGTTAGCCAAATCTGCCCGTCAGCTACTGCCGTAAAGGCACCTGGCTGAAAAATGACACCATAGATCGTATTGGGAAAGCTTTGAGATTTCAAACGATTGATAATAACGGCTGCTACAGCCACCTGACCCTCGTAAGGTTCACCGCGGGACTCGCCATAGACTGCATTTGCCATCATTTTCAAATCATTTTCCGTCAATCCCAGACGATTAGACTTTGCGATGTCTGTTTTATTTCCAGTTGAGCTATCGTTCTCTTTCCCGCTCGATCCGGAATTTGAAGCAGGAGTCGTAGTTGCAGCTGTTGGCTTCCAGGTTTTTGTAGCTTCCCACAACTTAAGCTTTGTCTTCGAGCCAGCTACACCATCCGATTTTAGTCCGAATTTCCACTGAAACCACGATACAGCACCTTTCGTTGCAGCTCCAAACTTCCCATCTACATTCCCGTTAAAATAACCGAGATGCTTAAGTCTTCCTTGCAATTCATACACATCCTGACCTGATGATCCTACCGTTAAGGTAGCATTGCTGAACGTTTCTGTTGCCTCGTTATGCTCTCCACGGAGCAAGGAAAAGGAGCCGAACAACAGCAGCACGATAATCGAGGTCAATAGTATCAAACGATTTCTCATGTTGGGATCTGCCTTTCTCATGCAAGTTAGTTCGCTTAAGGTAGCGTTACCTAACTTTAGTATGAGAAATTCGCCCCGCTTCTATGCACAATATTCCGCTATCTGCTAACTACGGAAATTACGAGCTTGCTCGGCCTGCCTGAAATTCATCCATCGTTATTAGCACTTCCCGAGGCTTGCTGCCTTCATACGGACCAACGATAGATCGGGCCTCCATTTGGTCAATCAATCGGGCTGCCCTCGTATAACCGATTCGCATTCGACGCTGCAGCAGGGAAACGGAAGCCTGCTTTGCATCTAATATAATTTGAACGGCTTGATCATACAGCTCATCTACCGCTTCATTTCCATCAGTTGTCTCTTCCTCAAGCTCAGGCACAAGATCCTCTTTATATTCAGCTTCCGCTTGGCCGCGAGAGTAATTGACCAGCGTCTCTACCTCCTGGTCAGAGAGGAAAGCACCTTGTACCCTTATGGGCTTAGACATTCCTACCGGCAAGAACAACATATCGCCGCGTCCAAGCAGTTTTTCCGCCCCCACCATGTCCAAGATTGTCCGCGAATCTACCTGCGATGATACGCCAAACGCGATACGGGATGGAATATTAGCTTTAATGACACCCGTAATAACATCAACTGATGGGCGCTGCGTTGCGATAATCAGATGGATTCCTGCGGCACGCGCCATTTGCGCAAGCCTTGCAATAGAATCCTCAACATCATTAGCGGCAACCATCATCAAATCCGCAAGCTCGTCCACGATGACCACGATGTAAGGCAAAACCGCTGCCGGATTGTCTGCCATCAAGGTATTATAGCCCTCGATATTTCTCGTTGCTGATTTAGAGAAAAGCTCATAGCGGCTTTCCATCTCAACTACAATCTTCTTCAGCGCCAGCGAGGCACGCTTAGGGTTGGTGACAACTGGAGCGAGCAAATGAGGAATTCCGTTGTATACATTCAATTCAACCATTTTCGGATCGATCATCAGAAATTTAACTTCCTCTGGCGTTGCCTTGTATAAAATGCTCGTAATAATTCCGTTAATACATACTGACTTTCCTGAACCTGTTGCTCCAGCTACAAGCAAATGGGGCATTTTTGCCAGATTCCCTACTATGGTTTGACCGGAGATATCTCTTCCGAATGCGATCGATAATTTGGACGTTGCATTTTGGAAAGTGGCCGTCTCCATAACCTCCCGCATCGTCACGACGGAAACCTCCATATTCGGCACTTCAATTCCAATCGCCGACTTACCCGGTATTGGCGCTTCCATTCGTATATCCTTGGCGGCGAGAGCAAGAGCGATATCATCCGTTAAGCCGACGATACGGCTAACCTTTACGCCTGTAGCAGGCTGTACCTCGTAACGGGTTACAGCAGGTCCTCGGACCACGTCAAGCACCTTAGCACGTACGCCAAAGCTCTCCAGCGTCGCTTCCAGCTTTCTGCGCGAGTCGTACATATCCGAAGCATCTGCGTTTTTACCTATTAAGCTAGGTTTAGTAAGCAAGGAGAACGGCGGCAGCAAGTATGGCTTGGCGGTGTTTTCCTCGATGTCAGCTATCGGCCGTTTAGGCGCAGACTGAATCAAGCTTTCTTCCATTAACAATGCTTCAGAGCCCTCGGCAGCGATTTCTGGCAAGTCCATGGATTCATCCGAATCCAAATCTTCCTCTTGATCATCTGATATTGTATCATCAACAGATACCTCGTCCCTTATCAGATCGCTTGGCACATTTTCACCGTAAGCTTCCCTCCAAGGCTCATCCGTTTGAGGCGGATTTAACCCTTGATCGGTAATTAATCCATCCCCGGTATTTTCCCATGGTGCAGTATGATCTTGCATTACATCTATATCGTTGCTATCGTTATGTATCTCTTCGTTCAGCTTCTCCCATGGCGGTTCTAGATCATTTTGCCAAGCTGGCTTAGTTCCCGCGGAGCTTCCAGCAATATCCGGCTCAAAAACCCATTCATCCGGTTCATCATCCGGTTTGACTTGCTGCTCGCGCTGGTTATCTTGTCTCCATGAGTAAAACAACGATCGTTTCTTCTTAGAAGGGGATGCCACATAGCCTTCGTGATCATCATCATCAATGGTGTCATCGTCATCTGAGCCCGCTGTGCTTGCATTTGCATTTGCAAAAGCTGCAGCCGCAGCTCTTTGAGATGCCCTTTTCTCCCATTTCACCCCAAGGAGCTTGAACATACGGACCGCACGCGTACTAAGTAATCTACCTAGCTCTACGTAGGATTTACCGGTCATCAGCATGATTGAAATAGCAAACATTACAAACATAATGAGCTTTGCACCATAATAGCCGAATAAGGAAAACAGCAAGGAATATTGAATAGCACCAACATATCCACCGCTAATCTCTTTATCACGAATAGGCAAATCATTTTCGGCGGGAACGCTGATTAAAGATAATTGCAAATCACTGCTCAATTGTCTAAAAATAAGCGTTCCCGTCAAATCTGTCGTTGGACTCAGCTTGTGTTCAATCTCGGATATTGAGCTCATTAGTGTAAAAGCCAGTACGAGGATAAGCATGCCAGTTCGCCGGTTTGTCCATCCCCTAGGCCAAGCTCTCTTCACCATTACAATAAGCCCAACAACAATGCCAATGATAGCCAGCACAAAATAAAATTTGCCTAGCACAAGACCGAAGAGCTTAGATAACGAACGCCCGACGGCCGCCTCTCCCGAAAGCGCGATAATTGAAATGGTAATCAGCAGTATGCCATATACTTCGTATTTTAAATTAGTTCCAATTGATTTTTTTCTTCTCTTTTTCTTGGCCAATTTCGTCACCTCTGGTAAAAGATTATACCATAGGTGGACAAATGTGCCTATGAGACATTCGTACGAACATCCGTTTGCACTTTATTTGTAATGCACAATCATCCCAGGCATGAGATTTGGGTTTAAATAATCGTTCAGGCTGCAATCAATTAAACGTACAATTTTCCCCATTCCGGGTGCAAGTGGCGTTACTTGCATCCTTACTCCGCTGGACCAAACCTCCTGTATTTGCACGGACTCATCATTTAAGCCCTCAAACACCAGCTCAAGGGGCATATTCGTATATATCGTCATACGCTGTTCACCGCTATTCTACCTGCTTTCGAAGAATCAATCCTTCGATTTAATTCTTTCAGCGCTTCACCTAGACCGCCTACCGCATCAATTAATCCATGCTTTACAGCATCAGAGCCAATCACCGTCGTCCCAATATCCCGGGTGAGCTCGCCCGTCTTAAACATGAGCTCTTTAAAGGTGTGCTCCGTGACATTCGAGTGGGAGGTCACGAAACGGACAACGCGCTCCTGCATCTTGTCCAAATATTCAAAGGTTTGCGGTACACCGATGACTAATCCGTTTAATCGGATCGGATGTATCGTCATTGTCGCTGTCTCTGCAATAAACGACATGTCACCCGCAACTGCAATTGGTACACCAATCGAATGCCCTCCGCCAAGGACAAGCGTTACGGTTGGCTTGGAAAGAGACGAAATCATTTCTGCAATGGCAAGTCCCGCTTCCACGTCGCCGCCAACCGTATTAAGGATAATGAAGACACCTTCGATTTTATGGTTTTGTTCTGCGGCAACCAGTTGTGGAATAAGATGCTCATATTTGGTCGTCTTATTTTGCGGAGGCAATACCAGATGTCCCTCCACCTGACCAATAATTGTCATGCAAAATATATTGGATTCCGTCAGTGCAGGTGCGCTCGTCTGACCAAGCTGTTGGATCGTTTCGACAACAGCATTCATCTTTCTTTTCTCATCCACATTCGGTTCCGGCTGTTCTGAGGTAACATCCATTTTTGTATTCCAATACATGTACAGTCCCCCTCTTAATGAAATATTGCTCGTCATAGTATGAGGTCTAACGCCGAATTTATACAAAAACGGTCATAAGCTGCCATGGCCTTGCACAAAAAAAGAATCGCTTGCATCCGCCGCGGCAATGGCGGGATGGGCAAGCGATTCTCGATAAGCTTTGTTAGCTTGTTTATACTTCCATAATGATTGGCAAAATCATTGGGCGACGTCTGGTTTGCTCGTACAAAAAGCGTCCAAGCGCATCCTTAACGTTCGTTTTGAGCGATGCCCATTCATTTACTTTATCATTCATTAAGCGAGTTAACGTTGATGTTACAATTCGGTTAGCTTCATCAAGCAAACCTTCAGATTCACGAACATACACGAATCCACGAGAAATAATGTCTGGACCCGATAAAATTGCTCCGTCTTGCTTGCTTAACGTAACGACAACTACCAATATGCCGTCCTGTGACAACAGCTTACGGTCACGAAGTACGATATTACCAACATCACCGACGCCTAAGCCATCAATCAATACGTTGCCAGCTTGTACTTTCGAGCCCTTGCGGCCAGCGCCGTTTTGGAACTCGACAGTGTCACCATTATCGATGACGAATATATTTTCACGTTCGATTCCAATCGCTTCACCCAGCTTCGCATGTTGACGAAGCATACGGTATTCACCATGAATTGGAATGAAATATTTTGGTTTGATCAGGTTCAGCATAAGCTTCAATTCTTCTTGGCTACCATGTCCAGAAACGTGTACTCCGGATACAGAACCATTTCCATAGATAACGTTTGCGCCCAAGCGGAACAGTTCATCAACCGTACGGCCTACGTAACGCTCGTTACCTGGAATTGGCGTTGCGGCAATAATGACCGTATCGCCAGGCAAAATGTCAACTTTGCGGTGTGTCGAACGCGCCATGCGTGTAAGTGCCGACATCGGTTCGCCTTGACTGCCTGTACACAAAATGACAACACGATCGGCAGCTAATTTATTTACTTCTTCCGGCTCAATAATCATGCCTTCAGGGATATTCAAGTAACCAAGGTCAGATGCAATGCCAACCACGTTTACCATGCTGCGGCCTACAACAGCTATTTTGCGGCGTGTTGCGATGGCTGCATTGATGATTTGTTGAATCCGGTGTACATTTGAAGCGAATGTCGCAACAACCACGCGCTGGGATGATTTACGGAAAATATCCTCAAGATTGTCGCCAACTTGTGCTTCCGATGGCGTATAGCCAGGACGCTCAGCATTTGTACTGTCTGATAGAAGAGCCAGAACGCCTCGTTTACCAATTTCTGCAATGCGCTGCAAGTCAGCGAATTGTTCATTAACCGGAGTATGGTCGAACTTAAAGTCTCCTGTGTGGACGACCGTGCCTTCCGGCGTATCGAGGCTAACCCCAACGGAATCCGGGATACTGTGGTTCGTTCTGAAGAAGGAAGCGCGAATCGTTCCTAATTGAATTTCGCTGTCTGCATTGATGAGAATACGTTTGGTTTCCCCAAGCAAGCCCGCTTCCTTCAATTTACCTTCAATGAGTCCAAGTGTAAGTTTGGTAGCATAGAGTGGAACGTTCAAGCTTTTCAGTACGTATGGCAATCCGCCAATATGATCCTCATGTCCGTGCGTAATAATAATTCCGCGAACCTTATCGCGATTTTCTGTTAAATACGAAATATCCGGAATTACGATATCAATGCCGAGCATGTCCTCTTCTGGAAACTTCAAGCCCGAATCTACAACAACAATGTCATTGTTATACTGGATGACGTACATATTTTTTCCGATTTCGCCTACTCCGCCTAGTGCAAAAATGAGCAGTTTATCTTGGTTGTTCTTCTTAGACAAGTGTATCTTTCCTCCTTAAAATTTTGCGAAGCAATAGCTGCTTCGTAAGCATCTTCTTAGATTTGGTGAAGCAATAAGCGCTTCGCTAACATTTTAGAAACGGTGATCATGTGTTGTGTTCTTGGCCAAACTTATTGAAATAGTGAACCTATTCGGTCCCTTAAGTCTTGTCTACCTATGGAAAAGCAAAATTCGCTTAAGACTGCTCCATTTTGTGTTGAGATGCCGAACTATTTTCAAGTATGTCTTTGTTTCGTCAGATGCCGCTCTGACGTTAAGTTCATTTCCAAATATTTGCCGCACCCAGTCACTTGAACTCATTATACATGAAGAAAAAGCTGGAATACAAGTGAAACCCGATAAAGCTGTTATCCCCTATGCTACCCAAAAAAATAAAACCGATGCTGGACGCACCGGCTGCAGGCAACAAAAACGTCTATTTAAGCGAGTAAATTGCGTAAGAATGCGGCTTCTGCCTCGTTCACTGTAACCAGCGGAAGTCTAACTCCGCCCACTGGCAAATCTTTTAGGCCAAGTGCATATTTTACTGCGACTGGATTAGGAACCGGATGCGGACAATAAAACAACCCTTTGAAAATTGGAAATATTCGTCCATTGATCAAAGCAGCTTCCTTCACATTCCCACTGACATAGGCTTCAATCAACTCTTTCATTTCTGCACCGATAATATGGCTTGCAACACTAATAATGCCGTAGCCTCCCACAGCTAGTGCTGGCAGTGTTGCGCCGTCATCTCCGCTATAAACTTTAAAGTCTGCGGGAGCACCGCTCACAATTTGTATGAGCTGTTCAATGGAAGCACAATCCTTCGTCGCTACAACATTATCGATTTGCGCCAAACGAAGCGTTGTTTCTACAGAGATGTTCACGCCAGTGCGACCTTCTACGTTATATAAAATAACCGGCAGCGCTGTTGCCTCTGCCACAGCCTTAAAGTGCTGGAATAATCCCTCTTGGCTCGGACGATTGTAATACGGCGCTACAAGCAGAATGCCGTCAACGCCGGCAGCCTCCGCTTCTTGCGTCAAATGGATGGAATGGGCCGTGTTGTTGCTGCCCGTACCGGCAATAATCTTGCAACGTCCATTCGCATGCTTGACAGAAAATCGGAACAGCTCCAGCTTCTCTTCATCAGACAGCGTCGGCGATTCGCCCGTAGTGCCTGAAACGACAAGACTATCGCTTTGCTGTTCCTCAATTAAATAATCAATCAATCGGCCTGTCGTTTGCCAATCAATCTGACCGTCCGCATCGAATGGGGTTACCATCGCGGTAATTAATCTTCCAAATTCCATCTGAATTCCTCCTATAAGTGTTGCTCTCTATCGATGAAGCTCGAACTTCGCATGCAGAGAGCGAAGTGCCTTCGCCATATCTGCTTCTCGTACAAGCACCCAAATCGTTGTATTAGAATCAGCGGATTGCATAATTGAAATCCCTTGCTCCGTCAGCGCTTCCACGATGCGCGCCATAACGCCAGGTTCTCCGTTCATTCCTCCGCCAATTACGGATACTTTGGCACAGCCATTAATGGCAGCCGGTGAAAAACCGCAATCCTTCAATACCTGAACGGCACGCTCAGCATCCCGATCGAATACAGTATAAATTGCGCCGCTAGGCGTTACATTAATAAAATCAACACTAATATGATGTTTTGCCATGGATTGAAACACCTGCAGCTGCACATCATTTCGGCCTTCTATCGCCTTTACCGATATTTGTGTTATACCGGATACATGGGCAATGCCCGTTACATGACGATCTTTAACAATTAGCTCTGCTCTAAGCTCGGCCGAATCCGTTACCAAAGTGCCTGTCTCGGTTGAAAAGGTCGAGCGGACACGAAGCGGTACACGGGCTTGCTGAGCAATTTCCACGGCACGTGGATGAATCACTTTAGCGCCTTGCCTAGCCATATTGCAAATCTCGGCATAGCTAACGACAGGCAGCGGCTTCGCTTGCTCAACAATTCGTGGATCAGCTGTCAAAATGCCGTTTACATCGGTGTAGATGTCTACCATCTCGGCGCGCAGCGCAGCGCCTAATGCCGTAGCTGATGTATCACTGCCACCGCGACCAAGCGTGGTTGTTTCACCTTGCGCTGTGCTTCCTTGAAATCCAGTAACAATGACGACTGAGCCTGTACGCAAATATCTGAGTACCTTATCTGGAACAACCTCTTTAATTCGGGCTTGCCCATATTGTTCGTCAGTAATAATGCCCGCCTGTCCGCCGGTTAAAACGACAGAAGGAATACCGTTTGCTAGAGCCAAGCTGCATAAAGCGGCTGCGGAAATTAATTCTCCGCAGCCTAGCAGCATATCCCGCTCACGCATCGGCAGGCTGTCCCCGTTATCTCGAATGAGCTGCAAAAGGGTATCCGTTGCGTAAGGGTCACCCTTGCGGCCCATTGCTGAAACAACGACAACAACAGCAAAGCCATTACCGCGTTCTCTGCTAATGTGATGGATAACATGTTCTCTGGCGTGATCGGTAGATAAAGAGGTGCCCCCGAATTTTTGAATCAGGATGCGCATGAACTTATCCTCCAAGATCGATCCAGAAAGAAGCTGCAAATTACCCTATCTTAATACATTAACCTTTTGCGATGTGTTCTGCGATTTGTACGGCATTCCATGCTGCGCCTTTGAGCAGGTTATCGGATACTATCCACATATTAAGTCCGCGCTCGAGACCGAGATCGCGTCTTAAGCGACCAACAAATACGTCCGGCATGCCGGCAGCGTCAGTCGCAAGAGGGTATTGCTGGTTTGCTGGGTCGTCAACGAGTGTAACACCCGGTGCATCTGCCAGCAGCTGCTTAACCTCTTCCAAATCGTAGTCGTTTTTAAGCTCTACATATAAAGATTCGGAATGACCGTAAATGACAGGAATGCGTACGCAAGTAGCTGTCACCTCAATAGACTCGTCATCCATAATTTTTTTCGTTTCATTAACCATCTTCATTTCCTCAAGCGTATAGCCATTCTCTTGGAACTTGTCGATTTGTGGAATCGCATTGAATGCGATTTGATGCTTGACCGGCAATGATCCAACAGGCAATATGGAGGGCTTTATATCCTCGCCATTCAAAGAAGCTTGCGTCTGACGCAGCATTTCATCAATAGCTAGGCTTCCAGCACCTGATACAGCTTGGTAAGTGGAAACAATGATGCGCGAGATGCCAAACCGGTCTTGAAGCGGCTTAAGCGCTGTAACCATTTGAATGGTAGAACAGTTTGGATTAGCGATAATGCCCTTATGTTCGCTAATCTTCTCTATATTCACCTCTGGAACGACAAGCGGCGTATTAATGTCCATGCGATATGCATTGGTGTTGTCGATACAAACGGCACCGTGCTCCACGGCGTGGGGAGCAAGAGATTTCGACACATCGCCGCCTGCGCTAAACAAAGCAATCTCAATACCTTTAAAGCTATCCGGAGTAGCTTCCTGAACCGTAAGCTCTTCGCCTTTAAACGTTATTTTGGTGCCTGCTGAACGCGCAGAAGATAATAGCTTAAGTTTGTTAATAGGAAAGTTTCGGGACTCGAGTAATTTTAATATTTGTTCCCCTACTGCGCCTGTTGCTCCTACTACAGCAACATTAAACAATTTCTGTTGCGACATTTGTTGTCGTCTCCCCCTTTGTGACGTGTGAGCTAATGCCGTTCGACCAGCAAAGGCTGCAGTTGTTTGCCCGCAAGGGCTGCTTCACATGCTTCCAAAACCAAATCCATTCTGGCAACGAGCGAGTTAGGCTTCTGCACCGGGTTATCTTGGCCAAACGGAACGAAATAAATATGTTTAGCCACCAATAGCTTCGCTATGTTAGCAGCATTCAAACCGAGTCCATCATTAGTTGAAATGGCAAGCACCAGCGGCCGACCATTACGCATTTGCGCTTTCGCAGCCATTAGAACGGCGCTATCGGTTATCGCATTGGCCAGTCTGCTTGTCGTATTGCCCGTACATGGCGCAATAACAAGTACATCAAGCAGCTTGGAAGGGCCTAGTGGCTCTGCTTGCACAATCGTCGAAATAAGCTCATTTCCCGTAATATCTTTCAACTGTGTCTGCCAGTCTTCCGACTTTCCGAAGCGGGTATCCGTCGTCATAAGCGTATTTGAGACGATCGGCACGACATTCGCACCTGCATCGACAAACCGCTTGATCTCAGGCATAACCTCAGCAAACGTACAGTGTGAGCCAGACAAAGCATAGCCCACTGTTATTCCAGACCAATTCATATCCCATTCCCCCGCTTAATCGTATCGTCCAAAATCAACTGAGTTAAACAATCCGCCATAATACGTCCAGCTGTTTTGGGTGCAACGATACCGGGAAGTCCGGGTGCAAGCATCGCTTTAATTCCACGCTTCTCCGCAAAGCGAAAATCCGTTCCGCCAGGCTTCGAAGCGAGGTCGATTATTACGGCCCGCGAAGGTAAATTTGCGATAATTTGTGCTGTGACTATCATAGTCGGAATTGTATTAAAAAGCAAGTCAATATTGCTTACATGCTGCAACAAACCACTGATGTAAAAAGGCTCAAAACCCATTTCAGAAGCCCTTGCAAACTGCTCCGATCGACGAACGCCAACCTTCACTTTTGACCCTAAGCCTTGCAGCGTTCGGGCCATAGTAAAGCCGGTCCTGCCGAATCCGAGTACCATGGAGGAGGAACCATGAATGGTAATATCCGTGTTCTGAATCGCCATCATCAATGCGCCTTCCGCAGTCGGAATGGAATTGTATATTGCAACATCATCACGGTCAAATAGCTCAACTATTGATAGACTGTGCTGCTCGCATAGCTGTCGTAAATAAGGTTTCGCCATCCCAGTATAAACGGTGCAATGCTTTGGCAGTTTTGCAAAATGGCTTTCCGTCAGTTGCATCTGACGGTCGCTGAATACCGCGTGGATCAGACCTTGGTCATCCGTTCCCACTGCGGGAAGTAGAAGTGCATCGACGTTCTCAAACAGCTGCTCTTCGAATTCAGCCTGCACAGCACCATCCAGCGATGAATGCAAGCCATCAAATCCGGAGACGGTTACGGCTGCATCCAACTCCGTCAGCTTGCGTATGACCTCTAGCTGCCTTGCATCCCCGCCAAGCAGGAGCACATGGACGCCTGTTAGCATAAAGCTTCACTCCTTTCTTGCTGCTAGCTCTAGATCATCTTATGCTTGCGCCCAGAGCGGGGTGAAAAAGAAAAAAAGATCGGGCAGTTGACCCGATCTTTGTTCTCATTCTCTATTCTGTTTTAAACGCCTGTATGACCAAACCCACCAGCGCCTCGTACGGTTTCCGGCAGCTCATCCGCTTCTGTGATCTTAACGGACGGCACCAGTTGGAAAACCATTTGAGCAATCCGCTCTCCGCGCGTAATAGTAAACGGCTGCTGACCCAAATTGACAAGGAGCACCTTTACCTCCCCGCGGTAATCCGCATCAATGGTTCCAGGTGAATTCAAGCATGTAATGCCATGCTTATAGGCTAATCCGCTTCGTGGGCGGATTTGGGCTTCAAGCTCGCCTGGCATGGCCATAGCAAAGCCAGTCGGAATCAACTTGCGTTCGCCCGGAGCGAGCACAACTTCGTCTCCTACCGCCGCTTGCAAATCAAAGCCAGCTGCCCATTCAGACATTTTTTGTGGTATGGCAATATCCTCATTGCCTTCCAATCGTTTAAACAATACCTGATACAAATTGATTCCTCCCCAATTGCGCTGCTGCTTTATCATTCGAGCCAACCATCGCTACGGAAAAAGGAACCGACAGCATGCGTTTCGTTACTTCAACGACATCCGACATCTGAACCGAATCGATGCGTTTCAATAGTTCATCCAACGTGTAATGATAACCGAGCATTAGTTCATTCTTTCCTAAACGGTTCATTCGGCTGCTTGTGCTCTCAAGGCTGAGAATTAAGCTGCCTTTGAGCTGCTCCTTGCCGCGGTGCAATTCATCCTCACCCAGCCCCTTAACGGAAAGCTCATTGATTTGCTCCATTGTCAGATCCAGCACATCTTTCGTTTGCTTTGGAGCCGTTCCCGCGTAAAGGGTAAACAAGCCCGTATCGGCATAAGAAGTATGGTATGAATAAACCGAATAAGCAAGTCCACGCTTCTCTCTTATCTCTTGAAATAGTCTAGAGCTCATCCCACCGCCTAATGCGTTGTTCAACAAAATCATGGCGTATAAATGGGAATCTGTTATCGAGCAGCCCGGAAAGGAGACGCATAAATGGTTTTGCTCCGTCTTCTTTTTGTAAAAGAGATAATCTCCATGAAAGGTGGGTGCGCCTACAATTGAACTGGCCGGCTTGCTGTTGGAAAAGCCCCCAAAATATTTTTCCAACAAGGCGATAAGCGCTTGTTCTTCTACGTTCCCTGCTACGCTGATTACTGTATTCTCAAGTGTATATGTATCGTTCATATAACCCCGAAGCGTTTCAGAAGTCATAGCCGTCAAGCGTTCCTCTAGCCCCAAAATGGAATAAGCAAGCGGATGATCTCCGTATGCAGCGCGCGAAGCTTCATCATGGACCTTGTCATCAGGCGTATCCTCGTACATGGAAATTTCCTCTAGGATCACATTTTTTTCCTTTGCGAGCTCTTCCGCGTCAAGCTGTGAATTGAAAAACATATCGGAGAGCGCATCTACCGCTAGTGGCAGATGCTCATCCAGCACCTTTGCAAAATAACAGGTGTATTCTTTCGAAGTAAATGCGTTAACATTACCGCCTATCCCGTCAAATAGATCAGCGATATCCTTCGACGTTCGCTTCTCTGTTCCTTTGAAGAGCATATGTTCAATAAAATGCGAAATCCCGTTGTTTTCCGGCGTTTCATAGCGTGAGCCGGTCTTGACCCATATTCCGAAGGATACGGATCTAACTGTAGGAATATATTCCACAACCACGCGCAAACCATTGCTAAGGGTATATTTGTTCATAAGTAGTCCTCCTCATGTTTTGTCCGGCAAAGCCGCTCTCCTTATCTTGCTGTTCTAGCTCCATCGTACAAAACTGAAATCATATGCTTGTGAATATATACATGAATGGTATTACTATAGCAGAATCAGTCAGTACCCTCAACAGCAGCAGGAATCCGCTTTGAAGATAGCGTCTCACTCACCGTACCGATGGCATAACCTTTCGCTTTGGCAGCAGCAATCATGCCCGGAAGCGCATCTCTCGATGATGCAGTGGGATGCATTAATATTAAAGATCCAGGCTCCAGTTTGGCCGCAATTTTCCGAACGATCGAATCTGCTGGAGGTTTTCTCCAATCTACCGTATCAATTGTCCACAACACCGTTTGCAAACCGCTCTGAGCAGCAATTTGCACGGTAGCGGAATTAAAATCACCTGAAGGAGGTGCAAACCATCGATTCGTAACATTTAATGTAGATTTTAGCAAAGCCTCTGTTTTAGCTATTTGATTGTATTGGTCTTGTCTGCTTAAAGCGCTCATATCCGGATGGGAATATGCATGATTAGACATTTCATGGCCCTCGGCCTGGATCTGCTTAGCTATCTCCGCATTTTTCTTCAACCAGCTGCCGTCAAGAAAAAAAGTCGCTTTTACATTTTCTTGCTTTAGTGATTTTAAAATAGAATCTATGTATTCATTTCCCCAAGCCACATTAATCATAAAAGAAATCATTTTTTTATTGGCATTGCCTCTATAAATCGGATAAGCCCCCAGATCATTTAACTTAACTTTGGGTTCCACCTCTTTGAAAACATACGGTATCGTCGATTGGGATGGTTCTTTGAGTGCAGCCTCCAATGTCTTTGGTATGTCCACTTCCAATCCGTTATAACCGGGAATGGCTTTCCAAACCCGGTCGATCCGTGCATCCTCAGGAGCGATTCTGCGTTGATCCGCTTCGGCTGAAATGATCGACATCAATCTTTGACGCTCCTCATCTTCAGACGTCAACTGCATGGTTGATACCGCTACTGAAGGAGTATTCTTCAAGGAACTAAGATAACCCGATACATCATCGTTTATTCTTATAAACACGATTAACATGAGCATGCTTGCAGCAATCGTGGCAGCTTTTCTCACCGACATCTCTCACACTCCCATAAACGGCCTCACATGCTTCTAAAGCTTGACCCTAACGAAGCATATTAATCCATGTTTATGAAATGATGGACGAGATTATGCAGCCGACAGCCTCCGTATTTATTCCACCCTAGAAACAAAACAAAAAGAGACAGATCGAATCTGACTCTTTTTATGGTCTCGCTTTTATATTCGCTGCAGTCCTTGCAATTATTGCGAGGATACTTCAGGTGTCATAAGTACTTTTGCAGACAAGTTGATACGGCCTTGTTGATCAATTTCGGTAACTTTCACCTTGATTTGATCGCCAATATTAACGACGTCTTCGGTTTTCGCTACACGCTCAGTGGACAACTGCGAAATGTGGACCAAACCATCTTTGTTTGGCAGGATTTCTACAAATGCACCGAACTTCTCTACACGTTTAACCGTACCTAGGTAAATTTCACCTACGACAACTTCCTTGACGATACCTTCGATAATCGATTTTGCTTTTTGGTTCATCTCTTCATTAGAAGAAGCGATAAATACCATTCCGTCTTGCTCGATATCGATTTTAACGCCGGTTTCTTCAATGATTTTGTTAATGATTTTTCCGCCTGCGCCGATAACATCACGGATTTTGTCCGGATTAATGCGAAGCGTCAAAATTTTAGGCGCATATTTGGATAGGCTTGTCCGAGTCGTCGGCAGGCTCTCCAACATTTTGCCAAGGATAAAGATCCGGCCTTGACGGGCTTGTTCCAATGATTGCTCCAAGATAGCACGGTTAATGCCGGCAATTTTGATATCCATTTGGATAGCTGTAACGCCCTCAGCCGTACCTGCAACCTTAAAGTCCATATCGCCAAGATGATCCTCCATGCCTTGAATATCTGAGAGAATTGCAAAATGATCGCCATCTTTAATCAGACCCATTGCGATCCCAGCTACCGGTGCTTTAATCGGTACCCCTGCATCCATCATCGCAAGTGTGCTTGCGCAAATACTTGCTTGGGATGACGAGCCGTTTGATTCAAGCACTTCAGAAACTAGACGAATCGTGTATGGAAACTCTGCTTCGGACGGAATAACTTTGGAAAGCGCACGCTCTCCTAGAGCACCGTGCCCAATTTCTCGGCGGCCTGGCGGACGGAGAGGACGAGCCTCGCCTACGCTGAACGGCGGGAAGTTGTAGTGATGCATGAAACGTTTGGTCTCTTCCGGCGAGATGCCGTCCAAGATCTGCACGTCACCCATTGCCCCTAGTGTACAAATGCTTAGTGCCTGCGTTTGTCCACGCGTGAACAATCCTGTTCCGTGCGTACGTGGCAAGATAGCAACATCACAGTCGATTGGACGAATTTCATCAAGTGAACGGCCATCAGGACGAACCTTGTCATGA
This sequence comes from Paenibacillus luteus, assembly GCF_006542765.1. Taxonomy (GTDB): domain Bacteria; phylum Bacillota; class Bacilli; order Paenibacillales; family Paenibacillaceae; genus Pristimantibacillus; species Pristimantibacillus luteus. The sequence goes on from NZ_SKCD01000008.1 coordinate 75,137, forward strand.
GAGATAAGTCGACGAACTTCTTCCTTAACGATATCATAAAGCACTTCCTTAACATCAGAAAGCAGCTCAGGTGTATCGATATATTGCTCTTCGAAATGGGCAACCGCAGCGCTGTTAACAGCGTCAATTGCTTCTTGGCGAGCATGCTTTTCTTCGACCTTAATCGCTTCAACCAAACCAGCTGAAGCATAAGCGCGAACATCAGCATTAACTTGCTCATTTACGGTATGTAGCTTAACTTCCATTTTCGGCTTGCCAGCAACCGCTTGAAGCTCCTCGATCTTTGCAACGATTTTTTTAATTTCGTCATGACCGAACATGATTGCTTCGAGCATCACTGCCTCAGTAACCTCATTCGCTTCGGCTTCTACCATCATAATCGCATCTTTAGTTCCTGCAACGACTACAAAAATGTCCGTCTCTTGGCTTTGCTCAACAGTTGGGTTAATCACGAATTGACCGTTCACACGCCCAACGTTAACCCCGCCAATTGGACCATCAAAAGGAACATCCGAAATTGACAATGCAGCAGAAGTACCGATCATAGCCGCGATTTCCGGTGAACAGTCCTGATCAACGCTCATGACGATATTCATGACTTGTACATCATTCCGGAATCCTTCAGGGAATAACGGACGAATAGGCCGATCCGTAAGACGGCTGGATAAAATCGCCTTCTCGCTTGGACGGCCTTCACGTTTAATAAATCCACCAGGAATTTTGCCGACAGCATACAAACGCTCTTCGTAGTTAACCGTCAGTGGAAAGAAATCCAAATCCTTCGGGCCTGCGGATGCTGTTACCGTACACAATACGACTGTATCGCCATATTGCACAGTTACTGCAGCATTGGCTTGCTTGGCCAATCGGCCTGTTTCGATGGATAGCGGTCTTCCGCCTAGCTCCATCTCAATTCGTTGTACCATTATATCCCTCCTATAGGTTTTAGTTTTAGTATATTCAACTGCAAATGGCAGTTTTTTCCCAGTGTTTTCCTATTACAAAAAGCAACCCGAATCCGCTTATCCGTTATTCCCGGACGGCTGGACAACCAGGTTGCTTTTCATTACGCATGTTTTAGCGGCGTAGGCCGAGTTTTTCGATCAATGCGCTGTAACGTCTAACATCATTGTTTTTAAGGTATGCAAGCAGCTTACGGCGCTGACCTACCATCTTGAGCAAACCACGACGGGAATGATGATCTTTCTTGTGCTCCCGCAAATGTTGAGTCAAGTTAACGATGTTTTCAGTCAGGATAGCCACTTGAACTTCCGGAGAACCGGTATCCGTTGCATGTGTCTTATGCGTCTCAATCAGTTCGTTTTTACGTACTTGTGTAATTGCCATCCCAATTCACCTCCTTCTTGATAATCGCCATTAGCCTCGCTGCCGTCGGTGAGATCGGACACCCAAGCTAAGGTTAAGTATAGGGTAGTCCATACCATAAAGTATGTCTACTCACAACGTTGTATAGTATAACATATAAAGCGAGCACTTGTCGAGGCGTATAACCCGTACCCTACAAAAAAGCATTTTGCTAAGTAAGCAAATTACTTCTCTTCGCCGAGATAGCCTAATATTTCTTTGGCACGCCCTGAATCCGTTTGAATTTGTTGAACAAGCTCATCTATTGAATTGAACTTCTTCTCCGCCCGAATAAACGAGATGAGCTGAAGTCGCATTTGTTCTCCGTAGATATCGCCATGGAAGTCGAACAAATGAGCTTCCATTACTGGCAACAAGTCGTCTTTGTTGAACGTCGGCTTCAAACCATAATTCAACACACCAGGATAAGCTTTATCTCCAATCCATGCAATCATCGCATACACACCTATTCTTGGCGCAATATACGGAGCGTTAAATTGTAGGTTGGCAGTAGGAAAACCAATGGTCCTACCACGCTTGTCCCCATGTATAACGATCCCTTTCACTTCATATGGCCGTCCAAGGAGACGCTCTGCCAGTTCAAGATCCCCGACTTCTAGTGCTTCTCGGATATAGGTGCTGCTTACTTTTTTGCCATCTTCGTATAATGGCTCAATCACATGGACAGCGATATCCGGCTGACCGAGCCGCTGAAGTGCTTCTGCATTGCCAGAACCTCTATGACCGAAATTAAAATCGAAGCCGACAACTACCTGTTTGGCACGCAATATCCGAAGAACTTCATCGACAAATCGCTCTGGAGAAACCGAAGCAAACTCTTGATCGAATCTCATAATAAATACAAGATCAACGCCAAGCTCCGCGAATAATGCAGTTTTGACTTCAAGCGGCGTAAGGCAACGGTAGTATTGGTCTCCTTGACCAAGCACTTCCTTCGGATGAGGATCAAAGGTCAAGACCGCTGATAGCATTTCGGCTTCTTTCGCTTGCGCAACGGCTTGGCGAATGACGTTTTGATGGCCGCGATGAACTCCGTCAAAATGACCGATAGCTATGGAAAGCGGCTTGTCCAGCGATAACGTAGACAAACCGTTTAAAGGAAAACTTAATGGTATAATTTCCAACGCTGAAACACCTGCATTTCCTGTTAACTTCTGTATCAATGAGAATTAAGCCGAGAATACTTTAACCGGTCTTAGAACAGTTGCTTTCAAATCGATTTGAAAAATGCCAAGAAATAAGCTTTTATCGTTATATAGACGGATGAGCTGCCCATCTTCCATGGCTGAGGATTCAAGTCCAACCTGGACTAAACCAAGCTTCTGACCAAGGAGTGCCAATCTTCCAAATGATTCCGCAATGACAATACTAGGCAAATGAGTAATCGCTTCATCCGCGGCCAGCAGATGTTCGCTTAATTCACCTGCTTGTTGCAATTGTTCAATTTGTTCCAAAGTTAAGCAGCTTTCCTTTGTAATGCCACCTGACATCGTTCTTGTCAAATGGGCCATTGTCGCAGGAACGCCAAGCGCTTTGCCAATGTCTACACACAGTGTACGGATATATGTACCTTTTGAACAAACCGCTGAAAACGTTATTTTAGGTTGTTCAAGCTCAAGCTGTACATCAATGAGATCAATGCGATGAATCGTCACTTTTCTCGATTTCCGCTCAACCGTTTTGCCTTCCCTTGCAAGCTCGTACAGCCTCTTGCCATCGATTTTGACCGCAGAGTACATCGGAGGTACTTGATCTATCTCGCCAACAAAGCCTAGCAGCGCTTGACGAATGTCGTCTTCTGTAACTGCTACGTGCGATTGCCGCTCGATTACTGTACCTGTAATGTCTTCTGTATCCGTAGCAATGCCAAGCTGCAATACAGCTTCATAGGATTTTGGCCGCTCCTGAACATATTCAACAACCCTCGTTGCACGTCCCAAACATAATGGAAGTACTCCGGTTACCATCGGATCAAGCGTACCAGCATGACCAATACGTTTCATCTTCAGAATCCGGCGAACCTTTGCAACTACATCATGGGAAGTCCAGCCCTCGGGCTTCCAAACCGCCAAGATGCCGTCCATTGATTAAACCAACGCCTTTCTAACTGCTTCCACAAGCTCTGAAACGGAATCTGCCCGCGAACCTTCAAGCCGACAACCTGCCGCTCTCACGTGACCGCCGCCGCCGAAAAGTTGCGCAATTGCGGCTACGTTCGCCTTACCGGCAGAACGCAAGCTTGCTTTGACAGAACCATCCTCAGCTTCTTTAAATAAAATGCCGACCTCCACACCATCAACATTCAGAGCATAATTTACGATGCCTTCAAGGTCTTCGGGTACAGCACCTGTATTACGAAGATCATCCTTGCCAATAAATACCCAGCCAATCTCCAAATTATCCGTAAACGTCAATCTATTTAAAGCAATTTGGAGCAGCTTGAGCTTTGCCATCGTCATTTTCTCCAATAGATGATCAGCAAGATCATTTCCAGATACGCCTAGCGCTAGAAGCTGCGAAGCAATATCCATCACACGAGGACTTGTATTGGAGTAACGAAAGCCTCCTGTGTCGGTTAGCAGACCGGTATAAATAGCTGTTGCGCAGTTAAGATCCAATACAATGTTAGTCCTCTCAATGAGGTCAAACAATATTTCAACCGTTGCTGCCGCTTCCGCCCGAATGACGTTTACAGAGCCAAAGCCATTATTTGTTGGATGGTGATCAATATTAAGCAGCTTTGCACCAGGTGCAAAGCTGCTAGCTACCTCACCAATTCTTTTGAAATCGGCGCAATCAACGGCAATAATCGCATCGAACTGCTGCGGTGGAGCTGCTTTTTTGTAATTTAATATGGAATCGAACTGATCAAGAAAGCTTAGCCTGGAAGGCAATTCGCCTTCATTGATCAGAACAGCTGATTTACCGAGCTTTTGAAGCAGCCAGCCCACGACGACCGTTGAACTTATGGCGTCGCCATCAGGCTGGACATGCGATACGACTAGAAAATGATCAGCATTCCTCATAAATTCCAGTGCAAGATCAAGCTGCTTCAAGTAACTGCTCTGAGCCATCATCGAGCTGCGTTCCCGTTATTGATATTCTCAAGCAATGCTTCGATGCGGCTTCCATATTCAATGCTGCTGTCGAACTTAAACAGCAATACTGGCGTATGGCGAAGGCGCATCCGTTTGCCTAGCTCTGTACGGATAAAACCTGTGCCGCTGGCAAGTGCTTTCAATGTTGCTTCCTTCTGCTCTTCGCTGCCAAGTACGCTCAAATACACTTTGGCTTGCGATAAATCACTAGAGGTTTCAACACCTGTGACAGTGATGAATCCGATTCTAGGATCCTTAAGCTCAGTCTGAATGATTTGGCTTAGCTCTTTCTTAATCTGCTCGCCAACCCGTCCTACCCGGATTTTTGCCATGCTATAATCACCTCTCTACTGTTTCCATGACAAATGCTTCGATTGTATCTCCTTCACGGACATCATTGAAGCGATCAAGCGTTATGCCGCACTCATAGCCTTGTGCAACTTCTTTCACATCGTCTTTGAAACGTTTAAGGGATTCAATCTTGCCTGTAAAGACAACAATGCCACCACGAATCAAACGTGCTTCAGCGTTACGAATAATTTTACCAGAAGTGATCATACAACCTGCAATAGCGCCAACTTTCGTTACTTTAAATACATTACGAACCTCAGCATGGCCAATGACAACCTCTTTGTAGATCGGATCAAGCATCCCTTTCATCGCTTGCTCAATTTCATCGATAACGTTGTAGATGACACGGTGCATCCGAACGTCAACTTTCTCTTGTGCAATCGTCGCTTCTGCCTGTGGATCTGGACGAACGTTAAATCCGATTACGATCGCATTGGAAGCCGAGGCCAAGATAATATCGGATTCTGTAATCGCGCCTACACCGCTGTGGATGATTTTAACGCGTACACCTTCGATATCGATTTTTGCGAGCGAGCCTTTAAGTGCCTCTGACGAGCCTTGAACGTCGGATTTAATAATAACGTTCAGATCTTTAATTTCACCATCTTTGATATGGTTATACAGATCGTCGAGCGTTACGCGCGTATTGGCACCCATATCCGACTGACGCTGTTTAATAGAACGGCGATCAGCGATATCACGAGCTTTACGCTCATCCTCAAATACCATGAACGGATCTCCAGCTTGCGGCACTTCTGTAAGACCAGTAATTTCTACAGGTGTGGAAGGTCCCACTTCTTTTAAACGACGGCCTTTATCATTCACCATCGCACGAATACGTCCGAAGCAATTGCCGGCTACAAATGCATCGCCGATTTTCAAAGTACCATGTTGAACTAGAATACGTGCAACTGGACCTTTACCTTTATCGAGCTCAGCTTCAATAACGGTAGCGCGAGCACGCTTGTTCGGGTTCGCTTTATAATCATTGACTTCTGCGACGAGCAGAATCATTTCTAGAAGGCCTTCAAGACCAATTCTTTGTTTCGCAGACACCTCGACGAAAATCGTATCGCCGCCCCACTCTTCCGGAACAAGCTCATACTCAGTCATTTCTTGCTTGATTTTTTCGGTGTTTGCTTCTGGCTTATCGATTTTGTTAACAGCAACGATAATCGGTACGCCTGCAGCCTTGGCATGGTTAATCGCCTCAATCGTTTGTGGCATGATACCGTCATCTGCTGCAACAACGATAATTGTAATATCCGTTACTTGAGCACCACGGGCCCGCATAAGCGTAAACGCTTCGTGACCTGGCGTATCGAGGAACGTGATCTTCTTATGGTTAATTTCAACTTGGTATGCGCCGATATGCTGCGTAATCCCGCCTGCTTCTCCACCTGTAACATTCGTTTTGCGAATGGCATCAAGGAGCGTTGTTTTACCATGGTCAACGTGTCCCATGATCGTAACAACTGGAGGACGTGATACCAAATCTGCATCTTCGTCACTTTCTTCAACCGTTTCGAAGGAATCTTCCTCAACCGGAATTTTCACTTCTACTTCTACGCCATAATCGGTAGCGATCAAGTGAATAGCATCCATGTCGATTTCTTGGTTAATGGTAGCCATAACGCCCAAGAAGATCAGCTTTTTGATAACTTCCGATGCATCCTTGTGAAGCAATTTAGCCAATTCTCCAACGGTCATCGTACCGCGAACAATGATTTTTTTAGGTGTATTATCAATTTTTTCACGTGGAGGCTGCTGCTGTTGGTACTTACCGCCGCGGCCCTTTTGTCCACCGCGATTATTGTTGCCTCTGTAACCGCCTGGTTTTCCGTCTTCAAAACGTTTTTGACCAGGTCTAGCATTTTTATTGTCATTGCCGCGAGCTTGGCCCTGTGCCGGTTTAGAATCAAAACGGCTTTGACCTGACGATGCCGGACGGCTGGTTGCATCTTGACGCGGCGCGCTTGGACGGCTCGCTGTATTGCCTTGACCACCTTGTGAAGGACGGCTTTGGCCTGATGATGCTGGACGGTTTTGGCCGCCTTGGCCCGTGCTAGGACGGCTGCTTCCCGTGCTGGATTGCCCAGTACGATTGCCTTGACCGCCTTGTCCTTGACTTGGACGGCTCGAATTGGAGTTGCCTTGTGATGGACGGTTGTTGCTTGACGTTTGCGCCGGACGACTGGATTGCTGTCCTGCTGGTCTCTGTTCGGACTGCTGCTGGTTGGTTTGTGGTTTCGTATTAATAGAATTCATAGGCCCCTGTCTGTCTTGATTAGTATTTTTGTTTTCTTGCGCCGCCTGTGGCTTCCGTTCCTGCTGGGCTGGCTGCTGCGATTGCGGCCGGCTTGCGGCAGGTTGTGCGGAGGATACAGACACGCTTGTCGTTTCCTGTGCCCGCTTGGCTGCGGCATTGGCTTTAATATTACGAAAAAAGCCTTCGACCTTATTTACCATTTCATTTTCCATAACACTCATATGGTTATTGACCGGTAAATCAAGTCGTTTAAGAATCGTTATAATTTCTTTGCTGCTCATATTCAGTGACTTGGCATACTCGTAAACGCGCAGCTTATCTTTATTATCCTTGCTGTCTTGTTTATTGTCCAATATGATCCACCTCCGTATTATGGCTCAGATGACTCGCAATCATTTTTCCGAATTGCGCATCGGTTACCGCTAGTACAACCCGTTCTGGCTTACCAATCGCCTTTCCTAGTTGCTCACGGTCGAATGCTTCGGCGAGTTGTATTCCGTAGGTGCTGCATTTGTCACGAAATTTTTTCTTCGTATTTTCTGAAGCATCTCCTGCAATGATAACAAGATGCGCTTGTTTGTTTCTTACTGCCTTGAGGACGATTTCGTCCCCAGTAATCAGCTTGCCCGCACGCATTGCCATGCCAAGCTGTGATAAGCTCTTATTCTGTCTCATCGCTTATCAGCTCCTTGCCGGCGATAAATTGCTCCTCTACCGCTACAAAATCCTGTTCCAGCTGATCATAAATATGCTCTCCAACATGCTGCTTTAGCGCACGATCAAGCGCCTTGGATTTTTTGGCTAATTTGAAGCAGCTAACTTTACCGCACAAATACGCGCCGCGGCCCGCTTTTTTGCCTGTCAGGTCAATCTGCACCTCTTCGGCCGGTGTCCGCACAATCCGAATGAGTTCCTTCTTCGGCATCATCTCCTGACAAGCGACACATTTGCGAAGCGGTACTTTTCTCGGTCTCATTGTACACCCCTCCTCTGCCAGCTGAATTGACGCTTATCGGTCTAACAAAATCTAATCGATCGAAACAGAATCCTGGTGCATAACCGTCGTTAGTGATTTCGGACGGCCATACTCCTGCTCTGCCTGCGTTTCGCTTTTAATATCGATTTTCCAGCCTGTAAGTTTAGCAGCAAGCCTAGCGTTCTGACCTTTAATCCCTATCGCAAGCGACAATTGATAGTCAGGAACGATGACTCTAGCCATTTTTTCCTGTTCGAATACGATAACCTCTAGCACCTTTGAAGGGCTGAGTGCATTCGCAACATATTCGTCCACGCTTTCAGACCAACGAACGATATCGATTTTCTCGCCTTTAAGCTCGTTTACGATCGTCTGAACGCGCAAACCTTTTTGTCCTACACAAGAACCTACAGGATCAACCTCTGTATTGCGAGAGTGAACCGCGATTTTTGAACGGAAGCCAGCTTCGCGGGCAACCGAACGAATTTCTACAACGCCATCATAAATTTCAGGCACTTCCAGCTCGAACAAACGTTTGAGCAAACCTGGATGCGTCCGGGATAAAATGATTTGAGGACCCTTGGTTGTATTCTCAACCTTTGTAATATAAGACTTAACACGGTCCCCATGCTTGAATTTATCGGTTGGCATCAGCTCGGTCAAAGGTAAAACCGCTTCAACTTTTCCAAGGTCAACGAACAGGTTACGGACATCTTGGCGCTGAACGATGCCGTTAACGATATCTTCCTCTTTGTCAATAAAAGCATTATAAATCAAACCGCGCTCAGCCTCACGAATACGCTGAGTGACGACTTGTTTTGCTGTTTGGGCAGCAATACGGCCAAAGTCACGCGGCGTAACTTCAATATCCGCAATATCATCGAGCTGATAGTGAGGATTGATTTCACGCGATGCTTCTACCGTAATTTCAAGCCGAGGGTCTAGTACCTCGTCAACCACGGTTTTGCGCGCGTAAACTTTAATTACGCCAGTGTGGCGGTTAATATCAACGCGGACGTTTTGGGCCGTGTTGAAATTCCGTTTGTAACTGGAGATAAGTGCGGCCTCAATGGCTTCTAGGAGTACGTCTTTCGTAATCCCTTTATCTCTTTCTATTTCCTGTAACGCTTCAATAAAATCCATGCTCATTGGACTGCATTTCCCCCTCTCAATATAGAAAACGAATATTAGAACACGATAGCAAGCCTAGCGCCAGCTACCTTCACATAAGGAATCGCGTACTCTTTCTTGCCAGTACGAACAACCGCCGTTTCCCCGTCAAATGAAAGTAGCAGCCCCTCAAATTCTTTAGCGCCGCTAATCGGTTCATATGTCGTTATGTAAACGTGTTTGCCGATAGCTTTACGTACGTCTTCTTCTTTCTTCAAAGGCCTCTCGGCGCCTGGAGAAGATACCTCTAGAAAATAAACGTCAGTTACCGGATCATTCTTATCCAGCTGCTCGCTCATAAATTCGCTGATTCGGCCGCAATCATCAATATCAATGCCGCCATCCTTATCGACGAATATACGAAGGAAGTAATTGCTACCTTCTTTTACATAATCAATATCAACCAGTTCAAATCCATTGCTGCTAAGGTATGGTAGGACCATTTCCTCCACGTCAGCTTTGATTTTGGAATTACTCAAATTCAGTTGACCTCCTGTTTATACGCACTATGCCATTTTGCCAATTACAAAACGTAAAGAGTGGGTTTCCCCACTCTTCTGCATCAAAGTCTTTATCATCATCATTGCCAGAAAAATTATAACATAACCGCACTATAGTGACAAGAAATCTTTTCTAAATGGACTCCTGTCAGAACAGTGAAAGCTGGTTGGATTCAGGCAATCCACGGAAGCAGCCCATCCCAGTAAGCACCTCAATAATCGTCTTCGTGGCCTTGGATTTCATCTGGAAATCCTCGATGGAAAGGTATTCTCCACCATCTCTTGAGGCCGCAATATTCCGTGCCGCATTATCCCCGATTCCTGCAATCGCTGCAAACGGAGGAATGAGCGAATCCCCATCCACTAGAAACTTGGTAGCATCGGAACGATAGAGATCAATCGGCTTGAACGAGAAGCCGCGAGCAGTCATCTCCAATGACATTTCCAGCTGGGAAACCATATTTTTCTCTTTTGGTAGAGCATTAAAGCCCTTCGCTTCAATTTCAATTAGCTTGCGAAGTATCGCATCGTAACCCTGGCATAGCAGCTCCAAATCAAAATCATCAGCCCTTACCGTAAAATAAGTAGCGTAGTATTCGATCGGGTGATACAACTTAAAAAAAGCGGTTCGGACTGCAGAGATTACGTAGGCGGCAGCATGGGCTTTCGGGAACATGTACTCGATGCGCAGACAGGAATCGATATACCATTGAGGTACCTTGCAGCGCTTCATTTCTTCGATCCACTCCGGCGTCAACCCTTTACCTTTACGCACGCTCTCCGTAATCTTAAAGGCAAGACCCGCATCCATCCCGGCTTTGTAGATAAGGAACAGCATGATGTCATCGCGACATCCAATTACCGTCTTGATGTTGCATGTTCCCTTCTTGATCAGCTCCTGTGCATTGCCGAGCCAAACCCCCGTACCGTGAGACAAGCCGGAAATTTGCAGCAAATCCGCAAAGGAGGAAGGCTGCGTTTCCTGAAGCATCTGCCGTACGAACTTTGTCCCCATCTCCGGCACGCCGTAGGTGGCTACCGAAGAACGAATCCGTTCGCCGGGAATGTCCAGCGCCGCAGTGGAATTGAACATGCTCATTACTTTCGGATCATTCATAGGAATGCTCGTTGGATCAATGCCTGTCAAATCCTGCAGCATTCGCATCATAGTCGGATCATCATGACCTAGTATATCAAGCTTAAGCAAGTTTTCGTCAAAGGCATGGTAATCGAAATGCGTTGTTTTCCACTCTGCATTTACATCATCCGCGGGATACTGAACCGGAGTAATATCCTCAACCTCGATATAATCGGGAACAACGACAATACCCCCTGGATGCTGTCCTGTACTGCGTTTGACGCCAGTACAACCACTAGCAAGCCTAGCTAGCTCCGCTCCCCGCCATTTCTTGTTATGCTCTTCTTCATACTTCTTTGTGAAGCCATATGCTGTCTTCTCGGCAACCGTACCGATTGTTCCTGCCCGGAATACCGCTTTGTCACCAAACATTATTTTCGTAAAGTTATGGGCAACCGGTTGATAATCACCCGAGAAGTTAAGATCGATATCCGGTACCTTATCCCCTTTGAAGCCTAGGAAAGTTTCGAATGGAATATCCTGTCCCTCGCCTTTCATCGGCTTCTCACAATTAGGGCAAAGCTTATCTGGAAGGTCAAAGCCGCTCGGTATGCTTCCGTCAAGAAACCATTCGCTGTGGCGGCAATCCGAATTTTTGCATAAATAATGGGCTGGCAGCGGATTAACCTCGGATATGCCCAGAAAAGTAGCAACAACCGAAGAACCAACGGAACCCCTCGAGCCGACCAAATAACCGTCAGCATTCGATTTTTTAACTAATTTTTCAGAAATCAGATAGTTGGCGGAAAACTTAAACTTAATGATCGGAATAAGTTCTTTCTCCAGCCTATCTATAACCACCTGCGGCAAGTTTTCTCCATACATCGACTTCGCCGTGTCATAACAGGTATTGCGAATTTCATCATCCGCTCCTTCGATATCTGGAGCAAACAAACCTTTGGGGAACATGTCAAAAGGTTCAAACCGCTCTGCAAGTGCTACCGTATTGGTTATAACGACTTCACGGGCTTTCGCATCTCCCAGAAAAGCAAACTCCTCCAGCATTTCTTCCGTTGTCCGGAAATGAGCGTCGGGCTTGCGTATGCTTTTGAGAGGACTAAAGCCGGTAATCCCGTGAATCGTAATATCCCGGTACATTTTATCCCGCGGATTCAAATAATGTACATTGCCGGTCGCGATAACAGGCTTGCCCAGCTCGTCACCGATTTGGCAAATCCGGCGGTGGGCCTGCTCGATTTCGGCGCGGCTTCCGACAAGTCCCTTATCTACCAAATGCATATAAAAATCAATAGGCTGGATTTCGAGCGCATCATAGAACCGTCCAACTTCAAGAGCTTCCTCGTATGACTTGTTCAACACGGTTTCGAAAAACTCGCCTTTCTCACAGCCAGAAATGACAAGTAATCCTTCGCGATGTGCCACGAGCTTACTCTTTGGCATCGTCGCAACGCGTTTAAAATGTTCGGTATGAGATAGCGAGATCAGCTTGAACAGGTTTTTCTTGCCGACTGCATTTAAGGCATATACGTTGCTATGAAAAGGACGGGAATTGGACAAATCAATGCCAACATAATCGTTAAGCTGATGCAAATTCGTTATATTCCGTTCCGCAGCATCACCAATCAACCCATACAATACGCCTCCAAGGGCAAGCGAGTCATCTACTGCTCGGTGATGGTTTTCAAGACTGACCTTATATTTATCCGCTAATGTATTCAAACGGTGATTTTTGAGAGATGGGAAAATGAACCTAGCCAGCTCCAGCGTATCCAGAACAGGATTTTTGACCTCAGGCATGCCAAACGCTTTGCAATTAGCTTGAATAAATCCAATATCGAATCTGGCATTATGCGCAACAAGAACATCGTCTCCGATAAACTCGATAAACTCACGCAGCTTAGGTTCTAATTCAGGCTGCCCTTTCACCATATCATCATTGATATTCGTCAACTGCTGGATATGATATGGGATTTTCTCATGCGGATCGATGAGCGTTGAGAAACGGTCGATCTCTTTGCCGTCGCGCATTTTAACGCCAGCCAGCTCTATAATTTTGTTGTTGATGACTGACAAACCAGTGGTCTCAATATCGAAGACGATATAGGTAGCGGCAGCTAGAGGCTCTGGCCGAGATTCGAGCACCATTGGTACCGCATCGTTAACCACGTTTGCTTCTACGCCAAACAAAACTTTGATACCATGCTTTTTCGCTGATTTGTTCGCATCTGGATAGCACTGAACATTGCTGTGATCGGATACCGCTATCGCTGGATGTCCCCATTTGGCAGCCGTCTTAATATAAGTGTCTACGGGAGTAACGGCATCCATCGCACTCATCGTCGTGTGCAAGTGGAACTCTACACGCTTCTCCTCCGCTTTGTCCATACGGTCAGGAGGCGACTTGACCTCATGCAGGTCATTTGGCATCATGACTAGCTCAGGCTCCTGCATGAAGCGGTCATATTCGATACGCCCGCGCGCTTTCACCCATTTGCCATTGGCAAGCTGGCTCAAAATTTTCACGTCGTCCTTCGTTTTCGCAAACATCTTCATCGCAATAGAATCAGAAAAGTCGGTAACGTTGAAGGTAAACAGCGTGCTTCCGTTACGCAGCTCCTTCATATCGAGACCAAATACGGCACCTTGTACCGTTATTTTCTTTTCTTCCTCCAGGATATTCATGAGTGGAACTGGTTCTTCCCGGATATCATAACCGACCGCCAGCCTGATCTCCCCTTCATCGACGAGATCCGATTCTGACTGAGAACTAGCCATAAGCTCTTGTACATATTCACGTTCTTCTTGCACAATGCGCAGCGCATACTCATCAAGAATTTCTTGGCGAGATTCGCTGACCATCATTTTCACCTTGCAAGTTCGCTCGAAATGAGTTTGATAGAAACGGATAATTTCCTCATCCAGACGTTTCTTGCGCGCAAGTTCCAGACCTGTATTGTCTAATAAGGATAATGTCAGCAAATCGCCTTCAACCGCTATGGTAGCTTTTTGCAGCCAACCGTTGACCGACGCAATCTCACGCTGCGCCCACTCCATAAACAAGCCCCAATATTGCGTTACGATGGACTCTGTCTCTACGACAGGATCATAAATAAACAAAAAGCTCACCGAAGCAATATGCTCGAATTTCAAACGTGCAGCTTGAAGTAGGCCATTATAGGCCTGTAAAGGCACCATGGACGTTTTGCGTATGCAAAACGTCCATTCCCGGTTGCTGTTGCTGACTATAACCTGATCAATATAACCATCCTGAAAATAAGTTTGTATAAGTTCCTGCGGCAGCGCTGCATGCTGTAATAGCATTTCAAAGCGCTGACGTTTTTCTGCGGTTTGGCTCATAAAACACACTCCTTAAGATCCGAACCGAACTAGCTTCAGTCCTTAATAAGCTCGTGCAAATACAACTGTATGCTTGGCAGAATCGCCGCATACAAGGCAAGTTTCCTTATGAACAGTTGGCTCAAACGGAATATTCCGGCTCGTAGCCCCAGTTTCTTCTTTGACCTGCTTCTCGCAAGCCGCCGATCCGCACCAGCCGGCTTCAACGAAACCGCGCTGTTCTTCTAGGAAGCTTTTCATTTCATCTAGTGTGTCTACGGAGCGCGAATTATCCTGACGGAATTGCTTTGCACGATTGAACATCTCATGATGTGTTTCTTCCAGCATCGCTTCTACTTCAGCGACAAGATTCGACTGCTGCACGACCCGTTTCTCGCCAGTGATTCTTGAAACCAGAACAACTTGTCCATTTTCCATATCACGTGGTCCAAGCTCAAGGCGAAGCGGAACGCCGCGCATCTCGTATTCATTGAATTTCCAACCTGGACTAACGTCAGCACGGTCATCGACGCGTACTCGTACGCCCGCTTTCTTAAGCTCGGCATGCAGCTCATCTACTCGGCCAACTACTTGCTCACGCATTTTCGCAGGACCGATTGGAATCATAATCACTTGCGTTGGCGCTACTTTTGGAGGCAGTGCCAATCCCCTGTCATCGCCATGTACCATTATAAGTGCACCAATCAGTCTCGTGCTCACCCCCCATGAGGTCGTATGAGCGAACTGAAGCGTGTTCTCACGGTCTAGAAACTTAATATCGAAAGCGACAGCAAACTTCGTACCAAGGTAATGGGATGTGCCTGCTTGGACAGCCTTGCCGTCCTTCATCATCGCTTCAATCGAATACGTATCTACTGCGCCTGCAAAACGTTCAGAAGGTGTTTTCTCGCCTTTAATAACCGGGATCGCGAGAAATTCTTCTACGAATTGGGTATACACATCAAGCATTTGCATCGTCTCTTGGCGTGCTTCTACTTCCGTCTCGTGGGCGGTGTGCCCTTCCTGCCACAAAAATTCACTTGTGCGCAAGAACGGCATAGTGCGCTTCTCCCAACGAACCACATTGGCCCATTGGTTAATGAGCAATGGGAGATCACGATACGATTGAATCCATTTGGAATACATATGGCCGAACATCGTCTCCGATGTCGGACGGATGGCAAGCCGCTCCTCCAGCTTCTCGCCAGCCGCTTCCGTTACCCACGGAAGCTCGGGATTAAAGCCCTCGACATGCTCTTTTTCCTTCTGAAAGAAACTCTCCGGTATAAACAGCGGGAAATATGCATTGCGATGTCCCGTTTCTTTAAAGCGACGATCAAGATCGCGCTGAATATTTTCCCATAGCTCATAGCCCTCGGGACGGAATACAATACAGCCCCGTACAGGTGAATAATCCATGAGCTCTGCTTTTTTGATGACATCGATATACCATCTGGAGAAATCTTCGCTTTGAGGCGTAATTTCAGTAACGAACTGTTTATCTTTAGACATAAGCGACTAATTACTCCCCTCTTACCAATCGTAAAATATCGTTATAGGTTACGACAAGCATTAATACCATGATGAGGGCAAAACCCACAAAGTGCACCATGCTTTCGCGATTTGGATCAATGGGACGGCGGCGGACCGCTTCGATCCCTAGGAAAATAAGGCGGCTGCCATCGAGTGCCGGAATAGGAAGCAAGTTGAATATCCCTAAGTACAAGCTGAGCAATGCCGTCCATGATGTCAATTGAACAATGCCTTGCTGTGCAATTTGGCTAGTGAATTGCATAGTTCGGACAGGTCCACCTAGATCATCAAGCTTAAACTCACCAAAAATCAGCTTTTTAAAGCCATCAAAAATACTGACCGTCATATTTTTCATCAGCTTGCCGGCTCCTGTAAAGGTTTCAACAAAAGTAGCCGGTCGAGTAGGCAGCGCTGCGCTAATCCCTACCTTGCCAACACCTTCTTCGTTAGCCTCAGGGGTGATTACAATCTGCTGAGCCTTACCGTCACGAATGATGTCCATACGGACAGGTACATTCGCAGATTTTCCGATAATGTCTATCATTTTGTCGTAGTCTATTCCAATTTTCACACCGTTGACTGCGTCTACAACGTCGCCTTCTTTGAGATCCACCTTTGATGCTGGCATGCCTTCTTGAATATGTCCGACAAGAAGCTTATCCGGCGAATCAACAGTCATGCCTACCATTTGAATATACGTTGCGGAAAGCACAAATGCGAGCACGAAGTTCATCAAAGGTCCTGCAAAAATAGCAAGTGCACGCTGACCTACCGTCTTGCTGCCAAATTGGCGATCCAGTGGCGCGATTTGTGTTTCCTTGCCTTTGGAAATCATTAGAGCTGCCTCATGTACAGAGAAGCTTTCGTTCTCTCCTTCAACGTCCAAAGTGACGGACAGCTTGTTTTCCAAATCAATCGAAACGATCTCGCCGCGTATGACGCCGCTCCGCTCGTCAAGACGATCAAGGTAGAGCCTTGTCACCTTATCATCTTTGAGGCGGATGGCAATCGTTTGACCTGGCTGGACATCGACGATTTCCGGATCCTCTCCCGCCATGCGGACAAATCCGCCTGCCGGCACCAACCTTAGTGTATATCTTGTCTCTCCGCGCTTGACAGAGATGAGCTTCGGCCCGAAACCAATAGCAAATTCCCGAACCAGTATACCCGCACGTTTTGCGAAAAAGTAATGACCCCATTCATGGATCGTTACGATCACGAAAAAGACGAGTACAGTCAAAAAGACGACTTGAATCATGTGCATTAAGCTGAAGCCTCCTGTTCGTTACGGCCTGTACATAGATTATCATTATTCTCCCGTCCGATACAAGAGAACCGGTATTTGACCGATTTTATACGGATTCTGCCAGCATGCGAGCCCAAGCGTCCACTTCTTCAATCGTCTGCAAGTCATTGATATCCGTTACCTCATGTCGTTCGATTACTGTCTCCAGTATCCGCTCGATATCAAGAAATGTAATCTCACCTTTCAAAAACCGCGCCACCGCAACCTCATTGGCTGCATTAAACACTGCTGGCGCAGACTGCCCCAGACGACCGCATTCAAAAGCTAGCCTTAAACAAGGATACCTTGTAAAGTCCATCTCACGGAAATGAAGCTTGCCGATTTGGGCGAGGTTAAGCCTATGGGTAGGTGTTACATTTCGCTCCGGGTAAGATAAAGCATACTGGATAGGCACACGCATATCCGGAAGACCCAGCTGCGCAATGACGCTATGATCGGTAAATTCTACATAAGAATGAATAATGCTCTCCGGATGAATAATGACATTTATTTGGTCGTATGTAACATCGAATAACCATCTTGCTTCAATTACTTCAAGCCCTTTATTTACCATCGTCGCTGAGTCTATGGTGATTTTCGCACCCATGGACCAGTTTGGATGATTGAGCGCTTCATCAACGGTTACGCCCGCAAGCTGATCCCTTGTACGGTCACGGAATGATCCACCCGATGCCGTTAGCGTAATTTGCTTAATGGCTTGCCTGTTTTCCCCGTTTAGACATTGGAAGATTGCTGAATGCTCGCTATCGATTGGCAAAATGGATACGCCAAGATGACGTGCTCGTTCCATTACGATGTGTCCTGCAGTAACAAGGGTTTCCTTATTAGCTAATCCTATCGTTTTGCCCGCATTTATCGCAGCAAGTGTAGCAGGCAAGCCCCTGCTGCCCACAATGGCCGTCACAACGACGTCTGCGTCCGTACCAGCTGCCACTTCGATCAAACCTTCTTCCCCGTGCACCACCCTTGTTCCAGTCGGCAAATGGGGACGTACGGCTTCAGCGTCAGACTTTGATGCCATGCTTACTAGCGCTGGCTTGAATCGCTTCGCTTGTTCGATCAGCAAATCTGTATTCGTACCTGCAGATAGCCCTACCACTTTATAGCGCTCGGGATCATGCGCCACAATATCTAGCGTCTGGGTGCCGATCGAACCTGTCGAACCTAGAATACTAATTTTTTTCATGCGAAAAATCCTCCTGACTTATACGGGCAGCAGCTCGGTTAGCACTAATAGCGGAAACACGATGAGCCAGCTGTCGCAACGGTCAAGCACGCCACCATGTCCTGGCAACAACGCGCCTGTATCCTTAATATTTCTCACGCGTTTATACGCGGATTGAATGAGATCCCCAAATTGGCCTGCCACCGCAGCAACCAGACCGATCACTAGCGCTTTTGGAAGGGAAATGACTTCGGGTACGCTCAAAGCGAAAACAGCAGAGACAATTAAGGAAAATAAAACGCCTCCCAAGGCGCCTTCAACCGTCTTATTTGGACTAATCGAGGGCCAAAGCTTGGTTTTCCCAAAAGCTCGTCCCATGAAATAAGCACCAATATCCGATGCCCATATACATCCGAAAGCGATGAAGGTCCACAATAAGCCATGGTCCTCAATTTGACGAACTTCACGCATAGCCGCAAAGCCATAGCCTACATATAAAGCGCCTAGCAACATAAGTGCGGCGCCGTCGATTGTCGTTTTATTTTTTGTAACTACGGTTAATGCCAGCAACAAGAAAGCAAGCATCCAAACGATGGCCAGTACGGAAGGAATCACAATTCCCCACTCAGACCATGGAAGCACAAACAGTAGCACACCCGCATATCCAAGCAAAGCGGACGGATGCGACCATGCTACGCCATTCATGCGCACATATTCAGTAGTGCCGATCAACGCAAGCAGTATAAGCAGACCGGTATATAACCAGCCGCCTGCAATAGTGAAACCGATGAAGCCTGCACCTGCTATTACTCCGGTAATTATTCTTTGTCTCAATGAAATGTCACACTCCGTTGCTTGAAGCTACAATCCACCATATCGACGTGCTCGACGCTGATATTCCAAAATCGCCTCATGGAAATGCGCT
The DNA here is from genome assembly GCF_006542765.1 of Paenibacillus luteus. Taxonomy (GTDB): domain Bacteria; phylum Bacillota; class Bacilli; order Paenibacillales; family Paenibacillaceae; genus Pristimantibacillus; species Pristimantibacillus luteus. The sequence continues at coordinate 94,251 of NZ_SKCD01000008.1, forward strand.
TCTGTAAATTCCGGCCAATACACATCCGTAAACCACAATTCACTGTATGCCAGCTGCCACATCATAAAATTGCTTAAGCGCAGCTCTCCACTTGTGCGAATCAATAAATCCGGATCAGGCAAGCCATGAGTAAGCAAACGGTCCGCCATCACTTGATCATCAATATCATCAATAGCCAAGTGACCTTGTTGAACCTCAGCTGCGATGTTTTTAACTGCTTCCAGCATTTCCTTACGGCTTCCATAATTCAAAGCGAAATTCAATACAAGTCCAGTATTATTAGCGGTCTTGACGATTGCTTCTTCTACCGCGCTTAAAGTGAATGATGGCAAATCTTCTTTATGGCCCATCATACGAACTTGAACATTATTCGCAATCAGCTCTTCCAGTTCGATTTCAAGAAATTGCTGCGGCAGCTTCATGAGGAAATCGACCTCAGCTTTTGGTCTTTTCCAGTTTTCTGTTGAAAACGCATATAAGGTCAAGTATTTGACGCCTAACCGATCAGCTGCCATGGTAATACGTTTGACCGCTTTCATGCCGGAATGATGACCTGCCATTCGTGGCAATCCACGATCTTTAGCCCAGCGACCGTTCCCGTCCATTATAATCGCAACGTGCTCAGGCACATTATCTAAGGCCACAGAATCAGTCGGCTGTAAGGACGATTTGCCTAGTTTGGCCCAAAGTCGCTCGATCATCTTACTTCCTCCCAACCGAAATCAAAACCAAACCCCACCTATCGGAGGGGCCTAGAGATCATTATACTTCCATAATTTCTTTTTCTTTGGCAACAAGCACTTTATCAACTTCTGCAATAAATTTATCTGTTGCCTTTTGAATATCTTCCTGATGCCCACGCGATTCATCTTCAGAAATCGTCGACTTCTCCAATTTCTTCACACCTTCATTAGCATCACGGCGAATATTGCGGATAGCAACCTTCGCTTCTTCACCAAATTTCTTCGATGTTTTCACAAGGTCTCCACGTCGTTCTTCCGTGAGTGGCGGGATTGAGATACGAATCGCAGTTCCATCATTAGACGGAGTCAAACCCAGATCCGATTTCATAATCGCTTTCTCAATGGCAGAAATCGAAGTTTTGTCCCAAGGTTGAATAAATAATGTACGTGAGTCTGGCGTATTGATATTCGCTAATTGATTAACAGGCGTCATAGCCCCATAATATTCGACTTGAATGCGATCTAGCAAAGCTGGATTTGCTTTGCCAGCGCGAAGCGTCGACAAATCACGTCTCAACGCAGAAATGGCTTTATCCATACGTTCTTCAGCATTTTTTTTGATTTCTTGTGGCATTATTTCGCACTTCCTCTCACTATCGTTCCGATTTTCTCACCCAGTACGACGCGTTTAATATTCCCTTTCTCCGTAATTGCAAATACGATAAGCGGAATATTATTGTCCATGCAAAGTGAGGCTGCTGTTGAATCCATAACACCTAAATTGCGGTTAAGCATATCGAGGTAAGTAAGCTCCTCGAATTTTTCTGCTGTATTATCTTTAAATGGATCAGCAGAGTAAACGCCATCCACTTTGTTTTTTGCCATCAGAATAACTTCTGCTTCAATCTCAGCTGCACGCAGCGCTGCAGTCGTATCCGTTGAGAAAAACGGATTCCCTGTACCAGCAGCAAAAATGACAACGCGGCCCTTCTCCAAATGACGAATAGCACGACGTCTGATGTATGGTTCAGCAATTTGCTGCATAGCGATCGATGTTTGTACCCGTGTTGGCACATCGATTTGCTCCAGCGCATCCTGCAGCGCCAGTGAATTCATAAGAGTTGCCAGCATGCCCATATAATCGGCAGTAGCCCGGTCGATCCCTTTCGCGGAACCAGCAATACCGCGCCAGATGTTGCCGCCGCCGACAACAATAGCGACTTCTATGCCAAGAGCAACGACTTCCTTCACTTGGTCTGCAATGGAAGATATGACTGTTGCTTCAATGCCGTAACCTTCATTTCCTGACAACGACTCACCGCTGACCTTCAAGACAATACGTTTGTATACAGGCTGCTCCAACGTTAATACCTCCATCATGCACCTCGTCGAATGAGGTCCTTTAAAATATGTTCTAATCATACAAGCAGGCGGGGCGGACGCCCCGCCCCGCCTGTGCGTTCGGATTAATGTTTAACTTGAGCCATTACTTCTTCAACGAAGTTGTCAACTTTTTTCTCTAGGCCTTCACCAAGCTCATAGCGAACGAAGCGACGGATCGAGATGTTTTCACCAATTTTGCTGATTTTTTCGTTAAGCAAAACAGAAATAGTCTTGTCTGGGTCTTTAATGAACGATTGCTCAAGAAGACAGAATTCTTCGTAGTATTTCGAGATACGGCCTTCAACCATTTTTTCAACGATTTTTTCAGGTTTGCCTTCATTAAGCGCTTGAGCTTTCAAAATTTCACGTTCTTTTTCAAGTTCTTCAGAAGAAACCTCTTCGCGGCTAACAAATTTCGGGTTAGCTGCTGCGATTTGCATAGCAACGTCTCTTGCAAACTCACGGAATTGATCCGTTTTTGCAACGAAATCCGTTTCACAGTTCACTTCAACGATTACGCCAATACGACCGCCTGCATGAATATACGATTCAACTACGCCTTCGGTTGCAATACGACCAGCTTTATTTGCTGCTGCCGCCAAACCTTTTTCACGAAGTACTGCAATTGCTTTTTCAACGTCATTATTTGTTTCATCCAAAGCTTTCTTGCAATCAAGCATTCCAGCTCCAGTTCTTTCCCGTAGTTCCTTTACCGCGCTAGCACTAACTGCCATTATAAGCCCTCCTATGATTTGTACGCGAGCTTGTCGCCCCGTAATTAGTGATTTACATTCGAAAAAAGGGCAGTGAGAGGTTTATCACCATCTGACCACCCTTTGTTGACTAACTAAAGCCTTTAAATTAAGCCGTTGTTTGTTCGCCTTGGTTAGCTTCAACGATTGCATCAGCCATTTTCGACGTCAACAACTTAACGGCACGAATTGCATCATCGTTACCAGGGATAACATAGTCGATTTCGTCCGGATCACAGTTCGTGTCCACGATACCAACGATTGGAATTCCAAGTTTACGAGCTTCTGCAACAGCAATACGCTCTTTGCGTGGGTCAATGATGAACAACGCGCTTGGCAAACGTTTCATTCCTTTAATACCGCCAAGGAACTTTTCCAAACGGTCTTTTTCTTTGTTAAGAATGATAACTTCTTTCTTAGGTAGAACCTCGAAAGTGCCATCCTCAGCCCATTTTTCAAGTTGTTTCAAACGATCAATACGTTTTTGAATCGTTTGGAAGTTAGTCAAAGTTCCACCCAACCAACGTTGGTTGATATAGAAGTTGCCGCAACGTTCTGCTTCTTCTTTTACGGAATCTTGAGCTTGTTTTTTCGTACCTACGAACAGCATAGTGCCGCCGTCTGCAGCGATCGATTTAACAAAGTTGTACGCTTCGTCAACTTTCTTAACCGTTTTTTGCAAATCAATAATGTAAATCCCGTTTCTTTCTGTGAAGATATAACGATCCATCTTCGGGTTCCAACGACGAGTCTGATGACCGAAGTGTACCCCAGCTTCTAGTAGCTGTTTCATGGAAATAACCGCCATTTCTCCAACACCTCCTATAATGGTTTTTTTAGTGCTCCTCCGCCAGTCGCATCTTTCGTCAAAACTTCCGCCGGGCGGAAGCACCGTTTGACAAAATTGACCTGCGTGCGTTTTTAACACCGTGAATTAATATACCATAAATACATATCCCGTGCAACAATCGTTTCGTAAAAGATAGATTAATTTGTCTTTCTATTTGAATTAATTAGATCAGCTTCTGCTTTTGTTAGAGGTTGTCCCGTAACTACAGTAATGGCTTCTTTTACTGTACTATTCTCATGAAACAAAAAATACCCAGCCCGAACTTGCTTTTTCGACTTTTTCATTTGATTAATAAATCCGGCTTCGTCGGCAATAATGAAATTCGCAGCTAACAGCTCCGCAGTCTTACTCAAACTCGAGCCCGGCTCGATTCGGATCACATGCTCAATTGCCTCAAGCTCAGCTGCTGGGGGTTCCACTGGAGCTTCAGTAACGTTTTCTGTTGGCGCTATTGCAGGAGCATCTGTAGAAGCATTATTCTCGGCAACAGGCTCATCCTTGATAGCATCAGGTGACGATGTTGGCTGAGGCTCTTCTTTAGTTTGTGTGGAATCTCGTTCTTCCTGGATCAACGCCTCGACCTCTGCTTGTGTATACAGCTTCTCATCTACACCTTGTCCCATAAGACCTAATCTTTCTCTGCTCTGTTCCCCTGAGAGCATTAATTGAAAAAGTAGTGCACCTACAATAATCCCAGCTCCCAGTCCAATAAAAAACAAACGGTTCTTAAGCATGAGCAGCCACCTCTTGCTTGGCTAGCTGTATAATAAGCTGGACTTCACCTTTGTTCATGCCAAGCTTTTTTGAAATCATTTCGATCGATTTTCCTTGCTCGTAGAGCAAAAAAAGATCAGGGTAACGTCTATGAATCGTTTCTTTCTTCGGTACTTCTTCTTGCAGCGGCTCTGCATATTTTGCAATGTCTGACTCTGGTGTGGAAATAAGAAAAGAGGGAGTCTCGGAATGCGGCATGGCCTGATTTGTCGAGGAGACAGAAATGGAGCGGGATTCTTGCAATTGTTCAGTTAGTCGTTCGCATTTCTTCTCCAGCTCCGATATCCGTTGTTCCTTGCGCTCAGAATCGGATTTAGACTCTTGCTGCGCCATTCTAACGAGTGAAACGAGCTCCTCATTGTCCTTCTCCATGTTTTCCATAAACTGCTCCAGTGCCGTTTCCATGTTTTGCATCGACTGTGGGGGCACAACTGCTTCCTGTTTTTTCCGAGGAATGACAAAAGCGCCAACAATGACAACCGCGCCGAGTAATACAATATATTGCAAGTATGGCTGCATCGTTCCTAACCTGCCTTCCTTGGATCGCCTTAAGCTTTACAGCTTAATATCTAATTTATGACCTTTAAACGGATGAGTAGGCTTAGGCTCCTGCTCACCATCTTCACTCTCTTGCTCTGAATGATTGCGTTTTGCTTGTTTATGACCTTTATCCTGCTGTCCTTCATGGTCACTTCGGATATGAAGCCCATTTGACTGCTCGACAGCTGTATTTTTACCTCTTAAAAGCTCAGTTTGCTTGCTTGTTTGTTCCGCCAACTTATTCTGATCCGCTACAGGTTTATGAATAGCTTGTCCATGCATACCGCTAAATTCTTGCGTGCGCGGTACTGACATCTGCAAATCTATCGATTTGAATGTCATCACAACTCACCCCTTTGGCCAATCATCGTTTACGCTATTTATTGTAAGGAATCATTACAACGTCCCCATCGGAATACTGGAATGTGACCCGCTGGGAAGAATCCTTTACAAACTTGGTATAACGGCCAATTACAATTTTTGTCCCGCCAAAAACAATATTGCTTATACTAATCTTTGAGCGGTCGGTATCCTCTAATGTTCTTTCAATTTCAAGGATTCTGCTTTTTGTTTCCTCATTCTCCAGTGTCATTTGGCGCTTCGATGCAGTAAGCTTAATCCGCAATGCAAGCTTATCTGGTGTTAACTGACCTGCAGCTGCCAATTGGTCTAAAATAACAAGCGCCTTGTCGGTTTTGTCGAGGTTTTGCATATATTGCTTTAAACTAGCTCTGAGCTCTAGCAGCTCTGCGCGGTCTTCAGGTTTAACGCCAACCTCAATGGTAGTTGCGGTTGACATCGAATTCCCAACAATACGTGCAATAACAAGATCGCCAGCTTGCACCAGCCCACCTACGATTAAACCTTTGGTTCCCGAACAAATCACTGTTTTACCCGCTCTCACATGCGAATGCATGATGCTTTGGGATACAATGACTTCCTCGCCGGCGATAACGTTTCCATCTTGAATGAAGGTACTACGAACATTGCGGCCAGCTTTGACATATCCTTTGTTACCCGCAAGTATCCCTCCGGTAATTTCAATCGAGCCCTCTGTCTCGATTTCAGCACCTTCAACCCCGCCGATAATTCGGATATCACCTGAAGCCTTGACCCGGAAACCACTGAGTACATTGCCACGAATGACGACCGTACCGACAAAATCAATATTGCCGACGCTGTAATCCACATCTCCGTTCACTTCATACACCGGAAACACATTAATCTTTTCTTTCTCCGTTAAAGAGATGAGACCATCTAGGGCTGAATACATCGCCGTTTGATTATCGTTCAAAACCACATTTTTGCCTACTTTAAATCGAACATGCTTCCCAAGCTTCGCCGGCAGCTCTTCCCCCGTAACGGTTTTCCCAGAAGGCCCTGGCTCGGGGTCGATACGTTCAGCGATCAACTGTCCGCGTTTTACGTTTTTCAGTTGTACGACCTCTTTGTAATCGACCTTTCCATCTTCGAGCTCGGTTGGGGCGTTATTTTTTTTGTCCATGTCAAAAACAAGCTTTATAAACCCATCTTTACCATTTAAAGGGGAGTCCCCTTTGGCAACTAACGTTTGTTCCTTGCAATATGCAAGAGGATTTGTCCCAATTTGGTGAAGAACATCAGTACGCAAGCCGTAAACGATTCCCTTACTTCGCAAAAACCGTTCCAGCTCATCCCCATTACTTTCAAATTCATCTGTTATTCGGCTAAATGTTAAAAAGGCAGACAGCTTATCTGCTGACGTCTGGATGCTTAGGTACGATTCTAATTGTAGATTATCCACCTTAACCCCCCTCTCTAATGCTCCATAAGTTGATCTTTATGCTTAGCCAAAGCTCCTCTTAGCCTTAAAATCGCTTTCGAGTGCAGCTGGGAAATTCTCGAAGGTGAGAGTGACATTACTTCTGCAATTTCACTTAATGATAATTCTTCGTAATAAAATAAGGAGACAACCGTTCGTTCCTTTTCCGTTAGTTGATCGATTCCTTTTACTAATGATTCTTTCAAATAAAATTCATGTACTTTATGATCCGGGTTTTTAGCTTTATCGTCTACGAGCAACGACATTCTTGTCTCTGATTCTTCATCACGAATCGGGTCTTCCAACGAGCAAACGGTAGTTACAGATATATCTTGCAGCATTGTTATAAATTCTTTCTCGGAAACATCGAGATAACGGCTAATCTCCGCATCCGTAACCGATCGTAAATATTGCTGCTCCAAATGCTGATAAGCTTCTTCTACTTTTTTTGCTTTTTCCCGCACAGAGCGTGGTACCCAATCCCCCTGACGCAAGCCGTCAATAATGGCGCCTCGAATGCGCCATGAAGCATAGGTTTCAAATTGCAAGCCACGGCCATAATCGAATTTCTCGATCGCATCAATCAATCCCATTACGCCGTTGCTGGCAAGATCGTCTTTAATTACGTTTTTTGGGAGCCCAATTGCCATGCGATTCGTGACATAATCAACGAGCGGCAAGTACTGCTCGATCAGTTTCTTCTTTGCTTCCAACTCGCCTTGTTCTCTCCAGGCTTGCCACATCTGCAAGTTTGTCAGATGAGGGGTTTTATGCTCAATCATCGACTCACTCTCCTGTCAGGTGACGAATGGCTTTAACCAATTCTTCAGGCTCTGTATTTTTAGTAGATAATAATTGTGGAGGAGTTAACGGCCGAAAATCTTTTTCTTCGTTAGATAAAGAAGCTGCAGACGACGTTGATGTTCCCTCTTGCATTTGCGATTTCAATAAATTGTTTAATTCCTGCGCCTCGTCCGGGGTCTTAAGATCGAACTGAGCGCCCTTGCCTTCCTCGTCCATTTCTTCAGGAAGCTCCCCTACTAGTGAAGGAGGGACAAGAATGTATGCTAATAAGCCCCTTACTCCATACGCAAGAACAAAAAAAGCGATGAAAGCATACATACTCCTAAGCAGCATAACTGTAATCGGATTGTTTCCGATTGAGAAAGCTACCGTCAGCACGGTGCCTAATATTCCAAATACGACATTCCATCGCCATGTTCCCAGCATATCAAATCTCCTTTGTTCCAAACTGAACGCTTCTTATCGATAACGTACCGCTAACACTGTCAAACTCAATCGTCCGGCCAAAGCTTCCCCCTGTATCCTGAGACAAGATCGGGATTTTAAATCTCAACAGCATCGCTGTACAAGACTCTACGTTGCGCGGGCCTATTCTTAAGGAGTCCGTATGGCCCGACATGGCAAACATTTGTGCACCACCAGCCATCTTTGCTTTCATCCGTTCGATGTAAGCACCGGCTGCTATCATTCGATCTAGCAGCTCGGGAATAGCGGTATCGGCATATTTGGCCAAATTCATTTTGGTCTCACGGGCAATTTCTGAAGACGGCAGCATAACATGTGCCATACCGGCAATTTTTCGAACCGGGTCATAAAGGGTAAGCCCTACGCATGAGCCCAAACCGGTCGTTTTAAGTATTGCTCCATCTGTTGCGATATTTAAATCTGCCATGCCTACTTTGACCAAATTTTGTTGTATCATTCGCTAACGACTCCCAAAGCCCTGAATATTTTCTCAAACGACTCCGGGTCCGGAATGAGGAAAAAATGTCCTTCAAGCGATTGACAATCCTCTAAAAAGGTCGTTTCAATAAGTAGGGCCGAGTCTCCCATCTCCCCGTACTGCATTAAACCATAGCTAAGAATTGCACCTGCCATGTCTACTGCTACAGCTGGAACGGATGGGGCCATCGATAAATGCGTAAAATCAGCCAACGAAGACAAATAAGATCCAGCCAAGATGTTGCCAATTTCACAAAGGGCAGAAAGCTCCATTTCTGTATAGCCTTCATGCTCTTCCATGTTAATGGAAAGCAGCTGCCGCAAAATTCGTTTTGCTGATTCTTCTTCAATAATAAAAAACATGTTTCCTGGCGCTTCTCCTTCTACACGAAGAAACACGGCGATTACAATCTGTTCAGAACCGCCGACACGCTCAGCAACCTCTTCGAATGGAAGCAAACTAACTTTTGGTACTGCCATATCAACGGGTTTATCTAACAAGCGAGATAATGCGGTTGCTGCATTACCCGCCCCAATATTGCCGACTTCTTTCAAAACATCAAGCTCAAAAGCTTCAAAGCGGCTAAATAGACTCACGCTTTATCCCTCTAACTGCTCGACTTGAATAATTTCGTTTTTGTTTAACACTTCTGACAAATTGAGCATGATGAGAAGTCGACCTTCACCAAGCTTTGCAATGCCTCTTAAATATTTCGCTTTAATGCCACCAACAATTTCAGGCGGCAAATCGATCGTATCGGTATCGATATCAATGACATCATTTGCAGCGTCAACAATAAATCCAACCTCAATATCTGCCACAGCTACGACGATAATTCTCGAGTTTTCTGTTGGTGTTGTTTCTGTCAGATTAAAACGGCCACGCAAATCAATAACCGGTACGACAACGCCGCGTAAATTAATGACACCTTTTATGAATGCAGCTGTTTTTGGAACACGTGTAATCGGAGATAATCTTTCAATCGTGCGAACCTTGTCTACTTCAATTCCGTACTCTTCGTTGCCGAGCGCGAACACGATAACTTTTAATTCTTCTCCCATCGTAAAAGCCCCCTTTATTTGATTAGTGCGTTCGGATCAATAATCAATGCGACATAACCGTCTCCAAGTATCGTAGCGCCAGACACGGCTTCTACGTTCGTTAAGTACTTGCCTAACGTTTTCAATACGATTTCGCTTTGGCCAATAAATTCGTCAACCATCACCGCAGCCCATTTTTCACCTTTGCGAACGACTACGATTTCAGTTTCCTGCTCTTCATTTTCATTGAAATCAGGTGATTCCAGTACTTTGCTTAAGGATACGAGCGGAATAATGACATTTCTGAATTCAATCATCTGATTGCCATGCACATGCAAAATTTGCTCCTTGCGGATGATGCCTGTTTCGACAATTGAAGTTAACGGTATCGCATATTTCTCTGAGCCAAGCTTTATCAGCATTGCTGAAATAATGGATAGCGTCAGCGGTAGTTGTACAGAGAACTTCGTGCCTCTGCCGAAAGCGGAATCAATCGTTACATTTCCGCCCAATGAGGTGATCTTAGACCGCACAACGTCAAGGCCAACGCCTCGTCCCGAAATGTCAGATATTTTATCCGCAGTACTAAAACCTGCTGCAAAAATCAACATATTAATTTCGTCTGGCGAAAGCAGCTTCGCTTGCTCCTCTGTGACAACGCCATTTTTGATCGCTGTTTTGAGAACACGCTCGTGGTGGATGCCACGGCCATCTTCCTCAACTTCAATAAAGACATGATTTCCACTATGAAAAGCACGTAGATGAATGGTACCCGTCTCCGATTTCCCTGCTGCAATTCTCTCTTCCTGTGTCTCGATCCCATGGTCAACCGAATTACGAAGTAAGTGAACCAGCGGATCGCCAATTTCATCGATAACCGTACGGTCAAGTTCAGTATCCGCACCGGTAATTACCAAATCGATTTTCTTATCCAGTGACTTAGCCAAATCTCTGATCATCCGTGGGAATCGATTGAATACCGAATCTACAGGCACCATCCGAAGCTTGAGAACAATGCTTTGCAGATCCGAGCTCACCCTCGTCATGTGCTCAACCGTTTCGGTTAAGTCATTCCTTTTAATTTCGCTGGATAACTGTTCAAGGCGTACGCGGTCAATCAGTAATTCACTGAATAAATTCATCAGCGTATCCAGCCGCTCTATGTCTACACGAATCGTTCTGGAAACGTTGGCCGGAGCTGCCTGCGCTGCAGGCGCTGCCGCTTTGCTTGGCGAAACCTCTCGCGGGGTAACCTCTTTAGTGGCGCTTTGAGCAGGCAGCACCGCTGCCTGCGTAGGCGTCTCTACCTCAACAGCCGCGGCTGCGTTGGACTGGCTAAGTACAGCTAAAGACTCTGCATCAAGCAAGGTCACGACCGCTGCATCGATTTCGGAGATGTTAAGAAGCTGCGTTTGCAGGTCTTCCTGTCCAAGACGGCAAATCGTAAACACCGTAAAAGTAAAATCAAATTTTTCCTGCTCAATGTCTTGCACGGAAGGATCAGATTTAATAACTTCTCCATTTCGCTCCAGCAGGTCAAAGACCATGTAGGCACGAACAGCTTTCAACAAACAATTCTCACGAATGGAGATTTGGATGTGAAAAACATTATGACCAGACTCTACGGATTGTAATAGAATGGAAGACTGGAACTCATCCAGCAGCATCGCCCCTGATGCGCTTGATGTTGCTGCTCCAGACGAGCTTGCAGCTACTGTAGGCGCCTCAGGCGCTTTTTCTGCGCTATAATCACTCTTCAGTATGACTTGCAAGGAAGCGACAATCGACGTTACGTCTGCTTTCCCTGTTCCACCGCCCACAATATCCTGCACCATGGCTTCTAGAGCATCAAGCCCTTTAAACAAGGTATCAAATATAAAGCTATCCATCTTAAGCTTGCTATTACGAACAAGATCCAGCACGTTTTCCATTTCATGCGTCAACGCAGCCAAATCCTCGAAGCCCATCGTGGCGGACATCCCTTTCAGCGTATGAGCTGAACGAAATATATCTTGAACGATACTGAGTTCCTCAGGTTCGCTTTCCAGCCGCAGCAAATTTTCATTTAATGCTTGCAAGTGATCATTAGATTCATCAATAAACATCGATAAATAGGCATTCATATCCATTTTCGAGCACCTCCTGTTAGTATGTTTAAGCGCTTATCCAATCTATTTCATCACTACTTGCACAAGTTGCGGAGCAATGTGCTGCAGCGGCAATACTTTATTCACACAACCAGCTTCTACAGCGGATCTCGGCATGCCATAAACGACGCAGGTTTCCTCGGCTTCAGCAATCGTGGTATCAATTCCACATTCAGCAAGAAGCTTCATGCCTTTGGCCCCATCACTTCCCATCCCCGTCATGATAACCGCGTGGCGCTTCAGCTCGCGAAAAGAGGATATTGATTCAAAGAGTACATCTACAGAAGGACGATGACCGTTGCGTTGAGGCTGTTCCGTCAAAAGAATCGAATAGCCGGAAGTATCCTTAGAGAGTTCCATGTGATAACCCCCGGGAGCAATGTAGACCACCCCAGCCGATACACGTTCCCCCTGCTCTGCTTCTACGACTCGAAGCTCGCTAAAGCTGTCTAGCCGCTGAGCAAGCGATTTGGTGAATTTAGGTGGCATATGCTGAACAATGAGCACTGGTGCTGGAAAATCTGCCGGCAATGAAGTAATGACTTCATGAAGCGCTCTTGGTCCACCCGTTGAGGTTCCGATGGCTACGATGTGTTTAAAAGATGCAGTAGAAGTGGTGGCTGCTTTTTTATGAACATCCGGTGGTTCTCCCTGCATGATTTTAGGTATCTTTGGCGTTTTGTTGTTCAAAATGGTTCGTACAGACTCGCTTGTTTGCTTGTTCACCGTTGAAGCTTCATCCGGCTTTTTCACTGTTAATTTTTTATGTAGAGGATCTGCCGCTTTCTCGGTAAGCTTCTTTCCTTCTTTCGGCAGGACCGGTTTGATTCGATCTTTCCCATCAGCTTTTATTTTTGCAGCCAATGGATCATCATGTGATGTTGTCTTTTGTTTTGAAACAGCTGGCATTTCTTTAGAGGGTGCCATTTCCTCAAATGCCGCTGTAACTTTTTCGCTAATCGAAATGATCGGCTGGTATCGCTTGGTTAAAACGGCAATTCGCAGCTTCTCAAGCAAAAAGTCACCCACATGATGAATATCGTTCGACATCGCGCTTGACGGTTTTCTTATAAAGTCGAACGCACCAAACTGCAGCGCTTTGATGGTTTCACGTGTATTGTCTTCGCTTATCCCTGAGAGCATGATTACAGGCGTAGGAAGCTCTCTCATAATGATTTGCAGCGCTTCAATGCCGTTCATTAAAGGCATTTCCAAATCCAGTGTAACGGCATCCGGCTTCCATTTATGAACCGCTTCTACTGCTTCTTGACCATTTACTGCAGTTGCTACAATTGTAAATTGAGGATCTTGAATAATTAAATCACTAATTATTTTCCTCATAAACCCGGAATCATCAACAACCAGTATGCGATAAGGAGCCATTTCATTTCCTCCTCACTTCCAAAGGATTATCTTGAGAGTCTGAACATTTTATGCAAAAATCCTTTGATGCCACTGCTATTTGCAGAGCCTTGCGCAATCTCCAGAAAGTGCTTAGCGATTCGATCAATTGCAACCGAAGCTTCGCTTCCCGGGTAGGCGACTGTAAAAGGAATTTGACGCTTCACCGCTTTAGATACATTGGGGTCGTCAGGTAAAATACCTAAATGAGGCAACTCCGAGTGTAGAAACCGTTCAGCAACCATGCTGATTTTTTCTGCGGTTTGCTTGCCTTCCCGATGATCCATAGCACGATTGACAATTAATTTAAACTGAACATCAACTTCCATGCCCTTAACCATTTTAATTAAGGCATAGGCATCCGTAATTGAAGTTGGCTCGGGAGTGGTGACTACGATTGTCTCTTGGGCGGCGGTAATGAACTTCACCGTTTCCTTTGAGAGTCCTGCACCTGTATCAAACAAAATGATGTCGTATCGACCGTGAAGCTTGCTTATTTCTTCAGCAAAACGATCAAGCTGCTCTACCGACAAGTCCATTAAATCTCGAAATCCGGAGCCGCCTGCAATAAAATGCAGCCCCTCCGGTCCTTCTTGGACAATTTCCCAAATCGTTTTTTCCTGCTTAAGCAAATGATAAAGGTTGTAGGTAGATGTAACTCCCATCAGCACATCAATATTAGCCATCCCAATATCTGCATCAAATACTAGAACCTTTTTCCCTAACCGCTGAAGTGCCAAGGCAAAATTAAGACTGAAATTGGACTTCCCTACGCCGCCCTTTCCGCTGGTTACAGTTATAACGCGCGTCGTACGGCCTTCATTTTGGAGCTCCTGTTTTTTGACTAAATTTCGTAAAGCTTCGGCCTGGTCCATCATAAGCTTTGGCCCCTAAGAAGCTTATGAATATAAGGCTTAACTTGAAACTTCTCTATATCATCCGGAACGGTCTGGCCACTTGCCAAATAGGTAGGCAGCAGTTCGAAATTCATGATTAGGTTGAAAATCGCTCCGTAAACCGAAGTTTCATCAAGCTTTGTAAAAAGCACCTTTTGAACACCATATTTGCTGAAATGATCGGCTACAGCAGCCATATCACGCGTTTTCCCTGTCATGCTAAGGACAAGAATGGTTTCGCTAGGCTCGTTTGTCTGAAGCAGGCTGTTTACCTCGGATACATGAAGCTCGCTCCTGAAATTCCGGCCCGCCGTATCCATATAAATCAATTCCTGTTCCTCCAACTGCTTGAGCGCTCTAGGTAAATCCATTTGAGAAAATACGACCTCAATCGGTACATTTAATATATTGGCATACGTTCTTAACTGATCCACCGCCGCAATTCGGTACGTATCGGATGTGATAAAGCCTACTTTTCGTCCATTTTTAATCGTTTGCTCTGCTGCCAGCTTTGCAATGGTCGTGGTCTTGCCTACGCCGGTTGGCCCAACAAAGTGAACGACTCTGGCATTACTGCTGATGCCGCTTCCCTCATAAGGTCGCAGCCACTCCTCCAACTGGGCCTCAGCCATATCCCAAACCTGTTCACCGGTAAACTCAACACGATTTTCCGTTTGTTTATCAATTATCGATTGAACCAAGCGCTCAATCCATTCCGCATCCATCTCTTGGTCAATCAAATGCTCCTTAAGCAAAATCAAATGTTCATTCATGGCAATAGTGCTGCTTTGCTGTTTGGATAGCTTGACCATGTATTCCCTTAAATCACGGATCTCATCAATGATGAACTGCTCACGTTCCACTCTGGCTGGATTTTCCTTTATCGGCTGAGCAACGATTGGTTCTATTACCGCTGTGGCCGCAGTTGCTGAAGCACGCTGCGCCGTTTGCAAAATTTTCTCAACAGCTGCATCAACTTGAGGATTTGTGTTCCTTTGCGGCTGCGAAGGAGGATTGGCCTGATTGGTTTCAATGGCTGCAATCACTTCCATCTTTTTCTTGCGAAACATCCCCATAAAGCCGCCAACCTTAATTTCCTTTGTATTCAAAATAACTGCATCTTTGCCAAGCTCAGTCCTGATCATAGAAACTGCCTCGGGCAAGGCATTGACTATATACCGTTTTACTCTCATAAATTCACCACCCCGACGCTTTGAACTTCAATGTTCGGTTCAAGTTCACTGTAGGAAAGGACAGGAACATCCTGCATGGTTCTCTCGACAATTTGTCTCAAATACATGCGAATGGTCGGTGATGCCAGTACAACGGGCTGCTGACCAGATTGGATTTGACGATTAACATGCTCATTAAGCTTCTGATAGATTTGCTGAGTAGATACCGGATCGAGCGCAATGTAGGTACCCTGCTCCGATTGCTGCACCGATTCGGCAATCTTCTTTTCGAGTTGAGGACCTACCGTAATCACGCGAAGTGTGTCTCCACCTGATGAGAATTGCTGCGTGATTTGCCTTGATAAAGACTGTCGCACATATTCGGTCAAAATATCAGGATCTTTTGTGTAATTTCCGTGATCAGCCAACGCTTCAAAAATAGTAACCAGATCTCGAATGGACACCTTTTCCCGCAACAGCTTAGCTAGAACCTTCTGAACATCACCAATTGTGAGAATAGAAGGAATCAATTCATCAATAAGCGCTGGGTATGACTCTTTCACATTTTCAACCAACTGCTTCGTTTCTTGACGGCCAATTAGCTCGTGTCCGTGACGCTTAATAATTTCAGTTAGATGTGTCGCAACTACGGACGGAGGATCTACAACCGTGTAGCCTGACAATTCCGCGCGTTCTTTCATTTGCTCGTCAATCCATATTGCAGGAAGCCCAAACGCCGGTTCAGTCGTTTCGATTCCAACAACCGAATCGTCTTCAAAGCCGGGACTCATTGCCAAATAGTGGTTAAGAAGCAGATCGCCGCGCGCAACGGTATTTCCTTTAATTTTAATGACATACTCGTTTGGCTTTAACTGAATATTGTCCCGAATCCGAATGACTGGAACGACAAGACCAAGCTCAAGCGCGCATTGCCTACGAATCATAATGATTCGATCTAGCAAATCCCCGCCCTGTTGTGTATCTGCAAGTGGGATAAGTCCATAACCGAACTCAAACTCAATCGGATCAACCTGCAGAAGGCTAATGACACTTTCAGGACTGCGCACCTCTTCAATCTGCTGCTCTTCGACAAGCATTTCCTCTTGGGCTTGCTGCTTGTGAATCGCTTTCTGCATATACCACCCGCCAAACGCTAACATAATGGCAAATGGCCATGTTCTGAGCGGGCCGATAGGCGTAAGGCCAAGAAGTCCGATTGTACCTGCTGCAATGAATAACAATTTAGGGTATTTGAATAGCTGAGAAGTGACATCCTCTGCCAAGTTCCCATCTGATGCCGCCCTAGTTACTATTAAACCGGCAGCCGTTGAAATAAGCAGTGCAGGTATTTGACTGACCAGACCATCACCGATTGTCAGAATTGAGAAGGTAGATAAAGATTCTCCAAAGCTTAAATCATGAATGGCCATACCAATAATAAATCCGCCTACTAGGTTAATTACGAGGATAATGATGGATGCAATAGCATCCCCTTTTACGAATTTGCTGGCACCGTCCATCGCTCCGTAAAAATCAGCCTCGCGCTCAATCTTAGACCGCCGCTCCCTTGCTTGCTGCTCGTTGATCAAGCCAGCGTTCAAATCCGCATCGATACTCATTTGCTTACCTGGCATTGCGTCGAGCGTAAATCTTGCTGCCACCTCGGCAACACGCTCAGAACCTTTGGTAATAACGATAAATTGGACGACAACGAGGATGAGGAAGACGATAAAACCGATAGCAATTTGCCCGCCGCCTACCCAGCTGCCGAACGTAGCTACAACTTCCCCAGCTTCTGCATGCGACAAAATATTTCTAGTGGTGGAGACGTTTAGCGCTAGCCTAAATAGGGTAGTGATTAAGAGAATAGCGGGAAAGATTGAGAAATCCAGCGCTTCCTTCGTATTCATGGCAATTAGCAGTATCATTAATGCGATTGAAATATTTAGAATAATGAGGATATCTAGTAGTAGGACTGGGATCGGGATTATCATCATGAGCACAATTCCAATAACGCCAAAAAGTACTACAAAGTCCCTTGCTTTCATGACGCCGCCTCCTCCCGTAGTGTTATGATGATTTCACGCGTCCTTTCATCTTATAGACATATGCAAGCACCTCAGCCACAGCTTGGAACAAGTCCGGAGGAATGACATCGCCTATTTCCGCTCGTTCATAAAGCGCTCTGGCCAATGGTTTATTTTCCATAGTAACCACACCGTTTTCTTTGGCTATCTCTTTAATACGAAGCGCAACGTGATCCATACCTTTTGCAATGATCTTGGGCGCTTCCATTTTCGTAGCATCATATTTCAATGCAATAGCAAAGTGCGTGGGATTTGTAATAATAACATCCGCTTTCGGAACCTCCTGCATCATTCGCTGCAAGGCCATTCTTCTTTGCCGCTCTCGGATCTTCCCCTTAATAATCGGGTCACCTTCTGATTTTTTGTACTCATCCTTAATGTCTTGCTTTGACATTTTCAAGCTTTTGTTATGCTCATAGCGTTGATAGAAATAATCAGCGAGCGCAAGCGCGGTTAGCACGGCTCCGATCTCAATGCCAAGCTTCACTGTTAATCCAGCGGTAAAGCTGAATATTTGTTGAATGGGCAAACTCGCAAGCACTAATATGCGCTGCCATTCACTCGATATTGCTGAATAAACGAGCACTCCGATGATAAGAAGCTTTAATACACTTTTCAGAAACTCAACGATCGTTTTTGCTGAAAAAATTTGTTTAAACCCGTTTATCGGGTTCAACTTGCTAAGTTTCATTTTGAGGGGATCGCCCGTTAATAAAAAACCAAATTGAATAACGTTTCCGAGAATTCCAATTAAAATAGTAATTGCAAAGATGGGCAATAAAAAGAGTAACAACTCCATAGCAATCTCGTTAAATAACTCCATAATGTTACCAGTGGTAACTTCCATCAACAGCCATTCTTCAAATAAACTACTGAATAGCATCATAATCTTATTTTTATAGTAGTCCCCTAACATAATGAAACCCATAAAAACAAACATTAAGATAAAAGAACCAGGCAAATCAGAGGATCTCGCAATTTGGCCTTTCTTTCTAGCTTCATCCCTTTTCTTCGGAGTAGCTTGCTCAGTCTTTTCTTGACTAAACAGCTGTAGATCAAGCTTTAGCCGGTAGTCTCGCACGATCGCATCCTCCTATTGCCCTTCAGGCGGCGGTCCTTGCACAATTCCGAACAACTGCTCCAAAGAATCAAACATAATGGAAAACAATCTTTCGAACAGACCAGCAAGACTTGGCATTAACAATATGAGCAAAAACATACCTATTATCAGCTTCAACGGTATCCCAATAACGAACACATTGAATTGTGGAGCTGTTTTGGTTAGAAAACCAAGTCCAACATCCGTCAAAAACATAGCTACGACTAGCGGCGCAGCTATTTGAATAGCGAGCAAAAAAGTATTGCCTACCGTCCTTGTTAAAAAATCAGTTATGCCGCCGCTCATCAAACGACTAAATAGTTCATTGGACAACGGCATCCATTTGTAACTATCCATCAGGCCAGTCAGCAAAAAGTGATGGCCGTTCATCATTAGAAAAACAACGATAAGCAGCATGTATTTGAAATTACCGAGCAGCGGGGCTGATGTGCCCGTATGAGGATCTACAATGTTAGCCATAGCAAAACCGACTTGTAAATCCATAAAGGCTCCTGCGGTTTGTACTACAGTAAAAAACAGGTAGACGACATACCCCATGAGGACGCCGATCAATATTTCTCGAAGCAGAACAAGAATATATTCAGCATCCGGCACAATCGTTTGCTGCATGCCGTACGTTAAAAAAACGATAAAAGAAATGAAAAAACCTAAACCGATTTTAAATACATTCGGCACGCCTCGCGAAGAAAAGACAGGCGCGACGACGAAAAACGCAGTTATTCGACAAAAGATTAACAAAAAAATAGGAAAGCCTTGTACGATCGCGTTCATTCACCCACAACCTAACCGATGTAATTATGAAGATTGTTCAGCAGATTATAAGTGAAGTCGATAACCGTATTAAGAATCCATGGACCAAAAATGATTATTGATACGAAAACAGCTACGATTTTCGGTACAAAAGCAAGCGTCTGCTCTTGAATCTGAGTAGTTGCCTGAAATATGCTGACAAGTAGACCTACGACCAAAGCAAGAACGAGCATTGGCGCACTGGCTTTCAATACTACGAATACGGCCTCCCCGGCCAATCCGATTATGAAATCAGTACTCATCTTGCGTCCCCCCTGCTGTAATCACGTGTTGAAGCTTAATAATAACGATTTGACGATCAAATACCATCCGTCTACTAAAACGAACAACAGCAATTTAAAGGGCAACGATATCATGACCGGAGGTAGCATCATCATACCCATCGCCATCAGGGTACTGGCGACGATCATATCAATAACCAAAAACGGTATAAAAATCATAAAGCCCATTTGAAATGCAGTTTTAAGCTCGCTAATGGCATACGCAGGAATAAGTACCGTAATTGGTATATCTTCAAAGGTTTCCGGTTTCTCGGTTTTGGTGTAATTCATAAAGAGCATCAGATCCTTCTCCCTGGTATGGGAGAACATGAATTTTTTCATAGGAACGGCTGCTTCCTGAAACGCCTCCGTTTGAGAAATTTGACCTTTAAGATAAGGCTGTAGTGCCACTTCATTCACCTGCGAGAACGTCGGAGCCATAATGAAGAAGGTTAGAAACATCGCAAGCCCGATAAGCACCTGATTTGGCGGCATCTGCTGTGTACCAAGCGATGTTCTCACAAAGCCCAAGACGATAACGATACGAGTAAAACTTGTCATAAGCACCAAAATAGCAGGCGCAACACTGAGCACTGTTATTAATAGAAGAATGGATAAAGCGCTAGTACCAGGCGCTTCACCGCTTCCGTTTCCTATGTTAATGGAAACATCGGGCAAAGGCTCCGCAAAGGCTTGGTTATGAATAAGCATTCCAAGCAGCTGTACAGCAACGATTGATATCCACCACTTATTTTTCATCGTCCATCAACCGTTCATTTGGTTTAGATTCATGCAGCAATGATTCCAATTGTTGCTTACGATCAGCTTGTTGGCTGAGCTTGCTATGTAACAAGTTCTGGAATGAGTCCGCATTGTTCCACTGCTCATTCGTTGGCTCCGGACCGGATTTCCCGTTTCGGTTTTTCAACTTGCTTAACAGCTGGGAAACAACATCTTTAGACCAAACCGTCTCTTGCTGTCGTTCCAATGCGGCAATGACCGCACGAACTTCCTCCGGTTCCTCCAGCTTGTCAATCAGGGTAATATTCTCGCCAATGCCCACAATGTAAATGCGGCCTGCAATTTCAATTACCTGAAGCGAGTTGTTTTGTCCTAGCGCAAGACCGCCGAGCGAACGAAGCGAACGATTCGTCCCCCACGTTCGGCTGCGCTGAGACAACCATTTAATAACCAATATAATTAATACGATAACGATCGCTAACGCGACGATAACCCAGACTAAGCTTCCCGCTAAATCCTTTGTGCCACTGAACACCATCTGTTCATCATTGTTTGCGCTGCTGCCGTCTAAGGCAGCAGCAGCCGCAAAATGAGGCCATATCGCCATCCCAAGAGCAGACACCATTGAAATGCGCGAAGGTAAGTTAAGCATAAGTCTTACCGTTATCCCAGAGTTTTCTTGATCGCTTCGATAACGCGATCAGCTTGGAACGGTTTGACGATGAAATCCTTTGCGCCTGCTTGAATCGCATCAATAACCATTGCTTGCTGACCCATTGCTGAACACATAATGACTTTTGCGTTGCCATCCAGCTTTTTAATTTCTTTCAGTGCAGAAATCCCGTCCATTTCAGGCATCGTAATATCCATTGTTGTCAGATCCGGTTTCAATTCCTTATACTTCTCAACTGCTTGTGCGCCATCTTGGGCTTCACCGACGACTTCGTAGCCGTTCTTTGATAAAATGTCACGAATCATCATGCGCATGAAAGCTGCGTCGTCTACGATAAGAATGCGGTTTGCCATCTTTTTTATCCTCCTAGGATGCTATTGTAATTTTTGAATGCGGTCCCATTGGCTTACGATATCCGTTACGCGAACACCGAAGTTTTCATCAATAACAACAACCTCGCCTTTGGCAATCAGTTTATTGTTAACAAGAATATCCACGGGCTCGCCAGCTAGCTTGTCCAGCTCAATAATCGAACCTTGCGACAGCTCCAAAATATCCTTAATTTGCTTTTGGGTCCTACCTAATTCTACAGTGACCTTAAGCGGTATGTCGAGAAGTAAATTGAGGTTTGTCTCATCTTGCTGTATATATGGAGCATTACCAAAATTAGCAAATTGAACTGGCTGTACGTTCACGTTGCGGTTTGCTGCATGACCATATGTATGAGGTCCAGGCGGTTGCATTGACATATCATAACCTGCGGCGGGCGTTTGATAAGGCATGGACGGTGTTTGCTGCATCGGCGGTGCCATTTGTTGTTGAGGCGGAGCAGCGTGCATCTGAGCTGCCGCAGCCGTCTCTTGCATAGCTGTCGCCTGTTGTACTTGTGGCGCAACTGCTGCTGCAGTTGGCGTAGCAACAGCCGGTGTAGGCTGTACAGAAGGCTCATCCACAACCCCCATCAGGATATCAACCATCTGTTTAGCAAATGGTATTGGCAGAAGCTGCATAATGGTAGAATCAATCAAATCGCCAATAGTCAGTCGGAATGATATCTTAATAAACATATCGACTGGCGGCAAATGCTCCATGCCATCGCCATTGTTTACATCTAGAATATCAATACCTGGCGGCGAAATATTGACGAACCGATTAAAGATCGTGGACATGGAAGTCGCTGAGGAGCCCATCATTTGATTCATCGCTTCTTGCACAGCGCTTATATGAATTTCATTCAGCTCTTCGACCGTAATATCCGTTCCTTCGCCTCCGAGCATCAAATCCGCAATAATTTGTGCATCCTTCGTTTTGATAACGAGAGAATTGATGCCTTGGAACCCATCCACATACTGCACGCTGACCGCTACATGGGGTTTAGGAAATATATCAGCAAGCTCATCTTTTCTTACAATCGTTACCTGCGGCGTCGTTATATCAACTTTTTTGCCTAGCAAAGTGGATAATGCTGTAGCCGCACTTCCGAAGGTGATATTGCCAATTTCGCCAAGTGCAGATTGTTCCATTTCGGACAAAAAGTCTGAAAGTTGTGTTCCGGCCTCGGAGGTCTGCTCCGACTCCGGTTCATTGGCGGATTGGCGAAGCAATGCATCAATTTCCTCTTGGGACAAATAGTCCTTACTCATCATGGTCTTCTTCCTCTCCTTCGCTGACAACCTCGTCTATTTGAACTGCCAGACGATCCTTGACGGAGCCTGGACTGCCAATAAACTTGAGCTTGTCTCCAACTTTAATTTTCAGACCGTCATCGACTGATTTATTAAGCGAAATAACATCCCCAACATTCAGTCCCAGAAACTCTTTAATCGTTATCGATGATTCACCCAGTTCAGCCACAATTGGAAGCTTCGCTTTATTCACCCGTTGTTCTAGAATCTCAAACTCCTCTGGTGCCCGCGCTTTTTTCTGTGAAACGAACCAGTGATGCACAGATAATCTAGACATTATCGGTTCAATGACGACATGAGGAATACAAAGATTAATCATGCCTGTCGTATCTCCAATTTTCGTGCTGAAAGAAATAAGCGCAATTGTCTCATTGGGAGATACAATTTGCATAAACTGCGGATTGGTTTCCAATGCTTCCAGCCTCGGTGAAATATCGATAATCGTCTTCCAAGCTTCTTGAAGGCTCTCGAACGTTCGGCTAAAGATACGCTCCATAATGATCGTTTCAATTTCAGTCAAGTTATTAATCTTGGAAGGAGCTATTCCCTGTCCGCCCAGCATACGATCCAACATGGCATAGGCTACGTTAGGATGAACTTCGAGCACCATGCGCCCTTCCAGCGGCTCCGCTTCAAAGATATTCAGAATAGTCATCTTTGGAATCGAACGAATAAATTCGTCATAAGGCAATTGCTCGACCTGCACGACATTTATTTGAACAAAGGTGCGTAGCTGGGCTGAGAAATAGGTTGTCAAATATCGCGCAAAATTTTCATGAATCCGGGTTAAGCTTCTAATATGATCCTTCGAAAAACGTACGGCACGCTTAAAATCATAAAGACTGACCTTCCGTACCGTTTCTTCTTTTTTCAAATCCTCTGCATCCATTTCACCGGAATCCAAGGCCGCGAGTAGCGCATCAATCTCATTTTGCGATAAAACATCAACCAAATATCTCACCTCCTTCGAGGAATGTCGGCGTAGTCAATTAAATTTCAGTAATTAAGAAGTTTGTGATTTCTACTTTGATTAATTTTCCTTTTGAAACGATTGGAGTCAACAAGTTCAGAAGCTTCGATTCCAAAGCGTCTTCCCCTTGCGAGCCATTAAGTTCTTCCGCTGTCATATCCGCAAGCGTACGGTTCAACACAGGTTTAACTTCGATATCGATTACTTTATCGAAATCTTCTTTTGCCTTCTTGCTGTCGAGTTGGAAAGCAAAGCTGATAACGACAACATATTTAGGATCTTTAAGGTTTCTTCTAAAATCCTTTAATTCGGAAGTAACTTCCACTCGCTTATCTGCTGACATCGCTTTGACCTCGATTGTCTTTGTCTCCGTCGCCTGCTCTTTTGGATCAGCGAAAAACGACTTAAACAAAATAATGGCTACAACAGCGATTAGCGTAATAGATAGCAAAATCGTAATTAACCAGGGAAGCATTTTTTTCATGATGAGGGACCCTCCGTTTGCTCACTCTTTTGGGCCGCCGCAATGAGGCCAATTGTTCTCAAATACTGTTGATTTAGCTGCAATAACTCAGCTGTCTTTTCTTTAACGACCATTTTTTTTCCAGTTGTGAGCGTTATAACAGTATCCGCAGATTCTTCAATTACTTCGATTAAAAGCGCATTAATGGTTACTTTAGTTCCATTTAAACGCGTTACGGTAATCATCAGCTACCCCCCTCACACCTAGGGGAGGCACTAAGCCTCCCGCTTGTTATGAATTACCTATCTTTTTAAGTTCACAACCTCTTGCAAAATTTCATCAGAGGTTGTTATGATGCGGGAATTCGCTTGGAAACCGCGCTGCGCAACAATCATCTCTGTAAATTCAGCAGTCAAGTCAACGTTGGACATTTCAAGCTGACCCGCAATGATAGCTCCTGTGCCCAGCTCCGGATCTCCTGCAAATGTCATGAAATCCTCAATGGACGCATCAGGATTGGCGTTAGCTGTCACACGGTACATGTTGCCTCCCAGCTTCTCAAGGCCACTTGGGTTTACTACTTTAGCAACACCAAGTTGGGCTACAGGTTCGGTACCGTCAGCCGTTACCCCCGAAATCATTCCATCTTGCCCGATAGAAAAAGCTGTGATGGCTGCATCAAGGACGATAGGCTCTCCATCCACACTTAGTACAAAGTAGCCATCGCCAGTAACAAGTTGTCTGTTCGAATCAAGTGTAAAGTTCCCAGCACGTGTGAGGAGCATTTCCGACTCTTCGCTAGCCCGTACTACAAAAAATCCGTCGCCGTCAATCCGAAGATCCGTAGGCTGGTTTGTCGTCATCGCACTGCCTGCTGTATGGATGGTATCAATCGAGCCGATCGATACCCCTAACCCAACCTGTTTGGCATTCACGCCGCCGCGTACGCCTTCTTCTGGAGCGGTAACGCCAGCAACCGTCTGACTCAAAATATCCTTAAACATCACTCGTCCTGCTTTGAAACCTACGGTATTGACGTTCGCTATGTTATTGCCTATGACGTCAAGCTTGGTCTGAAAACCACGCATACCCGATACGCCCGAATACATCGATCTTAGCATTGTTCGTTATTCCTCCTGGAATATGAATTAGTCTTAGGCTTCAAATGAATGTACACACTATCAACAACTGCTTCAGTCGATCCACAGCTCAAGGCTTCCTGATAGGTCCAGCCTTACGATAAGATAATGGCACTGTCGATTTGAGTAAACACATTGCTTCTCATTTGCCCGCCATCCATTGCAGTTACAACAGTCCGGCTAGGAACGTTCACAATCATTGCAATATCTCGAAATACGATCAAGGAGTCCTGAGCGCCTTTAGACGCTGCTTCTTCAACGGCATTAATAATTTTCGTCAAAGATTCCGGCTGTAATTTGATGCCTCTTTGCTGCATGCGTACTTCAGCATGATGACTAAACTTGAGCACTTTGGCATCAAGCATATCCTTAAACTCATTTGGTTGCGGTGAACGGCCTGCTGCCGCTTTGGCTGACTGAAGCGGTGTGGACTTAACCGGAAACAAATGACCGATTTTTACGCCATCGTTCATTAGCTCTCCGCCTCCTCCGCAGCCTCCGCTGATTCAGAAGACTCTTGATCTGGCGATGAATTACCAGCACCACCATTGGAGATCGAGCTTACATAATCCAGAGCTACTTGAGTGGCGCCTACCGTGGCGTAGAGAATACCATCTTTTGAAATAATGGAATCCACGACCCCGTTTACAGGTGTAACGTTACCTGCTTTATCGTATTCGTTCCATTCAATCGTTTTACCGATCAGGCTGGATGCGGAACCCATACTTTGACGCATCAACGATAGCTCTGTCGCCATATTCATTAATTGCTCTACTGATGTAAATTGTGCCATTTGCGCAATAAAATCCTTGTCTTGAAGCGGCTGCATAGGATCTTGATTTCGAAGCTGCGTAACAAGTATGCTTAGAAACTGATCCTTGCCAAGTGTATCTGTTTTTTTGTTGGCCGCTGCTTGTACATTAGCTGTACTATAATTCGGCCAAACGACGCGAGTCGAAACGCTGTCTGCCATTTCCGATCACCTCCATTCCTCGAGCAATTGGGTTCGCACCCTATGCTTTGACATTCAATCCTCTGCCGAATCCAAGTCCCTGAATAGATGCTTGTTCAATCATTTCCGTTTCGAACTGGGACTCGTTAGAGCCCTCTTCACCATTAAAACCTTGCCGATTGGATGCATGCTGCTGCCCACTTCCTTGGCCATTCTGCTGCTGAGAGAGCTGTGGAGAGGCTTGTCCTTGTGATACCTCTAGCTTGTCGACCATAAGGCCTTGAGCTTGCAGAGCTGAACGAAGCTGTGCCATTTGATTATCCAGCATATCCTTAGCCATTGCAGTATCGGTTTGGAAGATCGCTGTAAGCAATCCGTTTTGCATCGTAATGCGCACATCTACCTGGCCTAAATGCTCAGGAAATAGCATAAGCTTCGCTTCTGAGACACCGTTCAGCGTCGTTAGATCAAATTTCTGTACGATCATTCCCGACATCGACTTGGCAAACTCATCCGCTACAACAAAAGAGGTTGGTGCAGCTGGCGAATTCGAAGAAAGAGGTAAAAGGCCTCTTGTTGTTTCTGTCTGGCCGGCTCCTGTCTGAAGCTGAGGAATCGCTTCTACCGGTGATGCTGCTGCTTCTGTGTCAACAGTCTGCTCCAAGTTTTGAACAGCTGCCGATATCAGTACCGGATGAACGGCTTGTTGAGATAAGCGCTGCAGCAAGGTGCTGCCGTCTGTTTGTGCCGCTGCTTTTACATTAAACAGTTGTTGTGAAGCAGCTTCCGATTTCGTTGGATTCTTGCTAGTATCCACCGGTTCGCCATCCAAAATCGCTGTTAGTGCTTGAAGCTGAGATGCAACCAATACCGTCGGTTCTTGCTGCTGAATAAGCTTCGTTGTGCCTTGCTGAAGCATTGCCTGTAATTGCAGCAGCGTATCCTGCAAGCTGGACTTTACGTTAGCCGCTTGTACATTTAATGAAAGGGCTGAATCGCTTTCGTCTACTGCAGGCTCAAAGCTGGCTGGCTGCTGAATGATGGGTACCGGCATGCCCAAAAGCGCAAGCAGAGCATTCATCTGATCAAGCACGGCAGCGAGCTGATCAACCTGCTCCTGGTCTTCAACAACAGGTTCAGTTTCTTCAGGTGCTGCTTGGCCAAGCTCACCTAGCAAGCCATCGATAATTGACATCAGCTCCGACAACGTTGCGGCAGTCGAAACGGTTTCTGTTGCAACAGCTGCTTCTTTCGAAATCGTTGCAACTAAGGACTTGCCTTGGAGGCTGCCTGCTGCGCTAGCTGCATCACCATTAATTTGTTGCACCAATGTTTTTTGGAATTCAGCGCCACTAGCATTTTTGCTTGTTTGCGCTGTTGCTCCAGCTTGTACTTGTGCTTGCGGCGTGACCGCTTGCGATACTGACATTTCCATATTTTTCACCTCCCTCCCTCTTATCACAATGCCTAAGCCTTAACTGCCAGACATTAATTTTGCTACCAGCTGTGCTGTTGCCTTTTCATTTATGCTGGACATTTGTGCGAGTATTGCCGATCTCGTTTGGTTATCTACCGCATTCAGAATACGAAGAACCTTGCTTGGACTCACATCAATCATTTTAACTAACAATTCGGCTGCGCTTTTGGCATCCATTGCCGTGAAAGTGGCAGCGAGCTGCTCTTGGTCAAGTACTGAGGATGCTGGCTTTGCAACGGTCGTTTTTTGAGCGTCCAGCTTCGCCTGAAGTGCAGCAATTTGCAAATCCTTGGCTTTCACATTATCCTTCAGCATCATTGCCGCATCGGCCGCAGTCTGAGGATTCATTTTTTCCATTATCCGAACTCTGTCATCCGAGCGCATATTTGCGAATACGAGCACCATCTCTTCCAATGTCATGCTTTGCAGGATTGGAGCCGCTTTGCTTGGCGTTATTTTGGAGAACATGGTTGCAAGCTCTTGAATCTTCGCCTGATACTCCTCGTCTTCCAGCAATTCTACGTCGTTCACGCTCTTGAGTTGGGTGTTGTCACTTTGCAGTTCCTTAACCTCTTGCTCTAGTGTTGACTTAGTCTGATTTGCTGCAGCAAGCTCACTTTCAATAGAGGTCAATTGCGCCTGAAGATCAGCAATCTTTGCAGACATATTTGCCGTTTTCAGCCCTTCATCATTTAAAGCGCCGCCTGCAACCTTTGGTTCAGGTAGTACGTCTTTTAAGAAAGGAACCGAATTGCCGGCCTCTAGTATCTTATTTCGAAAGTCATTGTCGAACAGGGTATACAATACGCCGAGCAATACAATTGCAAATAAAATCGGCGTCATTAAGAACATAATTCGCTCTAATGTGCTGTATCCTTGTTTTTCATTATCGGTACCCGCCAATTCCGTTCACTCCCTCTAGCCGGTGTCACACATCACTTATGGGGTTGGTATCATGAAACGGACGCTTGCCATCTCGTCCAGCTCGTTCTGCTCTTTCAATTGCACAGCATACTGGAACCGGTCACGCGCATGATCTTTTGCTTTAAGCCACATCTTCTCATCCTTCATTCGGTCTGAGAGCTTAAGTCTGCCTTGGTCAACCGCCTTTTGTGCATGCAGCACGTCTTTCACTTTGCTTGCGATACAAGAAACCAAATAATCCAAATATTGCTGAATCACTTGAAGCTCTGACAAAGGAACGGTAGTCTGGGAAGCATTAAGCAATTTATCTTCCCAATCTCGTTGCTTACGCTGCAACTGCTCCAGCGACAGTTCCTCTTCAACCAGTACACCAATAGCGGATGAAAGCATCCACTCCGCTTGCGTCTTCTCACTAGACTTCAAATCAACAACTCTTTGAAATGAATAACGAAATGATGCCATTAACCGATTCAACTCCTGTAAAATTCGGTAATCAAACGATTTTGTGCTTCTTCAAGGCTTACCTTTTCATTGGTTTTCTGCTTAGTGAAACTCTGAATGGGCTCAATATATTCAAGTGCCCTATCAATTTCTGCATTTGAACCCCGTTGGTACGCCCCGATATTGATTAGGTCTTCCGAATCTTTATAAGTAGCCAGAAGCTTTTTCAATTCGTTTGCGGCATCCTGCTGTTCTTCCGTTACGATTTCTTTCATCACCCGGCTTACGGAAGCCAACACGTCTATCGCGGGAAAATGTCCTTTGTGAGCCAATTGGCGACTCAAAACGATATGACCATCTAGAATTCCGCGCACGGCATCAGCGATTGGTTCGTTCATATCATCGCCATCGACGAGAACAGTATAGAACGCTGTGATTGAACCGGACGGACCAGTGCCCGCTCGTTCAAGAAGCTTTGGCAGCGCGGCAAATACAGAAGGCGTATACCCTCGTGTAGCAGGCGGCTCCCCTATGGCAAGGCCTACTTCACGCAGTGCCATCGCATATCTTGTGACGGAATCCATCATCAGCATGACATTCAAACCACGATCACGGAAATATTCTGCGATTGAGGTTGCAATCAAAGCGCCCTTCATCCGAATAAGTGCCGGCTGATCCGAGGTTGCCACAATAACGACAGATCGCGCAAGGCCTTCTGGACCTAAATCCTTCTCTATGAACTCCAGCACCTCGCGTCCACGCTCGCCAATAAGGGCAATGACGTTGACATCAGCAGAGGTGTTTCTTGCAATCATGCCAAGCAATGTGCTCTTACCTACGCCTGAGCCAGCAAAAATACCTACTCGTTGACCGCGGCCAACCGTAAGTAAACCGTCAATCGCTCTTACGCCAATACCAAGCGGTTCAACTACCCGTGGCCGCATGAGCGGATTGCTAGGCTCATTGTGAGTGGAATAGTGAGGCATGCGCCTTGGCAAGAAAGAACCGTCAAGCGGATTACCTAATCCGTCTAGCACTTTACCGAGCAGTTCGGAACCTACCTGCACCGTTAATGGCTTGCCGGTTCCTACGACATCACAGCCCGGACTAATCGCATGAAGATCGCCCAATGGCATCAGAATAACTTTATTCTCACGAAATCCAACAACTTCTGCTTTAATCGGCTTTGCACCCTTGGAAGGATAGATAAAGCATACATCGCCGATACTTGCATCCGGCCCTTCCGATTCAACGGTTAGTCCGATAACCTGAGTGACTTTTCCGTTAACCCTTACAGGATCCAGCGGTTGCAAATGCTCAATGTACTTTAGCACATCTAAATTATTCACTATCATCGTAAGGACCTCGCTCTTCGCCACTGTGATGAGCAAGATGAATAAGTTCCCGTTTGATTTCAGACAACTGCGTATCGATACGAGCATCGATGCTTCCAAATGCAGAGCGTATAACACAGCCATTGTCCTTAACGGTCGAATCAGGTAAAATTTGCAATTCAGCTTGCGAATCGATGGCAAAATGAAGCTCTTCCCTAGCCGCCTGTACAAAAGCAAGCTGACCCGGTGCCACACAAAGTGTGATTACCCCTTGCTCTCTTCGTCTGGAAAGCGATTTACGAATAAGCTCAATCGCCATATCTGGTGCCAACGTTAACTGCTGCCCAATAATTTTTTCTGCAATCGCGCAGCTGAGCTCAACGAGGAAAGGCTCCGCCTCTTGAATGATTTGCTCACGCATGTCAAAAGCTGTTTTCAGAACATCCGATGCTTCCGTAAGCTTTTGATCCCAAATGCGACGCATCTCGGTTTCTGATTGGGATGATCCTTCCGAGTATCCTTGCTCGAAACCTGCTTTACGCGAAGCTTCAAAAGCGACTTCATCCTCGGTACGCTTTTCCATCCACCAAACATCGATTTGCTGCTGGGTCTCGGCCAAAATCTTCTCGCGTTCCTCGGCTGCTTCTAGCAGCTGTTCTTCCGCATACTGCTGTGCATCATTTAAAATTTGGTCACGCAGTGACACCGTTTCTTCATCAGGCCCTATCTCTGTTTCTTCTTCCTTAACATCCTCTTCGTTTGCATCAGCATTACGCTGATACATCCATTCCAGCTGCTTTAGTTGATCAAGTGTGATCACGCTCGAAGATTTGATCAAGTTAGACAATAATATCGTCTCCTCCACCACGGGCAATGATGATTTCACCAGACTCTTCTAATCTCCGAATGGTAGCTACGATGCGTGTCTGTGCCTCTTCCACATCGCGTAGTCGAACAGGACCCATGAATTCCATTTCTTCCTTGAAGGTTTCCGCCATTCGTTTCGACATGTTCCGGAATATCGCCTCACGGACCTCTTCGCTGGCCACTTTAAGCGCAAGCTGCAAGTCTGCATTTTCGATATCTCGAATAATACGCTGTATGGAGCGATTATCGATATTGACGATATCTTCGAATACAAACATCCGTTTTTTGATTTCTTCTGCAAGCTCGGGATCTTGAATTTCGAGTGCATCGAGAATCGTACGTTCGGTTCCGCGATCGACACCATTCAAAATCTGTACGATGGAATCAATGCCTCCAGCATTCGTGTAATCCTGTGTAACCGTTGCGGACAACTTCTGTTCCAGTACACGCTCCACTTGTGAAATAACCTCTGGAGAAGTACTATCCATTAGAGCAATCCGCCTTGCAACCTCTGCTTGCTTCTCTTGTGGAAGTGACGAGAGAATATGAGAAGATTGCTCGGATTGCAAATAAGATAATACCAATGCAATCGTCTGTGCATTCTCGTTTTGGATAAAGTTTAGGATTTGCGTTGGCTCTGCTTTCCTTGCAAAGTCGAACGGCCTTACCTGTAGCGTAGCAGTTAATCTATTGATGACCTCAAGTGCTTTCTGCTCTCCAAGCGCTTTTTCCAAAATATCCTTAGCGTAAGAAATACCGCCTTGCGTAATGTACTCCTGTGCCATGCAGATCTGATGAAATTCGCTTAGAATCGTTTCACGGTCGTGACTGTCCACTTTTCTCACGTTTGCAATTTCGAGCGTTAGTTGCTCGATTTCTTCATCACGCAAATGTTTAAAAATTTGTGCAGATACCTCAGGTCCAAGCGTAATAAGCAAAATCGCTGCTTTCTGTCTCCCTGATAATCCTTGCATTGCTTTTGACAATTGAATCACCTCTATTCATCCACAAGCCATGTGCGAAGAAGATTAACGAACTCATCCGGTTTGCGTTTGGCGAGTGTTTCGAGATTTTTACGGGCTTGACTATCGTTATTGACGCTTTCCAAATCAAGCGTTGGATACTCTACCATTGCTGAAGGCTGCTGGGCCATTTCGTTTTCTTCCTCAGCCGCTTTCTTACGTCTACGGGCAAGTACATAGATTAGTCCGCCAATAATCGCAAGCGCTGCAACACCGATTCCGATCAGCCATGGAGTAGACAATAGACTTGATTGATTAGCAGAATTGCTGCCTGAGAATGTTCTTGCTATCAAGGTCACTTTCTTGGCCATCAGAGTGTCATCATTCACATCTTGGCCTGAATCAGCCAATTGTGCTCTTACGATAGCTGTCAAAGACGACAAAATAGCCGTTCTGCTCGCCTCATCATTCAATTCTGCCTGTTCTATGCCGATACTAATAGAAAGGTCTTTTAATACATACGGCGCTGACACGATATTGCTGTTGACCCGAGTGACCTCGTAATTTCGAACCGTCGAGTTCGTTTCCGAACTGCTTGTACCTGTAGCCGCTGCTTCATAACCTGGAACATCCGTTTCCCCAGTTCCCGCTACGCCGCCTGCTTGGCCAGAATTACCCGTTGAAGTGCTGTTATCAATCTGTTCACTGATTACAATACCGTTGTTATTGTTGTTGTCCAGCGGTTTCACGACAGATTCCTGTGAAGTCTTCTTATCAAAATTCATGCTGCTGGATACTTGAATAACTAGATTCTCGGCTCCAACAATTGTTCCCAGAAATTGCTGAATGTCTTTTTTTAGCTCTGACTCATATTTCTTTTGGATAATAAACTGTGATTCAACCGCATCAGCGCTGCCTGCGATCCCGCTGTTAGCTTCAGAGAAGGTCAATTCCCCCTGAGGGCTGGAAATCGTGATGTCTTGGACTGCTAGATTCGGTACAGCTGTTTTCACTAAGTTATAATATCCATCTATTTCTTTTTGACTAGGTCGATAGCCACCCATAAGCTTCAACATAATTGATGCCGATGCTGCTTTCGCCTCTTCTGCTGAGAGAAAAACACTTTCTTCAGGTAGAGTTACCAACACTTTAGAACTTTCTACCCCTTGCATTGCATTTAATAGCTGCTGAATTTCACCATTCAAAGCATTCAGATATTTAACATTAAATTCGTTCTCCGTTGATCCAAAAGCATTTGAGCTGGAGCTAAAGGCTTCAAAGCCCATCGAACCATTTTGAACCATTCCTTGAGAACCTACAGCTACTTTAATGCGCGATGCCGCTGCGCTAGGCACGGATATGCTTTTTCCATTGTTGCTCAACTCGTACGGTATACCACTGCTGTCGAGATAAGTCATGATTGCCGCTGCGTCAGTCGTATCCAAGTTTTGAAAAGCAATCTCATATTCCGTTCTTGTAAACACGATTGTCAACAATATAATTGTCAACAACAGTCCAGCAATGGAAGCCCCTAACCATATTTTTTGTTTTCTGCCCATTTGGCCCCAAAATTGAGTAAGCCTTCCGCGATACTGGGCGATTCTTTCGTTCACATTGTCACCTCACCCAAATACTATGCTAGGTCATAAGTTCGATTAAATTTGCATCCGCATGATTTCTTGATAGGCCTCGACTACTTTGTTGCGGACTTGTGAGGTTAACTGTAAACTTAACTGCGATTGTTCTGAAGCAATAAGGACCTTCGTCACATCTACCTGACCTAACAGATACTTATCGTTGAGCTTATGGACGCCCTTTTCTTGCTCACCAACATTGTCGATAGCTGTTTGCAGGAATTGCCCAAATGATTGTGTTGCTTGTGCCGGAGTCGCGTCTTGTATCGATTTGGCTTCGGTCATTTTGATCGGTTGGACGGGACCGAGCGAGATCGATTGTATCATCATTATTCCTCCCTTATTTTACGAATCTTATATGTACCCTTATTTACCAATTTCAAGCGCCTTAACAAACATAGATTTTGTAGCATTCAGTGCCGTTACGTTAGCTTCGTATGAGCGAGTAGCCCCAATCATATCCACCATTTCCTTCGTAACATCTACATTTGGCATATTGACATAGCCGTTTACGTCTGCATCTGGGTGCGTTGGATTATAGATAAGCTTGTTTGGCGACTGGTCTTCTTTAATGCTTGTCACCTTTACTCCCTGTGCAGCTGAGTTGCCATTCATTTGCTGAGAGAGTACGTTGGCAAACGACGACTGCTGCAGCGGCTCCATGACAACGACTTTTCGTTTATATGGCTGAAACTGTCCATTTACATAGCTTCCACGCGTTGTTTCTGCATTGGCTATATTCGATGAAATAACATCCATTCGCAAACGCTGTGCGGATAAGGCAGATGCACTGATATCAAATCCTGTTGACAACTTCAACGTTATGCTCTCCCTTCGATCGCCGTGCGCATCATTTTTACGTCATGGTTGATTTGCTGTACATAAAGGTTATAGCTTAATTGATTTTTTGCGAGCAATGACATTTCGCGATCGATATCAACATTATTTTCATTATTGTTCATCGCGGTTGTTTCATCGGTAATAAGTTTGGGTAAAGGGATAGTAGCTGATGCCGAACCGATCGGAATGTGCTTCTGATTCGTTCGTTTCAAAGACAGCTGCCCTTGCTCATTTCCCATTGTTTGCTCCAATAATTCCTCAAACAGAACCTCAGACCGTTTGAAATGCGGCGTGTCACCGTTAGCCACATTGTTAGAAATGACGCGTTGCCGCATTTCGGCTGCCTGAAGTGCGCCTTCCATCCTCTGAAATGAAGCGCCATTCAACAAATTCACGTAGTTTCACCACTTTCACTTAGAAGATCTTCTTAACGTATTCAACAGATTACTGCTCATTCCTTCTTTGTTCGACAGTAAAAATTAAAAAAATGAGATTCAATTGTCGGTTTTTGCCGACATGATAATATTCAACAAATTCCTAAATTATTACAATAAGAAAAAAGCCCTATCTTTGAATCAAGATAGGGCAAACATGGTATAAACGTCCTATAATCACGACTTAATCTTATCCAATTCTTGCAGAAGTTGGTGATTTAATATTTTAATGTATGTGCCTTTCATCCCTAAAGATCTGGTTTCGATAACACCTGCACTCTCAAGTTTACGCAATGCGTTAACAATTACGGAGCGAGTGATGCCTACACGATCTGCAATTTTAGAGGCAACCAGTAAACCCTCTTTTCCATTCAGCTCTTCAAAAATGTGCTCAACGGCTTCAAGTTCGCTAAATGACAATGAGCCGACAGCTACGGCTACTACCGCCCTGCTGCGGACCTCCTGCTCGATCTCCTCAGTCCGTTCGCGTAAAATCTCCATCCCTACGATCGTTGAACCGTATTCCGCTAAAATAAGATCATCATCGTCAAATGCTCCGGATAAGCGGGTTAATACTAAAGTGCCCAAACGATCTCCCCCGCCAATAATCGGCACAACCGTCATGATTTCCTGATCCCCTAATCTCGGAAAAGTCTCATAAATGCCCTGGTCAGGTTTTACATTCGTCATTGACTCTTGCATATCAAGAAACCGGATGTTGCTCGTTTGCGGAAAACGAAGCTCATCAGCGGATAAACTTCTCATGAAATCATGATCGTAAGGATCTACCGCCGAACAACCAAGAATTTTGCCTTTGCGACTAACAACGAACACATTCGTTTGGATCGTTGTACAAAGTACCTCCGCCATTTCCCTGAAGCTGAGCGCCTTGCCAGCAGCCCGCTGCAGCAGCCGATTCAGCGTTCTTGTTTTTGTTAATAAACTCATTTCAATGCCTCCCAAAACTCATACCAACTACAGTATATATTGACTCAAGTCGCGATTTTGCGCAATGCTTCCCAGCTTTTCCCTTACGTATTCCGGAGTAATCGTCATCTTATCGAGAGATAGCTCTGGCGCTTCAAACGATAAATCCTCCAGCAGCTTCTCAAGTATCGTATGAAGCCTTCTAGCACCGATATTTTCAGTATTGCGGTTGACATCGGCCGCTATAGAAGCGAGTTCATGAATCGCATCATCTGAAAATTCAATCTGAATGCCTTCAGTTTCGAGAAGAGCTGCGTATTGCTTGGTCAGCGCATTTTTTGGCTCCTTCAAAATGCTGACGAAGTCCTCTAAGCTGAGGCTCGTCAATTCGACACGGATCGGGAATCTCCCTTGCAGCTCTGGAATCAAATCAGACGGCTTCGCGACATGGAAAGCACCTGCAGCTATAAACAAAACATAATCCGTTTTAACCGGACCATACTTAGTCATCACCGTTGAACCCTCAACGATAGGCAAAATATCACGCTGAACTCCTTCTCTGGATACATCAGGACCTGAGCCGCGTGAAGGACTTGCGATTTTATCAATCTCATCGATGAAAATAATGCCGGACTGCTCCGCGCGCGCGACCGATTCCGAAATCACATCGTCCATATCGATTAATTTATTTGCTTCTTCGAGTGTTAGTACTTTGCGTGCTTCTTTAACAGGAAGCTTGCGCTTCTTTGGTTTTTTGGGCATCAATTGACCAAACAATTCCTGCATATTCATACCCATGCCTTCAGGTCCTTGACCGGAGAGCATATCCATCATATTTGGAGAGGTATCCTCAACCTCGATTTCGATCACTTCATTTTCAAGCTTGCCAGCGGCCAACTGTTCTTTAATCTGGGAGCGCTTATGAGCAAGCGCATTTTCCACCTCTGGCTCATCTTTCGTTTCCTCGGATTGCTGTTGATTGCCAAAGAGCATTTCAAAAGGATTTTTTGAAGATTTCGTTTTGGCAGCGGAGGGTGCAAGCAGCGAGACGATTCGTTCATTAGCGAGCAATTCCGCTTTGTCTTTAACCTTTTCCGTTTTTTCCGTTTTCACCATTCGAATCGCGGTTTCAACAAGATCACGGACCATCGATTCAACATCTCGGCCGACATAACCGACTTCAGTAAATTTAGTCGCCTCAAGCTTCACGAATGGCGCTTTCACAAGCTTCGCCAGACGGCGAGCAATTTCCGTTTTTCCGACACCGGTAGGTCCAATCATTAAAATATTTTTCGGAACGATTTCATCGCGCAGCGTTTCATCTAACAAACTTCTGCGATAACGATTGCGAAGCGCTATAGCTACCGAACGTTTTGCAGGCTTTTGTCCAACGATATATTTATCTAACTCAGCCACGATCTGACGCGGAGTCATTGCATCATTTCCCATTATAAAATCCCTCCGATATCTATTCTTTAATATGACTTACCGAAGCTTGGTCTTATCGTTATAGTAAATGCTATTCGATCTCTTCGACGATAATGTTGTGATTGGTAAACACGCAAATTTCAGCCGCTATTTCAAGGGACGAGCGTGCTATATCTTTGGCTTCCAGCTGAGGAGCATGGCGCTGCAGCGCTCTTGCTGCAGAAAGCGCGAAGCTCCCACCCGATCCGATCGCCAAAATGCCGTCATCCGGCTCAATAATTTCACCATTTCCCGAAATGAGCAGCAAACCTGTTTTGTCCATCACAAGCATCATAGCCTCGAGCCTACGCAATACACGGTCCGAACGCCATTCCTTGGCCAGTTCCACGGCAGAGCGCTGCAAGTTGCCATGATGCTCCTCAAGCTTCGCTTCAAATTTCTCAAACAACGTGATTGCATCCGCTACCGAGCCTGCAAAACCAGCGATAACTTGCCCTCGGTAAAGCCTTCTTACTTTTTTTGCCGTATTTTTCATGACCATACTATTTCCAAAAGTGACCTGGCCGTCACCAGCAATTGCACCTTTCCCTTCGTGCCGAACAGCGCAAATCGTCGTTGCATGAAATTGCATTTCCATTGCTTTGCCTCCTAAAGGTTCCAGATTAAAATCAATTGCCATCCTATCTTTACGAAAGCCTACTGCAAATGTTCCCGTTTAAATTGCTCAATACCTTCCAGTGCACGGTTTGCAATCATTTCATTTTTTTCTTTTTTACTTTTCATCCGTTTCTCAAGGGGCGGGAACAGACCGAAATTGGCATTCATCGGTTGAAAATGCTTAAAATCAGCGGTCGTAATATAATTAGCCATGCTTCCAAGCGTCGTATGTTCAGGCAGAACCACCGGCTCCAAACCAAGGGCAAGCCGCGCCGCGTTCATTCCAGCAATCAACCCGGAAGCAGCCGATTCCACATAGCCTTCTACACCTGTCATTTGGCCTGCAAAAAACAAGGTGTCGCGGTTTTTAAGTTGATACGTCGGCTTAAGCAGACGCGGAGAATTAATAAATGTATTGCGGTGCATCACGCCGAATCTTACAAATTCTGCATTTTCCAAACCAGGGATCAATGAAAATACCCGCTTCTGTTCTCCCCATTTCAGATGAGTCTGGAAACCGACTAGATTATACAATGTGCCTGCGGCGTTATCTTGTCGAAGCTGAATAACCGCATGCGGCAGCTTGCCTGTATGTGGGTTGATAAGCCCTACTGGCTTCATCGGGCCAAACAGCACCGTTTGCTTGCCTCGGCTTGCCATAATTTCGATTGGCATGCAGCCTTCAAAATATACTTCCTTCTCAAAATCCTTTACTTCTGCTTTCTCGGCTGTCGTCAGCGCCTCATGAAAAATTTCAAATTCTTCTTCTGTCATCGGACAGTTAAGGTACGCAGCTTCTCCTTTATCATAACGGGAAGCTAGATAAACCTTGCTCATATCGATTGAATCCTTCTCAACGATAGGCGCAGCTGCATCATAAAAATAAAAATATTCCTCACCCAGCAGCTCTTGAATTTGAGAAGACAGGCCAGGGGCCGTCAAAGGGCCTGTTGCAATGACTACGATGCCGTCAGCAGGGATTTCGGTTACTTCCTCAGTTCGAACCTCAACTAACGGATGCTCATGCAGTCTTCGTGTGACTTCTCCCGAGAAACCGTCACGGTCAACGGCAAGGGCTCCTCCAGCTGGTACGGCATGCTGATCAGCACAACTTAGAATAAGAGAGTCAAGCTGGCGCATTTCTTCTTTCAGTACGCCTACCGCATTGGCAAGGCCATTTGCTCTCAAGCTGTTGCTGCAGACTAGCTCTGCGAATTGATTGGTATGATGAGCCGGCGTTTTCGTTACTGGACGCATTTCGTATAAAACTACAGGTACTCCTTGTGAGGCAATTTGCCAGGCAGCCTCGCTTCCTGCGAGTCCTGCTCCGATGACGGTTACTTTTTGTGGTTGTGACAAAATAAGTTCAATCCTTTCAGATATAGTACAGCCAGTTCATCCTCGAGGGCTTCATCTTAGCCTTCAAAGCTATTTTCTAAACCAGTTGAATTATCAATGTTTTTTGAATTATCTAATTTCTAAAGAGGTTTTACTATAATTTTATATTTTATTTTTGAATTCTATAAAAATCAAAACTGCCTGTGAACGGATATCGTATGAAACGTCATATGCACTTAATCAGCCAAATATAATTCATCCTAATTGAATGACAGTTTAAAGGGTTAATAGCCCGTTTAACAACGGTGTCCTCCCTGGGTAGAGGGAGGACGGGTGATAATGTTGTCATTTGATTCATTCATTAGTCTGCTCGCAACAGCGGTGATAATCTATTGGAGCAGAATAGCATCTTAATCCGTATCGGTGCCTTGTTCGTCTTCATCCAGAACCTCTTCGGAGTAGTCACAGGTTTGGCAAATCAGTTTGGCACCGCTGCGGTTGCGTTTTTCGACGAGCTTGGAATCGCAATTCGGACACGGCTTGTTAGTCGGTTTGTCCCATGAGACATAATCACAGCCCGGATATTGATCACAGCCGTAGAAGATGCGTCCCTTCTTACTACGCCGCTCGATGATTTTGCCCTCTGCACATTTTGGACAGGTTACACCTATATCCTTGACGATTGGCTTCGTATTACGGCATTCTGGAAAGCCTGAGCATGCAAGGAATTTACCGAAGCGGCCCATCTTATACACCAGATGACGACCGCATTTCTCGCATATCTCGTCAGATACCTCATCTTGGATTTCGATTTCCTTCATTTCATCTTCAGCAACCTCTAGCCGCTTCTCGAAGGATTCATAAAAATTCGCAAGAACCTTAACCCAATCTTCTGTGCCTTCTTCTACATGGTCGAGATTGCCTTCCATATTAGCGGTAAATTCCGCATCAAGAATTTCAGGGAAAAATTCCTCCATGAGTTGAATAACTAAGTCGCCAAGCTCCGTCGGCATGAATTTTTTCTCTTCCATGGCGATATAGCCGCGTTTCTGGATGGTCTCCAGTGTTGGCGCATACGTGCTTGGACGTCCTATCCCAAGCTCTTCAAGCGTCTTGACGAGCCTTGCTTCCGTGAACCTTGGTGGGGGCTGTGTGAAATGCTGCTTCGGATCAACCGTTTCCGATTCAATCACATCTCCAGAAGCAAGTGGCGGCAAGAACTTATGCTCTTCTACGGTTCCATCATCATTGCCTTCTACGTATACCTTCATAAAACCGGCAAATTTAACTTTGGAGCCCGTTGCCCTAAAGACGGTATCTCCGGCTTGCAAATCCACTGTCATGGTATCAAGCACGGCAGACTGCATTTGGCTCGATACAAAACGTTCCCATATCAGCTTGTATAACCTTAGCTGATCACGGCTTACAAACGGTTTCATCGATTCAGGATCCCGCAATATCGAAGTTGGGCGGATCGCCTCATGCGCATCCTGTGCATTACTGTTTTTCTTCGTATACACGCGAGGCTGCTCTGGAACAAAAGATGCACCATATTTTTCGGTAATGTATTCTTTTGCTTCTTCCTGGGCAATCGGTGAAATCCGAGTAGAGTCAGTTCTCATATAGGTAATTAAACCAACCGTGCCTTCTTTGCCAAGCTCAACGCCTTCATAAAGTTGCTGTGCCACGGACATCGTCTTAGAAGCACGGAAACCAAGCTTCCTAGCCGCCTCTTGTTGAAGGGAGCTTGTGATGAACGGCGGCGCAGGATTGCGCAGACGCTCCTTCTCCCTCACCTCAGAGACTGTGAACTGACTGCCCTTCATTGCAGCGAGAACTTCCTCTACGTCCGCTTCCTTGCCAAGCTCTCGCTTATCACCATTAACAGAATAATATTTGGCATCAAACGGAATGCCCGAATGGCTCAGCTTCGCTGTTATGGACCAATATTCTTCCGGAACGAAAGCATCGATTTCATTTTCGCGATCAATGATCAGCTTGACTGCAACCGATTGCACCCTGCCTGCGGACAATCCCTTTTTGACTTTCTTCCATAAAAGCGGACTGATCTTGTATCCAACCAACCGATCCAATATGCGTCTTGCCTGCTGCGCATTCACTAAATCCATATTAATTTTGCGTGGTGTCTTAAAAGCATCTTTAACAGCTTGCTTCGTTATTTCATTAAATACAACGCGGCAAGTGTCTGTCTCATCCAGCTCCAGGTAATGGGCCAAATGCCAAGCAATTGCTTCTCCTTCGCGATCCGGATCGGCCGCCAGAAAGACATGTTTCACTTTTTTGCTGGCATCCTTTAATTCCTTGAGGACGCTGCCTTTACCGCGTATCGTTATATACTTTGGATTAAAATCATTTTCAACCTCGACGCCGATCTGGCTTTTGGGCAAATCGCGAATATGTCCCATGGAAGCTTTAACGATATATTTGCTGCCTAGATATTTTCCAATCGTCTTGGCTTTTGCGGGTGATTCGACGATAACTAAAGAATCTGCCATGTAAGGCGCCTCCTCTCTCCATTGCAAGCTATAAAGCAATATATATTGAGCCGTGCTGCAATTCTATTTTGCGTTTTATACATAAATTTAGCAGAAGTGCGTTCAAATGTCCAAACGGGATGGCTGAGAGCTCATGCAGTTCATTAATAGATAAGGGTTGATCCCGCAAAAAAGCGATCAGTTTCCGCTCTTCTGGCAGCAGCTGCTCCTCTCCATGTTCCTGCTTTGCACCGCCTGTCATTCCTGCTTCTTTGTAAGCTTTTAATGCCGCTGGCAGCCAATGAAGCTCGTCTATGATATCCTTCACGCCATAGATCAGCTTCGCTTCGCCGCGCTTAATCAGCTCGTTTGGCCCCTCGCTCTTCGGCGATGTGATAGGCCCCGGTATTGCGAACAGCTCACGTGACATATCCGACGCATGCTGCGCTGTGATAAGAGAGCCGCTCTTCGTCGCTCCTTCCACAACAACAGTCCCAACCGACAAAGCTGCGATAATTCGATTGCGCTGGGGAAACTGTCCTGGATGAAGCTGAGTGCCAATCGGCGTCTCAGAAACCAGCAGGCCTTGCTCCGCAATACTTTGAAATAAAGATAGATTCTCAGGTGGATAACACTTATCAATAGGTGTGGGAAGAACCGCTATCGTTGAACCCGCACCACTCAATGCCGCTTCATGGGCTTTACTGTCCACGCCGCGTGCTAATCCGCTGACCACTGTCAGGCCTGCCGCAGACAATTCCTGTGCCAATGTCGTTGCTGAATGCCTACCATATGCCGTCGGCACTCTTGTACCAACTACAGCGATGGCGGGCCGCTTCAGCAGCTCAAGGCGTCCCTTGGCATACAACACCCAGGGAGGCTGTGCGATTTCCCTTAAAATGTTGGGATATTCGGAATCAAATGGTGTTAACGCAACCGCATTCGCTCTAGCAACAGCTTCAGACGGGTCTTTTATCAACATCCAGGATTGCTCCGCGTAACGCTCTGCTGCCGCTTTCGCTTGGCCTCGGTGCAAGCCTATCGCAAGTAAATCTTCGATACTCCATAATGGTTTATTCCAAATTTGATGTTTGACAGCCTTCTGGATGGCATGCCATCCTATGCCGGGAATTTCATGTAAAGCAATGATCATCTGCTTGTAAATAACCTTGTTTTGTTCCATCCTCGTCCAACCCTTTCTATGATCGGGTTGGCCTGCATTCTTATCTATTGTGCGTTACACAGCATAAGATTGCAAGTCAACCGATAAAATAATGGCAGTAGGCAAATAAAAAAGCAACCTTCCAACTCCCGTGATCGGGTCGTTGAAAGGTTGCTTACCTTACATGTATCTATTTGATTATTTGCGCGTAATGCATTTTTCAAGCAGGCCTTGCTCTTCTAGAACACTAACAAGCGTTGAACCCATTTCCGATGGCGTTGGAGCAACTTTAATGCCGCAAGCTTCAAGCGTTGCAATTTTCTCGGCAGCTGTTCCTTTACCCCCAGAAATGATTGCGCCTGCATGTCCCATCCGTTTGCCTGGAGGCGCTGTTGCGCCGCCAATGAAGCCAACAACTGGCTTTTTCATGTTCGCTTTAATCCACTCAGCCGCTTCTTCCTCAGCCGTACCGCCGATTTCACCGATCA
Source organism: Paenibacillus luteus (assembly GCF_006542765.1). GTDB lineage: Bacteria > Bacillota > Bacilli > Paenibacillales > Paenibacillaceae > Pristimantibacillus > Pristimantibacillus luteus. The sequence continues at coordinate 137,745 of NZ_SKCD01000008.1, forward strand.
TGATTACCGCATAGGTATCCGGATCTTCGTTGAAAAGATTCAGGATATCAATGAACTCGGAACCTTTAACCGGGTCGCCGCCGATGCCTACTGCAGAAGATTGACCGATGCCGCGAGTCGTCAATTGATGAACCGCTTCATATGTCAGAGTTCCGGAGCGGGAGATAACGCCTACATGGCCAGCGGTATGAATGTAACCCGGCATGATACCGATTTTGCACTCATCCGGCGTGATAACGCCTGGGCAGTTGGGTCCGATTAGAATGGTTTTGCTGCCGTCCATGTAACGTTTAACTTTAACCATATCGAGCACTGGAATACCTTCTGTGATACAGATAACCAGATCAAGCTCAGCGTCAACGGCTTCCATGATCGCATCTGCAGCAAATGCAGGTGGAACATAGATAACCGAAGCATTAGCGCCAGTAGCCGCTTTCGCTTGTGCTACTGTATTGAATACAGGCAATGATACGAGCGTGCCGTTATCAAGTGTAATGTCAACGTTAGTGCCGCCCTTGCCAGGTGTTACGCCGCCTACCATTTGCGTACCGTATTCCAGTCCGCCTTTCGTATGGAACAAGCCAGTAGCGCCTGTAATGCCTTGGGTAATAACTTTTGTATCTTTATTGACCAAAATGCTCACTCTTAACTCACATCCCCTGAATGAATTCGTATGCGGCATGCAGCCACACAGCAAGTTATCTTATTTCACGAGAGCGACAATCTTCTGCGCGCCGTCCGCCATGGAATCCGCAGCCACGATGTTCAATCCCGATTCTTTCAAAATAGTTTTGCCGAGGTCTACGTTAGTACCTTCTAGACGAACAACAAGCGGACGGTCAAGACCGACTTGCTTCGCTGCTTCGACAACGCCATTTGCAATTACGTCACAACGCATAATGCCGCCGAAAATGTTAACGAAAATACCTTTAACTTTTTCATCAGACAAAATGATTTTGAACGCTTCTGTTACCTTCTCAGCTGTAGCACCGCCCCCTACGTCTAGGAAGTTGGCAGGGTCGCCGCCGTAATATTTGATAATATCCATTGTTGCCATAGCGAGGCCAGCACCGTTAACGAGGCAACCGATGTTGCCGTCAAGGGCGATGTAGCTAAGGTCGAATTTGGACGCTTCAATTTCTTTCGCGTCTTCCTCTTCCAGGTCGCGCAGCTCAACGATATCTTTGTGACGGTATAGAGCATTGGAATCAAAGTTAAGCTTCGCATCAAGTGCGATAACTTGTCCGTCGCCAGTGACGACAAGCGGATTGATTTCTGCAATAGAAGCGTCTTTCTCAACGAAAGCCGTGTAAAGCGAAATCATAAACTTAACAGTCTTGTTAACAAGCTCGTTAGGAATATTGATCGCATAAGCGAGTTTGCGAGCTTGGAAAGCTTGCAAGCCAACAGCTGGATCAACGATTTCTTTGAAAATTTTCTCCGGGGAGTGCTCGGCTACTTCTTCGATCTCTGTGCCACCCTCTTCCGAAGCCATTATAACGACGCGACCCGTACCGCGGTCTAATACAACGCCGATATAATATTCTTTCTTGATGTCGCAACCTTGCTCGATTAGAAGGCGTTTTACTTCCTTGCCTTCTGGACCCGTTTGATGGGTAACAAGCACTTTGCCTAAAATCTCGCTAGCGTATGCACGCACTTCGTCGATGCTTTTTGCTACTTTAACGCCGCCCGCTTTACCACGGCCACCTGCGTGAATTTGCGCCTTCACGACAACTACCGGTGTTCCGAGCGCTTTAGCCGCTTCAACAGCTTCGTCTACGGAGAAGGCTACTTTACCTTCTGGTACGACGACACCATACTGTTTCAGGACCGCTTTCCCTTGATACTCATGGATATTCATTGTTGAAATCCTCCATTTCACAGACTGAAATCAGTCATATGTACACAAACCTCTATTATTGTAGCACCTTTCGACATCCGTTACCTTATTTTCATACATAATTAATACGGCTTTTTTGATATGGGTTTCATCTCGAATTGAGATCAAAGCAAAAAAGCAGGAAAACACCTTCTATTTATCCTGTTCAGAACCACGCCATCTAGTATGCCCAAAGTCCTTTTCTATACCCTGTATATTTTCACGTTGACAAAGTGAAGAAGTCTCACTTATGATATTGGCAAAATGATACAAACGAGCGGAATTGTAAGGAAGCACCTTCATTCACAAACCATGGGGGTGCTTTTTGTCATGTTTAGTTTGATTCACAGCGCAAGTGTCTATGGCGTAGACGGCAAAGGAATTTCCGTAGAGGTTGATATTTCGAGCGGCCTTCCCCAAGTGAGCATTGTTGGACTGCCAGATCCTGCTGTTCGAGAATCGGTGGAGCGGGTTCGTGCTGCCCTGAAAAACAGCGGTTTTACGTTCCCAATGGACCGAATTACCGTAAATCTCGCGCCCGCTGATCTACGAAAGGAGGGCACATCCTTTGACCTTGCCATCGCTGCTGGCATACTGACAGCTAGCGACCAAATTCATCCGCTCCATTTTGAGAACACGCTTCTTCTCGGGGAACTATCATTAAATGGAAATGTGCGCCCTGTTCCCGGCGTTCTCGCGATGCTTGAGCAAGCCAAAAAACAAGGATTTACACGTGTTTTGCTACCTGCTGATAACGTAAAGGAAGCCGTATGGATATCCGAAATGGAGCTATTTACGTTAAATCATCTTAACGAACTGGACTTGCACAAGAGAAAGCAAACAGGCTGGGATCATATCCGGGTTGACCGAAGAACTGTTTCTAGTTCCACGCATTTAAAAAGCAGCTTATCCGTCGACAATGATGACGAAATCGGCGACTACGGAGACGTCATCGGTCAGCACCAAGCCAAACGGGCCATGCTAATCGCCGCTGCCGGTAATCATAATATTTTGTTAAGTGGTCCCCCGGGCACAGGCAAGACGATGATGATTCGCCGGCTTCCCGGGATATTGCCCCCATTAAACGAACAAGAGGCACTTGAAGTAACCAAAATTTACAGCATTGCTGGAAAGCTTCTAAGCCACTCACAAGGTCTCATGACTAGGCCACCCTTCCGGGCTCCTCATCATACCATCTCAACCGGTGGATTGATTGGAGGAGGCTCTATTCCTAAGCCAGGAGAAGTCACGCTTTCCCATCGCGGACTGCTTTTCCTTGATGAACTTCCCGAATTCCCACGACAAGTGCTTGAGGTCCTCCGCCAGCCGCTCGAAGATCGGATCGTTACAATTTCCCGCTCGAAGGCAGTTTTCCAGTTTCCAGCTAACATCATGCTGGCAGCTTCTTTCAATCCCTGCCCCTGCGGCTATTACGGCCATGAATATGGTGACAAGCGCTGTACTTGCAGTGCGGCGAGCATTAGCCGATATCGCTCAAAAATATCCGGGCCGCTGCTGGACCGCATCGATCTTCAGCTGGAGGTGCCTCGTCCAATTTCATTGGAGCAACCAACAAACGGCATCTCACTTAATTCAGCCCAAATGAGAAAGCTGGTACTCGAAGCTAGAGTTTTTCAGCAGGCGCGTCATGCGAAGCACGGTCTCTCTATGCTCAGGTCTCTAACAGGTGCTGCTCTGCGCCACTCTGTAAATTTGACGCCTGCTGGAGCAGAACTGCTCAATAATGCTTTTGAAGCTCTTGGAATCAGTATGCGTGCTTATGACCGAATGCTTAAGCTTGCGCGAACGATTGCCGATCTGGAGGCAAGTGAGTATGTGGAAGCCGCCCATATCGCTGAAGCGATTCAATATCGCGGTATCAATGCCCAAATGATATGACTAAAGGCTTTCTTTGCAGGTACTTCACCCCAAAGAAAGCCTTCTTTTATGTAGCGTTTTAAAATGCAGCCTCATAATGCTTACATTCCGTAATTGTTTCATCTATTCGGTTAATCATTACAGTAATGACATCAAACCTTATTGCAGCATTCTGGAGATGTACATTTCGCAGATACACTTGGGCAATATCTCTTACTTTCTGCTGCTTTCGTCGATCAACGGACTCTGCAGCTGTCCCGAATCTCCCGCCTGCTCTTCTTGTACGAACCTCTACGAACACTAATCTACCTTCGCACTCCGCTATAATATCAATTTCGCCGCTGCGGCATCGCCAGTTTCGTGTAATTATAGCATAGCCAGCCTGATCCAAATAATTACACGCTGCGTCTTCTCCAAGTCTGCCTATTTGCTTTCTGGTATCCATTTTCTTTGGACCCGCGGGAGCACGAAGAGTTTCTTCCGCCTCATGCATCGCGAAGATCCCTCGCTTTTCGGTCGGAGCGGTACACGAAGCTTAATATTTCAGCGACGAGCGTGTACAGCTCAGGCGGTATTTCCTGATCGATGTCCAGCTTCGAAAGCACTTCAACAAGCGAGGAATCCTCTTGAACAGGGATACCGTTCTCTTTCGCCTTTTCAAGAATAAGCTCAGCCATTTGCCCCTTTCCCTTGGCTACCATGACTGGCGCTGTTCGCTCACCAGGCTCGTATTTTAAAGCAACTGCTTTTTTTATTTTGGATTGCGGCGGGTAATCCGCCTGTTCACTGCTCATATTCGGTAATCGACCCCTTTGTAGCGATTCGACGTAAAAGCTGACATCTCAGGCAATGGCTTGCTTTTTGCAGCTGTTTCGCTCACCGCTTGCTCGCCAGCCTTTGGAAGCGGTGTTGTTCGTAGGGATAGCAGCTGATAACCTGCCTGCTGCAAACTGCTTGCAATTTCCGAACGTGAGGTTTCGGCAAGCATGGAAATAGCGGGATGGTCATTCCATAAATTTAAGCTAACAATCTTGTCCATGACATTAACATCCACCATCGTATCGCCAAGTGTATTCATTGATAAATTAAACAGAAGTCTGCAATTAGAGGAATCCAGCTCTCCCTTGCGTCCCCGTCTCGTCTGAATATGGACGGAGGCTGTTTGCTGACCATCAGGACTGTTAAGCGGAATAAACATCGTAACATGCGTAAGCACCGAGCTGTTCCGCTCTGGAGTCAATAGCAACTGCTGTCCTGTTATTTGCTGCACCAGTTGCTGTGCCGTTTCCTTTATTGCTGCTGGTGTTTGATCGGATGAGATTAGGGAAAGCAAAGCGCTCTTAAGTGATTCTGCTGGTTGTGAAGGTAAAGCGGGATCAGCCATGCGGATATCATCTGCCACCGAAGAAATGACCGCAGCGGCAGCCCTTTCTATTCCAGCCCTAAGGTCATTGTGACGTATGGGCTGCTGCTGCTGATCATCCGGATCCTCAGGCTTGCCCTGCGTTAGACCAGCCGTATGCTGAGGCTCCTTCCCTGCTGTTTCCGGAATAATCGGATTAGCTTGCTGCGGCAGAGGTTGTCCCTGTGCTGCTGCAGCAGGCTTTGGAGCAGCTTCTGCTCCCTGCGCAGTAGCAGTAGTAGTTGGGCTAGCAGGCGTAGAAGGTGCTGCTTCACTTGTAACAGCTTTAGCTAGCTGCAGCTCATGGTCCACGCCCATCCACTTCATCATTTGACCAAGCCAATTCGTCTGGCTTACTGCCGCTTTGGCTGACTGCTGTATGGCATGCCCATCTGCCCCGTCTTCTATGGCAGGCGTATTGGATGCACTGCTAGGCACTATATCTGCTTTCACTGTCGGTACAGGCTGAACCAACTGCGCCTTAACGACAGAAGCATCCTTGACTCCTGCTTTCTCTGCATTAGCCGGATCAGCATCCGAAGCCGCAATGCGCAGCAGTTCCATGCCATCTGCAAGCAGGACTTGCACTCTAGCAGCTGCTTGAGGCAATGACTTCGCCGCATCCGGTGCTCCACCGTCTTGGTCAACCAAACTAACCAGTGACGTCAGCTGCTGCTGCAGCGTGTCGATCAATTCATGCGCGCTACGCCCAAACATCACCTGCTGCATCGCACTAACCGTACCGCCCGTCATGGGCAAGCCTCTTTTGTATGTCGCTGCCGCAGCTCTCATCCACTCTTCCACATCGCCTCCGGCCGGCATAGCAGCAGCTGCTTGTTGAAACGCTTGTGAAACCTCTCGATTTAATATCGCGCCTTCCTTGCGTAAGTCCTTCACGATTTCAACCGCCCATTTCTGTTCAGGCAGCGCAAGCTGCTTTGCCCACTCCTTGAACGAGTCGTCCGGTAATCCCACCTGGCCTGGATCGACAGGCTTCAGTACAACAAGTGCTCCATTGGATTGCGGCTGAACCTGCAATATGGCGGACTGGCCAACCTGCATCGGCTGTTCCAGCTTCGCACGCACCTGAACACCATTGATTTGGACGAGTGCCTCATTATTTTCCAACACCTGCAGTACCACACCGCGCACAACTTGACCTGATTTAAGCTCCATGGCCCGAGAATCCGTACTAGACGCCTCACCTAGGAAGCTTCGCATCATTTGACTAATATTCATCTGTTCAATCCGCCTCCGCTGCTGAGCGCCTATCTTAGAGCTTTAGCTCAAGCGCATATCCGTTTACTAGTTGCTCCGTTAAACCTATACTCCTTATATCGGTTGATGAGAGCTAAGCATGAAGTCACTCCAGCTAAAAAGTGTATCCGCAAGAAGATACGGATTCGTCGTCTTCTACAAGAAAAGGGTATCCGTTTCTCCCAGAAAAAGAAGGCTCCTCAATCGTGTAAAACATTTCAAGTCTTACATTTTAATAAAAAACGCTCGATTGATTGCCCAGGCCATTCCATGGCCTCACGCAATCAATCGAGCGTTCATTATTTCTCTCTCAGGTAGTAGGCTGGTAGAGCAGCAACTGCTCCTCCGTAAAAATTCTGCCCAAAAACGATCGGCGATGCAGTAAACTAGGGCCGTGTTCAAGCAATCTTTCTCTGTGCAGCTTAGTGGGATACCCTTTATGAATGGCAATTCCATAATCAGGGTACTCATTCTCCCAATCCTCAGCGCAAAGGCGATCTCGCGTAACCTTGGCTACAATAGAAGCTGCCGCAATAGACTGGCTTGTAGCATCGCCCTTGATAATGGATTGCTGAGGCAAAACGACATCTACCTTCTCTGCGTCAATCAGCAAATAATCAGAAGGAATCTCCAAGGATTCCACTGCAATCTTCATAGCTAGTCTTGCAGCCTGCTTAATATTGATCTTATCAATGGTTTTCGCGTCCACACGGGCAGCCGACCAAGCCACGCATTCCTGCAAAATAGTCACATAAAGCTGGTCCCGCTTTTTCTCCGAAAGCTTCTTCGAATCATTGACTCCCTCAATAACAAGCCCCGGAGGCAATATAACCGCAGCAGCTACTACATCCCCAAACAAACAGCCCCGCCCAACCTCATCCACGCCGGCAATGGCTTGATATCCTTCTTGCCATAACGACTGTTCATATTGCAGCACGTTACGTTCCCCCATTTCACATCAGTACGGCGGTGCCTCCAGCGTAATGCGTCCAAGCTTGCCTGAACGCAAATCACGCAAAATAATGCCTGACGTCTTCTCCAGATCGACACGTCCCCCGCTTAGCAGGCAGCCCCTCCGGCGACCGATATCCTCCATCACTCTTACAATCTCGTCGGAATCGGTAGCATCTTTCGGAGGCGTCTCAAGCTCATAACGCTCCTTCATATTCGGCCAGTAACGGTCGATTAGCTCACGCATCGCAAAAAAAGCAATATCGTCCACGTTTAATATTTGCTCTCTGATTGCACCGGTCATAGCCAAACGGTAACCGACCAGCTCATCCTCGAACTTCGGCCACAAAATACCCGGCGTATCCAGCAATTCCATTTCGGTTCCCACTTTAATCCATTGCTGGCCTTTCGTTACTCCTGGACGGTCTCCTGTCAACGCGATCGCACGGCCTGCCAGCTTATTGATCAATGTTGACTTCCCTACGTTCGGAATGCCCACGATAAGACCGCGAATAGCGCGCGGATTAATGCCCTTAGCTATTTGACGGGCAATCTTCTCATGCAAAATTTGCTTTGCCTTGAGCGGAACCTCGTTTACGCGCGTGCCGGTAGAAGAATCAATTGCAATGGATTCGTGTCCCTCGTTGCGGAAATACGCCATCCATTGCTCCGTCGTCTTCGGATCGGCCAAATCGGATTTGTTAAGCACGATCAGCCTTGGTTTTCCGTTCAAAATTTCCTCAATCATCGGATTTCGGCTCGAAAGCGGAACCCTAGCATCCAATAGTTCGATGGCAAGATCGATGAGCTTGAGCTTGTCCTGTATTTGCCGTTTCGCCCGGGTCATATGACCCGGAAACCATTGAATGGTCATTTATTCACCTCATTTAGTCCAGTGCTTGATAAACTCCAGCTTGTTCAGCGGCCAGAATATAATATCGGCGCGACCTACAACCTCTTTATCTTCGACAAACCCAATCACACGGCTATCCGTGCTGTCGCCCCGGTTGTCTCCAAGCGCAAAAATCGCGCCTTCGGGAACCGTTGTCTCAGGAACCTCGGGATTTGGAAAGTTTGGTCCATTTTGATTATATAGCTCGCCTTTAGCATTAGCTTCTGCAATCGCTTCTTTAATATAAGGCTCTTCGATTTTTTTGTCGTTGATATACAAATCATCGCCTTCAAGCCTAATGGTATCGCCAGGCACGCCGATTACGCGTTTAATAAACTTGCGGCCTTGCTCAGGTACATCAAAAACAACGACCTCACCGAACTTCGGCTCACGGATCGTGTATAAAATTTTGTTAACAATCAGACGTTCGCCTGTCTCAAAGTTAGGCTGCATGGATGGTCCATCGACGATGAATGGCGAAAACAAAAATTGACGAATGAGAAATACAAGAACGACCGCAATGACTAATGCTTTGATCCATTCTATGATTTCCTTGTATGCTCCGCCTTGCTTTCCTGAGCCAGATGCGTGGACTGCTGCGCGGTTAGGTATTTGTTGCTGATTTTCTGCATGGTTCTGCGTATCTTTTGAATCATTTTCGCTGCCGTTGTCCAGCCCATCATTGCGCTGCTGTGAATCCACTCTGTTCGCCTTCTTCCCCTATGTTGGAATATGTAATTAGCCTTTGAGAAAAAACGAAAAGGAGCTTGTTTGCGCAAGCCCCTCTTGTCGTTTGTTCTTAACGAATTTCTTTAATACGAGCAGCTTTTCCGCGAAGACTACGTAGGTAGTACAATTTCGCGCGACGTACTTTACCACGGCGAGCCACTTCGATTTTTTCGATTTTAGGCGAGTTAAGCGGGAAAGTTCTTTCCACACCAACACCGTAGGAAATTTTACGCACTGTAAAAGTTTCGCTAATTCCACCGCCGCGACGTTTGATAACAACGCCTTCGAACAACTGGATACGCTCACGAGTTCCCTCGATAACTTTTACATGAACTTTTAGCGTGTCACCAGGACGAAAGTTCGGTAGACCTTGGCGCAGGTTTTCTTGCGCAATTGTTTGCAAAAGATTCATTTGATTCACTCCTTCCACATAGACGTTCTTATAAACTCCCCGAATTCCTCTGAACCGGATCATCGCTGATAGCGGACCGTCCGACTTTACGAACAACATTAGAAATTTTACCATAACCAGCCCAAGAATACAACACGATTTTTTAAAAAATAGAGGAAAGCATATCCTTAGGCTATACACTCTCTATATTACTCGGAATGAAACGCGCCACCAAAGGACGGCGATAGCCGTTTCACCTTGTTTTAATTTCATGTATACTGAAGTATGACAAACACCGACAAAAGAGGTGACCATTTTGCACCATCCAAGACATTTCTCTACTATTTTGAAAAAAGGGGGTATTCTAGCTGTATTGAGCGTGCTCGCAGTGGCAGGTCCTTTGCAGGCTTCTGCGGATGCCGTAGCGTTCAAGGATACAAGCGGCCACTGGGCTGGCTTCTACATTTCTTGGGCAACCGAACAGCATTTGGCACAAGGTTACGAGGATGGCTCGTTTAAACCTAACAAGCTTGTTAATGAAGCTGAATTTCTTGCCATGCTATTAAGAACATATAGTTTAGTTAATGAGTCCGCACCAACCGGCTCCAGTTGGTCCACGCCTTATTACGATTATGCAAATAATCTTGGCTGGCCATTAAGCACGATTAAGCCAACAGGCGAATTACGGCGCGGACAAGCAGCCCTGCTGCTCGCATCGGCGGCTAGCGGTAAAGCCTACACCGAGCAAAGCGCCATCCAGTGGCTGCTCAACGAGAAAATATCAAGCGGACGCACCTCGGCTACGGTCGCAGGTTTTGCTGCAGATGGAAAACTAACACGCGCCGAGGCGCTCACCTTCTTCTATAACCTCAAACTTCATTCCAGCACTCTATCCGCAACAAAAATCCAAAACACCAACGACTCGCTAGGCGGAATTGCTTTGAATGACACGCAGCAAAGGCTGCAGCAGTTGCTCGGCAAGCCCTCTCGCATCGATCCAAGCGAATATGGCTTCTCCTGGTATGTCTATAATGCGAGCTACGACAACCTTATGATGTTCGGCGTTCAAAATGAGCGAGTAACAGCTCTCTACTCTAATACAGGCAGCAGCTGGAGCCTGAAATCAGGCGTGAAAATCAGTCAAAGCATAGAAAACGCAAAAAAACTGGTATCCAATGTTACGAAAGCAGAGGCCGCTGACGACTATTATGCCTATACTACCAATAAAGTCCGAACCACTCTGTTTCTGGACAGACAAAACAACAGCAAAATTAGCGCAATCCTGGTTATGAATCAGGAATCTTCCCAAGCTCCAAAAGCAGCCTATTCCAGTAAGCTCGAAGCAGCCTATGAGCAGCAGCTTTTTGATTTGGCGAACGCAGAACGCGCAAGCCGTGGAATTCCGCTTTTGTTATGGGACAAGCTTGCCGCTGCCTCTGCCCATGGACACAGTAGCGACATGAGCGCACGTGATTTTTTTGACCATACTAACCCAGACGGTTCGACACCTTTTGACCGCATGAAAGCCAATGGCGTCAAGTATCATTCCGCATCGGAAAATATTGCAGCCGGTTACACGAATAGCATTTTCGCTCATTATGGATGGATTAATTCCAAAAAGGGACATCGCGAGACGCTGCTGAGCAGCAAGCTGAAGCGGCTCGGAACGGGCGTTGCCATTGGCGGCAGTTATCAGGTCTATTATACGCAAAATTTTTATACGCCATAATTCTGAGCCTCATGCTCAACAAAGCCGCAGCGGGCTTCCGCTGCGGCTTTATATTTATCCATTAGTCATTTTCACGTACGTGTCTTATCCGTCTCCTGTTTCCTTCGAGAAGCGATCCACTTGCGCTCCTTATCCGAGAGCTCTGCACTCTTTAGAAGGTCAGGACGGCGCTCCAGCGTCCTCAGAAGTGATTGCTGACGCCGCCATACCTCTATATTGGCATGATGGCCAGATATTAGAACCTCCGGAACCTCCCACCCGCGAAACGCAGAAGGACGAGTATAGTGCGGGTGCTCAAGCAGACCCGTGCTGTAAGAATCCGTTACTGCCGACGTCTCATTGCCCAGCACGCCAGGCAGCAGTCTTACGACGCTGTCGATCAGCACCATAGCCGGGATTTCTCCGCCCGTCAGCACATAATCGCCGATCGATAGCTCGTCGGTAACGAGATGTTCGCGAATACGCTCATCGTAGCCCTCATAGTGTCCGCAGATGAGCACAATGTGCTGTTCTTTTGCCAGCTCCTCAGCCTTCTGCTGCGTAAACTGTGCTCCTTGTGGACAGAGCAACACCACGCGGGGCTTTACGTCCTCTTCCAACTTTAGATCCTCAACTGCAGCGAAAACCGGCTCCGGCTTCAACACCATGCCGCCTCCGCCGCCGTAAGGATAATCGTCAACCGTATTATGCTTATTGCCCGAATAAGCGCGGAAGTTGATTGCCTGAAGATCAACAATCCCTTTTTCCTTCGCTTTTCCCAGGATGCTCGCTTGGAACACGCCATCGAACATTTCAGGAAATAACGTCAGCACATCTATTTTCATCGGTTAAATCAATCCTTCCATGAGGTGAACCGTCACTACTTTTTCTTTGGTATCGACGTTTCTCAGCACCTCGTCAATGACTGGCAGGAGCAGTTGCTTGCCTGAACCCTTAGGCCGGTCCACAACCCAAACGTCGTTAGCGCCAGGACTTAAAATTTCAGAGATCGTGCCAATCTCCTCACCTTCCTCCGTCACGACCCGGCAACCGATAATTTCATGGTAATAGTATTCGCCTTCCTCAAGCTCAAGCTGCTTGTCCTTCGATACCTTAAGCACCCAGCCCTTATATTTCTCTACTTCATTAATATTCGTGAAGCCTTCCAGCTTCAATATGTATACGTTTTTGTTCGCACGTGAGCCAATCACTTTCACTTCAAGTGACGCCCCGTTTTCTTCATTCAGCATCAGTAGCTGACTTCCCACTGCAAAACGAACCTCCGCAAAATCCGTTTGCGACAAAATTTTGAGTTCTCCCCGTATGCCATGCGTATTGACTACCTTCCCGACCGTAAACCATTTTTCGCTCATGTTAAACCAGCCCTTCCAATGTGTATACCTTATTATACATGCAAAAACGGCATCGTTCCATGTCGAAGAACGAAGCCGCTTGGAGATGTCTAGATCTCATGAAACCTAATTACCAAGAAGAAACGGCTTGGTCGTCCTCTGCAAGAGGAGGCTATCCGTTTCTCGTAGAAATAGAAGAATACTTTATCAGGTGAAACATATAAAGTCTTATATTTAAAAAAAGAAGGCCAGGACATTCATCCCGGCCTTCTTCTCGCATGTGCATCATGACATAATGTCAACAATGACACGCTTAGGCGATTTGACGGAAGCAGAAGTGACAACCGTCCGAATCGCTTTCGCTATGCGTCCCTGTTTACCGATGATTTTACCGATATCCTCGGGGTGAACCGAAAGCTCGTATATCGTGCCACGGTCATCATCCTTCACATTGATTTGCACCTGATCAGGATGATCAACCAATGCCTTCGCTATGACAAGAATCAATTCTTTCATCTCAAGGCCCTCCGCTATTCAACAGTTATTTCTGTTGCTTAAGCTCATGGAACTTCTTCAGAACACCAGCTTTGGAAAGCAAGTCGCGAACGGTATCAGAAGCTTGTGCTCCTGTTTGCAACCATTTCAACGCTTTTTCTTCATCGATCTTAACTTGAGCCGGTTGTGCAACCGGGTTATAAGTGCCGATCTCTTCGATAAAACGTCCGTCACGCGGCGAACGGGAATCCGAAACTACTACGCGGTAGAAAGGAGCTTTGTGAGCACCAATTCTTTTCAAACGAATACGTACTGCCATAAAAATTCACCTCCTTCAAAGAGTAAACTAAAATTAAAACGGGAATTTCATATTTTTGCCGAGCATGCCCTTCAGGCCTTTCTTGCCGCCCTTCGGACCTTTCGGGCCCATCATCGATGAGAATTGCTTCATCATTTTCTTCATATCGTCGAATTGCTTAATGAGGCGGTTAACCTCAACAATCGTCGTGCCACTGCCAGCAGCGACGCGTTTGCGGCGACTGTGGTTAAGCAGCTCGGGCTTTTGCTTCTCCTGTTTCGTCATGGAGCGGACAATTGCTTCGACGCGGCCGATTTGTTTCTCATCGACCTTCATATCCTTCATGCCCTTCATCTTGTTCATGCCGGGCAGCATATCCATAATTTGATCAAGCGGCCCCAAGTTGCGAACCTGCTCCATCTGCTCAAGGAAATCGTCGAACGTAAATTCTGCGGTACGCATCTTACGTTCCATTTCCTTCGCCTTATCCGCATCGATATTCGACTGTGCCTTCTCAATCAAGGAGAGCATATCCCCCATGCCGAGAATACGGGACGCCATACGCTCCGGATGGAATGGCTCCAAGGAGTCAATCTTCTCACCCATCGCCGCGAATTTAATCGGACAGCCTGTTACGGCTTTGACCGATAGCGCCGCACCGCCGCGGGTATCGCCATCGAGCTTCGTGAGTACAACACCCGTTAAGGCAAGCTGCTCATGAAAGCTTTGGGCAACGTTAACGGCATCTTGTCCAGTCATTGCATCCACCACGAGAAGAACTTCATCCGGTTTCGTAACCAAATGGATTTGCTTAAGCTCTTCCATCAGCTCTTCGTCAATATGCAGTCGTCCAGCGGTATCGATAATGACGTAGTCATTTCCGTTATCTTTGGCATGCTGCAGACCGGCACGTGCAATCTCTACAGGCGAAGTCTGGTCGCCCAGGGAGAAGACCGGTGCATTAATCTGCTCACCGAGAACTTGAAGCTGCTTAATCGCAGCCGGACGATAAATGTCACATGCGATAAGAAGCGGCTTGTTGTTGCTCTTCTGTAGCAGCTTGGCCAACTTGCCCGATGTCGTTGTTTTACCGGCGCCCTGCAAACCAGCCATCATAATGACTGTTGGAGGCTTGTTAGCCTTCGCCAGCTTGCTCTGCGTGCCGCCCATCAGCTCGGTCAGCTCTTTATTTACGATATCGATGACGACCATGCCAGGCGTGAAGCTCTTGGATACATCCAAGCCAATCGCCCGTTCCTTCACCTTGGCGATAAAGTCCTTTACGACTTTGAAGTTAACGTCCGCCTCCAGAAGCGCCAAACGCACCTCGCGCATAGCTTCGCCAACATCTTCCTCGGAGACCTTGCCTTTGCCCCTTAGCTTGCTGAACACATTTTGAAGCCGACTCGATAAGCTCTCAAATGCTGCCATGTACCGTCACCTCCATTCTTCATCTATTATTCAGTCAATTTAAATTGTGCGATAACGCTCATGAGCGCCTGCCGTTCTTCCTCAGAAAGGGATAAAGCATTGACGCTGTTTACAAGCTGCACGGTTAGTTGTGAGAAGGACTCATGTTTGAGATGCAGTTCAAGCTTGCTCTCATAGCTCTCAAGCACCTGTTCAGCCCGCTTGATATGCTCATAGACCGCTTGCCGGCTAATGCCGAATTCCGCTGCAATCTCTCCCAGAGAGAAATCATCATGGAAATAATATTTGAGAAACGTCCGCTGCTTCTCAGTCAAGAGCGGCTCGTAAAAATCGAATAACAAGTTTATTCGGGTTGTTTTGGATAAGGCATCTGGTTCATTTGCTTTCATCCCCTCAGCCCCTCCTGTTATTTCGCTTGTGTCACCGACAAGGTAAATACCCTTACACCTGACAACGTCTTTTATCATACATGAAGCTATAGGCTGCTGTCAAGCATTTCACCTTGTCACCTTTACAAGCCGCTCCTTTCAGGCGAAACTAACGGTCAGCCTGACATTATTCCGCTGTTTTTGATTCGTCACTGGCATCCTCGCGCTGAATCAATCCGGCAAACAACGCATGGATAAATTGCTCGGAATCAAACTGCTGAAGATCACCCATTTTCTCGCCGAGTCCCACAAGCTTAACGGGCAAGCTCAGCTCATTGCGAATCGCAATGACGATACCGCCTTTGGCCGTGCCATCAAGCTTGGTCAGCACAAGGCCTGTTACGCCGCTTTTCTCTCCGAACAGCTTGGCTTGACTTAGTGCATTTTGGCCAGTCGTCGCATCCAGCACAAGCAGGACCTCATGCGGAGCATCTGGCAGTTCACGTCTGATAACGCGGAAGATCTTGTTTAGCTCTTCCATTAGATTCGTTTTGTTTTGCAGCCTTCCAGCCGTATCGCATAGGAGCACATCAACGCCGCGCTGCTTAGCCGCTTGCACCGCATCATACATCACTGCCGCGGGATCTGAACCCGATTGCTGCTTAATCACGTCCACGCCTACACGTTCACCCCATACCTCAAGCTGCTCAATAGCTCCAGCGCGGAATGTGTCTCCCGCAGCCATAAGCACGCTTTTTCCCTCGCTTTTGAACTTGTGGGCTAGCTTGCCGATCGTGGTCGTCTTTCCGACCCCATTGACGCCAACGAACAAAATAACGGTTATCCCGCTTGACGCCATGTGCAAGCCTGACTGATCATCGCCCTTCATAAGGTGGATCAGCTTCTCCGAAAGAATCGGCTGCAAATCAGCT
Organism: Paenibacillus luteus; assembly: GCF_006542765.1. Lineage (GTDB taxonomy): Bacteria > Bacillota > Bacilli > Paenibacillales > Paenibacillaceae > Pristimantibacillus > Pristimantibacillus luteus. Next base: position 153,711 of record NZ_SKCD01000008.1, read on the forward strand.
GCGTCCTCGATCTTCCGCTTCTTCACCTCAACGCGCAGATCCTCGATAAGCTGCATCACCGTATTGACGCCAACGTCTGCGCCAATTAGAATTTCCTCCAGCTCCTCGTAAAACTGCTCATCGATCTTTTTGCGGCGGGTAATCAGCTCCTCGACCTTCTCAACGAATGCCGTGCGTGTCTTCGAGAGACCTTCTTTAAATATATTCGTTACCGCTTCTGTTTTTGATGCGATGCTTTCCTTCAGCTTCTTAAAAAAACTCATCGTTTCTACTCCCCATCCTCACATTGCCGATTTTTTATGCGGATACCGGCTCTTCATCCTCCAAGCGTACAGAAACTAGCTTCGATACGCCGCCTTCCTCCATCGTAACGCCATACAGCACATCCGCTTCCTCCATCGTCCCTTTCCGATGCGTAACGACGATAAACTGCGTCAGCTCCGAAAACTCGCGCAAATATTGCGCAAAACGTGAGACATTGGCTTCATCTAGCGCGGCTTCAACCTCATCGAGTACGCAGAACGGCACAGGCTTGACCTGCAATATCGCAAACAGCAAAGCAATTGCCGTCAATGCGCGCTCTCCACCAGATAACAGCTGCAGGTTTTGCAGCTTTTTACCTGGCGGCTGCGCTACGATATCGATCCCCGTGTCGAGCACGCGATCCGGATCAACGAGCACTAGGTCCGCTCTGCCGCCTCCGAACAGCTTGGCGAAAACGACAACGAAATGGCTGCGAATCGCTTCAAATGTTGTTTTGAACCGTTTCGACATCTCATCGTCCATCTCCCGGATGACCTGATACAGCGTCGTCTTTGCCTCGATAAGATCATCCTTCTGCTCTGACAAAAATTCAAACCGTTCGCTTACGCGCTCATATTCCTCAATCGCGCCCAGGTTCACTTCCCCAAGTGACGAAATTTGGCGTTTGATATCTCTGACTTCATTTTGGGTGCCAATAACGTCTTCCGGCACAGGGTACTCTTCTTTCGCCAACTCGTAGCTCAGCTCGTATTCCTCACTAAGCTTGCGAAGCAGGTTATCGAGCTCTACATCCAGACGGTTCGCGGCAATTTCGGTCTGACGCATTTGCTCTTCCACTTGCCTAAGCTGTGCGCGCTGTTCCTTCGTCTCACTCTCGCCTAGATCAAGCTCCGCGATTCGCTGCGCCCGCGCCGACCGTTTCAAATCTGTTTGTTCCCCGCACTCCTGTTTCTTAATGCGCAGATGGTTAAGCTGCTCGATTTGATTCACCATTTCTTGGTTATGTCTGGCGAGCTCCTCTTCCTGTTGAACCAACAACGAACGCTGCCCTTGCAGCTCTTGCTTTGCCCGTTGGATCTCTGTCCGCACGCGTGCAGATTGATCCTCATATGACAATCTCTCCTGATCCGTCTTCGCCGCAGCTATCTTAATGTCGGTAAGCTGTCCCTGAAGCTCTTCCTTGGCAGATTCACTTGCTTTACGCCGCTCTTCAGCCAAACGAATCGCTTCCTGCAATCTCCCTTCATCCACAACAAGCTGCTCCATACGCTTCTCTGCTGCCGCTGCCGCCGTCTGAACGTCTTTTTGCTCAGACAAATGCGTATTACGGTCTGCCGAATACAGCTGACGCTGCTCGTCCAAGTGCTTGGCTTCGTTATGCAGCTGCTGCAGCTCGGCTCTAATTTGCTGTTCTTCAATCCGGCATTTTTCACCTTCCGTACGCAGCTCTTCTATATTATGGGAACGAATGGAATGCTCTTTACGCAAATCGCTGAGCTTGTTCCGCAGCTGCTCCACCATTCTTTCAGAGTCCTTGATCTCTTGGTCGAGCGAATCAATTTGCCTCTGACGGCCGAGCAGGCTGGCTCCCTTCTTTTGGAGGCTGCCCCCTGTCATGGAACCGCCTGCGTTAACCACATCGCCTTCCAACGTTACGACCCGGTAGCGGTATTGGCACTTGGAAGCAATGCGGTTCGCTTGTTCCAGCGTTTCTGCAAGCAGCACATTGCCAAGCAAACTGTTTACGATTGCGGAGTAGCGAGAATCCGAGCTGACCAAATCAGCAGCAACCCCTACGAAACCTTCAATTGTTTCCGCGGTGCGCCTGTCGTGTTCAGGCACTTGCCTGCCGCGAATGACGTCCAACGGAAGGAACGTCGCTCGTCCGAGCTGACGCTGCTTGAGGAAGGCAATCGCGGTGCGCGCCGTTTTCTCATCTTCCATAACGATATGCTGCAAGGCTCCGCCAAGCGCGGTCTCTACGGCAGTCTCAATTCGTTCAGGCACACGGAGCAGCTCTGCTACCGCACCATGGACACCTGTAATCCCGCTATTGCCGCGTCTTGATGCTTTCAGCACTTCTTTGACACCCTGCATAAAGCCATCAAGCGCATCCTGCATTTCCTTCATCGTATCGCGTCTGGAAACATGACTGTCAAGCTTCTGCTCCCACTTGCGTATCGCTTGCGTTACTTCTTCCAATCCTTGCGAGATCGTTCTAACCTGCTCGGATTCCGTAAGCGTTTTGTTTCTGGCTTGTTCAAGGCGCGCAAGCGTCGATTCGAGTGCTTCAGCGAGTTCTAATCTCCTGGCATCCAGCTTGGTTTGCTGCTCCAGCCATTTGCTCTCATCCTCGCTGATTCTCTCCATCCGGCGCTGAAGCGTCTCCAGCTGCTGCGCTGCGTAACGGATTTCATTGCGATGCTGAGCCATTGAACTAAGCACCTCAAGGAGCTCACCTTTAAGCGTTTCTTCCGCATCAGCAACCGCTCCGCCTGCAACGCCCAACAAGCGGGCTTCCTCATCGGATATTTTCGCGCGGAGATCAGCCAGCTGAAGCTGCAATGCAGCTGCGCGGCTGCGGAACTCGGCTTCCTCCTGCGTCATCGTGCCGATACGAGCATCCTGTGCAGCAATCGACTCCTCAAGCTGACGTTTGTTCTGCTCAAGGTTGCGTTTTCGCTCCTTGAGCACCTCGCCGTAGCCTTCACATTTCTCGAAGTCCTCGCTAATTTGGAGCATCGCTTCATGTAGCTGGTCTAGGGCAAGCTCTAGCTCTCGCAGTTGATGACGATCCTTCTCCAGATGCGCGTCGTGCTTGCTAACAACCGTGGACAATTGAAGCTCTTCTTGCTTCAACCGCTCAAGCTTGCTATTCGCTTCCGTCCATGAGCCATGAATTTGCTCAATGCTATGTACGTACATCGAAATTTCTTTTGTTTTCAGCTGCTCCTTGAGCGACTTAAAGTGAATAGCCTTCTCCGATTGCTTGCACAGCGGAGTAACCTGATCCTCAAGCTCAGTCACAAGGTCGTGGATGCGCAGCAAATTTTGCTCCGTCTCGTCAAGCTTTCTCTGCGCCTCGCGCTTGCGTGACTTGTACTTGACAATGCCGGAGGCTTCCTCAAAAATTCCGCGCCGATCCTCCGAACGCGTGCTTAAAATTTCTTCAATACGGCCTTGTCCAATAATGGAGTAGGCCTCTTTACCGATACCGGTATCCATAAACAGCTCGGTAATATCTTTTAGCCGACATGGCTGCTTGTTAATCAAATATTCGCTGTCGCCGCTCCGATGAACGCGCCGCGTAACCGTCACCTCGTTATACTCGAGCGGCAGCGCGCCGTCGGCATTATCGAGCGTGAGCGAAACCTCGCTGTAGTTGACAGCTTTGCGGGCATCGCTGCCTGCAAAAATAATATCCTCCATCTTGCCGCCCCGCAAGCTCTTGGCGCTTTGCTCGCCAAGCACCCAGCGTATGCCGTCTGAAATATTGCTTTTACCGCTGCCATTTGGCCCGACAACCGCAGTAATTCCGGTTACAAACTCCATTTCAGTCCGATCGGCGAAAGACTTAAAGCCTGCTAATTCAATCCGTTTCAGAAACATAACTTGGTTTTCACCTCACCCCTCATTGTACCACATCTTATGGGCCTTGATAACCATATTGACAGGCAAAACCGGACTCTGCGTGCAGTGCCGCCCCTCCTTAGATGAACAACATCGTAAGCACATCTGATCATAAAAAAGAGAGCATCCAATCAGATCGCATGACCTGCTAGGACACTCTCTTCGCTGCTTAAGCTTGCTCCTGCGACAAGTTGCGCCATGCTTCAGCCGCCGCACGCTGCTCCGCTTCCTTCTTCGTTCTCCCGCTTCCAACGCCGAAGCGTTCTTCCCCGAGATACACCTCAACTACAAATTCACGGTCATGCGCAGGCCCGCGCTCCTCGATAATCCGGTATTCAACCGCGCCAAGCCCGTGATGCTGCGAACGCTCCTGCAGCTTGGACTTGGAATCCTTCACGAGCAAGCCGTAGTCATTGGATTCCACGAACGGAAACATATGTTCATTCAGAAAAGCTCTCGTTTGCTCAATGCCAGCATCTAAATAAATCGCCCCGACAAAAGATTCAAACAAGTCAGCAAGCAGCGCTTGCCGCTGTCTACCGCCCAGCTGTTCTTCCCCACGCCCAAGAAGGACGTGAGAGCCTAGCTCCAACCGTTCCGCGAATTGCGCCAGTGAAGGCTCACAGACGATGGAAGCGCGCATTCTAGTCAGTTCGCCTTCCGGACGCTGCGGATACGTCGAGAATAGATACTCCGAGACAAGCAGTTGCAGCACTGCATCTCCCAAAAACTCCAAACGTTCATTATCCTGAGCCGAACCGCGCTTATGCTCATTCACATAAGAGGTATGCGTAAAGGCTTGCCGAAGCAGCTTCGTCCGTTTAAAGCTGAGCTGCAGTCGCTGCTGCAGCTCATAGAAGGAATCACGCTTCATAAACTTTCATCACGATCGATGCATTATGACCGCCGAATCCAAATGAGTTGGAAAGCGCAATCTTCACATCCGCCTCACGCGGTTTATTTGGAACGTAGTCCAGATCGCATTCTGGGTCTGGATTGTCTAAATTAATGGTTGGTGCAATAATGCCGTTCTTGAGCGTCAAGCCCAAAATAACAGCTTCCACACCTCCGGCAGCTCCAAGCAAGTGACCGGTCATCGATTTGGTCGAGCTGACAGCGACCTTATAAGCGTGGTCACCAAGCGCCTTCTTAATCGCTTTGGTCTCCGAGCGATCGCCGACAGGAGTAGATGTGCCGTGCGCGTTGATATAGTCAATGTCGGAAGGCTCAATACCGGCATCCTTGAACGCCTTCACCATGCAGCGAGCAGCCCCATCCGGGTCCGGCTCAGTCATATGGTGGGCATCTCCGCTCATGCCATACCCGATTACTTCCGCATAAATCTTCGCTCCGCGCGCTTGTGCATGCTCAAGCGATTCGAGCACCAAGACGCCGGCGCCTTCACCCATGACAAAACCGTCACGGTCTATGTCAAATGGACGGCTTGCCTTCGCTGGCTCATCGTTGCGAACAGACATTGCGCGCATCGAGCAAAAGCCCGCCATTCCCGTTGGTCTGATTGTCGCTTCAGCTCCGCCAGCAATCATAACGTCGGCATCGCCGCGCTGAATCAGCTTAAAGGAATCACCGATGGAATGAGTACCGGTCGCACAAGCGGTAACCGCTGTGCTGTTAGGGCCTTTTGCGCCAGTCAGCATCGAGACTTGTCCGGATGCCATGTTGGCAATCATCATCGGAATAAAGAATGGGCTGACACGCTTAGGACCCTTCTCCAGCAAAATGTTATGTTGATCTTCCCATGTTCCAAGTCCGCCGATTCCCGAACCTACCATTACGCCTACGCGCTCAGCGTCTGCATTTTGGCCAATTTGCAAATCCGCATCCTTAACCGCCAATTGGCTCGCTACCGAGGCAAATTGCACAAAGCGGTCCATTCTGCGTGCTTCTTTCTTATCTAAGCCATAATCTTCTGGATTAAAATTTTTCACTTCTGCGGCAATATAGGTCGGATATTCAGAGAAATCGAAAGCCTCAACGACCGATACCCCTGATTTTCCTTCCAGCAGGTTGCCCCAGAATTGCTCCAAATCGGAACCGAGGGACGTAATAACGCCCATGCCCGTAACCACAACTCTTTGTTTCATTCGATTCACCTCTATGTCCAGCATATAGACGAGCAAACTCGTCCTTGTATAAATTATCAGTCAATATGACCGTACCGCGTATACCCTGCTTATATTTCTTGGTAAATACAAGCCAGACCGTTCTTGGACAGTAAGAGCCTTTACGCTCGAAATATAAGGAGGTATAAAATCATTGCGCATACCCAGCAGTACCTATTTTTGTCGTTCTGATGATCAAAAACCATTTAGATGGAGAGAAGTCCCGTTTGTTACAAACGGGACTTGTCCTTCTTACGTATGAGATTGTATGTATTTAACTACTTCTCCCACAGTGGTGATAGTCTCAGCATCTTCATCAGAAATTTCCATATCAAACTCGTCTTCTAGCTCCATGACCAATTCAACGACATCAAGAGAGTCAGCGCCGAGGTCATCTTTAAATGAAGCTTCTAGTGTAACTTCCGCTTCGTCCACGCCAAGTCGGTCGATGACGATACGTTTTACGCGATCTACTACTTCGGACATCCGGTTCACCTCCTCCATGGTATTATACGAGAATTAAAGATAAAATGCCATACGTAACCGTTTTAATTCCGAATTGCCAAATTAATCAGTGTTACATATACATGCCGCCGTCCACATGCACCGTTTGCCCCGTCATATAGGCGGAGGCATCCGAAGCAAGAAAACGGACCGCGTTTGCGATGTCGCTCGGATCACCGAGACGGGCAAGCGGAATCTGGCCGGCTAACGATTGGCGCATTTCTTCCGGAAGCTTATCCGTCATCTCGGTTTGTATAAAGCCAGGGGCAACGCAGTTAACAGTGATGCCCCTGGAGGCGAGCTCGCGCGCGCTGGCCTTGGTAAGGCCAATAACGCCTGCCTTAGCCGCGACATAGTTCGCTTGGCCAGGATTGCCGAGCACGCCAACAACGGATGAAATGTTGATAATGCGGCCCGAACGCTGCTTCATCATCGGACGTGTGACTGCCTTAATCCCATTGAACACACCCTTAAGGTTCGTTTCAATGACTTGGTCGAACTCGTCTTCCTTCATACGCATGATTAAATTATCTCTTGTAATACCCGCATTATTCACCAAGATGTCAATCGATCCGAATTGCTCGATTACTTCCTTGACCATCGAGTCAAACTCGTCCGCTTTACCGACATTCGCCTTGATGACGATTGTGCGCCTTCCCAGCGCTTCCACAGCCTGTGCTGTTTCTGCTGCCGCTGCTTCGCTTCCGGAGTAGTTGATGGCAACATCGGCACCTGCTTCGGCAAGAGCGACAGCTATCGCTCTCCCAATGCCGCGCGATGCTCCGGTTACAAGTGCTTTCTTACCTTCCAAGCTGGCAAACATTCTATCGCCTCCACTCTACTTCAATCTTTTCCTAAAGCGCTTCGAGCGCAGAACTGCTGTTTACCGATATGACGCGAACATTTTTGTCGATTTTTTTGATTAAGCCAGCTAAAACTGTACCTGAACCAATTTCTACAAAAGTATCCACGCCCTGCTCAATCAGATAGAGAATGCTGTCTTCCCATAATACGGGTGAATAGACCTGTTCTACAAGCAGCCCTCGAATTTCATTTGCTGCCGTCACCGTGCGTGCAGTAACGTTTGCAACAACGGGGATAGCAGCATCTTGCATCTGGATGCCAGCTAGAACAGACTCCAAATTAACGGCTGCAGGCTTCATCAGCGAGGAGTGAAAGGGTCCGCTGACTTCTAGGGGAATGACGCGTTTGGCGCCAGCTTCTTCCTTGCCGCGTTCGACAATAGCTTGTACGCCCGCTGCGGTTCCTGATACGACAATCTGTCCGGGACAGTTCACATTCGCCAGTTCAACTGCTGAACCCTCTGTTGTCACAGCTGCACAAAGTGCTGCCAATGTCTCACGTTCAGCACCTAGTACGGCCGCCATCGCACCTTGTCCGCTTGGGACTGCTTGCTCCATAAACTGGCCGCGTGCCCTAACGGTACGAACGGCATCTTCAAATGACAATACACCTGCAGCAACCAAAGCACTATATTCACCCAGGCTGTGGCCAGCTACATAATCCGCCTTCAGACCACGTTCCGCCAATGCTTCCAACATAGCCACGCTAACGGTAAGCAGCGCAGGCTGTGTGTTCGCCGTTTGTTTGAGTGTCTCTTCAGGCCCTTCAAATATGATGTTGCTTAGGGAAAAGTCCAGTGCCTCATCGGCTTGTTCAAAAACAGCCCGCGATTGGTTATAAGCGTCATAAATATCCTTGCCCATCCCCACGGCCTGCGCGCCTTGTCCTGGGAATACAAATGCCGTTTTACTCAATTGAATTCCTCCATTACACGCGTAAACCGCTTGTGCCCTCACAAGAGCGACAATGCCATTCCGCGGTGAAATATAAACCGATCCTAATTAGAATGCAAATGAAGCTTCTTTTCAGGATAAGAACTGTTGTCCTGCATACTTTAAATTACCAAACAAGAACCGAAGCGCCCCAAGTCAAGCCGCCGCCAAAACCCACGAGCACGATTTTGTCGCCTTCTTTCACACGTCCTTGCTCAACAGCTTCCGCCAAAGCAACTGGAATCGAAGCCGAAGACATATTTCCATATTGATCCAAATTAATCATAGCTTTGTCCTCAGACAAATTCAGTCGATTTAGTGCAGATTGGATAATACGAATATTCGCTTGGTGAGGAACCAACAGGCTGATGTCTTCCTTCGCAATGCCAGCCATTTCCAAAGCTTCCTCTGCAACGCTGCCCATTATTCTTACTGCGAATTTAAAGACGTCATTGCCAGCCATATGAATATAATGCTGCTTGGTTTGAACGCTTTCCTCCGTTGCCGGTATACGGGAGCCTCCGCCGCTTACTTTAAGCAAATCCCCGCCGCTGCCATCTGCCCCGAGCTTGAAGGATTGGAAACCGCGGCCTTCTTCAACCTGCCCGAGCACTACAGCACCAGCTCCATCGCCAAAAAGAATACACGTATTGCGGTCCGTATAATCGGTAATGCGAGAGAGCGTCTCCGCACCTACAACGAGTACATGCTTATACATGCCGCTGGCAATCATGCTTGAGCCTGTTGCCAGTCCATAAATGAAGCCTGAGCATGCTGCTGACAAATCGAATGCCGCCGCTTTTTTCGCTCCAAGCTTATCCTGCAGAAGACACGCCGTCGAAGGAAAGAACATATCAGGCGTAATCGTTGCAACAATGATCAAATCAATATCCTCTGCTGTCAAGCCAGCAGCGGCTATCGCCTTTTGCGATGCATAGAGCGCAAGATCAGAAGTAGCTTCGTCCGCTGCTGCTAGACGGCGTTCCTTTATGCCTGTGCGCGTAACGATCCATTCATCGTTCGTCTCTACCATCGCTTCCAGCTCTTTGTTCGATAAAATACGTTCAGGAACATACTTGCCAGTTCCTAGAATTCCTACAGGATGTAAACCCATTTCGCACACTCACTTCCCGTTGATTTCTGCTGCAATCGTTTCAATCAATTGACCCTGAATCGCGCTTCGCGCTTGCCTTACAGCGTTTTTCACAGCAAGAGCGTCGGAAGAGCCGTGGCATTTGACTACCAGCCCGTTAAGGCCCAGTAATGGCGCACCGCCATGCTCCTTGTAGTCCATTCTTTTTTTCAATGACCGCAGCTTTGGCAGCATGATCGCTGCGGCAAGCTTCGTCAATAAGGATTCACCAAATGCATCCTTAAGCGATGTGAAAATGGTACCCGCTGCACCCTCCATCGCCTTAAGCATAATATTGCCGGCGAAGCCATCGCATACCAATACATCGCAATTCCGGTTCAAAACATCTCTTGCTTCCACATTTCCGATAAAATGAACCGGTGCTTGTTCTAGCAGGGCAAATGCAGCTTTCGCCATTTCATTGCCTTTCATCGCTTCGGTACCAACGTTTAAAAGCCCTACTCGCGGCTTTTCTAATCCATGCACCTTTTCTCGGTAAATGCTGCCCATAATCGCATATTGCAGCAAGTGCTCCGGCTTCGCATCCATGTTTGCTCCCAAATCGAGCGTTAGAATGCCCACATCGTCCATGGTTGGCATCATTGGCGCTAGCGCTGGCCGTTCAATTCCGTCCATTCTTCCTACGACTAGCAGCCCCGTAGCCATTAGAGCACCTGTGTTGCCCGCCGAAAGCATTGCATCTGCCTGCTTCTCGCGAACGAGCTGCCCAGCAACGACCATGGATGCCCCTTTCTTGCGGCGAACCGCCTTCACAGGCTCATCATCAGGACCAATGACCTCATCCGCATGGCAAATCGTCACGTTAGCAGGCTTCTGTCCTTTCATAAGCGGCTCAATCACCGACGTTTCTCCGACAAGCAGCAGCTCCGTATCCGGCCACTGCGCAGCGGCATCAAGCGCTCCTTGCACAATCAGGCCAGGAGCATTATCGCCGCCCATAGCATCAATAGCGATCCGCACTCTCGTTTCCTCCTTCAGCATCTGTATCTCCCGCGGACCGATAAATCACAAAGTTACCCTGAAACACCATTTCATCTCCAACATAAGTAAACAGCTCAACCTTCGCTTTGCTCCGCTCCCCCGAAATCGAGCGCACATAAGCCTTGGCAATACATTTCTCGCCGAGCTTGACGGGACGAATGAATCTAATATCTGCTGTTACTGTAAGTGCAATCTCATCATCTATAATAGCAACTGCCAGTGAATTCGCTTGAGCAAAGACGTGATGGCCGCGAGCAATTCCGGTTCTCGAGAAAACATGTTCTTCCCTGATCTCAAATACAGAAATACCGCTCTTGTCCAATTCAAGATCCACAATATCACCAATAACCTCATGCAAGGGCAAGGACCGAACGGAATCATAGGATCTTTCTGCCATCAGCTTCAGACGTTCTCTTAGCTCCGGTATGGCAAGCTCCATACGGTCGAGCCGAATCGTCTGGATGCTTACTTTTAGCAGTCGCGTGAGCTCCCGATCGGTAATAAAGGGATTTTCATCAATATACCGGGCAAGCTGCTGATGCCGCTGCCGTTTGGGCATTCGTTCGATATTCGGCACCACCTTTAATTAGATTGAAGTTAAACTCTGCAAGATCCGCGTTGATGTTTTATAAAATACATATGCATATTAAGTCTATGTATGTTGCTTGATCTTATCACCTGGTACTAATTAAGTATATAAAAAAATACGTCTAAGCGCAATCTCGCTCCCCAATGTCGCAATATTAAATAAGCTTAGCACATTAGGATTACTCTGAACAAGTGCACAAGGACGACAGATTTGTTCTGTAACATGGACTTAAATAGCGATATTTTTCAACAAAAAATAGCACCCCATCAAATGATGGAGTGCTATCCCTGAAATCAATCCACTATTGGGAGATGACTTCTTTAGTTTTGTAATATCCACAAACTTTGCATACGTGGTGAGCCAATTTCAGCTCGCCGCATTGCTCACACTTCACCATGCCCGGTACTGCAAGTTTGAAATGCGTACGACGTTTATCACGGCGAGTCTTGGATGTTCTACGCTGAGGTACTGCCATATTTAACACCTCCTTCAAAAAATCAATCGTTACATTCGCTTATTCCTTAAACAGATCCTTCAGCGCTGCAAAACGGATGTCAATCTTATCCGTCGAACAGTCGCATTTGTGCTCATTTAAGTTCTGTCCACAAGTTGGGCAGAGACCTTTACAGTCATTTCGGCAAAGCGGAGCATAAGGCATGAATAATTGAAGCGCTTCTTCCACATAAGGCATCAAATTCAGTCTTTCCCCATCCACCTCAATGAAATCACTTTCTTCCTCTTCCGCATCTTCATCGCGATCCTCTTTAGAGGAAGGACGTTTGAACACTTCAGAGAAAGCAATAACCGTATGCTCTTGCACTGGATCAAGGCAGCGCGCGCAAGCAAGTTCGAAATCAATGGCAAGCTTGCCATTAACCTCAATAAAGCTTTCGTGCCCTGTCACCTGAAGCGCTACATGGAGCGGTCCCGTACGATAAACATCTTGGCGTCCTTTAAAAAGGTCACTGACATTCAACTCTTCATCGATTGTCAATTTTAAGCCTTTGGACATTGTTTCTTGAATATGAAACTGCATCAGATCACCCCAAACAAACAAAGATTATTATATCTATCAGACTACTGTTTTGTCAACATTTTCACACTGTTTTTACTTAATGCCATTAGCAGCCCGTGATTGAGCGCCTTCTCTATGCTATAGTGAAACCACCAACATTTAACTAAAGAGAGGTCAAGCGAATGCGCACGGTGGGACTTATTGTCGAATACAACCCATTTCATAACGGTCATTTGTATCATTTGCAACAATCGGCCAAAATAACGCAAACAGACGCAGTCGTAGCCGTAATGAGCGGACATTTCCTGCAGCGCGGTGAACCAGCCTTGCTCGACAAATGGGCCCGGACCAAAATGGCGCTAGAAGGCGGCTGCGATCTCGTCATCGAGCTTCCCGTGGCTTATGCAACGCAAGCTGCCGAATGGTTTGCTTACGGTGCAGTATCCTTGTTGGAAGCAACAGGCGTTGTAGACAGCTTCTGCTTCGGTACCGAGAACGGAGACCTTGCACCCCTGCTCCAGGCTGCCCAGATCGTTGCAGACGAGCCTGCTGCTTTCAAAAGCCTGCTTATGCAGCGGCTTCAAACCGGTGTAAGCTACCCAAGCGCATACAGCAGCGCCATCACCAGCTATTTATCAGATCAAGGATATGTCGATGCCGTTAATTTTCCATTTGCGCTTCCCAATCATACGTTAGGCCTTCACTATCTGATTGCTCACCATCGATTGAAAGGAAAAATGGAACCCTTTACGATCACGCGCGAGAAAGCGCAGTATAGTCAACAAACCGTCACCGATCGCCAGATCGCAAGCGCAACAGCGATTCGCAAGTTGCTGCTTGAACAGCGTTCCCTCGAAGCAGCGCAAGCCTATGTGCCAGCGTCCACCTTCCGCATTTTACAGCAAGAATGGCTGGCTGGACATTGCCCGATGAGTTGGGAACCTTATACAAACGCGTTGCTTCATGCCATTCTTACTCGCACGCCAGCTCAGCTTGCCGAGATGCACGAAATAACGGAAGGGTTGGAGCATCGCATAGGAAATGCCATGCCAAAGCTTGCATCGCTCCAATTCGAAAGCTTGTTAGACACGTTGAAAACCAAGAGGTACACACGCACTAAGCTTCAACGTGCGCTTCTGGCGATTCTTCTTGGTCATCACAAAGCAGATTTCACTCCGGATCGACTCTTAGCAGGTGTTGAATATATAAGAGTACTAGGATTTTCGGAAAAAGGAAAGCAATTACTTCGCCGCATGCGCAGCACAGCAAAACTGCCGGTACTGCTTAGCGCCGCAAGAGCGTCCCAATCCTACCGTTATCTGGAGCTGGATACGCAGGCCAGCAGTGTTTATATGCTAGGGCAGCCCGGGTTCGCATCGTCAAAATCCTTATTCCGTGATTTTATGGACAAGCCCATTACGATGGAATAATATTATCGCGCAATAACGCTGGGATGTAAATACGATTAAACGGACGCTGCTTCGAATGCCTCGATTTGATCCAAGGCTTCCTGCAGCGTTCCCACGCTAACAACATTCATATTAGTTCCAAGCGAGCTTGCCTTTGCCTTGGCTTCCTTGAAATTGCCCGCTGGCACTAGAAATAGCTCTGCTCCTTCACGGCTTGCTACGACAATCTTTTGTTTGATGCCGCCGATTGGGCCAACATTACCTTCTATGGTAATCGTACCCGTCGCAGCGATCCGGTGCCCGCCAGATAAATCCCCCTCCGTCAAAAGATCCAAAGACTGCAATGCAAACACCAAGCCCGCAGAAGGTCCACCAATTTCTCCTGCCGCTATCGTTAAGCGCTTGTCCCCGTCTACTGGTTCTATGCTCCGCAGCTCCGTCAGATTCTTTATTCCGATCGCCTCCAGAAGCTGCACGTCTGTCATAAAAGCTTCTAATGTATCAGCTGGATACACGATGCTAAGCTTGGTGTCGCCCCGCTCCACTTCAAATATCAAAGGCTTATCCTTGCTGCTTCCACGCAGCCTCTCAAGCCACTCCTCACCGCTTCCAAAGTCGGTATTCCCATTAATCGCAAGCATCCGATCTCCAGCCTCGAAAGAGAAGCGCATAGGGAAGCCTTTTTCAGCGTTTGCAGCTACATCGGATATAATAATGCCTTCCGTGCGTGTCTCGTAGGGTAAACCCGCGTAGCGATACGCGGCTTCAATGGCGTTATTTTGAGAGCCTTGCATGACGACGTTCAATCTTGCTGCATACTGTTCCTTTGAATACCCTCGGAGTACATCTTTTTTGAGGTGCAGCTCCACATTCGAATTCCAGACCGACTGGATCGCGCGTAAAAAATTCGGCTCCGTCAATTTAACAGCCGTAAGCAATAAATCTCCCTCTCCAAGTTCATCCCCCTCTTCAATAGCTACCATTGGCTTGACCGGAACGGCTATGCCTGGTTCATAGGCAACATAAGGAGTAGGCGCATAAAGCAGCGCCCACATCAGAACAGCTGTAGACAACACATATAAAACCACACTACGTATATTGGATCCTTGCTTTAGCATACGGAGGCCTCCATTTGAGCTTCCAAAATTCCAAACCAATTCTAACAACAACCGCATGATGGACGCATTAGGACAGCCAGATGGTATAACCCAAGCATTACCGGCGTACTAATTAACGTATACGATTGTCCGAGCCTTCATGCTCAGCATCTAATTGCGGACAAGTCAATGACGGTGTTCTCCCTTCGAAACAAAGGAGTTGAGTAGCTTTGGCTAAAACGGTTTTGCTTGCGTTCCTATCCCTCTTGCTTGTTGTCGCCATCATTTTACAGCCGGATGCTGCTTTCCAGTCTTCACTGAAAGGATTGACGGTGTGGTGGAGCATCGTTTTTCCCGGCTTGCTGCCTTTTCTCGTATTATATGAGTTAATTGCCGCCTTCGGGCTTGCGCATGCGATCGGAGCACTTCTGCAGCCGCTGATGGGCAGACTGTTCAAGCTGCCAGGCGAAGCAGCACTAACCATCGTAATGGGCTGGATGGGCGGTTACCCTGGAGGGGCGGAAGCAACAGCTTCCCTGCGTAAAAGAAACATCGTATCAAAACAACAGGGCCAGCGTCTGCTAGCCCTTTCTCACATGCCTAACCCCTTGTTTATGCTCGTCGTTATTGGGGCTGGTTTTCTGCATAAACCGATTGCCGGTTTCATTATCGCAACTGCGGTATGGCTTTCCGCGATTTGGATCATGCTGCTAATAACATTGTTTAGCCGGAAAGAGCAAAGTAATCTCCCTACGGCTAGTGCACACGCTGAAAACAAACAAAAACCAAGCATGCTTCATCAAGCTGCCGAGGCGCTCCGGCTAGGCCGAGAGCAGGATGGAAGAAGCTTTGGCAAAGCACTGGGCGATTCCGTAGCCACCAGCGTTCAAAAACTTATGATGATCGGCGGGTTTATGATTTTCGCGGCCGTTCTCGCCAAGCTTGCGGAGCCGCTCCTCTCCCCGCTTCTAGACCAGGCGGGTCTTGGCTTTATCGGCCAAGCTTTTTTTGAAGGCCATCTCGGCGCTTACGCCGCAGCGGTGTGGGATGCCCCTGGAACGAGTACGCTCGCCAATGCGGCTGCCATCGCCGCCGTGCTTGCCTGGAGCGGGTTAAGCGGTATCTTGCAAGCCGGCTACTCCATCTCTGGGACAGATCTGAAGCTGCTGCCCTTTATCGCCTGGAGAGCGGCTCATGCCGTGCACGCTTGTCTATTTATGGTTGTCCTGTGGCATCCAATTACATCGTTGCTGCGCCCTTTGCTTGCGCCCGGCTCTACACCAACCTTTGTTGCCTTCGATTCTCCAGATGACGCGTTAGGCACTTACTCCGCCGTACCCCTAAAAGTCAGTGAGCTTCCTTTATTATGGCAGCACTCCCTGACAGCCTGTGCAATCATTGCACTGATCGTTATTGCTTTAGCCATAATGCTGCTCCCCTATCGAAAAACCCAAAAAACATGATAGAGATACAGATAGAGTTTATATACCTTTTACCTATGAAACCATTAGCTCTTTGCTTTATATTTCTCGCGTAATTGCTGCTCTACGACCGGAGGTACAAGCTCGTGCACAGCTCCATGAAATTGCGCTATTTCCTTCACTATACTCGAACTTAAGTAGGAATACTTCGGATTAGTCATCATAAACATGGTATCGATCTCAGCATCAAGAAGATGATTGGTTGACGCCAACTGCAGCTCGTATTCAAAATCCGTTACCGAACGAATTCCTCTAATAATAACGTTGGCTTGGCGCGATTTCATGAAACGGACGAGCAGATCTCGAAAGCTGTCAATTTCAACATTTGGTATATCTCGCGTAACTTCCGACAAGAGCGCCTTGCGCTCTTCTACGCTGAACAACGGATTTTTGCTTGAATTATTCAATACAGCTACAATTAACCGGTCAAATTGCTTAGCGGATCTACGAATAATATCCAAATGACCATACGTAACCGGGTCAAAAGTGCCCGGATAAACCGCGACTCGCTCTTGTTTATTCATTAACATCTGATTCTCCCCCGTCGTGACTGCCAGCGTTGTAGTATTGGTAAATCGACACGGCGGTATCTCCGTACTTCGCGTGCTTTAATCGGTCAAATTGTTCAAGCTGCTCCGGATAGGCATGCGCGGCATCGTGCTCGACGACAATGATTGCATCCTGCTCGAGCATTTCATTGGCCGCAAGTTGAGCCATCAAACTATCCATCGTAATCAATTTGTATGGCGGGTCAAGAAAAACAAGCCGGAACCTCTGCTCCCGCTTCGCTAGCGCTTTCAATGCACGCTCTGCATCATTCCTATAAATTTCAGCGGCACTGCCCATCTTCGCCGTTTCGACGTTGAGACGGATCGTATCGACACTTATTTTCTCACGGTCTATAAACACCGTTCGTTCGATTCCTCTGCTCCAAGCTTCAATGCCTAATCCCCCCGTACCTGCGAACAGGTCCAGCGCCATTCCACCATCGAAGTAAGGTCCAATCATGCTGAAAATAGCTTCCTTCACCTTATCCGTTGTCGGCCTCGTGTTCATACCAGGCACAGCCTTCAGCGTGCGGCCCTTGGCCTCGCCCGCAATGACTCTCACTGCAATTGCCCCCTTCTATCTCATTCCCGCCTATCGTACCATAGAACCCCTTTCATAATAAAGTAGAAGGATGTCGAAATATGAGCATTACCTTTCTCCAAAACAAACTCAACAATATTCATTCGCAGACCCATGTATATTTTCCAGTTATGCGGACAAAATGTATTTATCGGCGTCGCAAGATGTCGTAGACAACCGCGGAGAAGACTTACGTTTCCCCATAAGCTCTTCATCCGGTTTCTCCTCTCCCATGAAAAGGAGCTCTCGAAAGAGGGCTCCGATTTTTTGTGTAAATTCCTTTATTTATAAGGGTTTTAAGCATATTTGTAAAAGTTAAAGCTCTCATAAAATCCCTTTGTCGTTCATTTGTCGTTCTGTTTTTAAAATAAAAAACTCATCTAATAAATGAGCTAAAATGTTTACTATTCATTCGTTGTAGATCATTTGCACAGTCCCGCCGACAAAGCTTTCAATCATTCCTATCACTCCAATGCGAATGTTCGTTCTTCAAACACAAACAAATGTTCGGTTTCGAGTAAAAAAAAACCCCCAGCGTTATTCGCTGGAGTCCACTTTTATATACTAAATCATATCGCTTAAATCTCCCATTACTAGATAATATCAAAATAGAAAAGCCTCATAGCTAATGCTAAACTCGCAGGTGGCTTTTAAAAAGAGCATACCATTGATCGTTGACACAACTACATCAGGTTGGTGGTGGTGGAGGTGGCCAGTCACAAGGATTGATATTCACAATTGTTTTATCCGATTGCATCTGACTTTGCATTTCCATTTGGAATTGTAATTGTGCCTGATGCTGTGCTTGTATTTGCGCTTGCAGTTGAATTTGCGCCTCTAATTGAGCCTGCGCTTGGGCTTGAAACTGCGACTGTACTTGGGCTTGAAATTGTAACTGGGTTTGTGCTTGGGCTTGTAACTGTGACTGTACTTGTGCCTGAAATTGTAGTTCGGATTGTGATTGGGCTTGTAGCTGTGATTGTAATTGTGCTTGAAATTGCAATTGCTCCAATAATATGGTTTGTATTGAAACCGATTTACAAGAACGTTTTTTTCGCGGCGATCTTTTTTTACAACTTTTCGTAACGACAATTTTTTTAACCGTCATGCTTAATGAACACTCCATTTCATAGTTTGAATGAGTAACCACCTATTAAAGATATGCTAGTATTTAAATAACGGACAAGACGAATGACATGGTATGTTCACACATTTTCTTATTCAATAGAACGATCTCACTCGTAAGCTAAACGAAAATATTAAAAATGATAGAAATTAGGTAGAATAAAACTCCAAGCGCCTGGGAAAATAGCAAAACAGCCCACCAAGCGATATTGATATGCTCCCATCATAGTAGACAGTAGAAAAAACAAAACCTCTACTTCTACCATGATGGGAGTTTTTGCTTTGTCAAAAAGGAGTCCAATTTCATTAGATGTAAAACTACAGGTTGTAAAAAGAT
>NZ_SKCD01000009.1:0-14818 GCF_006542765.1 Paenibacillus luteus
TTTTACAATCGAAAGAGAATCCATGGTTCTTTGGGTTACGAATCGCCGGATCGATTTGAGGAAATGTACTACAACAAGATTAACTAAATACTCTTATTGAGTGTCTACTTTCTTGACAGAGGACCATTTTTAGATCTAACTTGTCGTAGCAAGCTGAAATAGGTCTAAAAAATAGATCTAATCTAGCTTAGCGGCTCCAAATGAACCGGATATGGCTGGGTTTTGGAGAAATAGATAAGTTGAACGAAAAAAATGAAGGATAAGCAAAGCGAGAGGATCGTACTGGAGAAACGAAGTGTTCGTCTTAGTAGCCAGGTTCTTAGCTTGACTTAGTCAAGCTAAGAATCTGGCTGCAACCGCGACCCCATAGAATGATCTACTCGCGCAGCGACCAAAACGAGAAACTTTAGCTTATATAGATAGCAAACGAAAGTCTCTCTTTGCCTTTTTCGAGAACAAAAAAACCCTCTGGGAGGCAGTGATCAGTTCATGAATAGAATGAACAGTTTAATCACTGTGTACCCTGAGGGGTTTTTCCAAAATAAAACTTTAATCTTGCGAGAGATAATCGGGATAATCGGTAATAACGCCATCGACGCCAAGGGCAAGAATGGAGGGAACCACGCTGCGCGAACGGACCGTCCAAGGAAATATTTTCATGCCAAGAGAATGAATATGAGCAACGGCTTCAGCCGTCACCAGCTCGAGCGCGGGATTAACGTATGCTGCGTAATTAGCCAACTCCATCAGCTTATCTTCAGCCAATAAGGCAGCATTCTCTACCAATACACCAACAGGAACCTCTGGCATAATAGCACGGAATCGTTTTACAGAATCCTGATCAAAGGACTGAACAATGACCCGCTCCGCCGGCAGATGCATTTGATAGGCTGCAAGCTCATCGGCAAGCTTTTGCTCAAGGCCAGGGTACAGATAAGGCCATTTCGTTTCAATAAGAACGCCAATTCTACCTCTACATAGCGCCAACACTTCGCCCAGTGTAGGAATTGGCTGCCCCTTGAACTCCTCAAGGAACCAAGAACCAGCATCCAAACCGCGAAGCTCCTCCAAGGTGAGGTCCTTCACAGCGGCTGAGCCGTTTGTCGTCCGGTCCACCGTACTATCATGGATAACGACCAGCTCATTGTCCTTGCTTAGCTGAATATCGAGCTCCAGGTAGTCCGCATTCATTTGAATGGCACGCTCGAATGCCGCCATCGTATTCTCTGGCGCATACCCAGCCGTTCCGCGATGGGCTACAACCTGCACGCGGTCTACTTGGGTACCGTTCGTTATGGCCATTATTTTATCGCTCCTTCGGTAAGTCCTCCAATAATATGCTTCTGCGTAAAACCATAAAGAATTATAATAGGCAGCATGGAAATAAAGAAGCCGGCAAACGCTAGGTTGTAATTGGATGCATATTCGCTTTTGAAATTATAAATGAAAAGCGGCAGCGTCCAGAAATCGGGATGGCGATTAAGAATAATGAGCGGCAACTGGAAGTCATTCCAGATCCACAGGGAGTTCAAAATGAGAACAGTTGCAATGATCGGCATCATCAACGGATAGATAATGCTAATGAATGTGCGCCATACGCCGCTTCCATCGATGTTCGACGCTTCATCCAGCTCAAGAGGAACGTTTTTCAGAAAACCTACGCATAAGAAGATCCCTTGGGCGAAGGACAGCGTCACATACATAATGATCAAGCCGGTTTGATTTAACATTTTCAGGTTGCTCATATGCCGATATATAGGAAGCATAATCGCCTGAAACGGAACAAATATACCGGACAAGACTAATAAGTACAGCAACTTATAATACCGCTTATTCAAATTTCGTGAAATCGCATAAGAAACCATCGGAATGAGCAGCAGCATGAGCAAAATTGAAATAGCTGTCACGTACACCGAGTTGGTTACAAAGGTGTAGAAGTTAGCTTTATTAATGACTTCAATAAAGTTACCAAAATACAAGCGAGTAGGCAATGCGAAAAAGCTTTCTGCCGTCTCTTGCGGCGTTTTCATCGCAATGGTTAACGTAAGATACAGAGGGGCAAGAACAAATAGCATGCCTATGAATAAAAAGGTATAGCTGCCAATTTGGACGAGCTTATTACTCCTCATAGCTGTCCTGCCTCCTTCCGATTTAAAATTTTAATTTGAATGAATGAGATAATCGCAATCATCACGAACACATAAATCGCTTCAGCGGTCCCGTAACCAAACTTCATTTCCGCCATACCGTGCTTATAAATCAAGAAACCCATCGATTCCGTCGCAAATGCAGGTCCGCCATCCGTCATCGCTACAATATAATCGAATACCGTAAGCGTACCTTTGATCGCCATGACCAAGTTAACAGTTAGCATAGGAATGAGGAAAGGGATCGTCACGGAGAAAAATCGCTGCAACGGTGTTGCGCCATCGATCAGAGATGCTTCCTTCAAATCTTTAGGAACGCTTGCCAAACCAGCAATAAAAATAACCATTGGCGTTGCAATGCCGTGCCAAATATTCGTAAGAGCAATGCCGTAAATAGCCGTCGATTTGTTGCCAAGGATGTTTCTAGACAGCCAATCTATACCCAATGCTTGTCCAATCGACGGGAATACCGAATAAAAAATTTGATTAAAAATTAGGCCTACCGTAATCATGCTCAAAACTGCTGGAAAGAAATAAACGGAACGAAAAAAACCGCGCAGCTTCAGCTTTCCGCTTAGAAATATCGCCAATACTAAAGCGATGAACAGCTTCAATACAACAACGATAGTTGCGTATAAAAAAGTAAACCGAACCGAATGCAGAAAACGGTTATCCTGCAAAATATCGATATAGTTTTTGAAACCGACGAAACGGTAGCTCAGCGAAAAGCCATCCCAATCCGTCATACTGTAATAAGCGCCCATCCCTAGCGGCAGAAGAAAGAAAACAATATATAACAACAGCGTAGGCACCGTCAGCAGGAAGAAAATAAGCGCGGCTTTATTGCCGGCGAATGATTTCTTCTTTTGAGCAGAACCTCCTGTTTTATTGGCATAATCCATGGTCCATCTCCACCTTCTCATTCAAAAGAATAGAAAAACCCCCTCGGCTTCACAGCTGAATGCCTCGGGGGCCGCTCTTATTGGTTAAACTTATTGAAAAATATTTTGTCCAATGCTTTCAAATAGCTGTCAATATCACCGGTTGCGAACATTTCCTGCGTTGCTTTACCTACATCGCCATTTACGCCGGATGGCCATGAGCGTTCAATCGTTGGATATACTTTATCCGCGTTAATCAGATCGCTTAGACTTGTAATTTGTTTGTTATTGTTTTCAACACCCGTAATCGCTGAAGGATAACCGCCAACATCTACGTATTTCTGAACGGATTCTTTGGATGTCATGAATTCAATAAACTTCTCCGCACTCGCTTGGTTTTTGCCATTGGCAGGGAGGCCTAGCGCCGTATCTACCGATACTTGCACTTTGGTATCTTCCGCTTTGTCCGCCGGCATCGGGAACATAGCGAAGTTTAGGTTAGGGTTCGACTCTTTAATCGTTGGAACAGCCCAAATGCCTGTGTACCACATCGCTGATTTGCCATTGGCAAATTCACGAAGTGCATCGTCATAACCCGTTCCAAGAGCATCTTGTTGGCCATATTGGCGAAGATCGTAAAGCTTTTGCGCAAATGGTTTAAGTTCGGCATTATCCGTAATATGTGCCTCGCCTTTCATTACGCTATCCAGGAACGCCTCAATGTCTGTCAGCTGCAAGCCCATTCTGGATACAACTTCCTGACGGATCGGATTCGCATCCTTATCATTGAAGTAGAATGGCGTTTTGCCGGCTGCTTTGATTTTCTCGGCTGTCTGAATCAGCTCATCATAGGTTTGTGGAATTTCCAAGTTCAGTTCGTTAAACATATCGATGTTGTAGTATACGCCAAGCGTCGCTACAGCCACGGGAACCACGTAGTTTTTGCCGTTGATTTTGCTGAGATCAACAATCCCTTGTGATACGTTCGCAAGAAGAGATCCGCCCGTCAAGTCAACAACGCGGCCTTCCTTCGTCATTTGCTGGAACACGGGGTTGTGCGGGTAATGCGTAAATACGGATGGAGCGTCGTCCGTTGAAACACGCATCGTCCAAACATTCTCCGGGTTTGGCACATTGTTTTGTTCAACCGTAATATTCGGATTTGCAGCTTCAAAATCCTTAATTAGCGAGTTAACGACATCGACCATTTCCGATTTCATTTGGAAATACTCAATTTTAACCTTTTCGCCGTTCGCTGGCGAAGCGCTTCCATTCGGAGCGTTATTTGGTGTATTTCCGCTAGAGCAAGCGGTTACAATCATTAAAGTTGAAAGTATGCCGACGGAACCCCATTTTTTAAGTAATTTCATGTCTATGACTTACCCCTTTCGCTGCTTGATATAGCCTAATTATATCGGTGCGGGCATCAGCGAAATAGGAGATAACTGACCACTTCAATGTGAGAAAAATGTCTATCTGCTCGCTTTCGTTTTCCCTGGCGTCTCACCGAAGAACTTTTTGTACATTTGGATAAAGTAAGAGTAGTCGTTAAAGCCAACAGCGCTGGCAATCTCCGAAATCATAAGGTCGGAGCCGCTATTCAGCATGGCCTTTGCGTTGTTCATCCTTACGGAAAGCAGAAATTGCGAGAATCGCATATCCGTTTTTTTCTTAAAGATCCGGCTTAAATAGGCAGGGTCCGTAAAATAGACTGTTTTGGCTAAATCCTCAAGAATAATATCTTGCTTGTAGTTATGCCTCACATAATTTTTAATATCCTCGACCATGCTCGTCGAATCCTTGCTTGGACTGCTCATCCTCACTCCGATGGCGGATATCATGACCGCGAATGCATCGACAATTTCATCGATGGATGAATATTCATGAAGGTCCATTTGCTCTAAGTAAGCAATATTGTCCTCTTCAGAAGCCTCAAGCTGCTCAATCAGGGAATTCAGCATGGCGGTCACCTTAGCGCACATATCCTGAAGGGCAATGACCGATGGCTGCTGCTCCGCGGCATTCTTTAAGTACTGGCGCAAGATGTCCACAGCTTCCGCATTCTGATGCCTGACTATTTTCTGGCGCAAGGAAATAACCCAATCATCGATTAGGTTATAGTCATGGGGGTGATGCGCTCTCGTGTTATCCTGCGTGTGGAGCAGGTTATCGCCAGAAATCAGCTTGTACAATACAGCGATTTTCGCCTCTTTGTAGGCGGCAGCAAGCTCGTCCCACTGTGAATGGACACCGCTCATTCCAATGGATATGATCTGCTGAGCCTCTGCGGCAAAAGCATGAATCACCTGTTCAAAGCGATGGCGAAGCTGTCTAAGCCATTCGGACGAAGTCATTTCATCGGGCTTCCACGTCAGAACAACCGTTGTATCGGCATGACGCCTATCTCCAATCATCACATGGCGCCATTCGGCTTGCTTCACCGTCTGATTCAATTGGTCTTTGCAGGAAGAATCTGTGCGCAATACCGCAATGATATAACTCGGCACCTGCTCACTGCCGTGCGTAGGCGGGAACGGCAAAGCCGCGCCTTCGTAGATGGCAGCAGCTACGCTCTCCTCCATTTTTCTCTCATTGGACATCGTTTCCTTCTCTTTGCACTGCTCCAATATCGGCCATAATTGTTCTTTGCCTGCTGGTTTTAACAAGTAATGCTCAACCTTATTTTGTATCGCCTGCTGCGCGTATTTGAAATCATCATATCCGCTAATAATGACATTGATCGTACCCGGGTGATGCTCCTTGATATAAGCAGCCAATTCGATTCCATCCATGAGCGGCATCCGGATATCCGAGAACACAACATCAGGCGGGTGGATCGCAAATAACTCCATCGCCTCTTTGCCATTGTCCGCTTCCTCCACGATCACTTCGGGATCCCAATCTTGTATCATTTGCACAATCGCCTTTTTGGCAAAATACTCATCATCAACTACGAGTATTCTCATTCGCACTCATCTCCTTTACTACAGGTATCCCCATCTCTATACAGGTGCCCTCATCAGGCTTGGAATAGGCTTTTATCCAATAATCCTCGCCATAAAAGTTTTTGATTCTCGCATGTACATTCCGCAAACCAAAGTTGTTCTTATCATCCAAGCTCGCAGCTTCAAAAGGTTTATCAAAAATGTCATTGATCAGCGTCAGCTTCTCCTCCGCAATCCCCACGCCATCATCTTGGACCCGAATAAGGATCAAATGTCCGCTTTTGCGAATCGATATGGATAAGACGCCTTTGCCCCCTTTGGGCTCTAGCCCATGGTAGAAGGCGTTCTCAACAATCGGCTGGATCAGAAATTTTAATATTTTATAAGGATACAGCTCCTCTTCAATCTCATAGTTCACTTGAAATTTGCCAAAGAAGCGAATTTGCTGGATCGTTACATAATGGTTGATCTGCTCCATTTCGTGCTGAATGGCCATCTCGTCACCTGACTTAATGTTGTACCGATACATGGAGGACAGGCTTCGAGCCATAATCGAAATATCCCCCACCCGATTCAACTCCGCCACAGAGTGGATCACATTTAACGTATTATACAAAAAATGAGGATTGATTTGCGCTTGAAGCATATTCATCTCCGCACGCTTCTGCAGCTGACCGGATATAATCTCATGCTCCCTGCTCTCCTTCAGGCGATGAATCATATGGTTATAGCTCATGACCAACCGGCCTAACTCGTCCGTTTTGGTCTCATTTATCGGAACCTGTTCCAGAAAGCCGGAATCCACGAGCTTCATGGCAATATTGAGCTTATTGATCGGGTTGATAAACCGTTTGGAGAAAAAGAAAGCAAGCAAGCCCGCGGCAATAAGCGACATGATGCTTACCGCGATATAGTTTCTCGTATTCGTTAAGAAGGTTTGATCGATGAGCCTTGCAGGAAGGTAATGGACGACCTTCCATTTCGTGTAACCGTTTTCAACTGTGCTAAACAGATAAGACTCTTGCTCGCTGCCGAGCTTGAGCGATTGTTTGCCCGAAACGGCCCCATTCTCAAAAGCCGCAGCCACCTCTTGCATCTCCACCGAATCGTAGGATTCGGAAGGTTCACTGGAGAGATAAATCACTTTCCCGTCCAAGATCACAATCGTTCCCAGCTCGCTATTGGAATTCGTAACCCCGCCCAATATATTTTCCAGCGCCGAAAACGGAATGTCGATCTTCACGTAACTAACCGAACCCTCACCCAAATTCAGGTCCGTTAAATATCTTACAATCGAGATCGTTTTAGCCTTATTTCCCCGCTTAGTTCCTTCGTATGGAGAAGAAACAACCAAATCGCCATTTTCCAGCCCTTGTTTATCCATTGAATTCACAACCGGCTGCATATCAGGCTCAAAAGCATTATTCGAGCTATAAATCCGCCCGTTAGGCGCGAGGACGGAGATTGCGGCAATATTTCGGTTCATTAAGACCAATTGATCGAGCGACCTTTGGACATAAGCTAGGTTCTCGACATGCTCTTTGCTCTCTAACGGATAATTTTTCGTAATAATATTTTTCAGCGCGGGGTCGGTCAAATAAAAGAAGGAATTCAACGATAGATTGGAAATAAAATCATTCATATTGACATTCGTCCGGTTATTTAGCTGCTGCAATAAATCCTCATAATACCCCTTGGTCTGATTGTACAAATTAACCCCGTAAATCAGCAGGGCTGATAATACGGGGACCATAATAATCATAATATAAGAGAGCATTAATTTATTTTGAAACGTCACAGGCTTAACGCCTTTTACCGGAAATTTCAGCTTCATACGCTTACACCTCTTTTGTTACAACAGGTTTATTTCTATGGATACCACATGCTCCATATTGTTAATCAGCTCGATGGACTGATTTAATCGAATATGGCTTTTCACTTTCACGCTTAGCTTCATTTCCGTAACGGGCTGATCTTCGTACTTATTATGCAAGCTCATCTTCGTAACTTGAATGCCCTGCTCGCCAAGCTGTGTGAAAACATTGCCGATCATGCCAGGTTTATCGATCACCCCTATAATTAATTGCCGGTGCCTTCGATGGCGCATCATCTGATTTTCTAATTTATTTAAAGCAAATAAACTAATAAGCACGATTACTGTCGTTAAAACAGCGGCAAATAAAAACCCCGCTCCTACACATAGGCCAATCGCAGCAACCACCCAAATGGAAGCAGCTGTGGTTAAGCCCGATACCTTGGAGCCATCCCGCATAATCGCCCCCGCCCCCAAAAAACCAATCCCGCTAATGACTTGCGCTGCGAGCCGGGCAGGGTCCATTCTTACATTCGACTCATTTACAAATTGATTAAATCCGTAAATAGACAATAGCATAATCGCTGCTGAACCAATACAGACCAATATATGGGTGCGCAGGCCTGCCGCATGGTTGCTCCATTCTCGCTCGAATCCCACCAAGCCGCCCAAAGCGGCCGCGGTCAACACCCGTATGGTCAGATCTATTTCGTTGATCGTCCATATGCTGTTCAATTTCGTATGCTCCTTAAGCTTATTCAAGAGTTGGCTATGACCATAGCCCGGAAGTACCGAGCGATACAGCCAAGGCTCCTGCTTTTAACGCTTCGTCAATCTCATCTTGCTCACTGACCAGCCCACCCGCAATAATAGGCAGCTCCGTCATATGGGTTATCTCCTTAATAATTCGCGGCATAATGCCCGGCATCACTTCAATGGCGTCCGGTTTACTGCTCTCGACTGACTTTATGCCTCTGATGATGGCGTTACGGTCGATGAGGAACAAGCGCTGTATCGTCATCAATTCCATATCCTTGGCCATACGGATTAAGTTGTTCTTCGTAGAAATAATGCCCGTTGGTTTAATATATTGCGCCATGTAAGCGACTCCACTTCTGTCCTGCGCAATGCCTTCAATAAAATCGATATGCAAAAATACATGCTTGCCTGCTGCTTTTATACGATCGACCAATTGCTTCACGTTAAAAATAGAGCCATGCAGCAAAAAAACAACGTCACATTGGCTGTTTATTGCGTCATTCAAATCTTCTTCTCTTTCCACTGCCGCTATAACCTGATGATCGACAATATCAACAATTCGAGCCATTCGTCTCTCCCCTTCCCTAAGTGATAACATTGTACATGAAGTCGGCATTTTTTTATATCTGCACGACTTCCTTAATCGTATGGATAATATGCTTCGGTACCGTGGCCGACTGCTCTGCCATCTCTGCGGTCGTTACACCGGTAAGCACAAGGACAGAGTTCATGCCGGCATCATTTCCCATTTTGATATCGGTATCCAGACGATCGCCCACCATGTAGCAGCTTTCTACCGGCAAGCCTAGCTGCTCCGCTGCTGCTTCAGCCGCGATTAATGACGGTTTTCCCGCGACAAAATCAATCGGCTTACCTGTAATCGCTTCTAAAGCTGCAATAATTGCGCCAGTATCGGGTATTTGACCGAAATCCGTAGGACATGTCATATCTGGATTTGAAGCAATCACTTTAGCGCCACTCATGTACGCTTGATACAAGTAATTTAGCTTATCATAAGTAAATTGGCGGTCCCAGGATAAAATAACATAATCCAAATCGTTAATTTCCATCGTATACGGAACGCCATGTTCCCTTAATTCCTCGTGTATCGGATCCTCGCCAATGACATAGATCCGATCCGAAGGCTTCATATGCTTTTGCAAATATTTAGCCACAATCTGCGAGGAGTTGAGCACATCCTCAAGGGTTGCGGGTATGCCCATCTTCGTCAGCTTCTCCGCGTAGGACAATCGGGTTGCGATCGGCTTGTTGGTCAGAAAGACGACGCGATCGCCACGATCCCGCAAAGCTTGAACTGCCTCCGCCGCTCCGTCAATCATCGATTCTCCTAAATAAAGCGTGCCGTCCAAATCAAAAATAAATCCTTTCACTTCGTTTCCTCCCTTGGAATAAAAAAAATAAGAAAACAAAAAACCCTTTCCACAGTAAACACGCGCCCCTCTTGGGAGCACATGATTACGGATAAGGGTTTTCTCAGTTTTCTCAACCTAGCCGTTTGCGTATGAATTTTGTTGTATTGTATAACGAACGATTTGCATTGTCAATCTTAGGTGGACCCTATCATTTCTTCCCTTATGATCAAAAAAGCTCGCGAAGATCCTCATAAATATAATACTTCCCTTTCTCATCCTCTGCGTCTATTTGCACGCCCTTTGGAAGTGAAAGCATGATGTAAGGCCATTCGTCTTCTGCCCATTGCCTCTGATCCGGAAAACGGATACTTTCGTTTCGCACAAAAAACTGGAATTTTATTATTAATGGATAAAGGAATGGAATATACAAATAAAGGATAATAATTCGGTTTTTCTTGTTTGGTAAAATATTGATAATATGTTTGATAGGCTTCACATACCTGAGCTTGATCATGCTCGGTCTGATCGTTATTCATCCGGTGAAATCGTGCTTGCTTCTGCTCCAAAAGCTGGAGCACCTCTTTAAATTCTTATGGCGTAATGAAAAATTTAAGTTTGTAAAATCCGCTGTGTTTCAATCGATCCATAAGTCAGTCCTGCTCGCGCTCTTGTTCATGGTATCCCAACCTGGTTACGTCCAAATCAATAGCGTCTGCGCTTTTTCGATAATTCACGGTTCCAGCTACCTTTTCGGCAAAATTCCCTTGATATATCCCGCTAACGCTTTTGCAGCATCCTGATGGGCTAATACACCTGGGTGATTTCTTGCACCTACGGTCTCATCTGTGATCGTTGGAAGTTGGAATACCGATACCTTCCGATCACCCATTTTCTTCACGTATGCATCCACCGCGCGGCAGATTGCTGGCATCATCGGTATACCTAGCATTCCATAAGCCCATACGAGATGTGCATGAGCATTATATTTTCTAAGTTTAATAAGGAAGGACTCCGCAGCCCGTTCAAAGACTTCGATGTCCTCTTCCCTGTAGCTGCCATCCTCATTTAGCCGCTGTTTATGCGTTTCTCCCGTGGACTCATCCCGCCATTCGGGCGTATGGAAAGCACCCCCATCATTTGTTCCGAGATTGATGACCACAACATCCGGCTGCCAGGCGGCAAAGTTATTTTCTTCAAATGCACCTAGAGCTGTATTTTTATCCCCGGTAAGAAGACCGCAAACGTGCTCATAATAATCAGGAATATTGGAACGCGGATTGTTATCCCAGCTTGTCAGCACGCCCCAGCCGCTTTGAGAAATAATGCGATGCTCTGCGTTCAAAATCTCCGCTGTTATCGTACTGTAATTGTGCATTGCACTGAACCACATTGGAATCCAGTCTTCTTCTGCCTTCGCACCTATAGCACCTTCACCCGAGGTAATGCTGTCTCCGATGAACTCCAGCTTATAGGGCTTGTCCTTCACTGGCAAAAATTCACCGTCGCTCTTCACGGCGTGGATCTGCAGCGAACAGCCCGGATCTGCGTTCATCGCCTGCAGGTCTTTTACCACTCTCACATTTTTTAAAGCGTTTTCATTCATCCCTCTAAATAAGCACACCCAGTACCTTCCGGCTATTAGCATTTGTCTGCTTACAGGAACCTCATTAATCAAAACGCTTATCCAAGGCTCATAATGTTCATAACCCACCTCAACTTCAATCCATAGTTCAGAGCCTTTAACATTAAACTCAATTGCACTCCCCGTCCAAAATAGCGTTAAGGGAGAAAGATTTCCCGTTGTACGGCCATGAACCTTCAAAAAATCGATATCCGATAATGGATACACCTCTAGTTTTGTGTTACTCATTGATCATTCCTCCTCAGCCAATTGTATCAGACCCTATTCATTACGTGCTCCCCCTATAATGCCTCCCTGTTTTTTCCTGTTTGATGCTCCCATTATACGTTCATTGACGGGGAAACTTCTACACCAAAAATTCAGTCTCTAATTCCGCTCCAAGGCGAACATGAATATGCCCATCACTTCTTTCTCCTCAAAAAAACGGACCGCTCCACAAATGGAGCGATCCGTTATTCTTTAGAGGCTGCTAAGTGCCTTCAGTAAAATGACTACTGCTTCTGCTCGGGTCGCCTTATCGTTAGGGGCAAACAGATTGCCACTGCGTCCCGTTACGATACCTTTCTCCCGCGCAGCCGCTACGGCTTCCCTAGACCAGGCAGGAATAGCATCTGCATCGGCAAAACCGCCCTCCGCTGCCACCCCTGTCCACGCGAATCCAAACGCCCTGCTAATAATAACTGCAATTTCGGCGCGTGTAATTTCCGCATTCGGCCGGAAACTACCGTCGTTGTATCCTGAAATTACCTTTGCTTCAACCGCTTGCGCCACGGCCTTCCGAGCCCATGAGCCAATAGCATCCTTATCATAGAACGAAAGATCGGAGCCCTCGTTCTGCCAGTTCAGTGCCTTAGCCAAAATAACGATAAATTCCGCACGGGTAATCGTTTTATTTGGCTTAAAGGTGCCTTCTGGGTATCCTGATATCAAGGCCTGTTCTACAGCTTGTTTAATTGCAGACTCTGCCCAGTGTCCGGCAATATCCGTGAATTGAACTGCCGGCTTAGGATCAGGCTTATTCACTGCGAACACGGCAAACTTTGTGAAATGATCTACTTGTACCGATATGATTCCGTTATTCACGACACCGCCGACTTCTATCCAGCGTTTAGCCGTCTCGTCATAATAAAACACGGATGCCGTTTGACTTTCGTCTTGTAAAATCTTTTGATCAAATGCAAATCGAAGCGTAATCGGTTTTGTAAAGTTTTCCGTAAAGTTTTTTAACAGCTCAAAAATAGGGCTTGCAAGCTTTTGACCGTTCTCGACCAAATTTGCGCTATTCGAAAGCTTCTCTACTTTAATTTGAATCGCCCGATTGGATGTTTCCTTCGAAACAACGACCCAAATCTCCTCATTCAGCTTGACTTCACCAGCTTCATTTGCCTGAATAACCGTTTCAGCCGTTGTTGGCAGCGTTACCGGCGGTGATACTGGCACTGAAGGA
Organism: Paenibacillus luteus; assembly: GCF_006542765.1. Lineage (GTDB taxonomy): Bacteria > Bacillota > Bacilli > Paenibacillales > Paenibacillaceae > Pristimantibacillus > Pristimantibacillus luteus. The sequence goes on from NZ_SKCD01000009.1 coordinate 13,008, forward strand.
GACGTAGAACCTCCGCCAGCTGGCGCAACTGCCGATGAAGGGTCCGACGGCAGTGAATTGCCTAAGCCGTTGCTTGCAACTACCGTAAACGTATACGTTGTTCCGTTGGAGAGGCCGGTTACCCTAATCGGATTGGAAATACCAGTCGCTGTCTTAACCGCTGTGTCCCCGATCCATGCCGTGACCGTGTATAGGCTGATATCGCTTCCGTTGCTTGATGGAGCAGTGAATTGTACGGTTACTTCACCATTGCCTGCTGTCGCCTGTACGTTTAATGGCTTGTCCGGTACAGTGGCTGGCGTCTCTTCGCCCGGGTCTGGATTTCCCGGCGTTTCTGTTGCTCTCGGTGTTACTCCATTCGTCGGCTCGGATGCCAGCGAATCGCCGATTGCATTGGTTGCAACTACCGTAAAGGTGTAGACCGTGCCATTCTCCAGCCCTGTTACCGTGATTGGGCTTGATGTTCCCGTCGCGGTCTTGACCGCTAAGCCACCAGTCCATGCCGTAATCGTGTATAAGCTGATATTACTTCCGTTGCTTGATGGAGCAGTGAATTGTACTGCCGCCTCACCATTGCCCGCTGTCGCCTGTACGTTTAATGTCTTGTCCGGTACAGTGGCTGGCGTCTCTTCGCCCGGGTCTGGATTTCCTGGCGTTTCCGTTGCTTTCGGCGTTACTCCATTAGTCGGCTCGGATGCCAGCGAATCTCCAATTGCATTGGTCGCAACCACCGTAAAGGTGTAGACCGTCCCATTCTCCAGCCCTGTTACCGTGATTGGGCTTGATGTTCCCGTCGCGGTCTTGACCGCTAAGCCACCTGTCCATGCCGTAATCGTGTATAAGCTGATATTACTTCCGTTGCTTGATGGAGCAGTGAATTGTACTGCCGCCTCACCATTGCCCGCCGTCGCCTGTACGTTTAATGGCTTGTCCGGTACAGTGGCTGGCGTCTCTTCGCCCGGGTCTGGATTTCCCGGCGTTTCCGTTGCTTTCGGCGTTACTCCATTCGTCGGCTCGGATGCCAGCGAATCTCCAATTGCATTGGTCGCAACCACCGTAAAGGTGTACACTGTTCCATTCGTAAGTCCCGTTACCGTTATTGGGCTGGACGTTCCTGGCGCCGTCTTAACTGCTGCGCCTCCAGTCCATGCCGTAACGGTATAGCCGCTAATTGCTCTTCCGTTAGATGCTGGCTCAGTAAAACGAACTTCCGCTTGGCTGTCTCCAGCCGTCGCCGTCGCACCCGCTACCTTTCCTGGCACAGTGGCCGGCGTTACCTCTTCCGTCGGGTCGGATGCCGGCGAATTTCCAATTTCATTGATCGCAACCACCGTAAAGGTGTACGCTGTTCCATTCTCTAGTCCCGTTACCGTAATTGGGCTGGACGTTCCTGTCACCGTCTTAGCTGCTGCACCGCCTGTCCATGCCGTAACCGTATAGCCGCTAATTGCTCTTCCGTTGGATGCTGGCTCAGTAAAACGAACTTCCGCTTGGCTGTCTCCAGCCGTCGCTGCTGCACCCGTTACCTTGCTTGGTACAGTGGCCGGCGTTGCCTCTTCCGTCGGATCAGATACCAGCGATTCTCCAATGGCATTGGTCGCAACCACCGTAAAGGTGTAAGCCGTTCCATTCTCTAGTCCCGTTACCGTTATTGGGCTGGACGTTCCCGTCGCCGTCTTGATCGCTGCGCCGCCAGTCCACGCCGTAACGGTATAGCCGCTGATTATTCTTCCGTTAGATGCTGGCTCAGTAAAACGAACCTCTACTTGACCATTTCCAGCCGTCGCCGCTGCACCTGTCGGCTTGCTTGG
>NZ_SKCD01000009.1:14910-169736 GCF_006542765.1 Paenibacillus luteus
TCTACTTGACCATTTCCAGCCGTCGCCGCTGCACCTGTCGGCTTGCTTGGCACATGGGCCGGCGTTGCCTCTTCCGTCGGATCGGATGCCAGCGAATCTCCAATGGCATTGGTCGCAACCACCGTAAAGGTGTAGGCTGTTCCATTCTCTAGTCCCGTTACCGTAATTGGGCTAGACGTTCCCGTCGCCGTCTTAACCGCTTCGCCGCCATTCCATACCGTTACCGTATAGCCGCTGATTGGTCTTCCGTTGGATGCTGGCTCATTAAAACCAACCTCCGCTTGACTGTCTCCAATCGTCGCCGCCACGCCAGATACCTTGCTTGGCACACGAGCTGGCGTTACTTCTTCCGTAGGATCAGACGCTAGCGAATTCCCAATTGCATTAGTCGCAACCACCGTGAAGGTGTACGCCGTTCCATTCTCTAGTCCCGTTACCGTGATTGGGCTAGACGTTCCCGTCGCCGTCTTAGCTGCTGCGCCGCCAGTCCACGCCGTAACGGTATAGCCGCTGATTGGTCTTCCATTAGATGCTGGCTCATTAAAACCAACCTCCACTTGACCGTCTCCAATCGTCACCGCCACGCCAAATACCTTGCTTGGCACAGTGGCCGGCGTTACCTCTTCAGACGGATTGGATGCCGTTGAATCACCAGTCGCATTGGTTGCAACTACTGTAAAGGAATAGGCCGTTCCATTCTCTAATCCTATTACCGTAATTGGGCTGGACGTTCCTGTCGCGGTCTTGACCGCTTCTCCGCCATTCCATGCCGTTACCGTATAGGCTGTGTTGACGCTTCCGTCTGGAGCATCTGGCTTCTCGAAGCTGATCACTGCCTCTCCATTGCCCGGCACTGCACTAACCTGAACAGGGGCAAGTGGATGAAGCGGAACAACCTCTACAATATGGCTTGTAATGGCTGATGATTGCTTTGCTGTCGCATTTTGCGCTACAGCAGCAGTCAATGTTGCTGTGCCCAGCTTATGCGCCTTCAATGCACCAGTCACTGGATCAATAGAAATAATGCTCTCGTCTGAGCTCCTGAATACAACATTGTCGTTGCCTGCGCTTAATTCTACAGCTATCGTTGCTTCCTCCCCGAAGCTGTACTTCTCCTTCGCATTCGTGAAGCTTACCGTTCTCTTCAGCCAATCTGCGGTCAGCGAAGCGGATAAACTGCCCGTATTACCCGCTTCGAGTTTCGAGGCTTCGGAGGTAAGAGCAACAAATTTGGCTCTGTATAGATCGCCAGACGCTGCCGTAATTGTGAGCTGAGACGGATTGCTAGAATTGTTCACAAGAGCCGTCGGATTGGCGCCCGCTCCCTTAAACCATTCAACCGTGTAATCCGTACCATACACAAGCGGATAACCGCCTTTGTTCACTACCGAACCCAAGTTGTTAACAGAAAGGACAACCGGAGTGCCGTAATAAAAATGAGCGTCTCCTCCCACATCTGCTTGAACTGAAATCGTCGGGGACGTATTTAGTTCACGAGATACCGTTGCATTACTATTCGGATAATTTGTCGTCGACGCCGTTGTTATTACATGTCCATAGTAGGTTTTCCCTGTCGTTTTTAACGTAATATCGATTGGTAACGTACCGGTAGGCAGGAACAGGTATACCGTTCCGCTGCTCAATATGGACGTATTCAATGTTTGGTCTCCGTATTGGACTGCTACAGCCGTACCATTGGCAGGAGGGGTGGAGGTGTCCACCTTGATCGCCGTTGCATACACCGTTTGACCGTCCTTGTTCAATGCCTGCCGGCCATTAAGAAGATTAATGTTGTTAGTAAACAGGTTGCCGCCGTTGATTATTACGGTCGTCTTCTGCACATTATCTGCCCTGTTGGCGGTAGAAGCGTAGCCGGTTCCAATTACATCATAAGCATAGCTGGATGTATTAGAAGGTACCTTGGCTGTTATCGTACCGCCATTAATGGTGACACGTGTCGTCTTTGCAGGGTAGGAAGAGGATACATCACCTCCACCTATAGCCGCCGCTGTACCATTGTAAGACTCCGCCGTTATTACGCCTCCATTAATGACAATATTTCCGCCGGCGCCTCCCTTTCCTCCACCAATTGCGGCGGCTGCGCTAGCCGCTCTAAAGTTTGCTGTTATCGTACCGCTATTAATCGTAATGCTGCCTGCAGTCTCCGAGATGTTGCCGCCAATCGCAGCCGCGCCGCTATAGCTGCTGGCTGTTAACGAATGGCTATCCTTGCCGTCAATTGAATCAATAATCAGCTCCGTTCCCTCTGGCACGCTAATAGGTGCCTTTTGGGTTGCACCGTTATATGACGATACGACATTCGTACCATTTAGCGTCAAATACACCTTTGTACCGCTGCCTTCGATTGAAATCGTCGGAATAGATACATAAGCAGAGGTTGTTTTGGTAATAGAGGCATTCTCCAGCGTCACATGCTGCTCTACGCCGCCTCTAATAGCCACTACGTTGGCAGTTGAGGAACCCGTAATAATATAGCCGTTTGCATTGTAGACAGCATTTGCACCGCTTGGCGTTTTCCCCGTAACGGTGCCATTGCCGATTGTAATACCGCCCTTGGAAATATCAAGCGTCGTCTTCAACTCATCTGCAGACGCATTCGGGATCACCGCCGTGAACAAATTCGTAACAATGGCAGCCACAAGCCCCAGCCGCAGCCAACTTCCCTTTTTCATTGCGCAAACTCCTCTCTTGTTGATTGGATTGTGTCTTGCTTTATTCGACCAGGCTAGCGTTAATAGAGATGCGGATGTTGCTCGTAATCGTATTGAGGCTTAATAGTCCCGTTTCGCTGTTATAGGTATAGTTAGCATATTTCACTTGAATATCGCCATCTTGAATTGTATAGCCATCTTTTGCATGCACATATAATTGCGCACTGCCTCCAGCTATAACATCTACAGCGCCTGTCTCCCACACAACGGAGTCGGACTCGATTGGCGTTACTGTCCATTGTGCCGTTTGAACCCATACAAGGTAACGATAGTCTGACGCCAATGTATACACGTCGCCATTGTAAGAAGCTTTGTAACGAATGCTGTACAGGCTAGGCTCTAGATTCTCAATGACATTACCTGTTACCGAATAGATTTGCTGATCGTTCCCGATTGTCGGAATCCATTTAATATATTCTTGTGATTCATTTACGCCAAAAATCTTTCCGTTATTCGTTCCCGTCTTCGCTGCAATTGTCGTAAAACCAGACGGCTTCACCGGCTTCACTACGGTAAAGTTTTTGTAGTAGCTGGCACCTTGGTAAGAAATTCCGTTTGCTTTTCCTCCATCGTAAGCAATACGGATTGAGTGCTCGCCTGGTAGAAGAGCGCTAAAGGTAAAGCTAATAATGCCTGCTTTGTCTCCTGTGCCCGTTACTCTCGAATAAAAGTTTTTTGAGCCGTCCTGATAGAACCGTACTGTAGCACCCTCAATTGGCGTGCTCTGTCCGTCATCTGAGGTCAGCTTCAACGTATACGTAATTGCACCCGCTGTTGGGTCCGGCTGCTTTGTGAACTCCGCCTCGGAAGTAACGCTTAGCTTGGCAGGCACGCTTGGAACCGATATGCCGCCTTCCTTAGGACCAAGGGATGTCTTGCCAGCAGAGAATGATGAGGAACCAATTACCTTGCCACCAGACACTGCTACAAATTTAGCTTTGTATGAATCACCCTGTAGAGGAGTAACCGTCAATTTGGCTTCGTCTTCTAAATCTCCAGCGATTGGCGTTGAGCCTTTATACCACTGGACAACAAAATCAGTGCCCGCTTGCAGCGCATAGCCGCCGAAATTAACAACTTCATTGTAATTGGAAACCGTGAGCACGCTTGTTTTACCTTCGTTTAATTCTTTATCCTCGAAATCACCGTTCTCAATGGATAGAACAGGCGCATTCTTAATCGTGCGTGAAGCAATACCGGCAACAAACGAGCTGCTGGTCGTACCTTCTCCCGCATTTACAGTTCCGTAGTATGTCTCCCCTGTATCTCCGCGCGTAATGGCTACGTCATGGGAGCCTGCCGATAAGAACAAATAGACATACCCGCCGTTTACTGTATTCGTCTGAACACTATTGCCCTCGTACTGTAAATCAACCGCTGTGCCGTTTGCCGGGGCGTCCTCTAGCTTAACACCCGCTGCATACAGCTGCTGACCTGCGTCATTGACCGGCTGCCGTTTGTACAGAAGCGCCGTAATATTGCTGCTGTCATTACGACTTATAATGCTGCCTCCATCAATGACAACGGAAGTTGATGCCTGCACCGCTGACGTATATCCGGAGCCGACTTTGCCATAGCCGATGGAGTCGTACACTGCCGCATTTGGAATTTTTGTCGAGACAGTTCCTCCATTAATCGTTACTTCAGTTGTTTTGCCGTTATAGCCGGTCGTGGAATACCCGCCTCCTATAGCAGCAGCATAGCCGCCATACGATTCTGCCGTAACGGCGCCACCATTGATGACGATCGTTCCTCCCGCTCCACCTTGGCCGCCTCCAATTGCTGCCCCATAGTTGCCGCTGCGGACAAACTTAGCAATAATCGTACCTTCATCAATAGAAATTGCGCCGGATGCAGCAGCTTCATTGCCTCCGATTGCCGCCGCGTAACCGCCGTACCCATTAGCAGTCAAAGAATGGCTGTTGCTTCCGTCCACCGTACCAATTGTAAGATTAGTCCCTTCGGCTACGCCAAGCGCAGCCTTTTTCGGATTGCCTGAGGTGAGTACGTTTGTACCGCTAAGCGTCAAATTTACCGTTGTCCCTACAGTTTCAATCGAAACAGGAGACACTCCACTATAACTGGTGCTAATTTTAATGTTTTTAAGCTCAATCTCATTTGTACCACCGCTGATTGTAACCGTATTAGCGGTTTCAGAGCTGGAGCTGCTTGTAATGATATAGCCGCTTGCGTTATATCCCGCCGCCACTCCTGCAGTCGTTTTGCCTGTGACGGATCCATTGCCGATCTTAATGCTTCCCTTTGAAAGATCAAGCGTCGTCTTCGACGCTTGCGCCGACGTGTAGGACGCCGGAGTAGTTAGGGAAAGAAGCAGCGCGATAACACCGACGAGCGTCACCAGCTTAAAGCCTCCGCTCTTGAGAGCTGGTCGCAATTTTGTTAGTTGATACATAATCATCATCCTCCTATTTAATATTCATATATTCCTATGTATTTAGTCGGATTTATAAAAAAAAAATTTGTCACCCGACGCCACTCCATGCTTATTCGCTTATCTCCGCAGCCTATTAATCGATACGGCAGCGACTTCCATGGAAAAGGATACAATATGCTCCTAACATTATCACCCTTGGTAGAGTACGTCCAATAAGCATTTAAATCCAATCAATAGAACCGTTCTATCAATTTCAGTTCTTTATTAATCTCTAAAACCGCCTCAAATATGGAAGAATCGCCTTCTTTCAGCATAATAAGATTGGTTACCAGCGACAATTCGGACAATGAAGGAATCGTAACGGGTATGAGCAGGCCGTCCTTTACCTCCCGTCTAATGCACAGCATTGGCAAAAAGCTAATACCTTGACGCTCAAGCACAAGCTTTTTTGCCGTTTCCATATTGTCGATATGATAGTCGATAATTGGCGGCTGGCTTAACGTTTCGAATAAACGATGAATTTTGGTCCAATTAAGCGAACCGCATTCATAGAAGACGAGTGGCTCCGTTTCCAGTGCTTCGATTGATAACGGCGGCTCCTCCAAAAAGGAGTGTCCCTGATAGACGCATAGTTTAATAGGATCCTCAATAAACTTTACAGATTCCAATGCGGGATGAGAAACACTCCGCACAAAACCAAGATCAATCTCCTTGTTTAACACCTTCTCTATAATAGAATCGCTGTTGTCCGTAATAATGCGAATCTGAAAATTAGGAAAACGCTCCTTTAGCTTAGGCATAACATGTGGCACTACATAATGGGAAATTGTCTCCGTGCAGCCAAGCCGCAGCGTTTTTACCTCCGTTGTTTTGCCGGACATGAGCTGCTCCGCTCTTTTGAAGGACTTGAGAGTCTGCTGCGCATGGGGCAAAAATATTTCTCCTTTCTGAGTCAATGAGAAACGTTTGCCCTCCCTGACAAGCAGCTCGACGCCGAGCTCCTTCTCCAGCGTCCGGATTCGTGATGATATAGACGGTTGCGTCAAAAACAGCGCATCCGCTGCCTTACGAAAGCTATTGAAATGCACCACATACACAAAAGCTTCAATGTTTTCAAGGTTCATCTCTCCCGTCACCTCCTTAAATGGTATGGATAGTCTGCCGACAAAAGTCGGATGAGACTTAATACCTGCCTTCCGTTAGCCTATCTGAATATATCATACTATTATACTATGTTTTGTCAGAATTAATACTAGAAAATTACTGTTTGCCTGTTATGCCTATATCCGTCAATTGTCATGATTCAAAAACAAAAAAGCGAAAATAGAGCATCCCCATAACAGGTATGCCCTATTTCGCCTGACTTTGCAGTTTTATTTCTGCTTATTCTACTTCCTTCTTACTTCCCCCCAAGATGACTCCAAGCAGCTAATTTTCAACCTTCGTACAGCCATATGCCTGAAACCGTCATGACCGCTGGCAGCGCTGTTTTATCCACCGCCACATTGTCATACCAGCCGCCCACGGCAAGGTTAAGCACCAAATAAAAAGGCTCATCAAACGGCATAACGCCCGGCTCAATAGGTCGCTCGGCAAAGCAATGCCCGTCTACTAGCCACCTTATAGAGCTATCGTTCCATTCCAGTGAATAATCACGAAACTTGTTAATGGTTCCGTGTTCAAGCTGGTAGGAAAACTCATCGATAACCTTATGGTCCCAATCCTTCCCGTAGTGCAGCGTCCCGGATACTTGCCTCGGCAAACGGCCTTTCGCCTCCATAATGTCAATCTCGCCAGAGGCAGGCCAAGGACCGTAGGCCTGATGCTGTGGGAGCAGCCAAATGGCTGGCCATAGCCCTTGTCCTACCGGCAGCTTTGCGCGAACGACAAGCTTTCCGTAGCAAAAGGAGAAATGGTCTCTCGTATCTATACGTGCCGAGGTGTACGCAAATGGCCGACCGTCTTTTTCAATGGATTCACGTCGCGCGCATAGGTTTAACCCAAATTCATCGATATATAGATTGTTAGCATGTCCGGTATAAAACTGGTGTTCCCCGTTGCCCCAGCCCGGGTCTATTGGGTTGCCATCGTTATCAAGCAAATCGTTGCCAAGTCGAATATTCCATGCGCTCAAATCGGTATGACCATTTAAAAAATCCTGCTCCCATAAAAGCTTGCTCATCCCTTGCACACTCCCTTCATTTATTCACAGCATACTTAATTTTGACGGCCAGTCAAACAAATCCAAAAAAATGGGATAGGGTCAAAAATCATGGCCTTTTTTTCCTAGGCCTATTTTCATACGATGAAAAGGAAGGGGGCGCAGAACATGTTTCAATACAGGACAGGACAAATAAAGACGTTTTTTAGACAGTGGCAATTGCAAAGCATGGTAATACCAGGAATTATATGGATGTTTATCTTTTGTTATATTCCGATGTTTTGGCTGATTATTGCATTTATGGACTTCAGTATTGCCAAGCCCATGCTGCAATCACCCTTTGTGGGACTGAAACACTTTCAGGATTTCATTACGGATGACCGTTTTTGGCGCTCGATTCGCAATACTCTAGGGATGAGCAGCATCAAGCTGCTTTTAGGCTTTCCCATTCCCATTTTTTTCGCCCTGATGCTGAATGAAATACGGACGATTCGTTTTAAGCGAACGGTACAGACCATCTCGTACCTGCCTCACTTTATTGCATGGACCATTTTTGGCGGCATTATGCTCAATTGGCTGGGCGAGGGCGGTGTAATCAACCAATTGATGATGGCGCTCGGACTGCAGGATCGCGAAATTCTGTTTAATAGCGACGCTAAATACTTTTGGTGGATTACCTATTTCTCCGATACGCTGAAGGAAACGGGCTGGAGTGCCATTATCTACATCGCTGCAATCGCTGGCATTGATCCGGGTCTATACGAGGCAGCCGAACTTGATGGCGCTAACCGCTGGCAGCGGATGTGGCATATTACCATTCAGAGCATACGTCCCACCATCGCCATTTTGTTCATCCTCGCCGTCAGCGGAATACTCGGCAGCAACTTTGAACAAATCTTTATGCTGAAAAACAATATGAACATGAAGATGGCGGAAAGCCTCGATTTGTATATCTATAACATGGGCTTGGTCTCGGGGCGCCATTCCTTCTCAACGGCCGTCTTGTTCGTTCGCTCCATCGTGGCGCTGGGACTCTTATTTTTGGCCAATTACACATCCAAGAAATTAACTGGCGACAGCATCTTTTAAGAAAGGGAGGACCGATCTATGGAAAGAAGCAGAAAATTTCGGCGAATTGGCGTATTTGAGGTATTCAATGCGCTGCTGATGCTGGCAGTTTGCTTTCTGACGCTGTACCCCATGTGGTTTGTATTTATAAATTCGCTTAATGCTCCGCAGCAGGCCATGCTAGGCACCGTAAACTGGTTTCCAAAGGAGTTTTCACTAGCTAGCTACAGTGTGGTATTTAATGATAAGAGCCTGATGCACGGCTTCTACATTACTACGCTGCGCACGGTGATCGGAACGGTGGCACATGTGTTATTTACTGCTATTGTAGCTTACGGAATGAGCAAGTCCAATTTAATCGGCCGCAAGATTTACCTCAAAATCGCCTTGATTACGATGCTGTTCTCAGGCGGCTTGATCCCTTCCTTTATCCTGATGACAAAGCTTGGCCTTTACGATAACTTCTGGGTATTCATTATTCCGGCCATGTACAATTTTTTCAATATGGTCATTTTCATGAGCTTCTTCCGCACCATTCCCGACAGCTTAGAGGAATCCGCGAAAGTGGACGGGGCCTCGGATTATGGCGTTCTGTTTAGAATTGTATTGCCCAACAGCATGGCCGTACTGGCTACCATATCGCTATTTTCCGCGGTCTATCACTGGAATGATTATTACCAGGGAGTAATCTACATTCGCTCACAGGACCAGCTGCCCATGCAAACCATGCTGTACAAGATCATTGCAGAAAACTCGATGTCCTTCATGCAGCAGCAAGCCATGGCCCAATTCGGCGCAAGACTTCCCGGCAACTCCATCAAATTTGCATCGATGATGGTAGCCACGCTGCCTATTCTCGTGTTCTATCCCTTTATTCAGCGCTATCTGGTCAAAGGCGTAATGATTGGCGCAATTAAAGGGTAAGTGCTGTGCGTTTCTCTAAGCGATCGTTAGCGAGGCGTATGGGACCTATAAAAAAACAGTAAAGAAAGGGTGTTCATGTCATGAAGCACAACCTCATTAAGCTAAGCATGGTAATCGTTCTAGCCATGATCCTGACGCTAGGCCTAGCCGCGTGTACCAAAACGGAGAATAACGAAAATAAGCCGTCCTCGCCGCCTGCGGAAAGTACGCAGCAGCCGCAAACCGAAACAACGCCGAATCCCGAACAGCCTGCTTGGCAGCTGGATACTAGCCCGGTCGAGCTATCTTGGTTCGTAGGCGCATCCTGGTATGGCCACAGCTGGGGAGAAAGCCTGACTTCCAAATATGTAACTGAAAAAACTGGCGTCAACGTCAAACTGGAAGTGCCTTCCGGCGAAGCCAACGAGCATATTACTCTAATGATGACCTCCGGTAAACTGCCCGACTTAATTTCTATGGGCTCTTGGGAAAACGCTGTCAAAAAGCTATGGGAAGGCGATCATGTGTATGCCTTAAACGAATTGGCAGAGCAGTATGATCCCTACTTTTTCAAGGTGGCGGGCGACGGCACATTGAAGTGGTATCGTCAAGAAAATGGCAATACGTATGGCGTTCCGAATGATTCCTACAGCCCTAATCTGATGCATGAAACCGGCATGACGGCCGCCAACCAAACCTTTTTGGTAAGAAAAGATCTGTACGAGGAGATGGGCAAGCCGGATTTAAGCACGCCGGAGGGCTTTCTGAATGCGCTACAACTGCTGAAGGATAAGTATCCCGAGTATAAAGGCCAACCGATTAGCCCCTTCTTTGCACAGGGAAATGTTCCTTATGGAATGAGTGAATACCTGCAAAATCTGCTCGCCGTTCCTCATGAAAAGGATGGTAAAGTTTACGACAGAATTACCAATCCGGATTACCTCGCTTGGCTGAAAACCTTCCGCACGGCTTACGAGCGCGGGCTGATTAATGTAGATTTCCTGGTAGACTCCGATACGCAAGTAGAGGAAAAAACGAACAATGCCCGCTATTTCATGATGATTCGCGAGTGGACGGGAATGACGGCTGTCAATCCAATGCTGGCCGCGAGCGGGAACCCGGATTCATACTATATTGCAGTCGATGGGCCACAGAACAGCAATGGTGATTCCGCTAAGCTGTTCCCTGGCAACATGGATGGCTGGATGGTCACTATGATCAGCAAATCGACGAAAAACCCTGAACGAGCGATCCGCTTTCTGACCTATCTGGCCAGCGAAGAAGGGCAAAGGGATTTATTCCTTGGCAAGGAAGGCGAGACGTGGGAAACGGTGAGCGGCAAGCCTCAGCTGAAGGCTGATATGGCAAAATTGCTTGAAACCGATATCGAGAAGCTGGAAAAAGAATATGGCATTATGGATACCTACTGGATGATGCGAAATCCTGTTATTATCAACCAATGGAGACCGGAGAAAGCTCCTGTCATTAAACAAATGGAGGATTTCGCCAATGGCCAAGCCGATATTGATAGCGGCATTTACAAAGGCCTAGATCCACTTGGCGACTCAGAAGTAGCGGTATCCTGGGCACGAATTTCCCAAAATTGGGAGGAAGTGCTGCCTGAGCTAATTACGGCTAAGGATGAGGCCGCCTTCGATAAAATCTTCGATAATTTTCTTGCCCGCCGCGTAAATTACGGTTTTGACAAGGTAATGGAATATCGCCAAGCCGAATTGGATGTACGAAAAGCTAAAATGGCGGAGTAATTATACCTATACTGTATTTGCTGCCGGCTGCCGTAATGGTGGCCGGTATTTCCGGCTTTGCATGCAACTTTGCCATTAACGCCTAGTTACCTACCAGCCGGTTTGTAATATATGGTATATTACGGAGGTAGGGAGGGCATTGGCATGAAGTATTTGCTGACGAAAATGAGAAAGCTTTACCGTAAAGCCCGCATATCCCAAAAGCTGTTTCTGGCCTTTAGCCTAGTCATTGCGATCCCTGCCATTTTGGTATCCTTTCTATTTATCCGTACGCAGGAGACCCAGCTATACAAGGATGCTATGGCCACCGGCAGCAGCCATGTCGCGCGGCTGAACGAACAGCTGCGCAGCAGAATGGAGATGTTTGAAAACGCTTCCTCAACTGCGCTTACCCAAAAAGCATTTGTCGATTTTATCCACTCTAATATGCGCGGGGATGGCCTCCGTCTCGTGAAATTTAAACAAAATCAATTTGAGCAGATGCATAATATCATTGAAAGCCATGAGATAATTAGTGAGCTCAGCTTTTATGTCGATAACCCGAACCTGTTTGAAATTTGGCCCGAAATTTACCATTACGACAAGTTTTGGCCGCAGGATTACTGGGAGACTCTTCGGGACGAAGGCGGTGCGGCATACCGCTTGTTTGCTTTTAAGGATGGTGAGCATACGCTTGCCTATTATCGGCTGGTACGCCTTCAAGGCCAGCAGAACAAGTTTCCTACCGTTATGGAAATTCGTGCCGAGCACAGCGTGTTTTTCAACGACCTGCTGGAGGAGAGCGGAGGGGATTTCTTTTCGGTCATCATGGACAGAACAAACCCTGCAAATCATGTATACAACCCGCAGCATGTCTTCTCTCAGAACGCCGGGGAAGGACTGAACGATATTCTGGGCAGCATTTACCAGCAGCTGGATATGCTGCAGCAGAATAGCCCTATTAAGGTGCATGTTGGCGACCAAACTTACTATGCTCTATACCGTTACATCGCCCCGCTTAACGCTTATGTGGTGGATATTGCCTCCCATCAGGAACTGATGAAGGGTCCGCGCAGTTGGTATGCTTCTGTAGTCGTCATTGCTTTTTGTGTGCTGCTGCTAATTATGCTTATCGTATCGCATACGACCCGGCGCATTTTCCGCCGATTGGATAGCGTGCTATCTTCCATGCGTCAGGTGCGGAAAGGCCAATTGGATGCAAAAATCGACATTGGCCTAGATGAACACGAAGCTGGCGACGAAATAGATGAGGTAGCTGTCAGCTACAACAAAATGCTGGATGAAATCAAACGGCTGATGACGCAGGTCGTGGATAAGCAGCTCATTGCCAAAAACGCCCAGCTGCATTCGCTCCATTCGCAGATTAATTCTCACTTTTTGTATAATGCGCTGGAATCCATCCGCATGCTGGCAGAGGTTCAGCGCCAGCCCGCGATCGCCGATGCGCTCGTATCGTTAGGCTCGCAGCTGCGCTACAGCATGCAATGGCGCAGCGATACCGTTGCCCTCAGCGAGGAGCTTGCCAACATTGAAAGCTATATTAAATTCATCAACTTCATGGAAGGCGGCAGCATTGTATTGACGGCGGATCTCCCGCAGGAGGTACTTCGCTATGCCATTCCAAAAATGTGCATGCAGCCCATCGTTGAAAATGCGGTTCATCATGCTGCGCCTTTAGGCGGCAGCGTACACATTCAAATGACTGTACGAGTAGAGAATGACAGCCTATTGCTCATTGAAATACGAGATGACGGTGCAGGCGTTGACCCGGAGATGCTGGCTAGCTTGCAGTCTGTGCTGAGCGGCGATTCAGATACGCCAATCGTAACCAGCAAAAACGGGCTGGGCCTCGAAAACGTGCATAAGCGGCTACAGCTTCATTATGGCAAGGGCTGCGGTCTTTCGATCGACAGCGTGCAGGGCGCCTATACCTGTGTAACCTTACGCTTGCCTTGGGAAAATGTGAATCTGGGAGGATGGTAGGGCATGATCAATATTCTGATTGTCGATGATCAAAAGCACATACGCGATGGCCTGCAGGCCATGCTGCGCCAATTTCCACTGCAGCTTGATACCATTTACTGTGCGGCAAACGGCATTGAGGCATTGCACCTATTACGTCAGCATAACATTCAACTGGTCATTACCGATATTATGATGCCGGATATGGACGGGCTGGCGCTTATGGCCCAAACCAAAGAAGAGCAGATTAAAGTGGATTATCTGATAATCAGCGGTTATAGTGACTTTGCCTATGCCCAAAAAGCCATTGGATTGGGTGCAAAAGGCTACCTGCTCAAGCCGGTAAAACGGGAGGACCTGCAAACCGCGGTTGAGCATGTTGGACAGGAGATCAAGGCGCGTCAGGCGCTCTCCCGCAATATGGAACATATGTCCCGCCGCGCCGAGGAGACCGACCGCAAGGAGCTTTGCATGTTTATGCAAGGCGCGGTAAACGATGAGGCATGGATTCACCAGATTCAGCAGCAAAACCCAAAACTATGGCACAATTATCGGCTGGTCCTGCTTCGGGAAGAACTATGGATAAACCAGCCTGGGGCAGACAGCGCCCATAGCATTAAATCTATTGCTTACCGTGTATATGGCAGTCAGGGATATCTATGCCTACAGCACCGGCCATACCTAATTCTTGCAGTTGATGCGGCCATAGATACGAATGTGCTGCCTGCCGCACTCAAGGCAAGCCAGATCGATGCCACAGCAGCTATGACCGGCCCACAGCATGGCCTAAAGGGGCTGCCAAGCAGCTACACACAAGCATTGGAGCTATATCGCCATAGCTACCTTTTTCCGGATAAGCGCTGTATCCTGCCCGTGCAAATTGAGCGTCTGGAACAGCAATGGGAAATTCCTTATGAGGAGCTCTATGCATTATTTCAATTGATCGGCACCAAAAACAGCGGCAAAATCGCCCAAGGGATATCTGCGCTATTCCACAAAAACATCCTGCAGCGCTATCACATAAGGTACACGCAGCAGCTATGCGGCGCGACGGTGCAAATGCTGGAGGAATATGAGCGGGTCATCCGCCCCTACATGGGCGAAGAGGCGCTTGATATTGAATGCTTGCGTAATCTATTCGATTATCCGGGCATTCGTGATTATATTCAGGCGCTCCAGCAACAGCTGCTGAGGCTAAACCAGTTTTACTATGACTATAAATGCAGCTATCGCAAAACGCAGGACTTGAACGAAGCCATCCGTTTTATACACGAATGTTACCATAAGCCGCTGGACCTTGCGATGGTATCCAACCATGTATCGCTGAATTATGCCTATTTTTCAAACCTGTTCAAAAAGAATATCGGCAAAGGCTTCGCAGAATATCTGCGTGATGTACGTCTGGATAAAGCTCGCCGGCTGCTGGCCGAAACCGATCATAAAATTATCGAGGTAGCCACCATGGTGGGATATGAAAGCTACAAGAGCTTTACACGGGCATTTCGGGATGTCATGGATATGCAGCCCACGGAGTACCGCCAGCTCATGCGGCGAAAGCTTGAAAGAGAAGGGAAATTCCAGAATACCGCGCTGTAAATTCGGAAATTAGCCGGCTTGAACAAGCCATTATATTCAAAAGCCAAAAAATTGGGTCAGAACAAAAACAAATGGACCTTTTCAGCTGTTTATTCTATTCGATAGAATAAAGGTACACTCCAATGTAAGCGGTTTCCTTCAAACTCACACCGAACCAAACACCCACAATTAGAAGGGCCCGCTGGTCCGAGCCAACCCGCTTCGGGCTTCACAAGAGACCTATCCGTTTTGGACCACTCTTTGACGTATAGGCTTGGGGGAAACCATTTTATTGAAGGAGGACAATAATGAAAAGTGTTCACAATCCGGAGCAACGGTTTAAGCAAAAGGTCCTGAGCTTGTTCTTGGCGGTAGCGATGATGGCGAGCGTTGGTCTATTGCCATTTTCAAAAATTCAAACCGTCGAGGCAGCAGGCACCACCGTTACCTCCATGGCTTACTTCTCGGCAGCAGACGGGCCGGTCATCTCAAAATCTGGGGTCGGGCAAGCGAGTTACGGTTTTGTCATGCCTGTATTCAACGGAGGTTCCGCTACCTGGAACGATGTTTCCGATGACGTAGGCGTAAATGTGAAGGTGGGCGGCAACTGGGTCAATATTGACAGTGCCAGCGGCTTTGTCTATAACCAAAACTGGGGGCACTGGAGCGATAGCGGCACTTACGGCTATTGGTTCACTCTCTCCGCAACAACGGAAATTCAGCTATTCTCCAAGGCTAATAGCGCCACGCTCAACTACACGCTTGTATTTCAAAATATAAACAAAACAACGATCACTGCTATGGCACCCACGCAAGGGCCGCAGCTTACCGCAGGCTTCACAGGCGGCGTAGGCTTTACCTATCCAACCTTTAACAATAATCCGGCTATTATTTATGAAGCCGTAGCGGATGATTTGAAGGTGTCTGTAAAACCCGTAAACAGCAGCACTTGGATTGATATTAACAATAATGCAGCTAGCGGCTGGATCTATGATAGCAACTTCGGCCAATTCACCGAAGGAGGCGGCGGCTTCTGGTTTACCGTGACGGAGTCGATCAACGTTAAGCTTGAATCGAAGACCTCGTCGGCTAACGTCATTTATACCATAACCTTTAATCAACCCGTAAGAAACTCATTCGTTCTTACTCCTTACGACGGAACAACCTTTACAGCGGACGCGAAAGGCGTCATTGGCATACCTCTGCCTAAAATTGATGGAGGCGCACCCATAGGCACCGAGCTTGGAAAGTTTATCTACCAAATTAACATCAATGGGCAATGGGTAGACATGGCGAATTCCAGCCAGAGCGGATTTTCATACTCGGGCAATGGCTACAATACCATGTCCGATGCCAATCAGTGGGGATATTGGGCCGACTATATCTATGGCCTTTGGTTCCAGCCCGTCCAAGTGAATATGCAAATTCGGATCGGCTACCCATTGAACGGGCAGGCAGGCGGAAGTGTAGGAAGCAATTTCGTGAACTATACCTTTATCGGGAACCCGGATGCTCCCCGTCCGGATGTATCCGATCATGACGATGTGGCAATCGGTACCCCAAGCGATCCAGCCATTGCCGGCATGAATCTGATCTGGCAGGATGAATTTAACGGTACAGCGCTCGATACGAACAAATGGAACTATGAAACCGGCTATTATATCGGTAACGATCCCAACAGCTGGGGCTGGGGCAATGCGGAGCTGGAGCACTATACAAATAGTACGCAAAATGTATTTGTCCAAGATGGAAAGCTGAATATTCGGGCGTTGAACGATCCGAAATCGTTCCCGCAGGATCCAAGCCGGTATGCTCAATACTCCTCAGGCAAAATAAATACCAAAGACCATTTATCCTTCCAGTACGGCAGAGTGGATATTCGCGCTAAGCTGCCAACAGGCAATGGCGTCTGGCCAGCGCTCTGGATGCTTCCAGAAGATTCGGCTTATGGCGCATGGGCAGCATCCGGTGAAATTGATATTATGGAAGCCAAAGGACGCTTGCCAGGCACAACTAGCGGCGCCGTACACTTTGGCGGACAATGGCCAGTGAATCGATATATTGCCGGGGAATACCATTTCTCGGAAGGGCAAACCTTTGCCAATGATTATCATGTGTATACGATAATTTGGGAAGAGGATAACATCAAATGGTACGTGGATGGCGAGTTCTTCTTTAAAGTTTCCCGAAACCAATGGTATTCCGTAGCCGCACCCAACAACCCAAACGCTCCTTTTGATCAGCCTTTCTACATCATTATGAATCTGGCGATCGGCGGGCACTTTGATGGAGGTCTAGCTCCGAGCCCTGCTGATATCCCGGCAACCATGCTGGTGGATTATGTACGGGTGTATAAAGAAAACGGCGGCCAGAATCCTACGAACGTTCCTGTTACCGGCGTGACCTTAAATCAAAGCGCTGCACAGCTGCAAGTAGGACAGAATGTGCAGTTAAACGCCATTGTTGCCCCTTCTAATGCTACGAATAAACAAGTCACTTGGAGCGTCTCAAACACCAGCATCGCTTCCGTAAATCAGAACGGTGTCGTGACGGGGCTCGCCCCAGGCACGGCAACGGTTACGGCTACAACCGCCGACGGCAACAAAACAGCCAGCTCTACCATCACGGTTGTACCCGCGCCATCAACGGTTATCGTCATTGGCGATGCCGTGCGGGGCCTGAAAAAAGCAGGCAATAACTTGACGTTTTACGTAAATGGCGCAACCTTTGCCGATTTGCACTACAAAATAAATAACGGTGCACAGCAAAACGTAGCGATGACTTCGGCAGGGAACGGCAACTATACCTACCCTGTAAACAACCTGCAATCTGGGGATACCGTAGAATACTTCTTCACCTATAATCCAGGACAAGGAGCGCTGGATACCCCATGGCTCACCTATATTCATGGGGTAACCCAAGGAACACCAGAGTAAATCAGGCAGCGCTGGCCAGATAATATCTTTGCTGGACCTGCTTTGGAGGAACACGGGGGACTAGATCATAGGATCTCTAACAGGCGAGGGGAATATTCCCTCGCCTGTCCTATTGTTTTTCCTCCGATTACTTTTTTGTCCATTAATATTAAAAATATGGAAGGAGAATTCGATATTATAAATAGAAGAGTAAAGCCATTCGGCTGCCTATTTTGGAACCGTCCAAATTAACGATTCGCTAAACCGTCTTCTCGCAGATCAACCCTCTGAGGTGAAGGAGGCTGTGTACGGCATCATTCAGTCCAACTTCATTAACGACTTATCCGGTGAAGAAGAACGGGCAGCGTTATTAGAATTGGGGCTTACTCAAGCTCAGTACCTTGCAGACAACTACATGAAAGAGAATGAAGCGGCACAATCTATGGATACGATTAGTCAGATTGGAGACATCTCCAAAACAAGAACCGTAGACCCGGATACTAAAGCAGTTCATTACGAAACGCCGCCGCAAAGGCCTCTTGGCGCTCCAGAAGAATATATTAGCTTAACGGATATGATGCGAAGATTCGAACCCGAAACGCTGGACAAGCTTCAAGGAGCTATTGTGAACGGGAAAGACTGGAATAGCATTTTGCAAACCTTTGCTAAGAAAGCATCAACGAATAAGGATCGGGTGAAGGAATATAGAGAGGAAGAAGCAGCTCGCTGCAAGATGGGACGACGAGCAAATCGCTGATGCGAATCAGGCTTTAGCCGCTGTTACGGGCAAACAAAACTTGCATAAAAAAGATCGATCCTTCCCAACCTCCCCATTCGGCCAGACTGCTGACGGTCTAGAGGATTTTCGGGGCATCGTTCTGACAGAATCGATCCAGTATATGACTGTACAAGGAGTCGATCTTTCTTATGCACAATTTGTGGATGCTTCAAGCCTGAACACTTCCACATTTACCAATTGCTATTTTAACGGGGTTAAGCTGGATAGCCGATATGTGAACCGTGAATTCAGTCGCTGTTCGTTTCGAGGCGCAAAGCTAAATAGTGCCCGAATTGGCAAGCGATTTGAGGATTGCGACTTTACAGGAAGCAATTTAAGCAGGGCCATAGCAAACGACGCAATATTCATCCGATGCTGTTTTTCTGAAGCCAACTTTCGGAGTGCAATGTTTATGTATTGCCGGTTTGAGGATTGCAGCTTTGAAGGAGCTGCTTTTCATAACGGCTCGCTCGCTGGAAGCCGCTTCACGGGAGAAACCGACTTGCTCCCCGCTTGGGGAAATACGATACTGGACAACGTCAATGTGAACGGAGATCGGCTGGCTTAACCCTCAGACTCTAAGACGAAGTAAACTTTAGCCTGATAAACTTGGGGTCTTCAAGGGAAAATGATTTCTCCGTCATTGCTGCTGACATTAAAAAAGCCTACCTGGTGTTTTAAAGCTAATTCCCGCATTATCGTATAGGCTTCCTCCGCAACCGAATAAGCAAAAGCCGCATAGATGACGGCGGAGCCGAGCGAGTAGTCAGTCAACCGATTATCTGTCCCGGCCTCCTCCATCGCTTCAAATATCTCATCTTCTACATTCATATTGGGAAAATGCTCCGACAGCTCCCCAAAGAAGCGCTGCAGCGCCTCCGAGCAGAAGGAAGAATCATTTCAGAAGCTAAAGCAACGAGCCTTTTCTATACGGTGCCTGTGTTTTTAGAATGAAATTCAACCTTCTCAAATTGATCCCTTAAACTTTCTTCATGTGGAACCCACTCTGAATCACTCCATAAAGGTAGCTTTAGGAGTTCCTCCAGCTGATCTACAGCTTGAAATGGAGTCGTCATGCTTATGAGCCTGCTGAAATTTTCTTCGTCAATTTGCAACTCGTCTCGTAAGTAATCATCCTGAAGACGCTCTTCTAGGAGCCCATATTCATCCCTCGTCCACTCTTCACAAAAGATTTTTTCGGCTTTAATTTCGCCACTCTCAAAAACCGACAACTCGAATATTTCCTCATTAATATATCCCGCGGTCATTACCGGCTCCTGAATAATCTCAGATAACCTTTTGCCAACCTTTTTCACTGTTCCCCATACAAAATAATCATGGAGAACACTAATCCAATTCTCATTGCTTTTGCTTAAGTACATAACGATTGGAATCGGCTGAGCCTCGTGATTCGACACGCCTAATACTTCGGAGTGCCCTTCGCTTAGCTCTCTTAATGCTTCCATGGTCTTCTCCAAATTTCCCGACTTAATATGCAAATTTGCGAATGATCTTCCCACAAGTTGCCCTCCTCAAGTTACTTTAAAGTCCACTCCATATTTGTCGAAAATAGCTATGTACTTATTTTCAAAGATAGCCCATCGGTTTTCTGCTCCGTGCTTTTCCTGCAAAGCGTTTAAATAGTGTTTAGCTTTTGTTATATCGTTGGATTGCAGCAGCAAATGAAAGCTCTCTTCGCCCAGATGCAAATATGGACCGGAAACATAGTAATCCACAATGGATCTGGCACTAGTCATCTCATCATAGAAATGAATAACATCATCCAATCTGTTTAACAGCGTTTTTCCCAGTTCTTCCCGATTTGTATCGGGAGTGATTGCAAATCGATCCGGAGCGCCTGGGGCTATTTCTCCGATTCTTGCTCTGAAGTGACATTCCACTTCCTGAGGCGCCGTCAAAATTTCTTTTGATTGAATCTGCGCCAGCTCTTCCGCATATATGCTGCAGTTCACATAAAACATGACATTGTCCGCCGAATTGCCAGAGGACTTTTGGAAATTGATAATATAGATGAGGCCTTCCGTTTTTTTGCTGAAATTCAAACTTTTCTTTGCGAAACCATGCTTGGCTAGAAACGGCTTTACATCCTGCTTAATCAGATCGTTAAAGAGCTGCTGCAACACAATCCCTCCTAGGTAAAATGGCTTTTGCTGCCTCAACCCGGCTTAATCTTTCATCTATTATCTATTTTATAGCAATCGTTTTTCCCGAGTCTACCGACTTTTTACCTGAATATTGGAAATTTTGTCTATCCCAATAGTAAATAGGGCCATCCCGCAGAAGGATCGCCCTGATTTTTTTCTTTGCATATATGCTTGTCTTAATATTCTTTTTTAATTACAAAAAATGAACCTCGAATGGTTCCTGCCAGTTTAGACTTCTGCCTAGCAAACTTAAACTTCTCTTCTAACTCCTTTGGTATCTCCATGCCTTCAGAAAGCTTAAAACCAACGGCCCGCTTCTTAGGGTCATCAACCGTATACATGACGTTAATCGCAAGACCATCCTCATAAAAGACATAAGTGAATTTTATATTTTCCACTTGAAACTGTGACGTTTCTAAAGGCTTGGCCGCAAACTCAATATCACGTTCTTCTTTTAAAATCCGATTCACATAATCTAGAGCTTCCTTGCTTTCGCTAGCTTGTACAACCGTAAATTCATGCTTGTATTTGTTCATAAAGTAACGGGCTTCATTAGCACGTAAACCGGCTAGCGCTTCTACTACAGGTGAAGACTCTAAACCAACCGTAGACACATTTTTAAAATCAACAATGTAGGACATTTCCATCGCTCCTTTCCTCCCATTATATCCAAAAATACTTGACCCTATATATAATAATGTTCACCGTATCATCTATAGAGCAAAAGTTAAAGCGGTGGCGTCATTCCTATCTGCGCCCCCCCTCCTTGGAAGGGCCGTATACGGCAGGTATGGATAACCCAGCTTGGCGCATCAGTACCGTAACCTGACCGCGATGGTGAACGATGTGCTTGATCAATCCCATAAAGATCGTCGCGTTGGACTCCGTTCTTCCGAACGCATTTTGGGTTTGTTTTAACGTATCATCCGTCCACCGCTCTTGAAGAGCATTTGTTGCCTGAGAGCTTACCGTTTTAAAAACCTCCGTAATTTCCTTAGCGGATGGCACTACGCTCGAATTTGGCACTTTGGCTATCGGAACTCCGAATTCCGTTAAATAATCCGGGATGTTCGTGACGAAATGCCATGCGATCCTTCCCAATGTGCGTCCTTCGGGATAAACCTGCTGCAAAAGCGCTTCATCGGTCAAGCTTTCTAATATCTTTTCAGTTAATACGGCTTCCCGCTTCCATTCAATGATCAAATCTTCAACAGTACAATACATGTTTTCATCTCCCTCAAATCCATTTTAATCGCTAATAGTGACAATCTTTGTCATTGTTATGTTTTTAGCCTACCCGAGAAAAGCCTTTAACTATCCATCTGTTGTCGTCGCATGCTTATCCAATGCCTGTCCCTTTAGCAACGGAATTTTTGTAGGCTGCAATTTTGTCTCCAAGTATCTTCTCAGTGGCTGTTAAGTTGTTAATTTGATTCTGAACAGAGTTTCTATGCTCTTCGAGAAGGTTCAAGCGGGCTTGATTCGTATGATCGCCTTGTAAATATAAATGCGCATATTCTCTAATTTGTACAATTGGCATATGGGTTTGTTTCAACCTCATTACAAAACGCAGCCAAGCGAGGTTAGTTTCATCATATATTCTTTCTCCATTTGCATTACGTATCGGAGCAATAATCTCTTCCTTTTCATAATATCGCAGTGTATGTGCAGTTATCCCTAATATTTTGGCTACATCGCTGATGGTATACATACACGCCCCCAAATTTATATTAGTTTTAAGCATCCCCATAATTATAAAAAACATTTGACTTAGAGTAAACTCTAACCTATATAATTAAACCGTTGTTGGCTTACCATATATTCTTGTAGAAAACGGGAGGACGTCACATGAAATATACTGTAGTTACAGGTGCAAGCTCGGGTATAGGTTATGAAACTGCTCTAGCTTTTGCAGCTCGCGGCAAAAACTTAATTGTTGCAGCCCGTAGAGAGGAACAGCTGGAGGAATTAAAGTCTGAAATTTCCCGTATCTACCCTGATGTGGATGTCGTCGTTCGTGCGACAGACTTATCCGTTTCCGAGAATGCTTATAAGCTTTATGACAGTCTACAAGGTTTCCAGATTGAAACTTGGATTAACAATGCGGGGTTTGGCAATTTTGCTTCAGTAGCCCAGCAAGATTTAGATAAAATATCTGCAATGCTGCATCTGAACATAGAATCGTTGACAATACTCTCCTCTCTTTTTGTTCGCGACTACTCCAATATTGAAGGAACACAATTAATCAATGTGTCATCCGGTGGCGGCTATACGATTGTGGGAAATGCCATTACGTACTGCGCAACTAAATTCTATGTCAGTGCCTTTACTGAAGGACTCTCTCATGAGTTGAAAAGTAAAGCTGCACTTATGCAAGCTAAAGTGTTAGCGCCTGCCGCAACAGAAACAGAATTCGCGAAGCGCTCCTTTGATGTCTCCGAATTCGAATATCACGGGACTGTGCCGAAGTTCCATACCGCGAAAGAAATGGCTGGATTCATGCTTGACCTTTATGACAACGATCGCGTTGTTGGGATTGTTAATGGTTTGACTTACGAGTTTGAGCTCAGAGATACCATTTATAATTATGTAGCAAGCACGCGATAAGCTCATTTTGAAAAAAGCAAGTTACGAAGCATGGCCACCCTTCAACGGATGGCCATGCTTGGACATTCATATGGGCTTGTAAGGCATTCGCCAATCAACCTAGTCATGTCTAGAGAAAAATGTTCAATTTCCCAAACTTCTAGTCCACATAAATTTTTTTAGTTCATTTAGTAATCGCGTGCTGTATCGAACCAGCGTTGAGCCATCTCCTCTGTTATAGGCTGGCCAATCAGGTGGTCAGACTGGCTAAGTTGCCATACCGCTTCACCTAGATCTTCCCGTTCGGTCGTTTCAATACCTTTGAGGGTGTTGAAGCGCACAGTGAAAGCGGTAATGGCTGCCTCTGCCTCAGCAAAGCTGCGGACCTCCGCCAAGGTTACCTTTGCAGCATCGTAAGCTTCATTAGCCTGCTTGGCCAGACGTTTAGGCCAGGACGAGAACGGGCGGCCGTACTCAGTCGTCCACCACTCAGGCTTTCGTAACTGGCTCACTGAGGCATGCTCGGTCCACGGGCGGATTTTAGCGCGTGTTTTCATTTGCTGTTTTAGTCGCTTGCCAGCGTTCTCTTCCACATTATAAGCAATAAAACGGTCAAGCAACGGCCATTCGTCTAATGACGGCAAGTCCTTCAGGTCAGGCATGAAGCGCAGCTCCAAATTCGTTAACTGGGCATGACGAGCCAATAAGTCCAGATCACAAAAGTTCCCCCACAAACTCAATGAGTTAAGGTTTGGGAACCGTTTTAGACACTCCAACGAGATGGGCTGTCCCAGCGGTGCGTTTTGGAGAGTCAGGCTTGTTACCTGCTGCAATTCACCGAGGTCGGGCATCAAGAACGGAGTATCATTCTTGCGTCGGCTGGTGCGCGGCGCTAGCGTCAGAGAAAACGGTACGTTTCCATCGGCCGAAAAACGTGATAAATCGCCAGAAATGCTCAGGCGGAAACTCCGCTTTGGAAGCTTCAGCCTTAGAGATTCCTTTGACTGGTCCAACTTGATATGCAAGCCATGCAAATTGGAATGACTTGCGTCCACACGCGTATCCGCAGAGAGAATTGGAGTCCACGTCATCTCTTCAATGGGACGTTTCTGCGCCCAGTCAAAGAAGCCGGCGTCACTGCCTGTATAATGTAGAAATCGCGGCCAAGGAGAGCCCGCTGGCGTCGCAAAGACATCAAATACGGTCCAATCGATGTTCGTATTAGGCGTGACGTGAAGGTCTGCCTTCTTTCCTAATCGCGAAGGTCCAATGGATAGACTGCCCACACCGGGCTGAATGACAAGCGTGTGGCTACGAGGACCTGTCAGGTCGATAGGGTAACGACCAGCTTCTCGAACAGAACCCGCAGAAAGACGAGCTTCGTTATCATTTGACATATCTATCATCCTTTCTTCTAAAACGTATCCAGTCATTTTAACCGACAGAGCTCTCATCTTCTAGCATTCATTTTGCATTCCTGCTATTTAACTTTTCCCTCTTGCCTCTATCTTTTAAAAAATTCCCATTATTTTCTCATATATAAAAATTAGGGTCAATCTCAACTAATTATGATTCATCCAGCCGTGCAATAACTTCTGAGCGGGCTTGGTCTGTGAAGCGAATCACCCCGTTTTTCTGAACAATCAACCCTTCCCGTATCCGCCCATCCAGCCAGTCGCTAATCCAGCCGGGAGCATATCCGCCTTGACCGAACTCGCCGCCAAAAGCAATCATTTTCTCATATACATCCAAATATTGTTGACGGCTCGTATTCGGATAAGAGTTCGTGTACAGCCAGAACTGCACATCGTACATCAAAGTTGAAAGCTCATCCGCATGAAAAGAAAAATGTCCCTTTTCTTCAACGATTCGAGTACAGACTGTACGGATCTTCTGCTCAAGCTGTTCCACCTCAGGCACTCGACTGCACAGCTGTTCTAACAAGGGTGAGAATTTGCCAACGGCTACTTTCCGCAAATCCTCCTCTTTATCCTCCTGAGAGGTATCGTACTCCTCTTCACTCACCAGGCCACGTATAAACGTCTCGAAGTCTTCGGCTAGAAACGTAATCTCATAATTATCTTCCTGATCCACATGAACCACCTCGGGCTCGCCGTCCCTCCCGCAGTTCCGGTAATCCAGCATCACAACATCATGGCCTGCTGAAGGGCAGTCACAAATTACCACGCCGATGTCAGGATAACCCCACTCCTCAATCATGAACGAGCTGCCAAGATCGCCGCCGATGGAGTAGCTTTTGTCGCGACCAATGCCCATGATGCCCGTAATTGCAATGTGATCCTCGGCCCATGAGGTAGCGTCCTCCGTCGGAAAACAAGTAGGATAAGGAACTCCCCCATTGTGCTGCTTCATCAGACTGATATACGAGGCGGGAAGCTTGTAACCGAGCTCTTCTTCTAAAGAAGCAATTAGCTCATCCGTAGGCGGGGCAGATACATATTCTCTTAGCGCGTAATCGCTATCGTCCCAAAAATCGGACAGGGCCATTCCTTCAAAAGGAGCTGCAGCCGTTCGCGAATTATTATGCTGCTCTCTCATAGCCCATCTGGCCGCGGCGTGCTGCACTTTGCGTAGCTTGCGCTGGCTGTAGTTCAATAACCTAGCCGTATTCTCATCGTCAGGATCAAGGTTATGGGCGATACCCAGTACTCTCACTGCTTCCTCATATTGATTCAAATAGTAGTAGGAATAGCCCACACGAAAATGCCACAGATGGTCATTGCGCCCCTGTTCCGCAATTATGGCAAACTGTTCAAGCGCTTCTTCATACCGTCCCAAATTGTTATATGCTCTTCCCAGGCTGCTGACCACCTCGTAGTCTCTGTCCTCTGGAGCAATCTCCGTCAGGGTGTCTGCAATCTTCTGGTGTTCATCATCTTCATGCCACTGCGCCAGCTGCGCGATTAGTTCTTTATCCATGGTCTACCTCCCCAAGCGTATAATTAAGCTGCTAGAATATAGCGAATTAAGGTTTTCCCTATTCTACCAGATGGGATATAGGTATTGGAAATTGGCATAAAGAATCATATTTTCATCCAAGTGTCATTAAGTGCTGTTAATTTGATTACAAAAAAAAGGCTGCTTTGAATTTGACTTCAAAGCAGCCTTTCTCCAGATTCCTTTAATTGCTCTTTTGTTCCTGCATTTTCAAAAGCACCGTTACCGCCTCTGCTCTTGTCATTTTATCTCCGGGAGCAAATTGGTTTGCGTTTTTGCCTTCGATAATGCCTAGTTTTTTCAGTGCCGCCACTGTGCCTTTCGCCCAGTCTGGAATATCTTTGTCATCTGCAAAACCAGATGCCGCAGCCGCTCCGTCAGCCAGGTTTAGGGCTTTTGCAATCATTACGGTCATTTCTGCACGAGTGATTTCCGCATTCGGGCGGAAGGAGCCGTCTTCATAGCCATTAATAATACCCGCGTTCACTGCCTGTGCGACAGATTTCTGTGCCCAGGAGCCGATTTTGGAACTGTCGCTGAACGTCAGCTCTGCTCCATCCAGTTGCAGTTGGAGCGCGTTCATTAGCATAACCGTAAATTCTGCGCGGGTAACGGTACGGCCCGGCTTAAACGTGCCGTCTGGATAACCGCTGACGATGCCGGCGCTTACCGCTTGCTTGATGCTAGCTTGCGCCCAGTGTGCGGCGATATCGCTGAAGCTCACTGTTGCCGGAGGGGCAGCATCCGCTACCGCAAATACAGCATATTTTGCGACGTGATTGACATCTACGGTAATGTTGCTGCCGCTAACGGTGCCGCCGACTTTTATCCATTCCTTCTTTAATTCGTCATAATAAAAGACGACCGGCTTCTCATTGCCCTTCAAGCTATTTGAAATAAATTTAAGAGAGAGCGTAACAGGTTTGTCAAAGTTCTCCGTAAAGTTTTTCACAATTTCAAATACCGGGCTGAGCAAAACGTCCTTGCTCATAATTAACGCCTGTATGTTAGTGACTTTGTTAATCCTTAATTCCAGCTCTTTGCGGGTTGCATGTGCGGGAATGACAATCTTAATCTCATCTCCGAGGCTAACCTCTCCCACTTTTCCTGCGGGAAGCGTTAAATTGCCATCTGTGGAGGTGACCTTGGAGTCCGTCACTGGCGAGCCTGGATTGTATGAGCCGCCGCCATCTCCGCTTGTTGCGACTATCATGCTTTCGCTAGCATTCGAAATATTCCCCAGCATATCGACAGCTTTTGCGGTATAGGTATATGTCTTCGAAGCAGAAAGCCCCGTATCGACATACGTACTTTCCGCCGTTTCCACAATGAGCGTCCCATCACGATAAATCATATATTTGGCCACGCCGGAATCATCGTTTGCGGCAAGATGAAGTTCGATCGAGTTTGCCGTTTTTGCGCTCAATGTGATGGTTACCTGATTCGGTGCGGTCGTATCCGCAAGCACCCCGTATGTGGAGAAATGGCTGACCGTCGTCTCGATGCCATCGTCCGTTACTCGAGAAGCGTTGTATTCCCACTTGCCAGTAGACACGTTGTAATAATAAATTGCGAGTTTACTCCGATCAGAGCTCTCGTCATACCCGAGTGTAATCTGTACGGGTTGAGTAATGGTTATACCTTCAAATTGAAAGTTGATAACCTGTCCGGCTCTAGCGAGTTTAACCTCTCCGGACGGCGCGACGTTTGATTCTTGCACCATCAATGTCGCCCCTTCGGGAATCATCAAACCGTCAGGCAGCCTAATTACGAGACCGCCTGGGTACGTAAGCGTACGTACCGAAGGGTCTAACTTCATCGGCACTCCCATAATACCTTCTCGGGTAATCGTAATCACGTATGTCGTGTTTGAGCCGTCTTGAGCCGTCACTGTAATCTTAATAGGGTTAGGTCCGATGGCCAAGCTCGAAGCATTGTAGGAATATACGTCACCTGTTTCCGAATTGTAGGTCGCCCCCGTAACCGTTAGCGATTGCGTAGGATCCCCTTTGCTCAGGAAAAAATCAAGGCTCGAAACTGAATTCTCCACAACTACGGCATATGTCGTCTGTAATGGTAAAAAATTGAGCGTCCCCTTATCTAATGACAAGGCGGACAGTAATGCGTTCGATGACAGCCATTGCGCATACAAGGTGACGTTCTCCGAGCCTATAAGGAAATCTCCCCCCCCAGCGTAGCTAATGCCGCTACCATCCTGCGCTGTATTCCAGCCTGCAAACTTGTAGCCTGTTTTCACCAGATTTCCGTGGTTGTCGTATACCGCTACCGCATTACCTTGCTCATAAGAGCCGTTGTCGGTTGGTACGTTGCCGCCTGTACTGCCATTTCCGTTATACGTCACTGTATATGTCGGGTTCAATGTCCACTGTGTATACAGTGTCACATTGGATGCGCCCATGTTGAATGCAGCGCCTGCAACATAGTCTGTTCCAGTTCCATCCGCTTGCGTATTCCAGCCTGCAAACGTATAGCCCGTCTTCACCAAATTTCCGATATTATCGTATACCGTCACCGTAACACCTTGCTCATACGAGCCGCTGTCGGTTGGTACGCTTCCTCCAGTACTGCCATTTCCGTTATACGTCACCGTATATGTTGGGTTCAATGTCCACTGTGCATACAATGTCACATTGGAAGCACCCATGTTAAATGCAGTGCCTACAGCATAAGCCGTTCCGGTTCCATCCGCTTTCGTGTTCCAACCTGCAAACGTACTGCCTGTCTTCACTAGATTTCCGCTGTTGTTGTACACCGACACCGTAACGTCTTGCTCATACGAGCTGCTGTCGGTTGGCACGTTTCCTCCTGTATTGCCGTTGCCGTTATATGTCACTGTGTATGTTGGGTTCAATGTCCACTGCGCATACAATGTCACATTGGACGCGTCCATGTTAAATGCAGTGCCTACAGCATAGTTCGCTCCAGTTCCATCCGCTTGCGTATTCCAGCCTGCAAACGTATAGCCCGTCTTCACCAAATTTCCGATATTATCGTATACCGATACCGTAATGCCTTGCTCATACGAGCCGCTGTCGGTTGGTACACTTCCTCCTGTGCTGCCGTTGCCGTTATACGTCACCGTATATGTTGGGTTCAATGTCCACTGTGCATACAGTGTCACATTGGATGCGCCCATGTTGAATGCAGCGCCTGCAGCATAGTCTGTTCCAGTTCCATCCGCTTGCGTATTCCAGCCTGCAAACGTATAGCCCGTCTTCACCAAATTTCCGATATTATCGTTTACCGATACCGTAATGCCTTGCTCATACGAGCCGCTATCGGTTGGTACGTTTCCGCCTGTACTGCCATTTCCGTTATACGTCACTGTGTATGTCGGGTTCAATGTCCACTGTGCATACAGTGTCACATTGGATGCGCCCATGTTGAATGCAGAGCCTGCAGCATAGTCCGTTCCAGTTCCATCCGCTTTCGTGTTCCAGCCCGCAAACGTATAGTGTGTTCTCACTAGATTTCCGTTATTGTTGTATACCGATACCGTAACATCTTGCTCATATGAGCCGCTGTCGGTTGGTACGCTTCCTCCTGTACTGCCGTTGCCGTTATACGTCACTGTGTATGTCGGGTTCAATGTCCACTGCGCATACAATGTCACATTGGACGCGCCCATGCTGAATGCAGCACCTGCAGCATAATCCGTTCCGCTGCCGTCGGCTTTCGTATTCCAACCTGCAAACGTATAGTGCGCTCTGACTAAAGTTACTGCATTGCTGTCAACCTTGACAGTTACTCCTGGCGAGTACGACGTGCTGTCAATCGGCGCATTTCCGCCTGTGTTTCCGTTTCCGTCATATGTCACATATTTTTGTATCGCTTGCAAGTAAGGATATCCGTTATTTCGCAATGGGCTTATTCCCCATGTACTCGTAAAGTTCCAGCTTTGATCCGCAAAAGTACTTTGCATTTTCATCTCTGTGGTCGTTTGGCCAACGCCTTTGCCTGTATCCAATTGTCCAGTTGTAATCGAGTCGTAGAAGCTGTAGCTAATCGTTCCAGTATTATTGCCAATCAAACCGCCTACTTTGGTGCCGGTTCCTGTTACACTTCCTGTTGCATAGCCGTAGCTGTTTGTTCCGCTATTACTCCCAATCAAACCGCCTATATTGGTACCGGTTCCGGTTGCTGTCACATTTCCTGCTGCATAGCTGTAGCTAATCGTTCCATAATTATTACCAATTAAACCCCCAATATTGGAGCTGCTTCCTGTTACATTTGCCGTGGCAAAGCTGTTGCTAACCGATCCATTGTAGTAATTGTAGCCAATCAAACCGCCTACATTGGAGGCTTTTCCCGATACGCTTCCTGTTACGTAACTATTGCTTATCTCTCCGCCAAGGTTACGGCCTGCCAAGCCACCTACATCTTGTCTACCTGTAACATTTACATTTTCCAATATCATATTGGAAACACTCGCATCATTGCCTATATAACCAAACAACCCTATATAAGTATCGTCTGGTTTATTTATCGTCAAGCCTGTAATCTTGTGTCCATTGCCGTTCATATGGCCCTCGAACCAGTTGCTAGAATCCCCGATTGGCAACCATCTTTGGCCGTAGCTGCTCAAATCAATATCCGCCGTAAGCTTATAATAAAGACCCGAGTTCAAATAATTCCTGACCGTATCGAGATCCTCGCCTGTTGCAATCTGATAAGGATCGTTTTCAGTACCCTTTCCAACCTCTAAAACCTTCGTCCATTGTGCGTACAGCGTCACATCGGACGCAATTACGCCCTCAGCGTCTGTTTCATAGCCAGTTCCTTGTCCATCTGCTTGCGTGTTCCAGCCTGCGAACGTGTAGCCCACCTTCACTAGATTTCCATCGTTGCCGTAAATCGACACCTTAGTGCCATTGTATGAGCTGCTGTTAGCGGGCACGTCTCCACCTGTGCTGCCGTTGTTGTTATACACCACCGTGTACCTAGGGTGTACGGTATACGTAGCGGACCCTTCGCTTGCGGCATGGGAGTCGTCCCCCGAGAAGGCAGCGATAATGGAATGCGAACCGATCGCCAGGTCGGATGTCTTAAAGCTGGCGCTGGACGAGGCGCTTAGGAGCTCTCCCCATCCCACCGTAATCGTCATGTCATCTTGGCCCCAGAAGGTGAAGGTCTTAGCTGCAGCATCCATCGTAATCTTCGATAAATAACGTGCGCCCCCTTTTTCCAATTGCTGAACAATATTGCCGGAAGCGTCGTAAGTAACAATGTTCATCCCAATGCGATTATCCGAATAACTGTAAGCCCAGAAAGTGTAAGCTCCCCATTGAATAATGGGACAAGTAGGCGAACAGTTCGCTGACCCGTTAGGAGGAGGAGTAACTCTTGTACTTGTTGTTGTAATTAATGGTTCAGCCTTAGTTAATCCCGTTGTTACAAGGTCTTGAATACCATCCTTGAACGTGACTGTCCCGCTCGGGGTCGTTCCTCCGATTGCCGGATCGACGGCGGTGACGGTGAAGGTTACTTCCTCCCCATAAGTGGAAGTATTGAGGCTTGCTGTAATCTTCAATGTGGCCGTACCCTGAGCCATAGCGATTCCTGAATAAATAATTATGAATACTGCCAACGCGAAGACAACCATCATCGTCTTTTTCTTTTTTGCCATGCCAAAAATATATTGCACTCCTATTTCCCCTTTGCTTAATAACAGTAGAAAACTAAAATTCCTATTGTTCCACAATATAAATAGATATAAAACTAACTAGCATCCGCTTCTCAAGGAAGTGCAAGACCTTTAAACTATGCTTTATCTTCCCTAATTAAAAATTACCATTTAAATCCTTATTATTTCATTCGACAAGTTACCACATATTCCTTCAAATTTTAAGATATTACTCTTCCAAGCTTTATTAAGGGCGTTACTGTTAAAAATGACGGGCTTTTACATGTAAATATAATCGCTTAAAAGTCAAAAGCCTGCCATTTGGCAGGCTTCTTTTAATATGATGTTACCTTCTCTTAATACACAATTTAACGTAGTTATGGGCAGACCATTGTGAAGCATCCAAGTCACCTTGGATTCTGGTTTTAAAGTTGCCAAACTACTCAAATTAAAACCACCAACAGTAAAACGCTTTTTTAAAAACCTCAACTAGACTTGATATTTCATTTTCATCGGTTACTTGTTTCTCAAGCTCTCTTCTCGCTTCACTTAATTTATGAACTCCAGATATTGTAAAAGGCGCTTCAGCATGACCGCAGTTTCCGCACGAGTGGCCATCTCTTGGGGTGCGAACAATTGATTCGTTACCCCGTTTACGATTCCAGCTTCAACGATAGCTCCAACAGCCTCCTTAGCCCAAGCAGATATGTTAGGGCCATCAGCAAATGCTATGGGCTTTTTACCCTCCTTGCCATTCTTCTTGCTGACCAGCTTCATTGCCCGCTCAATCATGACTGCCATTTGCTCGCGGGTGATAGTTGCATTCGGCTGGAACTCTCCATTGCCTAAACCATTAATTAACCCCGCATGGGCCGCCGATCTTACGGAGTCCATAAACCAGTTCTCTGCTTTAATATCAGAGAATGGAGACTCAGCCAACATTGCGCTGCTTAGATTAAGTGATCGAACCAAAAGGCCGGTAAATTCTGCTCGGGTAACAGGGGTATCCGGCATGAAGCTTACCTCGGTTT
Source organism: Paenibacillus luteus (assembly GCF_006542765.1). GTDB lineage: Bacteria > Bacillota > Bacilli > Paenibacillales > Paenibacillaceae > Pristimantibacillus > Pristimantibacillus luteus. Next base: position 47,550 of record NZ_SKCD01000009.1, read on the forward strand.
TTCCGTTCAGCACAAGCTTGGAAGCCAACAGCTCGATGTCCTGTCTAGCCCAATGGCCGTTCAAATCCGCAAATGATTTGGTATATTCCATAATTGTGTACACGCTGTTACCAGGATGCTTGATGGTAACCTCCATCTTTCCATCAGCCTGCTTAAATATAGCAGGAACGAAAGAGAAGCTCTCGGCAACCGGATCATACAGCGCTGCGGTAGCTTTAAGGGGATCAACGACTTTATCCAAAGCAATGGTTCTTTCAACATAAGTGTTTTTGAAGCTATGAAGCCCGATTACCTTTCCTTTGGCTTCCACTGTGATGCCAAAGTCTACAGCTTTGTCCAGCAACTTCAGTCCCTTTCCCTTTGCTTTAAGCTCCAGCTCTGCCGCGGCGTTACCCATAACCTTTGCCATCCTGACCGTTACCACCCCATCCTTTAATTCGGCTCCAAGCGTATTGACCACTTCAGTCAAATCGAGCACTTTAATCGGTAAATTATAGCCGATGTTACGAATTTGAATCGCCAAATGGTCCTCCGGTACAGCTTTCAGAGCATCGCTTAGAGCGGAAGCAGAAATCTGCACCATAGCTACGGCTGCTTCCGTGTTTACAACAATTGAAATCTGCGTTTTGCCGCCACCAGTTTGCCGCAAGATTTCAACCGCATTTTTCATGGTGGCAGCATCGATTATCGCATTAGCGACCGTCTTGCCTCCGGCTATTTCCAGAATCGGAGCGACTACAATTTCTCCATAAGCCGTTACATTCACCTGTAAATTGGCAGGTGGGGAAATTACACTGCTTGAGTCGTTTCCTGATCCGCTGCCAGCTCCCGAAGCCGGATTTACAGTAACAAGACAGCTTGGCTCGACTTCAGTAGCAATTCCGTAAACCGAGCCTGTAACCGTAAATTTGCCCGACTGTGAATAGGTGGCCGGATCAATGCTGTTCCATCTCACCTCAATGGCCTGGATACTATGATCACTAAATTCAGCATTGACATGTTTCGGCAAAACAGGAGCTACCCCGACAGAAGTCACCACCTGAATCTGGTCGATGTTGTGAATAGTATGGATGACCGGGAGGGTTACCGAAAATTCCACAGCATTTCCGCCTTCATGCTCTGCATCGTATGCACTTACCGTAAAATAATAGGTTTTACCATTTACTAGTCCAGTTACTTCAACGGGATCATACAAGTATTCAGTTACCATTTTCTGTTCCGTATAACGGTGCGACTGCTCCCCGTATTTCACGCGATAACCCTCCGCACCGGAAACGGGAGTAAATGTAATGAACGCCTTCCCATCATCGGTCTCTATATTCTCTATCGCGGGCGTCTCCATACCGTTTAGCAATTCGACAGTATAATCATCATAAAAGGCAACGGCCTTGCCCGACAAAATTCCGGCAGTGCCAACGAGCAAATCAGAATCCGTTGCTTCAACCACCAGTATTCCATCCACATATAACTTAATCTCGCTGCCTTCGAAGGTAGCATGAAATAAATGCTCCCTATTCGGAGCAATTGAAAATTCCTTCTGGCTAATCGTTGTAGTCGTTCCCGCTACTTTTTTCCGAATGGCAATTACTTGTTTATCTTGCACCTGATCGTACTTATACCCTAGCAAATAATAATTGTTATAATCCAAATAGCGCCCCAACAAATACTCTTCGCAGGTAGTGGCGAACGGGTTGGTTATTTCGACCTTGGCGGTAATCGAATAATCTTTCCAATGAAAGCCTTGAGCCACGAAGATGCGGTCCGGATTATTGGCTGCGCTTTTCAAACGATAGTTACCACCGGCATGATCTACACTGAAAGTACCGGCAGAAAGCTGCCAGTCCTCTATGTAGCTTCCATCATTAAAATAATCCTTCAAGAGGACCGTGTCATTCGGTACTACTGCCATTTCGTTGGAAGGCATGCCCGCACCGTTCTCATTCCATGGGACCACTACCACATAATTGGGCATTTGCGAAATTGCGGCCGGGATAACCCACGGACTGCCCGTTACATGTTCTACTTTATATTTGTACTCACCGCTGGCATTCCCATAATGGATCACATAAGACGTATTAATAGAATTAGTTGTAAAATCGACAATGATTTTGTTTCCGTCCGCGACCAAATTTTTCAGCTTTGGAGATACTGCCGTTGCGGCTCTTGGCGTCATGGATAACTCGGCGGAGTTAGCACTCTCTCCTAGGGTCCCAACGGCCGAAACCGCAAAATAATAGGTAATGTTATTGGTTAAGCCCGTGACAATCGGGGATGTGCTGATTGTTTTTATGGTATGGGTGTAGCTGCCCGGCTCCGTTCCATAACGGATATAGTAATACAGCGCACCTTCAACCCCGTTGAAATGCAACGTTACTTGCTCATCTCCAATTCCAATCGTATGAAGGACGGGCTTGGGCATGGATGTAGGCTGAACCAGAATGCCATCGAATTTTCCGGAAGCCTGATTGGAAAACAACCCTATTCCTCCCGATGAAAACGCAGTATCAGTTATGCTCAGTTCTTTTCTTCCATTGATGTAGAATTCAATAGTGCTGCCAGTATATACGCCTCTAAACCGGTAGGATTCTCCTGTTCGCAAGGTGTAAGGCTTCTCAATCAGGGTTGTAGTCGTTCCACCCGATTTCTTCTTGATTGCTAGGCTGCAATTGCCGTAAATAAGCAAATAACCGTTATTGGCATCCTGCACTCTTCCCATTATCCCGATTTCTCCGGGACTGCTCATTCGAACCCAAGCGAGATAACTGACATCAGAATAGCTTTTCATTGTATACGCCGAAGCATACCCTCCGCTAATCTCTTGAAGCACTCTCTCCTCCTCATCCGATTCTTTGGCCCCTTCCGCTGTCGTTAACGGATTTTTGATGTTGTAGGGCATAATGATATCTTGCGTTACGCTCCAGTCTCCACCGCCAAGTATCCACTCATCAGTCAAAGCGGAATAGGAATTTTCCATATAGTCAAAGGAGTCATGGAACAAGCCCGGGATTAAGCCGCCAATGGATATCAGGGTGTCAATGGTATAAACATCACCGGTAAAATGCTCTGTTTTGGTCCCCCCTCGCGACTGTGAATAATATCCGTTTATTGTTTTGGCATAATAATCGGAAACGCCCACCTTTTGCAGCATGTCAACCTGATCTCGCAATGCTTCGCTGCCCGGCGCATTCCAATAGCCGAAATAATCCAGTAGTGCTCGGTTTTGAAGAGATGGATCGATTCCAAGCACAGCGTATGTGGCGCTTTCTCGAGGTCCGCTGGCATCACTTGAGTCAAACTCATGCTCCATACCCAGTTGCCCCATGTAATCTCCATCCTCGGCATACCGGTCCCAGGTTAATTGTTGAGTTTGGGCATAAAGCTTCATCGGATTAGCCAGATACGCATCCATCGTTATGGTCCTGAAGCTCCATAAATTGCTTTTCACATTGCCTTCGACCCTGGCTGCCTTAGCGGTAAGGGTACCAAACCCTGTTGTTTTCTCATAGCATGATTTAATCGATGTTAATCCTTTGTTTGCTAATTCTTGAATGAAAGCCATGTGATTATAGCTTTGAAGGATTGCCTTGACATTCTCTGTTCCTAACACAAAAGCCGAGGCATAAAGCAAGGTCATATTCGGCTCCCAGAAATTAGGGTTGCCCGTATACGTGTTAGGATCACCATTCATAGCCAATCTGGAGCCGGACCGCCTATTATCGTCTTGGTCGTAGTCACTGGAGGTAAATGCCGTGCTGATCAAAGCAGCCTTAAAGAAGGTCACCAGCTGCGACTTTTCGGCTTCTGTCAATCGACTCATTACCTCCTGATTGTTCCATAACAGTGCGATGGAGAAAACCATGGAGGATTGGCCTCTTGAATCTAATCCTCCCTGCAGATTCGGCATGTTGACTTCATTAGTCAGCATTTTTCGAATAATTTGGACACACCGCTCAACCAGTTTGGGATCGTTGTTGCCTGATATAACCGATACAGCGATAGCCTCAAAGGATTTGGAACCGGTTAATTCGGATGTTGATCCTTGAGCCGCATCCTTATTGCTGAAAACGATATTTGCCGAATCGATCATAGCCCGCTCCAACGTCTCGGAGGATGGCGGCGCGTATGGGTAGTCCGTACGTCCTGCCGCTATATCCGTTGTTTCCATGGCCGTTATCAGCACGTTGTCAACCTGATCTTTAATTATTCCGGCAGAGATGAAGACCCGGTTTGCTGTACCTGTGATTGGCTCTTTTTTATGAATGGTAAGCGTGCTACCGCTGATCTGCACGGAATCATCTCTTCCAAGAGGCTGATAGGTGCCCCCACCGTTCGTAGAAATTTGCAGTGAAGCCTTTAGCTCTTCAAGATTCGTAGATGCCGCTTTTATCACTTCATTAAACACCAATACAATTTTTTTGTTTAGATTTACAGCATATCCAAACAATAGCTGGGGCGGCATGGAATCGGCAGTTATCGCCTCGCTGGTATATTCTGTAGAAACAGCGTTACCGGCTTCATCTTTCACGGTATTCGCTGCAACTCGAATTCGGCTTAACGTACCGCTTACCTTCTCCGCCAAATGGACAACCAAATTACCGCCAGAAACCATAACGGAATCATACTGGCTCAGGGGCTGATAGGTATTGCCATCGATGGCAAAGCTTATAGCGGCTTTAAGCTCCTCCGGGTTGAATAGACGGCTGTACAATGGCTCAGTGCCGGTGATTTTAATTTCATGATTGGCGTCATCGAGCATGGCCACAGAATTTAAAATAGGAGCTGTCGCATCGTAGACAAGATCGGTCAGCAACTGCGCGGAGCCCATTTCATTATCGGCCCAATCCTTTAACGAACCTCCCTCAAGCCGAATCCTCGCTCCCGGAATATCCAGACGGTTCGCTAGCGTTACAGTTAACGTGCTGCCGTTTATTGTTACGGTATCATTGGCAGCCAACGGTACAAATTCGCTCCCATCTCTCGCCAAAGCAATCGCTTGCTTCAGAGCGTTTTGTTCTGCTGCCGCTTCCTTGACATACTCATCAAATTGAAGTTGGATCACTTTGTTCTCGATGCTAACTTGAGATTGAATCAGCACGGGTGGAGCAACATCGTAATCAACCACAAGCTGTGGATTGTTCGCCCCGCTTTCTTTGCTGCTGACAGTTCGGTTCTTGCTGGAATTGGTGCCCATCAGCATAAAGGACACGGTGCCATCAGCCGATTTCTGCTGATTGACGTATTCCGCTACATTCCACTGATACCAGCCGTTGACGCCACCAACATACATGCTGGAGACCAGGGTAGAATAGGAAGGCTGGTTGTTATAGGTAATGCCTGTCTCGCTCCAGCTGTCATCCGTAACGGCGTACAGCTTGAGCTGCTGCGCAGTCGTATAAGCATCGGAAAAATACAGCCGTAGCCAGGCACTGTTCAACACTCCTATATCACCCACATTGAATTTCAAGAATATCCGGCGATTATACGTTGTGCCTCCTTCTTTTAATTCCATCCCGGTTTGGCTGCCATAATTAGCTCCAACAGTACCTGCTCCGCTGTTAACATGAGCATCCGCAGACGCTGAAAGGACTGTTTTGACCACACGTCCCATTAACGCCTCGGTAACCGTCTCCCCGAACAATACCTGATTGTTGGAAAACCCCTTAATCGAATTAATCAGCACCTTCACCTTGTAGCCTTTACCCACCAGCGGTGTAGCGAAGCTCACAACAAGCGTATTATTTTGTATGAATACGCTGTCCCCGGCTGCAAGGTCGCTATAGAAGAACCCATTATTGGAAGAAATTTTGACATTCATTTTGTTAAATGCCGCATCACCGCTATTCCATACAATGGCTTTATTGAAGCTCAATATAATGCTTTCTCCATCAGCACTCATCTCGGCGCCAAGCATACCAGGTGGATTTAAATCCTCCTCTCCAACCAGGCTGCCAGTGACGGTTTCGGTCGTCCTGGTATTGTTATACCTATCCTTCAAGCTGCCTCCCAAAAGCTTCAGCTTATTCAGACCGCCCTTAAGCGGCAATTGCAAGGAAATAATCATGTTATTGCCTCTCAGACTTACCGTATCGCCCGGACCGAGGGCGGAATACGTTGTACCGTTGGTGGCCAGCAGGACATTTCTTTTCAAGTTGTCCCCTGTGTCATCAAACAACGGTTCATTAAATTGGACTGTAATGTCGCGAAATCCGGCTCCAACCACAGCAGATTGAAATGAGGGTGCCGTGGTATCGTAAGTAACGTCCAGATGCGGCTTGCGACTGGAAACGGTAGCTTCCTTCGCATATATGTTCTTTAAGGATACCTCGCCGACAAGGGCCAGACTGGCAAGGCCGTCTCCCTCCTTTTGCTGGCGAATATAATCGGTAATGTCAACGCCGTATTCCACGTAAGTGCCTACGGCCTGTGACGGCAGCGTGAAGGTGCCGATTAATGCACCCAGCGCCGGCTGATTATTCCAGGTAAGTCCTGGAGACGTTTCTGCCCAGCTATCATCTTCAATCGCATAGACGGATACCGTAACGGGTGTAGAATTAGGTGAAGCGCTTACAAAAAGCTGTGCAATTTCAATATTGGCATTTACCGATGCAAGGTCAAATCGCAAGAAAGGCCGTTTGGCATTTGTGGGCGATTCGATTATGGGCAATTGGTACGTTCCGTTCATATTAGTGTATGTCGTAGCTGGATTTTGACTGTCAACGGCTGCGTCCGCTTGCGGATACAATTTAACCGGTGCCGCTTGGACGGTAGGGGGAGGAAAAAATATAAACCCACTGAAGGAACCCATAATATACAGAAAAATGATTAAGCTACTGATACTTCTTCGTAATTTTCGCTTAAGCAAATTCATCGACCTCCTAGTCTTTCTTACTAAAAATAAATCGTGCCGCCCCTCGCAGGAAAGTACCCTTTGAGAATGCGGCCACGTATCTATTCCTCATGGGCCGTGCACTACATCTTTCTTTGCATGTCCAAGGTAATTCGATGTTCCATCAGACGATACCTTTTCCGGTAATCATCATACATAGCAATGATATCCGCCTCGGAACCAGTGAAACTGCACTTCATACAGCTGTAAACCTCGTCTGTCTGCTTGAGGTATACATCGTTTCCGCCAAACAGGCATAATGGGCATCGGTACATTAATTTTTTCGGATGGTCAGACATGTCACAGCCTCCTTCCGATTCTCGGAAAGTTCATAATGGAGTTTCAACGAGTAATACGGATTAAACAGGTGGCCTTCAGCTGCCTCGGCCAATAATGCCGTTCCTTCAGCAGGTTCAAGCGAAATGTACGTTTGGATTGGAGGAATGCTGGCGGATGCCTTTGTACCATTAGGGACCTGAATCCATTCTGAATTATAGTCGTAAACCAGCTTTTTTCGGTCGTCCCCTTCCACTTCCAGTATAATTCCATGCAAATCCTCCGCATATTCCGTAAACCCATAGCATCCTTTGAAATACTCCTGAATGCCGATTTTAGCTGCCTGGTCGGAAGTGCGCACAAGCTTTCGTCTAATCATTATGATTCCGTTGGGGTAAAACTCATAGATGGTTTCGATTTCTATCTGTAAACCATTCTTGAACGATAAAGATGCAGGCGTGAGACGAACCCTCGTCCCCTCATCCCCGCGTTCAACAGCGGCAACCTTGGTGCTACAATAGCATAGGTCCAGCTTTTCTTCCCCGTTCAAAACAAACAGGGTTGTCCTCGCTCCGTCATCGGCAGAGTGATGCTGTGCCCCCGACCGAAGCTGGGATTGAATGATATACGGGTAGGATGCAATTTCTCTCATCGGAGAATCCGGCCCCGAATGAGCCGCGAATCGTCCAGCGTAAGGCCTAATATCGCCGATGGACCCGCCTTGATTCGAATCGATTAATACTCTGAAATACGGATCGATATACCAGAAGTAATGTTTTCCTGAACCAAACAAAATTTCTTTGCCTAAAGCCACGATAGGCTTGCCTACAGGGATGTTGTCCCGAAACCAGTACCCGAATTCTTTCATGTACATGTCCCGTACTTCTCCTTGATCGCGAAGCTGAGCGAGATATTCAAGGGTTTCCAAATATAATTGCTGGGATACTTCCGGCATATCCTGCAGATTGGGATTATCGCCGAGCCAGCTCGGGCTTACATGAACATGATAGAACGAGTATCCATCATTGTAATCCTCCTGCATTCGGTACTGGTCGACCAGATTGAAGTCGTAGTCATGGCTCAGGCCTTTATTTGCCAGACCTCGCTGCACATTGGCGGGATGGCTTGCAAAAAAATCGTTTCTGCCTTCGTAAGCCAGCACCAGATCCCGGCTTAAATGCGGAATGGCGACAAGTCCCGCCCAGTCTTCTTCATTCGCCGCCGGCCGGAAGGAATGGCCTTTTCCCGGATACCAGGGTCCCCACGATACGCCTTCGGAGAACAGATACCAAGAGTTGTTGCACCCATGAAAAATTTTCGTTCCTTCTTCGAAGCAGCTTGCCGTTACCGTTGTCGTAGCAGGACTTAGCTCTTTCACGATTTTCATGGACAAAGCGTCCAACAGGTAGCTTCCAATCGAAACCGGTTCACATCCGAGCTTGGTGCGGAATAGCTGGAGCGCGTATTCAAGCGATTTGCGCTTGTTCTCCTCGCTTGCCAGCCAAAAGGGGGTATTCCCTCCCCATTCCGGCTTATTGATCCGCCAAAGCCATAACGCAAGCTCATCTCCAAAATCGCGATGATACTGCTTAATTTCTTCAACCATCGCGTCATCCTCCAGGGAGGAAACAGGGATCATCAAGGTAATCTTCAGATTCAACTTGTGGGCATATTCCTGCTGCAGCTTATAGAACGGATAATTTTTTCCCGTTTCCGGCCGATGGATTACATTTAATAACATAGTACTCACCCTTATGCTTTATAATTTCAGAACTGGCCTAGCTTTTCAGATACCGTTCGTACGCATCGTTATAAATTTTAACGATATCGTCCATCCCCATATCCTTTAACGTTTTCAAATAAGAGTCAAAGTTGGCGTCCACTTGTTCAACACCCATGACCCACTTTTGTTCCTTCTCCATAATAAAAGTTTCAATTGATGACCATTTTTGGCTAATGATTTTTTGTTCCTCATCGTTAAAGGTCAACTGAGGGAACAAGGGAAGCAGCGTCTTGTTATTGATGTACATGTTGACGCCCTCCTTGGCTATTGGATTCATCCACTGCTGTTCATAGGAAAAGTCCTGTTTCACGCCAATCTCAAGCTGTGCCCCAACTTCCACAAGCTGGTTTAGAACCGACTTTTCGTTTTTCAGCACTTCATCCTTAAAGATCGGCTTGCCGTTGACCATATCATAATGAGTTCCTTCCAACCCGAAGTTACTTAAGCGCCGCCCTTCTTCCGTGAACCAGAAGTCGAAATATTTGATGGTTTCTACCGCATGCTTGTTTGAAGACGAAATCCCCCAGCCACGTGCGACAAGCAGTGGTCGGCTTTGCTCTTCTTTCACCGTTCCGTTTATATCCGCTGGCGGCATAAACGGAACAAACTGAATGGACGGCACGCTCTTTTTGACCGAATCATTGTAGGAAGCTGTGCTGCCAAACCAATCGTGAGTTGAACCTCCCGTATTGTTGCCTAGAAGAACATCCCTTGCTTTGGAGCCACGGGTATAAATTTCATTATCGATGAGCCCTTCTTTGTACCATTTGGCAACATTGCTCATAGCTGTCTTATATTCTTTCTCGTATTTACCGTAATGAACTTTTCCGTCCTGCTCATACCAGACCGATCGGGCTCCGAACAATTGGGCCAGCTCGATAACACCGGCCTTGTTCCGGTTAAAATAAGGAACTTCATCTTTCAATCCATTGCCATTCGGGTCTTGGTTTTTAAATGCGGTTAATGCTTTGTAATACTCATCCACTGTTTTAGGAAACGGCAATCCGAGCTTATCAAGCCAATCCTTGCGGATAAAAAATCCGCTGGATGCTTCGCCATCCGCTACAAACGGGATATAGTAGAGCTTGCCATCCGACGCAACGGAGCCTTTTCTAACCCAATCATTGTCGTCCAAAAATTTCTTCAAATGCGGTGCATGCTGTTTGATCAAGTCATCCAAAGGCACTAAAGCGCCCTGAAGCGCCGCATTGTTCATGTCATCCTTACTTCCGTGAATAATATCAGGCAGATTGCCTGAAACCAGCATGAGATTGAAGGTTTCCTTACTGTTTGTCGCCGTTGGGGAAGCCGTTCCCTTCAAGGTCACCTGGGTCAGTTCTGCTGCTTTGGCGAAAACAGGGGAGTTATTATCAAAAACACGGGAGTCGTTATAGTGCAAATGAATTTTTAGCTCCAACGGAGTTTTACTGGTTTCTCCCGAATTATTGGTGTCTACCGCCACTGTGCCTTCCTGTTTAGGGCTATTGGAGCAGCCTGCTGCCAGCGCCGCTACTAACGTTACACAAAAAACAATTTTTGCTAGCTTTTTTCCATGCATCAAAGCACATCTTTCCTTCCGTATGTTTATTCTTTAATTGAACCGACCATCATTCCCTGGACAAAAAACCTCTGAATGTAAGGGTATACAAGTACCATCGGCAAAATGGCAACGATAATCGTGGCATATATAATTGTTTCCTTTGCTATATCCACTGGCCCTCCGTTGTCCAGCATACTGTTCACATTCATTTCGACAATCATTTTCTTGAGCAGTACCTGCAGAGGTATCTTGCTTTGGTCTGTGAGCAAAACCATCGACCAGAAATAGGCGTTCCATCTCCCCACCGCATAAAAGAGGCCTACGGTAATTAGAGCCGGAACAGATAGCGGAATGTAGATCCTCCACATAATGCTCCAGTCGTTGGCACCGTCCACCCTTGCCGCCTCCTCCAGCGAGTCCGGTACAGTAGTGAAAAAAGTTCGCAGCAGAAATACGTTAAAGGTAGTGATCGCAAAAGCGATGATGATCCCGAAACGACTGTTCAACAAACCCAAATCCCGCAGATTCAGGTAATACGGAATCATGCCGGCGGCCCCGCTCATATTGATCCACATGGTAAAAGCAATAATGAAATTAATAACGGTAACGCCAAACAAACGCTTTTTGGATAAGGAATAGGCTCCTAGAATCGTCAGCATTAAGCTGACCATCGTTCCGAACAACGTATAGAAAATCGTATTGGCATATCCGAGCCAAATCCCTTTCTCTGCCAGAACGGTCCGATAGGCTGTAAACGTCACGTCCTTAGGAAAAAGAAGCACATTTCCCCTCACAACCTGCTCAGGACTACTAATGGAGGCCGACAGCACATAGAGAAACGGATACAAGGCGGCTAATGCCGTCAAGCTTAATAAGACATAGTTAAATCCAGAAAACCATTTTTCACCTCGTGTTAGCTTCATGCCAATTCACCTACCATAATCCAGTATTCGTAAATTTCTTGCTCAGCTTGTTGGCACCAATGACGAGAATAAAGGCAATTACAGCATTAAACAGACCGACGGCAGTAGCCAAATCGTAATGCCCCTCCTGAAGCCCTGCCCGATACGTATAGGTGCTAATAACATCCGCGGTTTCATACGTAACGGGTTGATACAAGAGAATAATGGCTTCATAGCTGACATCCATAATGTGACCTACCTTCATGATCAACAAAATCATAATCGTAGGCAGAATGCCTGGGAGGGTAATATGCCACATCTGACGGCCCTTATTAGCACCATCAATTACTGCGGCTTCATAAAGTTGGGGATTAATCCCTGACAACGCTGCAAAATAGACAATGGAGCTAAAGCCCGCTTCCTTCCAAATATCAAAGGTCAGCACGAAAATCGACCGAAAATACTCCGGAACAGTTAAAAAGTAAACTTTTGATCCGCCTAATTTGTCTATAATAAAGTTAATCACACCGTTATTGGGCGCCAAGAAATTGGTTGCAATTCCCGCCACAATGACCACAGAAATAAAATGGGGTAAATACGTGAAGGTCTGTACGGTTCTTCGAAAAATGATATTCTTCGCTTCATTCATCAAAAGAGCAAGAACAATCGGTATTGGAAATGCAAACAAGAGACTGTACAAGCTAAGCACCAAGGTATTGACTAAAACTCGGGTAAAGTAAGGGCTTTCAAGAAATACTTTAAAATGCTCCAGACCAACCCATGGGCTTTCGGCAATGCCGCGAAATAGCAAAAAATCCTTAAATGCAATTTGCAGGCCATACATAGGTTTGAAAATAAATAAAGCGTACCAGAGCAAAAATGGAATCAGAAATAGATATAACAGGTAATCTCTTCGAATTTGCCTCAGCATGGCCGCACCACTTCCCCCAATCCTTTATCTAATCATTTATAGGTATCGAGCCCGATGACTGCATTCTAGCATAGCCTTTTGACGTGTAAAACAATCGTTTTCTGCGTTTTTTAACAATAACGGCTATTCGCACCACCTCTTAACAATTTCGTACATTTAACAAAAACGAACCTTTCCGTTTCCAGAAAGATTCATTGATTTGAATTACCCTCCCGCCGATTGTTTTCCGTACTGTGAGGGGGAGATGCCTTCATATTTTTTAAACATGCGGGTAAACGTAATGGCATTATTGCAGCCGACCATTTTGGCCAAGTCATCAATTTTAATATTGTTTTCGTCCAGTAGCTTTTTGGCAACCTGCACACGATACATATTCAGATAGCTCTTAAAATTCTCACCTGTACGGTCTTTGAACAATCTTCCTGTATAGCCTTCCGATAATTTGAAATGGGTCGCAACATCGTTTAAGGATAGATCCTTGTGATAATTTTCGTGAATGAAAGCTAACATCTGATCTGCCAACACAGGCTCGTCCGGCTTCAAAAGCTCGCACTGATAATTAATGATGCGGCAAAACACATCCTCGATCTTCATCTCAAGCTGTTGATGAGATTCATAGGCGGAAAGCTCGGTATAAATATTATACCCTTTCACAAATACATCGTTCGGGTCCCGTTTCAGCTGCTGCAAAATCCGATTTGCCGTTGCCGCTAATGCGAATAATAATTCGGATATTCTGCTCTTTGTCAAATTTCGTTTAAACAGATTTTCCTGCGTCAACTGCTTCATTAAGCTGATGGCCTGGTCCTGCCTTCCACGTACCACGCAGGAAATAAGCTCCCGCTCCATATCCAGGGGGTAATAATAGCTTGTATCCGTTATACTTCCGATACTTTCCACGGTCAGAACCGGCTGATGGACGGTTGTCATATATCGCAATTCCAACAGCTCCAGAGCAGCTTGATATGATTCCTGCACGCCCGATAAAGATCTGGCAGGCTTGCCGATCAGAGCCGTCAAATCAAGATGAACAAGCTGCTGGAAGGAAGAGACTATTTGTTTGATTACGACTTCCAGTTCCTCCGTATGTAAGCCAAAGGTGATGATGGTAAAGCGTGATGAATCCATTTCCAGCAGCTCATGCTCCGCTCCGCTCAAGCTTTCCTTAATCATAATTTGCAGCTGCGCAATCATCTTACGAATCCCTTCCCGCGAGAACTGCTCCGCCCGATCCTCATTTTGAGATAACTCCAAAATAACCACCGTAACGGGAAGCTCGATTCTCCCCATACTGAATTCTTTGCTGCGCTGCTCAATTTGATCGCTCGACATGTACCCGAAGAGGAGATCTCTCCAATATTTTTCTTTTAAAGAAAGCTTGCTTTTCTCGGCGATTTCCAGCAGTTTTTCATTAGCCTGCACAATGGTCGAATAAGGGCGGTACGTGCTAATAGACACGATAGGCAGGATTATCGCACCAAGTAAAAGCAGAATCAAAAAAATCAGCATAGAATCTCCCAGCAAAGCGGCAACCTGCTCCTGCAGGGAATGCATATCCGTCACGTACACGTATTTCGTATCAGGCAGAACCAATGAGCTAACGAAATGGATGACCTGCTGTCCCCGCTTGATGTTTCGGTATTCAAAGGATGACTTCATTTCCATCAGCTTTTCCTCGAGAATGGCGCTTTCGACGGACAGGGGGTCGGAGGAAGACATCGTGACAATCCCATTGGCATCCAATACAGCGAAGCCTCTTTGTCCATTAGTGTCCAGCTTAGGAATCATCATGTTTTCATAAAATGAAATATAAAAAATGATTTCCCCACCTGCAGAGGTTACTTCTTTCTTCACTAAAGTGATGTATCTGTTGCTGGTATTTGTATTATTTTGATAGTGATGAACAAGTAAAATCGGATACTTGGTTTTGTTGCTCAAATAGGCTTCTCTTTCCAAATAGTTGGTTGGACTCCACCCTAAGGTTTGAAAATAATGATCCTCCACATCCGTAAACTGGGAGGTAATAATGAAATTATCGGTTGCCTTTTGAACGCCCAGAATAAGTCCATAGTTGGAAAATGAATTGACGGTCGTTGCCAGGTCCTCGCTTAGCTTCGTAATCTCGTAAAAATTTTTTTCATTATCTTGTGAGTACTTCATAATTTTCGGATTCCATTTCAATTGCTGTACGATATTCAACGCAACGCTCATTTGCGTGTCGCTCTTATCGCGAACCTGCTGCAGAAATTCCTTATGGCTGTTTAACAATTGATAATTCATGAATTGATTCGTTTTCTGAAAGAATACCCCTGTCGCCACAAACGTGTACAGCAGGACGATCGCCGTATATGCGTAAAAAATTTTAAAGAGAAACTTTCTTCTTTTCATTTAACCACCCCTTGGTAGCGCTTTCTAAATAGCTGATACCGTTTTTTCAATTGTACTTGTACCCCACCCCTCATGACAATAATTAATCCATTTATTCCAACTTAAGGACAAAAGGTTTGTTTCAAAGCGTTTTCTCTCCGTACGAAAATCTGGACGATCCGTCCGTCATGCACAATAATTTGCACGGCCCCGTACTGGAATTTCCTAATAGCCATATTCACTCGCGGCGATTCACCCGACTTCTCCGACCGGGATACGTCGCTAGCGAAAGTGTCAATTGTTGAAATCAAACCATTTTAAAAGAAAGCGCCCCCGGCATCCCGTTCCTTGCGCGCGGCTTTCGCCGCATACGCTGTCCGGGCGCCGGAGGCGCTGTAATGAATTGTTCAGAGAGCCGAGGCCGGCTTCTGCTGACGCTCCATGCTGATCAACAGCATGCCGAGCGCGATGCAAATGCCTCCAACGAGGCTTCCCCATTCCACCAAGATAATTTGGATTGCTTGACTTAGTTCACTGCCGTTATAATACCGTATACAGATTTCCCTTTATTCGAAGCGTATGGAGGGTGCATATCAAGCCTGCCGCCATTTAGCGACATAGCTGCATCCTCAAAGGCTCCCGCTACCGAATCATAACTACCATCATTATTATAGAATCCTTTCTCGAATAACAAACCGGCAAGAAAGTTGTGCACCGGCAAATCATTTTTAGTAATGATCGCAAGCGCTGTAAGATACGTCCCATCATATGGTGTATCTCCATTCATAAAAACCTTGATCCGAATATCTTGCGGTACAGTTGCGCCCAGTGGCAATGCCCACGTATTCCCATCGTCAAGAGGCCTTCCATTGAAGTCAATCTCTCCAAGTATGGTCCACGGCGAGTTCCCATCTTTACGACCTTCGAATGTTACCATCGTTCCGTCTGTTTGCGCCAAATACGCAGGGTCCATACCGCCTTCAAAAGTCAAAAAGTACTCACTCGCGTCATGTACCGATTTTGCATCCGCAATCAATTGGGCTCCGGGTGGGGGAGCTAATATTCCGTAAACCAATTTATCCGTATTGGATACATAAGGAGGATGAATGAACAATGAACCGTCCCCTGCCTTTTGAATAACGGCTCCGGAATTTGCAATGACGACAGGTGTAGTGTCTCCGACCTGCAGCGTCAATCCGCTCTCAATGATATCGAACGAAAGATAATCCAGTTGTTCATTCTTGTTTTTATCCACCGCAGCTAGAACAGTAATGTGCGTACTATCACCCGAAGTACTACCATTCTTAAAAACAGTCACACGCACTTGTTGCGGAATGGCAGACCCTAAAGGCAACGCCCATAAATCCTCACTCTCCCACGTTTTTCCTTCAAAATTGACTTCGCCTAACAGCGTCCACTCAGAAGAAGAATTTGCTCGTCCTTCCACGCTCATCGTTGTTCCGTCTGAACTTCCCAACTGCGAAGCATCTATTCCTCCGCTGAACATAAGGAAATAGCTGCTCTCCGAGCTGTCGATAATGGCGTCATCAAAAGGTAAGGCTTGCGGAATCGTCTTCTTAACTCCGGCTAGCAACCCATATATGGATCTTCCGATATTAGGTCCGTACGCAGGGTGCAGCGCTAAACGTCCTTGGTCTAGTGCCAGGAATGCATCAGTGTATTCGCCTTGTACCGACGTATACACACCTCCATCCAACAGCCCTTTTTCGAGTAAAGTTCCAGAAAGAAAGTCTACCACTTTTTTGTCGGTTGCTGTAACCACATCCAACTTGGTTAGGTACGTCATATCGTGGCTAGGGTGACCATTCATAAAAGCCGTAACACGAATCTCCTCTGGCGCATTTGAGCCCAGAGCAAGTGCCCATTGGGTTGTATCAGCCGTAATACCCTCGTATGAATTGAAATAGAGATCTGCAAAGTTTTTCTTGCCCAAGATCGTCCAATCTGAAGCTCCTTCATTTCGCACCTCGAATATCAACGTTACTCCGTCGGTGTTAGGAACAGAAGAAGCATCCATACCGCCCTTGAACGAAAGGAAATACTCACTACTGGGATTTTGGGCTACGATTTCATTAAATGATTTTGCCTCTTGCACACTTTTCAACACGCCGTAAACAGATTGGCCTTCTGCTTTCCCATAAGGGGGATGAAAGTCCAAGCGATTGCTTAATTTCATTACGGCTCCCGAATCGCTGAAAACTTCTGCGTCATTCGTGAATTCACCGTATTTATATACCCCTACTTCGGTTAGTGTCCCTGTCAAATAATCGTAGACGGTTCCATTGTGGTTCTGCGTATCTATAATCTTTAAAGTAGTAAGAATTGTGGAATCAAAAGATGAATGTGAATTTCTGGAAACTGTCACTCTGATTTCCTCCGGCAAACGTTGACCTAGAGGCAATCCCCAGTTTTCATTACTATTAAACGCAATTCGCTTAAAGTTCTTCCTTCCAATGGTGTACCACTCATCGCTCGAAGTATCACGTCCCTCAAATATGACACTTGTGCCGTCCGTGGCCATCAAATCGCTGTAAGTCATGCCGCCATCAATCTCCAAGAAATATCGGCTATCAGGCGAGTCAGCAATTGCATCGTCCAGCTTATCAGCTTCCGGAATGTTAACTGTAAACTTGTCCAGCTTAGCCCTCGTAGCTTTGGCATTCGCGAGTGTTTGAGCAAACGCGGCATCGTCAGATCTGCCCATGTAGAACAACTCCGTGGAAGTCATTGCCTTGTAGTTGACGACACCTTCTGCTCCCGAGTTCACCTGAGTTTCAACATCAGCAAAAAAGTCATACAGCGTATACTGTGTGTTCTTACTACCTACCGGTATATGGACTTCGCCATGCGATATTGCGTCCCGATAGAAATGATGGAATTTCCGACCGTCATCGATTGTTTCATAAGAATTGACGCCTTGGTCAACAAATGTTGCTTTATCCCAGATGACAGCGGAAGTACCTCCGGGGACTTCATACAAATGCACCGCTAGACCTGCATCGGCATCGACTTCCGGCTTCACATCCGCAAATTCCATCGCTTTAGCAGCTATCGCTCTATACATAGCCTCCTTCGCTGGCGTTAATTGCTTACGATTGGAAATGTCGGCGTTAATATACACGATCTCATTGCTGCCACGGACAACTCTCGAGATCAGCGGCGTTATGCCGTCGTCAGCCTTAACCAGCACTTGGCTGCCCACAAGCCCATAAATATCCAAATCGGCTGTAAGAACTGAGCCATTGACCGTGTAGCTAATCGTTTTTTGTGTTGGAGTTAGAGATTGCAGCGTTAAACCTACAATCCCACTCGGGTCAATTCGATGGCTATTCAACGAAGTACCCCAGTTTCCGAATCCATCCCATGTCAAATCTTTATCCATCGGAGTCAAATCAATAATACCCGTAGCCTTAGAGAACGGCACGAACGAATGGGTAACAAGCGCTTTGTCTGCTCCCACGCTTAACCAATCCTCAAGGGCTTGTTCGTGCTTAGGGCTTGATTCCGCCGGGGAGTATACAATGACCTTCGCATCTTTGGCGTAATCGTCAAAGCCTTCCTTCCCTGCCGAATCGAACGGGATGTGCAGTTGATCCAGTACATTCGCGATATTCCCTGCCTGGTCATAGGAATTGATTGATCCGGCTTGGTATTCCAGCACCGAGCGACTGGACACGAGTACGGTCGACTTTATAGGCTGCAACTCAGAGCTTTCCCTGTGCGATTGCAAAAACCCTTCTGCTCCCGAATACCAATTGGCATACCTGTCCCATGTATATTTTGGATCATAGACAGAAACCTTGTGCCAACTGCCTTCCATATATTGATTGTTGTAATCAATCGGTTTGGATACAGTTGTGCTGTCGTAATAATAAGCATAAGCAACTTCCCATGAATGTTTGGCAGGACCATGACCTGTTTCATTAATTTCTGCAATAAGCGACATGTCGTGGCCATACTTATTCATATTGTCGGTATAATATCTCATCGTGTGATAGAATGTTGTGTTTTGCCCAGGATTTCCAAAGTATTCGTAACCGACTTTTTCAATATTCCGCAGCATCCCCATCATATAGGTATCCGTACCGTTCATCGTATCCTCTGTATTGAAGGATGCAAACAGGTTCATACCGATAGAGTCTGCATAGTCTCCTAGCTTCTGATAAAACTTTAGATGCTCATAGTGCCATAGTGCATTAAACAGGTACAAGTTTCGCTTAATTTTGTCGTGGCCGATACTCGCTTGCGGTTCGCTGACAGGTACATACTCGTCCCATGATGTCAATGAAGCAGGATTCGTGTAGCTTAATGCATTAAAATTGGCTACATCGCTTGGCGTAATAGGGTAATCCGAGTATATATTCAAATAATCCCAGAAGAACACATGCTTAAATCCACCTGCACCATCACCAATCCACATGCCTTCATCCGTACGATTCAAATCTTCTCTGAAGGATTGGACCGTAGCATCGCCATATCCCCATCTTCCATCCCAGGGCCAGACGTAATCGACAAGCAGGAATTCCTTGAAGCCTTGTCTCTTCGCCTCGTCGACAATGCTCGTCAAAGCCTTGAATACAGCCGGCTGTGTCGTGTCTTCTCCATGAGCGGGGAAGAAGTACGGGCTGTTTCGATCGTCTCCGATTCTAACCAATGCATCGTCTGTTGACTCCACATAGTGAGTGTAATAAGGGAACGATTTATTGATTTCAAACATGGATTTGATGCCGGCAGCATTTAATTTATCTACCGATTCCCGGTTCGCTCCAAACATGGCGACGCTGAAATCAACGCCGAATTGACCGGGCCACTCCTTGCCCATTTCGATGTATTCGTCAATTCGATTCCATGCGTCTTGCGAATGATCCGCAATGAAAATTTTAGGCACACGGGTTTGTCCATCGTACTCATTCTGAACCGAAAAAATCTCAGAAGTTTCAGGGAAAACCTCATTGAACTTCGATACGTCAAACATTTGTGGTTGATACGCTGTATTTGTGTGTACTTTGAAATTCGTAATTTGAGTGTCCAATTCCGCGGTGCTGCCGGATAGTGCGACTTCAAATCGAGTAATTTCGTACGCACGTTGACGTGCTCCGGCGTAATCCGGGTTGGAGCCGTTATATTGGCCGTCGTATGTTCCCTGAAATTGACTTAAATCTATGGTCACCTGATGAGATCCCGTCAATACATTCACAGGCAATGCATACTCGAAAATATTAACCCCTGATCCCGGCTTATAGAAGCGATTAATATATCTTATTTTTACCGTTGTATTTATGTTTTTCGTTGTCGCAATATCGAAAGTTACCTTTGTCATACCGTCTACATACTGAGGTTGAGAAAATACGAGCTCTTTTGCATCGGCGCTATAATTGCTCCAGATGGCTTGCACGCCTTCCTTTACCTGATTCAGTTCAACGTCCCCGGTTTGATAAAAGTATACTTTAACCGGGCCGACATTAACGGTACAGCTTTTCGTTATGCCATTGACCGTTGCGGTTATCGTCGTTATTCTTTGACTCTTGGTCAATGATTTCAAAGCTTCAATGCTTGCAGCCTTAACTTTTCCAGAAGCATCAACCGTTGCAATTGCCGGATTGCTCGATGTCCAGACAATACCGCTGGCCAAGCTTGAAGGATTTGTGGTTGCCACTAACTGATGTTCTTCACCTGCTAGCAATTGCAAGGATGATTGATCAAGCGATAGTGTTGAAGGTTCTGCCGGAACATTCGGGACGGTTGTCACTGTTGTACTTGAAGAACCTACAGCGAGCTCCGTTCCACTTGGGATGTTTTTTCCGTCCTTGCCTTCCATAAGAAGCACGGTGTTCTTGGCAAGCTCCGAGCTGCGGAGTTGACCAATTCTCGTTGCCGCATTGGCTTTAATTATAACGTTCGAGCCCTTGACAACCAGCTTGTCGACTTTCGCATTATGCACAACAACTGTCAGATTTGAGGTATTCACTTCAATATAATCAATGTCACCCTGTAGAATAATATTTTCCTGTCCATCGTCCACATAAACGGATGATACGGATGCATGATCGGTAACCTGAATTCTAATATTGCCGCCAACCTTGGCAATAATGACGTTACCCACTTTGCTATTACCTGTAATAATGATCGAATTGACTCCGCCGCCGCGTACAATGACATCACCACCTACAGTAACGTCATTTAGCGTAACATTGCCTTCCCCAACTCCATCGCCGAGCACCAGATTACCGCTAATGGTCATTCCCTTCAATGTCACGTTACTGGTTCTAACGAGAAGATTACCGGTAATATCATCACTGTAAGTACCCTCGCTGCTAATTAATTCGCCCGTCAATTGATAGAGCACATGAGCAAACTCAGCACGGCTAATCGGCTCCTTAGGACGTAGTTCTTTGTCCTCGGTAATAGGCAAGTCCGCCAGATAACCGTTCCCGGCAAGCGCCTTAACATACTCGACAGCCCAAGGCGATACTCGGGCGTGGTCCTTATACTCGGCGATCTGAGCATCCGATGCTGCCGGTAACTTGAATGCCCTAGCTAATACGGCATATGCCTCTTCGTGTGTAATTGCACGTTCAGGAGACATTTGACTGCCTGTCGCATTTACGCCAACTAACGTTTTCATATACTTGGCTTTGGCAATTTCCTCGGCGTACCAAGCCGTCTTGGGAACGTCTGTGACCCCAGCAAGGTCAGCCTTATGAATCGCGCCGAAAGCACGGTTCATAATAGCGGCTAATTGCGCCCTGGTCATTATGCCCTTTGGAGAAATTTTGAGCTCCTTGGTGCTTGTGCCATTCATTAAACCTTGGTCAATAGCAAACTGCAATGCCTCTGTCGACCAATCATTCGGCATATCAACAAACTTCACTGCAGCTTCATCTGTCAATTGACGCGCCGATACCGAAGCTGGCAATATGCTGGCGACAATTAACACATGCACAAGCATCCAACACATCATTTTTCTTAACCTCATTAAATATACCCCCAGTTCGTTATATACTTTCAAGTGCCAACCAATAACTGTTAGCGCTTTCAAATTTATTTTACGAACATAAGGGGTTTAGTTAAATAGATTATTGTACAACAACCATGTGGATTATCCTCCATCTATCCAAAATGAATGTGGATCTATGTTACAATCACTTTAATTACATGCCGAAAGAGCAGAGGAGTGACCTGGCCTGATGCTTAAGAGCCTGCAAGCCAAGCTTTTTATAACCTATATGCTCATTCTTATTCTGCTCGGCGTTGGAGTAGCGATTCCGATCTATACCTATTTAGAAAACAATATTGAAGATAATATTACGAGCAATTTAAATGAAATTATAACCAACATTACTGGAAACCTCGAGGATTATTCAACCGAGTTTAATATGATCAGCACTCAATTTTATATGAGCTACGATAATACTGGTCACAATATGATTGATTATCTTAAAAACCTTACCTCCTCCAACAATGAATTGGAAGAGTTCTACTCCCGTCAATCCATTGATAGATTCCTCTTGCTGATGAACTCGATTTATCAGAATTATTATCGCATCTCTGTGTTTAATGAATCAGGGGAACAGTTCTCCACTAAGCCCGTTCAGCTGACTCTCGCTCAATCCATTCTGCACGACAACTGGCTATCGCCAGCTAGAAGTGCGGAAGGAGCCGCTGTCATTCGTTTTGATTCAGGTGATCACTGGATGCCAAGCAATAATGTCTCTACCGTCTCGTTTACTCGCGCACTGGACAGTATTAACCAATCCAGCTATATCGAAGTCCAGATCGAAGCCGCGAATATTGTCGGTCTTTACAAAGTCTCGCAATTAACCGATTATCACTTCCTCATTGTAGCCCACGACGAAGTGATTTGGACAAGCTCTAGTGCACCTGACCATCTCTTAGCAAATGATATCATCCGCTATCGGAATTTCATTCAAGAGTCTTCCAAGCAGTCGTTCGTCCATCAAACTACCGATAGGAATGAACACTTATTTATGCAATCCTCGGATAGAATGGATCTTTCTGTTGTACTTGCCATTCCCGAGAACAAGCTGCTTGGTCCTATTAAATTGTTTCGCAATGTCGCTCTACTCACGATATTTGTTGTTCTATTCTTCTCCGTAATCTTGTTTCTGATCCTTTCCAAAGCTTTAACCTCACCTTTAACTAAGCTGAAAAAAGTGATTGATTCCATAGATCTTGAAGACAACAAGCTTGAAATTGAAAACAAATACAAAATGAACGAGATTGAACGAATTAACCGCTCGTTTCGTCGAATGAATGAACGATTGCACCATTCCCTTGAAGAGACGATTCATTTTCGAACCATGCAATTGCAGTCCCATTTCAATTCACTGCAGTCCCAGATCAATCCCCATTTTCTATTCAACATGCTTGGAGTCATTCAGGCTCTGAGCAGGAACAAGCAAACCGAACAGCTAACTTACATTTGCAGCAACCTGGCTGACTTTCTCAGGTATTCCATTGAAACAAGATCCGCTATCGTCATGCTCGATAAGGAGGCTGCTTATACGACGAAATATCTTGAATTAATGAAATCACGTTATTTGCACCGCTTGCATTATGACATACAAATTGACGACGCACTAGCCAACCTATTGTTGCCTAAACTCACCCTGCAGCCCTTGGTAGAGAATTGTATTCAGCATGGCTTTCCCGATGATGATCGTCCATTAATTATTAAGCTGCATGCTACCGTTGACTCGCAAGAGTGGAGAATAACCATATGCGACAATGGGGTGGGATGGACACTCGATAACCTGAACCGTTGTAAAACGGAAATTGAAAATTATATTTCAGGGCTCGATACGGAGCCCAATGCGCAATTGACATTCGGCGGGATGGGACTGATCAGCACAATGGCCAGAATGAAGCTGTTTGCGAAAGAGTCATTTACGTATGAATTGAAGAACAACCCGGACCACGGCTCATCCGTCATTCTAATTGGAAAAATCATAAACTAACGCATAATAGAGGGAGACAGACGTATGAGAATAATCCTAGTAGATGATGAGCCGATCTTTATCGAGGAACTGAAGCATTTGATTAGGCAGTTTAATAACGATTACCCAGAGATCCCCTTGCAGGTCATTCATGAATTTTATAACGGACAGAAAGCAATTGAGCAAATTCCAGCTTTGCTTCCGGACATTATATTCACCGACATACAGATGCTGGGAGTAGACGGCCTGCAGCTTGCCCGGACCATTCAACAAAGATGGCCTGCCATTAAGGTTGTCTTGGTAAGCGGACATTCTACTTTCGACTACGCACGAGAGGCGATGCGCTCCAACGTAGCCGATTATTTGCTCAAACCTTTGTCTAACGAAGTCTTCAATCAAACGATCCTGAATCTGTACAAGCAGCAACAGCAAAAAGCGACTTTACGCAGCCAAGAAATTATAAAGAGGATGCTCCTCTCGGAGCATCCTCTAGAAATTCCCACTGAAATCAAAGAAATGATATTTCCTTACGAGCAATACGTTCTGATTCTCATTTCACAAAACCAATCGTCTATAGATATAGACTTTATGTTTCCGCAAACGCAGGATCCCACTGAGTTCTATCTTGATTCCCTCCGTCCGTTTGTAAGCGCTCCTGATGAGCTCTGGGCATTTGCCACAAAGTCTGGCAAAGAAATCGCCGTGCTCATCGCTGGATATGAGCTGCCTAGAAGCCTATTGGATAAAATTATGGCACATACGCAGACGTATTTCTACCATGCTGATGAGCCTGTGACCATTGTGTACAGCGAGCGATTCCAAATAATTGAAAAACTCAAAGAGGTCTATGTGCTATTAAATGAGCGTCTGTACGGAAGTGTTGTAATCGGCAAGCATCAGCTCATTAGGGCTGCCGAAGCACCCAGCACAGTCCGTCCATTCGCTGTCCTTCTGACCGTCTCCGATGAATACAAGCTTGTTTCCTATTTGTCAAACAAGGACTGGTCTTCGATTAAACGATATATCCTTCAAATATTTCAGATTGCGGAAAAGGAACAAACCCCTTCCATTTATCTTGAGAAATATTTAAAAAGAATACTGCATTTGATCGAGAACCAATCCCCTGTACCTGACATTAATGTGTTAAAGAAGCTCGAATTACGGGTAGAGGAGCTTGTCTATACAACGCCTACTTTTCAGGAGGCTGCCGAAGCTTACTGGAATTTTATTGTACACACGTGGAATCCTGAAACTAAAAACAATCGCAGAGAAGATCTTTATCAACAAATCGAGACTTATATGAAAACAAATATGAGAGAACCGTTGTCGATTCAAGATCTCACAACCATATTCCAGATTTCTAATACGAATTTGTGGAATTTATTCCGAGACTACAGCGGCAAATCGTTTGTCGAATTGCTCACAACCTTGCGCATGAATAAAGCCAAGGAGCTTATAGACACTTACCCCTCGATGCTGCTGAAGGATATTGCCGAATTCGTCGGATATCGGGATCAGCATTACTTTAGCCGCGTCTTCAAAACAGTCGTTGGCTTGACTCCATCTGAATATCGAAACCCGGAGGATCGAGCTTAATTTTCCATTAAGCCCGTCTCTGTCAACGACTTCGTTACCGTGCTAAGCCGAAACGTCTTGATTTCGAATTCATTGAAATGTATTTCTTGTTCTATGCCGAACAAAGGAATTTGAAGTGCCGTGGTTCGGCTCCTCCCCGTAGGCTCGAACAAACGGATAATATAATCGTCGCCAAACTCTACTTTCTTGAAAGCCGCCAATTGAATAACTTGGTCGTCCAGAATAACAAGAGGCTGTGCGGGTACTCCGGCCCCGGAAGGAAATACTGAGAGCGCAACCGGCTTTTCATTATGGATCAATGCTTCTCTATCTGCACGATCAAGAGACTCATCGTATCGTCCGCCATCAAACCAGAAATTAAACGTCCGTTCGCCAATATCTATTCGTGGAGAATAGCGATCCTGAAGCATGATGGTTCTACTTCTATCAAACCCAGAATCGTCGAAGGCGGAATGTCCCGTGTAACCTGGCGATCGCAGCAAGGAAATTCTGACTTCCCCATTCTGGTAGTCGGATCCATATACCCCGTCATTTATACATGTAAACATCGCATCGTCCTCTTGCGAGGCAACTGCCGACCACTTCTGTGACACAGCCTCTGAGCCATCATCAGGCAGTTTGTCTATGCCATAAGCTGTTTGACCCAAATACTTAGCTTCTGCAAATTCAGTGGGGATGGAAAGCTTCAGCATCTTGCTCTTCTCATTCCAATGCACGACCATTTGAACCTGAACCTTGGTTCCACGCTTGGGCAGCTTGTACGTTTGGCATATCGCCGAGCTGCCATATTGCAAGAGCACTTCGACGACAGTCCGAACTTCGCCATCCTCAATGACTCTTACCGAAGAAACAGCGGTTTCAGTCGTACCGGAGAACTTCGCTCCAGCTTCCGGCGTCATCAGCTCAAATTGCCCTAACACATCTGAAAAACGATATACCGCCATTCCCCACGCATCGTCGTCATCGTCTATGACCAGCGGCAGGAAAGCGTTGCTCTTCAGAAAATCTATTCCATTCACACAATACTTATCCATCAGTCCGGTGCTAGCACTGATTACAACTTCCAGCTCTTCCGTAACAAACGTAAATTTCCCATCCTGCTCCTGAAGCTGCACCTTGGGCTTCTCCGGTATAAATTGTGTGCTGCAATCAAACCGATTCATCTGCGAAGGCTCTAGAACTGCATAGAAGGATACCCTTTTTCTCCAATCGAAAAAGTTTAAATTGCTCAGTTGCTTTTCAACCTGGCTGGCAATGAGATTTCCGTTCTGGCGAATAACGGGCCAAGCAAAATCGGGTCCCCAGTTCTGATCAGCAAGAACAAATTCGCATTCAAAAATACCTGCAACGCGGAATGGATGCGGATTGTATACCATGATCGGTATTTCCCCCTCCAGAGCAGCGGACTGACCGTTCATGAGTGCAAAGAAAGCTCTCGCTCTTAGTCTGGAGACGATCTCTAAACCATGATCCATAATTCGTAGGGATGATTGTTCAACGGGCTCGACGGATGAACCTGGCAATATATCGTGGAATTGTGCCGTTGCCAGATCAAGGTGGACTTCGTGTATTTCCGACGCCGGATATGTCATATAGCCCTGAATAGAAGCGCTTGATAGCATTTTCTCAAGCAAGTAGGTTTCGTTCTCCAACAATCGGTGCTTCTGCTTAATTCTGATCTGGGACGTATAACAACCTACCTGGTTGGGATTTAGGCTCCTCTCAAACTTAGGAAGGACCGTATTGTGTTCCCTTATTTCTTGGAAATACGCCTCCGGGTTAGAATGAATGAGCACATCTTGCTTCAAACTGCTCATCATTTCGCCAATCCTATCGAGATCTAGTCTAGATGGCCCTCCGCCATGATTGCCGACTCCCCATGCAATTAATCCAACCTGCTTGTCCTTATGGGCATCCATCCACTTGTCGATTTTCTCTGCCGCTTTGCCCATGGCTGAATTGTACCCTGGATAGATGCGATGAACAGCTATTTCTGATCCGTCAAATCCTACCCAAGTAAAATCCTCTGCCGGCAAGCTTAGCTCACGACTATCCGGTCTCATGAAAATATAAGAATCAAATCCGCTTTTTTTAAGGATTTGTACCAAGCCACGACTATGTCCAAACGTATCGAAATTAACGGCCGTTGTCGGTTCCGCATCGAATTTTTGTTTGAAATAACTTCTGCCGAGCAGAATCTGTCTGACGATCGACTCTCCTGATGGCATATTGCAGTCCGGCTGTAAATACCAACCGCCAATGATATTCCATTTCCCTTGCTTTACGAGCTTCTGAATTCGAACAAACAGCTCTGGCTCGTACTCTTCAATCCATTTATATAAGATAACCTCATTATGGTTAAAGACGAAGCCCTCGTACTCTTCGCATAGCTGCGCTGCCGAACGGAAAGTAGATACGGCAGCGGCAGCGCCCTCCTCCCACTCCCATTGCCATACGGGATCAAGGTGTGCATTGCAAAGTAAGTGTATGTTTCTCAAATCACCCAATCCTTCCTTTTTCCTGAATTAACTTTTGACTGCGCCGGCGGTTAGCCCCGAAATAATGTACCTCTGCATGAATAAATAAAGAATAATGACCGGAAACGAGACGATAACAATATTGGCAAAGACCAGATTCCAGTCGCTTGAATGCTGCCCCATAAAAAAATAGATCGTAACGCTGAGCGTATACCTGCTCGCTGTATTCAGGAAATAAAACGGAGTAAAGAAGTCGTTCCAGATGGACATGAAAGCCACGATTACCGCGGTAGCCGTAGCCGGCTTAAGCAATGGAAAAATGATTTTGAAAAACAGGCTGACTCGACCAATCCCATCAATCATGGCCGCTTCATCTAATTCTCTGGGAATACCTTTAATAAAAGAAATGTACAGGTAAGTTGTGAAAGCAAAATTTCCAGATACATATAAGAGAATGACACCCATGTAGGTTCGGACAAGCCCAAGAGAATCCATTAAATAAAACGTGGTTATCACTGTAATCGGCAAAATAATTCCCGTAATAATAAGCATCTCTGTGATTCTGGTTGTTGCGCTATTTCGTCTCTGAATGATAAAGGCAGTCAATGAACATAGAATAATGAGCACAATGATTGAGCCTACTGTCACAACGGAGGTGTTCCAAAATGCTTGCGGGATTTTGGCCGCCTTCAGCACTTCCTCATAGTTCTTCAACACGTTCCAAACTTTGGGCAAGGATAGGCTCATCTCTGCAGCATCTGCTTTTGTCTTGAAAGAATTTATGACGACCAGATACAACGGTATCGCTACAAAACCGCTGATTAGGATCGCAATAAACTCCGCGATGTATCTCTTCCATTTCTTCAATAGAATCACCTTTCAGTAGGTCGGTTTAAAATTCGGTTAACCAGCAGAACGACAACAAGCACGATGACGAATAGCAATAGATTCGCCGCTGTCGCCTCTCCATTGCGGCCATTGGAAAATGCCCGGTAGACCAGCGTGTTCAATACACTCGAAGCACTTCCAGGTCCGCCTCCCGTCAAAGCATACACAATATCAAACACTTTCAATCCCCCAATTAAATTGAGGATGACGGTCGTATTCAAGACAGGCATAATCATTGGGACCGTTATGTCCTTAATCATGCGCCACGAGGAAGCTCCATCAATTCGTGCTGATTCAATCACATCCTGCGAAATGGTCTGCAATGCAGCAAGAAACAACATCATCGAAAAACCGGTCCATTTCCATATCTCAACAAGGCTAATCGAATAAATAACGATGGAAGGATCGGTTAGCCAAGAGCGCTTAAGCGCATCAAGGTGAACAAGCTCCAAAAAACCATTAAGCAACCCATTACTCGGATGCATGAATGACACAAAAGCTGTTGCTACGCCTACCGTACTCAATATGGCAGGAAAAAAGATTACGGAACGAAGAAACAAAACCGATTTCAGCTTTTGATTGGCGAAGATAGCCAGAAAGAACCCAAGCAATACTTTAAACACCGTCGTTATCGCTGCAAATATAAAGGTATTCTTGAAAGCAAGGATCGCATCATCATCTTCGAACAGAATCCTGAAGTTGTCGAATCCAACCCATCGCGTAACTTGAAAGGCAGCATCCATATTCGTAAAGGCAAAATAGAAAGCCGCCAACGAGGGTACAATAAAAAATACACCAAACAGAATGAGACCCGGAACTAGCAGCATATGAGAATAGTAATATCGTTGAAGCATAGGACACCTCGAGAGAAAGAAGGGGGCGGCTGCTTACGCAGAATCCAACCCCTTCTCCGCTTTATTTGAAATTCGGATCTTCTTTGGCTTTCGCATTTTTCTCAAAATCTTTCTGTATGCCTTCCATAACCTGAGCCGGAGTTCTTCTATCCTTCACAAGAACTTCTTGCAAATAGCTTGGGAAATTGGCGTCATAAGCATATTTTATCTTGTAGGGATCTCCAGCGAAAACTTTGCCTGCATCGGAGAACGCCTTGGCCTCTATCTCAGCAGGCGTTAGTGTAAGCTTAGATACGCCTTTAATTGTTGGAATACCGCCTTCATTGCTGAAGTAGACATCTTGCGTCGCAACAGATTCAAAATAATTAATGAATTTTTGCGCTGCTTCCTGATTTTTTCCTTTTGGAACAAATATGGCATTAGGAGCAAACGCCGTAGCATATGATTGATCGCCGTCGAACGGCATAATAAAGGAGCCAATATCGTTAACTTGATCCGGGAACTTGGTGACGATATCGTTCATTACCCAGGTAGCCATGAAATACATAGCGGCATCCCCATTCGTCAATGCTTGCTGCGCGTTGTCATACGTATCAGAGAGAACATCCTTATTCGTATACCCTTTCTCGAATATATCCTTAAGGAATGTGATACCCGTCTCTTTATTTTTCCAATCAGTCAGCTTTGCCTCGTTCTTCTCTATTTTCTTCAACAAATCACTATCCGCTGGACGTGCGCCGGATTGATGCGGGGCAAGCTGCAATGTCCATGAATCCTTGCCGGATAAATATACAGGTGTTTTGCCCGCCTCTTTGATAACGTCTGCCGTCACCCAGAATTCGTCCATAGTAGTTGGAATTTCTAGATTTAAGCTCTCAAATACCTTCTTATTGTAGAGCACTACCCCAATATTAGCTCCACCGTAAGGGGCACCGTACACATGCCCATCACTGCTTAAGTAGTTCCATGCACTGCTGTCGAAATTCGCGATCCATTCTTGATCATCCTGTGGCACGAATACGTCTGAAAGCTTGCCGAGACCCGAATTATCATTCGTATCCGGGTAGTAGAAAAGGAGATCCGGAATGTCCTTTGTCGCGAATTTCGTCTTGATCAGATTATCGCCGTCTGTACCTTCCGGAACCTTCTCAATTTCTAACGATATGCCTGCCTTATCTGCTGCATCCATCAGAACAGCATCAATGCCTGTTTTGAACCAGCTCGCATGACCGATAGCCTTCAAGGTAACTTTCTCGACCGGTTGCTCCGAAGGAGCCTGCTCCGCGCTGTTGCTTGCCTGAGGCGTTTGATTGTTTGGAGCAGCGTTATTGTTGTTTCCGCAGCCTGCTACGATTAAAATGCTTGCGAGCAAAAGCAACGGTGAATACTTTCTCTTTTTCAATGAATTCAACATTTTTTGACCTCCGTTTTTGTAAGTAATGTTGCTTACACTCTTATCTTAAGGACATATCCCTTTATAATAAATAGAAAATCCTACACGTAGCATGTGGATAATTGTACAGTGGGAAATTAGAATTTAACATAGCCAAAGCAAAAGAGACAGCACCCCAAGGGCGCTGTCTCTTTGTCGTAAAAATAACGGTCTTCTCCTGTTTATCGCTCCAGCAAAAACCCCGCGTCATCTGTTTAATCGTACACGGCAAAAGCCCTTACCATGATCATATACTCTTCAAAATAAAAAGGCGCCCATTCGGACACCTTTTGACGCTAAATCCACTATAGCTTAAATTTATCCACAACCGCTTGCAATTCGACTGCCATACGGGTCAGATGGGACGAAGACGAAGATATATCTTCCATCGAAGCAAGCTGCTGTTCCGTTGCGGCCGATACTGTCTGTGCACCTGCCGCCGTCGATTGAGAAACATGCGAGATGTCTTTAATCGCCTTCACGACTTGTGTTGTCCCTATAGAAATCTGCTCTGCCGTCATCGTCACCTCGCGTACTTGGTTATCCACTTCGTCGACAGAACGTTCAATCTCGGCGAACAGCCTACCCGCCATTTGAACGACATTCATGCCTACGCTCACTTCATCTGTAGTTACTCGCATTGAATTTTCCACAGCGCTGATTTCGTCGCGAATAGCGACAATTAGAGCAGCGACCTTCTCCGTCGACTTCGTTGATTGCTCGGCCAACTTCCTAACTTCTGCCGCAACTACGGCAAATCCGCGACCTTGCTCCCCCGCCCTAGCTGCCTCAATTGCTGCATTTAACGCTAGTATATTGGTTTGCTGGGATATAGATGAAATAGCTTCAATAATCTGGCTAATTTCCGTTGAAGTATGAACCAAATGGCTAATGACGTCAGCCAATCCGTCGACTGAGCTGTTTATTGAGCTCATTTGCTGCACGGCGCTTTGAACAGCTTGTCCGCCTTCGGTTGATTTCACCAAAACCTGCTCTGTCATAGTTGCAGCCGTATGAGCATGATCGACAATTTGCTGTATTTTACCCGAAACGTCATGGATTGTTCCCGCACTTTCGTCGACTAAGCTTACCTGCTCATTGGCGCCATCCGCCATCTGCTCAATTGTGCCTGCAATATACTCCGTAGCGGAAGCGGTTTGTCCTGCGCTTGCCGATAATTGTTCTGACGAAGCTGCTAACTGATTAGCAGAATGGCCTACTTCAGACAAGACCGATCTAAGCGAATCGACCATTGAATTAAAGGTAGCACCAAGCTCTCCAAACTCGTCTTTCGACTTAACGTCCACCCGCCGACTCAAATTTCCCTCGCTAATGATCCGGGATGTATTCGTTAGAGCTCTCAATGGCTTCGTTATTGAACGAACGATAAAAAACATCAGGCACGCTCCAATAAGCGTGAACACCACTACTACAATTAACGTATTGTTTAGAATGGGAGCCGCTGTACGTGTAACCTCACTTGGAGAACGATCGCCCGCAATTTTCCAACCCGTTAATGAATTCGTAATGTAGATCAAACGCCGAGTATCACCATCCGGAGATACTTGTTCAATTTGACCTGACTCTTCACTAAACAAAGCTGGCGGTTGATCGGTTGTATTAGCTGGTGATTCCTCTGTTGCATTTGTATTGACACTAGTATTGGCATTGGCGTCGGCACTATTAGTCCCCTCCTGCGCTTCACCTACCCCCCAAGGAGGAGGAACAATGCCGAATCCATCGGAGCTGAGAATAATAATAAAGCCATTCTCGCCGATTTTCACATCGCTAACGATTTGCTTCAACTCAGTCAAATTAAGCACGACGGCGACTACCGACTGACCATTAGCTGAAGCTTTTACTACAGCTACAACCGTGTTTCCCGTTTCCGTAGACGTATACGGCTCCGTAATAACGACCGTGCCATTACTCTTAATCGCTTCCGTGTAGAATGTACTTTCTTTCGGATTGTAATCCGAGGCAAGCTTTAGACTGCTAGGGGCATAAAGATAATCACCGCTGCTCTGAACAAACGTGACTGCTTCAACCTCGGGGTGGTTCTGTGCATACACATTAAGCTGCTCACTAGCCGATTGATTCGATAGCTGTTGCGACAACATATCTACATCAGTAATCTTTGCTTGTATGTACTGGTCAACCATTTTACTAACAAGGGAAATATCGGTTGTAGCCATGCTCTGCAGCTGATCATCTACTTTATTTTTTGCGGTTATGTAAGAAAAACCTCCAATTGCTAAGCTAGGCAGCAACAGGATAAGCATGAACGAGATGACTAGTTTGTTTCTGACTGAGCTGAGCTTAATCTTAAACTTAGAATGAAATGGCTTTTTAACGGTTTCCATCTAGATGTCTCCTTCATCTAAAAATTGGTTACCTCGATTATAGTCCATTTCAAATTTTTACATATGAACCTAAACTTAAGCTCCGCTGAAGAGACGCTGAAAGTATATCTATCTTAGGGGGAGGCCATTTATTAATGAAGCTAATGTTTAAATTCTGAGCAGATAACCAGTTGTGCCATCGCTTGAAAAGGAAACAAACGATTCACACCTGCTCTATTTGAAATCATTTGAACCGTAATTTTTTCGAAGCATGGGGTTATTCAAATGGTAAAAAAAAAATCATGGGTTTGGGGGCAAAAAGGTGCCCGGATCGTATCGCTCTGTCCAGGAACAATCAATACGGCAATGGGCCGCCAAGAAGCAGCTCATCTGCAATCATTTTTGCCTTTTCCGCAAGCTCCTTCATATCATCGGTCGGAACAAGCTTGGCTAAATCGTAGGACAGTGGATTACGGAAAAACTTGTTCAATTCATTCTGAAGCAGCCTTCTTTTTTCTTCAGAGGCATCAATATAAAGTTTGCGCGGCTGCCTAGCCTCATCCAAATCATGCAAATCGATATAGCCTGAGATAAGACTCTCCAACACAATGGCTGAAAGATCGATTAATGCACCGCAGGCAATATCAAGTTCTACCCGAAACTTGCCGTTAGCACTTCTCATATCAAATCCAATATATCCACCGTTTTTCAAGTCCCCTTCAGAAAGCAGAATATCGAAACCCAAGTCCTTTAAAATCTGATCAAGCGTCACATCCGTTAAGTCCAATTGTTCCAAATAGTCTATTAATGCAAGGGAATCATCAGAAACGCCAATTAAATCTCCCCACCATTTGCTTATGTACATGTTCATCTCCACTTTCTTTTGAGAATTAATAAGTTA
Organism: Paenibacillus luteus; assembly: GCF_006542765.1. Taxonomy (GTDB): domain Bacteria; phylum Bacillota; class Bacilli; order Paenibacillales; family Paenibacillaceae; genus Pristimantibacillus; species Pristimantibacillus luteus. Next base: position 81,703 of record NZ_SKCD01000009.1, read on the forward strand.
TCTAATTTGGTAATCGTTTCCTTAAATGCGGATTATTTCTAAAAATTTCCTGCCGCATGCAGCTTCTGGATTACATCATGGTTTCAATATTAGAATATGCTTACTTCGTGGTATATGGAGAAAGCAAAGATGATGAAAGCTTAATAGGATTTTAAGCATGTCATTTTAATTTGGGTGAGGTTTTCTAAGTTGATTTCAATTTGTAATTCGGTATGCTCATTAATAGCAATTAGGTTTTTATCTTTCATTTTTAAGTCTTTTATAGGATTTGAATTTTCAAAAAATATTCCCCATACTAAACGGTCTTCAGCATCCGTACAAGCAATAAATCCTTCATTGCCCATTTGACCATCACCGCCATAGATTTTCCCGTCTTGATAATCAATGCTGACCCATTCATCAACGACCGTCCAACAATCAACATTATACTTTGCTATGCTTTCAATGGTTGTGTCACACAAGGGAGAGCAAAAAAATTCACTCTCTTTTGTGTTGGGGTTATATGTGCTGTAACAATTTAAAATGGTTACAGTGCCATTTGGAAAGATGATACAATTCATGCCGGGCAGTTCATGTTTTTCAAGATTCCAATGTTCCTCAATAAAAATATTCATAATAAATCCCCTGTTTATATTCTATTTTAATATATTTTTCCATAATATCAATTGCGTTACTACATCCTGCATGTAGGAATGTCACTGGCTTATTGTAAGTCCATCCTTAAACCAACGAAGCTCATGACCTGAAACCACAACCGCTTTCCCGCTGTCACTCCGGCCACTAGAACGTGCCCCGCTCAAGACGCCGATTAATTCTGTGCAAGACATTTTTTATTATTTTCAAAGTTATTCAACACTCTCCATTTTTGAAAGATAAAAGTCTTCCCAATTATCTCTTGTGTTCTGTGATTGTGGATTAGCAGGAATGATATTTTTTTCCGTTGGCAAGTAAAAATAATTCTTTTGGGTATGCTTTTGCAATCCTGAAATTTTCTTTAAGTCCCTTTGAACTGTTCGATAAAAAGATTGTATTTGTTTGTTAGGATTCTTTGCTATCATACGCATTTGTATAAGTTCTCGACTTTTATAAGTTTCTCTGCCGCCTTTAACTTCAATTGAATAGGAGCTTGGTTCATCATAAAAATAACCAAATTGTTTGATTTGTGATATATTTTCTGCGGGGTAGCAGGAAAAGAAAAAAGAGTTATATGCAGTATTATTGAAATAACTGGAGAACAAATCGTTTTTTTCACTTTCAAAAGATGAATATCGACGTTCTCCCTGTCCGTTAACGAATATTTCGGCATATAGTTTAACTCCATGACTCTGCATTGCATTATGACTCTCAGTAAGAAAATCCATAACAGGCATTGAAATATTAAAGTAGATAGCTATACCGTTTTCCTCCTCATCACTACCAATCATGTTCACCAATGGCTACTTCTGTATCTGTTTCGCTGTCATTTTTGTCAAACTCTTCTGCTATATCATCTATAGAGCGAAATTTTAAGGCACCCAAATCGGGTGCCTTAAATTTCAGGAAATGAGTTCAGCAGCGAACTTTCGTGTTACTCCTGCCCGGAGTCTACATCTGCAGACTGATAGTAAACCTTTAATATATATTCCTCATTGTTACTCTCTCGAAACACAATATACATAATGTTAATTCCATTAATTTTAATATACTTTCTCCCTGTGTTCTGCGCATAAGATATCTTGACATTCTGCAAAGTGTTTTTCAGTTCATCACTTAAACCTGGCAGTTCAACCCCCTTTTCTCTTTCAATCATTTCTTGAAGGAGTGGGAGTTTATAATCATCTTTTTTAGGAGCGTAGTCAATTGTCAAATTTATGTCTGAGTAAAAATAATCAGGATAATCCATTGAAAAGATATAAATTGATCGATCGATATCTGCTTGATCTTTCTTTGGAGCTTGTTCGTAAGCTACAAGTTTTTGATTTTTGTTATTCTTTAATGAGTAGAATTTATAATTTTCTCTCGTTACTCTATCTAACCCGAACGAATATCCTTTATTTTCCATATGGACTTGCATAGCCTCAATACCTGAAACAGGAATACTCTCTTCTAGTTCGACTATAGGTCTCGTATTAAATTTTTCGAAAACTCTTTCCAGCAAAACTATCGCTTCTTCTTTTGTTGTATTGCCTTTCGGTATAAGCCGGTTGTTCTCTTTGCCATTAATGATCTGATTATGGTTGAAGAATTGAAGGGCTTGTACCGCATATGCTGCTACATGATCCACATCTTGATAAGAAGTTTGCCAACTATTTCCTTCTACTGAAATCTGAATATTAGCAGCTTTTAATACTTTATAGAGCAATATCGAAATATCTTGTCTAGTAATGGGATCATTCGGAGCAAACTTGCCTTTCTCTCTTCCCTGTACGATACCAAGCTCGTAGGCCTTTAAAATATAACTGTCCGATGTATCCACAAATGGATTAGTTTTCGCAGTCTCCGCAGTCAAACCAGTTAGAGCCTCATATAATTGAATAATGGCTCTACTGAAATCTTTTCGAGATATATTTGATTTATAATAGCTAAGTAGTTCATCCGATACTAATTGGTTTTTTGTTGCTTTCTGAATATCCGCAGCAGCCCAATTACTCGGTGTGTGCAGATCCTTATTGGTAATATTGTAAATTGCATCGCCTGCTATGAGAAAACCAGTTTTTGTTGGCAATACACTATGAAGATTCGCCTCTTTACTATCTATCTCAACTTCATTCCACTTTACACCATCAAGTGAGTAGTAGAAAACTTTTCCTTTTCCTATTGCAATATATTCTTTTCCGTTATAACCCACATTTGTAAAGACGACCTTTTTATTAGAAATGCTCAAGACTGACTTCCAATTAAGTCCATCAACTGAGGATAATATATCATTCCCCTTCTCACTAGGGGTTGCTATAAAAAATTTCTTACCATCCCAGGTGTAGTTTAAATTGTGCGAGTTGCCAAAGCTTATGAATTTGTCTGAGTCGCCACCTATCCAGTGGTTTCCGTCTTTAGACATAGCTACAGCATTTCCATTCCCCAAAAAATACTTCCCTGTCCACATTAAATTCCAAATTGGCCGTTCCTCACTGGCACTTCTCGTCATTCCTTCCTTAGTCCCCAGTTTGAAACTTTTTAAATCTTTACTCGTGAAAAAGTAATTTGGGCCAGCTACATAAAACCAGCCACCTAACTTACTATCTACATAAACCTTTTTGGGGCGATCTTGTGCTACAAAATAATAAGTGCCATTCACAAATAAAAAATCCTGAATTGTATACACTTTATCAGCATCTTTGTGAGGAATATGAGTAGAATTCCACGTTACTCCATCAGTGGAGGTTGCGATCTTATCATCGCCGTAAATCATTACAAAGCGTTTTCCATCCCATATGGTTTTTTCTTCAAGGCCACCTAAAGTTATTTTGTTATTTGCATCATAAAACGTTGTATCATATTCACTCCAAGTTAACCCATCCTCTGATATATAGTGTTTGTAAATGTACCTATCCCCGTTGTAGGCAATTGCGCCTGGGAAGTTTTCATTAAAATCTGTTACTTCTCGAGCCTTTTTGACTTCAATATTCGGACTCGCTTGTACTTCTTGAATATGAAACCATAAAGAAAATACGATAATGCCCAAAACAAATAATACAGTTTGCTTAATTGGTAGCTTCCGATGACTAATCTGTAACAATGTGAACTCCCCTTATTTTGAAGTAGATCCTATTCAAAACGGATCATTTTGATAGTAAAAATATAACATAATGTATATATTTTCTCTATCGTTGTTTCGTTAATATCTTTTTGTGATCAGGCAGAGCGCACCACTCTAAAAGCAAAATAAGGGCACCCATTTAGGCGCCCTCATTCTGACTTCTAATTAAATATGCATGGGCAGGCCCACGATCCAAGCGAACTAATCTGCTCGCCAAGTAAGGTCGGCTTAATCTCCTTGAGAGATAAAAAATTCACCATTATCTTTTGTGGGCATTTCAAATAAATTTATAAAATTTTTTGAAGTCGTAATATAACAACTGCTGCTTCCGCTCTAGTTGTTATACCAGAAGGTTCAAACATATTATTTGCGCGGCCTGTTACGATGCCATGTTCAAGGGCAGATTGCGCATATCCTTTGGCCCATTCGGGAATGTCTGTATCATCCGAAAAAGCTGATACTTTAATATCACCTTTTGTCCAGTTCATAACCCGTGCAATTATTGCCACCATTTCTGCTCGATTTATTGTATCCAATGGACGCAGCGTTCCATTATTATATCCTTCTATTATTCCTTGCTTAAGTGCTGTGTACATAGCCGGGCGAGCCCATTCTGGAATACTATTTTGATCAAGGAAAGAAATAGGAGCTGACTCCTCAAGCTGCTCGACTTGCAGCATACGAAGTAACATGACGACAAATTCCGCACGAGTAACCGCATTATTTGCCCCAAAATGTTGAGCACTCGTTCCTTTTACAATTCCTAAGCTTGCTGCTTCACAAATGTCTGTCTTTGCCCAGTGATGTTCAATGTCTTTAAATAAGCATTTGTTATCCACTGCTATTTCTTCATTACGTACAATTGTCAGCGCATAACGTTTAATGGTACCATTTTCTGCTTTTATAATGATTTCAATGACGTTAGAACCTACTATTAGCGGCAACTCACCACTCTCGCTACCATTCTTAGCAACATAAGTAACACCATTCACTTGTAACTCTACCATTGCTTTATCATTCGCTAAAGTTGGGGTGATCCTTACTTGATGCACGCTATGATTTACATTTAGTGTATAGTTCAATTTATCTGGACTAAATTCGCCATCTAGCTGTACGCCTATATCTAAACTTATTTGCTTCATATTAGCATTGGAGCTAAGAGAAGGAGCTGCTACGTTTTGAGGATTTCCACGCGTTATAGTCACGGTATACGTTCTCGTTGTAGTTCCATCCGCCGCTGTCACTACCACATTAATTGTATTTACGCCCACATTCAAGATAAGCTCAGCGCTTTCTTCACCACTTTGTACTATTTGTGCCGCTTTATCGTTAATCGCTACTCTTGCTATTGAAGCGGAAGAAACAAGGTCTGGCGTTACTTTAATACTACTAACAGAATTTTCTACATAAGCTGTGTAACTCGTTACATGTTCTGAAAAGGTTGGGCTTAAGCTTGCTCCTCGAGATAAACGCAACCCGCTGAGTTTCTCATTATTCTCTACCCAAATGGCATATAATAGGATGCTTGTATTGGATGAAATCGTCTCACCCTCATTGTATGAGATCCCACTACCATCTCTTTCTGTATTCCAATGATTAAAAATAAAGCCTGGCATTTCCCAATTCTTATTATTTCCAATTACTACTACTGGGGAGTTCAAAATATAGGCATTGCTACTCGTTACTTCACCTTCTAAATCTGAATCATTACTTACATAAGTAATAAAAGGTTGGTACGCTTTAAAATAAGGATAGCCATTATTATGAACATCTATCTGCCATACATTATCGAAATCCCAATCCACATAAGAGTCAATTATTTTCATTGCTTGTGTAGCTAATCCTTCACCCAGATTATCCGACTGTCCTGAGGTTTCGGTATTATAATAACTGCGTACAATACTGCCATCCATATTTGACCCGACTAATCCACCTTCATTATAATCACCGGTTACAAGTCCAATCGAATAGCTATATTTAACTGTTCCCTCTAGATTATCACCTACTAAACCACCTACAATATTTTCTCCAGTGATAGAGCCTGTTGCATAACTATTATTAACAATACCCTTATAGTTGTAACCTACAACTCCGCCTATCTCACTAATTCCACTTACGCTCCCTTTCGCGTAGCTAAATTCAATTAACGAATCTGCTGTCGCAGGAGATTCATTCTCACCTACTAAACCACCTACATATGCTTCTGCAATCACATCTCCTGTAGCATAGCTATTAGAGATAGTACCTCCCTCATTATCACCTACTAAGCCACCTACATCATCGCCTCCTGTTACATGACCTGTAGCATACGAATATTCAATTGTTGTCTCTTCGCTGTACCCAACCAATCCCCCTAAATCATCTTCTCCCGTTACATCGCCAGTAGCATATGAATGTTCAATATGTGATTTCATACTGTTTCCAATTAATCCGCCCATATCATCATCCGTATTAGATACATCTGCATGAGAATGGCTTTCACTAACTAATGATTGATTAAGAGCACCTACTAGCCCGCCTATATATTGATGGCCAAATACATTTCCCGTTGAACTACTATTACGAATAGTACCGTCTATAACGCTACCGAATAGACCACCTACATATTCAAAGCCTTCTACATATACGTCAGCATTAACATTAGTAAGTTTCGTATTTTCACTATAACCGATTACCCCACCTACATGGTCTTCCTCCCCATACACTGATCCCGTAACCGTAATATTTTCAAATGTTCCGTTACTAACATATCCTACTAAGGCACCTATTTCGTAGTCACCCTTTATATGCGCATTTTCAAGCACTACATTTGTTACACTTCCAGAACCTTGCATATAACCAAATAACCCTAAATACACGCTTGAAAAATCAGTGTTAACATACAAGTTTGAGATTGTATGATTATTACCATTTAAACTCCCTTCAAATGGAGTAGCAAAATTACCTATTGGCTCCCACGAATTACCAACGCCGTAGTTACTTAAATCAATATTATTAAGCAATTCAAAATAGCTATTCGGATAAAACCTAACTTCACTTAGCTGATCAGCTGTAGAGATGAGATAGGGATCCATGACTGAGCCAGCTCCCCCAGCAAAGCCTCCTGCAGCTTGAACGTAAGAACTTTCTGGACTTATCCAACTTGGAATACTGCCAAAAAACGTTGCAAATACAATGAAACATACCATTGCTTTTCTAGTCCAATATCGTGATTTCATTACTGTTTTTCCTCCTCTGTTAATCTAAGACAAATTTATAACACGGTAAATATAACATGCCACTATGAAAGAATAATGAAAGAAACTCTCTGCTTGTGCAACAGGGACTCTAGGACACGCGAAATCTATTATTCGAACGTAGCAATATAGTCGAATTTGGGATACTTTTATTCTCCTCCCGGAAGAAAAGACGAGCTCTCTCCTAAGAGAAAACTCGCCTGATTATAGTCATTTTGTTTTTTAATTTGATATCCGATCAGAGCCATAGGCTTCAGAGGTGTCCTCTTTCATTTTACCGTGCAGTTTTTGCAGATGACCGTTTTCTTTGTTTACCTAGAGACAACTAGCCTAATCGGACAAAGCACCTTCCAAAACAATAATTAAACATTATACTGTTCGTTGATTTCGATTTTGTTTCACAATGAAAGACTGGTGAGGAGGCCAACTTAACGGAGAAAATATGCGCAAAGACCTGCAGGTGTTCCAATAATTAAATTAGATTTATCTCACGACGATGACGTCCACTACAACAAAAACATTAATCATCTCGTCCTTATTAATCATTATTCCATTAATATAAATTAAAACCAAAAATTTAAATTACCCCCTCTTGTAAAAAAAAGAGTTATAACAACCGACATTAATTAAGGGGATGTTTTCCACAATTTCCCTCACCTTGTCTAATGCCCCGGTTATAAGGCTTGTAAACAGCTGCCATACATGCGACAGCCAATTATTCTAAAATGGTTCAAGGAGGCTGTATTTTTAAAGAAAATAAACAAACTCGCGACTGGAGCCCCAGCATCCGAAATTGGCATGTTCGGTACATAATATACCCAAAAGTTTTATACGCCAAGATAAACAGAAATAATGTCCAATCATTATTAGTAATCGTTGCTTGGAAATTATAGTATTATTGATACTCAAAGGAGATGCAAACTGAATGAATTTAGAGAACACCATACCGCGATCATTATTCTGGCACCCACTTGGAAAACTTATTCTATGTGCAGGACTCCTTATTGCGGTTACTTTATATAATCCATCCAACCGAATTGCAACGGATACTGCCTATGCGTCTGATGATACCTACAGCTATACGAACGACCAACTTGCCGCTCTTGCTTTTCTAAATGAGGCCCGTGTCCGAATAGGTGCAAAACCATTAAAACTGAATACAGCCATTACAAAAGCAGCTGTGGCACATGCCGCGTATTTCAATGCAAATCATACGGGAAAGGTTACGTTAAGTGCACATGATGAAACAGCAGGGAAGCCTGGATTCACCGGCGTTTCGGCCTTTGACCGGATGAAAGCAGCCGGATGGAATACCGGAACCAGAGGTTATAGCTATGGTGAAGTGATGCATTTTAATCAGAAAAGTAGCACTCAAGCAACGCAAGGGTGGCTGGATACAGCCTATCACCGGGCTATTCTACTCAACCCGGCTTATGACGAGGTTGGGATTGGGCTGGTCAATGGAACTGCGGTCATGGACTTCGGTAATAGCAGCCCGTCAACTGCCGATGGCATTGATAACATCTACGTATATCCTTATAATAAGCAAACGAATGTCAGCGTTGGCTTCTATGGGAATGAAATTCCGAACCCGCTTCAACAATTCGACGCTAAATATTCCGGCTATATTATTTCCGCAAGCGTAGGAGGAAAATTAACTGCTCATAACGCCGTCATTACAGACGAGAGCGGTGCAACAGTGCCCTTCTATGAAGAGGAATATCTTAGCAATACCCTGTTTCTTTTTCCAAAATCCGTTTTAAAGGGGAGTCATACATACAGCGTCAGCCTGGATTATGAAGTGGAAGGGGGTTCAGGCAAGTTAAATAAATCATGGTCGTTTAAAACAGGTGAAGGCCATAAGTTGTCTGCCCTGTCCCCGAAGAAATCCCAAATTGTTATCAGTGAAGGTGAAGTACTACAACTAGAGATTGAAGGCTTATTCAATGATGGCGTTACCGAGTCACTCGTTGATGGGATTACTTACACGAGCAGCAACAACACAGGCCTTAGTATATCGCTTGCTGGAGAGATTAAAGGACTCAAAGCCGGTAACAACTACAGCGTTACGGCCAAATTAGGGGGAGTATCCACGAAAGTTGGTGTCAACGTTTTACCAAAGCTCAAGATAAAGCAATACCAAGGATCGAACCCAGCCAAGTTGAGCGATATTAATGGGCATGCTGCGGCTTCATCCATCAACTGGGCCATGACAAACGGCATAATTACTGGTTATGACAATGGTACCTTCCTCCCAAATGCTTATGTAAGTGAAGCAGAGTTTTGGACAATGATGCTGAAGACGTACAAGGTGGATATCAATGCTTATGGAGCAAAAGTAACGAAGCATTGGGCAGATGCTGCCTATAAAATCGCTGCCGACCGTGACTTTTCACTGGATGGAATTCATAACATTGCAAACCGGTCGAAACCGATCACAAGACTGAAGGTTTCCGAGTTGTTCTCATCAGCAGACGGCGTGAGGTTCAACGGTTATGAAAATGTGCAGTATGTGCTCAGTATGGGTTATATGGAAGGAAAAAAGGACAATACGTTGTCCGGCTTTGGCGGTTCCGATTTCATTACTCGTGGGGAGGCCGCCCAACTGCTCAATAATGTACATCTTAAACTTGAGAGCCTGCGTGGTCGTTCTAAAGTCAACACCCCTTTATCAGAACTTCCACCAATGCCCGAGCTAGAAGTATACAAAAAACCAGCTGTACTGTCAGATAAAATGATTGTTGCCGAGTTTCGTGTTGACCATACATTGACTGTAGAAGGAAAATTCAAATTTCAAGCCGGGAAGCCGTTAATTTTGAGTGTTCAGACTCGCGGAAAAAAAACACAACGCATCGAGGATGTTAACGTCTCACTGGACTCAGAAGGCAACTTTACGACTACAATTGGTCCGTATGAGCAAGAGTCATTAAACATATATTTATATACCGATGAGATAATCTATTGGATTGCAGTTCAATATGATACTATGAATGTCAGTCAATATACCCAATAACAGAAACTTTTCAGAAATGGACGAATACAGAACTCCATCTGTGCCATTAAAGTGATAAGATGAACCTTATCACTTTAATGGCGAATTAAAAAGGTACCCAAAAGAGTAGCTATTTTAGATTGTTTTAAATGATATTGGTAAATAATTACCAATTAAAGCTGCTCGTTATCTACTGTATTAAATCACTTCAATTCATAAACGAAATCACAATACTTTAGAGTTGATTCTCGATGGGATGCAATGATAACAGTCTGATTACTTAATCTAGACACTGCTCTCATCACTTCCTCTTCAAGGCATTCGTCTAATGCAGATGTTCCCTCGTCCAACACCAAGATATCCGGAGAATCGTACACCGCCCTCGCTAGGCCCACGCGTTGGCATTGTCCCCCGGAAAGAAAGATTCCGTTTTCACCTAGATTGGTGTTTTCGCCATGACTTAACCCTGCAATCATATCAGCTATTTGAGCTACCGATATAGCATGCTTCATTTTTTCTTTATCATAGTCCCGATAGAAAACAATATTTTCCTTTAGGGTTGCATTCAACAAAAATACTTTTTGCGGAAGATATCCGAAACGAAGCTTTGCCTCGCTAAGTTGCTCCGTCGTTCCATCTCCATGCGCCACTTCGAGTCTTCCATTGTTCGGCACAAGAAGACCCGTCAACAGATTTAACAATGTACTTTTGCCTATTCCAGAGGGGCCCCTTAAACCGACGATAGCACCACAAGGAATCTCAACGCTTATATTCTTCAAAACTTCTTTTCCATTCTCATAGGAAAAAGATAGATTACTGCATACAATTTTACTGCCCTGATTAAACCTGCCTGTAGCACGTGTATCTTTGTCTTGATCATTTGCTGCATGCGGTTTGCTTGGTTTGTCCTCCTTTAGTATCCCTTGAATCTTCTCGTAGAAACCTCCGTCCATCCGATCCAATACCGAGGAGTTGGCATACAAAGAAGATAAATAACCATTTATTCGGGTCACTCCTGGCATAACTCTAATTAAAATTAAGGCTAGAATGGCCATTTTCGACATGACGTCCTCGGATGAGCCATTCGTTGCATAAACAGCAAGAAACGCCATCAACATACAAGCTACCGTAATCAATTCAATGAGATGTCTAGGCAATGTGGAATAGACAGTCTGCTTTACTTCTAAGGTTACATTCTCCTTGATATACCCTTCATAGAGATGCTCCACAGCGTCTTTTGCGTTATACAATTTTACTTCCTTGATACCATTTATGGCCTCTCTTGTAACTGCACTCATTCGGTCAAAGCTGTGATTGGAACGTTTTCCGGTATCTCGCACTTTAGTATAAATAAACCGATGAAACAAGATCATGATAAGAACATACACCAGAATCAAAGCCGCCGAAATATTTACATTTAGGACGCACATGTAAGCCAAAAGCATGAGAATGACTACAGCTTCTGCAATAAATTCCAGCATACTCTGTATACTCAGGAAGATGGAACCCGTATATTTGTTAATATTATTAATAAGAGCTGACGAATCTTCATCAGTGAAAGATTGATAATCTTGATCCAGGTACATGCGCAACAATGACTTGCTTGTATCCTTATAATTGTTAACGATATATTTGCGCTTTATAATTCCTAATCCATATACAAACATGTTTTTGACTAGAAAACATATAAAAACAATTACCGCAAAAAAAGCAACTTTGCTTAAACTCTCATGATCCCCCTCTAGAATTGCAGAAACAAAGGGAAAAATAAGTGAAATGCTTGCGGTCTCTAACACTGCACCTATTACATAGAAAAAGACAAGCACGCAAAATTGAATCTGGCGCTTCCGACCAAACAAGTTCCATAATGAAAGTAAATTCACTCCGAGTGATTTATTCAAGGCAAGTCGCCGCTTTCTTCATATAGTCCATTTAAACTACTTTACGCTAATTTCAGTCTTCACTCTTTGCTCGTTCTCTTTCTTGCCATCATAGCCGTAGTTTGCATTAAGGTCTTCTTAAATGCAGCAGTCATATGATCCACTTCTTTGCGATAATACTCTTGATCACATTCACAATAGGGCAAAATACTTAAATAAAGTTGCTTGATATCTTCTATCCGTTTCATAGTCTCCGTGAAACTACGCTTCGTACTAGAATGGCCGCTACTTCTCCTGGAATAAACATGAAGCTCCTCATTTAGATAAGCACACTTGCTTCTGCTTGCGATTGGAAGTAGCAACTGCGGATTCTGATCCACAGTGGATGCCGGAATCTGACGATTCGGATAACAAGCAAACAAGGCTTCCGTTCGAACCATAAATCGGCCCGCCAGTTCCAAGATACGCTCATGGAACAAATCATCAAATATATCGGACAAAAACGGCTGATTTTCTTTTTCTCTATACATAATCGGATTCTCTGTCTCATCTTTGATCAATCCATTGCTTCGCACCATATTAATATTAAGATGAGTGAGAAGACACTCCACCTTCTTTTCAATACTATCCCCCGTCCAATAGTCATCCGCATCGCACCAGGTTAATAGTTCGCCGTGGACATTCGGAAGTGCCAGGTTTACAGCAGCCACCTGTCCTGCATGGTTCTGGGATAGAACTAGCACCGATATACCTTTTGCTTCCATTATAACTGCTCGCTCTGTAAGGACCGAGAGTGAATCATCGGTAGACCCGTCATCTACCAATATAAGTTCTAACGGCGCATAGGTCTGGTTTTCTACAGAATCTAAGTAGGTGTTCAGATAAGGCATGGCATTATAGATTGGCGTTATTATGGATACTAACGGTTTCATTTCTTTGACATCCTTTTTCTTAAAATGGCTGCATAATTTTTCATTTCTTCTTCACGTTTTAAACGTCCTGTATTGGTCATATGCAGGCGCCGTCTTAACGTTACTTGATTGATTTCCCGAACCACGGCTCCTGCTTCCTTCAAATTCATCATCCAATCTACCGTTTCTCCACTTGAAAGATTTTCATCGAAGTATCCGTTCCGATCAAAGACCGATTTTTTGATTAGCGCACAGCCCGGCAATACACCGCCATAACCGTTTTCTCTTGCCTTCAGTTTCATCCTTTGTTTACTCGATAACTCCGGCGATACAAAATCTTTTGCCTTTCCATATACAACATCACAGTTCGGATCATCTTCCATGGCAGTAAAAAGATTATCCAATGCATCCGGCAACAAAACATCATCTGCATCCAGAAACAATACATAATCCCCGCAAGCCATCTTGAGCCCGACATTCCTTGCCTTTGCTGCACCACCATGTTCCACCGAGACCACACGATCACCCAATCTTTGGGCTTTGGTAAAGGAATGATCTTCTGAATGATCATCCACAATAATAATTTCCTTCTCGCCATTCCAGGTCTGGTTCGATATCGATTCCACTGCTTCATCCAAATAATATTCCGCATTGTATACAGGCATAATAATGGATAGCCTCATTGTATTAATCCTCTTCTTTTAGCTTAGGCCAGCCCATATCTGCTTCCACATCATGTACGGGGTCTGCCAACAGAAGATCTTGAACCTCCGCGAATTCATTTAATTCAAGGCTGTAATCTCTATCAACTATGACAAAATCGCCCAATGATTCCTGGCTGTAAGGTTGATGATCTGATATAAAAATTTCCTTTTCCGTAAGCGCAGCAATAAACCGCTCTACACGCTGATCAATATCCACAACACAGCCTTCATTGTTTTTGATTTTATCGACAATCTGCTTCGGGTCCTTGCCTTGCATCAACGCATCTAAAACCATCGATCCAAGAGCACTTGCTCCATAATACATTCCAGTAACAAAATTGATTATAATGGCCTGTCCGTCAGCAATATCATAAAACATCTTCTCATCGTTTAATTTATACATGTTAAAGTCCCTCCATAAAATGTTGCAATACGGTTACATTCTTCTTAAGGTCTTTACTTAAACGGAACTCATAAACGGGTAAATCCTTCAGTCTGTCCATCATTCTCTTAACCATTTCTGTATCTCTTCGTCCGCCAATCTGACTTACACTGGAATGTACCAATTTTACCAATACTGAACCTCGGTCCGTCGGCACAATCATTGGCTCGCTTCCCTCTGTAACAGTGGGACACAATATAGCTTTAATCGGCAATTCTTCTTGAAAAGGATAGGCGGATGCATCAAAGAACTTCTTCCCGTTTCGCTTTTCCTCTGTCTTGATAACAGGCATGTTCGGTTTTAAAATCTGATACATATCCGAATTCAATCCAACCATTGTATATAGTGGCAGTGCTTTTCGTTCTCCGACTTCACGCATCATAACATAATCATCTGCCACAAAATCTAACCCCTCCAGCAAGCAACTCACTGATAAAGTTGACTTCCCAGCACCGCCTCGCGCACTTATCAATACTCCCTTATGATTAAATCCTACTGCAGCGGAATGCAGAATTAATAGGCTCTCCTGCTCTGCCCAAAAATAAAAACATCTTATAAGTGGATGTCCCAACATGCAATCATCATAATCAGTGCCTGCTTGTCTGCAGAAATAATAGGTCTTTCTGATGTAGTCGGCACCCTCCATCTCCGTACTTCTAGTAACCTTGATGCATCCCGTTGTATCCTTTCCCTGATATACATCGGTTATTGCTCCTTCTAGCAGCGGTTTATCGCGAAATGTATCGGGAATATAGATATTAATATCATCCGTATAGCACCAGATCACTGCATCTGGTACTACGTGCTGCTCTTTTGAGAGGACTCTTCCCAAAAGAGAAGATCGTATTAATGAAACCTCTATGTCATCCCAATATCGAATTTCAAGAACCTTACCAGCTAATCCTATTTGCATATTCTTATAGAGAATCCCGTTTTTCTTCAAAATTCGTTTGTTAACATTTTCAAAGAAAGAGGAAATTGTAGCTTTTTCATTATCCATCCATTATTCTCTCTTTTCTCGCATAGGATTTGTTCCAAGTTAACGAAGTCTTAGCCGTGAGAGAAATCTCTGATACAATTTCACGGGTCTATTAAAATGGTAAAGTTCCGCAACATATCTTGCATAACACATACCAGATTCTAATTCCTTTAATTCATGAGAATAATACCTGTACTCCTTTCTGATAGGTTTGTATTTGATTCTTAATTGTATGACCCGCAGCGTAATTGAACCATTTTCACCCGCACGGCGTTCTTTCATATAGGGCACAATCGTCTCATAGAAATCCATTGCGTCTTTTAGCCATTTGGCATATCCATTATCCACTGCAAATAAAGTTGCTACATCCTCTAACGAAATGTCCTCTGGAAAACAGGTTGCAAATAATTTCATCATCAAGTGAACCCGATAACTACAATGCAGTTCATTCGCGCGCTTTGCTATTGCTGTCCAATCCGTGTCAGGCATCATTTTCAACACCATTTTTGCATCAAATAACCATTTCATCCGACGTTCTGGCATTTCATCAACAAATATGCATCTGGATTGCGAATCTAATATATGTACGAACATGTCTATAGGTGACAATACTCTGAATTGACAGCCATTAACCTCAATCTGTTCAACTCTCTCCCAAATATCACTGCCCTTTTCAAGATTGTTCTTAAATATAACATGATGAATATCAAACTCCGTCTTTCCCAACTTATATGTAATGGAATGCTTAGCTTCTACTATATACTCCGCACCCATATCTTGAAAAATCGACACCACTTTTTCATATTGCTCGCCCTCAAGCGCAAAGTCTAAATCAGCCATCATTCTAGATACTCCCGAGGCAAAATGCAGACGCATCGCGGCTCCCTTTAAAAGCAACGGGTATATATTCTTTTCATTCAACCTTTGTGTACTCATAAAAAGTTTCTGCAGCATCAGTGCATTCTCCACCTGATAATAACGATAGATGCCTTTTAATTGCGGGATGACATGCTCCGGAAATCCCATCCAATCGATATTATACCCAAAATGAGCTAGCATCAGCAGATAATTATGATTACCCGCATCCATATTCAGATCTTGAAGCTGATCCTCTATTTCTTCTATATTCACGTGTTCCTTAAACAGGAGTGACAGTAATCTTTGCTCGGACGGAACAAGTAGCCGTTTCTGCAACTCTTTTTCTATCTCCATATTCATATCTATTCTTTTCATCCATTCCTCTTTTGTGGCTTTAATGTACCTCTGATTTATACCATTTTTATTACTTTTGGAATTATAACAGAGTGTTATGAAAGAATAATGAAAGAAATGAACTTGTGGTTTTGTTTTGTCCAGCTGTTCCAAAATGTAGTAAAAAGACACTGAGATTCCACTCACCAGTGTCTTTTTTATGGATACTTTTTCACCATCGTCATGTTCATCGTTGTAATCTAAAGCAGCTTAATCAGCTCTTCCAGCTCTTCAACCCATACTTTTGCAAGTTCAAAATTAGTATCTTTTAAAGCCAATTCTATTTTCATTTCAAGTGACTTTTTCTTTTGTTCCGTTTCTAAATAATCCTTATTAAAATGACTCTCATAAATCATCTGTCTAAATTTGCGCATACTCATTTTTCTGATTGTCTTATCGTCAATGATTAACACATAATCCATTCCATTTACAACTGAATAGAAATCATGAGAAATCATAAGAATCGCGCCTTTATAGTCTTCAATGGCTTTGTCCAGTGCGATCTGCGTATAGATGTCTAAATGGCTTGTGGGTTCATCAAGAAGCAGTAGGTTGGCTTGACCGGCAGAAACTTTAGCCAATTGAAGCATGTTTTTTTCTCCGCCAGATAAAGATTCGATCTTTTGATTCAGCATTTCTCCTTCAAACCCATAGTTTGAAAGATACGATCTAATCCCATCATAAGTTTTAAATCCGGCATCGATGAATTCATTTAGTATGGTATTGGAATCCTTTAGCGTTTCGCCTTGAAGCTGAGATAAATAAGACATTTTAACATCAGCATTTATTTCAATTGAATCATGATTGTTTTGGAAGATTTCTCGGAGTAAGGTCGTTTTCCCGGTACCGTTTGCACCGATAATGGCTACTTTATCCGTAGATTTGATCTCAAAGTTCACATTTTCCAAAAGCAGCTCATCAAAGGAAACACTATAATCATGGACATTGACCACAATGGTGTCTTCCATTTCATAATCCATACCAAAACGAATATCCGGCTGCTTAATATCGACAAACGGCGCTTTGATTTTACGCGCTTCCAATCTTTCTTGAAACTTGACTCTGGCTTTTAACGCTCTGCCTCTGGATGCTCCTGAATTATAGGTGGCGATCGCTCGAAGATTATCGATGATGTGCTCGTTTCTCTCGATTTCTTCCTCTTCGGCAATGGTGAATTCTTGCAGCTCGATTTTGGTCTGAAGCAACGAGAAGTTATAATCGATATATCGCCCATCAAACTCTTGGATCTCCGTATTTTCGAGATGTATGATTTTGTTGAAGCAATGATTCAACAAATATCGGTTGTGCGTAACCACCAGCAGCATGCCTTTATGGGAATTGATCAATTTTTTAAGCGCATTTAGGTTTTCAAAGTCCAAAAATGCATCGGGTTCGTCCATAATTAGCAAGTCCGGACGGCTAAGCATTTCCTTCATTACTTGAATGAGTTTGAATTCCCCGCCGCTCAGGTTGGATACGTTAAGATCTTTCAGCTTCATGAGGTTTGCCAGGTTCAGCTGCTTATTAATGGTGTTTTCAAAATTATCCCCGTCCATCGACTCGAAGGCGTCCAAAGCCGATTGATACTTTTCCAGCAGCGAATCCATATCCGACGTGGTTGCCATTTCAGCATAAATCGATGTGATTTCATCTTGTATCTTGATAAATTCTTCTCCGATATAGTCAAAAACGGTCATTTCTTTGGTGTTGTCCACTTGCGAGAACTGACTCACATGCCCGATTTTGCAGTCCGGGTCGATCTCTAACTTGCCATCAAACAAATATCTTTCCGGATCCGTCAGGATATCGATCAGCGTACTTTTCCCACTGCCGCTTGTTCCGATAAAAGCGCAATGTTGACCCTCTTCAAGCATGAACGAAATGTTGGTATAGAGTTCTTTTTGCGGAAACGAGAAGGATAAGTTATCAACTTTTATCATAGTGTTACCTTTCTTGACAGCTAAAATGGTGACTATTGTTAGATATTTTCTGTGGAGTGGTGGCTTGTTTCTACTTTACCACTCCGTTTTTCAACTGCATAGGCTTCACTTAGTTGGACAGAAAAAATAAGGGCTTGCAGTCAGTAAAAAAGGTTCATCGCAGCAGTCAGCCACGATGAATCCTTTCATAAAAAGCAACTAAATTGGGTCAATCTCAAAATCAGTGCTTGACTATCAGCGCAACATCCGATGGCGGTTACATTCAATGAGAGTGCCTGCTTTATATCGGCTACGATTTCGCGTAAAGTAATGGCGACGCTGGAAGGCTTTAATGCGATTGTGACGACCTTCCACCGTTGTGTTTGTCCATCGGCATTGATGGTAGTTTACGATTTCTATGTTCCAATTGCGCATCGTCTTTAAGGTGCTACGAACGGCAGGATGGTCCATCTTCTCGCCTTGCTTACACCTACGCTCAAAGCCCAGTTTGGCAGCACTAAAGCTCGGCGAACAGTCATACCAGGTGGAGAATGCTTCCTTCCATTCCCAGACGCTACGAAGTAGCGGGGAGAAGGATAGCAGCATCTCCAGTCTGGTCCGGCTCTCCACTTCTAGCGATTCCGCAGGCGGATTAAGCAAGCGATGATGGGCTTTCAGGTAAGCCCTTGCTCGTGGCGATAGCGTAGGCTGAACGATTTTTCAAACCTCCTGTACACTGTCGATCACATAACCGTGAACATGAAACCGATCCGCAATGCGAATCGCTTGCGGAAAGCACTCACTGATCCAGGTATGATACGCCTGTGCTAAATCCATGACGACCGCTTTAGGGTTCAGCAGAAGGAAGTCTGGATGAGTGTTGGCATACGCCCGCAAGTCGTTTAGCTTTTGACCCGGAAGGAGATCCAGCATGGTCTCACCTTTGAGATTATGGATACCGGTATTGTAGGTATGACCTTTTTGGATGGCAAAATCATCGACACCTAAAACCAGATTGGACATTTCTTTCGCTTCGGTCCACACGTGCTTCTCGATGCGTTCACACTCCACCAGAAGAGCCTCGTTATGCATGCGCTGTACGGTACTGGCAGGTAGTTGCTGCATACGAGCGCTATGTGCAGCCGTTGATCCAAGCGCTTGTTCGACAGTATTGAAACAAAAAAACCAACTGTAGCGCTGCTTGGGTCCGACAAATTCATAGAACCATCCAAATCCGGCTTCGCAAGTGGTGCAGGACAATCGGATGGAAGGTACATGCAGAAAGGTTTTTTTCGCAAACACTAGCAAATGCCTTACCATCCGCATGCCATTACTTCCCTTACGAATGACGTTTTGGTCGGACTTGCACAGGGGACAGCATTGTTTATAGCTGCGTGGAATGGCTTCGATATGAAGTTCGTCGGCCACCATAGACCGAATTTGACGAACTTGTAGCTCTGGTATGTCGAGCATTTCATTGATATACTGGATCTGCATCTGTTTATTCCTTTTTTGTTGTTTGGTGAGACTTACAACAATACAGGAGTATCAAATGTTTTTCCATTTTCATCCTTCGGTCACTTCGTCAAGCACTGATTTTGAGATTGAGCCACTAAATTATAATAATTACATTAAAACTTTCTAAAACCCGAAAGGCCAGGGAATTGACTTACCAGAACTCCTGGGAATCCCGGAAATCCTGGATTTCCACCTTCCCCGCCTTCTTCATCAGCCAAAACAAGCTCATAAGTCACATTTTGTGCAGGTACTAAGTTCAAATCAAATTCCTTAATTTCCGGTGCTCCATCTAATGCCTTCCATCCAATTCCAGTCAATCCTAATTCCCAGACAAATTTACTTGGAATTATAAATTTTACGCCAAAACGGTAAGTTTCCTCATTGATTTTCTTTTCTTCTTGTGTAAACGGATCAATGACTATAAATTTCACTTTATACACATTTCTATCATAATACAGCTTCAACGTCGTACTACCATCTGCATTAACAACTCCACTGCTTATGGTTTCGTAATCAGTACCCACTCCTTGTAGAGCATAGAATCCGGAGTAGGTTTTATGGGTTGCAGTTTTTTCCCAGAAACACCATCAGCAAAAGCTCCTCCATTCAAATCAAACGTTAGCTCATACTTACGCTGTAGGTATTGTTTCACTACAAGATTTTTAGGATTATCCGGATCTACTACAATTTTATAATCTGTTGGAAGACCCCAATCATCTGCTAACTCGTACTCATTAGGACTGTTATAATAGCCTGTCGCTTGGGAACGAGCATTGAACTCTTTGAATGCAGTTGCCAAATAAATTTCACTACCGACTTTCGAAAATTCTCCGTCGTAGCTATCTCTTGAATAATATTCTACGAGTACCCTCATGTCCTTCTTCAAATCGAAATATGCCGTGTAGGTTTTCGATGTAGCTGGAACAACCTCATCCATTGATTCCCAACCAAGGAAGGCAAGACCTTCAACATTCGTCACATAGCTCAGAACATTCAATCTGTCCCCATACTTCATATATTCAATAATGCCAATATAGCATCCTTTGCCCAGCTTGAAACATTACCAATATCGCTTGGCTCTGTAATAACGGTATTTCCTGTTTTATAGTTGATATTAAATTCCTCAAAATATCTAACCATAATTGTAGCCATTTGCTCTCTTGTCACCGTATTGCTCGGTGCAAACTTACGATTACCTACCCCTGTTACAATACCGTTTTTATTCGCCCATTCTACGAACGGTGCATAATAAGAACCCGAGGACACATCCGTGAATGAAGATGCTGAAGTGTATTTTGAAGAATCAACTCCTGCTACACGTCCAAGAACGGTAACGAACATTGCACGTGTCATCGTGCCTTGTGGTGAAAAGGTGTGCTCACCTGTACCTTGGAATAGGCCATTTTGATACACATAATTTGCTGCATCGAAAAACCAATAGCCTGGCTTCACATCAATGAAAGAACTTGTTGTATTCCCATTCGTCAAATTCGTTGCGTCGACAACTGGATTAATATTTTGCACTATACCATTCCAGCCACTAGATAACTCATTGGATAGAGGTAACTCCATCGATTTTGTTCTAGATTCACTAGGATTGCTAGAATCACTAAAACTACTTGACCCGCTGAAACCACTCAGATCACTAAAACTGCTCGTTTGCGCCGATGTCAAACCTGGCGCTACTAGGGACACCGATAATAACACGGAAAGCATTAAACCTATAATCCGTTTGTACAAAGACTATCACTCCCCCAAAAATAAATTACGTGAAATAGCATTTTAAAATCTACATCCGTTTTAAGTTACAAGAAAAAACGACTGACACCATATATAGTGTCAAGCCTCTTGTACATCCAATTGTTTTCTTCAACCATGTTAGCATAGCAACTTAACCCTTATCTGAAACCTAAAGAAAACTTTAACTTCGACTTAAAAATGGGAAGTAGAAATGGATCCAAATGATCAATTCTACAGAATCTCTCTGTATTCAAGAATGAAATACGAGTCGATTGTCACATCATGTGACGAGGATGGAAAAGCGCAGACTTGAGGAATTTAACTTACATAATTACAGGAGATAACGTATTAGTGAAATGATGTTCATCTAAAAAAATAGCGGCGGAAGAGAGTTTATCTCTTCGCCGCTATTTATTAAAGAACTTTGCCTAGGAATTGCACATGGCGCGAATTTCGCTCTACTTGTGATACGGTTCTCCGTAATGTATTTAAGCACAAAGTAAAGTTTGACCATAAAATTTACATTTTCAAATAGAAAATAAGCCACTCTTCTTAACCAAATTGAGTGGCTTAAAATATTTATTTTAAAAAATATATAAGTTATTGGAATATTCTAATTATATTTCGATATTAGTGAAGAAAGAGCTTTAGAGCCAAATGCAATTTTCTTTTGCCTTTCCAATTCCTCAAGTTTCTCATCAAGTATAAGTTCAATACCAAGTCGAACTGCAGGAAACATTTCAAGACACTCTTCCTCACTTAGTTCGTGAATGCCCTTACTGAGAATCGAGTACATACCTCTATGTTCTACTAAAAAGGAAGGCAGATAGCTTTTAAGTACTCCGATGCGTTCAGCAGTTCTCATCCTCTCATATGCAGACTCATCCCAATTAACATCAGTTGTAGCCTGCTGATGGGCATCCTCAATTAGATTTTCAAATATACGCCTTAAATAAACGAATGAACCTATCCCAACACCATGCGAAACCAACCCAATCGCTTTACTAAGCTCTCTATATCTTTCCTTACCCAGAAGTTTTTGATACTTTTTTATTTCTATATTTGAGAAATCGGCGATAGAAGGGAATTGTCCTATTTTCATTATAAAAAAATCTCGAATAATAAACTGAAACCAGATAATATGTTCAGAATGACGAGAACATATAAATTTAACTACCAGTACACCTTCATCCTGAAGAGTCTTTAAATCGGATTCCCAGCTACTCGACTCTTTTACTCCAGACTCTGTAGACATAAAAATACTATCTCTGCCACATTCATTGCAGTAACAATCGAGCTTTTTAGGCTTGTTAATTGCTCTATATAGCTCAGGAAAAATCTTCATACTAAAACTATATTGATCATATAACTGTAATTCTGTAAATAATGAATCAATATCTTCAGGAAGTTCCTTCATATAAATCCCCCATAATTTTCTTATTTTCTGAAATAAAGTATACTAAACTAATTTTGCTTAGACTAGTATAATATTTATCTTCATCGTATCGTTCAGATTTTTACTCTTAGTCGCTGGCTGGAAGTGCTATGCCCCTTTCAACAAATCAAAATCGTGGTTTTGATGTAAACCATGCCCCCAGTATGTACCCAAACAAAAGCCACTCATTATGGGGGAGGCCACTGAAGAACTCACCATATTGCTTCAGTTGTCTCTCATAAGGCATAAAAAAGACATACTTCCTGCTAAGATAAGGGGAAGGATGTCTTTTTTAGTTGTATATGGATCTACTTATCGCGCTTTTTCAATCTTTCAGTTTTAGTATTCGTTTAAGATTTACAGCGAATATGGCCATTGCCCCTTGCATTTCCATACCAAGCAGACCCGAGGATGTGGCTACATCATACCCGTGTCCATGTTTAAGTTCACTGTTCTTTGCTTCAATTTTGTAGCGCCCCTTCGATTTTTTCTTGAAGTACTCCGTCTCTTGGAACGCCATTTGCGCGGAGTGCTCCTCCGATTTCATGCTTACAGAATAGCTCTTGCTGTTCGCACCTTCTTTGTAGCAGCCCTCTTGGAGCGGACAACGCTTGCCCACATCAAAGTAATAGGTATCTACTTGGTTTTTACCGACGCCTTTTTTACCTTGCCGAGCCTTGTGGATAGCCATATGACCAGCCGGGCATACGTACATGCCAGCATCTTTGTTGAATAAAAATTCATCTTCATTTTTACGGCCACCTTGCGTGATAAGCGGATTGAGCTTGGCTACCAGTTCAATCCCATTGTTCTTCGTGTACGAAAGGTTACCCTTTTCGGAGTAGGCGGTATCACCAATGACGGTTTTGACCTGCATGCCGGCTCCTTTGCTTTTTTCGATGAGCGTTTGCAGTTGCTTGCCGTCATTCTTCTCGCCGGTGGTAATGACAGCTGCTGTAATGATACGTTCCTCGGTCATGGCCAGATGTGTTTTGTATCCAAAGAAGGAAGAGTCTGCACTCTTATGTCCCACACGCGCATCCGGATCCGCTGTCAGGCGAAGTTGCTCGACATCATCCGCTACAGTTTCTTTCAGCAGGTTAAGCGGTTCTAGGATTTTAGGTACCTGTGCGATTCCGGATTCGGTTTCAATGAAGACGACGAGCTTCTGACAATACTCGATTTCGTCTTCGAGTACAGAGGTTGTGTTCTTTGCTGGCATTTTGGCTTTGATTGATTCATCCATAGTGTAAACGGCCTTTCGTACCTTCCGTGCACGATCTTGCAGAATATCTTGCGGCGATTTCTGGTTATAGCGCGCTTTCGTATGCGTAGCGTCAACGATGATGACGTTGCTCTTCAGGATATTTTGCTCGATGGCAAGTGCTACGGTTTTGCCAATGAGCATGTCCAAGAGGTTTATGTCTTTCAACCGTATTTTGCGGAATTTGGTGAGGGAGCTCGGGTCAATTACGGATTCCTCTGGTGCCATACCAAGGAAGTACTTGAACGACAGGTCATACTTAGAGCGCTCGACAATGTCTACATCGGATAGTTCAAAGATCGCTTTCAGCAACAAATACTTAAACATGCGAATAGGATCAATGGCATTTCGTCCATTGTCCAAGCAATATTTCACTTTCAGCTCCTCGTATATAAAGGCAAAGTCCACTAGTTCGTTGATTTGACGGAGCATATTGTCCTTCGGCACAACAATGTCATACAGTGCCGCGTAAGGACTCAAAACCAAAGTTTGTTGTTGTCGATTCATCCGCTCTCACCCATTTCTCGTA
The DNA here is from genome assembly GCF_006542765.1 of Paenibacillus luteus. GTDB lineage: Bacteria > Bacillota > Bacilli > Paenibacillales > Paenibacillaceae > Pristimantibacillus > Pristimantibacillus luteus. Next base: position 106,239 of record NZ_SKCD01000009.1, read on the forward strand.
ATCACTTAATTATACGACAAAAAAGGTACAGTCTCTTCAACTTTCTTGAAGGACTGTACCTTTTCTAAGAGACGGACTTTTTCAGTGGCCTCATTATGGGGTGGGCAGTTGTTTTATGGAAAGCAATACTGTTTGCCATACTTCCTGGATGACGCATGTAGAGTTAAAGTTCAGTCACCTTTAATTCGTACCCAAATCGTTATATTACGTTTATACAGCTTAACGATACGGGGTGAGCATAATGAGCAAAAAGCAAGATCGACTCAAAGATGGAACGAACAAATTCATGCCCGGCAAAATCGCGGCACTGGTAAAATGGAATAACAGGCCGTTTCTGGACACGATGATTGATGACAGTACTCCTGTGAAGAAACTGGTGGCGTGGTGTAATGATAACGATTTCCTGAACAGCCTTCCCACCATGTATTCTTACATTAGGCAACGCCGGAAAGCGATTGTAAATGGGCTTACGATGGAACTTCTACACTCGAAGGAAGACCCGCTCAAGAAGGCATTGGAAGATGCTACGATGAAGAAAACAAGAGAAAAAGGTAACGCGCAGTATAAGGAGAACTGCTGGACGAAGTCATTTACAGGGGTTTCAACACGTTGAGCAAGATGGAAGTGATTAGTCCTGTCACCGCCATCAAGGCGATGGAGATGAAACACAAGCTCACCAATGGTAGTACGGGCGGCTATACTCACTATGGGCTGGAGGAAATTAAGCTGCAAGGGAACAGGCAATTACCACGGCGATTTTACAGTTCGTTCCGGTGGAGCAGCATGATGCTGTGATCGAGCTTATGGAAACGGTGACGCGAGAGTATTACGAATCCATCGGCTTGGGAGAAGCCTATGTGCAACAAGTGGCAAGGGAAGCACTGGAAGATTATGCGTGACGAAAAGGAGAACGCCTGTGATGGACGTTCTCCTTTGTCATTGGCTTGGTGGAGCTTGTGTGAGACTATGCGTCTTACTTACGTCTTTTTAGTTCTTCAGCAATTTGAACAAATATACTTGAAAGAGTAATCTCCGACCCGCCTCTAGCCTGATTCATATGAAAACCAGAATTATTAAAAAAGCGTTTCATGAGTTCTTTATCTGCCAGCATTTCACCTACATTATCAATGAGGTCTAAGAGTTCAAAATTCCTCAACTCTCTCATGATATCTTCTTGAACTAAGGATGTGTAATCTTGCTTTTCTACCCAATCCAAAAACGCCCCACGTGACTTCGTGTTCGGAGCCCGGTCATGACAGCTTTTACACATCAGAAATAGATTATCCGGGATATCCTCTCCACCAAACTGACGGGCAATGATATGGCAACGCTGAAGAGGTGTCCTTTCCCAATTCTTTATTATCTCTTCACGTGTAGCACTGGGCTTGTTCAAATCATATGTATCATTGAAATCGCGTTTGCAAGCCCAACAACACGGTTCCCCCCAGTCAAATCCCCTCTTATCTAACCAGTCCATCCAATGTTCAAAAATCTGGGCTTTAGTTGGCATAGTCATGGTTTATTCTCCTTAGGGATTCATGTGCCTAGTTATCTTTTCTTTTATGGCATTTTTCACAATATCATCAAGATCATTTAGACATTCATTTATTTCTTTAATAGCTAAAGCAATTTCACTGTCTACTTGAGTATGCCCCAAGTGATTTCTAAGCCATGTGAACCTTGTTTCTAAAGCATTACTTCTAACCATGTTTCCGTTTTGTTTAATCATCTTTGTTGATTGTCTTCTATAATTTAGTTCATCAGGGCTAGCTAAAAGAATATGTGCATCAACTTCCTGTTGTTTGCTAGCTCCTATGATTACCATTAGCAGACTATACAAAAACATAAATTTGCCCAAACCATCATGATGATTCATTGATTGCTTATACAATTCATAGTAAATATGACTTGTCTGAGATGTTTTAATCAGCCCAATAAATTCATCAATTTGTTCTTGCTTCAAATCAAGCATTATATCAAACTTAATTGACATTCTGTTGGTAATCAACGGTTGAGGTTTGATGTTTTCAGAAATAAGATATGGCTCTCCAACCTGAAATCCTCTCACAAATACCAAGCTATTTATAATTTCTTGTATTTTGTGGTCACCAAGTTCTTTTGCCCTATCATAATCAATTGGTTCTTGATACCAAATGGTTATTCTTATTAACCCTCTTTTAGGCTTGTCTCTTTCGCTTGAAAATTTGATATGCACTTCTTTAATTTCTTCATCACTCAAATCAACAGAAATTTCCTGTTCAACAAAAGCTGACTGAGAACTGCAAATATATTGTAGATATTTTGACATACAATCCCCCTGTGTTGATGCTTGATCCACTTGTTCCATAGGATTAAATCACTATAAAATTTAAACATACCACGTGTAACTAATCCATTTCGATCTGGTCGCATTAGGACTAACAAGATTGCCCTGGTCATCTTCACAAATCATTACAAAGTCATGAGACTTCTCTAACCGACGTCCAAACTCTTCAACTTGTAATTTTACAGAGACTTTCGTATTAGAAAGACCCACATCAATAACTGAAACAAACTCGTATGAAATTAATAACTGGCTCTTAAAGTGCTCTCGTACCTTTAATGGTGCAGTTTTTGTATCAAATACCTTGTGTGGTAGTATCATGGTCATTCTTCCGTAATTTTTTTGCATCCAGTACCCTAAAAATTCATTCAACGCGTATTCAGGAGTACCTTGGATAAATAAATCGTGATTTATAGAGATGGATTCACGTGGCTTCCAACTTTCAATCTCTTGCTTGAAGTTTTCTATTTCTTGTACCTTTTCAAGTATATCTAAGAATGACTCCTCTGGCTTATCCTCCGGGGCTGTAGTTTCTCCTCGTTCCACCTTTGCAGCCCACTCACCAACGGCAAAAAGAAGTGCCCATGTTTTCGCAGCTACAATTTCATTATCATAGCTGAGGTCTGTCCCATGTAAGATACCATTTCGGTATGGGAGACTAATTGGCTCGGTTGTCGTCTTCCGACGACCCTTACGTATAATTCTTACTAGCTTACCTAATCCTTGACTGTGAGCAGCAATGGAATCCCAAGCCTCTAATTGAGTCGACCCTGCCGAAATTCCTTTATGATCTTCATGTAGTTCATTTACAAGACCATCCGTTAAAGCCAGTACAACCGGAACACATGCGTGATACCGTTTCTCTTCATAATCGATCAATGCTTTTAACGCCAATTCCTTTCTTGGTCGAAAAGCTTTAATTGAGTTCAGTCGTTTTATCTGAAATCTTATCGTCTCTACATTATAATATTGTATGATCTGATCTAGCGCTTCCTTAAAATTACCCGCCTCGGCTTTTAGTACTACTTCCTTCGCAACTTCAAAATTCATCATGCCGTACATTATCCAGCCATGATCGGCAAAAAAGTTATTAAACCTGTCGGGTATACTAACAAACTCACTTGTTTGTCTAGCCATTCCATCTATGCCTTGTAAGGCGTCTTCCATCTTATCAACTTCAGCCCCAAATTCCTTAAGAAATGGACTTAAAACCGGCATAGCCTGCTTCAAATTCACCAAACTTGTTGCATTCGAGGATAGCTCTTTCATACTTGCAATCTCACGAAGACGCTTTTTGCCCTGCTTTTTTGGTCTTCTCTTCGCCATAGGCCCCACTCCCTGCTTATAATCTCTTACTTAAATCCACCACCATTTTTCGCTGTAACTTATGGTACTGTCCCCTCGACTAATCTAATTGCCTGATATACCCGCTTTAGCAATTAACACGCGCATAAGCTGGTGCGGGTAGGTCATACGGCCGAAGAATTTGTTGTTGGTGGGGACGGTTGCGCGGCGGTTAGTCGGTACAGGGATATCAGATAATTCCGCTTCAATTAAAATTTGCGGATCAAGGGCCGAATGACCCGATGTGTAAATATAGTATTAGGCGAAATTAATCTTCCCTTCAACATCCCACTCTTCTATTAACAACCCCATGGCAACTTTCCAAACCTCATCTATTTCAGTAGTTGCCACGTTATTTACTCGACATATTTTATTTAGAACCGAATATGTAAATTGGATAACACGCGCAAAAATAAGAGAGGCATTAAAATCCATTGCCCCAAGATTCAGAGTGATGTTTCCAAACTCTCATGTTCAAATACACCTTTTAATGAATATATATCACTATGCACATAGCTAGAATTCCAAGAATAAATAAACTCGTACCACTCTTCTGCTTCCTTTCCTACTTCTTTAGCCATCTCTCGGAGATTCTTATTGCTCCACCGATTTTTGGATTTGAATTTATCTTTCACTCGTTCATAGTTCTGAATTATTTCCTCTTTATCATAGTCGATTTCGTAAAATGGTCGATACTTTTCGACCTTCGCCATTGTGTTATGTTGATCTACATAACAATAATCATTGTATTGCTGTATTCTTTCTTCAGGATTCAAAAGAATATACAGTAGTGTTATTGCCTGCTCTAGCAATATTCTTAAATGTGCTTGTGAATCTTCTTCGTACCCATTTATCACAAGAACTTTAAAAGCCCCATTTATTTTACGTATCGGGCCAAGAACAAAGTAATAAATTCACCTGTCATTTTATCTGGCACAATGCTAACAAGCAACATATCTTCAATAAATTCGAAAAAATGATCATAAGCAGCAATTGATTTCTGGTGAGACCTTTTCATTCTCCTTACAATTGAACCATTCATTATTTTCACCTATAGATTTAATTAATTCGAATCAGCGCTCATGTGCGTACGACGTCCCAAGCTCGAGCTAATATGTAACCGGCTCCCCCCTTTCAACCATGTTATATATCCAATTATCATCTATTAAGTCAGCTAGGAGCAGGGTGAATATATGGCGAGATGAACTTTTCCACACTTTAATTTTTCGCCGTCACTTATGGTACAGTTCTCCTCGTAGAGAGCTTCGGCAACGAGAAATGACCGAGGTTACTAGACCCACGGCTATTACAAAATTATTATCTTTAAGCTTACTTCCTCCACGAAAGTACAAGTCTTCGTATTTCTATGTTCAAGTTTATCAGCCTTACATAATGTGTTACAATACTTACCTTTTTTTAAAATACCTATCCATTGATTCTATACTTCTTAAACCATATATAAAAATAACGAGACATAGAGACATTATTCCGAAAGCAGAATTGTAAATATCCGTTAATTCCTTAAAATAAGTAATTTCAAATGGATGAACAATAAAAGAAACAATGAAGCACACAAACGCAATCCAAAAGAACCTTTTATATGCATTTCTAGAGGTATCCCTACCTATAAATTGAATCCATTTAGGGGAAATATTGCTACCTTCCATTTGCATTCCTATAAGACATAGATCCGATGCTACAAAAAAGAAAGATGAAGCCGTTAGAAAGAACATTTGTATTGTTGAAAACTTATAAATTCCCGTAATACTTAATAACATTAGAATCAGTAGGCTGCAACAAAAAACTAGGCAGCAGTATAAAGGAAACCTAAGCCAGAAGATAAGATCGTTATCAGTACTTTCTGTTTCCAACGAATTCCCAGAAATTTCACTTTTTAAGTGTTGAATAGTTCTTCTTTGTTTTGCAAATAAAAATAGTAGGATTGTTACTATAACCAACAATATAATAATTACAGCTATTGTCATGTATTTAACCCCTAATAGTTTTTCATAAGTTGTTATGACGAGATATTACGACTTCGGATGCGTTCTAACAATCAGTATTAATTGGGTCATTCATAAACAACATTGAGAACCCTTTTAACATTTTCTGTGCTCACAACTCAGAGAGATTTAAAGAAGTGTAACGGCAGCTCGAAGACCTGGCAACGCAGGGTTATCTACCTAACTTTATTTCTCCAACTGCTTCGGGCAGACCGAGCCAGATCACCCACAGCGTGTCCATGCCATCCAAGTATTACTTCTATTGAATTATAAAGTTGTTTTTGTTAATTATACATAAATCTCTCACAACTAAGTAAGAAGTACAAACTTTTTCTATCACTTCTTCAAATTCATCAATTGTTGAAAAAAATCTTGATGGTCGCTCCATAATGAAAAACAAAAGGAAATAACTAAAATTTTTCGATTTGAAGAAATATCATGATTAAATGTTTGTTCGTTTCTGAACTAATTCCTCCAAGGATGGCCTTTTCGTACATTATATTATGTTTTAACGATGGTAACAGAAGAGAATTGCGAGAGGCAATAATTGAAGAGTGAACTGAATTCGAAAAGAAATTTTCAAGCTCTTATTTGTTCACTAAATATAATTGTTTAAAGTTATAATTTATGTAACATTCTTCATTTTTTTTATTTTAGCATTAAATTTTACCGTCTGCAATTTTTCTGGGTCTGTCAAACATTTTGTGTAAACTCTCTTAATGCTTCATCTCGAGGGGGCTATCGTAAATACTGGCCAATGCGATCCGGAAAGAACACGGAAAGTTGCAGCAGCATTTGACCCCAATTCTGAACACGCCCCGTCCATTTACGGGTGACATCTATAGTTGCTAGATAAAGCATTTTAGTAAGGATTCGTCCGTTGGAAAGATGCTTTTACCTTTCATTACCTTACGCAATTGACGGTGGTAACTCTCAATAATAGTAGTGGTATAGATGATTATACGGATCTCTGCGGGGGTATTTGAAGAAAGTTGCAAGCTCTTCCCAGTTATTACGCCAGGAACGGATAATAAACGGATATTTGCTCCCCCAGGTCTCCTCGAAGCGATCAAGCTCTACAAGAGTCATCTCCTCATTAACGACTTTGTAGATGGGTTTCAGATCAGCGGTTACCTTCTTCAAGTCCTTATAAGAAACGAAACGAGTGGAGATTAGGATCTGATGGACGATACACTTTTGTATTTCTGTTAGGGGATAACAGGCTGAAATCACTTCTGTGAAGCCTGTTAAGTTGTCTACACACGTAATGAGTATTCTTGTACACCGCGGTTTGTCAGATCATTCAGGACACTAAGCCAGAACTTTGAGGACTCGTTTTCTCCGATCCACATACCCAGTACATCTTTACAACCATCGAGATCGATTCCAATGACCATGTAAACTGCTTTGTTGACAATAGCACCATCCTGCTTCACCTTAAAGTGAATCGCATCAAGGAAAACAACGGTGTAAACGCCTTGTAACGGTCGATTTTTACTCATTAATGAGAGGAATAATCTTGTTCGCGACATCGGATATGAAGGTTGGAGAGACCTCAATGTCATATAGATTGTGGAGGTGATCTTTAATCTCCCGAGAACTTATCCCCTTGGCATAGAGTGTAATAATTTAATCTTTAATCCCGGTCACATTGGATTGATGCTTCTTCACGACGAGCGCCTCACCTTCACGTTCGCGAGGAACAGCGATTTCCTGCTCCCCATACTCACTAATGATATTTTTCTTGCTTTTGCCATTTCAGCAATTGGCCGTCTGCTTCTTCTATGTTTCATGTTTCTGGTAGCCGAGATGCTCATCCATCTCAGCCTCTAGTATCTCTTAGATCGTCTCCGCAAACAGATCTTTTAATGCATTATGAGTGTCCTGTGCGGATACGAGCTTGTTCTCCTTAATGAATGCTCGCAGCTGCAGTTTCGTCCATAAACCCATGTGTTCTCCCCAACCTTTCTTATATTTCCATTTTAATTGATTCGGAAGTTTACATAATTCATTTTACAGACTCCGGTACAGGATTATCCGATAATTCCTCTTTAAATATATCTTGCGGAAAGAGAGCTGAATGCCCCGATGCGTCGAATATGGTATTAGCTGATATTACTATTAACTTTGATTAGACTTTCGTAAAATTCTCTTTTAAAATTGCGTGCCAATGAAAAAATAAGTGGTGCTACTGGTTGTAGTCGCTTCCCGCTCCATTCAATATACTTATTTTTAGGTGAACTAACAAAATCTAAAATAATCCTATTTTCTGGTGTATCAATTAATGGCAAATTGTAAAAACTAATTTGGAAGTTAAATAATTCAATTAAACAGAATTGATTTTGGAATGACACATTAACTCCATCTATATTATTTTCAATGATTTCAACAATCCTTTTATTTATATATGTTTTAAAAAAATACATGTCCTTGAATAGCTGTTCCTCCTTATTAGATATTTCTGGATTCTTTCTATTTACACTTAGCCAAGAGTTTATTAGATTCATCCCAGCAAAAAAATAAAATGCAACATACTTGTTGGAAACAGGAATTTTCATTATTGCGAGTGCTTCCAATAATTCCGATTTTTTAATTTCATATTCAGTAAACTTTGGTTGTGAAATTTCATTTAAAATTAGTTCATTACTTTTGGATTCCGGCAAGCTCAGATGATTTTGTAGTAAGATTATTTGTCTCTCAAATTGTTCTCTGATTTTTTCAGATGATCTGTTATAGAATTCAAATAGTGATATTACTTCGACATTCTTATGTTTGCAGCGGTGATGGCGAGTGTATGTCGGGTTACAAAATATAATGGTTAGCTTTTCACATTGATCAGCCAACCTCAATCCAATTCTATGTGCTCTTTCCTCGTTGAAACTTGAAAATATCCAGTGTGATCTATCAATCGAAAACAATGGATATATGTATTTAGATTTAATAGTAAATATTTTGCTGTACCCCTCTGCTTCAGTATCTACGGCAAATCTTTTTAAATAAACAGCATTTGGAAACGTCATTTCCATCAAATATGAAATTAATGAATTAAAAAGTAAAAGTGAAACTGGGCGGGATTTATTTTCAGTAATTCTTTTAAAACTCCCTTTCATAAATTTAGCAACAAGGTCTTTTGAGGGGTCCTCTTTCTTTGTAAACACTGTAATGAACTCCCCCTCCTTATTATAAATAATTTGAAAAACCGTATCCCATTTCCTCTGCTCCCACTCAGACTGTCCACTCTTCATGTTTGACTTTAGCCTAAAAGTTGTTTTGTACCTACCGTTGCTTTGTAGTTCAATTGAAAGTACAGTTATTTCATACTCAATGTGGTTAAATGAAATAATCTGCCTTTCATTAAGAAAGACAGATTCAAAATCTATATTCCTGAGTACTACCCAGGGATAAACTTCTCGACACCATTTTGCAACATGAGTTTCCTTATGATTTCTGCACCATGTTTGAAAATCCAAGTTTTCAATTTTCATATTATCACCTTTACTGAAATTTCAGCTAACTTCATATTCATGAACTTCAGAAACAACCTGTTTTCCGAAGCTTATCAGCCATAATTCTAAGTGTATTATCGTTCATCACATCGGCTAAAAACAGGGCGAATATATGGCGACCCGAACTTTCCATCAAAATTTTTCCGCCGTTACTTATGATAAGGCTCCCCCCGATTTATCTTCACAGCCCGATAAATCTGCTCCACCAGCACCAGGCGCATCAGCTGGTGCGGCAAGGTCATGCGCCCAAAGCTCAGCTTCTGCTGGGCGCGCTTAAGCACCGCGGGAGCAAGACCATTGCTCCCGCCAATAACAAAAGCCACGTGGCTGCGCCCATACGTGGCTAATTTATCGAGCTGGCCCGCGAGATCCTCGCTGGACCAGAGCTCGCCTTCCAGCGCGAGCGCGACAACATGCGCCTCAGGCTTCAGCTGCGCTAGAAGCCTCTCGCCCTCTCGCTCGCGCACAATCGCTTCCTCCGCCGGACTCATCGTCTCCGGCGCCTTCTCATCGGGCACTTCCGTGAGCGTGAGCTTCACGTAAGGCCCGAGCCGCTTGGCATATTCCGCTATGCCAAGCACTAAGTACTTTTCCTTCAGCTTGCCAACGGCAGCTATTTGTATATGCAAAACGTACACGTCCTTTTATCGTCTCGGATCATACGATCCATACGCTGCCTTATCCTAATGTCCACCTACATCGATTGACATCCTGCTCTTACACTTTTCTCTCTAAACTACCAAAAAAGTAGCCGGTTCATCACAAAAGTCGCATTTGCGCGGCGGGTCCCAATCCGCAAATTGCGTTTCTTTCAGATCCACTACGTCTGGCGCATCCTCATATTCGTCTACAAATCGGTCCAAAGCTGTTTCCATATGCTCTTTACATACACAATACATAATCTGCACGTTCCTATTCCTAGTTGATGGTTGTCCATTTCTTTCTAATCTTGCTTTACTTTAATCATTTTCATTAGTTTACTAACTTTATGATTTAATCCTTTTTCATAACTTTATGAACTGCCCATTTCCCACTTTTCTACACTAACCATTCTTATCTTTCCATCTTTCACACATTTTCGAATTTCTAATATTCATGCCTCTTTTTCCCGCAAATACTCTTGTTATCTACACACAGCATATCAGAAAACGGCACTCCCTGTGAAGACGACAAATTCTGCACCTTCGCTTAGCTCCCCTACGCCTACCTCAATTATCGACACCCATTCCATCCATTCGCAAAAAAAAATCGGAGCCTGCAACGGTCTCCCGTCACAAGCTCCGACACAGTTCATTTTCTTTCATCCCAAACGCACAAAGCCTATTCCTCTTCATCTTCCTTTTGACCCAGCTTAAAGTGAGTCGTTTTCAGCTGTCCGTCGCGATAGTAGCTGATTTCAATATCATCGCCGATCTTCTTCTGCGTGTACAAATATTTGCGCAGCTCCATCGTGCTGCCAATTGATTTGTTATCAAGCTTGACGATCACATCGTTGAACAAAAGGCCTGCATCCTTCGCAGGACCCACTGCTTCCAGCACGATGACGCCTGAGTAGATATCATCCGGCAGCTTCAGGGGCGCGCCTCCGCTTTCCGGAACAGCTTGCTCACCCGTCTCTGCGTCATTCTCGGCTGCCTTGCCATCTTCGCCTTCCAGCGCTTTGCCGAAGGCATCCTCAAAGTCCTGCTGCTGCCAATACTGCTCCAGATCCATCGTGTATACGCCCAAATATGGACGCGGCACATGGCCCAGCTTGATCAGACTCTCGACGATTGGCATCGCTAAGTTTATCGGAATCGCAAAGCCGATGCCCTCCACGCCAAGATCAGCGATTTTCATACTGTTGATACCTACCACACGACCGTTCAAATCAATGAGCGGTCCGCCGCTGTTGCCTTGGTTAATGGAGGCATCGATCTGAATGACCTCTTGCTCCCAATCATAAACGCCATCCTGATTCAGCGATACGGGCACGATTTGTTTGGTTTTGCTCACGCTGCCCGTTGTAACCGACTCTCCCAGTCCCAGCGGGTTGCCGATCGCAATAATATATTCAGCAGGGCGAAGAGCCGAGGAATCGCCAATCTCAGCGACGACATCAATTCCCTTCGCATCGATCTCAAGCACGGCAAGATCCGTAATCTGATCCTTGCCGACAACACGCGCCTCGCGCGTTTCGCCATTCATAAGCACGACCTTAACCGCTGCCGCCTGATCGATGACATGGTAATTCGTAATAATAATGGCTTTGCCATCCTTCTTGCTAATAATGACGCCGGAGCCAACGCCCGCCTCGCGCAAGGTTCCCTTCACTTCTGAGTCCTTGGGCAGCGCTTGGCCATTTCCAATGCCGGGCGCGAACATTTGCTGATTAATCACGCTAACGACAGCTGGCCGAACCTTCGCAGATGCCTGAATGGGCCGCTCCAGCGGATCAACTGTAGAGATCGTCCCCGCTGTAGCCACGGAGCCTCCCCCGTTTCCAATCCCTGGACCGCCGCCAAAAAAAACACCGAACAGCAGCGTTGCGGCAACCGCGCTCGTAATGGAGGAGACGAACGCTATACGGACGTTAGACCACTTGCGGGTACCGCTTCTATATGGAAATCCCAAGTCTCTCTTACGGCTCTCACGAGCAGCACGCTTGGATACTTTAGTCGAATAAAAATCGTCGTCGAATAGGCTCATTACTATCGCTCCTCTCGATGTTTCAAGACATCAAGACTATTTTTTATGAATCTAGGAATGTTTTCGGAAGAAATGACTACAATAATAATAGATTCGGACGACGAACATACTTCATTTTGCATAAAAATCATCAACCGTTGTCCCAACAAAGGGAGAGATGCTGAGATGAAAGCCAAAACGCCTGCCGCTTGGGAGCATGTTCAGCTTGCTGCAAAGCTTGCGGATCTGAAGGATGACCACTATCGAACCGTTCTTACGTTAAGTGCCATGCTAGAGCTGTTCATAGAGAAAGGAATCCTGACGAGAGAAGAGTTAAGCGTGAAAGCCGATGCGCTGGACGCCCAGTTGGAATCGCTTATTTCCGCTTCACTTCATCCCATGGCGTAGGCCTGTCATGGTAAGTCGCGCGCAAGGGATGTTCATCCTTTTTATAAAAGATTCCGTTATCCTCTAATATTGTATTCACGGTTAGCATCGCTAAATCCATTAAGTTATGATCAAGGCTCAAATGAGCCAAATAGACACGTTTCGTTCGATCGGTCATCAGCTCCAGCAGTGCTTCGCCAGCTGCTACATTCGATAAGTGGCCGACATCGCTCAGAATGCGACGCTTCGTATTCCAAGGGTAACGGCCCATCCGCAGCATCTCGGTATCATGATTTGCTTCGAGCACCAATACGTCCGAGTCGATAATTTGGCGCTTCACCTTCTCGCTGACATAACCGAGGTCCGTCGCTAGGCTCAGCTTCTCGCCGTCCTCTACAAAGGAATACCCTACTGGCTCTGCCGCATCATGCGAGATCGGATACGATTGCACAAGCATCGAGCCGCATGCGACTTCTTCGCCTGACTCCATAAATACGCGCTTCTCCGGAGCAATCGTGCCGACATGCCTCTCCATCGCTGCCCATGTTGCCTCATTGGCATAGATCGGCAAATCGTATTTGCGGGCAAAAGCGCCCAAACCCTTAATATGATCGGAATGCTCATGCGTCACGAACAAGGCGTCTAACTGATGGCCAGTCACTCCCCGCTCCCGCATTAGCTCATCCAGCTTCTTCGCGCTCATCCCAGCATCGACAATGACCATTTTCTCGTTTCCTTGCACGATTGTCGCATTGCCGGTCGAGCCGCTCCCCAGTACTGTAAATCGCAGTCCCATAATCGCTCTTTCCTGTCCCTTCTCCTGCTCCCGTTAGTGAATCACGTTCGCTGCTGCTTCCCCTTGCTCTTCATCCGTTGCAACCTCACCGCTAATGGCATTGACATAAAATAATTGCCCGCTCTCCAGCATTACCCGCCAAGATGGTGCCGAAACCTGCTTCTCCGAGTCAAAGATCTGGCCTTTATAGCCCAGTTGAATATCGGAAATGATGGCCCCATCCGGCAAGTAGGTCTCAATTAAGCTCGCGACCACCTTCGCAGCCGGCAGCACCGGCTTCGCCTCGCCCGATCCAAGCAGCTCCACTCGGTCCTGCAGGTAGGAGGTTATTTTCTGATTGCTAATATACAGCGTCAGCTTCACATCGAACATCGGACGTCCTTCGACTACCCGGTATAGGATGAACTTATCCACACTGCTGTTCAGCAAATCGAATGCATATTGATCAAGCTCAGGAATTCGACTCCCGAGTGTCTTTACTAATTCCGATTTCTTATACATAATCGTGCTGTCCACCGGCTTGTCCAAAATAACAGGCTCCGCGTTCTTCCGGCTGTCCGAGTGAAGCAAATACGTTAAATCTCCGAGCTCCGGCGTTTCCAGCGGTAGATTGGCTTCTAAAGAAATACGCTTCTGCTGCATAAGCAGCACCTTATCCTGCGGCAGCTCTGCCGTATTTACGTTCATGTTCAGCTGCTCCCTGATATCGAGCCATAGCTGGTACCCCAGCAAAACATTGAGCAGCAAAAATGAAATAATAAGCACATTTTTCGCCCGTCCCCAATCCACTCGCCTTCACCTCCCGCCGTCCATCCTTGCTTATCGCATATGATTCCAATCACTGGCCTTCAGCGGATTCACCCCACCAGAGGACAGCGCCGCCGCACCAGCTCCAGCTGCTGCTGTCGCATCGGTTTCTTCCTTGCCATCTGCATCCGCGGTTTCTTGCCCATCCGCATCTACAGGCTCCTGCGGCGGTTCATATCCATTTGGATATGCGTCCACCAATACTTCTTCCGTGCCATCCGTCAGGCGAACAGCCCATACCGGCGTGAATCGAATGAGATTATCATCCATCGGTGATGCCTGCAGCGCAGGGAACAGCGCTTCTACTTCGCTACGTCTGGCGTAGTTAGTTAAGCTTTGCTGAAGCGCCTCTCCGCCTAACAGCCATCTGACCTTGCGAGACTCGGATTTCGGACCGAGCGTAATCAAGGACCTTGAATATTCCGTAACGACGCCTTGCTGAAGGGTAAGCCTCATATAACCATATCGGAATGGCGGCGTTTCAATAACTGGATACTGCTCCACGTATTGCTTGAAGCGAATCGATCTGCCCTCGCCTCCAGGCAGCGCATTAACGAAACGGTGAACGCCATCCCAGCCACCATGCTGATTAACAAAATCGACGGAGGCATACACGTTGTCACTGAGCACATTTTCCGTAATTTGAGGGGCGCTTGGATCGGTATAGCTGATCCATTTGCCGTTCTGCTCCACTTTCAATCCTCGCTTGCCATCGGTATAGATTTGTGAGCCGCTCCGGTCTTCAAGCGCCCTTGTCGTACTGGGATCGAAGAACAAGCTGCGCTGCATCAAATCCGGAGAATACGTCTCATACGGAAAAACCATTTCGGTCGACTGGATCGGCGCGGTTGGAAGATAAAGCCCGTCTGCCGTCATCGTATACAACGGTTGGAACTGGCCGAAGCCCACGTAATCCTGTACGTCGCGAACCGTCAGATCCGCTCGAACCGATTCATATACCATCTGGCCGTCTGAGCTGAAGAAGAAGGTTCTGATCTCCTCTGTGCCCGTCGTCTTGAATATCCATATGCGATCAATGGTTTCATTCAGAAACAGCAAGTCTCCTTCAAGCTTCAGCAGCTTTTGCAAGAGCTCTACAGGAATGCCATTGTCGAACCTCAGCTCGATTCCAATATCGTTCTTGCGGATTTCCTCCCAGTTCAGCACATCGGATGGGCTGCGCTGGAAACCCTTAAATTCTCTACCCTGAATACGCTGATTCAGAATCATTTCATAGAACTGCGTCCCCGGATAAATAACGGTATGCTTATTGCCCCCTAAATGGATAACAAGCTCCTCGGGAAAAATAACGCTCTCCACGCTTTTGGCCGTTCCTATCGGCTCCGTAATCACATAATCCTGATCGCTTCTGACGGTTACGCCAAGTCCAGGCATGCTATAGGCGAGCAAATAGCTTTGGAGAAGGCTAAGCACAACAAGACCGATAAGCGCCGTTGTTTTTATTTTTTCCTTCATGCCAGCTCGCCCCCTTCACTAAGCAGCGGGAGTGTGAAGGTCACTGTCGTTCCTTCGTTCAGTTCGGAATCAAGGGCAATTGTGCCGCCATGCGCCTTCACAATTTCCCGGGCAATCGAAAGTCCGAGGCCCGTACCGCCCATATTGCGCGAGCGCGCCTTGTCTACCCGATAGAAACGGTCAAAAATGCGGTTAAGATCCTTCTTCGGAATACCAATTCCCGTATCCTTTACGCTAATCGCAAGCAATGCCGAGTCGGCCGGCCTCTTCGCCGTCAATTGAATCGTTCCACCGTCCAGCGTGTATTTGATTGCGTTAGAAAATAAATTATCAAGCACCTGATCAATCTGATCACGGTCCAGCCAGGCCGTTTCCAGTCCCTCATCAACCCAAACCGCGGCCTTAATCGACTTTTGCCTAAGCTGAAAGGAGAACCGGTCTGCGACCTCGTCCAGCATATCGTGAATATTCGTTTGCCTTCTCCGCAGCGGCGCCTGATTGGAATCCAGCCGTGACAAATGAAGAAGATCCGTAACCAGCCTGATCATCCGCTCTGTCTCATTGCGTATAACGCCGACGAAACGTTCGGACAGCTCCCGTTCCTCAAGAGCCCCATCATTAAGTGCCTCCGCATAACTCTTGATCGTCGTCAGGGGCGTACGCAGCTCATGGGATACGTTCGCAACGAACTGACGGCGTGACTGCTCCAGCTTTTCCTGCTCCGTTACATCCTGCAGCACTGCAATCGTGCCTGTAATGCCTTTGTCACGTCGGTGAATGGGCGTAAATGTGGCACGCAGCACGCCTTCGCTGCCATCATCAGGCTCATGCTCGTCGAAGTTCCGTTCAATAAGCAGCGTTTGTCCTCGCCCTTGCTGAAGCTCCTCCAGCCCCTGCTCCGATAGCTCGAACAGCTCTGACAGCATAAACCCATCGCAGGTACGTTTGTCGAGCAGCTCAAGCGCTCTACGGTTCCACACGATCACTCTGCCATTCTCGTCTGCTGCGACTACGCCATCACTCATATTGGAGAGAATCGAAGTCAGCTTCTCATTTTCCTCTTCATTGACCGACAGCGCCTCTTTGAGCCGAATCGTCATATCGTTGAAGGCGGTGCTCAAGCTGCCAATCTCGTCATCGCCAAGCACGGGTACCTGCAGATCAAATTTCCCTTGCGCAACCGCCTCCGCCTGCCTCGTAAGCCCCTGAATGGGACTCGTAATCGTATGGGCAAGCAGCACGCCAAGAACGCCCGTCAAGCCAAGCGCAATTAATGTGCCCGAGAAAAAAATTTGGTTGACCCGGTTCACCGTTTCATACAGCTCATTCATTGAGGCGACCACATAAACAACGCCAACGACCTTGTTATCATTAATCGTTACCGGCTGTGCGATCATTTTCTTGCGCGTATTGTCTTCATCTATAATTTCTTGTTCATTGTCAGTAATATTTTGAAGGGCTCGGCTAACCGCAAGCGACTTGTTTTTCTTCCCAATGTTCGACTGATTGCCTTGCACCGAGGTCGCTACCATCTTGCCGCTTGAATCGAGCACCTGCACCTCAGCACCACTGATACTGAATAGGTTGCGAACAACCAAGCTAAGATCCTCTGTTGTGCTTTCCGAGGAATCACCTTCCGTATCCGGCTTGGCGGCAAGGCTTGGGGCGGCGAACTTAGAGAGGATGTCCGCCTGCTCCTTCAAGTTTTTCGTGAAGCTGTCAATCAACGAATGCTTGACCGTGCTTATGAAATACACGCCAATGAGCTGCATAGCTACCAGAATCAGAAGCAGATAGATAATAACCAGCTTGACCTGGATCGTGCGGAAGAAGCTTTTGCCCTTCATCCTGCTCCGAAGCCTCCGGTTTTGGAGTTGCGCATCATATAGCCAAGGCCCCGCCTTGTCATAATATATTCCGGACGACTAGGGTCATCTTCGATTTTCTCGCGCAACCTGCGGATCGTTACGTCAACAGTCCGTACATCGCCAAAATATTCAAAGCCCCATACAGCCTGCAGCAAATGCTCGCGTGTCATGACCTTTCCGCTGTTGCGGGCCATATAATGAACAAGCTCATATTCGCGATGGGTCAGGTCAAGCGGCTCGCCATCCTTGTACACCACGTACATATCGGTATCTATAAACAGGTTGAACAGCTTAAATCCCTGCTGCTCTTGCTCGGCTGGGCCCTCTGCGGCGCCCCCCGCGTTATCTCCGCTAGTCGCCGCCGGTTTCTGCTGTCTGCGTAAATGAGCTTTCACCCGTGCAAGCAGCTCCCGCGTACTGAACGGTTTTGTCACATAGTCATCTGCGCCAAGCTCCAGCCCAAGCACCTTATCGATTTCGGTATCTTTAGCCGTAAGCATAATAATCGGCATTTGCAGCTTAGCCCTCACTTCGCGGCATACATCCATGCCATCCTTAACCGGCAGCATCAAATCCAGCAAAATAAGGTCCGGCTGTTCCTCGAACGCAAGCCGTACCGCTTCGCCGCCATCAAACGCGCAAATTACCTGATGTCCTTCTTTTTCCAAATTAAACTTTATAATATCTGCAATCGGCTGTTCGTCATCGACCACTAATATTTTTCCGTGCATCGCTACACCCGCCCGTCGCTTGTCCTTTAGTATTAAATTCTATTTTAACACACGTTATCCTTTAGTTCACAATGAAACTTCCCTCATGTTAGCAAGGTTTTTCCTTTATTGGCGGGCTTAGAGGAATTGATCAGCCAATCGGTCATTTTCATCTTCTGGAAACCGTCCAAAAGAAAAAAAGACCGACCGCATAATCGCGTCGATCTTCAGCCTATTCCCTTTTTCTACTTCATCTAGCTGGCATGGTCACAATACCATATATACTCGGGGTTTAACTATGAAACTTTATTCCTAGGGTAGCGACGTTCGACACCCCCAGGGCTTGTCTTACCCCTGCCCAAATAACTAAAAAAAGCTAATTACTTTTGCAGGATGCAAAAGTGATTAGCTTTGGGTTAAATTGGTTATAAGTTATAAGTACTTCAGCGGATTTTGTAATACGCCGTCTTTATGCACTTCAAAATGCAAATGAACGCCTGTCGAATTTCCTGTGCTTCCCATAATACCAATGTTTTCGCCTTTTTCGACAATGGCGCCAACTTTTGTTTTATAGGAGCTCAAATGACCATATACGGTGGTATAACCGTTTTTATGGTTAATAATAATCGTTTTTCCAAGGCCCGGCTTCGTGCCGACAAACTCAACTACGCCGGTATCGGACGCCATAATGCTCTTATTGCCTGTGAAGTCGACACCGTTATGCATGCGTCCCCAACGCTGGCCAAACTTACTTGTTAATCGTGAACCGGAAACCGGCATCGCGAAGCGGCCAGAGCCTTCGCCCAGGACAACTTTTGTGCCTCGTTCTACGATTTTCGGAGTTGCTTCCTTAATCACTTCTTTCGTAAGCAGCTCTTCGGTTACGACATAACCGTTCTGCTTCACGATCCGATACGTCATTCGTTTGGAACCTGGCGTACCTTCGGAAATGGTCTTGGATTCACCAACACGCATATCCTCATTTTTCTTAATTTCAACTGGCGGTTCGATCGTTTCGATCTCCACCAGATTTTCGGTCGTCTTTACGGTCAACTCCGGCTGAAGCACCGTTAAATCCAGTACATCGCCAATCGTAATTTTGTCATCCTTGATCCATGCGTTGTTCTTGTAAATAACCTCAGGCGAGATATCAAACTTCTGTGCAATACAGCCTACACAGTCGCCAGCTTGTACTGTATATTTGGTCGGTTGGATGCTGCCTTGCACAAGCAGCTTGTAAATAGCTTCGGCTTCCATGATCTGCTGCGGATCCGTATCGATATTCTCCATCATGACAGCTTCAATAAACTCAACCTCTGTTACCTCGCGCCCTGGTTCTTTGGATGCAGGCTTTTGGTCGGCTTCGGCTTCATTTGCATTGAACGAGAGTGACTTTACTTCTTTTGCATTTTTCATCTTAGCGGCCAGTTCAGGCGCAAATTTACTTTGAACACGCAGCAAAACATCATCTGCCGTCTGCTGGTCTTTTACAACTCCGATTACTTTGCCATCAATCTTCACTTCCACGCCAACGGCATGAGAGGTGAACATTCCCTCCAGCTTGTCCAACGTTTCGTTGGTAGCAGGCACTGCTTTGAACGCGCTCTCTGGCTCATATGCAATCGTTCCTGTATCCAGTACCATATTCAGGTTTGGATTAGCTTGCTGCAGTTCTTCGGTTTCTAGCAGAACGAGCTGCTCGACTTCGTTTGGATCGTGTACGGTACCAACGGCTGTTCCATTTATATATACGTTGTAAAATTCGACTGTGTTTGCTTGGACATATTGGATTCCGCTAAATCCTGCTACTGTGAGGAGTACGAGCGCCCCGCCCGCTAGTTGAACCGGCTTCTTGCGCCAAAATGGCTTGCTTTCTGTTTCACTTGCGGATTGTTGCTGTGTCTTGCCCTTCAAGTGTTGCGATCGGTCTTGCTGAAAATATTGAATCGTTTGATCCCATACTTTCCGAATCCGACCTTTGTCCCTGAAAACGGTCATGATTGGCTCCTTTTCGCGCTTATGCAACTTTTATTCCGGTTTCCGACATAAAAAAAGACGAATTATCCTGTCGGATCACTCGCCTAATACTTTAACATACGCCCAACAATTGGAGCAACCTTTACACTAGCTTCAATATATTAATATTTTTTCAGAATATCCATCATTTGCCCGTATTCGGTCTTGTCGAGATGCTGTGCCATTATTTGTTGAATGTCTGTCAGCTCTTGCTCCGTAAGACCATTTTCGATATATTGCGAGATGGTTTGCATCGATTCTTGCGGCAATTTGCTTATTAATAAACCGAATAAAACTTCTTTGTCTTGATCACTCATTTGATCTTTGACCTCAGTCAAATCATCCGTTGTCATCGCTGTTTCCGTATCGACTATACCTGCTACGCCTTCCTGTACCCCGCCGGTCTCCGGTGCTGTGCTGCCGCCCGCCTGCGTGCCTCCACCGATTCCAATATCGGTGAGCGGAGGGTCCGTCGCTTGGCCAAAAGCATCCACCGCGGCCGGAGATTCGTCCTCAGGAACGGTTTCATGCTCATTTTGCGGTAATTCTGCTTCCTCTGGCGTCGTCTCTTCCTTCTCTTTCTCTACCAAATCAGTCGTTACGAGCGGATCTGCCCCCCATAGCTTCCCCCATACGCCGGACATCGCCATAGGAGGCACCTCCAGCGGCAAATTAAACTGCTTTAATAGTGTTTCCACATAGCTTGTGACGATATAGCCCGTCGTCCATATCGACAAAAAGCTTAATATTAACCCCGCAGCCACCAGTTTGGCGAGCCATCCTACGCTCTTTAACATATTCATGCTAATCCCTCCGTTCAACAGCGACCATTAACCTATCGATCACTTTGTCTTCCATAATCTGCTATCTATCATTATGGTCAACATTTTGGACAAGCATTCTCTTATCATGGATTATATTTCTGAGTTCCACATAAATTTAGATCCTATGGCGGACGCTATCTTATCATGTTTCCTCCCTGTGCTGAACACATTCTTGTCCAATAAATAAAAAAAAGGATGGCCTCTTGGGCCACCCTTGTCATGATCCTATTCGTAAATCGGACGTACCGGATTTGTTTGCTCACGATTGCGCCCAACCGAGAATATAGCGATTGGAATACCCGTAAGCTCAGATACGCGGTTCAAATAGTTGCGTGTATTTACAGGAAGATCCTCAAGCGTCTTCGCATTGGAGATATCCTCTGTCCAGCCTGGGTGCTCCTCGTAAACTGCTTCGCACTCCGATACCATTTTCAAGCTTGCCGGATAAGTCTCGATAACCTCACCGCGCAGTTTGTAGCCTGTGCAGATCTTCACCGTTTCAAGTCCTGTAAGCACGTCAAGCGAGTTAAGGGAAAGACCCGTAATACCGCTCACGCGGCGAGCATGACGAACCACTACCGTATCAAACCAACCAACGCGGCGTGGACGGCCAGTTACTGTGCCGTATTCATGCCCTTTGTCGCGGATCAACTGACCAATTTCATTATCCTGTTCGGTTGGGAACGGGCCATCGCCTACACGTGTAGTGTATGCTTTAGCAACGCCAATAACCTGTTGAATTTTTGAAGGGCCAACGCCAGATCCGATACATACCCCGCCAGCTGATGGATTGGAAGATGTAACATACGGATAAGTTCCTTGGTCGATATCGAGCATAACGCCTTGCGCACCTTCAAACAATACCTTTTGGCCCGCATCGATAGCGTCATTAAGTACAACAGACGTATCCGTAACGTAAGGACGCAAAATTTCCGCAAAGCCTAAGTAATCGCGTACAATCGCATCTGCATCCAGATGCTCTCCGCCGTACACTTGCTCTATCAGCTGATTTTTCTCCACAACGATTGCGCGAACGCGTGCTTCGAATTCCTCAGCATCCATCAGGTCAGCGATACGAATACCGTTGCGTGCCGCTTTGTCCATATAGCAAGGGCCGATGCCTTTGCGTGTAGTGCCGATTTTGTTATCGCCTTTACGGTCTTCTTCTAGACCATCAAGTATCAAATGATAAGGCATAATGACATGTGCGCGATCACTGATTTTCAGGTTTTCTGTAGAGAAGCCATTTTCATGAATATAGTTAATTTCGTCGATCAGCGCTTCCGGATTAATAACCATTCCGTTGCCGATTACGCAAGTTTTGTTATGATTGAAAATACCCGATGGAATCATCGTCAATTTGTATTTTTTGTTATCAATAAGGATCGTGTGTCCGGCATTGTTTCCCCCTTGGTATCGAGCGACGACGTCGGCTCCCTCTGCCAAGTAATCAGTGATTTTGCCTTTACCTTCGTCTCCCCACTGTGTACCAACAACAACTACCGTAGACATAATCATACCCCCGTCCGGTGTTTATGAACACCGAAAATTACCGTCATTACGCTGCAGCACAAAATTTCCTTCGTTTAAAGGGTTTGTGATACCAGTCAAAAGACAGCATTAATAGTGTAGCAGTCCAACTGCTAGAAGTCAAACAAAAAACGAACAATTGCATAGTTGCACATGCAATTGTTCGGGAATTCATGATGCTTGCATCGGATCCTGATGCGCGCGATCAATACTTACGAATTTATTGTACTTTTTGAGGAAGACCAGCTCTACTGTACCAACGGGTCCATTCCGCTGTTTGGCAATGATAATCTCGATAATATCCTTCTTCTCCGACTCTTTATCATAATAATCATCCCGGTACAGGAAGGATACGATATCGGCATCTTGCTCAATCGATCCTGACTCCCGGAGATCGGACATCATCGGACGTTTATCCTGCCGCTGCTCAACGCCCCGGCTGAGCTGCGAGAGTGCGATAACGGGAACCTCAAGCTCACGAGCAATTTGCTTCAAGGTACGTGAAATCTCGGATACCTCTTGCTGCCTGTTCTCGCCTGCTTTACCGCGGCCAGAGATGAGCTGCAAATAATCGATCATAATCATGCCAAGGCCTTTTTCCTTCTTCAGACGGCGGCATTTCGCACGAATCTCGGCTACCGTAATCCCCGGCGTATCATCGATAAAGATTTGCGCTTCGGACAAGGAACCGATGGCCATCGTCAGCTTTTCCCAATCATCGCCTTCCAGGTGGCCTGTACGCATGCGCTGTGCATCAACGTTAGCTTCAGCACAGATCATACGTTGAACCAGTTGAGCGGCTGACATCTCCAGACTGAAGATGGCCACGGTCTCGCGGGCGCGGACGCCGACATTTTGCGCCACGTTAAGCGCGAATGCCGTTTTACCTACAGAAGGGCGGGCAGCAACGATAATTAAATCGCTTCGCTGGAAGCCCGCAGTCATCCGGTCAAGGTCGGTAAAGCCCGACGGAATGCCCGTCGTGCCTCCCTTATCCTGATAAAGCTGCTCAACCTTCTCGAAGACCTCCATCAGTACGTCACGGATGGAGATAAAGCCGCTGCCGGAGCGGCGATTGGATATCTCGAGAATTTTCTTCTCTGCATCGCCGAGCAGCACGCCAACATCCTCGGAGTTGGCATAACCGTCGGAGACGATATTCGTTGCGGTTCGGATCAAGCGCCTTAGCATCGACTTCTCTTCGACGATTTGCGCATAATAATCGACGTTCGCCGCAGTCGGCACGGAATTGGCCAGCTTCGCCAAATAGCTGACGCCGCCAATCTCCTCAAGAAGATGCTGATCCTGCAAATGCGCGGTCAAGGTTACGAGGTCAACCGGTTGGTTGTTCTCAGCGATCTCGACCATCGCTTCATAAATTTGTCTATGGGGACCGCTATAGAAGTCTTCGCTGCGCACCCGCTCCATCGCTGTAATAAGCGCTTCCGCTTGCAGCAATATTGCCCCGATGACAGCTTGTTCAGCTTCTAAGTTCTGCGGTGGAACACGGTCAAACATCAGCTCTGTACTCATTGGTCCCTCCTAAAGGTTTTCTACATAATATATAGCTTAAGTATAAGCTTAGTTGTGTAGAAAGCCCGCTTCGTGAGCATACGCCCCGCTTCTATTCCTCTGACGCTTGAACGCTTAGCTTTGCTTTTACTTCCGGATGAAGCTTAACCAATACTTGTGTAACGCCGAGCGAACGAATCGGATCTTCCAGCTCGATTTTGCGTTTGTCGACCTTAATGCCGAGCGCCGCCAGTGCCTCTCCGATTTGCTTGCTTGTAATCGCGCCGAACAATCTGCCGCCCTCGCCTGCTTTGGTTTTGATGACAACTGTCATCTCTTCCAGCTTCTTGCCTAGCGCCTGCGCGTCTTCTTTTTCTTTGTCCTTACGCTTCTGCTCCGAAGCATTCTGAACCTCAAGCGTCTTCAGGTTGCCGTCCGATGCCAGCTTCGCCAGTCCTTGCGGCAATAGGAAGTTGCGTACATACCCCTCGGAAAGTTCTTTCACTTGCCCTTTTTTCCCTTGTCCCTTAACATCCTGCAAAAAGATTACTTTCATTCAAATAACCCCTCTTCCTTTTCAATTTCGTCCAAAACCTGCTTCAGACGTCTAGCTACATCCACAACGGAACCCTCAAGCTGCGCTGCAGCATTGGTTAAGTGGCCTCCGCCGCCCATTCGCTCCATAACGACTTGGACGTTCATGTGGCCAAGCGAGCGTGCGCTGATGCCAATGAGCCCATCCTGCCGTTCCCCGATAACGAAGGAAGCCAGGATGTCTGTCATATTGAGCAGCGTATCCGCCGATTGAGCGATGAGCAGCTGCGAATATTTGCGGCCGCTCTCGGTTACCGCAATCGCTATATGTTCATATAATACCTCAGCATGCTTAATAATTTCAGCCTTTCGTACATATTCCTCTAGATCTTCTTTCAACATCCGCTGAATCATCATCGAATCCGCCCCGTTGCGGCGAAGGAATGATGCAGCTTCAAAGGTGCGCGCACCCGTACGAAGAGAGAAGCTCTTCGTATCGACCGTGATACCAGCTAGCAAAGCCGTAGATTCCCGTACATCGAGCACGACACGGTCATGGATATACTGAAGCAGCTCTGTTACGAGCTCACAGGTCGATGAAGCGTATGGCTCCATATACACCAATATGGCATTCGCGATAAATTCCTCACTGCGGCGATGATGATCGACCACAACAATCCGATCCGTCTGTGTAAGCAGTTTTGGCTCCTTCACCATAGATACCTTATGCGTATCAACAACTACGGCAAGCGTCTGAGGCGTAATGAGCGCTGAAGCCTGTTCAGGCGATACGAATCGTTTGGAGAGCTTCTCGTCTTCCTTAATCAGCTCCATCATTTTCTGGATGGCCGGATTCACGCCCTCAAGCACAATATAAGCTTCTTTGCCAAACAGCTGTGCCGCCTTCATTACGCCAATAGCTGCGCCAATCGCATCCATATCGGGCATCTTGTGGCCCATAATGACGACGTTGTGGCTCTCTTTGATTAGATCCCGTAGCGCATGGGCAACGACACGCGCACGCACGCGCGTCCGTTTCTCTACCGCATTGGACTTGCCTCCATAGAAGGACTGGCGACTGCCAACCTTAACGGCTGCCTGGTCACCGCCACGTCCAAGAGCAATATCCAGACTGGTATGCGCCCATTGGCCGAGCTCAATAATATGTTCAGCACCCGCAGCGAAGCCGATGCTGAGCGTGACCGGAATTTTATGATCGCCGGTAATATCCCGAACCTCATCGAGCACAAGGAATCTGGACTGCTCCAACTGCTTAAGTGTCTTCTGGTCTGTAACAAGCAAGAAACGGTCTGACGTGAGCCTCTTCAAATAAAGCTGATACTTTTGTGCCCATTCCGTAATTTCAGTCGTAACCTTCGCCAGCATTGAGCTGCGCTGATGGTCATCGAGTCCTTGTGTCACTTCTTCAAGATTATCGATCATGACGACGCCAAGAACAAGCTTCTCATCGTCATATTTCCGGGCCAGTTGCCAGCGCTCGGTAATATTTTGAACATATAAAATTCGTTCCTTAGGCTTAAAGATAAGCTGATACACATGAGAACCAACGGTGGCTTCAATCGTACCTTCCCGCTCCTTGACCTGCTGCAGCGAAGGAAATAGCTCCGCAAGCGGAACGCCAATAACGTTTTCTTTCTCCATTAAACCCGCAATATAGGGATTGTGCCATTCTACGGTACGTTCTTCATTATATAAAATAATTCCGAAAGGCAGCTCGCTGATTACATCATTGCCTGCCTTCTTGACGCGGTAAGACAGCGTACCTAAATAAGATTTCAAATCCTTGCGAAACGCCCGTTCCGCCATTACGGTATAAAACAATACCCCGCCGGTCAGCAGCAAGCCGATAAGACCAAGCAGCCACTGAAACCAGGCGAGTGCTACTGACATCAGCACCATTAATACGAACGCCCATATCTGATGCATTCCGTGCCAACGTGTAACCAAAAACTTCGGCATTTCCGATCCGCTCCTGTGCTATGGTTTCGTAAACGACTTTCGGATTGGAAAAGCGGTATCCAGCACGCCGATTAAGCTGAGCGGCGGGAAAATAAGGACCGGAATGGCAATAAGCACCGGCACCGCTTTGTTCCATCCCCGCTGATGGGCAAGGAAGAAGAAAAATCCGATGGCCTGAAACGCAAAAACATAACTAAGCAAAGGAATCAGGTTAAGCAGCGCAACTGCGAAAAAAGAATCGCTAGTTGTAGACGAGAACATCTCCATCACATAAGCAATGAGATAAATAACCACAAGCAAGCGCGGCAAACGCCAATCTCTAGCTCGTGCAAATCTTGGTGTCTCCGGTCCGCCGCTCCACTTTACCAATCGGCGTGCCAGAAACTGTGTAATCACCGTGTACCCGAAAGCCATCATAATGAAAGCCACAGGAATGGAATTAATCATGGTGTGGATAATCACTTCCGTAAAGTCTGAATTCCAATCTGCAGGAACCAAGCCTCTTGTCATCAAGTCGTCAAACATGGTCCGCACGAACGAGCCCATTTCTTTGAGCAAGGAAATATCCAGGAACATTTCAAATATAAGCAGTTCCAGCATTAATTGTGCAAGAAATACAACTCCGACTGTCCGTATGACCCTTGAGGCAGAAGCTTGCTTCATATACAAGTGGCCCATCACAATGGACGGGATCAGAAAAAACAACCCGATAATAAGCGTTGCCGGTCCACCGATAACAAACGCCAGCACCCAGACTGGAATCATATGCAGTGCAAATGATTTTGGCGGCAGAGTTGTATACAGCACTACGAGCGGTACCATCATCAGCAGCAAGCTAATGAGATTAAAGAGAGGTAGGACAAGGGACAATAATAAAAGGAGTGCCGCTAAGCTCCACAGCACTGGTTTCAAGCCGGTTTTCAAACCGTTCACCTCTTGCTTATATAATCTGGTTTCTTACGAAACTTTTACAACTCATTATAGCATAAAAGCTTAAATTATCACTCACAATCAATGGATACCGCTCCACCCTCGCATATTCATTTCGTTGCTGCTCCCAAATAAAAAAGACGGAACAGCAGCTGCATTCCGTCTTCTTTGTTCATTATGATGTCCTGTAATGGCTGAGAATAGTACCCTTGGGTAAGCTTCTCCCCGGCTTTAAGCTATTGATCCTGCAGCACATTATGTTGCTCCATAATAATTTTTTGACAATAATCGATAATCTCGCTTCTTCGTACAATACCGATAAAACGGTTCATATCGTCCACAACCGGCACAAAATTCTGAAGCTTAGCTAAGGAAATCAGATCATCCATATTAGCATCAATTCGTACCGTCTTATTATTCATGCGCAGCGGCACGTCCCGAAGCCTCACTTTGTTGGTCTGCTCCAGCGTCAGGTTACCGTGGTCCTTAACATACCACAGCAAATCGCCTTCAGTGACTGTTCCTGCATACCCGCCATCTTCATTAATAATAGGTACGGCCGTATACCGATGATACTCCATACGCTCCAGCGTCTGCCGCAGCGTTGTATCTTGTGTTAAGCACACGACCTCTTGCTTCGGCAATAAAAAGAAAGCTATATTCATGTTCGCCAACAACTCCGTTCCGTTTGCTATTCCCTTTTCTTTGCTTTGAAGGCAGCTGACGGATCGGAGCAACCAGCCTTACGGCTGATCGGACGAAGCGTCACTGTTTGAACTGCTGGATAGGGCGCCTACCTCTTTGCCCTTATTTGCTGTATATTTATCCGGCAAAATTAGGCTGCTTGCAGGTGTATCCGCATTTAACCAGCTCTTAATCATCGTCTGTACCTTCGCTACATCCTCTTCATCGGCAAAGTAATACCAGGCCCCTCCGCTTTTCAAGCGATGCCCATCACCTGTGATAGAGTGACTGTAAATGTTGCGCTGCTTTGCTTGCAGCATGCTTTGACCTAAGTCTACAAGTTGCTGCGGCCGCATATCCGTGCTGAAATTTTCACCCATAATATCAATAAGATCAGGAATCTTGGACCATTGATTCATTTGCTTTGCTTTATCTAGCAGGAGATTCAGAAATATCTGATGACGCTCCGTACGGTTAATATCACCGCCGGCGTCCTCACGGTACCGGACATAGTTAAGTGTGTCTTGACCATTATAGACGTCTTGGCCAGCTTTAATGACAAACTTCTCGTGGTCAGGATCCTTGTTCACGATATCCTCTTCAATCGGAAGCGAGATACCCCCCAGCGTATCGATCGCATTACGGAATCCTTCGAAGTTAATAGACGCATAGTAATTAATCGGCGCCTTCAAAAACTTCTCAACGGTATCCATCGCCATCCCCGCTCCGCCAAACGCGAAAGCATGCGTAATCTTGTCTTCCTTGTTCTTTCCAACAATTTCAACATACGTATCACGCGGGATCGAAACCATCAGGATGTCACCGTCATTTGGTCGAACGACGGTATAAATCATCGTATCTGAGCGTCCGATTTCCTTACCGCGCTGATCAATACCAAGCAGCAGCACGGAGAAAGGATCCTGCTTCTTATCTATTGTACTAACTGGAACGGGTTCCCGTCCATCAATTGGCTTATAGGTTTGTTCAAGCTTCTTCTCCACATGACCCTGGAGGAACCAATCGAATCCGAGCATGGCTAATGTGCTGCGGTTGAGGAAAAGTGCAACAACAAGGACTAATACGACAGATGACGACAGGTATATCCATTTTCGTTTATTCATAATTTTGATGATTGCTCCTATCTAATCTATTCTTTTATCAGCATGCCTTTCTAGTTTAGACGATAATTTGTCGAAACAGGTTACAAACCTTTTACAATGTTTTCATGCCAATTCTGGAACATTTTTTATGAAATAAAAAGGTCTATTAACTATTTATGACGAATACAATCATTGCAGGATTATGCTAAATGGAAAGGGTGAATCACTTGAACCAACCTCCAATCTTACAACCGGACAGCTCGTCCACCGGCTTAGACCCTAAAGTGGCGGGTTTACTTTGCTACCTTGGTGGCTTTGTAACCGGCATTATTTTTTTGGTACTGGAGAAACAAAGCCGCTTCGTCAAATTACATGCTGTCCAATCGATTGTTGTCAGTGTGTCAGTTATTGTAATCAGTTTCATCATTGGCTTGATCCCAATCATTGGGTGGCTGCTAGGTGGACTTATATCGTTAGCGTCCTTAGTGTTATGGATTGGTCTTATGCTGCTGACGCTGCAAGGCAAGCTTACCAAGCTTCCGTATATCGGTGACTGGTCTGAGCAGCAAGCCAACAAATTTTAAGGAATATAGAGATGAAAAGGGACGGCTTCGTGCTGTTCTTTTTTTATTTCCGACAATGAGTTCATATGAACTCATCATAAAACCACACTGATGATCTCGTAAAACTGAGCTATTGGCTAATTTTGATCTATTAGCATCTCTAAATCAGCCTAATTGGTCAAATGGAGCCTCATTTCCTCGAAACAGCGGTTTGATGAATCGGCAGAAAGTTCGTACTATTAAGAGAATAGAAATCAAAATTTGAATGAGAAGGATTGTGAGTATTCATTATGGGTATAGGATTTAATCTATTTTTATTTGCTTTGTTAATTGTGTTAACCGCCTTTTTCGTAGCTACTGAGTTTGCTATTATCAGACTTCGTTCCAGCCGGGTTGATCAATTAGTCGTTGAAGGCAAGAAAAATGCGCTTGCCGTGCAACGAGTCGTAAGCAATTTGGATGGTTACCTATCTGCCTGTCAGCTCGGCATTACCATTACAGCACTCGGACTAGGTTGGCTCGGTGAACCGACGGTCGAGAAGCTTCTGTTTCCCTTATTCGAGCAATGGAATCTCAATAGCAATATCAGCCATATCCTTTCATTTGTCATTGCGTTCATTGGCGTAACCTTCATCCACGTCGTTATAGGTGAGCTTGCCCCAAAAAGTATTGCGATACAAAAGGCGGAGCTTGTGAGCTTTACCGTGGTGAAGCCGATTATTCTTTTCTATAAAGTCATGTATCCATTTATCTTTGTATTAAATGGCTCGGCCAATGCCTTGGTCCGTTTATTCGGTCTAAAGCCGGCCAAAGAACATGAGAATGCTCATACAGAAGAAGAGATTCAAATTATTTTAAGCGATAGTCTGGAAAGCGGCAAAATTAATAATACGGAGTATGGATATGTGAACCGAATCTTCGCCTTTGACGAAATTTTGGCCAAAGAGATCATGGTCCCTCGTACCGATATGACCGTTCTATACAAGAATAATTCGCTTCAACAAAATATGGAAATTATTCGCAAGGAGCAATATACACGTTTTCCGGTTGCCGGGGATAGTAAAGACCATATCGTCGGAATAATTAATACGAAGCAATTATTTCTACAATACCAAATAAACAAAGAAATCGATTTGGAAACATTAATTCAGCCCGTCATGTCGGTATCCGAAGTGCTGCCTGTGAAAAACTTATTAACAAGAATGCAGCAGGAACGCGTTCACTTTGCAATCGTTGTCGATGAGTATGGCGGCACATCCGGACTTGTCACGATTGAGGATATTTTAGAAGAAATCGTCGGTGATATTCGTGATGAGTTTGATGCGGATGAGCGCAAAGATATCGATAAGCTCTCGGATACTTCATATCTGCTAGACGGTAAAGTGTCTCTTACGGAGCTCGGCGATTTAATCGGAACTGAGCTTGAGCACGAAGAAGTCGATACGGTCGGCGGCTGGTTGTTCAGTGAAATGGAAGAGCCTAAGCCCGGCAAGCAATTCAGCTTCCAGAACTTAATCTTTACGGTAAGAGAAGTAAGCAAGCACCGGGTCAATAAGGTCGAGCTTACGATTACATCTCCCATTCAGCTGCTCAAGCCGGAAGCCGGACAAGCGTAAATGATAGCCTTAATAAAAAGAGAACAAGGACGGTATCCGTGGATACCGTCCTTGTTCTTGTGCTCTGCACGTATGATGCTTCTGAGAGAGGGCAACCTAAGGAAAAATCAAAGGAGACCTGTTTCGGATGCTGCTCAATATCATTTGCGGATTTGTCATTCCATGGCTTGCAGCCTTGTTCTTAATTCGGAAAAGTCCAAAAACCTTGCTGCTCATCTATCCTATAGGCTCTGTCGCTTCATTAGTGATCAACTCATTTGGCTTTCAGTTAGGCTTCTGGGATTTCACACCCCTCATCCCCAATGATGAGTCTGTATCGGCACTGCCGCTTGATATAGGACTTTACCCGATTTTGGGCAGCTTTATGATCTGGACCATTCTGCTGCACCGGAATAAAACAGCGCTGATCTTGTTCGTTTTCATTTTGTTTACTACGCTGCTCGAATTTAGTGCACTGCTGTTTGGCAAAGTAACCTACGGAAACGGCTGGAATATCGGTTTCACTTTTCTGTCCTATTTACTTGCCTTCGGCATCGTCTATTTGTACTTCAAGCTACTGGAGAGGTTTCGCTTGTTATAGCGGTTCGTTGCTGCCTCTCTCCTCTTTCTGATAAAGCGAGGAGCGATTCCTAAACCAATCAAATATGTGGATGACAATAACCTTTAAGACTGCGTACCCAGGTACAGCAAGTACAATCCCCGCAATGCCGAACAAGTTACCCGCAGTTAAGATAACAAATATAATCGTGATTGGATGAATTTGCAGGCTTTTTCCCATTATCTGAGGTGAAATAAATTTCCCTTCAATAAGCTGAACGATTGTCCAAATCACAATCATCTTTAACAGCATCACTGGTGAGGTAACCATTGCAACGATCAATGCCGGTGTAATGGCGATCGCTGGTCCTAGATAAGGGATCACACTCGTGCAGGCAGCTACCAAAGCAAGCACAAGCGAATACTCCAACCCAATAATCAAATATCCAATGTATAGAAGCGCTCCGATACAGAAGCTCACTATAATTTGACCTCTGATGTAGCTGCTGATTTGATTATTCATTTCAGCCATAATTGTTTTTGTTTGTGGTTGCAGCTTGCCAGGCAGAAAACTAACAATGGCTTGCGGAAGATGCTTTCCATCTTTTAACAAGTAAAATAAAATAAACGGCAGCGTTAAAATAGCAAGCAATACCTCTTTAAGTGCACCTACAATCGATCCTAAGCTAGATAAGGTACCATTTAGCAGCTTTGTAACCTTGTCCGTTAGATCTCCAGATAGCTCGGCAGGATTAAGATTAAACCAATCCTGAATTTGAACAAAACCTGCGCTCCCCATAAAATCCTCAAAGATATGTCTAAGCTGTTCGCCGTATTTCGGAAAATTATTGATAAGGCTCACCGCCTGCTCATTTAAAAAGGGAATGACGGCAACGAGCAATATCGTAATCAAGCCAGCGCCAACTAGAAACAAAATAATAATGGAATACACTCTTTTTACTCTTTTGCGCTCCATAAAATCAACCACAGGGTTTAACAAATAATAAGCAATTCCCGCTAGAATGACGGGCAGAAGCAACGTTTTGAGCAGCACCGTAAACGGTGTGAAAATGTAAGAAATTTTCGTCAGCACCATTATATTCAGGCCAACAAGCAGCAGCACAAGCAGGAACAATACGAACTTGTTATTCAAAATAAACTTTTTGAATCGTTCGGTTCCTGTTTTGGCATTGTCCATATCCATCTTTCCTCTCTGTATATCTTGCAGTTGTTCATTTTTCTCATTGTAGCATTTCTATAAATACAAACGCTAATCGCGAATCTTGATCAAATTGTTTTTTTCAGGCAGAAAAAAACAGCATCCTGTTATGGCTGCTGCCCTTTTCTATATTAAAGCATCATATGAAAAGACGAATACAGTTAACGTGATTCCATAGTCTCATTTGTTTTCTTTGGAAAAACAACCTTCAGCATCGGCGGCGTGACAAGCGTCGTCACAATAACGACCATTACAACTGACGTGAAGTACTGTGGAAGCAGCAGCCCGGATTCTAGGCCAGAGGCAGCAATAATCAAAGCCACCTCTCCGCGAGAGATCATCCCCGCACCAATTGCGAGTGAAGAGTGGTTATTAAAGCCGCTCAGCCTTGCCCCTACTCCAGCGCCAAACAGCTTCGTCAGGATGGCAATAATAGATAAGACAAGAATAAACCAAAGCTGGCTGCCTATCCCTTCAATTGTAATATTCAGGCCAATACTGACAAAGAACACGGGTACGAACAGCGCATAGGCGATCGGTTCAATCTTTGTTTCCACCTGATGCTTAAAGGTCGTTTGTGAAATGGCAATACCCGCAGCAAAAGCACCAATTATACCGGCAACGCCCATTTCCTCCGCAAAATAAGAAAATGAAAAGCATGCAATCAATGCAGCGCTTACCACGCTCTCCGTCACTTTAAAGCGGGAGATCAGCTTCATAAATGGCGGAATGATCCATAGGCTTACAGCGATGACAACGATGAAAAACAACAGCTTCTTTCCGATGAGCATTGGAATCGACACCGTGTCTCCTGCTCCAAGCATACTCATCATAACGGCAAGCATAACCACAACGACTACATCATCGACGACAGCAGCTCCAAGAATCGTTGTGCCTTCCTTCGAGCCCAGTTGGTTCATTTCCTTCAATGTCTGAACAGATATGCTTACCGAAGTGGCGCAGAGCAGAAGTCCAAGAAAAAGAGCCTCCGCATTAGTCATGCCAAAGACAGCCCCTATTGCATACCCTCCGATAAAAGGTAAAATAATACCGCCAATAGCTACGGCGAAAGCAGCTTTCCAGTTTTGACGCAGCTGCTCCAAATCCGTTTCCAACCCCGCAATAAACATAAGAAGCAATACGCCTATTTCAGCAAAATGGCTTATAAAATCATTAGGCTGAATCCAGCCAAGCAAGGCTGGCCCGAGCAATATACCGGCGATCAGCTTGCCTAGCACGGACGGTTGCCCTAATTTTACCGATAGATGTCCTGCTGCCTTGGTAAATACAATAATGAGTGCTAAATATAAAATGAATTGCAAGCCTGTACACTCCTTCCCTCAAGCCATCGCATTAGCATACAGCAAAAAGAGAGCCCCTATTCACAAGGACTCTCCGTAATAAAACAAAAAGAGCCCTTGGTGACAGGCTCCTCCGTTTTGGTGCATATTCACTTAGCGACCTATTCAGTCGTGTAAGGAAGCAATGCGATTTGACGTGAACGTTTAACTGCAACAGTAAGCAAGCGTTGGTATTTAGCGCTTGTACCAGTCACACGACGTGGCAAGATTTTGCCGCGTTCGCTGATAAACTTTTTCAGCAAATCAACATCTTTATAGTCAATTTTAGTGATTTTGTTTACAGTGAAGAAACATACTTTCCGACGCTTGTTGCGTCCGCCTTTACGTCCGCTGAACTTACGTTCTGGACGCTCGTCGCCACCGTTATCTCTTTGCTTGAAAGCCATGATAGGTATCCTCCTTATCGTTGAAAATTTTACAATTACACAGCAGCTTTATATCGCCATAAAGGCTGCATAACCGTTCCATTGATACGCGAAGTAGAACCTACTCCGTGATCAAAATGGCAAATCATCCTCTGATATATCAATCGGGCGTCCGTCATCCTGGAAAGGATCACGGCTGTCGTTACGTGAGTTATTACCAGATGGACGGTTACCGCCGCTTTGGGAAGCATTTCCGCCGAAGGAACCTCCGCCGGTGCTTGTACCGCCGCTATAGCTGCTTCCGCCTTCTTCGCGCGAGCCACCGCCGCCATCTTTGTTGGATTCCAAGAACCGAACGTTATCTGCGATAACTTCCGTCACGTAGACGCGTTTGCCTTCGTTGTTCTCGTAATTCCGAACTTGAATGCGACCTTCAACCGCTGTTAGACGGCCTTTGCGCAAGTAGTTGGCGCAAGTCTCGGCCAGTTGACGCCAAGTTACAACCGGAATGAAATCCGCTTCACGCTCGCCTTGTCCACCGCTCGTAAACGGACGGTCTACGGCTAACGTAAATTGTGTAACTGCAACGCCTGCAGGCGTATAACGAAGCTCTGGGTCTCTCGTCAATCTACCAATTAGTATAACACGGTTCAACATCGTTTCTGACCTCCCAATCGAACAATCCAGCGTGGATTAAGCGACGTCTCTGACGATCAACGAACGGATAACTTCATCCGTAATCTTCATGATGCGGTCAAGTTCATTCACAACTTCAGTCGTTGCGTTGAAATGTACCAAAATAAAATAACCATCACGAAGCTTGTTGATTTCATACGCAAGACGACGTTTTCCGCTCACATCTTGCTTAGTGACCTCTCCGCCGTTGGAGATAATGCCATGGAATTTGTCAACGATCGCTTGCAAGGCTTCTTGCTCAACGTCTGGACGTACGATGTACATTACTTCATATTTGCGCATATTGTTTCACCTCCTCTTGGACTAACGGCCCCATAAATGGAGCAAGGAGCGAGCTTGTGCTCGCATCTCTACACTATATCAAATTTATAAGCCTATGACAAGTAAAATAATACTCCACAGCAGTCTTCATCCCGTCCATTACGCCATATATCGGGTTATAACCGTTATCTGCTACTTATGCAATTCCCCTTTGCTGCAAATACTACGGCAGTGAACGGTCAAGGCAACTAATGAATCTATCCGTTCTAAACTGACTTATCGGAGGATGATCATAATGGGTGAAGGTACCATGTTCTCGGCTGGAGACAAAGCTCCGAATGACGGCACATATATTGAAGATGGAGTAAACTCATTCCACATGGGCATTCAAAATCCTAAAAAGGTACATCTCAACAAAGGCGAACGCTTTCCTGATAACACGAATCATGAGCGCAAATGGAAGCGTATGGGCCACTAGATCAGCTTGGGTAACTAGCCATAACGATATCCACACGCTGATCCAGCGCCTGCGGAATCTGGCGATTTTATAACCTAATTGCCAACTCCTTGAACATGAAACAAACAGAGAGCTCGCGCGAGCTCTCTTCTTGTTTCATACCTTAGGTATGCCAGGCCTTGCTTGGGCGATCTTCTGGATAACCATTCTGCTTCCGATAGGCTTTTCGCTCGGTTGTAAAGTCCCACCACTGCTTATCGCTCCTAGGCTCGTTGGCATGATGGACGGCGAGTCTCATCACATCTTCAACGCAGGGATCCATCCAAACCCCGTGCAGCCGCTCCAGGCGCTCCACAAGCTGTGCCCCGCTCTCACCGCTGCTCTTAATATCAGACAGGTCATAAAAGCCAAGTTCGATCAGATTTTTAGCCAAACTTGGGCCTATTGAAGGTACAGCTTGAAACTTTGCGTAAGCAAGCAATATTGCCGCTCTTTCAAGCGAAGTCTCGATGCTAATGCTTAGCTGCTCAGGCGTGAAGGCCGCAATCGACCCTAACTTAATTTTGGCTTGTCTGAGCGTCTTTCGTTCAGCCTCCGTTAATGGCAGCTTTGGCGTCCCCATCTGATCAGCCTCCTAGAGCACGATTAATAAGGTTAAACATTTGGCATTTCTCATAAAATTATAACGTTTCCGTATACGATAAAGAAGACATATTCAACTTCTCACTACTCTTTCACCATTCCGCTGCATCATGAAATATAAAAAAAACGATTCGGCAATCGAATCGTTGAATGTACATATAATGGCGGAGAAGGTGGGATTCGAACCCACGCACGGTTTGACCCGCCTAGCTGATTTCGAGTCAGCCCCCTTGGGCCTCTTGGGTACCTCTCCGCATGTAAAAATTATTATAACATATGGCTTGTCTTCACGCAAGTATTTATTGGTAAAATTATATTAGAGATTAGTTTAGATTTCTGCTGCGCCACCTTCGGCTGTTGTTGAACGAAGTACTTTCTTCATATTTTTCTCAAACTTCGCTCTCGGTATAAGCACGCTGTGTTTGCAGCCAACGCATTTAATGCGGATGTCCATTCCCATTCGAATGATTTCCATCTCATTAGAGCCGCAAGGATGCTGTTTTTTCATTTGAACAACGTCACCCAGCTCAAATTGCTTACGCTCCATCTTTCACGCCTCCCTTTTCATTGCGCTGATACGTAACCATTCTCGGATAAGGAATCTCTATCCCGCTGGCGTCCAGAGCTTTCTTGATCTCCATGTTCACTTTACGTGCTACAACTGGATGCGTATTCGGCTTACATTCCGCAATTACGCGAATCGTTACCCCTGTCGCAGCAATGGCTTGAATGCCCAGCACCTCTGGTGCATTAATCAGATTATCATCTTTCATCATGATCATCGTATATCTAATTACTTCTAACGCCCGATCCACTTCTTCCTCATGGGCTATCGAGATATCCACTACAGCAACGGTATTATTAACGGAAAAATTGGTGACTTCATTGATCATCCCATTTGGAATGATATGAACTTCCCCTGTCCAGCTTTGCACCCGGGTCGTACGAAGCCCAATCACTTCTACCGTCCCTTTAAATTGGCCAGTCTGAATGACATCTCCAACGGCAAATTGATCCTCCAGCACGATAAAAAATCCAGTAATAATATCCTTCACCAAGCTTTGAGCGCCAAAACCGATTGCTAATCCCAGCACACCAGCTCCTGCCAAAAGCGGACCCAAGTTAATGCCAAATTCGGATAATACGAGCATTATGGTTATAAAGTACACAACATAGGAGGTAACATTTTTCATCAGCTTGCCAACCGTGGTCATTCTTCTTGCATGAGAAGGCATTCGCTTCGCTTCCCTCTCAAGCACGACCCGATCAATGGTTTTATGGATCACCCATACGACGAGTCGGCCTACAACCAAAAATATAATGACTCGCAATGCGGATCTGCCAAATGACTCCCATACGTCGTTATCTGTCAACCAGCCCACAACACGATTATAGACTTCTGTGATTGACATGTTCATTCCTCCTCATCCTATCCCCCAAGCGATCTATATCTCTATTTGTTCATACCCGATTTGTACCGGTTTAAATATGCCTCTGATCTCTACATGTTCCTGTTCAATGACCTCTTTGACCATATTCAAATTCTCTTCCGGGAAATGAATCGATAACGCACAGCCCGCTGTAATTTCCTTTGGCGTGGGGCATATATCAATCTCCACCTCCGCATACTCAAGCAGCATCTCTGCGCGCAGCGCCTGCTGGGTTGAATCAAATGCGATTAACATGAACCTTACCCCCGTTTCATTTGCAAGAGCAGCAGTCTTATCCAACATAGCCGAAAATATCAAAACTATCTGACGTATAAAATGGTTCTCTTAACCATATACTAGAAGCATATCGGCATTATTGGAGGGATTCTATGAAGCTTCCATTTATGAAAGAGACTCCTTTGAAGGTACCCTACACTACCGCTAACGTGATTGGCATGGTCGCCAATCGTCTCACGCATTTACTTGAAGAAATGGCTGAGAACCGACCGATCGTTGTGGTCTGTATCGGAACGGACCGCTCTACCGGGGACGCCTTGGGACCGCTTATCGGCACCTCGCTCTCCAAATACCGCAGCCCGCATTTTTCTTTATACGGTACACTAGAGAATCCGGTTCATGCTATGAATCTGGACGACACGCTTATGGAAATCAACCGACGATTCCACAAGCCATTTGTAGTTGGCATTGATGCTTGTCTTGGTCAAGTGGCCAGTGTGGGCAGCATCCAGGTTGGTGTAGGCCCGGTACGTCCCGGTGCTGGCGTCAACAAAGATTTGCCCCCGGTCGGAGATATTCATATTACCGGCATAGTTAATGTTGGCGGCTTCATGGAGTATTTTGTACTACAAAATACCCGATTGCATTTGGTTGTGAAAATGTCCGATATTATTTCGTTAAGCCTATTTACGGCTATAGCAAACCATGCTCATTTAGGTACGAGTGTTATTGAGCAAACGGCTGCTTCCGATAACACGTGATGTCATTCTTATTTTGCTTCCAAAATCGCCTTGCGTTCTTCTGGTGTAAGAGGATATGCTGATTCCCCTTTTTCCACTGGCTTAGCATACACATAAGTATTATCACGGCTATGAATGCCTGAGAAAATAGCGCCATCCATGTCATCATTGATGATTGCAATGGAGAAGCTCAAATCACTACCCTGCTCAGCAAAGGCATTGTAGCGGACTACGCCTACTCTCCCCTTTTGCTTTGGCAGCGTTCTTTGCACCTCTTCAAGCTGTGCTTTTATTTGCTGGTTTTCCTGTTGCTGTACAGCAAGGCTTTCCTTCAATTCAACAATAACCTCTTCGATGTTCGTAATGCCTGTGTTCCCCATGACCGCTGTATATTGCTTTCTAAGCTTTTTCAGCCGCCTGCCCACAATCGAAATCCATATAAATAAAATGATAACGAGTAAAGTTATGCCTACAGTAACAGTATTCATCGGATTTGATGTCCAGTCTTCCATTGTTGCTAATCCGCCCCCAATTCATTGCTAAGCCCCATCATAGTTCAGCGATATTTCTTTTATAGCCTCCGTAAAGGCGTCAATGTCTACATCTGTTGTATAAATGCCTACACTTGCGCGTATTGCTCCTGTTTCTAACGTACCTGCGCATGCATGTGCGAGCGGTGTGCAATGAAAGCCTGCTCGTATGGCAATTTGGTAATGCTGATCCAAAATAAAAGAAAGCTCCGATGGATCTACTCCTTCTAAATTAAAAGCGACAATCCCCGTCCTCGGTTCCCCAAGCTCTGGACCAAGTAATTGAATCCCCTTTAAAGGCTGTAATCCTTGAATCATTCGCTGCGTCAAAGCCCATTCCTTCGTATGAATGCTCTCGACCGTCTCATGTAGTACATGCTGCACGCCAGCTTTCAGACCAGCCAAGCCTGGTGTATTCTGTGTACCCGCCTCATAGCGATCAGGCCTTACCATAGGCTGCTCACGAACCTCTGATTGACTCCCCGTTCCTCCATGAAGCAAAGGGACCAATTCAAGCTTCGGATCGATGTACAGGCCGCCTGTGCCCTGTGGGCCGAGCAAGCCTTTATGACCAGGAAACGCCAACATATCAATGCCCATCGTTTTTACATCCACGGGGATTATGCCCGCGCTTTGGGCGGCATCTACAAGCAGCTTTATGCCATGCTTCTTTGTCAATTCCGCAATTTCCGCTACTGGCATAATCGTCCCCATCAGATTAGAGCTATGATTAACAATGGCAAGTGTTGTATTGGATCGAATGGCCTTCGATACGTCATCTATATTTAGATTCCCTTTTTCATCCGATTCTACGTAGGTAACCTCAATGCCAATTGTTTGCTCTAAATAATATAGCGGCCTTCTTACTGAATTATGTTCAACTGAAGTCGCAATCACATGATCTCCTGGTTTAAGAAATCCTTTAATCGCCATATTTAACGACATCGTAGTATTAGACGTAAATGCGATATCATTCGGGTTCTTTATATTAAATAGTTTCGATAGCTGCTTTCGCGTTTCAAACAAAACGCGACTTGCGCGAACAGCCATCGCATGACTGCCTCGGCCTGGGTTAGCTGCATCATGCATCATCGCATGAATAACGGCTTCCGTCACGGTTGGCGGTTTCGGCCAGGAGGTTGCCGCATGATCCAAATAAATCACCTTTTTTTCACTATCAGTCAATTGTTTCACAACCTTCTCCGCTCATTTGGTCACAACAATGGCATACCTTAGTTTAATCTTTCAAAAGCAAGATTACAACTTAGGTATGCCATGATTTGGTATTACTTATGCCATATACTGAAGCAACTCTAACAACCGTTCCAGGTCCTGCTTGCTATAGTATTGAAGCTCAATTTTACCTTTATCTTTTTGTTGTTTTATTTTCACAGTCGTTTTGAATCGTTCACGCAACGACTCCTCTAGATGATCTATATATGGATCACGTTTTTTCTGGTTTGGCTTGGCTTTATCATCAGGTTGCTTGGAGTCAAGCTTCTGAATAGCTTCCTCTAGTTGCCTAACGCTCCACTCTTGTGAAACAACCAAATCCGCTAGTTCTTTTTGGATTTTAACATCCTTGATGCCTACCAAAGCTCTTGCGTGTCCCATTGATATTGTTCCACGTGAAACATTGTCTTTAATATCAACAGGCAAGGAAAGTAACCGTACAAAGTTAGCAATGTGCGAACGCGACTTGCCTACCTTCATCGACAGCTCTTCTTGCGTAAGCTTAAATTTATCAATAAGCGCTTGATAAGCAATCGCCACCTCAATGGCATTCAAATCTTCACGCTGAAGATTTTCAATCAGTGCAATTTCCATAACCTGCTGATCTGAAAATGATCTTACGACGGCAGGAATCGTTGCATTTCCACAAAATTGCGATGCGCGGAACCGACGCTCGCCCGCTATGATTTCATAGCCTTTGAGGACCGTACGAACGATAATAGGTTGAATGATGCCATGCTGCTTAATGGATTCGGCTAATTCTTTAATGGAAT
Source organism: Paenibacillus luteus (assembly GCF_006542765.1). Lineage (GTDB taxonomy): Bacteria > Bacillota > Bacilli > Paenibacillales > Paenibacillaceae > Pristimantibacillus > Pristimantibacillus luteus. Next base: position 147,896 of record NZ_SKCD01000009.1, read on the forward strand.
CCTCATCGAATGTCTTTCTTGGCTGATATGGATTGGGTCTCAATTGAGACAAGGAAATTTCAATCACTTTGTCATCGTCATTCACAGAAAGCGATGGGATAAGCGCATCCAGCCCTCTACCTAGCCGCTTGCTCATACATAATCACTTCCTTTGCTAGTTCAAGATACACTTCTGCTCCTTTGGAACGCGGATCATAGGTAATAATCGCTTGGCCATGCGAAGGCGCCTCACTTAAACGAACATTGCGCGGTATGATTGTCTGGTATACCTTTTGTTGAAAGTACTTCTTAACTTCTTCAATAACTTGAATGCCTAAATTCGTTCTTGCATCCAACATGGTCAGAAGAACGCCTTCTATTTGTAGCGAAGTATTCAAATGCTTCTGCACGAGTCTAACTGTGTTGAGTAATTGGCTCAATCCTTCAAGCGCATAATATTCACATTGAATAGGAATAAGAACAGAATCAGCTGCCGTTAGCGAGTTGATTGTCAATATGCCAAGTGATGGCGGGCAATCAATTAGCACATAGTCAAAATCATCCTTAACCATTTGCAACGATTTTTTCAAACGGAGCTCACGGGAAATTGTTGGAACTAATTCAATCTCAGCTCCAGCCAATTGAATGGTAGCAGGAATGATTTTCAGCCCTGGGACTCTCGTCTCAAACATAGCATCCTTTGGATGCACATCATTAATAAGGACATCATAAATGCAATTGGTTACATCGCCTTTATTAATGCCTAAACCACTTGTTGTATTGCCTTGCGGATCAATATCAACGAGCAACACTTTTTTTCCAAGTGATGCTAAACAAGCAGCTAAATTGACAGACGTTGTCGTTTTTCCGACACCGCCCTTCTGATTGGCTATTGCAATTATCTTAGACAAAACCGGCTCACCTCTATGTGTACAACTTTGTATGTGCAATTATTTTGACTTGTATGAATGTTTACATTATCACTGTAAACGTTTCTTATCATATGTAGCTTTACAACCACACCAGAAATAATACGTCGTATGAATACTGCGATCGAAAACACTTTTTTTGCTACAAATGGCATCGCCGCCCTCAGTGAGGGCGGCACAAAATACAATTGCCTTTGGAGCTTTTCTATCTTATCTAAGTTGATGTCCTTCTATCTCTTAGGAATTTGAATGACAATCTCGTAATGATCATCATGATCCTTTTCATTCGTTTTAATTTGAAGTCCTGATCCGGATACCATTTCGATCGATTGCCTAATGGTATTCAGCGCCAACCGAACATCCTTCGTGAAAGAGATCCGTTTTGCTTTCTTGAGCTTCGTGGATTCTTTTAAGAAAGCAATCCTAACCTCAGTCTGCTTGACGTTTAGATCCTTCGTTATTATTTCTTCTAGCACCTTATGCTGCAGCTCTTCAGTATCAAGCGACAACAACGCTCTTGCATGGCGCTCCGTAATTTTGCGTTCCATTAACGCCATCTTAATCGTATCACTTAACATTAATAACCGCAATTTATTAGCGATGGTAGACTGACTTTTCCCTAGACGCTGAGCTAGGCTCTCTTGCGTCAATTGATGAAGTTCAATCAGCTTCTGATAAGCAATCGCTTCTTCAATAGCCGAAAGGCCTTCCCGTTGAAGATTCTCGATCAAAGCGATGGAGGCCGTTTGCGAATCATTAAATTCACGAACGATTCCAGGTATAGTATCATATCCAAGCTTAGTAACGGCACGCCAACGGCGTTCTCCCGCTATAATCTCATATCTTCCATTACGCATCCGAACAACGATGGGTTGAATGACTCCATGTGTTTTTATCGTTTGACATAATTCTTCTATTCGGTCGTCATCAAAAATCGTACGCGGTTGAAACGGGCTTGCATCGATTTCTGAAATAGGAATTTGCCGAACTTCTTCTTGCGGTATGCGCTGCTCGGACAGGCCGAACAATCGAGAAAATTGTTCTTTCATATCAATAATTACCACCCGATCATGAGATAAACCTTGTTTTAATCACTTCAAATGAAACCATCTGCTTTATCAATCCATAAAGCAAATGGTTTTCTCATAAAACTCCAATATGCGTGATTCATATCCATGCATACTATTATTCTATTGAAAAGTAATGACAAGGTTTTTGCAATAAATACGCTTCAGCAGTAAGATTGGTTCATTGCCAATTGGATTATTTTAGGTTGATTTAACCTCTCACAGGTAATAATCATCAACTTCACGGTGAACATCCGTAACAAGGTTCATTTAATTTCGAGAAAAAAGAAGTCTCGTAAGAATAGTTATTGAAGTCGTATACGTACTATAAACGAATATAGTAATCCGCTCTTTGAAAGCATACGTTGACCAAGACATACGCAACCTGTTTTCTTACGCCGCCGTCCAGTCTCTTCATATTCCTAATAATTCGACTATCGTTGAACGATCTCCTGCTTGACACTAGGCTTGAATAAATAATTGTTGTTGTGATGTGACGAATTTGCAATGGAGTTACTTTTAAATGTTTCACGTGGAACATCACGTTTGAATTATACTAAGGGCTGCTTAAGCGGGGTACCCGCTTTTCTAGGATATTTCCGAGGAGTCGCCTCAAGTTTTTCTATTAAAACAATATGACGCTCAGATTGCTCGTTTGGCAAAGAAAGCTGATGCTGTGACTTTATTTTTCCCTTCAGCTCTCTTAAACTGAAAGACGCTTCTCTAACTTCTTCATCCGATTGTGATCCTTTCATCGCTGCGAAGAGACCGCCCTTTCTGACGAAAGGCAAACAAAATTCATTCAATACATTTAAACGTGCAACCGCCCTGGCAGTAACCAAATCATACCGATCTCGGTGCTGAGGGTGTTGAGCCAAGTCCTCTGCTCTTCCATGCAAGCATGATACCTGATCCAAGCCTAGCTGCTCCGTCAAGTGAGTTAAAAATTGAATTCGTTTATTTAAGGAATCAACAATCATCACTTGGAGATGTGGGAAACATATTTTAAGCGGAATACTAGGGAAACCCGCTCCTGAACCAATATCGGCAAGCTTTCGCACGCTGTTCAAGTCTGTATAAAAGGATAACGAAACAGAATCATAAAAATGTTTCTCATAAACTGCATCCCGTTCGGTAATGCCTGTTAAATTCATTTTTTCGTTCCACTCAACAAGCAATCGATAGTATTGCTCAAATTGCTCTAGTTGAACAGGAGAAAGCGGTATTCCGCTTTCCTCCATTTTCTTCGTAAACCATACCAACGTATCATCCATATTATGAACCTCTCGCTGCCGTTACACGGTTGTAGTGCTCCAAGTGAACAAGGAGAATTGAAATATCTGCTGGTGTGACACCAGCAATACGCGATGCTTGACCAATCGAAAGTGGACGAATGACAGACAGCTTTTGCTTCGCTTCCGAAGCAAGGCTTCGAACTTCATTATAATCAATGTCATCTGGAATCCGTTTTTTCTCCATCTTGTTCAAACGTGCGACCTGCACCAGCTGTTTCTCAATATAACCAGCGTATTTAATTTGAATTTCTACTTGCTCCTTCATCTCCTCTTTCATTTCCGGAACAGAAGGAACAACCGTCTCTAGCATTGCATAAGTGATTTCAGGACGACGAAGCAAGGACAATGCATCCGTACCATGCTCCATAGGAGCAGTTCCAGCAGCGATCAGCATTTCATTCACTTGATCAGGCTTCACTTTCGTTCCGCGCAACCGCTCGATATCAAGCTCAACCAATTCTTTTTTACTCAAAAATTTATTATATCGTTCTTCCGAAATCAAACCAATCTCATAGCCTGTAGGAGTCAGACGCAAATCAGCATTGTCATGGCGGAGCAGCAAGCGATATTCCGCTCTTGAAGTAAGCAAGCGATAAGGATCATTCGTTCCTTTCGTCACGAGGTCATCAATCATGACGCCAATGTAGCCTTCCGAGCGCCCAATGATAACCGGTTCTTTCCCTTGAACCTTGCGCGCCGCATTAATACCAGCCATTACACCTTGACCTGCAGCTTCTTCATAACCAGAGGTACCGTTAATTTGCCCCGCTGTAAATAAGCTATCGATCACTTTTGTCTCCAAAGATGGCCATAGTTGCGTTGGTACGACTGCATCATACTCGATCGCATAGCCGTTACGCATCATTTCAACTTTTTCCAAACCTGGGATTGAACGTAAAATGCCTAATTGCACATCCTCAGGCATGCTTGTTGAGAGACCTTGCACATAATATTCCGAAGTATTTTTACCTTCAGGCTCCAAGAAAATCTGGTGTTTAGGTTTATCAGCAAAACGAACAATTTTATCCTCGATGGATGGGCAATAACGCGGACCTGTTCCCTCGATTGCTCCTGAGAACATTGGTGCGCGGTGAAGATTATCATTAATAATTTTGTGAGTCGCCTCTGAAGTATAAGTCAACCAGCATGGTAGCTGTTCGTTTGTTGAAGATTCTGTCTCATGCGAGAAAAACTTCGGTTTATCGTCGCCTGGCTGAATTTCGGTTTTGGAGAAATCAATCGTATCCTTATGAACGCGCGGCGGCGTACCCGTCTTGAAGCGAACAAGCTCAAGACCGTTTTCCTTAAGGCTTGCGGACAGTCTGACAGAAGGCTGTTGGTTGTTCGGACCGCTCTCATACATGAGCTCGCCCATAATGATTTTCCCGCGCAAATAGGTACCTGTTGTCACTATTGTTGTACGAGCACGGTATTCCGCACCTGTTTTCGTTACGATTCCGAGGCACTTGCCATCCTCAACAATCAGTTCTTCAGCCATCCCCTGACGAAGCGTCAAATGCGGCGTTTCTTCAATGGTTTTCTTCATCAGATGTTGGTAATCAAATTTGTCGGCCTGAGCACGAAGCGCATGAACTGCCGGCCCTTTGCCCGTATTAAGCATTCGCATCTGAATAAAGGTCTTATCTATATTACGGCCCATTTCTCCGCCCAGCGCATCAATCTCGCGCACGACATGTCCTTTGGCAGGACCTCCGATAGATGGGTTACATGGCATAAACGCAACCATATCAAGGTTAATTGTAAGCAGCAGCGTCTCACAGCTCATCCGGGCGGCAGCGAGCGCAGCCTCACAGCCTGCATGCCCCGCTCCAATGACAATAACGTCATATTCTCCAGCTATATATCTCATTGTTATTCACTCTCCTCCAAGGTTTTCGTAGAAAACCTTCTTCGTAAGCATTATCCTAGGTTTTTGCAAAAAAACTACATTATAAGCATGATCTAAGGTTTTCTTAGAAGTCCTACTTCATAAACATTCATTTTAAATCCTCGAAAGAGTCTATTTTAAGCTATATAAGTTGAGTTAAAGTGTCTCGTTTTGGTCGTTGCGCGTGTAGATTATTCTTTAGGGTCGCAGTTGCAACCTTTTTCTTGGATTGACTTAGACATTACGGTAAGAATCCGCCTACAAAGGCGTACGCTTCGTTTCTTCGGAATGATCTTCTCGCTTCGCTTAAACTTCAATTCTTTTGTTCAACTTATATAGTTATTTAAATTAACCTACCCCTGTTAGCATAAACGAAGTATGCTGCGAAAGCCTACTTCCATCTATTTCCCTAAACAGAATTGCGAGAAAATCTGATCAATCAACGAGTCTCCCGCTTCGTCACCGAGAATTTCTCCAAGGGACTCCCAGGCCGATCTTGCATCAATTTGAATAAGGTCGATTGGGATGCCGGCATCTGATGCCTCAATGGCATCCACTAACGATTGCTTTGCTCGTTTCAACAAGGCAATATGTCGAACATTGCTGATATAGGTCAAATCTCCCGATTCCAGCTGCCCCTCAAAAAACATCTCACTAATCGTCTGCTCCAATTGATCAAGACCTTTTTCTTCAAGGACCGACATTTTCACAATGGAATCGGCAGCAATCGACTGCTCCACCACCTCAATTTCTAATTGATGCGGCAAGTCAGCCTTATTTAGAATCACAATGACCGGCCGACCCTTCATTTGCTGTAAAAGCTCACGATCATCTTCCTGAAGCGGCTCATTATAATTCAAAACCAACAGAATCAGATCCGCTTCTTCAAGTGCGTTTCTTGAACGCTCTACGCCAATGCGTTCTACGACATCCGAGGTTTCCCGAATGCCTGCCGTATCTAGAAGTCGCAGTGGAATACCATTAATGGCGACAAATTGCTCAATAACATCTCGAGTCGTGCCTGGTATATCCGTGACGATCGCTTTATTCTCCTGCGTCAGTACATTCATAAGCGACGACTTGCCGACATTGGGGCGTCCAACAATGGCCGTTACAATGCCTTCACGCAATATTTTGCCTTCATTCGCTGTTTTTAACAAACGGTCAATTTCACCGATGGCCAAGTGACACTGATCGCGGATAAACGAGCTTGTCATCTCTTCCACATCATGCTCCGGATAATCGATGTTAACCTCAATATGGGCAAGCAGTTCGATAACTGTTTGCCTTAGCGCTTTAATTCGTTTCGAGAGTACACCCTCCGCTTGCTTGCGAGCAACCGAAAACGCTCGATCTGATTTGGAACGGATTAAGTCAATAACAGCCTCCGCCTGCATGAGATCAATTCGGCCGTTCAAGAATGCACGTTTCGTGAATTCCCCGGGCTCCGCGGTACGAAAGCCCTCCAGCTGCAGAACAACGTCTAGCACCTTCTTAACGGCAATCACGCCGCCATGTGCGTTGATTTCAACCACATCCTCCGCAGTGAAAGAACGTGGGCCCCGCATCAGTGTTACCAGTACCTCTTCGACCTCTTCACCTGTTGCTGGATCTATAATGTGCCCGTAATGCAGCGTATGCGTAGCTGCATCCTTCAGGTTTATTTTCGAACGAAAAACGGCAGCGATCCCGCCAATTGCCTCAGGTCCGCTTACTCGAATAATCGCGATACCGCCTTCTCCGACTGCCGTCGAAATGGCTGCGATCGTATCATGTACCATTGCTGTCAGCACCTCTCAAATGGAAAAACAGCAATGACCATATGAGCCATTGCTGCGGGTAGCGTATAGATTCTTATACATTTATAGGAAAGCTTATTGCCTTAACGCAATGACCACTCGCCGGTTCGGCTCATCGCCTTTGCTAAACGTCTTCACCTTAGGATGGTTCTGCAACTGCGAATGAATCACTTTGCGCTCATGGGGTGACATCGGCTCCAGGACAACCTCTTTCCTGGTGCGAATCACCCTCCCTGCCAAACGATCGGATAAATCCGCTAACGTCTTGCGGCGGCGCTCACGAAAATCTTCTGCATCAAGAACGATACGCAGATGACTGTCTGAGTAACGGTTAGCCACAATGTTTACTAAGTACTGTAATGCATCCAACGTTTGTCCGCGACGTCCAATCAGCATACCAAGGTCTCCGCCGCCTGATACAGACAGGTGCATGCCTTCTCTTGTTTGCTTCCGATCAATGTTCACTTGCAGCCCCATCGTTCCCGCCACCTCACGGAGAAATTGCTCCGCTTCCAGCATGGGATCAGGGATTAGCTCAAGCTCAACTTTCGCTTCCTTTGCGCCGAACAGTCCGAAAAAACCTTTCGTGGGCTGCTCAAGCACAACTTGTTTAACGCGGTCTTCAGTTACTTGCAATTGTGATAGTCCGTTACGTACAGCATCTTCTACCGTTTTCCCCGATGCAATGATTTTCTTCATTTCGCAGGGGCCTCCTTACCCTTGTCAGATGAACGAACGTATAGGAAGTAGTTTTGAACAATCGTGTAAATATTACTGTACACCCAGTATAAAGGAAGAGCTGCTGGGAACGAGAGTGCCATTACAAAAATAAGCACAGGGAAAATCGCCAGCATCATGCCCATACCTGGCATCGTTTGCGTTTGCTGCTTTTGCATCATTTTAGATTGAACAAAAGTCGTAGCCGCAGCGAGAATCGGAAGAATGTAATACGGATCCTTCTCGCCAAGTTGAAGCCATAGGAACGTATGCTCACGAATATCAGGGTTTTTGTAAATGGAATTGTAAAGAGCGATAAAGATCGGCATCTGAACAATAAGCGGCAAGCAGCCTGCCATTGGGTTGACCTTATGCGTTTGGAACAGCTTCATCGTTTCTTCTTGCTGCTTTTGCGGGTTATCCTTGTGTTTCTTCTTAATGTCAGCCATTTGAGGCTGAAGGGCTTGCATCGCTTTCGAGCTGCGGTATTGCTTCAGAGTCAGCGGCAGAATCAACGTTCTTACAATGATCGTCAGTAGCAATATAGCAAGTCCGTAGGAGTCGTTAAACCAACCTGCGAACGTATCAAGCGTAATTGCAAAATAGTAGACTACATTTTTCTCCCAGAAGTTACCCTTTAATAAATCAGCGGTCTCCGTCGTCTGGGTTGTTGGAGCGCCGCATCCTGCTAGAACACCCATTAGCAGAACAAGGCCGAGCACTAAAATCCATTTTTTGTTTTTAGTCCAAAACAACAACATTAAAACTCCTCTCTGAAAGCCATTACATCAAGCGTTAACGGCTATCGCCGAACCCTTGCGCGCAGCATTTGTTTCATGGTCAAATACAGGCATTGTATAACTTATACAATCTTATATTTTCATTCTAGACTATACCATAATTTATGGGACAAAGAAACATTTTGCCTGCCTATGCATCCGCTTTCTTGCCACAGGCGGAATAGCTTATTTTGGGTACGCCAAGCAAGCCTCCAGATTATCGTCCATCTGCCTGCTTATCCTTAGAATGATTGGTGCTTTTAAGCAAACCGGCTTTCTTCAGAACGTGAAGAACGCTCTTCTCCATCTCCTTCATCTTCATCAGCGTCGCTGGCTTTCTTACTATTAGAATGAAGTCGGTTTTGGGAACGATCCGTTTCTCCTGGTGACGCACAATTTCCTTAATCATTCTTCTCATGCGATTTCGAACGACCGCATTACCTATTTTTTTACTTGCGGACACGCCTAAACGAAAAGGCTCCGCCGCCGGCTGCTTCGACCAATAGACGACAAATTGGCCATTCGCGAATGATTTGCCGCCTCGATAAATTCGGCTAAAGTCTTCACGGTTGCGAAGACGCAGTTTTCTATGCACGACTCATGGCCCACCGTTCTCTTGTTGATCTTCTAAGTATCGCCAGATAGAGAGCAGCATAAGCAGCCTGCTCTCACTCCTTTACCTCGCAAGCAAAAAAAAAAGACCACCGGACGTGGTCTTCTGCTTATGCGCTTAGTACTTTTCTTCCTCTTTGACGACGCGCTGCCAAAACTTTACGTCCGTTCTTCGTGCTCATCCGTTTGCGGAATCCATGCACTTTCGCGCGTTTGCTTACATTAGGTCTAAATGTAGGTCTCATCGTTCTGCACCTCCTATACTGCGTGTTTCCAATCATGCGCAACGGCTCTCGCCGCCTTTGAATGACGGAGCAGCATCGTTTCGCGGTGAAATATAAGCAGCTTCATAAGCATACAGCTTACATAGCCTTATATTTAAAAAAACGCTTTTTTTATTAAACCACGTTGAGCATCAAAAGTCAATGACCCCCTCCCGCTCGATCCTGTTGATAAAAAAATCAGACCCCCTACTGTGGATAAATGCATGAAATGACCTCTTTTATCGAAAACTAATAACATGTGCACAATTTTCTGGCATGCCGAACGAACTTTGTCGAAATGGTCACAAGATATAAACAATATGTAGTGGTGTAGATAACTTTTATGCACAAGCAGTTGAGAATGTGGATAAAATATGCGAATTCGTTGAAATATAAGGCATCTTTTGCTATGATAATTATGTTTTCATTGTGGATTAGATCAATCTTGCCTCAGATTTATCAACAGCCTGTGGATAACATTGTGAACAAACTCATCCCCTATCTTATAACTCATCTGCTTAAGATTCTTTATAATGTGGATGCTTTCGTTATAATACCCTGATTTTCGACATTTTTTCTTGCAACTGCGCCCTTCGTGGCGATTTGGATAAGGAGTGACAGTCTGTGGACAGCCATACCTATGATTTATGGCAGCAAGTGTTGTCGATCATCCAGACAAAATTAAGCAAGCCGAGCTTTGACACCTGGTTCAAAGCGACGAAGGCTTCTTTTGTCGATGATTCCATGCTTGAAGTAACAGCGCCGACAACATTTGCAGCCGAATGGCTGGAGGGCCGTTATACAAAGCTGATTAGAACAACACTATTCGAGTTTCTGGGCAGACAGGTCGATGTTCGTTTCTCTATTGAGGAGCCTAAGGGTTCAGAACCCGCCTATATGTTCCCGCCAAAAGCGGCGCATTCTCCGATCATGAATGAAGAAGCGACACCTACTCATATGCTTAACCCGAAGTACACATTTGATACATTCGTTATTGGCGCGAATAACCGTTTTGCGCATGCAGCCTCGCTGGCTGTAGCCGAAGCGCCGGCCAAAGCCTATAATCCGCTCTTTTTATATGGGGGAGTTGGGCTTGGGAAGACCCATTTAATGCATGCAATCGGGCATTACATCATGGATCACAACCCGAATACGAAGGTGCTTTATATTTCGTCGGAGAAGTTTACGAATGAATTCATCAATGCCATTCGGGACAACCGGGGAGAAAGCTTCCGCACCAAATACCGCAATATTGACGTGCTGCTCATTGATGATATTCAATTTTTGGCTGGTAAAGAGCAGACGCAAGAGGAGTTTTTCCACACTTTCAATGCGCTGCACGAGGAGCGAAAACAAATCGTCATCTCAAGTGACCGGCCGCCAAAAGAAATTCCAACACTCGAAGAACGGCTTCGCTCGCGCTTTGAATGGGGGCTGATTACGGATATCCAGCCGCCAGACCTGGAGACGCGTATTGCCATTCTGCGCAAGAAAGCTAGAGCGGAGAACCTGGACATTCCTAACGAAGCGATGATCTACATTGCCAATCAAATCGATACGAACATTCGGGAATTAGAAGGCGCTCTTATACGGGTAGTAGCCTATTCCTCCCTCATAAACGCAGACATTACATCGCACTTGGCAGCCGAAGCGCTGAAGGATATTATCCCATCAAGCCGGCCTCGCATGATTACGATGCATGATATTCAAACGAAGGTCGGGGAGTTCTATGGACTCAGGCTTGAGGAGTTCAAAGCGCGCAAGCGGACGAAAGCAGTTGCCTATCCTAGGCAAATTGCAATGTATCTCTCGCGCGAGCTAACGGACTTCTCGCTTCCCAAGATTGGCGAAGCATTCGGAGGACGCGACCACACAACGGTTATCCATGCACACGAGAAAATTACGCAGCAGCTCAAGATTGATCAGGACCTCTACAAAATCATTCAAAACCTGACCGAAAAAATCAAAAATCATATGTGAACAACCAAGCAAGCCTATGCACACGCTATGCACATGTGGATAGGCTTGCTTTATCGGGCTTTCTTGGGGTTATCCACATATTCAGGGCCCCTACTACTACGACTATTAAAAATCTTTAAAAAACATCATCAAAAACGCGTAAACGGCAACTCCCTTTCTTTCGCAGGAAATGTTCGTTTCGCACACGTTCTGCCGTCTATATAAGCATCCCTTATATTTAAACGCTGAAAGTGATTGCCTAAACCAAAAAAAGATTCGTGTGAGCTCATACGTTGGATGAATTTATAAGAATGCTAGGAGTGAAACCATGAAATTAACGATTTCTAAAAACGAATTAAACGACGCTATTCAACAAGTTGCGAAAGCTGCATCTTCAAGACCTGCAATTCCGATACTTGGCGGAATTAAAATCGAGGTTACGCATATGGGCGTAACCCTTACTGCCAGTGATACCGACATTTCTATTCAAAGCTTTATCCCTGTGGAAAGAGATCAATTCGTCATTGCACATGTGGATAAACCCGGAAGCGTCGTCTTACCGGCAAAATTTTTCGTGGAAATCGTCAAAAAGCTCCCTTCCGAACAAGTTATCATTGACGTGAGCAACACCTATCAAACCATCATTCGTTCCGGATCAACAGAAATTCAAATGGTCGGACTTGACCCAGAAGAATTTCCGGTTCTACCGTCCATTGAGCAAAACGAAGTGCTTCAAATGCCTGGAGATCTATTAAAAGCGATGATTCGCCAGACCGTTCTAGCTGCTTCCGCAAGCGAACAAACGCCTATTTTGACAGGGGTGCTGTGGAATCTGCTTGAAGGCGAGCTTAAATTTATAGCGACGGATCGTCATCGTTTGGCCAGCAGAACGGCTCAAGTTGACACCGAAGCGCAATTTAAATTCAGTAATGTCGTTATTTCGGCAAAAACATTGATCGAGCTCTCCAAGCTGGTTCCTGAGCAAAATGCGCTCGTAGATATCGTAGTAGCAGACAACCAGGTTTTATTTAAGCTTGGGAACGTGTTGTTTTATACGAGAATTTTGGATGGCACCTATCCCGATACTTCTAAGATTATTCCGCAAACCTTCAAAACAGAACTTGTACTGGATACAAAAAATGTAATGGACGCCATTGACCGTGCTTATCTGATGTCTCGTGAGGAAAAAACCAATATCGTTCGCTTGATCACATTGGAAGACGGAATGATCGAAATTTCGTCAAGCTCTACAGAGCTTGGCCGAGTAACCGAGCAGCTAGAAGCGAAGGAATTCAACGGTGAGCCGCTTAGAATTGCCTTCAACTCTAAATATATGCTTGATGTTCTTAAAGTTATCGATAGCGAACAGCTGTTTATTGGCTTTACAGGCGCGATGAGCCCGATCATCATTCGTCCAATGGACCATGCTTACAGCATGTACGTGATTTTGCCTTATCGGACAACAGGCTAATAAAGAACAAAAGCAAAGAAAGGAATGACTTTTTTCGATGAAGGAAATTGCCATTAAGACAGAGTACATTACGCTAGGTCAGTTTTTAAAGCTGTCCGATTGCATTTCAACCGGCGGACATGCTAAGTTTTTCTTGCAGGAGAATACCGTTATAATTAACGGAGAAGCGGATAACCGCAGAGGCAGAAAGCTGTATGCTGGGGATAAAGTAGAGGTTGAAGGTTGCGGCGACTTTACGGTAGGTAAAGAGTAACGCACCCATGGACCGGGAGGTCAAAACGTGTTTTTAAAGAGCATTCAGCTGCAAAATTATCGGAACTATAACGAGCTCGATTTGCAAACGTCTAATAAAGTAAATGTATTTCTCGGGCCTAATGCCCAGGGAAAAACGAATTTGCTGGAAGCGATATTCGTGCTGGCTCTTACGAAATCCCACCGCACTTCTAAGGACAAAGAGCTTATTGGCTGGCAAGGGGATACCGCTCGAATAACGGGCGAAGCTGATAAAAAATACGGTTCTGTCAAGCTGGATCTTCTTTTTTCCGGACAAGGAAAGAAGGCTAAGATCAATGGGCTGGAGCAGCGAAAGCTAAGCGATTTTATCGGCTCGGTCAACGTTGTGATGTTTGCGCCAGAGGATCTGGAAATTGTAAAAGGAACGCCGGGAGTGCGAAGACGGTTTCTCGATATGGAAATCGGACAAGTGCAGCCCGGCTATTTGCATACACTCCAGCAATACGGAAAGGTGCTGCAGCAGCGCAACAATTTTCTGAAAGCCGCCTATCCAGGAGGGGCAAATCAGACGATGCTGGACGTGTGGAATATGCAGCTCGCAGAGCATGGTGTTAAAATCATGAAAAAAAGGAAACACTTTATACATAAATTACAAACGTTTGCAGAGCAAATCCATGCGGGCATAACTAACGGTGCAGAGCAGCTCATCATTGAGTACCGTCCTTCGTTTGACACGGATGCCCAGCAAGATGAAACTGTTTTATTTGAGCAATTTATGATAAAGTTAACACAGGTGAAAGATCAGGAGATTCGCAGAGGAGTTACGCTAGTGGGACCGCACCGCGACGATTTGGCGTTTTTCATAAACGGCAAAGAAGCGCAAGTCTTTGGCTCCCAAGGGCAGCAGCGAACAACGGCCCTATCTTTAAAATTGGCTGAAATAGAGCTCATTAACGAGGAAATCGGAGAATATCCGCTTTTGCTGCTTGATGATGTGCTGTCGGAGCTTGATCACAATCGTCAAACACAGCTGATTGAGACGTTTCAAAGCAAAGTACAAACCTTTATTACAACGACCGGCCTTGAAAGCGTGGATGTGAGCAGGCTTCAGGATGCCGGCATCTACCATGTGAAAAACGGCCAAGTGACGCGTTAGGTGCGAATAGGAGAGGAAGAGGACATGTACATCCATTTGGGCGGCGAGAAAATAATTCGGGCTGCGGAGCTCGTGGCCATCTTTGATATTTCTATCGAGCAATCCTCCAAACTCTCCAAGCAATTTGTTGCGGGGGCACGAAAACGCAAGGACGTTGAAACGATAGGCGAGGAAGAGCCGAAATCGATCGTTGTAACGAAGCAGAAAATATATTATTCGCCTATTTCATCCTCTACGCTTAAGAAAAGAGCACATCATTTTGCAGCGAACGGCTAGAGCGAGGGCGATCAGGAACAGCAGTTGAGAGGAGCAGTGAAGTTGCATGTCTTTGGAGCAGCATACGTATGACGAGAGTCAGATACAGGTCTTGGAAGGATTAGAGGCGGTACGCAAACGTCCGGGGATGTATATTGGCTCCACCAGTGGCAAAGGTCTTCACCATCTCGTATGGGAGGTTGTCGATAACAGTATTGACGAGGCTTTGGCTGGCTTTTGCTCGAGAATCGAAGTAATCGTTCACGAGAATAACAGCATAACCGTTATCGATAATGGACGCGGTATTCCTGTGGGGGAGAATGCGAAACTGAAGAAATCGACCCTTGAGGTCGTAATGACGGTTTTGCATGCCGGAGGTAAATTCGGCGGTGAGGGCTATAAAGTATCCGGCGGTTTGCATGGCGTCGGTATATCTGTCGTAAACGCGCTATCCGAGCTCGTCATTGTTCAAGTTAAACGTGAAGGACATATCTATCAACAAGAATACCGTAAAGGCGCTCCGCAATATGATATTAAAATTATCGGAGATACGACGGAAACGGGCACAAAGACTACGTTTACGCCCGATAGCGAGATTTTTACTGAAACGACGGTATTTGATTATGAGATACTGCAATCGCGTATTCGCGAGCTTGCATTTTTGAATAAAGGAATTGAGCTTGTCCTTACCGATGAGCGGACCAATGTATCGAACACATTTATGTACGAGGGCGGGATTATTGAGTTTGTTAAGTACTTGAACCGCACTCGTGAGCCGCTGCATGAGCAACCGATTTATGTGGAAGGCTCGAAGGATCACATTCATGTAGAGGTTGCATTGCAATACAATGACAGCTACACGGAGAACATTCATTCGTTCGCGAATAATATTAATACCCATGAGGGCGGAACGCATGAATCTGGTTTCAAAAGCGCTCTGACCCGGATTATTAACGATTATTCCCGTAAAACAAACCTAATTAAGGACAACGATTCCAATTTCTCAGGCGATGACGTGCGTGAAGGTCTAACCGCGATTATTTCTGTCAAAATTCCTGAGCCGCAATTCGAGGGGCAAACGAAAACGAAGCTTGGCAATAGTGAGGTTCGCGGTATAGTTGAGTCTTTCTTTGCCGAGAAGCTTCAGGAATTTTTGGAAGAGAATCCTTCAGTTTCCCGCAAAATCGTAGAGAAGGGCTTGCAGGCTGCCCGTGCTCGCGAAGCTGCGCGCAAAGCGCGTGAGTTGACCCGTCGCAAGAGCGCGCTAGAGGTTGGTTCACTGCCAGGTAAGCTTGCGGATTGTTCATCCAAAGATGCATCAATCAGCGAGCTGTACATCGTAGAAGGTGACTCTGCAGGCGGTTCCGCTAAGCAAGGTCGTGATCGTCATTTCCAAGCGATCCTGCCGCTGCGCGGTAAAATCCTAAACGTAGAGAAGGCGCGTCTTGACCGTATTCTTGGCAATGCTGAGATCCGGGCCATCATTACGGCGCTTGGTACGGGAATAAGCGACGACTTTGATCTGGCAAAGGCACGTTATCACAAAATTATTATCATGACCGATGCCGACGTCGATGGCGCGCATATCCGCACGTTGATGCTGACGTTCTTCTATCGCTACATGCGCCAAATTATAGATGCCGGTTATATTTATATCGCACAGCCGCCATTGTTCAAGGTGGAGCGCAACAAGGTCATTCGCTACGCACAAACCGAGAAAGAACGGGACCGGATTATTGCCGAGTTTGGAGAAGGCGTGAAAGTCAATGTTCAGCGTTATAAAGGACTTGGCGAGATGAACGCAACCCAGCTTTGGGAAACAACGATGGACCCAGAAAGTCGTACTATGCTTCAGGTAACGATCGAGGATGCGATTGAAGCTGATGTCGTATTCGATACGCTAATGGGCGATAATGTCGAGCCGCGTCGTGATTTTATTCAAAAATACGCTAGATACGTGACCAACCTGGATGTTTAAGAACCTTGCACTGCAAGAAGCAGTCGCCCGTTACGGACGACTGCTTCTTTTTTTGAAACGGCCATAAGCAGCTGCATAGCGGTATATGCGCTGAAAAATGCTCTGATCCGGCAGCTTGCGGAAAATATAAGGATCGGGAAACGTATTTACTTCCAAGATCCACGGGTGAAGCGTTGCATCAATCGCGATATCTACGCCAATCTCTTTAATATTGGGATAAGCAGTCTGCAGGTTATTAGCGATACTAATGCTGAGCTTCCTTAACCGATTTTTGAAGGCGGCAAGTTCAGCGTGATTGGTATGATCGCTCATCAACTTCTCGAGTGCCATCGGCGTGCCGCCGCTGTGGTAATTCGTTACGATTTTTGCAGGGTGGGCAAGGCGGCCGATAATTCCAGTAGCTTCCCAATGGTTGCTCAGGTTTTTTTGGACCATGACACGAATATCGAATCGGCGTTTCTGGTGTCTGAGCAAGTGAATTCCTTTTTGAACAATGTAGCTTCGCTTCTTTTTTTGCTTGACGATTTTTTGGTACAGCTGCTCGAATGTGGGAAAGAACATAATCTTCGTATCGAGCTGGTAGCGATAGCCGAGGGATGGTGTTGTCGTTCTCTCCACACGGATGACACCATTGCCAAAGGTACCGTTGATGGGCTTCACGTAAACCATGCCGTATTGGTTCAGCATGCCTTGAAGGCTGCCACGGCCAAACAGCTTGGTTGACGGCATGTATTGGCGCAAATAATCGGATTTGAGCATAATTTTTGTTTTTGCCCATTTGCTTTTAATACGTTGAATGCTCAACTATTTTTCTCCTCTCGCTACGCTCTTTTCCTAGCAGGGATTTGAAATGATGCAGGAGACAGACTTGGAATTGAGTGGTATAATGAAAGTTGGGTCTGTTTATTTTATGGCGATTTTTTGGATGTGGAAAGCGTTGATTCACCTATTTTTAACGACAAATGACGTGAGATTTACGAGAAATCCAAAAGCATGAGCGAAAAAGGTTTATATGCTCGCTTTTTGAGAAAGTAATATAAGAGTTATTGTGATTTAAGAGTAGCTATAGATGGCGTCAGGGAGGTAAATCATGGCGGAAGAAGAACGTATATCTATAAAAGATCGGGACATTGGTACGGAGATGCGCGACTCCTTTATGGATTATGCAATGAGTATCATCGTAAGTCGTGCTCTTCCCGATGTTAGGGATGGTCTAAAGCCAGTGCATCGCCGTATTTTGTATGCAATGTCTGAGCTAGGCATGTCACCAGACAAGCCTCATAAGAAATCAGCAAGGATTGTTGGAGAAGTAATCGGTAAGTACCACCCTCACGGTGACTCAGCAGTATATGAATCTATGGTACGTATGGCGCAGGATTTCTCTATGCGTTATATGCTTGTAGATGGGCATGGAAACTTCGGATCGATCGATGGCGACTTTGCGGCTGCCATGCGTTATACAGAAGCACGGCTTTCGAAGATTGCTATGGAGCTTTTGCGTGATATCAACAAGGATACGATTGATTTTGCACCCAACTACGACGGTGAAGAATCAGAGCCGGTTGTATTGCCAGCCCGATATCCAAACTTGCTGGTAAATGGAGTTACTGGTATTGCTGTAGGTATGGCTACCAATATTCCGCCTCATAACTTGAACGAGGTTATTGACGGCGTACAAGCGTTGATTGTTAATCCGGATATTACACCGATTGAGCTTATGGATTATATAAAAGGCCCGGATTTCCCGACAGCTGCATTCGTCATGGGCCGCCAGGGCATCCGGCAAGCATATCTAACGGGTCGTGGTTCCGTAACGATGCGTGCGCGTGCAACAATTGAGGAGAATAACGGTAAAGCTCGCATTATTGTACATGAGCTCCCTTATCAAGTCATTAAAGCTCGCTTAGTTGAGAAGATTGCCGAGCTCGTTCGCGAGAAGAAAATCGAAGGTATTACCGACCTGCGCGACGAATCAGATCGCAATGGTATGCGTGTGGTGATTGAGCTGCGCCGGGATGTGAATCCAAGCATCATCCTAAACAATTTGTACAAACATACGCAATTGCAATCCAATTTCGGAATTAATATGCTTGCCCTTGTAAATGGCGAGCCGAAGACGCTTAACATTCGCGATATGCTGTATCACTATTTGCAGCATCAAATCGAGGTTATTCGTCGCCGCACCGAGTTCGAATTGAAAAAGGCCGAAGCTCGTGCGCACATTCTTGAAGGCTTGCGTATCGCGCTTGATCATCTGGACGAAGTCATTGCCTTAATTCGTGCTTCTCAGACGGCAGATCAAGCACGTGAAGGATTGATTACAAGATTCTCACTTTCCCATGAGCAGGCGCAGGCTATTTTGGATATGCGTCTACAGCGTCTAACTGGGTTGGAAAGAGACAAAATCGAAGCAGAGTACGCAGAACTTATGCGTAAAATTGCTGAATATAAAGCAATTCTGGCAGATGAGCAGCTTGTGCTTGATATTATTAGCACGGAGCTTGCTGAGCTGAAGGAGCGTTTCGGTGACGAGCGCCGCACAGAGCTTATGGCCAGTGATGAGGAAATTTTGGACGAGGATCTCATTCCGCGTGAGGATGTTATCATCTCCATTACCCACTCGGGTTACATCAAGCGTTTGCCTGTCGGTACTTACCGCAGCCAGAAGCGCGGCGGTAAGGGCGTTGTCGGCATGGGCACGAAGGATGATGATTTCGTTGAGCATCTCTTCGTATCCAATACGCATCACTACCTATTGTTCTTTACGAACAAAGGAAAGGTATACAAGCTCAAAGCTTATGAGATTCCTGATCTCAACCGTACTGCACGCGGAACACCGATTATCAACCTGATTCAAATTGAACAGGGTGAGACGATTAATGCAGTTATCCCGGTTCAGGAATTTGATGCAGAGCATTTCCTATTCTTTGCTACAAGGCAAGGGGTTGTGAAGAAGACGCCGCTCGATGACTATGTTAACATCCGGAAGGTCGGATTGATCGCGATCTCGCTTCGTGAGGACGATGATCTCATTGGCGTGAAGCTTACTGACGGGAATCAGGAAATCATTATGGGTACCGCTCAAGGGATGTCGATTCGTTACTCCGAGCAGGATGTCCGCTCCATGGGACGTTCGGCCACCGGCGTGAAAGGCATTCAGCTTGATGACAATGATTCCGTTATTGATATGGACGTCATTGTACCTGAGAAGGATATTCTAATCGTAACCTCCAAAGGCTACGGCAAACGGACTCCTGTAGCAGATTATCGTATCCAGAATCGTGGCGGTAAAGGTATCAAGACGCTTAACGTAACGGATAAGAACGGTCCGATCGTATCACTTAAGGTCGTAGAGAATGATGAAGACCTTATGATTATGACGGCATCGGGCACGATGATTCGCACCAGTATGGAAGGCATATCTACGATGGGCCGGAATACGCAAGGTGTAAGACTCATTAATACGCGTGAGGATGATACAGTAGCTACAGTTACCCGTGTTGCCCGTAGTGAAGAAAATGATGTGCTCGATGAGAACGAAGAGGTAGAAGGCGGAGAAGCCCCAAGCGAAGAATAATAGCCAATACAGCTGATGTCGTCGAAAGACGCATCAGCTTTTGCTTCGTAATGAATCAATAATAGATTTCATACTCAGGCTCAGGGGAGAGGACTTTCTTGGCAACGGTAACGTTATTACAGCTTAAACTAGGCGACAAAATCAATGAAGATGTCCTCACTCCGCTCGGCAGTGTCTTATTCCATAAGGGGAGAATTGTAACCCCAAAAGAAGTAGAGATATTGCAGGCATTCCTCGTTACAGTTGTTGACATTGAGACAAATCAGGCTATAAGCAAAACGCGTGAGGATGCCGAGGCGGATGCCGTTCAGGAAGTATCCACTCCGACTGTGACCTCCCCTCTTCATGAGGAGTATGACCATATGGTTAAGGTGCTGCGTCAGGTGTTCAACTCTTTTGTAGCTGGTCAGGCTATGCCTGTGATGGATATTCGAAAACAACTGGAAAAAATGCTGGAGCATATCAAAAGCTACAACTTGTTAACCTTTGCTCCGCGTCAATTCATGGAGAAGGATTACTTGCTTCATAACAGCATCACTTGTGCTTTGACTTCTTATCAAATTGCACAATGGACAGGTTTCCCGCAAAAGGATTGGATGCAGCTTGCTTTTGCTGGTTTGCTGCATGATATAGGCAACGTGAAAATTGATAAAGCGATTTTGACGAAGCCTAATCCCTTATCAATAGAAGAGAAAGAAGAAATGATGCGTCATACGGTGCTGGGGTATCAATTGCTCAAGAATGTCCCGGCGTTGAATGAAGGGGTCAAAATGTCAGCTCTTCAGCATCATGAGAAGATTGATGGGACCGGTTATCCGCTCGGGATTGACGCAACAAAGATTCACCCCTATGCCAAGATTGTAGCGATTGCGGATATTTTTCATGCGATGACTTTGAATAAAGCATATCGAAAAGCCGCATCTCCTTATCTTGTTCTGGAACAAATACAGAGCGATGCATTCGGCAAGCTTGACCCCGGGTATGTACGTACTTTTGTAGAGAAGGCTACCCAATTCCATAATGGAACGATTGTGAAGCTAAGTGATGAACGAATCGGAGAAATTGTGTTTTCGGATCATAATCATCCGACCAGACCATGGGTTTCAATTGATGGAACAATCGTCAATTTGATCGTTGACCGGCATCTTCATATTAGAGAAGTGCTCAGATAAATGTAAAAAGACAGTAAGCAGTAATGAATTGCGGTGCAAAAAGCTTTCAAAGCATTTGGCGCCGCAGTATTGCGCTTACTGTTTTTTTATTAAATTGAAGTTAATGCTGAAAAACGAAGTTTAATGAATGGCCGGCATTAATCTTATATAGATAGAACAGAAGTTCATAATCATTTAAACAACAAGAGCATATGAGAATGATGGGAATGTTGTATTAACTTTTGGAATTGTTCTATTATAGGTAATTGCATGCGAAACCCTTTAAAATAAGGGTGAAATAACCGTTATAAAAAATTTTTAGATAAAAATGAAAAAAGTACTTGCAATGCCATAGGCGCCTGTGATATATTATCTAGGTCGCCAATGAGACACACGGCCGACACGAAAGAAAAGATTGCTCTTTGAAAACTGAACAACGAGTAATAACTGCCTCGCAAATCCTTCGGGATAAGCGAAAAAGCGATAAAAAAGTAATGAGCATTTCAAACACCAATTTGGAGAGTTTGATCCTGGCTCAGGACGAACGCTGGCGGCGTGCCTAATACATGCAAGTCGAGCGGAGTTGATGAGGTGCTTGCACCTCAGATACTTAGCGGCGGACGGGTGAGTAACACGTGGGTAACCTGCCTATAAGACTGGGATAACATTCGGAAACGAATGCTAATACCGGATACGCGATATGGTCGCATGACTGAATCGGGAAAGATGGAG